>JAKLEZ010000018.1 GCA_022711465.1 Planctomycetota bacterium | reverse complement strand
GACACCGGCCGGTTTGTCAAGCCCAAAATGAATGCGAATCTGCTCGGCACCCCTGCCGAGTCCATCAATGCTTGTCATGAGCTGGGGTTACGTGTGCAGGAAAGAGTCAGTTGCGGAATCGCTGGGCGGCTTTCGGTCCGCCATCGGCCAAGCACGGGCGGCACATGACCGTCGGATGGACGGACTTGGCGCTCCTCGGCTTTCCCCGCCGGTGGTCGCGCTCCGCCCAAGGTAGCGGTTCTCAGGAGGCCGCTGCCCGCCCCACATCGCCATTTGAACGACCTCCGGCGAGAAACACATTCTCAAGCCGCCTGGGACACTCCGCACGCCGGGAGATCGAGGTTACGCGGCCGTTCACTTCGCCCACCGTACCGAGAGCTGGTGGGAGACGGCCAGGAGGTCAAGGACCCGGCCCACGACGAAATCCACGAGTTCACCGACCGAGGTGGGCTTGAGATAGAAACCAGGGCAGGCCGGACACACGATTCCACCCGCGCGCTGGATCTTGAGCATGCTCTCCAGGTCAATACCGCTCAAGGGCATTTCGCGATGAACCAGTATGAGGCGCCGGCCTTCCTTGAGGGTCACCTGGGCCGCCCGAGCGATGAGGTTATCACCCAGCCCGGATGCGATCTTGCCGAGCGTGTTGCTGCTGCAGGGACACACAACCATCCCGTCGGTGAGGAAAGATCCGCTGGCGAGCCGGCACCCGAGATCGCCGGACGGATAGATCGTGACGCGGTTCGATGGCCGCCCCAGCACCCCTTCCGGCTCCATCCGCTCGATGCCACACTCCTCGGCCAACAGCCGGCGTCCGTGAGGCGACACGATGAGGTGGGTCAGGACCCCGGCCGCCTCCAGGCAATCGAGAAGCCGGAGGGCATAGGGTCCCCCGCTCGCCCCGGTGACGGCCAGCACGATATTGCGTGGCATTACCGGTCACCTCCGGAGCGAACGCCGAGTCCCATGGCTGCCAGGCGGCGACTGGCGTCGGTGGCCCAGGGCGTATCCGCATGCAAGCGGACGACGTCCTCGAACGCGGCTCCGGCCTCATGGTGCCGGTTGTCGTCCTTGTAGGCAACGCCCAGTTCGTACCGAGCCTGGGCCAGGGCGTCGCTCTGAGGGACGCTCTGCAGCTTCTCGACGCATTTGACCAGGCCGTCGATCCGCAGGCTCGAGGAAGGCTCGGTGGCGGCGATCAGCACCTCAACGTTGTCCCAGAGACGGGTGATGAGCCGGCCGGCGGCGATGTCCGCCCGGAGGTTCACCAAGTTGCGATGGTACAGGGCATGACGGGGCATCAGACTGAGCAGACGTCGAAGCGCCAGGTTGTTCTGTTCCGGATCCGTGTTGTGGGTCAGCAGGTACTGCAACTTGCGAGCGTCCTGGAGGATTGCCGACGGGTCGATGCCCAGCGTTCCGGTAGACGAGCGTTTGGCGAAGAAGGCGCGCAGGCCGCCTTCCATCTCGGAGGCTGATGCCCCCGGAACCGGCTCGGGCGGATGCTTGAGAAGGTCGTCCAGCAGCATCAGGGCGGCCAATCCCTCGGGGCCGGCCTGATCGAGGTGTCCCTGGCGGGCCTCAAGAATAGCCAGACGCAAGGCTGCCACTGCCCCGATGGGAGAGCGAGGGACGTCGTTGTAGATCTCACGCCAAACAGACTTGGAGGCGGCACTCGGATAGTCGCTGTAGTATCGGAGGATCGCATTCCTTCGGAAGAACTCTCGATCGATCTGCATGTCGATGGCCCGGGCCTTCAGGTACAGAACGTTGGGCGTGTACCGGCTGTGTGGGAAGCTCCGCCGAAAGGTGTCACAGGCCGTTTGGGCCTCCTCCTGCTGCTTCGTGAACGCGGAGTCCAACCAGAACTGCCAGCGGAGGGCGACCAGTTCGGCAATCGCTTCCGGCGTGGCCGATGGATTGTGGCTCGCGTGGCTGTACTTCCTGACCGCCCGAGCAAGCGCCTGAGACGCGTCGGCGTTTTCGACAAAGTAGCTGTTGGAGCCCGGTCCAAACCTCGATTCCAGCAAGCGGTAATACAGCTCGTCCCGGCCGACTTTGACCTCGAACAACACAACCGGAATCGCGAACATCATGGCCAGCAGCGGCGCGATCGCTCCCGGGCGGTAGTTCACGATCCAGGCGATCATCAGAGTGATGGCCATGAACACGCAGGCGGCCACAATGGCCAAGACCCAGGGAACGTACAGCTTGGCGATCTCGATCCGCGGCAGATAATCGAACGCGGCGGCATTCCGCGTGGCCATGAAGTAGTAGAACACCACCGGAAGAAACGATACCAGCGCGGTGGCGTAATGGAACGAGAACCTCAAAGGGCGCCAGCGGGCAAGCAGACAACACAACACCATGGTCAGCCCCAGCCAGGGGAGCAGGGCCACGAAGGCGATCAGCAGGCAGAAAATGAGGGAGTAAGGAAAGCGATAGAGCATGGAGACCATGATCGGGACGGCCGTCAGTGTGGCCATGGCCAGCCCAATGATGACGGCAATGAGCGGTACCTGGTCCAGGGGGATCGGGCTGATGAGGAAATCGATCAGAGTGGCTTGTCTCTCGGCGGACGGGTCGAAGACTGCCCACCACGCCTGCCAGTAGCCCCCCGAAGGCGACACGTACGAGCCGACGGTCGTATCGCCCTGGACATCAAAGACACCATCGGCTTGCCCGGCCGGCTCCAGAATGGAATCAGGCGGCAGCATCTCGGCGGGGCCGGCCGTCGACGTGGTGATGACATACTGCCCAGTGCGCAGCCAGAGAATGAAGCAACACAAACCTGCGAACAACAAGGCATCGAAGAGCAGGAGGGCGACCGCCCGGTGACGGTATTTCGGCTTCGTCCAGCGCCACACCTCGATAGACCGATCATCGGGCTGATCGAGGCCGGGCACCGCCCGGAAACCCAGGAGCCAACCGAGAACGCGGATCGGCCGGACGCCTGCTCGTTTGACACGTTTGGCGGACAGCTTTATGGGCCTCCGTAACGGTTGGGCGATACGCCGTTCCTGGTTGCGACGTATATGCAGACGACGCCGCAGGATCGCGAATGCAAGCCGACCTGACTGAAACCGGCTGCTTCCAGCGCCGACCGAATGGCCTGCCTGGGTGGGAAGCTTACCACCGAACGCGGCAAATAGCGATATGCCCCGGTGCGATCACGGCTCATCAGCGTCGCGAACCAGGGCATGATCCACTTGAAGTAGACCAAGTACGAATATCGCAGGAGAACGTTGGCGGGAACGGAGAACTCGAGCAGGACAGCCCGGCCGCCGGGACGAAGCGCCCGAGCCATTTCGGCCAAGCCGGCGGCAAGGTTCTGGAAGTTGCGGATCCCGAACGCGCAAGTGACGATCGACACGCTACTGTCGGCCACCGGAAGGCACAGCGCATCGGCCTGGGCGAACAGGCCACCGCCGATCGGACGGTGCACCGCTAGTCGCAGCATCTCTTCGGCGAAGTCGATCCCGATGATACGGCCGGGGCGTCTTGGGGCACCGGCAAACGTGCGAGCCACATCGCCAGTCCCGCATGCGACGTCGAGAAGGACATCCTCGGCCGTCGGGTTTGCCAACCTGACCATCTCCTGCCGCCAGGACTGATCGCGGCCCGCACTGGCGACGGAGTTGACCCACTCGTAAGTGGGTGCGATGGCGTTGAACATGCGGCGTACGCGATCGGCCTTGTCCCTGGTCGAATGAGGGGAAACGAGCCGGCCATCGTCCCACACCAGGCCGCTGGCAGGTTCACGCCCGCGAAGACCACCGTTCGTGGAGCCATCCATTCCCGCTATTGTAGCTTCCAGGTACAATTCTCGCATGACCCAGTTGGTGGCCCGATTGATACTGGCGATGCTCATTCTGCCGGTAAGTGCCTGTCTGTTTGTACTCGGATTCGCCGTGGTCGTCAGCCGCAGGCCGCAAGCCGGCACCATCGCCCTGCTCTACGCGGGCCTCTATCTCTTTGTGGCCTGCTACTGGGTGTTGCTCTGGCGAAGCCTGGTGCGTTGGACACCGGAGCGGATCGTGAAGACCATCCTGGCGGGCGTGGTGGCGGTTGTGGCCGCGGCGATCGCCGGCGGGTTTCTGATGATGACGGTCTTCGGCCGCAGCGATGTTGAAGTGGCCATGCTCATCGGCGGCTCAGTCGTGCCGGTGATCTGGGTATTGGCCACAGTGATCATCTGGCGAGAGACCCCCACCGAGCGAGCCGAGCGGCTGGCGAAGATCGGAAGGGAAGCAGTGTCCTGTCCGATCTGCGGCTACAACATGACCGGTCTGAGCGAGGCTCGTTGCCCGGAGTGCGGTACAAAGTTCACCCTTGACCAGTTGATCGTGAGCCAGCCCAAAGCCGACACGCATGTCCTTCCCGAGGGGTAGATCGCGGGATGCTCAGGAACCCAGATCGACCTCCACAACCGGGGCCGCTGGTCTGCTCAGTCGAGCCCGAGTTCTCTCCATCGGCGGTTCACCCGCTCCTTGACCGCAGGCGACATGTCCAGGGACATCGGCCAGCGCCGAATCATGCCCTCCCCGGGAATCTTGCGCGTGGCGTCGATACCCATCTTGCTGCCGGCCCCTTCGAATGGCGCGGCGTGGTCGAGGATGTCCAGCGGGCCGTCGACAACGACCGTGTCGCGGCGGGGATCGACATTGGCCCCCACCGCAAACATCACCTGCTGCTCGTCATGAACGTCCACGTGCTCGTCCACCACGACGATGAACTTGCTGAGCATCATCTGCCCGGCGCCCCAGATGCTGTGAATCACCTTCCGAGCCTGGTACGGATACTCCTTGCGAATCTTGATGAAGGCGAAGTTGTGGAAGGCCCCGAACATGGGCAGGTGGTAGTCGATCACGTCCGGGATCAGGGTCCTCAGCAACGGCAGGAACACACGCTCGGTGGCCTTGCCGAAGTAATAGTCCTCCATGGGCGGCCGGCCGACGATGGTCGTCGGGTAAATCGGTTCGCGCCGATGAGTGATGGCGGTAACGCGGAAGACCGGGTACGGGCCGGATAGCGAGTAGAACCCGGTGTGATCACCGAAAGGCCCCTCGATGAAGCGGTCCTTCGGATCGACCTGACCTTCGATGACGATTTCAGCATTGGCGGGTACGTCGAGCGGGATCGTCTTGGCGGGCACCAGTTCGATGGCACCCTGATGAAGGAACCCGGCGAGCAGGAGTTCGCTGATTCCCGGCGGCAGCGGGCAGGTCGCCGCGTAGGTCAGGACGGGTTCGCCACCGAGCACGACGGCCATGGGCATCGGCTCGCCGCGGGCGGCCCACTTGCGGTAAATCCTGGCCCCATCATGGTGGACATGCCAATGGGCGGCCGCCAGCCGCGGGCCGAAAACCTGGACGCGGTACATGCCAACGTTGGTGTAGCCATCCTCCGGGTCGCGGGTGTACACCCCGCCAAGAGTAATGTAGCGACCGGTTCGACCCTCGGACCCGGCCGCCTCGACAACGGGCCCGCCCGACCGGCCAACCTCGGAAGGCTCGGACCCCAGATCGCCATCGTCAGGCCAGCACTGGATAATCGGTAGTGAGCCAAGATCGGCGTCATCGATGTGCACGACCTCCTGGCAGATGCCGCGTTTGACGACCTTGGGGCCGAGTCCAGCCAGCTTGGCGAGATCAGGCAGCTTCCTGAGTTTGTCCAGCAAGGTGGTGGGCAGCTCGGGCCTGAGAAGCTGCTGTATCCGTGCCCCAAGTTCGTCAAGATCCTGGCACCCCAGAGCCAGCTTCACACGGGCGTAGCTGCCAAACGCGTTGATCAGGACCGGAATCTGCGAGCCCCGTACCTTCTCGAAGAGCAGAGCCCAGCCACCCAACCCGCCGTGGGCCCGATCCGTGGACGGCGCTCCGGCCACCCCTTCCGGACACGGAGACTTCCCGATGCGATCGGCAATCTCGGTCACTTCCAGGATCGGGTCAACCTCGGGCCGCACACGCCGCAACTGGCCGCGCCGCTCGAGTTCGACGACAAACGACTGAAGATCAGGAAAGGGCACTCGTACTCCTCTGCGTCCAGACCGGCGTCCATCGCGTCGCGGCCATCTTCGTCAGACACTAGGCAAGCAGGGGTTTGCGGCCCAATGCCCGGCGGGCATCGGCCACCTGCCCCGCATGGAAGGTGATGTGCAGCCCGATCATCGCGAAGACCTGCCCGACGGTGCCGAACATCGGCCTGAGTTCGGGAGGGCACTGTGCGGGCTTGTCGAGGTCCGCGTCGCTCATGGCCGCGAGAACCTTCAGCGTCTCAGCACGCACCTTCTCCCATTCGGCCAACAGGGCAGCCATGGTCGGGTACTTCCTGCTGTCAGCATCAGGCGCGCTGCCCATGCCAAACAGGGCCTCCCACTGCGCCGTCGGGCACGGCTTCCCCTGAACCATGCCGGAAACCATGCCGGCTTCCGAATGGACCACATGCCCGAGACACCAGAGGGGATGGTTGCCCTTGTTGGACGTGGGAAAGGTCGTGGGTGCATCCTGGATATCGCTGACCAGGGCCAGCATCCACCCCTTCGCGCTCTCCAGCGATGCCTTCAGTGCGTCCGAGGCCTTCATGAGATTCTCCTTCTGTTGGAGGAACCGAAACGAGTATTGTATGCCTTGAGTCGGAAGGGTCAAACGTCGCGGTTGTCTCGTCGGTCTCGGCGCGGTATAGTTAGGCGCCCCTCTCAGAGCAGGGGCGGCGGAAGACTGCAAGGAGAAATGCGAACATGCACTTTGAGGACCCGACCAGCACGCTGCAAACCCTTTCGGCCCGGATCGTCGCCATCCGGGACTCTCTTTGACTTGCCCGCCAAGGCCGTCCAGCGTCAGGAACTTGAGAAGAAGATGGGAGCTCCGGGTTTCTGGGAAAACCAGGAGACGGCGCAAGACGTTGTTCGCCAACTCAAGGCGGTCAAGGGCGTCCTTGATCCCGCGGCCGCCCTGGTCAAGGGCCAGGAAGATGCCGCCGCGATGCTCGAGCTCGCCCGAGAAGCAAACGACCCGGAAGCCTACGCGGAGTTGGACAAGGAGCTTATCAAGCTGCAGGAGCAGCTCGACGCAGTCGAACTCATGACCTTGCTCTCCGGCAAAAACGATGCCTGCGACTGCTTCTTCAGCATTCAGGCGGGAGCCGGCGGGACCGAGGCCTGCGACTGGGCGGCGATGCTCCTCCGGATGTACCTGCGCTATTTCGAGCGGCACGACTACAAAGTGTCAGAACTCGCCCGCACCGACGGCGAGGAGGCCGGCATCCGCAGCATCACCCTCAAGGTCGAGGGATCCTACGCCATGGGCTACCTGTCCTGTGAGCGCGGCGTCCACCGCCTGGTCCGAATCAGCCCGTTCGACGCCAATAAACGCCGTCACACCAGCTTTGCGGCCGTGGACGTCCTCCCCGTTCTGGACGAACTCGACGTCGAGCTCAAGGAAGCCGAACTTGACATCGTCTACTTCCGCCGCGCGGCGGGAGCCGGCGGTCAGAACGTCAACAAGGTAGCGACGGCCGTTCGCGTCAAGCACATTCCGACCGGCATGATCGTCGAATGCGTGAACGAACGCAGCCAACAGCAAAACAAGCGGGTGGCCATGGCGATCCTGCAGTCTAAAATCGAACAGGTCAAGCAGGCCGAGCGCGACCAGGAGTTACAGAAGCTCTATGGCGATCGCGGCGAGATCGCGTGGGGCAACCAGATCCGCAGCTACGTGCTCGACGACCGGCGGGTCAAGGACCACCGGACCAATCACGAAACCGGCCAGCCGGAGAAGGTCCTGGACGGAGACCTGCAGCTGTTTATTGAAGCAGAGCTCCAACGGCGAGCGAAGAGCCGCAAGAATGGATAGGCGTTCGGCGACCTGAAACCAGCGATGGGGTCGCCGGCTATGGAGATCTCCCGATGGCTCGCGTAGCAGTGTGTCTGTCAGGATGCGGCGTCAAGGACGGCTCGGAAATTCACGAGGCAGTTCTGACACTTCTGGCACTGGATCAAGCCGGCGCCCAGATCGTCTGCTGCGCCCCGAATGTCGACCAGCCGGCGGTGGTCAACCATTTGACCGGGACAGCGTCCAGGGAGAAACGTAACGTCCTGGTGGAGTCCGCCCGCATCGCCCGAGGCATCATCAAGGACCTAGCCACGGTTCACGCCCGCGATATCGACGCGCTCGTCTTTCCCGGCGGGCTGGGCGCGGCCAAGAACCTCTGCACCTTCGCCGACGATGGCCCCACCTGCAAGGTCAATCCTGAAGTCCAGCGCATCATCGGTGAGATGCTCGCGGCCCGCAAGCCGATCGCCGCGATCTGCATTGCACCGGCCATGCTGGCTCGGGCTGCGGCGTCGCAGGGCATTCACGCCGAGGTCACCATCGGTACCGACCACGCCACCGCCGCGGCCATCACCAAAACCGGGGCCAAACACAGGGACTGCTCGTGCACCTCGTTCGTCGTCGACCATGAGCACCGCATCGTGACCACGCCCGCCTACATGCTGGGACAAGGACCCGCCGAGGTCTTCGAGGGAATTCGCGGACTGGTCAGCGAGATCATGAGAATGGTCAAAGGCGGTTGAAGGCTCAGACCGATCCCACACTCGATCGTTCCAGGAGCACCGGGGGAACCAGCGTGTGCCGAGGTTCGCCGCTCTCCCCGTTGACGCGCTCGACGAGCAGCTTCGCGGCCGCCTGGCCTATGAGCGTGCCGGAACAAGTCACCTGGGTCACGAAGCCCGAAGCACTGCACCACAACGGCAGGTCGATACCGATGATCGAGCACTCGCCCGGCACACGCCGCCCGTGAGCGTTGAGAACCTGGTACGCGATCAGGCTGGCTCCGCCATCCGCCGCAAATATCGCCGTCGCCCCTCCCCGCTCAAGGGCGTCGATCAGCAGACGACATGACTGGAACTGCCCGGCATCAGCCTGCCGCACCTGCTCAGGGGTGAGAATCAGTTCCTCGACCCTCGTCTGCTCGCAGGCGGAACCGGCGGCCTGGCTGAACGCCACCATCCGATCCGAAATGGCCTGGCTGGACTCGCTCTGATGGAGACAGATCGCCCGGCGATGGCCGTGCCGGTAGAGGTATTCCCAGGCCGACCGGCCAACGGCACAATTGTCGAGGTCCACGTACCATCGAGGCCGGTCCTGCGATCCGGCATCAAACAGGCTGATGCAGGGCACGCCCGCCTCTTCCCAGCGGGCCACGTGGTTCACCCAGGTCTCGGGGTGCACTGCGGCGATCACCCCGGAGAGCCCCGACCGAACAATCAGATCAAGTTCATGAGCCGAGGCCGGCAGACCGGAGGCGGGATTGGGGCTGGTCAGCACCACCGGATAGCGATGATCCTGGCGCGCCGCGTTGGCGATGCCCTCGCAGACCTGCCACATCATGATGGACTGCCCACCGTCCGGGGCCGCATCCCCGCGCCGAACGAACTCGAAAAACACGCCAAAGAACGGCACTTGCCTGCGACGCAGCGAGGTCGCCAGCAGACTTGGGGCATAACCGATCTCCGCAGCAACCTGCTGGACACGGGCGATCGTATCCTTGGCATAACGCGAGAAATGCGGCTCCACCCGCCGGAGGATGTAGCTGACGGTGGACGGGGCCACACCCACGCGACGGGCAACGTCACTGAGCGTCACTCGGGGTGCTAAGTTCTTGGTCTTCAATTACTTACCTACCCTGCCCGGCAGAACGGGCCCTTGTTCTGAGCGTCCAACGCCATCATCGGCCAAGCGGCGGACCAAGTGCTGTTCTCGTGCTTTCATTCCCTCCTACAATCGTTTATACTACACATCGGGTCTGCAGGAATCGAGAAACAGACGATATCGGTTCCCGGACTTCTTTTCCAGTCGGTTTGCGGAAAGGAGGTCATGCGTCCGTCCGAGGCGAGGTCGGGGAAGGGATCCCGCCGCCACCCCATCCGAGGAATCGCATCTCGGTTCAACCGAGCATGCCCTGGCAAGCGAGCCGCTTTCCCCACCCCACGTCGATGAGCGCTCCGCAGGTCCTCCGTGGAGGCCTTCGCACCGGGCACGCGCCGTTTCGGCCGTCCCCACTCGTCGTGCCAGGCGGAGCCGAGGGAGTCTGAGCCCCCTGTCGCCAGCCCTGGGTGCGCGGGGCGGAACGGTGCTGGGTTCTCGCAAGAAGGAAGAAGCGATGAAGAGAGCGAAGTTCAACAATCGAACAGGTTGGCCGGCGCGGGCGTGCGCAGCCGTCGGCGTCCTCGTGTTTCTGGGCTCGCCCGTCGAGGCGGCCGAGTTGCTCATCAGCAGCTACAACCCCAGCGGTGCCGTCAGTCAGGTCCTGCGCTACGACGCCGTCACCGGAGCACCCATGCCCGCTTACGACGCTGGAGTCGCCGCGGGCGTGTTCATCGGCCCTACGGTGCCCGGCGGTCACGGCGAACTGAGCAAGCCGTATGGCCTGCTGCTCGGAAATGACGGGAACGTCTACGTGGCCAGTCTGGGCACGAACAGTGTCAAGGTGTATGACGGCACGACGGGGCACTACCTCAAGGACTTCGTCGCCGCCGGCAGCGGCGGGCTGAGCGGACCCTGGGGCATGTGCTGGGGCCCAGACGGCAACCTCTACGTTGCGAGCAGCAACAACAGTCAGATTCTGCGCTACGAAGGTCTCCACAGCGCGACGCCCGGAGCCTTCATGGGCGTGTTTGCCAGCGGCGGTGGACTCAGCGGTCCGCGTGGCGTCATGTTTGGCAACGACCAGTGGACGGGACCCGGCCAACCGCCGGGCCCGGCCCAGGATGGCTACCCCGATCTGTACGTCGCCAGCACCACCAGCGGCAAGATCCTGCGCTACCACGGCCAGACCGGTGCTTACGTGGATGTCTTCGCCGATGTCAAGACGTACTGCCTAGGGGCCCAGCCCACCTACATGGTCTACGAGCAGTTCTTCCGCAGGAATGACCCATGGTACAACCAGCTGTACACCGGCAACGCCCTCATCAGCACCACGAGTAACATCCAGATTCACCAAGGCAGCTCTTCCGACATGGAAAGTGCCGGCATGGGCCTTCCAGACCACGGTTTCTACGGCGCGTTCCCTAACACCGGCAATATCAACTACAACGGAAACCCGGTCTGGGGACCCAACCACAGCCCGGCTAACTCCGGCGAGAAGAGGCAATCCCTGTTTCTGCCCGACTACTGGGGCGGGGCGATCAGACTGGTCGGGGCCAACGAAGGCTCCATCGCGCCGCTGATCCCCTCCGGTGTCAGCCGTCCGCAAGGCCTGCTCATCAAGTGCGGGCGCCAGCCGGGCACCCTCATCCGAAAGGTCACACAGAACCGGCTCCTGTGGGGAACCGTCGGAACGGTCCGGCTGCAGGGCGACAATATGGCCGGCCTCATGCCGAGCACCGGGGGAAGCGTCTCGCTCAGGAAGATGCGCAACGAAGGCGTCGCCGATGGCACTGCCACGATCCCCGGCCAGAACTACCAGTTGTCCGGCGACGACCTGCTGGTGGATTTCGATCTGACCAGTCCCACGATCGAGGCGGGGCGCTACAGCATTCAGCCGAACGATTCCTGCCGGAATGCGATGTGGTTCCCCGAGGCTGTGCTGATCTACCTGCCGACACTCACCAATGCCAGCTTCGAGGAAGGCTGGACCACGGAGCCGCGCGAGAACAACAACATCTGCGTCAATCCCAGCCAATGGGACGCGACGGGAGGCGGCAACAAGAATCGCCCCAAGCACTGGGACCAGGCCTGGGGCGGCACCGGATTCGACCCCGACGGCGGCGGAGATGGCGCCAATCAGTTCGATCTGAAGCGCGATGGCAACATCTGGCATCCCTGCGACGGAGATCATGTCCCGGGCTTGACCGGCCTTCACTACGCGTCGCTCCAACACAACTTCACGCTGGACCAGTACTACAGCGGCATGTACCAGTCCATCGCGGCTCCCGAGGTCGCAGGTCAGACTTCGCTGACCGACTACAGCATCTACATCGATGCATGCGTGGCCAGCTGGCAGCAGATCAGTAGAGGCCAGATCCGCCTGATCGATGGTGACAATTACAGCGGTGCGCTTGTCGCCCAAACCGACATCCCCAACACGCAAAGCCTCGGCAACGGCCTGATCCGATCGCCGGAGTTCAGGGCTACCGTGCCGGCAGGCTATGTCTATCAGTCCAACCCGCCCATCCTGACAATCGAATTCGTGTGGATCCACTCGGGCCCGGACGCCGGGCCGCCAGAATGGGGAAACGTGGCAGCCTTCCACCTCGACAACGTCCGCAGTTCCTACGACTGCACCCGGTCACCATGGGCGGACGCGGACGGCGACGGAGACGTCGATCAGCGGGACTTCGGATCGTTCCAGCAATGCTACACCGGGTCCGCCGGGCCGGCCGGACCGGGCTGCGCATGCTTCGATCGCGATCATGGGGGACTGATCGACGAGAACGACTTCATCCGGTTCCAGGACTGCTTCACCGGCCCCGCCATCGTGACGGAACCAAGCGCGGACTGCCGCTAGGCTCATGCGCCGGCAACAACGGATGCCTCATCGAGGAATGCAGGCGGCCGTGCACCAAGGACTCGCCCCCTCGGGCGGCCGCCGGCGCCAGGGTTGGACCTGTGCCCTGCGCCACAACGGAACCTCCAGCGGAACCGCGAAGGCACGCACTCACGAGAAGAGGTTGAGGACCTCGTCGATGGTCTCGGTGAGCTGGTGAAGATCGAACGGCTTGGCGATCGTCGCGGCGAACTTGTGCTGCTGGTAGACGCGCTGGTCACCTTCGGTCAGGCTCGCGCTCATGGCAACGAGCTGCGTGCCCGACAGCTCGGGATGGCTGCAGAGAAACATCGACAGCATCCCAGGCTCCATGCCCGGCACATCGACATCGACCAGCAGGAGGTGCGGGCGGGACTGTTCAACCAGGACACCGGCCTCAAACGCCGATCCCGCCACGCGAGCCTCGTAGCGCCCGGTGTCGTTGAGCCCGCGCTGAACGAGGCCGGCGAGATCGGCCTCGTGATCAACGATCAGGATCCGCATCAAGCCAGTCTCGATGCCGTCCAGCGGAATCCCGTGAACCTTCATGAAACGTACAAGCTGCGGGAGCGGAATGCGCCGGTCGCGGCTGCCGGGAATGCGATAACCACGCAGCTGCCCGGTGTCAAACCACTTGGACACCGTTCGCGGCGCAACCTTGCAGATCTTCGCAACTTCACCAGTGGTCAACACGGCTTTCGGCTTCGTCACCGCACCGCTCCTTCCGTTATCAGACCGACCCGCATATCCCCCACACACGTCATAGACCCTATCCCTATTTCGGTCGTTACGGACCGCGAGTTGGGCTCGATTTCGCGGCAAGACCACCGGCGCGTCGGCTGCCCGGGCATGACCACAGGGCGGGCCTTGATTCATCCGCCCGAGGCCGACAAAGTGAGGCTTCTGCCGCGGGGCAAATGACCTACCCGGAGCCACAATGAAGTCTGCGTCCGATATCTCCCCGGCTGCCGTGTCGCTGATCGTCCTGACCGTGGTGATTGCGCTGTGTTCCAGCCTTGCCTGACGGGCGCCGGCGACCCCGGTGGCCTGTACGATCAACTCCTCGGCGTCTGCCAGTGTCTGGACGGAACCGGCGCAGCGAGCTTTCCCGACCGATCCGTCGATGCAATCGACCTTGCCAGCTTCGTGAAGTGCATGACGACCGGAGGTCAGGGGCTCCCTGCGGACACCGCCTGCGACAACTGATGCACCTCGATGGTTAACAATGGGTGCCGTGGGCCAGGCTGGTCTCATTCCGTCTGGCCTTGCCCTTCCCCCCACGCTTGCGCGAGAAACGAGACACGCATTCCCCCAATCCGGCTCAGTCTCTATGTGCTCGCCTTGAGACCGCAGCGCTATCCCTCGAGTCGCGTCTCTCAGACGCCCGCCCGTAGCCATCGGGCCAGGTCCTTGGCGAAGTACGTGATGATCAGATCCGCTCCTGCCCGGGCGATGGCCAGCGTGGTTTCGATGGCGGCCCCCTGCTCACTGATCCAGCCGTTAGCCGCGGCCGCCTTGATCGCGGAATACTCGCCGCTCACGTGGTAGGCGGCCGTCACCATGCCGAACTCCTGCTTCACCCGCCAGATGATGTCCAGGTAGTTCATCGCCGGCTTGACCATGACAATGTCCGCCCCCTCTTCGACATCCGCGGCCACCTCGCGCAGGGCCTCGTCGCCGTTGGCGATGTCCATCTGGTAGGTCTTGCGGTCACCGAACCGGGGCGGAGACTCGGCCGCATCGCGGAACGGGCCGTAGTAGCTGCTGGCATACTTGGCGGCATAGGCCATGATCGGCAGGTGGGAGAATCCAGCCTGGTCGAGCCCGGCCCGGATCGCTCCCACCCGGCCGTCCATCATGTCCGACGGGGCAATGATGTGGGCCCCCGCCTTGGCATGCGAGACGGCCTCCTTGACCAGCAACGGCAGCGTCGCATCGTTGTCGACGTCGCGGAAACCGCCCCGCTCGAAAACCGCCCCGCAATGGCCGTGGTCGGTGTACTCGCACAGACACACGTCCGTGACGACCAGCAGATCGGGACAGGCCTCCCGGATGGCCCGGGTCGCTCGCTGCACGATGCCGTCGTCGCGGTAGGCTTCCGATCCAACAGCGTCCTTGTGCGACGGGATGCCGAACAGAAGCACGGCCGGGATCCCCAGCCCCGCCACCTCGCGGCATTCCTCCACAACCGCATCGACGGATAGCTGGAACTGACCAGGCATCGACGGGATCGGGATGCGTATCTCACTCCCCGGCCGCACGAAAAGCGGGTAGATGAACCGGTCCACCGACAACCGAGTCTGCCGAACCATCCGCCGCAGGGTCGGATGATATCTGAGCCGACGCATCCGAGTCACGGGAAATGCCATGCGATGATCTCCCCATGCCTGAGCAGTCACCTCAGGCCAGCCCACACCACGAGAATCAGTGCAACCAGGACGGCCACGGTAACCGGCCAGAACCAGCCCCGCGAGCGCAGCTCCGCGCCTGGATAGTCCTCCTCCGACCATTGCCCGCAGGCCGGACACCGGTCAGCGTCGTCATAGACCTCCTCGCCACAGTGGCGGCACTTGATCGACTCGTCGTCGCCCTCGAGGTCAATGTCCTGCGGGAGGTCTCGGGTATCGTCGTATTCCTCAGGTGGCATGGGGTGTCTCCGGAGGCTTGGTCCTGGCCTGCCCAGCCGATATCTGGAAGGCAAGCTGCTCGAGATGGACGGCCAGGTCAACGCCGGCCAAAGCCACAGGACCAGGAACCGCCAGCGTGGTCGGGGCGAAATTGAGGATGCCCTTGATCCCAGCCTGCACCAGCCTGTCCGCTATCGGCTGCGCGACCTCGGACGGAAGACACAGGATGGCGATCTCAATCCGCAACCGCCGGACGACCTCCGCCAGCGATTCCAGGGAGAGCACCTCCAGTTCAGAACCCGACCCGACCTTCTGGCCAACCTTGTCAGGATCGTTGTCGAGCACGGCGACGATCTCGAAGCCCTTCCCGGCGAACCCGCGATAGCTGACCAGTGCCCTGCCGAGATTACCTGCTCCAACGAGGAGTACGTTCCAGACCCGATCGGTTCCCAGGATACGGCGTATCTGAGCAATCATCTCTTCGACCCGATAACCCACGCCCGGGTGCCCGAACTGGCCGAAATTCGCCAAGTCCTTCCGCACCTGGGCATCGGTGAGGCCCAAGGTCTTGCCGAGTTGAAGACTGGATACCGTGCGACGCTGCTGGCGAAGGAGGCCTTCCAGTTCGCGGAGGTAAAGACTCAGACGGCGAACCGACGGTCCGGGCACATGAGCGACGCGACCCGGCCGACGGTCAGCGTCTGGCAGTCCCGCGCGGGCTTCGTCGGAGGCCATAGGCTTCACTCTACTGAGTTGCGAAGGCCTTCGTCAAGTAACCCCTGGCTGAAAAGACGCGTAAACTCTTGACTAGCCGACCCTTGTTCTCACCTCCCGTGCTTGACATGCCGGGGGCGGTTGGGTTAGTTTCCACACTTTCGACAATGTCCCGGTGCGAGCATGACGATCATGAAGTGGATGGTCAACGAGCGGCTAGCCTATCTATGTCCCTCCTCCCTGGCTCTTCTGTTGCTGTTGGGGGCCTCTGCAGTCGCCCAGGAAGCGCCCAAGGAGCCCAACTGGACCGAGATGCTCAAGAAGGGGCTGGCAGGCAAGGAATCGCTGGACCGGCGGGCCGCTCAGCAGTGGCTGGACACCCAGGTCCAGCAATTACTCACCGGCGAGGATCCCAAGACCGTCCAGGCACTCGGATCAAGCCTCTACACCAAGTTGACCGGACACTACCAATCCAAAGACGCCAGCAGGGAGTTTCGCACCGGCCTCGCCGAGATTGTCGCGGAGTCGTTCACCAGGCAGTACAAGCCCTCCGCGGATAGCGCCAAGCCCCCCCATCCGTTGGGTGCGGCCATGGTGCTGATGATGCTCAGGGACTTCAAGCAGCCATCGTGCCTGCCCGGCTTCAAGGCAGCCCTGGCCGATCCCACACCCGGCCCAAGGCTGGTGGCGGCCGAGGGAATAGCTGGGATCAGGGAGCAACTGAACGACCAGGAGTGGGCCGCCCTGGTGGCGGAACTCCAGAAGACCGCGGTCAAGGAGACCAGCAGTGTGACCTTGAGCCGCATCTACCGCGCCCTCATGGTCGAAACCGCGAACCGAGCCGATGCCGTCATCCCGGTCCTGAACGGGATCCTGGACAGCCGGCTCGCGTCCTATGAGAAGGAACTGAAACGCCCGGCGGAAGCGGACGGCGAACTGGTTGCCTGGCTGGCTCGACGAGTGGAGAAGATGAACAACCCGGCGGTGCGAACGGGAACCCTGTCGCGGGCCGCACGGCTTCTGGCAGACTCCGTCGACGCGTTGGCCAACGATCCATCCGACGGTGAATGGCAGGAACCGCTTGAGCGGCTGATCATCACCGTCGAGCCGGCCGTCGAATCCCTGGCCAAGACTATTGCTTCCAACCCCAACACCGCGCTGCCCAAACCCAGCATTCGAGACGCTCTGACCACCGGCGGCAAGGCCCGTCGGAAGCTGATGACGGACGCCCTGGGAGCGCTCATCGGGACAACGGGAAAGCCCGGGGCCTTGAATCAGAACCCCTTCAATCTGCCGGTGGGCCTCGACATCCAGCGAACGCCACGTCCAGCAACCACCTCCGCGCCGGCGTCCGGGCCCGCGAAGTAAACAACCATCCGGATCGTTCACCTCCCACTCCTGGTCGCTAACAGGTGCCTTTTCGCTTATAATGACCGGCGGCCGGCTGGGCAGGCGATATCCCACCGGCCTTGTTGCCGTCTGAACGGCCTTGGTCGTTTTCACAGCGTTCGGGTTGCCGGATCCGCACATGTCTTTGCCCCTGGTCACGATCGTCGGTCGTCCCAACGTCGGCAAGAGTTCGCTGCTGAACATGTTGGCCGGACGCCGCATCAGCATCGTCGAGCCAACGGCGGGCGTCACCCGGGACCGAATCCAGGCGGTCTGCGAACACAACGGCTTCTACTTCGAAATCGTCGATACGGGCGGCTACGGCATCGTCGATCGGGACGACCTCAGCGACCACGTCGAGCGACAGATCGCCTACGCCGTGCAGCAGGCCACGCTGATCCTCTTCCTGGTCGACGGCAGGGAAGGTGTGGTCCCGCTGGATCTGGCCGTGGCCCAGTGGCTTCGCGGATGCAAGAGTCCCGTCCTCCTGGTCGCCAACAAGGTGGATGCGTTCAACGTCCCCACTGAACTGGGCGATTTCCCGCGCCTGGGCTTCGGCTCCGCCTTGCCGGTCTCCGCCCTGCACAACCGCGGAGGAGACGAGATCAAGGACTGGATCACCCGCCACCTGCCGGACACGGGTGAGGTACCGCCCGAGCCGGTCATGAAGCTGGCCATTGTCGGCCGGCGCAACGCAGGCAAGAGTACCTTCATCAACGCCTTGGCCGGCCAGGAACGAGTCATCGTGTCGGAAGTACCGGGTACGACCCGGGATGCCGTGGACGTTCGTTTCGAGCGCAACGGTCGGCCGTTCCTGGCCATCGACACGGCTGGCCTCCGCAAACGCAGCAAGATCGCGGACGACATCGAGTATTACGGCTTCCACCGGGCTCAGCTTTCCATCCGCCGGGCCGACGTGGTGCTGTTCCTGATCGACTCGACGAGCAAGGTCGGGCACGTCGACAAGCAGCTTGCGGAGTACATCGCTGACCAGCACAAGCCGTGCATCCTGGTCATCAATAAATGGGACTTGGCCAAGGACCAGGCCACCACCGGAGACTACGGCGATTACCTGCTGAAGGTCATGCCTTGGCTGGACTACGCGCCGGTCGCATTCACAACCGCCAAGGACGCCAAGAACATACAGTCGGTGATCGACCTGGCGACCGCCCTGTTCAAGCAATCGCACACCCGGGTCGGGACCGGCGAACTGAACAGCGTCATCGAGGGCATCCTGAGCGAGACACCGCCCAGAGCCAAGCACGGTCGCGGCCAGATCAAGGTCTTCTACGCGACACAGATCTCCGTGGGCCCGCCCACGATTGTCCTTTTCGTCAACGACCCGGCTCGGGCGTCACGGAACTTCGAGCGGTTCCTCATCAACCGATTGCGCGAAGCCCTGCCCTTCGCGGAGGTGCCGATACGGCTCATCTTCCGCGGGCGACAGAGAACCGGGCGAGAGTATCGAGCGGCGACGGGTGAACTGGCGGAGCATGCTGACGGGAAATAGACCATGAGTATCCACGTGCAGTGTGAGAAGTGCGGGCGCGGGCTGGTTGCTCCGCGCGAGGCGGCCGGCAAGCAGGGCAAATGCCCGCAATGCCAGAGCGACGTCTACATACCGACTCCCGAAGAGGAAATCGAGGAGTTGCCGCTCGCCCCAGAAGACGAACGCGATCGGGAGCGCGAGGCTCGGCTGCTGGCCGAGCGCCGGCAAGTCGACCATATGCTCGCCCACGAAACCGCCGGCCCGGACGACGCGGCACTTCGCTCGCCCGCACGCACCGGCGGACCAGCACCCGGAACCGGGCGAACCACCGTGAAGGGAGTTGTACTCGCCTACCTGGCCGCCATGCGCGATTCGGATCTCGCCCGCGCCGAACAAGCCCTGACCCTGCTGGCCGACCATCGCGACGAGACTCTCAAGGTCATTGAGCGGCTGGCCGCCGACCAAATCCCCCCACCGGAGATGGCCGGCGTTCCTGTGGCCGTTTACCAGGGGTTCCTCAAAGGCCTGCACGCCAAGATATGAGCGTGGCGGAGAGGCATGGCCCGACGTCATTCCTCGCCCGCTTGGGGGGGTCGGACCCGACAAACGACAAGAACCCCTCTCCCACGGTAATCCGCGGGAGAGAGGTCCTCGTCAAACGTCAGACACGGTTCGTCATCAGCCCGGAGACTGCAAGGCAGCGGGCTGCAAGCTACTCGCCGGAGCCCTCACTTCAGCTCGCCCTTCTTGGTCGGCTTCTCGTCGGATTCGTCTTCCTGCATCTCCATGTCCATGCCTCCCTGCGAGCCCATTCCGCCCATCAGCATGGGCATGAGCGGAGCGGCCATCTCCTTGACCGAAAGCACCAATTCCATCGGCACGATCACATGGACTTCCTGAGCGGTGGCATCGACCTTGTTCGAGGTCATCGCGATTGGAGCGGCGTTCTTCATCGCCAGCGGGAAGGGCAACGGCTGGTTGAGCTTCACCGAAACCGCGCTGATCAGGGCCAGCAGCTGGTCCACGTTGAAGTAGACCTCGGCATTCTTGGGGCCACCCGGCAGTCGCTTCGCGATCTTCTGGATGCTCTCGCTGGCACTCAAGGGTGATTCGGCCTTGGCAATGTGCTGGGCGATCTGTTCGAAGCGCTTCGCACCACCACCCAAAGTGGCCAACACGTACTTGTCGCCGACCGCGCCTACCCGGAAGAGAATCCCGTCCGGCCCGGCGATGGACTTGATCTGGTCGAGGCTTTCCTTCTCGTCTTTGATGTCCGGCAGTTTGGCCAGATCGACGACCAGTTGATCGACACTCGCCCCGCCGATCTGCTCGGCCTTGGCCTTCCACTGGATCCCCTCGGATATCGCCTTGACCTCGTCGTCCTCGAGGCCCTCCTTCTCCTTGGCGACCTTGAGGGCGGCATCCTTGGCCTGATCGAAGATCTTGTGAGAGTCCTCTTGCCATTGTTTGGCATTGTCCGTCTTCAGGATGGCAGCCACGCCAATCAGTCCCTGGTTATCGGCGGCTGGCAGGCCGGAAACGCTCACGCTCGCGGACTCGAAGCCGCCCAGAACCTTCACCAAGCCGCCCTTCAAGGCGCCCAATTCCCCCTCACTCAGGGCCTCGCCGACCGTGCCCTTGACCAGCAGCTGATCGAGGGCCTCCTGAATCTCCTTCTGCCGAAGTTCCAGCGAATCGGCACTGACAACGCCCATCGCCAGAATCGCGGGCTCGTTAGGCAGGCCAAAGAGCAAGCTGCCTTCCGCACCCTTGACCGCAGCCATCTGTTTGCCGATCTCCGAACTCGGATCGGCTCGGAAATAACCGCTGATGTCCAGGCCTCGCTGGTCGACGGAGATGGCAACGGAGGCCTCGGTCGCGGAATCGATCGCTTTGCTAACCTGCTTGAGGCTTTGCTCCGTCGCCTCTTCATCACCCTCATTGGCCATGCCCATCACACCTTTGAGCATCGACTCAACTTCCTCGCGGATCTTGGGGGAGAAGCCACGGAAGTTCGCCCAGCCGAACACGTCCCGCTCGGCGAACGCCTTGGCCCGCTCAGGAGCCATCGTCTTGATAATCCCCTCACCCTTAGCCGCAGCGATCGCCTTCAGCGTCTCCTCCTGCTGGGTGAGCACTACGAACTTCTGGACGGGCACGGCAAGGAAAGACTCCCCCATCAGGGTCACCTTGGCCGGTCCGTCACCCTTCTCGCCGCCCAGATGCTCGATCACCGCGGCTGGATCACCCGCGGGCAGGAAGATGGCGGCCTTCTCGGACATCGCTTCCACGCTCTCAACGTCACGGCAGTTCAGCAGCACGATGGCCGCACCACCCGTGGTGTCGACCCCTTCCTTCAGGCCGGCGTTCTCCTTCGCCCAGTCCAGCGGACCCGGGAACATGCCGTCAGGACCACCCAGAGGGAAACCCAGAGCGCGGGCGATCCCGATCACGTCCTTGTCCAGTTCGTCCAGACTGCGAATCGCCAGGAATGCGGTTGCATCCTCCGGGATCGCCTTGAGAAGAGCCGTGGGCGAAGCGGGAACACCCGCCGGCTTGTCCGCCTTGGCAGCGGGATCCTGAGCCCAGGTCGCCGCCGTCATCGCCAGGAAGGCGACCATCAACAGCACGCTACTTGTCCATTTGGTTTTCTTCATACGCATCATTCCATTCCTTCTTTGAGGTTTCCCTACCAGACCCAAAGGCGGCAAAACGCACCGTACTGCATACCCGTCCCGCGAAGTGCCGTCAAGCACCGGGGTAATAGAGAATAGACACCTGTGCCGACTGGAAGTATCCAAATCCGCTGAAAAGCCGCTGTCGCCACCTACCCGTAAACGCGCCAAGACACTCCCGCATCACGAAAAAGCCTTCTCCGCCTTCCTCGAGCCGGCACATGACTGGGGCAACGGCGTGCCATCAGTCCGACCCTGCAGGCCGGATCATCCGGGAAACCCAGGGTTACCGGCCGCCGGAAGGGCGATGGTCGAAACCGGTAGCTCGAAGTACAATCCCGTTTTGATGGCGGGATGGCTTTCAGACCACCGGTGCTCCCGGCACCCCCCTACCGGCCGTGCGGGCGGATCAGTCCCGGTCTTCGCCGCCCTGGCTTGCCTTCTGGGCGCCTGCGTGCCACCTCCACCCCCTCTGCCTTTTCCCCCAATCTTCAATTTCCACAATCTTGACCCCGGGCGGGCATATCGCTCCGGCCAGCCCAACGCCATCGGGCTCACGCTGGCCATCCTGCAATTCAACATCAGGACGGTCGTGAACCTCAAGGGTGCAAGCCCCGGCGAATCATGGTACGAGTCCGAGAAGGCGGTCTGTGACGCCATGGGCGTCGTCCTGCGAAACCACACCATGGATGGCGGTACCCTGCCACCAGGCGAGACCCTGGGGGCCATTGTGGAAACCCTTCGAACTGCCCAATACCCGATCCTCATCCACTGCCAGATGGGCGCCGACCGCACCGGAGCCATTTCAGCCATCTACCGCATGGCCATCCTGGGGCACCCAAAAACAGAGGCCCTGGCCGAGCTCACTCCACGCTACTTCCACTCCCGCGAAGATACTCCCTGCATGGACAGACTGGTGGAGATCTATGAGCCCGGTCCGGACTGGCTGGCCCAGTACACGGAAACCGCAGGCACCATCAGTTGCGTGCCATGACTCTCCATCCCTGATTCGTATCCTGGACCGCAGGACTTGAGCCGCGACCCTTCAATCAGGATCTCGCACCCCTTGCTCCAACGCCGATCCTCTGAGCACGGCTCGAGTCCCACCGGGGCAAGCCCGATAATCCAAAGCACGCAAGCCGATGGCTCACCCGATCACAAGAACATGGGGAAAAACCTTGGGCGTACCACCCCATCCAGGTATAATCGCTGGTACATGTTCACGGCCATCGCCCGAGTGGGGTCTTCTGCCAGAAGGGGGCGATGACGAACCGTATGGCAACGGCCCACGGTCGATTATCGGTCATTGAGTACGTCGTGAGGGGTGGGGTGAGGCACAGCAACGTCTGCCAAAGCAGGTTCAATGCGGCTCTGCCGTGGTGCATCACGGCAGTCCTGCTCCTCGCCACCAGATCCTTAGCGCTCCAAGGGCAATCCTCCCTGGATCTACCCGTCGACGGCAACCCGGCGGATGTCAGCCGACTCTCCAAGGTCTTCGGGACAGATAGCCGTCAACAGGTGAAATCCACCACCTCGCCCCCCTGGTCCGCGATCGGCCTGGTCGTCAGTACCTGGGAGAACCGAGGGACCTGGGTCGGTACCGGCGTCATGATCGGCCGCCAGACAGTCCTGACCTGCGGACACAACGTCTGCGACCCCGCCGAGCGATGGGCAGACAGCATCCTGTTCGTTCCGGGCAAGAACGGCACGAGCGAGCCCTTCGGCCGGATCTCCGTCGTTCAGCGGTTTGCCTGGGATGCGTGGATCCAGAAGGGCGACGGGCAGTATGATCTCGCCCTTCTGGTTCTGGCCTCGCCGATCGGCATCCAGACTGGCCAGATGGACTATGCGGCTCAGCTCCCGGCCTTCTTCAGTAACCGGCTGCTCAACTCCGCCGGCTATCCGGGCGACCTGGCCGTCGAGTACGGCATGTACTCCGAGTCCGCGACGGCCCGCGAGGCGGACGGAAACCTCATCCTTCACACTCTGGATGCCACGGCGGGCCAGAGCGGGTCGCCACTCTGGAGCTACGACGCGAAAACCGACACTCGAACCATCGTCGGGGTCATGCGAGGTAGCCGCACGACCACCATCGCCAACGGAACCACGGTCGAATGGAACGTCGCGGTCAGGATCACCGAGCAGTTCGAGGCCTGGATCGCGGACCTGATCGCCGAGTATGACGGCGGCTCCACCAATCCCAGCCACGCCGGGACGGGTAGCACCGCTGCCACCCTGGGCCATCGATCCGACGGCTCGGGCTCGCTCGTCCCTGCCTGTGGAGCGGGCAGCTTCGGTCCTTTGGCCCTTACCCTGGCGACCTTGCCCCTGCTTAAACCGTCACGCCGGTCAGGCCACGGTTGATCGCAAGCCAAGCCTGGCGTATCCTTTGTGCACCTAGATTTCGGGGAGGTATGCGTCATGGTACGACGAGCGTCGAAGTACATCCTGCTGAGTGGGCTCCTGCTGGCCTGGGGCTGCGAACAGAAAGGTGATGCCACGTCCGCGTTCAACGAAGGCGTGGACGCCGGCGGCAGACGGTTGGTACCGATCAAATCGCCAACCCGCAAGGTCGACAAGGGCATGATTGCCGCCGCGGCCAGCATGGAGGAAGCCTCGGGCCGCAAGCCGGTCGGTGGAACCTCCGGAGCCGGCACGACCGACACCCCGGCGATTACCATTGATGCATCGACGCCCGACGGCGTCGTCAAAGCCTACGTGGAGATCGCGGCTGCGGGGAACGTGGCTCAGATGCCCGACCTCCTGGTGCCGGAGCAGGAGAAGATCGTCCGGCCCTTGGCCGAGACCCTTCTTCCACTGATGGACGCCTTCCGACAGCTGCAGGCTGCCTGGGCGGAGAAATTCCCGAACGATGCTTTCCCCGCAAATCAAGCCGGGACTCTGGTGGCCATCGGGGCTGCGAAGTACAAGGCAGGGAGCATCAACAAGACGAGTGACCAGGAAGCCACCGTGGACCTCGAGCCGGAGGAAGGCACTCAGGGCAAGGTCATCACTCTCAAGCTCAAACAGATCGACGGCAGTTGGAAGATCGAAGACCCGTCGGTCCCGCCACCCGACAAAGCCGAGGAGGAAATCGCCAAGTTTGCGAACTTCGTTCCCAAGCTTGCCGAAACGTTCCAGGACGTGGCGGCCAAGATCAGAGAGGGCCAACTGACCACCGCCAAGGATGCACAGGAGGCGTTCGCCAAGGCGTTCATGGCTGTCATGCTGCAGGGCCAGGGAGGCGGATCCGCAGATGGTGAGGCCCCGCCGCCGAACGAGGCCGCACCCAAGACCGACGAGGCTCCCACGGACAAGCCGGCGGACGACAACGCGGCCCCCCAGGCCGACCCGCTCGATGGGACCTATACCGGCCCCAACCAGCTGCGCAACAATCGCTGATCTCCGACATCCGTGTGTGATCCGAACTCATCATCCGTGAGCCCGCCGGCCCCGACTACGCCGACGGCCCGGTGGCGGGACGAGCTGCCTTCGCTGCTGCGGCTGGCCGCCCCCAATGTCGCCGGCACGGCGGCCGAGACGATCATGAGCTTCACCGATTTCGCGATCGTCTCGAAGCTCGGCCCGACCGTCGGCTCGCAAGCCCAGGCCGCGGTCTCGTCCGGCGGCATGATCTACTTCAGCTTCTTCGGTTTCCTCATGGGCATGATGGTCTGCGTGACCACGGTCGTCAGTCAGTCGCTCGGAGCCGGGCGGCTTCGCGACTGCTCGGCCTACGCATGGCAGGCCCTGTGGCTGAGCGTCATCGCCACCTGCGCCGGCTTCGCCCTGTGGCCCGTCATCCCAAGCCTTTATGCCCTGATCGGCCATGAACAAGCCGTCCGGGAGTTGGAGACCGTCTACACCCAGATCCGCCTGCTGGGACTTGGCGTGGCCGGTGCCTGCTTCGCCCTCGGGCACTTCTTCAACGGCATCCACCAGCCTCGTCACAACGCCTACTCCATCGTCGGCACAGTCGTCCTCAACGGCGTCCTGGCAGTCGCCCTGGTCTACGGCAAGTGGGGCCTTCCCGCACTGGGCGTGGCCGGAGCCGCCTGGGCCACGGTCATCGCCAACACCGTTCGCCTCATCTGGCTTCTCGGCGTCATGCTGTTCAGCAAGCCAACCGCTCCGTTCGAAGCGACCCGCACATGGCCGCTCAACCTGGAGAAGATGGGACGGCTCGTTCGCGTGGGACTCCCCTCCGGCTGTGCTTTCGTGCTCGACATCACCTCCTGGGCAGTTTTCCTGACCGTCATCATTGGTCAGTTCGGAACCGGCGCACTCGCCGCCACGGCCATCTGCTGGCGATACACCGAGCTGTCCTTCATGCCCGCCGTGGGCATCGGGCATGCGGTCGCGACACTGGTCGGGCGGTCCATCGGGGCCGGCCGGCCCGATTCCGCGCGCCGCCAGGCCTTCGCCGGCGCGGTTGTGAACATGCTCTACATGGGTACGCTGGCTCTCATCTTCACCTGCTGCGGCCGTCCGCTGGTGACCCTGCTGAGCACGGATGCGGCGGTGGTTGATCTTGGCAGCCGGCTGATGATCTTCGTCGGCCTGTGGCAGCTGCTGGACGCCGTCGCGGTGACCTACAGCAACGCCCTGCGCGGTGCCGGCGATACGCTCTGGCCAGCAGTCGTGGGCAGCGTCCAAGTCTGGGTATTCATGATCGGCGGGTCCTTCCTGATCGCCTATCTCAAGCCAGCGTGGGGGCCGTACGGACCTTGGGCACTGGCGACCCTGGACATCAGCATCGTGGGAGTGATTATGGCGGTTCGCTGGCGGCTTGGCGCCTGGGAGCACATGGACATCATCGGCCGGCAGAGCGCGGCCTTTCCGGCAGGGTCAATCGGGGCCCTCGACAGCCTGCCGTCGCCTCCTCGGGATGACACCTCGCCAGCCTAACCTCAGCCCAGACTGGAAGTTCCGGTGAATCGCTCTAGAATGGTCGGTTTGTGTCGCGCGGCAGGCCGGCAGACCCGGCTTGTCCGCTTGCCCGTGTCTGGGCAGGGATGGCGGCCGATCGCCGACGGCCGATGAGATCCCCCGGCCTCCGTTTTCGGCGTTCCCGGCTGCGACGCGCCTGCCCGCGGCGAGTCGGCTTTGGGCTTGAAGAGCACCATGTTCAAGGAAGTACCCGCACAATTCGATTTTCCGGTCGCCGAGCAGCATATCCTCGCGTTCTGGGAGCAGAACGGCATCTACGAGAAGTCGCTCCGGCAGCGCGAGGGTGGTCCGGCGTTCGTGTTCTATGAAGGCCCGCCGACCGCCAACGGCCTGCCTCACCCCGGTCACTGCCTCACCCGGATCATCAAGGACGTCTTTCCGCGCTACAAGACGATGAGCGGGCACTACTGCCACCGCAAGGGCGGCTGGGACACACACGGCCTGCCGGTCGAGGCCGAGGTCTGCAAGGGCCTCAAGATCCACACCAAGGAGGAAATCGAGGCCTACGGGATCGAGAAGTTCATTCAGCTGTGCCAGCAGAGCGTCTTCCGCTACATGAAGGAGTGGGAGGAACTGACCCGACGGCTGGGCTTCTGGATCAACCTGCCCGAGGCCTACGTCACCTATCACCAGTCCTACGTGGAGAGTGTCTGGTGGGCACTGGCCACGCTGTTCCGGCGCGGCCTGCTCTACCAGGGACACAAGGTTGTCTGGTGGTGGCCGCAGGGCGGGACGGCGTTGTCGTCGGGCGAGGTCGGACAGGGCTATCGGGAAGTGGATGATCCCTCCATCACCGTGCGGTTCCGAGTCAAGGGCGAGCCCAAGACCAGCTTCCTGGCCTGGACCACGACTCCCTGGACGCTGCCCAGCAACGTCGCCCTGGCCGTCCACCCGGAGGTCGACTACGTTCGGATCGCGGTGGAGGACGAGCAGTTCATTCTCTCCAAGCAGTTGACCCCCGCGGTTTTCAAGGGACTGCCGGTCAAGCTTGACCAGGACATCCGCACAGTTCGCGAGATGAAGGGAGCGGAACTGGTCGGCATGAAGTACGAGCCGATCTTCGACTATGCCACTCCACAGGGTGGCAGGGGCTGGGAGGTCATCTCCGCCGACTTCGTTACCCTCGACACCGGCACGGGAATCGTTCACGTGGCCCCCGCGTTCGGCGAGGATGACTACCGGGCCGCCCAGGAGCACGGCCTGGGCATGCTCCAGCTCATCGCCCCCGACGGCACCTTCGTGCCCGAGGCCAGGGATTTTGCCGGCCGCTTCTGCAAAGAGGCCGATCCGGACATCATCAAGTGGCTCAGGGACAAGGGTATCCTGCTCAAACGCGAGAACTACCGCCACGATTACCCCTTCTGCTGGCGGGCGGAGGAAGACCCGCTCATCCAGTACGCCCGCAAGAGTTGGTTCATCCGCACCACCGAGTTCCGCGACCGCTTCCTGGCCAACAATGGCAAGATCAACTGGCTGCCCGAGCACATCCGCGACGGGCGGTTCGGCAACTTCCTGGTCGACAATGTGGACTGGGCGCTGTCACGCGAGCGATTCTGGGGAACTCCCCTGCCCATCTGGCAGTGCGAGCAGACCGGCAAGCAGGAGGCCGTCGATTCCTACGCCGAGCTGCTGGCCAAGCCCGGGGTCCAGGGCACGGAGATCTGGGAGCAGGCCAAGAAGGCCAAGCCCGGCTTGGTCGACGATCTCAAGGTCCACAAGCCCTACATCGATGCGGTAACCTACGACTCCCCCTTTGCGCCCGGCGCCCGCATGTGCCGTGTACCCGAGGTCATCGACTGCTGGTTCGACAGCGGCTGCATGCCGTTTGCCCAGTGGGGCTATCCGCACAAACCCGGCAGCGTGGAGCTGTTCAGGCAGCGATTCCCGGCCGACTTCATCAGCGAGGCCATCGACCAGACCCGCGGGTGGTTCTACACTCTGCTCGCGATCAGCACCATGCTGTTCAGCAACGAACAAGACCCGTGTGGCGCCGGCGTCTCGCCGGTGAACAGCCGGTGTGTGACCGGCTGCCAGCCGGTCAAGTCCGACAAGATGCCAGACACCCACACGTTCGGCAAGGACTACCCCCACCCCTACCGCAACTGCATCGTGCTTGGCCTGGTCGGCGGCGAGGACGGCAAGAAGCTCTCCAAGAGCAAACGCAACTACAAGGAGCCGACCTACATCTTCGACCGCGAAGGGGCCGACGCCATGCGCTGGTCGATGCTCAGCAGCCAGGCTCCCTGGACCGGGGCACGGTTCAAGGAAGACGCCATCGCGACCGATCAGCGCGAGTTCCTCATCAAGCTGTACAACGTCTACAGCTTCTTCGTGATCTACGCGAACATCGACCGGTGGACACCGGCCACGGGCGATGAGAAGCCCCGCGAGTTCAGCGAGCTGGATCGATGGGTCCGGGCGGAACTGCAGCAGACAATCGCCGACGTGCGAGCAGCCATGGATCGCTACGAGAACTACCCCGCCTGCCGGCGGCTGGTCGATTTCGTCGAAGCCCTCAGCAACTGGTACGTTCGCCGCTCGCGCGAGCGGTTCTGGCGGTCAGGCATGGACGCGGACAAGAACGCCGCCTACTCGACGCTCTGGTCAACGCTGGCGACGTTGTGCAAGGCCGTCGCCCCGTTCACGCCCTTCTTCGCCGAGTCGCTGTACCAGAACCTAGTCCGATCGCAGCTGCCCGACGCCAAGGAGAGCGTCCATCTGTGCGATTATCCGGTACCAGACGAGAAGGCCGTCGACGGGTCCCTGCTTCAGGAGATGGCCATCGTTCGCGAGATCGCATCGCTCGGCCGCGCGGCCCGCATGGACGCCAGGCTCAAGGTCCGCCAGCCGCTGGGCGTCGTGGAAATCGTCCTGGCCGCCCCGGAGCACCGCCAGTGGCTCGACGGCCACCTCCCGCTGATCGCCGACGAACTGAACGTCAAGCGGGTCGAGTTTGCGGCAGACGCGGACCGGTACGTCCGCTATGAGATCAAACCTAACTTCAAGGCCATCGGCCCCAAGTTCGGCAAGCTCGGGCCGGCCATCAAGCAGGCCCTGGCGAAGGCCAACGCGGCCGTGCTGCGCCGGCAACTCGATGAGCAGGGCAAGGCGACTCTGACCGCTGCCGGACAGACGGTCGAACTGACCTCCGAGGACGTCCAGGTCACACTCAAAGCCAAGGAGGGCTGGACCGCGGCCCAGGGATTGCAGGTGGCGGTCGTGCTCAGCGCCGAAATCACCCCCGAGCTGAAGGCCGAGGGCCTGGCCCGCGATGTTGTCCACCTCATTCAGAGTGCCCGCAAGGACTTGCAGCTCGACTACCAGGCCCGCATCCGCATCCGAATGAACGCCACCGGCGAATTGGCCGCCGCGGTCCGACAGTTCGGCGCCTACATCCGGAGCGAGACGCTGGCCGAGGAGCTCACCCTCGACGAGCAGCTCACCGCCGGCAAGCACGCCGGCGAAATCGAAGACGCTCAGGTCCAGTTCTCGATCCAGGTGGTCTGACCGCATCACGAATGCGACCGCAGGGCAGGTGTGCGATCATGACATCCCAGAGCGAACGACTTCGAATCGCGGTCCTCATCTCCGGCGGGGGACGATCGCTGCAGAACCTCATCGACCGCATCAGACACGGCGAGCTGGACGTCGAGATCGCGGTGGTGATCTCATCGCTGTCCAAGGTCAAGGGCGTCGAGCGGGCGCGGGCGGCCGGGCTGCCGCTGGCCATTATCCGTACCCAGGATCATCCGGACGTCGAGGAGTTCAGCCGAAGGATCGCCGAGACGCTGGACGCACATCGGGTTGGCCTGGTCTGCCAGGCCGGGTGGACCTGCTTCTGGCGGATCCCCGACCGCTGGCTGGGCAAGGTCATGAACATCCATCCCGCCCTGCTGCCCAAGCATGGCGGAAAGGGGTTCTACGGGCACCACGTGCACGAGTCGGTGCTGGCGGCCGGCGAGCGCGAGAGCGGCTGCACCGTCCATCTCGCCAACAACGAATACGACGCCGGCCCGATCATCATGCAGCGGAAGGTGCCGGTCCTCCCCGGCGACACGCCCGACACGCTGGCGGAACGCGTCTTCGCCCAGGAGTGCATCGCCTATCCGGCCGCCATCCGCCTCTTCGCCAAGGGCCACCTGGTGGTCCAGGACGGCCAGGTGTATCTCCACCGTCCGGGCCGGGAACGGCTCATTCCGCCCCACCGCACCGGAACGGAGTGAAAGCCGAGAACCGACACGCCAAGAGCCGAATGGGGGAACAGCGCGATCCTCAATCGACAGTCAACAGTCCGTGATCGGTGTACGCACGTTCAACCTCGATCAAGGTCTTCACGGGTCAAGCGTCACCCGGTAGGCAGCGGGTGAACCTCAGCATGTCGCCTCGCTCACGCATCGCCGGAAGAAGCCGTCGAGCCTCGGATGTACCTCGCCGGGCAGCTCATGCAGGGCCTGGTAGTGATCCATGCCCTCCATGATCCAGAGCTCCTTGGGATCGCCCGCCGCGGCGTGGAGTTCCTCGGCCATGCGGAGCGGGACGATGCGGTCAGCGCTGCCGTGCATGAACAGCACCGGCCGAGGACCGATCCGCGCGACATGGTCGATCGGATCGAGGCCGTCGACCATCAGCCACTTGGGCACCCACCATCCGAGGACCAGAAGCAGCGGGTTCTGGCGAAGCGTCCATCGGGCAATCCGGCGATAGTGACTGAACGCCCCGTCCGTGGCCAGGCCGCGGATTTCCTGCCGCTGGGCGGCGAGGACGATCGAGATCGCTCCGCCGAGCGACTCGCCGAACGCAACGACACGGCGAGCATCCACATCGGGGCGGTTCAGCAGGTAGTCGAGAGCGGCATGGGCGTCGGCGAGCGTTCCGTCCCGGCTGGGCCACCCTTCCGATCGCCCGTAGCCTCGGTAATCGAAACACAGCACGTTCCAGCCCAGTGCCGGCAGCCAAGCCACGTTGCCGAGATGGGCGGTGACGTTCCCAGCATTGCCGTGGAGATGCAATACCGTACCAGTAGCCGGAGGGTATCCAGGGATGAACAAGCCGGCCAGGCGTGTTCCGTCGCCGGACGTGAAGCCCACCGACTCGCAGTCGACGCCGAGTTCCTCCGGCGTCGTGTAGACCTTGCGCGTGGGGTGATAGAAGAAACCGTCGACGTTCACCACGATGCAGCTCTCTCGCCAGCTCCGCCGCGGCCAGCTTCTTGGCGGCCGGTCGATCCACCTGGACAGGCTCAGGTTGTGTAGTCCGCGTTGATCTTGATGTAATCTCGCGACAGATCACAGGTCAGGACCCGGTCACAGGCCTTGCCGGCGCCGAGGTCAACAGCAATGCTCACGTGCTTCTGCAGCATCATGCGGCTCAGCTTGCGTCTGTCCAGATCCGGGGCCGGGGCCCCTTTTCTGAAGAGCGTCGTCTTGTCCAGCCGGATGACCACGCGTTCGGGCTGGTAGGCGACCCTGGTCTGCCCCAAGGCCTGCACGATCCGCCCCCAGTTCGGGTCTCCGCCGTGGACGGCCGTCTTGACCAGCGGACTCACCGCGATTGTTCGCGCGGCGGCGTGGGCGTCGGCGGGCGTCTTCGCCCCGGTCACACTCACTTCCAGCACGCGCGTGGCCCCTTCTCCGTCGGCCGCGATCTGGTAGGCGAGCGACTCGCAGACTTCACCCAGGGCCACGGCGAAGCAGATCTCCGCCTTCCTCGAATCTAACGGCAGGGCCAGGCCGCTGGCCATGATCGTCACCGTGTCGCTGGTCGACTCGCACTCATCGACGGTCACGCGGTTGAACGTCGGCTCGACCGCGGCCTGAAGGAACGTACGCAGCCTGGCGGCGGGCACGCCGGCGTCCGTGGTGAGATAGGCCAGCATCGTGGCCATGTTCGGGGCGATCATCCCGCTGCCCTTGCAGCAGCCGGCGACGGTCACGACCTCCTTGCCGATCTTGAATCGAGCGGTGGCCTGCTTGACCTTCAGGTCCGTGGTCATGATCGCCCGAGCGAATGACCGCCCGGCCCGAGCCGAGCCGGACAAGGCCTCCACCGCCCTGTCGATGCCCTTGAGGACCTTGTCCATCGGGAGGAACTGGCCGATCACGCCGGTGCTCGACGGCAACACGTCAGTCTCGTCCACGCCGATTCCTTCGGCTACCCTGCGGCACATCGCCCGGGCGTCGGCCACGCCCCGCCTGCCGGTGGCCACGTTCGAGCATCCGCTGTTGACCACGACGGCATGCAGGCACCCGTCGCGGACGTGCTCGCGACCCACGATGACCGGCGCCCCGCAGAACCGGTTGCGGGTGAACACTGCGGCGGCCGTACAAGGAACCTCGCTGGCGATGACGCCGACGTCGAGCCTGTTGGCCTGCTTGATGCCGGCCATGGCCGCGCCGGCCTCGAAGCCTCTTGGTGCGGTAATGGTGTGATTAGACAAGGCCCTCTGTCTCCTTCCGTCCGAACATGATGTTCATGTTCTGAATCGCCTGCCCGGCGGCCCCCTTGACCATGTTGTCGATAGCTGAGAGCACGATGATCCGCGACTTGACCACTCGTGCAGTCAGGTCGCAGAAGTTGGTCCGAGCCACGTCGCCCGTCCGGGGCGGGCTTTTGCGAAGCCGCACGAAGGGCTCGTTCTGATAGGTCTCGGCAAATACCTGCATGACGTGCTCGGTCGAGACCGGCTGACGCGGGTGCAGGTAAATGGTCGAGAGGATGCCTCGTTCCATCGGGATCAGGTGTGGGGTGAAGATCACCGACGACTTGCTGGCCCGCACGTAGGGATCGAGGGTTCGCTCGATCTCGACCATGTGGCGATGCTCGCCGATCTTGTAGGCCTCGAAAGTCTCGTGGCGTTCGGGGAAGTGGTGTTCGGGTTTCGGGTCGCGCCCTGCGCCGCTGATGCCGCTGGCCGCGTCCACGATAATGTCCTTGGCCTCGATCAGCCCCGCGCGAAGCAGGGGAATGATGCCCAGGGCGGCCGATGTGGGATAGCAGCCCGGATTGGCGATCAGGGCGGCGGTGCGGATCTTCTCGCGATAGGCCTCGGGCAACCCGTAGACCGCCCGAGCGAGGTTGCCCAGGTCAGTGTGCTCCTTGCCGTACCACTGCTGGTACTCGGCCGGCTCCTTGAGTCGGTAGTCGGCGGAGAAGTCGATCACCCGCATGCCGGCGTCGAGCAGCCTGGGGGCGAGGTCCATGGTCAAGCCGTTGGGCAGGCACATCATGACGACGTCGACCCGACCCTTGAGGGCGGCGGCGTCGATCGGTTCGCAGCGTAACTCGAGGCGGCCGGCCAGTTCCGGGAAAACCTCGTCGATGCGCGGCTGCGGATCGCGGCGCGAGCAGAGGGCGACGATATCGACGCCGGGATGGACCAACAGCCAGCGGATCGCTTCCCGGGAGGTGTATGCGGTCGCGCCAACGATGGCCACGCGTACTTTGTTGTTCTCTGCCATGGCTGCGCCTCGGGGCTCGCGGGGTTCAACTCTGCAATGTACGAAGAGAACGACCCCGACAGTTTACCGCCGGGGTGGTGTGAGTGATACAGGAGTCCGTCGGTGAACGATCAGCGCTTCGAGAACTGGAAGCTGCGGCGAGCGCCGGCTCGGCCGTATTTCTTGCGTTCGACCATTCGGCTGTCGCGGGTGAGGTAGCCGCCGTCCCGGAGGGCGTCATCGTACTCGGCGTTCGCCTTCTTGAGGGCTCGTGCCACGCCGAGGACAATGGCCCCGGCCTGGCCGCTCGGGCCGCCGCCCTTGACGTTGACGAACACATCGACCTTGCTGAGCGTCTCCGTCGCCTTCAGGGGGGCGACGATATCGCTGCGATCGCGCTCTTCCGCGAAGTACTTGTCGATGGGGCGCTTGTTAATCTCGAACTTGCCGGTGCCCGGCTTGATCCGGACGCGGGCGATGGAGGTCTTGCGGCGGCCGGTGCCCCAGAAGTAGTGCTTCTTGGCGTCGGGGGCGGGGATGGTCGCCGATGCCGGTTCGGGTGTTTCCACTGCTTTCGCCTCGTTTTCTGCCACGTTCACTTCCCTCGTCGTCGCCTGCCTTCGACTGTTTTGCGTCCGTCTCTATCGGTTCACTGACTCGGCCCGGGACCACCCGCAACCGGTAAGCGCTTCTCGGCGCTCAGCCTTTGACTTTCAGCGGCTTGGGTTGCTGGGCCTGATGGGGATGGTCGGGCCCGCCGTAGACCTTCAACCGGCTGAGCATCTCGCGGCCCAGCTTGTTGCGCGGCAGCATGCGTTTGACCGCTTCCTTGATGACTCGTTCGGGGTCTCTTTCGATGACTTCAGCGATTGGCTCGACCTTACGGCCGCTCGGATGGAAAGAGTACCGCTGGTAGATCTTCTGCTCCATTTTCCGGCCGGTCAATTTGACTTTTGCCGCGTTGATCACGATGACGAAATCGCCGGTGAGCACATGGGGCGTGTACTCCGGCCGGTGCTTGCCCATCAGGATGGTGGCCAGTTGGCTAGCCATGCGGCCGAGGACCTTGCCGTCCGCGTCCGCCAGATGCCACTGCCCGCCGACCTGACTTGGCTTGGCCAGATACGATTTTGTCGCCGCACTGAGCATGACTGTCACCGACTTCCGTCAATCAAGGTATTCGCTTCCGGGGACTCGCTAGCCCCTAAATTCAATGAGCCCCTTATCTTACCGCTTTCGCCGGCGGGGTCAAGAGAAGCCGCCGAGTCATTTCCAGCCGGTCGCGTCGCCCCTCGGCCGTCTTCCATTGCCCCCATAAATCATTGTCAAGAAAGAAGTTATGGGTAACCAGCCGCTTGCTCCTCAGCCTCAACTCACCTTGGAGCCGGGAGCGAGATCGGTATCCGGGGTCAGCAGGATGACGCGGGTGTGCTCGGGATTGCTGGCCGCCAGGAGCATGCCTTTGCTTTCCAGGCCGCGCATCATGCGGGGGGCCAAGTTGGCCACGACGATGATGTTGCGGCCGACGAGGGAGGCCGCCTCGTAGTGCCCGCGCAGGCCGGCGCAGATTTGACGTTGTTCCGTCCCAACATCCACCTTAAGGACGATGAGTTTGTCGGCCTTAGGGTGGTCGAAGGCTTCCAGGACCTTGGCCACGCGCATATCCACCTTGACGAAGTCGTCATATTGGATTGTAGCCACGCCTTCGGGAACACTTGCCGGCGTACCGGCTGGGACACTGGGTTGCTCGCTCATGCCACCATCTCCCGTTGTTTGAAAGCTGCGGCCACCCGACGGCCGGGCCGCCGAGTGGTTTTGACCAAACGAAGCCAAACGCAGGTTTCCCAGTTTACCCTTGTCCGAGGCATTCGTCGAGGAGCCCGCTTCGCGCCGCGAGTGGCCGTGGGTATGCTTTGCAGGCAACATACAACTGAAGAACACGCCGGGCGTTCCGTGGCCTCCGGCGTGAGCGGGTCGTTTGTCAGGAGATCAGGCATGGCCAAGACGTGGAAAGCGGGGGTGATTGCGTGCGGGTCGATTGCCCAGGCGATGCACTTGCCGGGCTACGAGAGATGCCCGGGCGTGGAGTTGGTTGGGGCATGCGATCGCGAGCCAAGGAGGCTGGCCGAAGCCCGCAAGATCGGGGCCGGACTCAAGACCTACAACGATTATCGCAAGATGCTGGCCGCTGAGCAGTTCGACGTCATCTCGGTTTGCTCGCCGAACAAGTTCCATGCCGAGCACGCCATCGCCGCCCTGGAGCATGGGGCTCACGTTCTGCTGGAGAAGCCGCCGGCGGTGTCGATGAAGGAGATCGCAGCCATCAAGGCGGCGGTCAAGAGGAGCGGTCGCAAGCTGATCGTCGGCTTCTCGCACCGCTTCATGCGTGGCAACCAGAGGATCCAGGAGCTGCTCCGGGAGGGGGCAATCGGGGAGCCGTACATGATCCGTGTCCGGTTCGCCCATCGCGGCCCGTATCCTGGCTGGGCCAAGAGTGACTGGTTCTACAGCCCGGTGCTGGCGATCGGCGGTGCCCTGCTGGACATGGGCATCCATGCGATCGACCAGGCCCTGTGGCATCTCGGGCCGGTCAAGCGGGTGCAATCGATAGCTCGCACGCTGCGCAAGGACATCCGCGTGGACGACAATGCGGTGCTGCTGCTCGAGTATGCGAACGGCAGGGCTCTGGGGTACATCGAGGTCGGCTGGACTTGCCCCTCGGGCTTCAGTGGCATTGAAATCATGGGCGACAAGGGCAGCATCGTTCACAACTACACTTCCGCGCTGACCATCACCACCGGGCGATGCACGCCGGACATGAAGACTCGCCCCAGGATGAAGACTCGTGTGGCGGACAAGGACCCGACTCGCGGCGGCTGGAAGATCGAGATCGCCGAGGTAATCAAGGCCTTGCGGACGAATTCCGATCGGGGCATGGGCATCGACGCCGGCGGGGCGGCGGTGGCCGTGGCTCTTGCGGCTTACGAGTCGTCGCGGACGGGGAAGGCCGTGGAAGTCGCCCGGGCAAGGTGAGGGGCGGCTTGCGGCGATCATCCGTGCCGGCCCTGCGGTCACAACCAGGGTTGGATCCGGAGGTGGGTTCCTCCCTGGCCTCATGTCGACTTCCGGTTGTTCGACCGGCGCCATTCCCGACCACGTCCGGGGTCACCCCTGCACGCCGGCGAATCCATCCCAACTTCAATCTCCTTGAGCTGCCTGACCTACTCTTGCCGAGGTTGAGATTCAGGGAAGAAGCTGGTAGTCTGAGGTGGGAACGGTTGGGTGGTCATCTCTTCCTTGGTGTTGCATCGAGAGGAGGGCCATGGCTCCCGACCGTCGGTCCGCTCAAGTGAATCGAGGCCAGGAAGATGAACCTTTGCCGAACAGACAAGCGAGTCGGCTTTCTGATTTTCGGGCTTATCAGCCTCGCGGCTCCGGTGGAGGCGAAGGTCGTGTACGTCGCCAAGACGGGCGGCGACGCCAACGACGGCCTGTCCTGGGAGATGGCCAAGCTGACGGTTCAAGCCGGGCTGAATACCGCCCTATCCGGCGATCAAGTCTGGGTTGCGGCGGGCACGTACCTCGAACGCATCACCCTCAAGGCCGGCGTTGAGCTCTACGGCGGGTTTGCCTGCGGCGAAACCGGGCTGGGGCAGCGCGACTGGAAGGCGAACCCGACGATCCTGGACGGTAGCCAAGCCGGCAGCGTGGTGACGGCACCATCCGGGGCAACGGCCACTACCCGCATCGACGGCTTCACGATTCGCAACGGCAAGGCCGACTACGGCGGCGGAATCTACTGCTCCGGCGGCTCGCCGGAGATCTCGAACAACACGATTACGGGAAACAACGTCACCGGAAAAGGTGCCTGCGGTGGTGGGATCTACTGCGACCATGGTTCGCCAGCGATCTTGAATAACACGATCACGGGGAATGGTGTCTACCAACCCGAGACTTTCAGCGGCGGCGGCGGTGGAATCGGCTGCTCGAACGGCTCTCCGACCATCTCGGACAACACGATCACGGGGAACAGCTTAACCGGAGCTCCCTCCTGCGGCGGAGCGATCTACTGCATCTCCTCGGCCTCGTTGACAATCTCAAACAACGCCATCATGGAGAATACAGCTTCCGGATTGGGCGGCGGGATCTTCTGCAGCCTCTCATCATCTGCGAGGATCTCGGGCAACACGATTGCGCGTAACGTCTCGTTTGATGGCGGCGGCGGGATCTACTGCGTCTCCTCTTCCTCGCCGACCATCGCGAACAACACGATCAGGGAAAACAGCGTCACCACAACCGCCTATTCCTACGGCGGTGGCATCTACTGCTCCGGTGGCTCGCCAGCGATCTCGAACAACACGGTCACGGGAAACACGGCGTTCTCCGACGGGGGCGGAATCTACTGCGACTCTTCCGCCCCAACGATTGCCAATACGATCGTAGGGTTCAATTCCTCGGGCATATGCGCTTCCGGTTCGGGCGCCCTGAGCCTTCAATACAGCTGTGTCTACGGCAATGCTAGCTACAACTACTCCGGGGTGACCGACCCGACGGGCGCCAACGGCAACATCTCGGTCGATCCCCAACTGCTGGCTGCAGACTACGGCGAGGTCCATCTGAGGGCGGGGTCGCCGTGCATTGACGCGGCTGATGACGCCGTGACCGAGCCTGACTGGGTGGACGTGGACGGCGAGCCGCGCATCCAGGGCACGCACGTCGACATCGGAGCAGACGAGTTCAACGGAACGCCCCCCTCGATTCCGGCGAAGATCATCGTCCGGGTGAGCCCCTCGGGCAATGACCGCAATGACGGCTCGAGCTGGGAGTTGGCCAAGCGGACGGTGCAGGCGGGCATCGATGCGACGGCAGGCCCCGGCGGCGGAGACGTGTGGGTGGCAGCGGGTTCGTACTCCGAAAGAATCACCTTGGGCATCTTCTTCCACGTGTACGGCGGCTTTGCAGGAACGGAGACCAGCCTGGACCAGCGCGACTGGATCACCCGCGTGACAACCCTGGACGGCAACGCCGGCGGCAGTGTTGTGAGCGTGTCGTTCGGCAGTGTCCTGAGTGTCCTCGACGGATTCACCATCCGCAACGGCAGAGGCATCCCCATCGGCGGAGGCATCTCCTGCTCCTCTTCCTCGCCGAGGATCTCGAACAACACGATTGCCCGGAACAGTGCCAACTACGGCGGCGGAATCAGCTGCTCCGGCGGCTCGCCGACGATCTCAAATAACACGATTGCAGGGAACAGCGCAAAAGCAAGCGGAACCCTTGGTGGTGGCGGCGGGATCTACTGCGCCTTCTCCTCCTCGCCGACGATCTCAAACAACACGATCACAGGAAACGCCGGCACCTCCGGCGGGGGAGTCTGCTGCGACTCTTCCTCCCCAACGATCACCAACACCATCATCGGCTTCAATTCATCGGGGATCTATTCGTCCGGTTCAGGCACGCTCAGCCTTCGGCACAACTGCGTCTACGGCAATACAGCGTACAACTACTCCGGCGTGACCGACCCCGCGGGCACCGACGGCAACATTTCGGTCGATCCCCAACTGCTGGCGGTGGAGTACGGTGAGGTCCATCTGCGGTCGAACTCGCCGTGCACGGATGCGGGCGATGACGCTGTGGTGCAGCCCGACTGGGTGGACGTAGACGGCGAGCCGCGCATTCAGGGCACACGGGTAGACATCGGGGCGGACGAGTTCAACGGGACGACACCTTCGTTCACGCCGAGGGTCGTCCGGGTCAGCCCTTCCGGAAACGACGACCATGACGGTTCGAGTTGGGAGCTGGCCAAGCAAACGGTGCAGGCGGGCATCAACGCAGTCGCAGGCCCCGGCAGCGGCGACGTGTGGGTGGCGGCGGGCACGTACACCGAACGGATCACCCTGAAACCGTTCGTCCACGTATACGGGGGCTTTGCGGGAACGGAGCTCAGCCGGGACCAGCGCGACTGGGTCGCCCGCGTGACGATTTTGGACGGTAACGCCGGCGGCAGCGTGGTGAGCGTGCCGTTCGGCAGTGAACTGAGTACCGTGGACGGCTTCACCATCCGCAACGGCAAAGCCACCAGGGCCGGCGGCGGAATCTACTGCGACACCTCCTCTCCAACGATTGCCCACAACACGATCACGGAAAACAGCGTGACCGGGCTATTGGCACCCGGCGGCGGGATCTACTGCGCCGGCGGGTCGCCAACGATCTCAAATAACGCGGTCACGGGGAACAGCGCAAGCGGGCGTCAGGCCTACGGCGGCGGGGTCTACTGCTTCGGCGGCTCGCCGGTGATCTCGAACAATGTGATCACGGGGAACAGTGTCGCCGGAACGACCGCTTCTTGTGGCGGCGGGATCTACTGCACCGGCGGCTCGCCGACGATCTCGCACGACACCATCACAGGTAACGCCGCGACCGGAACCGAATCCGGTTGCAGCGGCGGCGGGATCTACTGCTCGTCCTCCCCGACCATCACCCACACGATCGTCGCGTTCAACTCCTCGGGGATTCATGCGTCCGGTCCTGTGCCGAGCTTTCGGAACAACTGCGTCTACGACAATACCGCCTACGACTACTCCGGCTTGACTGACCCCACGGGCACCAACGGCAACATCTCGGTTGACCCCCGACTGGTGGCGGCAGACTATGGCGAGGTCCATCTGAGGTCGAACTCGCCGTGTATCGATGCGGGCGATGACGCCGTGGTGCAGCCCGGCGGGAGGGACATGGACCGCGAGCCGCGCATTCAGGGCGCCCACCTGGACATCGGGGCGGACGAGTTCAACGGGTCAACGCCTTCGTTCACGCCGAGGATCGTCCGGGTCAGCCCTTCCGGAAACGACGACAACGACGGTTCGAGTTGGGAGCTGGCCAAACGGACAGTGCAGGCGGCCATCAATGCGACAGCAGACCCCAGGGGCGGAGACGTGTGGGTGGCGGCGGGCACGTATACCGAACAAATCGCGCTGAAGCTCTTCTTCCATGTATACGGTGGCTTTGCGGGAACGGAGACCAGCCGCGACCAGCGCGACCGGGTCGCCCACGTGACGATCCTGGACGGCAACGCCGACGGCAGCGTCGTCAGCGTGTCGGTCGGCAGTGACCTGAGCATCGTGGATGGCTTCACCATCCGCAACGGCAAAGCCCTCCTCTGTGGCGGCGGGATCAGCTGCTCCTCTTCCTCCCCGACGATCTCGAACAACACGATCACAGCGAACACTGCCTCCTCTGGCGGCGGGATCTACTGCACCGCCTCCTCCCCGAGGATTGCCAACAACATCATCACGGGGAACACCACAACGGTCGTCGGATCCGCGGCGGGCGGCGGCGGGATCTACTGCGCCTCCTCTTCCTCGCCGATGATCTCGAACAACACGATTACGCGGAACACCGCCTACCCCCGCGGCGGCGGAATCTACTGCGACTATTCCTCGCCGATGATCTCGAACAACACGATTACCGGGAACGGTGCCGGCTCCTCCGGCGGCGGGATCGGCTGCCACTTTTCCTCGCCGACGATCTCGAACAACACGATCACCGGGAACGGTGCCGGCTCCTCCGGCGGCGGGGTGTTCTGCTACTACTCCTCACCGACGATCGCCAACACCATCGTTGCTTTCAACTCCTCCGGGCTTCTCACGACGGGTTCGGGCACGCCGAACCTGCGGTACAACTGCGTCTACGGCAATACCGCCTACAACTACTCCGGCGTGGCCGACCCCACGGGCACCGATGGCAACATCTCAGCCGACCCGCGGTTGACTCTCTCGCCGACTCCCGGACTCGATGGAAACTGGGGAACCGCCGACGATGATCTCGGCGACCTTCACCTGGAGACCGGCTCGCCCTGCATCGACGCCGGCGACAACGGCGCCGCACTCCCCGGAATCCTGACCGACCTGGACGGCCTGCTCCGCTTCCTCAATGACCCGGCCACCGTTGACACCGGCCTGGGGACTGCACCCATCGTGGACATCGGCGCCCATGAGTACATGCTCGGCGACTTCGACCGAGACGGGGATATCGACACGGATGACATGAAGACGTTCGCCGCCTGCGTCTCAGGACCGGCCGTCCGCTACGCAGGTGACTGCGCCACGGCCGACTTCGACAAGGACGGCGACGTAGATCAGTCGGACTTCGGCTTCCTGCAGCGGTGCTTCTCCGGAGAGAGTGAGGCGGCGGATGCGGAATCCGGCGGTTGAGCGAGGAGCGGTCACCTCTCAGCGATCAGCCGTCAGCGGAAAGCGGGCGAGCTCGGCGCAAAAAAGAACGACGTGAAGAGGCGAACGCTTTCAGGCCCTTCAGAGTATTCGGTTTATCGGTTTGCCCTGGGCGTCGCCGCCGTTGGGCCTGCTCTCGGAATTAGCCGCTCGTTCAGAGTTCCGCATCCGGTGAAGTATCGCTCTCTTGGTCAAGCGATCCCACTGTGCCGTTGTGCCATTTCGCCCGGCTGTGTGGTTTTCCCTCACCGGACAGGTCTGGAAGTAGTTAAACCACCAGTCCCACCCTCTCTTCGAGTTCAGCCTTCCTCCAGAGCCATCACCCGATCGACCTAGCCGACCGCCGCAGCGGAGGGCTCCTCTCATGGGCTTTCGCTCCCTGCAGCACTTGAGGAACCGGAGGTCCACTTAGCGCGGGCTTTGCCTGCCCGCTACGTTCCGCCTTCAGGGTTTGGCTACCCTCTTGACGGTTTCCTCCCTTCGGTCCCGCGCCGGTTTTGTTTCAACCCGGCAGCGCTCATGGGATTCACCCTTCGGAGCGTTCTCCTCCCGAAAGGTACGCGGGCGTCACCGCCCGGATGCACCCACCTACCGTTTCGCCAACGGGTGCAACCACACGGCCGAAGCCCCGTGGTCGGCCCCGCAGGCCGCGGTTCCTGGGCTTTGACCCTTTCGGGAGTCCCTGGCGACCGGACACGTGTTTAGCGCGCCGGGCGCTGGATGCTCCCCTGGGTTTCCCCTTCGAGGGCACACCGGCGACGGCCTTGACCGGGATTTCGCCCGATCTCCTCTCCCGCGCTTTACCCGGAGGAGCCGCCGTCCGCGGGGGACGGCCGCGCCGCCGGCCGGCGCCACAGAGTATCGATCAGCCGCCGCTTGGCCCCACTCGGATCTCCGACCGCAAGCAGCCGGAGGCGACTGGAACGACCCTTAGAGGGTTTTCACACCCGCCTCGTCCCGAGCATTCGAACCTGCCGAGGCCCTGGCTATGAGTTCACCGGACGCGCCGTCGTGCGTTGCCGCCGACCGCCGCATGTCCTTCGGACCTCGCGGCAAATCCTACCGGAGTTGCCGGGACTGCTTGAGGTGTCAAGCGTTCGCGACCTTCACGTCGCACAGTCTATGTACAACAGGAATGGGGCCCGGGCAAATCGAATCCGGTGGTTTTCGCGATCCCCTGTGACTACCCCCGGGATCAAGCACTGTTTGAGTGCGATAAACCATTGTCCCAGCGATGCTACGGATTGCCGCCCCATCACGGTTTCTTGGACCACTTTTTTTGTGGAACCTGTGTTCTCACAGCTTGTCTGGTCGTACTGTACGGTAGGAGTTCGCATGGCTGGGCGAGGGTCGGAAAGACGGTGCCTTTTTTCACGATTGGCACTTGCGATATCGTGAAGGCACTTATAGGATGTCTGTAACAACCATTGGGGAGTAACCCGACGCCATGTCACATGCTGTTCATGAGTCTCATCAGCCGGCCAGCCTCGCGGACCGGGTGCTGGAATCGACCGGGGAATCGGCCGCTCAGTGTTACCAGTGTGGCAAGTGTTCCGCCGGTTGCCCGCTGGCGGAGGAGATGGACTACTCGCCGAGCCAGATTCTCCACCTACTCCAGTTGGGCACCAAGGAGATGGAGGAGCGGGCCCTGCGCTCGGAGGCCATCTGGCTGTGCCTGACCTGCGAGACCTGTCATTCGCGGTGTCCCAAGGAGGTTGATCTCGCCAAGGTCATGGAGTACCTCCGCAGCGAATCGATGGCCAGGGGCATGGTCAACCCCAAGGCCAAGGACATCCTGGCGTTCCACAAGTCGTTCCTGGACTGCATCAAGTACACCGGCCGTCTGTATGAGGTCGGCCTGATCTCCGACTACAAGACTCGCTCCTGGCACTTTCTCCAGGACTTGACCGCGGTGCCGAGGCTGCTCAAGCGGGGGAAGATGAAATTCCTGCCTCACCTGATTGCCGGGCGTGCGGCCATGTCGCGGATCTTCCACCTGACCTCCCAACGGAAGGACAACCACGAATGAGACTAGGACTCTATCCGGGCTGCTCTCTGCTGGGTTCTTCGCGGGAGTATGCGGAGTCCCTGCGGGCCGTTGCCGCCCAGCTGGGCATTGAATGGCAGGACGTGCCGGACTGGAACTGCTGCGGGGCGAGTGCCGCCCACAGCCTGAACCACGATCTGGCCCTGGCCCTGCCTGCCCGCATTCTGGCCCAGGCGGAGAAGGCTGGCATCGAGGAGTTAGCCGTTCCCTGCTCGGCCTGTTACAGCCGGCTGGCGATCACCCGCCACGAGTTGCTGGCCGACGAGAAGCTCCGCAGGAAGATCGCCGGCATCATTGAGATGGACCTGGAGTGCAAGCCGAAGGTACTGAACGTGCTCGAGGTTCTGACCCGGTTCACCGCGGGTGGCCTGTCCGACAAGGTACGTCAGCCGTTCAAGCGTAAAGTGGCCTGCTACTACGGCTGCTACCTGGTCCGGCCGCACAAGGTGCTGAAGTTCGACCGGGTGGAAGACCCGCAGAGCATGGACGAGATCATGAAGGCGGTGGGGGCGGACCCGATTGACTGGGCGTACAAGACCGAGTGCTGCGGGGCGGGTTTTTCGGTATCGCGGACTGATCTGGTGGCCAAGCTCTCGGGCAAGATCGTGGACGATGCGGTTCGCCGGGGGGCGGAAGCGATCGTGGTCGCCTGCCCGATGTGCCATGTGAATCTCGACCTGCGGCGGGGAGCGATCGAGAAGCACAAAGGCCGGCAGTATTCCATTCCGGTGCTGTACATCAGCCAGGTGGTTGGACTGGCCCTGGGGCTGGATGACCAGGCGCTGGGGATGCATCGCCACATTGTGCCGGTCGTTTTTTCCGAGCCACGGGAAGCGGGTTGCTGCTGTGCCGGGCATGGGGAGGCCGCGGCCCCGGTGGGTGCGACGGAGGATGAACACTAATGTCGCGAATCGGAGTTTTCGTTTGCCACTGTGGTGAGAACATCGGCGCGACCGTGGACTGTGCGGCCGTGGCCAAGTCCTGCGGCGACCTTCCCGGGGTGGTGGTGAGCACCGACTACAAGTACATGTGCTCGGATCCCGGGCAGAACATGATCAAGGAGGCGATCCGCGACCAGAAGCTGACCGGCGTGGTCGTGGCCGCCTGTTCTCCGCGCATGCACGAGCCGACGTTCCGCCGGGCGTGTGCCGAGGCCGGGCTGAATCCGTTCCTCTGCGAGATGGCCAATCTGCGTGAGCACTGTTCCTGGGTTCACGAGCGGACCCCGGAGACCACCGACAAGGCGATTGACTTGGTGCGGGTCATGGCCGAGAAGGTCCGGCGGAACCGGCCGTTGTACCCGATCAAGGTTCCGGTGACCAAGACTGCCCTGGTGCTGGGTGGCGGGATCGCCGGCATCCAGGCGGCCCTGGACATTGCCAACGCCGGGCACAAGGTGGTCATGGTCGAGCGCGAGCCCTCGATTGGCGGGCACATGGCCCAGCTATCGGAGACTTTTCCGACGCTGGACTGCTCGCAGTGCATCCTGACCCCGCGCATGGTTGAGGCCGCCCGACACCCGAACATCACGCTGTACACGTACTCCGAGCTGGAGAGTGTGGAGGGTTTCATCGGCAACTTCAAGGTGCGGATCCGCAAGAAGGCCCGCAGCGTCGATGAGAAGCTCTGCACCGGTTGTGGGCTGTGCACCCAGAAGTGTCCGAACAAGCGGATTCCCTGCGAGTTCAACGCCCAGTTGGGGCTGCGGAGCGCGATCTACGTACCTTTCCCGCAGGCCGTGCCCAACAAGCCGGTGATTGACCGCGAGCGCTGCACGTTCTTTCTCAAGGGCAAGTGCAAGGTCTGCGAGAAGGTCTGCCCGACCAAGGCCATCCGCTACGATCAGCAGGACGAGATCGTGGAGCACGACATCGGGGCGATCGTGGCGGCCACGGGCTACGAGGTCAAGGGCACTGACTTCTTCCCGGAATACGGGTACGGCAAGTACAAAGACGTGATCACCGGCCTGCAGTTCGAGCGTCTGGCCTCGGCCTCGGGTCCCACCCAAGGCGTGATGAAACGGCCGTCGGACGGCAAGACGCCGGAGACGGTGGTGTTCATCGCCTGTGCCGGCTCGCGGGATCCCGCCAAGGGCATCGATTACTGCTCGAAGATCTGTTGCATGTACACCGCCAAGCATGCGATGCTGTACAAGCACAAGGTGCACAGCGGGAAGGCCTACGTCTTCTACATGGACATCCGCGCGGGCGGCAAGATGTACGAGGAGTTTGTCCGCCGGGCGATCGAGGAGGACGGGGTCAAGTACGTGCGCGGCCGCGTCGCCCGGATCTACGAGGAGGACGGCCAACTGATCGTCAAAGGGGCCGACACCCTGCTGGGCGGCGAACCCCTCGAGATCAAGGCGGACATGGTTGTCCTGGCCAGTGCCATGGTCGCCAGTCCCGGGGCCGAGCAGCTTGCCCAGACGCTCAAGGTCAGCTACGACCCCTACTACTTCCTTTCGGAAGCTCACCCGAAGCTCAAGCCGGTGGAGACGAACACGGCGGGGATCATGGTGGCCGGCGCCTGCCAGGCGCCCAAGGACATTCCCGAGAGCGTGGCCCAGGCCTCGGCCGCAGCGGCGAAGGTCGCCGGCCTCTTCTCGCAGTCGGAGCTGTCGCGCGAGCCGATCATTGCGGTGGTCAATCGTTCAGCACCGCCGCTATTCTCGACCTGCGTGGGCTGCTTCCTGTGCGAGTCGGCCTGTCCGTACAAGGCCATCGAGCGGGAGGAGATCCGCGGACGCGATGGTCAGCTGATCAAGACGGTGGCCAAGATCAACGCTGGCGTCTGCCAAGGCTGCGGCACATGCGTGGCCCTGTGCCGGTCGAAGTCCATCGACTTGCAGGGTTACACCAACGACCAGGTTTTCGCGGAAGTGATGGCCCTCTAGGAGCGTCTGACAGTGAGTGAGTTCGAACCGAAGATCACCGCGTTTGTGTGCAACTGGTGCACCTACGCCGGGGCGGATTTGACCGGGACCAGCCGGATCAAGTACGCCACGAACGTGCGGGCCATCCGCCTGCCGTGCACCGGCCGCATCGATTTCATGCTCGTGCTGAAGGCCTTTGCCCAGGGTGCGGACGGCGTGATCATCTCCGGCTGCCACCCGGGCGACTGCCACTACACGGCCGGCAACTACCACGCCCGGCGACGGTGGGTTCTGTTCCGCAGTCTGCTGGGCTTTGTCGGAGTCGACACCCGGCGGATCAAGTTTGCCTGGGTCTCGGCCGCCGAGGGGGCCAAGTGGGCCGACCTGGTCAACGAGACGGTTGCGGAGATCCGGCAGCTCGGCCCGTTCAAGCAGTATCAGGAGTTGCTGGCCCTCAGACACCAGCCCATCGAGGTCGCGTAATGGAAGAACTAAGAGCAAAAGCCAAGGAACTGCTGGCCGCCGGGACGGTGAAGGTGGTGGTCGGCTACGGGGAAGGCTCGGACAAATATCGGGCCCGGGCGGTCTTTGTCCGCAAAGCCGAGCAGGCGGACAAGCTCATCTGTGACGCCCGGTGCCAGCAGAACCTGGCCGTGTATCTGACCAGGTCCGAGGTCAAGGCCATGGGCAAGCCGGCCGTCGTCGCCCGGCCGCCGGCCATGCGGACGCTGCTCCAGCTGGCGGCGGAGCGCCAGCTCGCCCCAGGCGATGTCGTCGTTCTCGGCATCTCCGCCGACGGCAAGCTGCTCGATCTGCCCGACTTCAAGGCGATCGAGAGCTACGTGGCCACGGTCCCGATGGATTGGGAGTCCAATCCGGAGCTGGCCCGTCTGGAGGCGATGTCGTCCGAGGAGCGATGGGCCTACTGGAAGGAGCAGTTCTCGCACTGCATCAAGTGCTACGCCTGCCGGTCGTCCTGCCCGTTGTGCTACTGCTCGCGGTGCACGGTGGAGTGCAACCAGCCGCAGTGGATCTTCGCGGCGCCTCACACCCTAGGCAATCTCGAGTGGCATGTGATGCGGGCGATGCATCTTGCCGGGCGCTGCATCGACTGCGGCAGCTGCTCGGACGCGTGCCCGGTGGGCATCCCGCTCAACCTGCTGACCCAGATGTTGGCCAGGGAAGTGAAGTCGGACTTCGACCAGGTCGCCGGCTTGTCCGCCGATTCCGAGTACGCGCTCTCGTCCTTCAAACCCGACGACAAGGAAGACTTCATCAGGTAGGTCAATGATGGAAACACGAATCCTCAAGAAGCAGGCCCTGGGCACGCTGCTCGAACGGATCCGCGGCGGCGGCTTTCGCGTCCTGGCCCCGAGCAAGAATGACGGGCATGTGGTCTTCAAGGAGGTCGCCACGCTGGCCGACGTCGACTGCGAGGCGATCCAGACGACGCTGTCGCCCAAGGCCGCGGTGTTCCCCCGCTGTGAGGAACTGGTCAACTACACCTTCACGGCCAAGAATGTCCGGATCGAGGACCATGAGTTCCAGGCCACGCCGACGGTGCTGTTCGGTGTGCGACCATGCGACGCCCGCAGCCTTGCGATCCTGAACTCGGTCTTCGCCTGGGACGTGAAGGACGTTTTCTTCCAGAAGCGGCTCGAGGCCACGACCGTCATCGGCATGAGCTGCACGAAGGCCGACGACTACTGTTTCTGCACGTCGGTAGGCGGCTCACCGGGGGACACCTCGGGCAGCGATCTGTCGCTGACCCTGCTGGGATGCGGCGACTACCTGGCCGAGATCGTTACCGAGAAAGGCCGCAGGATCGTGAGCCTGGCCGAGGACTTGTTCGGACCGGCCGGCAAGGTCAACAAGGAAGAACTGCTGCCCAAGATCCCGGCGAAGTTCGACGTCAAGGAACTGACCGGCAAGCTGCCGGACATGTTCACCCGAAACGAGATCTGGGCCGAGCAGGCGATGCGTTGCATCGGCTGCAGCACCTGTGCGTTCGTCTGTCCCTGCTGTGCGTGCTTCGACATCCAGGACGAGGCCAGCCGGCAAGGTGGCACCCGGTTGCGGTGCTGGGACTCTTGCGGGCACGGCCAGTTCACTCTGCACGCTTCCGGGCACAATCCGCGGCACTCCCAGGGAGACCGGTGGCGGCAGCGGATCATGCACAAGTTCTCCTATTTCCCCGACCGGCTTGGTTACATTGCCTGCGTCGGATGCGGGAGATGCTCGCGCTCCTGCCCCGCGGACATGAACCTGCTGGAGCACCTTGAATCGCTTGTGGAGGCCAAGTAATGGAGGCTGCTCAGTCCAATGCCTACCGACCCCAGCTGATGCGAATCGACAAGGTCGTCGAGGAGGCTCCCGCGGTGCGGACCTTCCGGCTCACCTTCGTGGACGAGTCTGTCGGCCGCGACTTCACCTTCCAGGCCGGGCAGTTCGGCGAGTACTCCGTGTTCGGCGAAGGTGAGTCCACGTTCTGCATCGCATCACCGCCGACGCGGCAAGGCTACATCGAGTGTACTTTCCGGCAAGCCGGGCGGGTCACCTCCGCCCTGGCCTCCAAGGATGAGGGCGACATCATCGGTTTCCGCGGGCCGTACGGCAACCACTTTCCGCTCGCCCAATGGGAAGGCAAGAGCCTGCTCTTCATCGCTGGCGGTATCGGGCTTCCCCCGCTCCGCTGCGTGATCTGGAACGTGCTCGACCTCCGCGACCGCTACAAGGACGTGACCATCCTCTACGGAGCGCGCACCGTGGCCGACCTGGTCTACAAGGAGGAACTCGAGGGCTGGCGCAAGTCGGGCAACGTGAAACTGGTGACCACCGTCGACCCCGGCGGCCAGACGCCGGACTGGAAGGGCGAGGTTGGATTCGTGCCAGCAGTGCTGGAGAAGATAGCGCCGGCCAGCGAGAACACCATTGCCCTGGTTTGTGGTCCTCCGATCATGATCAACCGCACCCTGCCGGTGCTCACCCAGCTGGGCTTCACCGCCGAACAGGTATACACCACGCTCGAGAATCGGATGAAATGCGGTTTTGGCAAGTGCGGCCGGTGCAACGTCGGGAAGATCTACGTCTGCAAGGACGGGCCGGTGTTCAGCTATGCACAGCTCCAGCAGCTGCCGCCGGAGTACTGAGCAGCCCGGTCACATCCAGGCGTCGAGGTGAACCGCCATCGCCGGGCGGGAGGGCCGGACGCGTCTCGCGTCGCCGGGAGTGGGTGTGTTCAGGGCCAGCGCATCTCCCCCTGCCATGGCCGCCGACCGGATGACCGCCCATCACTCCGCGCCCTCATGCCTTGCGTGACCGCTCCGTGCGCCACGCTTGGCGTCACCTTTGCTCATACCGCTCCGCCTCGTCGTCGAACTCGAATGGGTTTCTGGCGATCAGTTTCTCGCGCCGGTGGGCCACGCTGAGCAGAAGGCCGACGCACACGAAGCTGGAGACCATGCTGGTTCCGCCAGCGCTCACGAACGGCAGCGTCACGCCGGTGATTGGCCCCAGACCGATGGCCATCCACAGGTTGGTGAGGGCCTGGACGGCGATCAGGGTGGACAGGCCGACGGCCAGAAGCCGTCCGAACGGATCGTTGGTCAGCGTGGCGACGTCGCAACCGATAGCCACGATCAGGGCGTAGCAGAGCAGCAATGCGATGCCGCCCGCGAGCCCCCACTGGTGGGCGACCATGGCGAAGATGAAGTCGTTTTCACGTTCGGGCAGCAGGTCATGTTCCGAGAACGGTCCTTTCCCCCACCCCTGCCCCCAGAGGCCGCCGCTGCCGACGGCGGTTTTGCTGTGCACCAGCTGATAGCCGGTCTGCTGGGTCCAGTCGGTGAGTTCCTTCCGCCATTCCGCCTTGTTGGTCTTGGCCGGGCACAGCCGATCCCAGCGTTCGGGCTGGTCCTTGAAGTACTCGCGCACGGCTGGGCTCTGCAAGAACACGCCCGCGACCCGAAGCCGCTGGTATCCCTTGATCTTGAACCAGAAGACCGGCATGCACATCAGTCCGAGCAGGATGATGACCGTCAGATGCTTGAGTTTGGCGCCGGCCACAAACAGCATCGCGAACAACACAGGCAAGAAGAGGAGAACCGTACCCAGGTCCGGCTGAGTCAGGATGAGGGCCATCGGGACCAGGGTGATCGCAAACGGAGCGATGAGCCCGCCGAGGGTGCGGTAGTTCCGCCGATAGCGCAGGTACCACGCCAGGCCAAGGACGTAGACGATCTTCATGAGTTCCGACGGCTGGACCTGGATTCCGGGCAGGAAGATCCACCGCCGGCAGGCTCGTGCCTCGCGCACCAAGGGCACATCCACGTACTTGTCGAGCCCGATGTAGACTAGCATTCCCACGACGATGACGAACAAGGGCGTCGAGATCCGGCCCAGCCGCTGGTAGCCGATCGCCAGCGTGATGAGCATGATGACCAGGGCATTGCCGACGAAGATCAGCTGCTTGAGAGCCGGAGCCAATTCGCGGGCGGGGTCGTGATCGACGGTGATGTGGATGGTCAGCACCCCTGCAGCGCAGAGTGGGGCGACGGGGAGCAGCAAACCCCAGCCGTGCCAGGTTGGCAGCCGCACCCACGACCACATCACGAAGCCTCCCTGGCGGCGGAGCCATCTTCTCCGCGATAACGAATCAGCGCCGATTGCAGCATGGTTCTGGCGACAGGGGCGGCCACCTCGCCTCCGTGCCCGGTGAACTCGATCACCACGGCGATGGCGAAGTGCAGATCACCCGGCCCGACAGCGTCGAGTCTGCGGTTCTTCGGGGCCAGGTAACCGGCGAACCAGGCGTGGGTGTACGTTCCCAGCGGGTCCGGTGGATATCGCGTGTATGACCGCCAGCCGGTGATCTTTGGCTGTTCTTGCGGCGGATAGCGGGCCAGGACGTCCTCCTTCTCCGGGGCGACGATCTCCTCCACCCGTCCATCCGGGAAGTGGCAGAAGAAGGTGGATTCGATCGTCCGCCCGCGGGCAACCTCGGCACTGCCGGTTTTGCCTAGTAGGACGTAATCCGGGTCGTCGAGCTTTGCCCGATGCTCTCCGTAGGCCGTGCCGCCCGGCTCGTTGGCGACCTTGTACATTCCGTCGCGGGCCAGGCGCCACCAGTTCTCCGGCACGGGCAGTCGGGTTTCCGGGCTCGGATCGGGATCGTCGAGCCAGAGGGTAAGCGGGCGGTACACGCCGGTCGCCAGGGTCGCGATCATGTTGACTGCCTGGGCCGGCGTCACGCTGAACTGTCCCTGGCCGATGCCGACATTCCGGGCGGCTCCGGCACTCGCTTCCTGGGGGAGAATCCCCGGTTTCTCGCCCGGGATGCCCAAGCCGGTGACCCGGCCGAAGCCGAAGCGGGCGAGCCACTCGCCGAGTCGCGGGACTCCGACGAGCTGCCCGACGTGGTAGTAGTAGACGTTGCAGCTATGCTGGACGGCGGTCACCGGGTCGATCGATCCATGAAACCCCGTGCACGCCCAGCCCGGAGACTCGGAGAACAGCTTCCCGTGGCAGACGAAGCGGGTCTCCGGGGTAATGAGTTGATCGGTCAGGGCGGCGACCAGGAGCATGGGTTTGACCAGTGAGCCGGGCGGATAATACTCGGCCCCGGCCCGGAACAGGTAAGGCATTCGCTGCTTGTCTTTCGCCAGCCGTTCCTTCTCCTCGGGGCTCGCGGCGGGATCGACCGAAGGGTAGTCTACCATCGCGAGCACCTGGCGGGTGGGGACGTGAAGGAGCACAGCGCACCCCCCGGTACGGAACTGGGTTTCCTCGACGGCGGCGGCCAGCTGGGCATAGAGGGTTTCCTGGAGTTGGTGGTCGATGGTGATCCGAAAAGCCTTGCCGTTGACGGGTTCGATGGGTTGTGAAGTCGCTCGGCCGGTGACATCCTCCTCCAGTTTGCCCCGCCGCCCGCGCAGGCATGATTCGCCAAGCGCCTCGACCCCGCTGATGCCCTGCATGTCGCTCAGACGGTACCGTGCGAGATCGTCCTCGCGGTTCGGATCGCGTTCCACCGTCTCGGCGTCGACCGGTCCCAGTCGCCCGAGAATATGGCTCATCGCCTCGCCGCCGGCGTACTGACGCGTGTGGCTCGGCAGGACCTCGATCCAGAAGTACCGGGCGAGCCGCACGCTGGCCGCCACCTGCTGTTCCTGGCTCAGACCGCGAACGACGGGATGGGCCGTGCGCTCCTCTTCGACGACCGTTTCCACGCCGCGGCGAGCACTGACGCTCGCCTTGACCCGGAGCACCTGAGCCCGGATATCCTCCGCTTCCGCCGCGAGGTGCTCGCGTGGTGTTGCGGTCATCTCGGAAATGAGCTGCCAGGATTCCTCGATCTCGGCACGCAGTCCATCGTCGAAGCCTCGCCACCGCCGGTCCTTGGCTCGCTTCCGCTGCAGGTCGCGCAGCGCCTCGACGTCGCCGGCGATGATGGCGTAGTGAACGCAGATATCCCATGCCGTCGCATCCGACGCCAGCAAGCGACCGGTGCGGTCGACGATAGTGCCCCTCAGGCAAGGGAAGTACTTGGCCTTCCGAATCAGCATGCGTTGGGCGTCGTTGGCGTAAGTGGAGCGGTGAAGTACCTGCATTTGCGCAAGCCGGGCGATCACTGCCAGGGCGGGCAGAGCCAGGAGGATCAACAGTACTTTGAGCCGCGTTTCGAACAAGCGGAGCTATCAGCTTTCAGCTATCTGCGTTTGACCGTTCATCCCCGGCCGGAGCGGCCGTCGTCGCCTTTCGAAGACTGACGACGGCAACACCGTTCCTGCATTCTCCCGTTTTCATTCTCGGCTCCGCAGTCGTCATGAAGCAACCTGCGGCATCATCTTGTCTGTGGCTTCAGCCCCGTCCAGCGCCCGAGCTTGACCAGCGGCCAGTGCAGATACGGGGCCACGGCGGAGGTATAGACGGCCCTGCCCATCGCCGGCCACCAGACAGCCGCGGCAGCGTCCCGCGACCAAGCTCCTCTTTGCCGATACGCGCCCACGAGCAGCTCGATGAGCAAGGCGAAGGTCAACGTGACCAGCACCTGAGTCAGGGCATGGTCGCGGACGAACGCGTGGCGGATACGCATGATAATCCAGGCGCTGCCGCCGAACGAGAAGGCATACAGGCCCACGCCACCCCCGCTGCTGACCGTCTGCAGATCGACGGCGAAGCCCAGAATCCAGGCGGCGATGGCGGCGTCCGGCCAGGGTCCCCACAAGGCGTAGTGCACCGCGAGGATGAACATGCAGTTTGGCCAGATGTCTCGGCTGTAGATATGGATCCGCTGAGCCACCGTGGTTTGAAGCACAAGGGCAAGAACCGCCAGCATGGTGAACGGGAGCCATCGCATCGCAGTTGCTACCGGCCAGCCCAGGGCCTGGCCTCCTCGGCGTTCAGGATCATCAGGATGGAGGTGGCGGCGGCCACCTGGATTCGCTCGTCATCCGGGTTCTTCATCACCTGGGTCAGCGGTCCGAGCGCTTCCCGCTTGCCGATATCGCCGAGGGCAAGCGTAGCCATCATCCGCACCCGCATGATCTGGTTCACCGGTGGGTCGTCAGGCAGATCGGATCTTGGCTGATTCCAGTCGAGCGACTGCACGGCGAGGTTGTATCCATCGGCCAGGCCCTGCATGCCCAGGCTCCGTGCGGCCGCCAGTCTGGCCTCGAGGTACTGGGCGCCTGCCAAACGGGCACGCAATGCGGGAATGACGCGATCGTCCTTCACATGCCCCAGGGCCAGCAGGGAGAAGGGCTGCTTAAAGGCCAGGCCGCCATACGCGTCGTGAATCAGCCGACTGATCGCCTGGGCGTCGCCAAGGTAGGCCAGCGACTCCACGGCCTGAATGCGGACGCCTTCGTCTGAATCGCCTGCCGCCGCCTTCCAGAGCAGGGCGCAGACCTTTTTATCTTTCAGCCGCCCCAGGGCGGTGACCGCGTTGCGACGGACGGCCGGGTCCTCTGCACTTGTGACCGCATCGCGCCAGGCCAGGCGGTGGGAGGTATCACCCATCCGCTCAAGGGCGAAGTAGGCCGCGACTTTCACGCTGCCGCTGGGATCATCAAGGAGCGGCCGGACGACGTCCTTCGCGTCAACACTGTTCAGCTCGCCGAGCCCCATGCACGCCGTGAATCTCACGACCGGGTGCTCGTCCTTCAACGCCTCGCGCAGCACGAGTGGTGCTTCATTCTTCAGGACTCTGGCGATGGCTTCCGTGGCCATACTGCGGACATCGGGACGATTCGCGAGCCGAGCCCCGTTTCGCAGGCACTGGGTCGCCAACTCGCGCAGTTGGGTTTGCGGCGGCGGCGCCGTGGCGGCACAGCCCCCGCTGAGCACCGCAGCCATCGTCCACAACCATGCCGCCCGACGTAAAAGAGCCCGCTGCCGCATCATGGGTTCCTCAGTTTCTCCGAATCGTTCAGGATCGCCCGGGACGCACGACGACCCATCATCCACAGAACCATCGAATCCACAAGAGCGCCGAGGGTGACGATGGCGCACAACCAGCTGAATACGTCGCCGTATCGGCTGTAGAACGACACCCGCGGGTCGAGGGGGATTCGGGCGACGCGGAAGCCGGTACCGCCCGCCCGGGGACGCCCGCCCGGGTCGGACACCAGATTGTGCCAGGAGCCATCGGAGTTGATGAAACCACTCACCCCAGTATTGACCGACCGGGCAACTGCGACCCGATTCTCGACCGCCCGGAACGCGCAATTCACGAGGTGCTGAGGCTGCTGTTCTCCGCGTCCGAACCAACCGTCGTTGCTGATGTTGAGCATGAAATCGGCCTTCTTGTGACCGGCCGGATCGGTGACAAACCCGCGAAAGACGTGGGGGATCACGTCCTCATAACAGATGGTAATGCCGAAGCGAGCGTCACGGCCGGGGGTGAGGGGGCTGGGCAGGGGGAAAGTGGCGAAATCCCGGCCTGGGGTGAGCGAATACTCGTTTCCGCCGCGCCCCCAAGGGTTGAACGAGCCGTCGTTCAGGAAGCGGTACAACCAGAACAGCCGCCGCGTGTGGCGAAAAGGCACGAACTCGCCGAACGGCACAAGGTGGATCTTGTCGTAGCGTTTAGGTTCGGGATCGCTGGGCGAGTAGACGAAAGCCGAGTTGTGCCGCAACTCCTCGGGATAGGATCCCCGGCTCTGGGGAATGACCGACATGGCCCCCACGGTGATGTAAGCACGCCGCTGCTGGGCCAGTCTGACGAACTCTTTGTGATAGGCCTTGGCCGAGGCATAGATCTGCCGGGCCTCGTAGTTCAGAATCATGGCCCAGGGCGTCTCAGGCAGAACGATCATGTCCGGTGCTGACGAAGCCGCCTGATCCACCATGTCGAAGTACGCGGCCGCCTTGGATGCCTCCTTTCGCGGATCGTATCCGGACACGGTATCGAGCAGGAAGTCACCCTGAACAACGCTGACCCGGGGTCCCTCGGTCACGACGCTCCTGCCCAGCTGGGTCTGGCCGTAGACGAGGGTCGCCAGCACCAGCCCAGCCACGCCGAGTATCGACGGCCATCCCGGCTGCCGCAACCTGAACCTGCCCGCTTTCCAGTCGGGGAGGGATCTCAGGACGACGGACGCGATCAGCCCGTTGACGGCGGCCAGGACGAAGGTGACGCCGCCCACCCCGGCGAGGTCGGCCACCTGAATCATGGGCAGCAGGCGGATCTGACTGTGACCAAGGAGAAACCAGGGGAAGGCGAGCGGCCCACGGCTGCGGATCAGCTCCAGGGCGGTCCAGGCCATGGCGAAGGCGAGCACGACGTTGGCGTGCCGCCGGCGGTACATGTGGTGTACCGCCCAAGCCGCGGGAACGAAATAGACGGCCAGGTAGAGCGAGGCGGCGACATGGCCGGCCGAGGTGGTCACGCCCAGCCAGCGCAGATGCATGAGGAAGTAGGCGGTCCCCAGCAGATAGGCCACGAAGCACATCCAGCGTGTTCGCCGAGTTGCGCAGGTGGCCACGATCCACGGGACGAATGCGATGAAGCCGAGCGGCCACCATGATTGCGGCTCGAACAGCGGCAGGGTGAGCAGCCAGGTCAAAGCGGCCAGCACGAGGACCGGCCATCGGCGCAGGATGTCATCCGGTCGGTCCGTCGGCCGGCTGGGAAGCTCCCGCGAGGGGGCGTCACTTCGCCGGCCGGTGTGTTCCGGCTTCTCAACTCTCCGCCGTTTCACGCCAGTACTCAAGCCTCATAACCGTTCGGGTGGGCCTCATGCCAACGCCAGGCGGACGCGATGGTCTGCTCGATGTCGGTGTAGGCCGGCTGCCAGCCGAGTTCCCGACGGATCTTGTCGCCGTCCGCCACCAGTACCGGCGGATCACCGGGCCGACGCGGGTTGGGATCGGAGGGAATGGTGCGGCCGGTCACTCGGGCCGCGGCGTCGATGACCTCCTTGACGCTGTTCCCCTTGCCCGTGCCCACGTTGTAGAACCGCGCCTCCCCGGGCCTGATCGCCTCGATCGCGAGGCGATGGGCGCTGGCCAGGTCATCCACGTGTATGTAGTCCCGAACGCAGGTACCGTCAGGCGTATCGTAGTCGGTGCCAAATACGCCGACGTGGGGGCGCTGCCCCAGAGCCACCTGGAGCACGATCGGGATGAGGTGGGTTTCCGGCTTGTGGTCTTCGCCAATCGAGCCATCCGCAGCCGCCCCGGAGGCGTTGAAATATCGCAGGGCGCATGCTCCCAGACCCCACGCCCGGGCCGAGTCCTGGAGCATCCACTCGACCATGAGCTTGGACCGGCCGTACGGATTGATCGGATTCTGGGTGGTGAACTCGGTGATGGGAACGCGATCGGGGACGCCGTAGGTTGCGCATGTTGAGCTGAAGACGAGCCGCCTGACACCCACGACGTGCATGGCCTCGAGCAGACCCAGGGTATTGGCCACGTTGTTCCGGTAGTACTTGAGCGGCTCGGTCACCGACTCGCCGACGTAGGCAAATGCCGCGAAGTGCATCACCGCGTCAAAGGGACCGGTGGTGAGTGCCGCGCGCAACGTTGGGGCGTCCCCCAGGTCACCCTTGACGAATCTGACGTTGCCGGGGACGGCGGCGCGATGGCCGTAGACGAGGTTGTCGTAGACCACGACTTCATGCCCGTGGGCGACGAGGTGCTTGACACAATGGCTGCCGACGTACCCCGCGCCGCCTGTCACGAAGACTCGCATTGGCACTATTCTTCCTTCGTTTTCAGTCCGTCACCACGTCCGCCAGGGCGGACAGGCTGTACACCGCCTGTCGAAGAATGAACACATATCGACGGTTCGTCCGGATGCCGTCACGGGCCGCTTCGACGATGTACTGCTCGCGCGTCGCGTGGCCTTCGCTGCTGTTGTGCAGGTCGGCATCCTGGAGCCAGAATCCCCGTTCATCGTACGAGTGCAGCTTGCCCAGGTAGATGATCGGTCCGGCGGTGTCCAAGACTACCTCGCAGCCCACCAGATCATCCAGATTGCAGGACAAGGGCACACTCCCGCCGATTCGCGGCCGCCTCTCGACGACCCGGATCGTCGTCTCTATAGTGAACACACAGGCTCGTATCCTACGCCCCCGGGCCAAGGGGTCAAGCACAGGGCCACTGGCTCGGGTAGTGGTCATGGAGTATCTCTCAAGCATGTCCTCGCTGCTGTTCACGCTTGGTCTGGCTGCGGTTGCGGGTGTCACGTTGTGTGCCATGCTCGCGCGGCGGCGTCAGATCGGCAGTGTCCGCAGCTTGAGCCGTGAGTGGCATCTGAACTACTCCGCCGAGGACCTGATCGGCCTCCACGAGCGGTACTACGACTTGCATCTGATCCGTCAGGGACATCGCCGCCAGGTCTCGCACATCCTTCACGGCGTGACTCCGGAGGGTCTGGTGTCCCTGTTCTGCTATCGGTACGACCTCGGTTTTGGAGTGAATCAGACCGGCCGGCAATGGTGGATGGCAGTGATCGAGACCCCGAAAGCCCGATCGGCCTGGATTGCCTGCCCCGCGGACCGGCAGTTTGCCACCCTGACCGCCCCCTACCCTCACACGGGCAAGGCCGCCGGTTTCACGGTCAGCAGGGAGGGCGGAGGCGATGGCGAAGGAGCCGACCTGGTTGACCTGGAGAGCATTCTGAAGGACGTGCCCGCCTGTGGCTGCGCCGAAGTCCGCCAACGCCTGGTGGCGATCGCCCTACCGTTCAGGCCGGATGCCGAGACACCGCGGCAGGTTCTGACGGCGGTTCGACGTGTCGCCGGCCAGATTGAGCATTTGGAGGCAAAGGAATGATCTGGGCACGGTCATTTCGCGACCTCGCGGCCCTGACTCTGGTTGTCGTGATGGTGGTGTCGGGCGGCTGCAAGCCGAAGAAGTATGCGGTCAGTACTCGGATCGACAGCGGGGGTGAGTTCGACCGGGAGATCCTGCAGCCGCTTGACGATTCGATGCCCCCGGAAGCGCTGGTCATCCCCAAGACCGCTCTACCCAACTCACAGCCTTCGGACTACGCCCTCAAACCGGCCTGGCAGAAAGCGTGGCGTCAGTGTGCAACCCGACCGGCCACGCCGGATACCGAGGGAACCTATGTCAGCGCCCGTGGCCACTTCGCCGTGGTGGATGAGATCCCCCGGACCTACCACCTGGTGGCCTATCCCTTCTCCGATCGCGTGGCCTCGAACAAGGTGAACCACGCATTCGACAATTACCTCCTGTTCGGTGTAGATAGTTGGAATGAGACCCTGACCGAGACCATCTCGCTGCCCGACTACGTGGAGGCCGTGGACGAGATGCTCGGGCAGATGTTCCCGGCCATCGGCGCCACCCTGGCCGAGCTGCTCGGAGACGAATACGACCTCACCGCTCTGCACGGGTACTTGGGCGGGGATTTGCGCAAGGCGATTCGCCACCTGCATCTTTGGTGCTATGAAAACGGGCCGGGAATCGCCGCGGACGGACTAAGCGGGGCCCCGGTGGATGAGCTCAGACAGATTCTGGCAGGCGCGGGCCTCAAGTTGCCGATGACCGGCGACGGAGCCTCCGTCGATCAGGAACGGCTCTCCGCGGCATGGGAGCCGTTCGTCCGCGAGCGGATTCGCAGGCTGGTGCGGTTCAAGGCGTCCGGATCCGCGCTGAGCGAGGGACAGATCCAGGCGCTCATGGATCGATTCGGGCTCTTCAGTGAGAACAAGACACCGGCGGCCACACACCCAGCCGGGCCGCCGCAGAGCGACGGGCAAGCGGCCATTTGGCACGCGTTTCTGGGCCACTTCGAGCGGCTCAGCAAGGTGTCCTACGATCAGGCTCGCGCTCGCTGGGAGGCGAGGATCGGCGGCGCCCACCGCGTCAACCCCCTGATCCAGGGTTCCCTGCACGAGCTGTCCGGTTCGCGGCACTACGCCTTTACGTTCGTTGCCGGCGGCCCCATTCTGGAGACCGACGGTCAACGCGTGGCCGAGGATCAAGTCCAGTGGCACTTCACAGACCTGGATATCTGGCCGCACGGTTACGCCATGCAGGTGACGGCCGTGCGCTGGAATCGGGAGGCCGAGAAAAAGCTGTTCGGCAGGATCGTCCTGGGGGATCTCGACACCGTGCTGCATCTCCGCGATCTGATCGCTGATCACGACGACGTCTATGACGCTCTGGCTCAGGCGATCGAGCAGGGTAGCTTGCGCCCAATCAAGACGCTGTCGGAATCGAAGGAGCCGGTCAACCGCGAGGCGGCCAAGACGATTCTGGATCTGAAGTCGAAGAGGTGAGGCGACACCGACGGCTCCAATCCTCACCGGGCCGAGAGAATCTCTACCGGGCGCAAAGTGCCCGGCTAACCCCAGCGACGCATCGCGAAGGGTGTCCCCAAGGAGAACCTCAACACACCGGGCCTGGGGGTTGTCGTGCGGCAAGAGGACGATTCCTGCTGCTGGCCCCGTTCTTGCTTGGTGTCAGGCGTGCGGCCACGCTCTGCTCCGCCCCCTCGCTCGGCCGGCGGCCCTAACCGTAGACCGAGAAGGCTCCCCGGTGGGCGATCGGTCTCACTTCTTGCCGCTCAATCCCGTCGTTGCAGCGAGCAACGACGGGGCTTACAATCGGTCCCGGACTGGCGTCCACGATTCCAGCACGAGGAGCCACACCATGCGAGTCGCCTTCATCGGCCCGCTGATGAGCGGAAAATCGACGCTGTTCCGGGCAGTGACCGGTCAAACGGTCGCGGCTCACCACGTTCAGGGGGAGCAACTGGCCGTCGTTCGGGTGCCGGACGCCCGGCTGGACTGGCTCGACGAGATCTACAAGCCCAAGAAGAAAACGGAAGCCACGATTGAATGCCTCGATGTCCCCGGGTTCAGCCATGAGACGGCCGCCTCGCAGGCCGAGTTCCGCAAGAGCTTGAGTTCGCTTCGCCAGTGTGATGCCCTGGTGGCCGTCGTCCGAGCGTTCGACAACCCCAGCGTCCCCGCCTACCGCAACCGGGTGGACGGCCAGGCCGACCTGGCGGAGTTGGCCTCCGAGTTGGCCTTCTGCGACCTCGATCAGGTCGTGACCCGGATCGACCGGCTGGAGAAGTCGCTCAAGAAGCCGACCAAGACGCACGAGCACGAGAAACGCGAGCTGGAGCTCATGAAGCGCTGCCAGGCGGCCCTCGAGGCGGAGCAACCGCTCGCGACGGCCATTCACGGCGACGACGACCGGAAGATGCTCACCAGCTTCGCGTTCCTGACCGAGCTGCCGATCATTGTGGTCATCAACGTGAACGAGAGCGAGGCCGCCAAGCCGGCCCCGTTCGAGTACCTACACGCCACGCAGACCATCGCCTTGTGCGCCGAAACCGAGGAGCAGATCGCCCAGTTGGAGCCGGCCGACCGGGCGGTGTTCCTGGCGGATCTCGGGGTCAGCGAATCGGCCCGTGATCGGCTGGTGCGGGCCTGCTACGACGCCGTGGGCCTGCTGTCATTCCTGACCACGGGGGAGGACGAGGTTCGGGCGTGGTCGATCAAGCGGGGTGCCGACGCGGTCGAGGCCGCCGGCAAGATCCACACCGATATCGCCCGCGGTTTCATCCGAGCCGAGACCGTGGCCTACGACGATCTCAGGGCTGCAGGAGACATGAAGGGCGCCAAGGCCGCCGGCAAGGTCCGCCTCGAAGGGAAGACCTACATCGTCAAGGACGGCGACGTGATCAATTTCCGGTTCAACATCTAGTGATGCCTGTTCTGCGCCGCGTTCTGATCTTCCTCGTCGAATGCCTGATTTGCGGCTATCGGGTGATTGTCGCTCCGCTATTGATCGGGAACTGCAAGTTCGTACCCAGCTGCAGTGAATACTGCCTGCAAGCGGTTCACACTCATGGTCCGTGGCGAGGCATGTGGCTGGCGATGAAACGGCTGGCGCGATGTCACCCCTTCAGCATGGGCGGCATCGATCCCGTACCGCCGCCGGCATGCTCATCAGGACAACCGTCCGCCCGCTCATCGCATCACCACCCTTGATCGACCCATTCCAGAGACGATGACACACGCTATACTGAGGACCATGGATGAGAAACCCGCGGGAACGCGCAAATCGCTTGTCCTCGCCTCCAAGAGTCCGCGCCGCCTGCAGCTGCTGCGCGAGGCAGGCATTTCTTTTGAGGCCGTGGCGCCCCAGTTCGAAGAACCCGATCCGGCGGGATGGCTTGGCGGGCCGGAGTTCTACGCCGAGTCGACCAGCTACGGCAAGGCCAGCAGCGTGATCGGCGACCATGCCGACTGTGTCGTGCTGGGCGCTGACACGGTCGTCGCCCTGAACGAACAGATCCTGGGCAAGCCGACCAACCGTGACGACGCTCGCCGGATCCTCGACACCTTGAGCGGGAGCACTCACGAGGTCATCACCGGCATCACCATCCTCTCCCCTGCGGATTACCGCGAGATCACCCGTCATGCCGTCACGCAGGTCACCATGCGGCGGATGTCGGACTTCGAGATAGAGGCCTACCTAGCCGGCGGCCAGTGGGAGGGCAAGGCCGGGGCGTACGGCATCCAGGACGACGGCGATCCGTTCGTCACCCTGGTCGACGGCAGCTTCAGCAACGTGGTCGGCCTGCCCATGGAACTCGTGCTGGAGTTGCTCGCCGAGGTCGGCATCAAGCCGGCCCGCTGAATCGCGATGGCGATGGGCATCCGTATCGCACCCGGCAGGCATCCCCCGAGAAGCGCCCCTCTTCGGTCCTCTTGCTCTCACCGCTTCGGCCTCTCGGGGTGGCGGCGCGTAGACGGTCTCGGTCCGGGCCGTTTGGGCCGCTGCACCTACCTCAGCCCGACGGGCGGCTGGAGGATCTCGTTCAGTACGATGGCCCGGCGCAGCTCGCGCGGCGTCAGAGGTCGCCTAGCTCTCGGAGCTGGCTTGGCGAGCGGTAACGGTTGCGCGATGGTCATCTGAGCGGGCGATTGTATCTCCGCACGCACCTGGACGGCGGGGACCGACTCCGGCTGGGAGACGATCTTGGGCTTCCTCGGCTCGGGCTCCGGGCGGCGAAGCGGGCCTTGCTGTGGCCGTGGAGGCGGCTTGACCGGTCGCCGGGATGTGGGTGGAGCTTCGCGACTCACCGGGATGGGTCGTGGAGCTGGCGGCGGGCTCTGAGCGGGCCGGTGAGGCAGCACGGGCGCGGGTTCCCGCCGTGCAGTGGGCGGGGCCGACGGCTCGGCAGGCATTCGAGACGGTGGTGGCCGTTCAGTCCGGCCAGTTGGACTCGGAGCTCGTTCGGGCAGCCCGGGGGCTTTCGGGGGCGATTCCCCGGTTTTCTTGCGTGACGTGGTCTGCTGCTCGCGCCGCTGCTTGAGCTTCTCGAGCAGCGCGCCGAGGCCAGACAGAATCAGGATGGCGATGACATAGACCAACTCGCCATAGCTGCTGCCGTCCTGGGCTAGGAGGGGTAGTGTCGACACACTCAATGCTCCGCTGATCAGCACATCGCTTTCTGCAGAACCTGGTCCGCGTCCCCCGGGGAGGCCGGCGCCGGCCGGCTACAGCTTCACGTCACCCTCGCCTTTGCCGATCGACTCGCGCATGGTCGTGTCTGCCTGGACGTTCTTGAGCCGGTAGTAGTCCATCACGCCGAGGTAGCCCTTGCGGAAAGCCTCGGCCATGGCCTGGGGTACCTGGGCCTCGGCCTCGACCACCTTGGCCCGGTTTTCCTGGACCAGGGCGACCATCTCGGCTTCGCGGGCCCGGGCCAGGGCGGCCCGCTTCTCGGCCTCGGCCTGGAACCGCCGCTTGTCCGCCTCGGCCTGGTCGGCCTGGAGTTTAGCCCCGACGTTCTCGCCCACGTCCACGTCGGCGATGTCGATGGACAGGATCTCGAAAGCCGTGCCGGCGTCCAAGCCCTTTTCCAGCACCCGCTTGGAGATGGTGTCGGGATTCTCGAGCACCGCCTTGTAGTTGTCGGCCGAGCCGATCGCGGTGACGATGCCCTCGCCGACGCGGGCGATGATGGTTTCCTCGGTCGCACCGCCGATCAGCCGTTCAATGTTGGTGCGCACGGTCACCCGGGCCTTGGCCTTCAGCTGGATGCCGTCTTTCGCCACCGCGTCGATACTGCCCTTGCCACGGGCAGCGTCGGGGCAGTCGATGACCTTGGGGTTCACCGAGGTGTGCACAGCCTCGAGCACGTCGCGGCCGGCCAGGTCGATGGCACAGGAAGTCTTGTAGCCGAGGTTGATCCTAGCCCGGTCGGCGGCGATCAGAGCGGTAATGACATTGGGCACGCGCCCGCCGGCCAGATAGTGGGTTTCCAGATCATTGGTGGTGAGCCCCAAGCCGGCCTTCACCGCCCGGATCTTGCTGAGCACGATGACCCGGGCGTCCACCTTGCGGAAGTACATCCCGATCAGCTCGAAGATGGAAACCTCGGCGTTGCTCGTGTAGGCCTGCACCCACAAACCGATAAAACGAAACGCGAGCAGGACGAACGCCAGCAGCACCACGATGGCAACGACCAGGATCGCCCAGCCTATGTATTGCCACTGGAACCCCTCACCCTCGGCGAGCATCAACAGATTGACCGGCATCGGCACTCCTTTCTCTCAACGGATCCCGGGCGATAAAGACACCGGGCGAACACACAACGTGCGATCCACAAGACGGATTGCCTCCACGGGAACGTTCGGCGCGATCACGCCGCGTTCAGCCACACATTCTATGCGGCGGCCGTCAAACAGGCACGCCCCCACCGGGCGGAGGGAGGTCAGCGACTCGCCCCGACGGCCGATCAACGGCTCGAGGTCCTCGAGCGGCAACCGATCCTTCTCGCCGAGAACCGGGTTAGGGGGGGCGACCTGCTGGCCCACCCAGGTTCGGGGCCAGACACGAAGGAAAAGCGCCATCACCCCCACCATGATGACGACCAGCAGAACCAGGCCGACCAGGCCGGCCACCACGCTGATCTGGAAAGTCAGGAAGAGTGCGTAGGCAAACAAGCCCAAGGCGCAGACCGTCAGCATGAGATGCGACGGCAAGAACAGGTCCGCCACGATCAGGCCCGCGCCCAGGGTGAAGAGAATGATGATGCCCAACCACTGCGACATGATCACCGCTCCCTTGTGCTTGCGACGGTACCGGTCGCGCTGGTACCGTTCACGGCACTTGCCGGACAACGATTCGGTTGCCGGCTCGTTCGATCACGACCACGCGTGAACCACTGCTGATGAACTCGCCCTCGCTGACCACGTCCACCAGCACGTCACCGAATCTGGCCTTGCCGGCCGGTCGGAGGATACCCTCGACCGTGCCCTGATCGCCGAGTCGGGCCACGCCGACATACGGACCTTCGATCGTCACTTGCTCATGCGTGGGGTTGGAGCTGACCATTCGGCGGGCGACAGGCGTCCTTGGCAGGTAGTGGGCCACGAGGACCATACCGACCACCGCTCCGAACACGCTTCCGATCAGCGTCAGCAAGCCGTTCCGCAGGTAAGTGAGCGAACCGGGCAGGCTTGGCCACGAAGGGCGCCAGGTCGGCAGGCCGGGCTCAGGCGGCATGAACGACGAGACGGCGCCGAGCAGGATGAGCAGGATCCCGGCGATACCGGCGACCCCGAAGCCCGGGAGAAGGAAGATCTCCACGCCCACCAGGATAATGCCCAGTACCACGGCGACGATCTCCCAAGTCACGGTGATGCCCGCCATGTAGGGCGCGCCCAGGAAGAGAACCAGGGCGATGAGAGCGACAACTCCCGGCAGGCCGAGACCCGGATGCTGGAACTCGGTGTAAGCCCCCAGGATCATCAGCAGGAACAGAACGCCGCGGACAATCGGCGACGCCAGCCACTCTACGGCCTTCTCGATCCAGGTGTACTCCAGCTTTTCCATCCGCCCGGTGACGTTGAAATACCGGCTCAGGTCACTCTGACTGTTCAGTGTGGCCATCGAGAATCCGTAAGCCCGGGCTTCGTCCGTCCGCATGGTCAGCAGTTCACGATCGCTGACGATCGGCTGCTGCACCTTCTCCAGACCGGGCGCTTCCCGGACATACCTCCACGCGGTTGTACTTTTCGAATCCGGGATGGGCTCGGTCACTTTCTTGCGTTTCACCGCCTTCTTGCCTTCCTTGTCGCCACTGGCTTCCGCGGTTTCCTCCACGTCCGGGAGGCCGAACAACTCGTTGCGCCCGGAGGTGTCGACGAATCGCCGCTCGCGGGTATCAGTGTTCTCCACCCAGAAGATCTGCATCTCGGGGCGAATGAGCGCCATCACCATATCCATCGGATAGTCGTTTCGGCGGGCGGAATCGCGCAACTCGGCCAGCAAGGGGCTGGTAGCCTTGGCTTCGATGTCCTCGGGAATGGCCGAGGCGCCTTCCTCGGTCATCATGATGGGTTGGCAATCGCCGATCGTCGCGTTGCGGGCCATCACGATGCCGTCAGCGGCCAGGGCGATGATCGTGCCGGCGCTGTAGGCATCTTTGTTGATCCAGGCATAGACGCTGACGCCGCCGTCACGCTGCTCCTTCAGGGCCTTGCAGATATCAAGCGTGGCACCGAGCGACCCCCCGGGGGTGTCCATCTCGAGGACGATCAGCGGCACGCCCGCCTTCTTGGCGTGAACCAAGCGTCGCTTGAGGCTGTCATAGGTGATATCCGTGATCGTGTCTTCGATCGGAATAATCAGGGCACGCTCGTAGGATGTCGGTCGTTCCCGGGGCGCCGATGGCGTCACCGGGCTTGCCGACTGCGAGGCTGCAGCTGTCGACGTGCGGCTCGGCGGCCGCTCCGCCGGCTTCGTCGTGTCCGCACCGGTCAGGAATCCAAGAACCGCTGTTGAGCAGAGAAATGCGCCCAGGATTCGCCAGGTCGTCGATGATGTACTGATGGCTCGCCGGACTCGCATCGATTCGACTCCCGCCCTTCGGCGTCGCCCACGCCGAAAGACGCCGACTATTATACTCAAATCCGTTTGGGAAGCGATCAGAACGGTCCGGCGGCTAAGTCCACAGGAGCGGTGTGGATGCCGCACAGCCGGCGGTAGTGGGCGGCGGTCTCGGCCACCATGCGGCTGGCCTGGTGGCAGGAACGAGCGTGATCGAGAGCCCCCTGGGCGAGCCGCATGGCCGACTCGCGGTCCTGCAGCAAGGCCAACCATTTTTGAGCCAGGTCCTTGGGGCGCCGGGGTTCGAAGATCACGGCCGTCTTGGCGTCGATGAGGTAGTCTTCCATGCTGCCCTCGGGTGCCAGGATCGCCAGACCACAGGCCAAGGCGGTCAGGTTGCTGGCCGTGAACCGCCCGGACGTTCCCGGAATGATGTAGAAGTCCGCGGCGGCCATGGCCGTCCTCAGCGTCGTCCAGTCGCTCATCTCGCCTGCAAAAGTCACCCGCGCGCGAAGGTCCGGGTCTTCGACCTGTCGGCGGAAGTAGTCTTCGGCCTTGCCCGTCGACAGGACGAAAAGGTGCAGATCCGCATGGTCCTGAACCACGATCTTCATCGCCTTGAAGACCACATCCAGCCCGGAGTTGCGGCTCAGCGGGGCGGTTACCACCGCGGTCGCAATGCGATCGGACGCCCCTCCGCAGCGCGGCTCCTGCTCCGCAGGCAGGCCCAACGGCACGACGGAGATGCGGCTCTCGAGCTCGGGAGACTGCTCGATCAGGGCGTTGCGGACGCTTGGGGTAGTCGCGAAACCTGACAGCCGATCTGCGGCGGTCATGGAACAGAACTGGTCGATGTCCTCGTGATCGCAGAGCGTACTGATGATCGGACAGCCCCAGTCCTCAGCCCAGTTCGCGAACCACCGGGCCAGGTCCGCCGACAGGCAGTGGACCAAGTCCGGCACCTGTCCCCCGATGATCTCGAGGACCGCCGCGGCGGACGGGCGGTGCCAGGGCAGGAGCCGCCGGGGCAACATGACCGTCCGGGCCGGTCCCACGCGATCGGCCAGGGTCGGATCGGAGGAGTGCCCCAGGACCGTCACGCGTACCGACTCGTCGATCATGCCGACGCACAGATGGCGGATCAAGCCGCCCATCCGGCGGACGACGTCATCATCAACGATCAGCAGTGTCTCGATCGGGCCTATCGGTTGATCGCTCATGGGATTGCCCGCATGCTCATCCGGCCATTCTACCGCCCGGCCAGGCCGGTGAAGGCCAGGTGATACCCTTTCAACATGCGACGGATCTTATCGAAAACCGCCTCGTCGGCCAACTGCATGATTGAATCGAGCGCCAGCGGCGTCGCGAAGTAGAAGCGCCTGCCCTGATCGCGGTAGTGCTCGACAACCGGCTCCGGCCACGACAAGCCCGCGCTCTCGAAGCCCATTCCCACGAACTCCGGCATGGTATCCCCGGAATCCTCGATCATCTGCTCGAAGCCCTCGCTGCGCCACCGATCGTCGGTCATGATGCCGGCTCGGACCTGCGGGAGAAAGGGCCGCACCGTGCACTCGTACCAGACCCGCGTGTCCGCGACCCAGCGTGTGGCCAGCGTCGAGTGATCTTGCCGATCCTCCCGCGAGGGGGCACCGAAACCGGCTTCGTCCGCCATGGCCGCCTCGACGCGACCGCGGAACTGTTCAATCAGCTCAAGCTGGGAATGGTTGAGAGACATGCAACACAGCCGGGCAACACCGAGCAGTTGGCACGCGAGCAAGAGGACGCAGGAGGCGTCGAACCGCGGCTGGAGCGGGATCGCATAAACCTGAGAACCGAACCAAGCAGCGAGTCCTGCATGAACCAAGGGTCCCTGGGCAACCCCGGGCGGTTATTCTCTCTCCATACGCGATGCTCCATTCTCGACTTCCTCCAGAAAGCTGGGTCCGTCCTGCTTGGCGGAACGGGAGCGGCCGGTCACCCGCTTGAGGATCATACGTCTCGTGGCGGTGAACGGCCAGGAGAGCCATCGATGCAGGACGATAAGGATGCCGGTCTGGTGACTGGCGGCGAGCTGCTCCGCGGTGAGTGTATCCGGGCGATGACGCCGCTGGTGCTTGCGAAGGTGGTAACGATCCGCGGCCTGGAGTCGCCGGAGGACAAACCGGCCCAGGAAGCCGGGGACGATCCGCTGCACACCTTGGCGGCGACCGGTCGCGGGCCATTGCCAGGAGATTTGGAAGTCGATCAGCGACGGACGGCCGCTGTGGTCCACGAGGATGTTTTCGCGCTTCTCGAGGTCCACGTAGGCAATGTCCCGGCGATGGAGTTCGTCGAGCAGCTGCTCGAGCCGACCGAAGAACGCGTCGTCCACCCGTTCATACCGCTGAAGGGGATGGCCTTCGACGAAGACGTGGATCAGCCCGGTGCGGCCCCACCTGCCCAGGCAGCGAGGAACACCTTCCACTCCGTTTGCGGCGGCATAGACGGCCAGTTCGTGGTCCGCGAGCATCCTGCCGAGCCAGGCCATCGGCAGCCCGAACAACTTCGCGGTGCGACCGAGCTTGAGGACGGCCAGACCGGCCGGCCCGCGATACAGGCCGGTCGCCGCAAAGAAGTCATGCTTGTAGGTCCGCCGGTGCTCGTATTCGCCGTCCGCCAGGGCTATTCGTGCGGGCATGTCATTGCCGCCCAGTGCCCGCAGCCAAGCATGCTTGCTCTCCTTGCCCGATGCCATCGTGATTGACAGGATAGCCCCGAGGCGGGGGAGAATCCAACCGGCCGAGCGTTGTTGGCTCGGACGCCGGTCACTATACTGCCCGGGGATGGTCGTACAGGCACGCGCCATGGAGGGCACCGCCAAGATGGAAAACAAGTCATGGAGCATCGCGCCCGCCTGGCCGGAGTGCCGGAATGCCGCCCAGCGACTCGGCGTATCGCCCTTGGTAGCCCAGGTTCTGTTCAACCGAGGCATCATGGAACCGGACCGGGTCAGGGCGTTTCTCGACCCGAAACTCAGCCATCTCCACGCCCCTGAATCGCTGCCTGGCGTCACTCAGGCCGCCGAGCGCATCGCCCGCGCGGTGCGTGATCGCGAGTCGATCGTGATCTACGGTGACTACGATGCCGACGGGCTGACCGGCACGGCGATCCTCTGGCATCTGCTTACCTTGGCGGGAGCGAGAGTCTCCTACTACATTCCCCACCGCATCGAGGAAGGCTACGGGGTTAACAGCGACGCCATTCGGCAGATCCGCCAGGACGGGGCCGATCTCCTGATCACCGTCGACTGTGGAATCACGGCCGTCGAGCAGATCCGGCTGGCCCGCGCGTTGGGGCTGGCCGTGGTCATCACCGATCACCACGCCTTCGAGGGAACGCTCCCTGAAGCGGAGGTGGTCGTGCATCCGCGGGCCGGCGAAGGATATCCCAATCCGGACTTGTGTGGTGCCGGGGTGGCCTTCAAGCTCGCTTGGGCGGCTGCCAAGAGCCTGTGTGGTGCTGAGAAGGTCCACTCCCGATTCCGTGATTTCCTCGTGGACGCCACTGGCCTGGTGGCCCTGGGCACCATCGCTGACGTCGTTCCGTTGACCGGTGAGAATCGCGTGCTGGCCCGCCACGGGCTGACCGGGCTGGCCAAATCCAAGCTGACCGGGATCATGGCATTGATCGAAGCCGCCCGGCTCACCGACCAGAAGCTTGACAGTGAGCATGTGGGCTTCTGGCTGGCGCCGCGGCTCAACTCCGCCGGGCGCATGGCCGACGGGGAACTGGCCGCCGAACTGCTAACCAGCGCGACGCCGGAGCGAGCTCGGGAGATCGCCCTGCTTCTGGAGCGGCACAACCAGGAACGTAAGAGCCTCGAGCGGCGGATCTTTGACGAGGCGTGCGCGATGATCGAAGCCCGCCACCTGGCGTCCGATGCCCGGCGTGGAATCGTCCTGGCTTCGGAGAATTGGCACGCTGGGGTGATCGGGATCGTGGCCTCACGGGTCGTGGAGCGCTACCGCCGACCGACGATCATCATCGCCCTGGACAGCGGCCAGGGCCAGGGCTCCGGCCGGAGCATTCCGCACTTTGAGCTGAACCATGCCCTAGCCGAGTGCCGTGAGCACCTGATCGCTTTCGGGGGGCACGCGATGGCCGCCGGATTGCGGATCGCCGCCGATCGAATCGAATCCTTCACCGCGGCCTTTGTCGCCCGAGCCAATCAGCGGCTGACTGCTCAGGACCTCGAGCCCACGCTCCGGCTGGACGCCGAAACGCGGCTGTCGGAGCTGTCCGAGCAGACCGTCCAGCAGATCGAGCAGCTTGCTCCTTTTGGACAAGGGAACCCAAGGCCGAAATTCGCGTCCGGTGCGCTGCAAGTCGACGGGGAACCACGAGTCATGGGTGCGTCGGGCGAGCACCTCAGCTTCCATCTGAGCGATGGTCACCAGCGATGCCGGGCGGTCGCCTTCAGCCAGAAGGACCATCTGCCAGCTCTGCTCCAGCATCGGCGATGCCAGGTGGCTTTCACGCCCAGGCTGAACACGTTCAGAGGCTGCACGAATGTCGAGATGCAAGTCGTGGACATCAGGTGCCCGGTGTGACGCTCGTGTCGAGTCCCTGCCGACGCAGAATACTCTTGCCTGCGAGGCGCACATCCTCGACCGCGTCGGTCGGTCCGGCCAAGACCGCTGCCTGCGTGGGCGTCACCGCGAGTTCGAGAGCGTCAACCGGTCGACCCAGCTTCACCGACAGATCACCGATCGTCACCCCCCGTGCGTTGCAGATGGCCACGGAACTCACTGCTCCTGAGCCATCTCGACGAATCATGCACAGCTCGCCTTGCAGGCCGATCCGCCAGTCGGCTTGCTCGATGACCCCAGTCCCTGCCCCCGAAGCGTCTTCCCGGCCACCGGGCGCGCATGGATCGGCGAGGACCAGCAGGTCAGATTGCCCGTCGGTCAAGCGTATCTCGATTGCCACCGCGGAGTCGGAACAGGATCCGCCGCCAGCCCGGGCCAGTGCCATCCGGCGAACACCGGCAACGACGCGGCTCTTCCCATAGGGCTCGATCACGCCGACGAAGGTCGAGACCAGCGGGGCCTGATCGGCGACCCGGCGGGTCAGGACGCGTGGAATCCAGGCTTCATCATTTGAATTGAAGAGACCGGCGACCACCCAGCCTTCGGCCACTCCGCCGGACGCGGCCGTGGTCAAGTCGGTATAGCGCAGGTGAACCTCCATTCCGTTCGGAAGGTACCTGTTTCGATCCTCGATCTCGAAATCGGCGCTCCAGCCGGGTCGCGGGCCGGGATCCATGCGGAAGCCGCGCATCTGGGTGTTGTCACCGAGGCCGGCGGCGGGCGACAAAGACAGGCCGCTGGTGGTCAGTTTAGCATACTGGCTGTGCATGAACCGGATGTGTTCCTTGCCCCCGGCCACGCGAAACACGTCCACCAGGTAACAGTCCCGGTCGGAGACATCGACCACCGCCACGGTGCGTTCGTAACGCTGGATGGCGTAGAGCTTCTCGCCGGCCGCCCGGACCGCGTGGAACTGCCGACCATCCGCCCACAGGGTGCTCGCGCCGGTAGCCGCCCTCTGGCTCTTGCCGTCCACGAGGACGGTGTTGTGGGCCGCGGTGGCCGTATACCACCTGGCCCGAGGGGAATCCCAACCCCCGTACTGAACCGGTGGGTAGCCGAGATCCGGCATGAGATCCAGCCCCTTGGCGAAGAGGCCGACGTTCAGGCCGTCGCGGTGGCTGTGCCGGCCGTCCGAGTCGTAGTCCAGCCAAGCGGCGCGCCGGTCATCGCCCTGGCCACTTCGGAGAATGGCCAGGTGCCACTGCCGCTTGTTGACGCCGGCCAGCCTGAACGACGGACCTTCCCTGGCGATTACCTCCTCGACGCCTTTTTGAATTCCCTTCGGGTCGATCGCGAAGAGATCGTGGGGCAAGCCGTCGATCGTGCCGCCGTTGCCCCGATACAGCGCCTGGACGAAGACCGGGTCTTGACTCAGTTCGTAAAGCCGCCACAGGAACGTGAATCCGGATGGGTCGAGGGATGCAGGCCTCACGAAGTCGATACCCCGATAGGAGTCGTCTCGACGCGCGAAAGCTCCGCTGTCCCCGATCCGGGGATAATACTGGTCCAGACAGAGTGTCTCGGCGTGAAAGCGGTAGGTCTGCTGCAGTTGAGGCTGGCGCCTGACCAGGTCGGCGAGGAAAGCGGGATCCACGCGGTCAAAGCGACCGAGCAGTTCGGCGAGCGACCTTGGTCCGATGGTCGCGTAGCCGCTGAGCCCCTTCTCTCCGGTGACACCATCCACGGCCGTACCCGCCTTGACGATCTCGTCCACGAGCCGATTGACCTCGACCTTGTTGTCCGGCCATTCGAGCACCGTCCTGATGATGACCTCGGCCACTTCGGTGCGAGGCTGGTTCGACTGTATCTTGGGTCGGTGGTTCAGCGTGTCCCGCAGAATCCGGTCTTCGATGTTTCGGCGCACGTCGGCGACCGAAGCCTTGACATTGGCCGACTTGTATCGCCCGGCCAGTCCACCCAGGAAAGTCACCAGCTCATCGTCGCCGCTCAGGCCTTCCCGTATCTGGTCGTACGCCAGAGCGAGTTCGCGGACCTCTTCGCAGGCATCATGCCAAACGGACACATACCCGGCCGCATAGCTGGGCACATCGTAGATGAAGGCCTGGGTCTTGAAGTCGAAATCCGGGTAGAGATCGGCGACACGGTCGAGAAGGATCGCCGCCTTGTGGGCATATGCCCGATCCCCGGTCAGCAAGTATGCCGCCCCGAGCTTGTGGACACCGCCGACGATTGCCTGCTTCCACTGGCCGTAGATGAGATACGCACCGATGAACCGCCAGACCTTGTCGCCCTCGACATAGCCGTTGCCGTCATCCACGCCGAACAGGTGCAGCGGATCGGCGGGGTCCGGGTGGTCGTTGTTGACGAGCAGTCTCCGGTCCGCCCGCCGGGGATCGAACACCGCCCTCTCATCCAGGCCCGAGCGGTAGAACGTCCAGAAATCGTTCTTGGGGAACAGCTCCCTGCAATGGGGGCATCGGACCTTCCACGGGCGATCCAGGGCCCGGATCTCCCAGTTGTACATGGGCACGCTCTGCCTGCATGCTGGACAGAAACCGCTGGAGAACACCATCCACGACCGCTTGACCGTGGGACCGAACACGAGGTCCCATGCCTGCTGGTCAGACATGTCCTTCCAGGGTCGGGCCGCATCCACGACCTGCTTGCGGACCGCCGCCGCCCAATCCGATGCGTTGCAGCTGGCTCGAGCCGCGGCGACCAGATCCCGCGGGTAGAAGGTGCTGGCTTCCTTGGCCATCATGCCAGCCGGACTTGCACTGACTCCCGCCGCCATGACGACCAACAGCAGCCTACACGATGAAGCGATGTCTCCTCGCCGCGACATGGTTGGATCTCCGAACCCGACGCAAAAAACGGTGCGCTGCGCAACCGAACACGGCCCCCTCCGGGCACCGCGAGCGATGCGGCAGCGAAGAAACCGGACGCTTCCGGGGAGCCGGGCCTACGGTCCCCGGGCAGGCTAGTCTCCCAGCCAGGAGTGCACGAACCCGAACGGATCACCCGAGTTCGCCGCAGAACGGAAAACGGCAAGGCTCGCGGACCAGTCGCGTCCGGTCCGCTCGTGTACCCGCTCGAACAGCACCAGGTCGGTATTGTACCGCCCATTCACCATCAGGAAGGCGTTGTTGAATGGGAACTCCGCATAGCTCTGATAACGATCCGGCTCGTTAAGCGTCGGCAGCAGTTCGGTCGCCACCCGCTGCCGGCCGTCCTCGAAGATCGTCGCCCGGGCGGCGATCTTGGCCTCGCTGCCGACGCTGCTGTTGTATAGCTCCTCCAATCGCCCGGTGAGGGCCAACAGGAAGGCATTGAACCGGTCCGTGTCTTCGTACCCGATCCGGGCCTGGTGCACGATCGCTGCGTCCGGACCATACTCAGCGGCCAGAAACTCCAGGGCCCCGGTTCGCCCGACGAATGTGGCAAGTGATTCACTGAAGACCGCATCGCTGGCACACCAGATGGTGTTGTGCAGCAGTTCGTGGATAACCGTGTCCACCAGGTTGACGCTGTCGCGGCCGAGCATGGCTGATGTCAGTGGATCGGGAAGAAGACCGATCGTGCTGTAGGCGTCAAGCTCGTAGATCATGGTGTCGTAACCCTGGTCCACCAGTCGGTCGCGCTCCGCCTTGGCCTCATCTAGGTTGAAGTACCCCAGGTAGCTGATCGACCCGACGAAGGGCAGGCTCCACGTGTAAGGCACGATCGCGTCTTTGCGCGACGCGGAGAGATTCCACGCCAGCGGTCCGCCGTGCAGGTTGACGAAGTTGCGATAGCTGTGGCCGACGTTGAGTCCGATGGTCTGCTCGGCATAGTCCCGGGTCCGGATGACCAGATCCAGTTTCGCCAACTCCTCCTCGCTGAGACTCGTGTCGGCCAGGCCTTGCTCAATCGGGACCATCGAGCTCAGGAGGTGGAGTTCCCCGCCTGCCGCCCCGAGCATGTAGTTGACCTCGGCACAACCGCAACCGCTGATCGTGGCCAGCCCCAGGATCGTCAGAGAACACAATGTCGTCCGCAGCCGCAACTTCATTCATGGCCTCCAAAAAACAGAAGGTGATGATTATAGCCCTACCGGAGTGTCCGCCCAAAACCGAGGACGAGGCCACGAGGAAGGGGGTGTGGTCGATGCCTACTCCGGAGCCGACTTTTACCGCTCGTCTCGCGGCCCGGCCGGGCCGAAGAGCCGTCGAGATGACCCATGCCGCTCGATTGCGTTGACATTCAGGAGATCTGGCCTATACTAACAGTAATATCGACCTTCTGGGTAGATATTCAACGATGGCCCAGGATAAGCGTTCATGAAGCTCTCGATGAAAACGGATTATGCGTTGCGGGCCCTCTTCACCCTGGTCGAGCACCATGGACGCAACCCGATACCGATTCGGGCGCTCGCCGAGCGAAACGACGTTCCCAAGCGGTTCCTCGAGCACATCATGCTCGCCTTGAAGGAGCAAGGGTGGGTGGAGAGCGTGCCTGGCAAGAAAGGGGGCTATCGTCTGGCCAGAAGCCCGGACAAGATCACCATGGGGCAGGTGGTGCGTTTCTTCGACGGCCTGCTGGCCCCGATCGCCTGCGTGTCGTCCGGCCACTACGAAAGGTGCAGTCAGGAGCCGGTGTGTCGCTTTCGCCGGGTCCTGCTCGACGCAAGGAATCTGACAGCTCGCCTGATGGACAAGGCAACTCTGGCGTCAGTATTCACCTATTCGCCGGTCACGGCTCGCGAGGTGTTCAGCGACGAGTTCGCCGGCGGAGCGGGCATCTAGAGCAGAAAGGCACAGGATGGGTAACGCGGACAGCAGATCGGCAGATCTTCGCACCTTGGCGATCCATCACGGCGTCGACAAGGATTCGGCCTTCAACTCGGTGACAACGCCGATTTATCCCAGCTCGACCTTCGCCTTCGAGCGGGTTGGCGTGACCAAGGGGTACGACTACACGCGGTCGGCGAATCCGACCCGGGCGGCCCTGCAGGAGAATCTGGCCGCTCTCGAGGGGGGGACCGCGGCCTGGGCAACGTGCACGGGCATGTCGGCCATCAGCTCGGTGGCGATGCTGTTCAAGTCCGGGGACCACCTCATCTCCGGTGACGACATCTACGCCGGCACGATTCGACTTCTTCATGACGTCCTGCCCGGTCTCGGAATCACGACCTCCTTCGTGCGGATGGGCGATCCCGACGAGGTTCGCAGGGCCATTCGGCCGAACACCCGAGGGATGGTCATCGAGACGCCGTCGAACCCGCTGCTCAACCTGGTCGACCTGGCCGCGGTGATTGCCACCGCCCGCGGGCACGGGATCCTGACCATTGTCGACAACACATTCATGAGCCCGTATTTCCAGAACCCGCTCGGCTTCGGGGCGGACATCGTCGTTCACTCGACGACGAAGTACCTCAACGGACACAGCGACGTGGTCGGTGGCGCGATCGTGGTGAAGGACGCCGCGCTTGGCGAGCGGGTCGGCTACCTGGTCAACGCCCTGGGCACGGCCTGCTCACCCTTCGACGCCTGGCTCGTGCTCCGCGGGGTCAAGACGCTGGCTTGCCGCATGGAAGCTCATCAGGCCAACGCCCTGGCCATCGCTCGCTGGCTCGAGCAGCACCCGCGTGTGAAGAAGGTCTACTACCCAGGCTTGGCGGCCCATCCCGGCTACGAGCTGGCTCGCAGGCAGATGCGCGGGTTCGGCGGCATGGTCAGCTTCGACCTGGATCTTGACCAGCTGACGCCCGACGCGCTGTTCGCCCGGCTCGAGTACTTCTCGCTGGCGGAGTCGTTGGGCGGAGTCGAGTCGCTCGTGGAGCAGCCCTGGACGATGAGTCATGCGTCCATCGGGGAGGACCGCCGGCGGGCTGCCGGTTTCAGTCCCGCGACGATCCGGCTGTCGGTCGGGATCGAGTGCGTAGATGACCTGATCGCGGACCTGGATCGCGGTCTGGCCGCCGCCTCGCGTTGACTGGCGGGCCGGGATCATGGGGCCTTCATGAGCATCGACATCCGGCAGATCTCCAAGACCTTCGGCCCTTTCGCCGCACTCAAGAGCGTGAATCTGCACGTTGCCAGTGGTGAATTGGTGGCCCTGCTTGGCCCGTCCGGCTCGGGCAAGACGACCCTGCTGCGGATTATTGCCGGGCTGGAGGTGGCGGATGCGGGCAGCGGGACCATCCTGTTTCACGGTGAGGACATGGCCGCCCGCCGGGTGGCCGAACGCCGCGTTGGCTTCGTGTTTCAGCATTACGCCTTGTTCAGGCACATGACCGTCTTCGAGAACGTCGCTTTTGGCCTCCGCGTCCGGCCGCGGGTCCTCCGTCCGCCACGAAGCGAGATCCGCGACCGCGTGCACGACCTGCTCAGACTCGTACAGCTTGACTGGCTGGCCGATCGGTACCCTTCCCAGCTTTCCGGCGGCCAGCGGCAGCGCGTGGCTCTGGCCCGGGCCTTGGCGGTCGAGCCGCAGGTCCTCCTGCTCGACGAGCCGTTTGGGGCCCTCGACGCCAAGGTTCGCCAGGAACTCCGCCGCTGGCTTCGACGCCTGCATGACGAGATCCACCTGACCAGCGTGTTCGTGACTCACGATCAGGAGGAGGCCCTCGAGGTCTCCGACCGTGTCGTGGTCATGAACGAGGGGCGGATCGAGCAGATCGGCACACCGGAGGAGGTCTTCCATCAGCCGGCCAACGAGTTCGTGATGAACTTCCTGGGAAATGTCAACGTCTTCCAGGGCCGTGCCGAGGACGGACGTTTCTTCTTCGGGCCGCTCGAGGTCGCGAGCGTCGATCCGGACCGGGCCGCAGCGACGGATGCAAGAGCGTTCATTCGGCCGCACGAGTTGGAGCTGGAGGTCGAAGCCACGGGTCGCCCGGCGTTCCCCGCCACGGTCCAGCACATCAACGCCGCCGGGGGCCACGTCAAGATCGAACTGCTGAGCGACACCGGGCAGCATGTCTTCGTCGAGTTGCCCCATCACCGGTACCGCGAACTCGATCTCTACAGAGGTCGGACGGTCTTCGTCAGCCCCCGCTCGATCAAGGTCTTCGTGGATGACTACTCGATCTGAGGCCGGCGCTGGGCACGAATGGCAACGCCGGGCATGAACGAGCCCGATCGCATTGTCCTGAGAAGCCGCCCCGCGCAGATGGGACACCTGGTCAGCCCGCGGCGGCCGGCAAGACCCGCAAAGGACCGGTGTCAGGCCACCGCGGGAGCGGAGAATCATGAACGGAGCGAAACGGGCCGCGTCCCGCCGAGGGGGTGAGACTCCAGGGGCCGATACAACGACGCCCTGCCAGTTGGTGCCCACCATGGCGAAAGGCATCCGAGGTTGGTGGGCGGCGACCGGCAGGCACCCGGAATCACCTCGACCGGCCGTCACTTCCTTGGCTCACGCGCCACTGCCCGCACGAAAACACGAAGGCTGCTTCTCTCACCACGGTCATCTTGGGCTTCGTTGCCCGACGGTCATCGCGGTCGCGCCGTTGTCGGTTGTCGAATCGCTGGCTTCTTGGTCATGTTCGTTTTGCGATCGGGAAACAGGCTGGCAAACTGGCATCTGCGATAGCAGATCGGCGGGGAAGGGCCACCGAGCATTTCCACCTTTCTCCCAGCGCATTCCTTCTGCGGTCAAGACGATACAGATGAGGATGGGAGTCGGCCCGGTGGGGCAACCGGGCCAAGGTAATGTGGGACATGTCGGCGAGGAGCACCTCGGCAGACTTCGGCATCTTCCAGCGATGCTTCAGCGGGGCGAATGTGCCGGCCGATCCGGACTGTTTGAAGTAGCAGGCCAGCCGCTGCAGGATGCTCCGGCAAATCGACCCGGACCGGCGTGACCCCTTCGCCGGAAGCATGCCGCTGGGGGAGAAGCCGCGGTCCCTGCGGTATGGCGAAGCGACGGCATTCGCGGTATAGGGATGTGGAGCCACTGAATGGCGACGCGGGGCGTCTCTGCGGACGGGGCCATCCGGCAGCCGCAAGGCACGCCAGGTTCCGGCTCCGGGCACGAGCCACCCTGCTACGCCCAGCGGTCAGGCGGAGGATGAGATCCTTTTCAGGATGACCACGCGGAGAACCAGCAATGATGAGTGGAAGAACCTTCCTCCTCGCGATGGTGCCGGCACTTGCCACCGGGACGACCACCGGAGCGGCCGACAAGGTACTCTATGAGAAGCGGTCACCCTACAACCTGGTCGTGGTGACAGAGGACGATCAAGGACTGCGCACGCTCTCGTTCGACCACTATGGAGGGAGGCAGAGTGTTGTCAAAGTCGGAGACCCGGACCACGTCGAGCTCCCTTACGCCAAGGCGATGCTCATGGGCCTGGCCTTCATTGAGCCACCCAAACGCATGCTGATGATCGGCTTGGGCGGCGGCACAATCCCGAGCCTGCTCCATGCGCACTACCCGGCCGCGATCATCGATGTGGTTGACATTGACCCCGATGTCGTTCATGTGGCCAAGGAGTTCTTCGGTTTCCGTGAAGACGCGACCATGCGCGCCCACGTCGATGACGGACGTCGATTCATCGAGAAGTGCCGGGATCCCTATGACCTCATCTTGCTCGACGCGTTCAGCGATGAGGAGATCCCCTATCACCTGGCGACACAGCAGTTTCTCAGAGCGGTCCGCCGGGCGGTGTCGCCGAGGGGGGTCGTGGTGGCGAACGTCTGGAGCCGCGACTCGAATCCTCTCTACGACTCCATGGTGCGAACCTACCAGAGCGTCTTCGATGAGCTGTACATCCTGAATGTCCGCAACACCGGGAACAGAATCCTGATCGCGGTGCCGCGGACACAACAGGTCAGGTCGGGCGAGCTGGTCAAACGGGCCAGGGCAATTTCGAAGGAGAAGCGGTTCAGATTCGATCTCGGCGATCTGGCGGAACGCGGATTCCGCCGCGTCCCGGCGGCGAACACCCGCGGCCGGATCCTCGTGGACCGGAAACCGGCCACCCGGCCGGAGCAACCTCGTGACACGGAATCGGCTCCGGTTCCGGCTGTGGGCAGTCCAATGGAGAGGGACGTTCCTGCTTCAAACGCAGCCGTCCCGTGACAGCGAACCCGCACGCGGCGGCCGTCAGCCGATTCATCCCGTCGAGGCTCTCGGAGCCCGGAGAGGGGTGGGTACCGCACGGTCTCGAGAACCGGCCCGACTTGTTTTCCGCTCGGGCCTCTGGGAAGAGGCCTCCGGCTTCTCCCGTCAGAGATCCCATATTCCCGGATTTCTCACCGCTTCCCCATCCACCCACCTTTTGCGTACAATCAACCTGTCCTGGAGATCACCTTGCACCCGGGGGGTAGTCACATGTGGATGCCCAAGCCGCTGATCGACCGGGTTGCCCTGGCCAGTTGCCTCGCGCCCCTTGCCGCCACGGCCGCGGTCTACGAGGTCGGCGATGGCAGACCCTTTGCCACCATCGGTGCCGTGGCCTGGGAGTCGCTCGAGCCCGGCGACACCGTCCTCATCTACTGGCGTGCCGCTCCCTACCAGGAGAAGTGGGTCATCGGCCGCACCGGAACCGCCACACGGCCCATCACTGTACACGGCGTGCCCGGCCCGTCCGGCCAACTCCCGGTCATCGACGGTGACGGCGCCTCGACCCGCCCCCAGCTCAACTACTGGAACGAGGTCCGCAGCGTCCTCAAAGTCGGCGGCTCAAACACTCCATCCGACTGCACGCCCCGATACGTCATCGTCGAGAACCTCGATATCCGCAGCGGCCGCCCACCATACACCTTCACCGCGGCCGGTGGCGTCGTCAGAGCCTACGTCAACAACGCTGCCGCCATCCACATCGAAAAGGGCGAGCACATCACCATACGGAACTGCCATCTCCACGACTGCGGCAACGGCATTTTCGTTTCCTCCTCCGACACCACCGTCTCTCGCGACATCCTTGTCGAGGGTAACAACATCGACGACAACGGCAACGAAGGCAGCATCTACGAACACAATAACTACACCGCCGCTATCGGCATCACCTTCCAGTACAACCGCTTCGGTCCGCTCCGCGGCACGGCCAGCGGCAACAACCTCAAGGACCGCTCCGCGGGCCTCGTGGTCCGCTACAACTGGATCGAGGGCGGCAATCGCCAGCTTGACCTGGTCGATGCCGAGGACAGCGCCGTCATCCGTGCCGACCCGGCCTACCACACGACCTTTGTCTACGGCAATGTCCTCGTCGAGCCCGCCGGGGCCGGCAACCGCCAGATCACTCACTACGGCGGCGACTCCGGCACCACCGCCGCTTACCGCAAAGGCACCCTTTACTTCTACCACAACACCGTGGTCTCCACCCGCCCCGACCGCACGACGCTGTTTCGCCTGTCCACCAACGAGGAGCAATGCGACGCCCGCAACAACATCTTCTACGTCACCGCTGCGGGCGGTACGCTGTCACTGCTCGATGCGGCTGGGGCCCTTGACCTGAGCCGCAACTGGTTCAAACCCGGATGGGTATCCAGCTTTGGCACGCTCACCGGCCAGATCCGCGACGACCAGACCGCCGTAACCGGCGCATCCCCCGGGCTCCTCGAGGAAACCACCCAGGACTACCGCCCGGCGAGGAACGCCGCCTGCATCGACCAGGCCGCACCCCTGCCGGCCGCGGTCCTGCCCACTCACGGCATCGTCTCCCAGTACGTCCGCCATCAGGCGGGCCAGTCGCGGCAGGTCTTTGGAGCTGCCCCGGACCTGGGTGCCTTCGAGCACCTCACTCCGGACCTTGACGGCGACGGCAACGTGGAAAGGAGCGACCTGATCCTCTTCGCCGCCTGCGTCTCCGGACCCGACCGGGCCCACTCCGGGAATCCGACCTGCACCCAAGCGGACCTCGATCGTGACGGCGACGTCGACCAGTCCGACTTCGGGTTCTTTCAGCGATACTACCGCGGGGCGAATGCACCGTCCGCTCCGAACAGTGCGAATGCAAAGCACGGGTTTCAAAGCGAATTCGCCTTCTTCGAGCTTCGACCGTCGCGGCCGGGCCCCTGAGGAGGTGCTGGCCCGACCCTTCATCGAATCCTGGCAGCTTGGTACAATGGAACCGGAGTCGTGCCCTTCCGATAGCGGCCATACTCGTCGGCCCGGCACACGTGTCCTTCGGCCGACAAAGGGAGGTACGTACCGTGGCTCATCATGCGCGCGAAGGTGGCTGGGTGTTGGCGGGTCTGATCGGGCTGCTGTGCTGGAGTGCCGTTTCGCAGGCCCAAGTGGGGACGTGCGGATGTCGGATCTGTGATTCCGACGGCGATACGGACGTCGACCAATCCGATTTCGGGTATTTGCAGGCCTGCTTCAGCGGGAGCCTGCCCATCGCAGACCCGAGGTGCCTGGACGCCGATCTGGACGGCAACGGGGCGATCAACGAGGACGATCTCGCCATTTTCGTGGCGTGCGCGTCGGGGGCGCAGGTCGCGGTATCGACCGGCGATCTGGATGCCATCTTCATCACCGAGTTCGTGGCCAGCAATGCGAACGGCCTGGCCGACGAGGATGGCAGCCACCCGGACTGGCTCGAGCTGTACAACCCCTGCCGACCGGTCTTCAATCTGGCCGGATACTACCTCACCGATGATCCGGCCGAGCTGACCAAATGGGCCTTTCCCGCCGTAGCGATGACTCAGGGTCAGTACCTTGTGGTGTTCGCGTCGGGGAAGGACCGCACAAACCCCAGCAAGCCCCTGCATACCAGCTTCAAGCTCAGCGACAACGGCAACGGCGATGCCCTCAACGCCTTTCTCGCCCTGGTGGCCCCGGACGGCCACACCATCGTCTCGGCCTACCCGCAATACCCGCAGCAGTTGACCGACATCTCCTACGGCCTGTCTCAGTCGGCGGTCAGACTGGTCTCGGCCGGAACGCCGGTCAGGTACCGCGTTCCCACCGTGGCCGATGCCGGCCTGGGCGCCGGCTGGACCGACCCTGACTACTCGGACGCGTATTGGTCCGCCGGGCCGACAGGCATGGGCTTCAGCTCGGCGATGTACTTCACCGCGACCACCTACAAGGCCAACATCACCGTGGACACCCTGGCCAAAGCCGAGGGCGTAGTGGTCAATCCTGCCCAGCAGAGTTGGGCGGTGACTGAGAGCACGCCGGTGGTCAACTACCTCAATACGAGCGGCTCGGCCAATTACGAGAACGATGCCCCCTTCCCAGGAACTCAGATTGGAGCGGACGTCAATGATTTCGTAGTTCTGGTTACCGGAACGGTGATGATCCCCGCGGCCGGCGAGTACACCTTTGGGGTCAACAGCGACGACGGCTTTCATCTCAAGCTGACCCGCGGAGCGACGGTCCTCGAATCCTCCCATCCGAATCCCCGAGGGCCGGCCGACACCCTCAAGACCTTCAGCATCCCCGAGGCGGGGGCCTATCAGGTGTGGCTCGTCTACTACGAGCGCGGTGGCGGCTCCGAGCTGGAGTTCTTCTGGGCTCCAGGATACCATGAGGCCTTCAATGCCAGCGTTTTCCGCCTGGTGGGGGAAGGCCAAGTCAGCGTGCTTCCAGCCGACATCGGCACGGACGTCGGCTCGGCCATGCGCGGCAACAATGCCTCGCTATGGGTCCGGGTGCCCTTCCAGATCGCTGACCCGACAGCCTACAATCTGATGACGCTGCGCATGAAGTACGAGGATGGCTTTGTTGCGTACCTCAACGGGCACGAGGTGATTCGGCGAAACGCCCCCGCAAACCTGGCCTGGAACTCGGCCGCAACCGTCGACCGGCCGATCAGCGATGCCGCCGATTTTGAGACCTTCAACCTGACCAGTCTCATGGCTTACCTGCGGTCAGGCAGCAACCTCCTGGCCATCCACGGGCTGAACAACGACGCCGGCGACGGCGATTTCCTGGTCCTTCCGGAACTCGCCATCGGCGCCAGCACTGACCAGGTGCACTATTTCGCGACGCCCACCCCGGGGGCGCCCAACACTGGCGGGAGCATCGATTTCTGCCACGGTGTGGAGTTCAGCGCGCCGCGCGGGCTCTACGAGAGCCCCTTCCAGCTCGTGCTCACCCCTTCGACGGCCGGCTCGCAGGTCCGCTACACGCTTGACGGTTCGACGCCCACCGGGTCGCACGGCACGGATTACACCGTTCCCATCACCATTGACAAGACCAGCACCGTCCGGGCAGCCGCCTTCCGGGACAGCTACCTGCCCTCCCGGGTCGCGACGCATACGTATCTGTTCGTCGACGACGTGATTCAGCACTCGCCCGACGGCGTCGCCCCGGGGCCGGGCTGGCCGAGCGGCAGCGTCAACGGCCAAACCATGAACTACGGGCTGGACCCGAACATCTTGAATGACCCGCGGTACTCCGCCCTGATGCACGGGGCGCTGCTGTCCATCCCATCGATCTCGCTGGTCACCGACCTGACCAACCTGTTCGATTCGGCCGCCGGCATTTACGTCAATGCCTACAACGACGGCCGGGACTGGGAGCGCCCGACGTCGGTCGAGCTGCTCAACCCCGACGGCAGCGAGGGCTTTCAGATCAATGGCGGCCTGCGGATCCGCGGCGGCTACAGCCGCAGCGGCGGCAATCCGAAGCACGCTTTCAGGCTTTTCTTCCGGGCCGAGTACGGCGACGGCAGACTGAAGTTCCCGCTCTTCGGCGACGAGGGAGCCAAAGAGTTCACGAAGGTAGACCTAGCCACTGCACAGAACTACTCGTGGTCCTTCGAGGGCGACTACCGAAGCACCTTCCTCCGCGACGTCTTCTCGCGCGACGCCCAGGGCGCCATGGGCGAGCCCTACGGGCGATCCCGCTTCTACCACCTGTATATCAACGGCGTCTACTGGGGCCTGTACTATACCGACGAGCGCCCGGAAGCCGACTTCGCGGCCACCTACTTTGGCGGCAGCGACTCGGACTACGATGTGGTCAAATGCGATCCCCAGAGCAACTACGAGATCTACGCCACCAACGGCGACATCGATGCCTTCTACCGTTTGTGGCAGACGTGCGGCGAGGACGGGACGACCCAGTACGGCGGTGTCACCAACCAGGTCTACCAGCAGCTCCTGGGATGCGACCCCGACGGCACGCGGAACGCGGACTACGACGTGATGGTGGATCCCGACAGCCTGATTGACTACATGCTCTGCACATTCTTGACCGGTGACCCCGACGGGCCGGTGTCCGTCTGGGGACAGCTCTCCAACAACTTCTTCGCGGTACGCGACCGCAACGGCCTGAGCGGATTCCGGTTCTTCCGTCACGACGCGGAACACTCGATGGGCTGCTGGTCACGCGATCCGAACGAGGATCGTACCGGTCCGTTCGACGTCGGCCGGACCTTCAACTATTTCAATCCCTTCCGCATACACCAGGACTTCGCGGTCTGTTCGGACTACCGCACGCACTTCAGCGACCACGTCTACCAGATGATGTTCAACGCCGGCCCGCTCACGGACCAACCCAATATCGCTCGCATGACGGCCCGCCGGGACCAGATCGACCTGGCCATCATCGCCGAGTCGGCTCGCTGGGGCGACTCCAAGCGCGAACCGCCGCGCAACCGGATCGACGACTGGGTGCCCGAGGTCAACTGGCTCCTGAGTACCTATCTGCCCAACCGCGCCAACGTGGTGGTCCAGCAGCTTCGCAACAAGGGCTGGTTCCGCGACCCGCCGGCGTTCAGTCGCTCCGGCGGCAGCGTGGCCCCCGGAACCGAGGTCACCTTGAGCTTCCCGGCGGGCGTCGGCGGCACCGTCTACTACACGCTGGACGGAACCGATCCACGGCTGCCCGGCGGCGCGGTGGTGCCGCAGGCGCTCTCCTTTGAGAGTGACGCCGTCATCCCCACTCCCGTGACCCTCGTGGCCAGAAACGCGATGTGGAAATACCTCGACGACGGCTCCGATCAGGCCGGCACCGGCTGGATGAGCACCATTCTCGGATTCGATGACTCCAGCTGGAAGGGGCCACAGGCCACACGGCTGGGATACGGCAATGACGGCGAGACGCTGCCCAGGCTCAGCTACGGCTCGAGCTCAAGCAGCAAGCACATCACCTACTACTTCCGCCACACCTTCGCTGTCGGCGACTCGACGCAGTACGCCAGCCTCAAGGTGCGCCTGCTGCGCGACGACGGCGGCATAGTCTACATCAACGGCACCCGACTTCCACTCCCGTCTTCGGTCACGAACATGCCAGCCACTTTCAATTACCGGACCACGGCCAGCAGCACCGTGGATGCCAGCAACGGAGAGCAAGTTTTCTTTGAAGGGACTGTTGACCTCACTGCAGCACCGTACAACACTCTCCTGCTCGCCAACGCAACGAACCTGGTGGCGGTCGAGATACACCAGATCTCGGGCAGTAGCACGGATCTCGGCTTCGATCTGGAGTTAATCGCCATCCCGACCAGCCCGCCTCCCGCCACGGAGACGATCGTCATCAACGAGAACACGCGCCTGAAGGCACGCGTTCTGGACAACACCGGCGAATGGAGCGCGGTCAACACGGCGGACTATCTGGTGGGAGCGGTGCCGCTGTACATCAACGAGCTGATGGCGTCGAACGCCACCGCGCTGGAGGACCCGGAGGAGCCGGGGGCTTTCCCGGACTGGTTTGAGCTCTACAACCCCAACCCGTTCGAAGTGGAACTCGGCGGGATGTACGTCACTGACGAACTGGCCACGCCCACCAAGTGGCAACTCCCCCGTGGCTTGAGCATCAAATCCGGGGAATTCATGATGTTCTTTGCCGACAGCGACCCCACCCAGGGTTCCCGGCACGTGGACTTCAAGCTGGACGGAACCGAGGGCGAGGCCGTTGGCTTGTTCGATCGGGACGGGCTCACGCGGCTGGACGCGGTTCAGTTCGGACCGCAAACGGCAGACGTGTCCATTGGCCGCTACCCGAACGGCACCGGTGCCTGGGGTACGATGGCAGACCCCACGCCGGGCGAGGCCAATACGGCCCATTCCAGTCCGTAAACGGTGACGGCCCATTCAGAGTATGTGCGGTTTCAACTGCCCGAGGCGGGGCTTCACCAAAGAACGTCGGCCGTGTTCCCGGTGCGCATCGGACGTGTGTGTGCCGTGACCGGCATTGGGCCTTCAAGATGGCCCACCAAGACGCTCAAACGGGTCGCCCGCCGTGATGTTTCAGGGGTCTGGCATGCGTGCGTCCCGAAAGCCGCAGCCGAGAAGCCCTCCTGGCGAGCGAAGAGGAGACCGTTTCAGCCTCTCAGCCCGGGAGAAGCCTGAAAACGGGGTAGGCGCAGCAGGGAAAGCGCTATGCTATGGGAGAAGAGAGTCGGGCGGCCTAGGGCTGAGTAGGCGGTGCTCATCGCTGGTGGGCTGCCACGTCCCTCTTCAGCCAGGCGTACGCGAATCTCCAGTCGCGTTCAACGGTGGCATGACTGACACCCAACGACGCCGCCACCTCGTTAATCTCCAGGCCCCAGATGAGGCGCATTCTAGCCACCTCCGCTTTGCGAGCGTCCATCATTGCGAGCCGGGCCAGCGCCCTCAGCAGAGCCTCCATGTCACAGTTCTCCCCGTCGCCTGAAGCCGCGGGGCTGTGGACCGCTGGATCGAACTGGACGCGGATTGCCTCACCGCCTCGTTTCTCTGCCCGGCGTCGCCGAATGTAGTCCAGTAGGACTCGCTCCATCATTGTTGTGGCGATCGCGAAGAAATGGCCTTGGTTGTCAAACTGCTGCCGCTGCTTGATCATCCGCAGTAGTGTCTCGTTAACCAACGCAGTGGGCTGCCACGTGAGCCCAGCTGCCGAACGTCCGAACCGCCGGTGCAGGTGCCGCTCGGCCATCCGTCGGAGTTGTCGGTAAGCGGCGTCTGTCAACTGTTCCGGTGCCCGGACGCGGCCGGCATTCACTTCGGCCAATAGGTGATCGATGGGTGGGTGATCTTGGTGGTCCATAGGCTCTCACCACCGCTGAAGGCACGGCAGCGCTTGAGGGGCGTAGCACCTCTTTTACGCGGGGTAGATGGGAAGTTCAACCTTCGGGGACTGCCCGATGGCTCGGTTACTCCTAAGTCGTTAGAGAAACCTGAGTTATGAACAGAAGTGCCGAGAGAGCATGTTCTCCCAACCGAGCCGAGGCCTTGCGGAACGCATTGGCTCGATTGGAGTTGTTGGATGCCCGCCGGGCCTGTATCGCCCGCCTGCGTCTGGTGGGTAGACTATCTACTGGGGAAATCGCGTCGCTCTTGGGCTTTGAAGAGCCAACGGTCGCGAAGGGGTGGCGATTTGCCCGCGCCTGGCTGGCCAGAGAAATGAGCGGCTCAGGGCTATGAATCCAGACTCCGGCCAATTCCGCAAGGTCGAAGAAATCTTCGACCGAGTGGTCCAGCTCCCGCGCTCACAATGGGCGGCGGCCTTAGACCAAGCCTGCGCGGGCGATGGTGACTTGCGGCGCGAGCTGGAATCACTTCTACAGCACGCCAGCGCGAAGTCGGCTAGCGCTCATCTTACAGACGCGCTCCGGGAGTTCGTGCCCGAGATCATACCGGACCCGAGCATCGGCCGGCGGATCGGGCCGTACGAGATCCTCCAGCGCCTCGGGGCCGGCGGCATGGGCAACGTTTATCGGGCGGCCCAGGTTGAGCCGATCCGGCGCACCGTTGCTCTCAAGCTGATCCGGCGAGGTTTGGATACAGAAGAGACCATCCGCCGGTTCCAGCGCGAGCGCCAGGTACTCGCCGCGCTGAACCATCCGAATATCGCCCGGCTGCTGGATGGCGGAACCACGGACGACGGCCTCCCGTATTTCGTGATGGAGTACGTCGAAGGAGAACCCATCACAGCCTACTGCGACCATAACGGGCTAACCACGCGTCAACGGCTGTGCCTATTCCAGCGGGTCTGTGCCGCCGTCCACTACGCCCACCAGAACACAGTCATTCACCGTGACCTCAAGCCCGCCAACATCCTGGTGGGTGCCGGCGGGGAGCTGAAGCTCCTGGATTTCGGTATTGCCAAAATGACTAACCGCGACTCCAGCCTTCAGACCCTCAATCCCACTCGACCGGAAAACCGGCTGATGACGCCGGAGTACGCCAGCCCTGAGCAGCTCCGGGGTGAAACCATCACCACCGCCACCGATGTGTACTCTCTGGGGCTCATCCTGTATGAGCTGCTGACGGGCTGCCTGCCGTACCCATTGACCGGTGGCTCAAAACAGGAAACCGATCGGCTCGTACTGACCGAAAGCGAGCTGCCCAGACCAAGCGATACCGTGCGGAGGCGAGTCGAGGGGAGTCAAGGTCCTGGTGAACCGGCCGCCACGCCCGAAATGATCGCCAACCCGCGGGGAGTATCGCCGGAGCAACTGCGTCGGCAGTTGCGGGGGGACATCGACAACATCGTACTGGTAGCCCTTCGCAAGGAACCGAGTCGCCGGTATGCATCGGCCGAACAGTTCTCGGCTGACATCGAACGCCATTTGCGGCACGAGCCGGTGTTGGCCGCACCTCCGGGTGCCCTCTATCGGGTCCGCAAGTTCGCTCGACGGAACAAGGCTACATGTGCCTTGGCCGTCGCAATCTGCCTCGGCCTGATCGGGTCCACTGGCGGGACACTGTGGGCGATGAAGGCCCGCGAGGTTGCCCGCATGGCCGAGCAAGCGGCCGCCGAACGGGCGGAGCGCCTCCGCCGGGCGACCTACGCCAAGGAGCTGACCCTGGCATCCTTTGACCTCCGCGGCAATGTGGTCGGAAGTATGAAGCGGCGGTTACGGGATGTGCCGCCAGATCTGCGCGACTGGGGGTGGGATTACCTGAACGCCATGGCCGACAACAGCCTCCAGACTTGGACCGGCCACGTGGCCGAGGTTCGCGCGCTTGCCGTTCGCCCAGACGGCCAGCGCGTGGCCTCAGGCGATGCTGAGGGCTGGATCCGGCTGTGGGATCCCCAATCTGGGACCACCGTCGGAATGATGCACGGGCACCGGGGGCCGGTTAACAGCGTTGAGTTCAGCCCCGATGGCGGCCGGCTCGCCTCGGGCGGCTCGGACGGTACGGTGTGTATCTGGGATCCGTCGGCTGGCAGCTCGGAGATCAGTCTTGACGCCCGTGCTGGCGCGGTCGTGTCCGTTCGCTTCAGGTCCGGCGGGGAAGGAGTCGCCGCCGGTTATGCCGACGACAAGGTGCGGCTCTGGGACATCCCTTCGCGGGGTGTGACTCGGACGCTGCCGGGCTTTGATGGCCGCTTTGACTCCCTGGCGTTCTCACCTGATGGTCGGTTTCTGGCCGGCGCCGGCACCGGCAACAGAATTGAAGTGTGGCCTATCGAAGCAGGTGCTGAGGCCCGCACGCTGGCGAGATACAACTTCCCTGTTTGCGCCAGTGCCTTCAGCCTCGATAGTCGCCTCTTTGCCGCATCGCAACTCAACGGGAGCATTCAACTCTGGGATGTCGCCGGGTGGGCGCGGCTTCGGACGGAGTTCCGGCGACTCGGCCTCACTTCCCCGTCGCCCCTGGCTTTCAGCCCCGACAGCAAGCGGTTGGCTTCGGTCGGATTCCAGGGGCGCATTCTGACCCTCTGGGCTTTGCCAAAGGGCACCAGCCTGCGCAATTTCCACGGGCATGACGGCGTGATCCGGGCTGCTGCGTTCAGTCCCGATGGCCAGTGGGTGGTTACCGGGAGTGCCGACCATACCCTGAAGGTGTGGGATGGCAACCCAACCAAGCAGCTAAACAGGTTTCGCGAGCATCGCGCGGCCGTCTCCGGCCTCGCTTTCAGCCCGGATGGTCGGATGATACTCTCGGGGGACGATGAGGGCGGGCTGGCTTGCTGCGACGCGGACACTCACCGTGTCATCCGCAGGCTCCTCGCACCCGCCGAACACGTTCGTTGCCTTGCCTTCACGTCGGACGCGCGCAGCTTCGTGACCGGCGGAACTGACGGCACAGTCGTGGTCTGGAGCGCGGCCACCGGTGTGGTCTCGAAGACATTCCGCGCCCACGAAGGCCCCGTCAACTGCCTGACCGGTAGCCCTCATGCTCCGCTGGTGGTTTCCGGCGGCGCGGACGGGCTGGTCAAGCTGTGGGACGCCGGTACAGGCCAGCAACTCCGCGCTTTTGAGGGCCACCGGGCCTCGGTCCGTTGCGTTGCCATCAGCCCGGATGGCCGGTCGATTGCCTCCAGCGATGCGGACGGGACGATCAGGCTATGGGAGGTCGGGGCGGGCTCATGCATCCGCGCGCTCTGCGGCCCCCATGGAGCCGTACGTTCCGTTTTTTTCAGCCCGGATGGGCGGAGAATCGCGTCCGGTGGGGATGATGCGATCGTGAGGCTTTGGGACACAGCCACGGGCGCTCCGGTCCTCACGCTGGAAGGCTTGCACTCTCCTGTGGTCTCCGTGTCCTTCAGTCCCAGCAGTCGGTGCGTCATCGCCGCTTGTGCGGACGGCACGATCAGGTTCTTTGACGCCATCAGCGGAGGCGAGAGCCTCAGCTTCCACGACCACGACGCCTCGGTCACCTGCCTGACCCTGAGCCCGGACGGCCGTACCGTCGTCTCAGGCGGCGCTGGCGGCCTGCTGGCGTTCATGCGGGCCGAGCCCTACGCCGTCGAGGCGCAGATCGAACGGGAAGAGGCGGCCAGGGCCGCTCAGGCGGAGGCCTTACTCGATAGCTTGTACGCGCGAACCGGCGATTGGGAGCAGGTCGCCGAAGCCCTTCGGGCCGATCCGGGTCTGTCCGCGCTGCTTCGCCATCGGGCCCTGAACGCCATCCTGACCCGGTCGAGCCGAGATCTGGTCCATCCAGCCACCAACCCCGCCGCAACCCTCCCACAGACGGAACCAGAGGACCTGGAGCCTGACCCTGAGCACCAGGCTTCCCGTCTCTCCAGTCCGTCTCTCCGTCGCACCAACTGACGGGCGGCCAGCTCCAAGAGCGGAAGATCGCTCGAAAAACCTGCACGCAGGATGAGGCGTCTCGCACCCGTTCTGCGCGTAAGGAGTTGGCAGATTCTTGTTTCCGTTGGGCTGAATGGCCTCGCTCGTCGTCCAGCCCTGACGCACGCGATGATCTGTTGGCCCTGGGACTCCCGTCCGGTCGGCATCCGGCGGATTGTGCCCGCGAGCGAACAGATGAGGAGGTTGAGGATTGTCGGGAGAGCATGTGGATGTGGGGGAGCTGGGTGGTCTTTCCAGAGGAGGTCATGACAATGACACGCACATGGTTTACGAGCGCAATGACGGTTGTGTGGGCGGTGGCGGGCACGGCCGCATACGGCGACATTACCGTGCCTGGAGCCGACGGCTCCGACGGAGTGTTCAACCCCACAAGCAACATCGAGGTCGACCTTTCGCAGGCCGCCACACGCCAGTGGGACCAGCCCAGCCCGGTGGCCGGCAAGGGCGTGTACGACCCGAACAAGTGGGCGGTGATTTTCAAGTACTCATCCGTGAACATACCCTCGGGTGTGACCGTCACGTTCAAGAATCATGCCTCCCGGGCACCGGTAGTGTGGTTGGTGTCGGGTGACGTGACAGTCGCCGGGACCTTAAGCCTGAACGGCGGAGCCGGGTACAACTATGGGGGTCCAGTCTCTCACGCCGAGCCCGGTCCGGGCGGCTTCCGAGGAGGTGTTGGAGGCGACTTCAACCGGCCCAATTCGGGCGGGATGGGGCCCGGCGGCTCCAGTTCACAAGCGGCGTCCAGCGGCAACTCACCTGGAGGCAGTTATGCCAGCACAGGGGGCGCAGGCGGGGGGCTGTATGGGCATCCTGCCCTCCGAGCCCTCATCGGGGGGTCCGGTGCGGCTGGTCCTCTGTTTAGTTTTGGAGGCGGCGCGGGCGGTGGGGCGATCCTGATCGCCTCAGCGAAGACGATCAGCCTTCAAGGGCTCGTATCAGCTAATGGGGGCGCCGGCCCCTGTACTGACGCTTACGGCGCTTGTTGGCAATCTGCAGGAGGTGGCAGCGGAGGCGCCATCCGGTTGGTGGCCGATACGGTCACTGGTGGCGGAGCATTAAGAGCCGTCGGCGGTCCGAGCGAGTTTCACCCTGGCGGCGCCGGACGTATCCGCGTGGAGAGAAACAGCGGGACAATCAACGACCCCGGCGCCCCTGGCTTCACCGAGGGATCTCCGGGAGAAACCGCCACGATCTGGCCTGAAACAACTGCGCCGAGTATCCGAGTAACCGTCATCGGGGATCAGAACGTCCCGGCAGACCCCCGAGCGAGTTTCGACTTCCCCGGTCAAGACACATCCTTGACCGATCCCAGTAGTATCACAATTCGACTGGAGTGCCGGAACACCCCACCCGACTGGAACGTCAAGGTGCGAGTGGTGCCCAAGACCGGGGCTGACTTCGCGGTAGATGCTGTTCTGGTCAGCGGCGACTTGAGCGCATCGGTCTGGGAGGCGTCCTTGAGCTTGCCAGATGGCTTCTGCGCAATCCAGGCAAGGGCCTCCAAGCCGTGAGGAGGTGAGCCATGATCCGCCACAAGTTTCCGACACCAACCGGGGGCCGTCCACCCTGGCGAGCAGCACCGTTCTCCTCCCGATCGATGGCCATGGCCGCGATGGTGATCGCGCTGGCCGGTGTTCAGTCGTCGCTCGCCGACGATGTCGAGTATACCGATGCCATCTCGCGCGAGTTTACCGTCTACAATGATCTGACGGATGAGACCGCAGCGGACGCCGTCTCGCGCGAGCTCACCGTCTTCAACGATCTGGTCAATCCCGTCCAGTTCACCGACGCGATGTCGCGGGAGTTCACGGTGTTCCCATGCATACCGATTGAGCCGGGCGTGCCTTACCAGGGGACGATGGCCACCGGCCAGCAATACTACCTCAAGGTGCAGGTGCCGGCTGACCTGACCGTACGCGTTTCGCTCCACCACGCCAGCCCCACCGCCTGGACCGAGCTCTACGCCCGGTTCGAGCAACCGCCGGCCGTCGATCAGGCGGACTTCGTCTTCGACGCCCCAGCCCAGCCGGACCAGAAGCTCGTCATCCCCACCACCCAGGCCGGCACATACTACATTCTCATCCGCTGCACCAACGGCGCGACCCCGCCGACCAGCACGGACGTGACGATCCTGGCGCAAGCCATGCCGTTCGGCCTCCTAGCGGTGGCTCCGAACGTCGTCGGTGCTGGTGAGGTCACGCTCCGGATCGAGGGAGGCCAACTCGCGCCGGATGGCAAGTTCCATCTTCGCCATGTGGCCTCTGGCGCGGAGTTCACGCCAGCCAAGACAGAGATTCTCGATGCGAGCGCGGCCAGGGTCCGGTTTGACCTGATCGCCGCGCCCTTGGGACCTTACGATCTGATTTGTGAGCGGGCCTCGCTCGGGCGATCTGTTACGCTTTCCTCGGCAGTGACTGTGGAAGCCCCGCTGGAACCATCCGTCGAAGTCACGGGGATCCCTTCACCTTTCATCCGGTCTGGCCATGCGCGGAACTCGGGCATCACGCAGATGACCGTGAGCAACAACAGCAACGTCGATGCCGCGGTGGTCAGCGTCTACATCCTCGTCCCGAACGGCCCGGACTTGAGCTTGTCAGTGGAGGGAGGCCTTGGCGTTCCGCTCACGGGGAATGACCAGTACGTCAGCACCAACCTGTGGTTCGAGTCCCTTTCGCCGGGCGAGCAGATCAAGCTCCCGGTCAGAATCGTGGCTGGGCCTGGTTTCCCCGGTCCCAATGTCCAGATCTACGCGACGGCCGAAGCCTACTCGCGACAGGCGTTCCGCGATGGCGTTCTAAATGGTCCCGGAGGCGTCGTCGAGAGCGTGTTCCATGCTCTAGCGCAACCTGACGACCCACCAGAGCTATGGACCGAAGTGTTGCCCTTCTACAAGCAGCAAGTGGCGCAAAAGTTTGATCTGTCGGGCCTTGCGTTCTCCTCAGGCTTCGTCCAAGGCCATCGCCTGGGAATGCACGGGCGGGCTCAGGCGCCGGCGAGCGTGCGAGCCATAGCTTGTGCAGCCGCATGTTATCTTCTCAAAATCGACTGCGAGTTTGGCTGCGATCTGATTGCTTCGCCTATTGGCCGGATAGCGTGCAGGCGAATATGCCCGCGCATTCTCAACTGGTGCCTCCATTGCTGCGACGACAAATGCGCAGAAGACTGCCCTGCCTCCGTCTTCGATCCTTGGGAGTGCGACCCGCCCTCTTGCCACCCAGGCGCTGACTGTCCTGGTGGGACCCCTGAATGCCCCCGTCGGTGTGTGCTTCAACTGACCTGTATAACGGAGACCCTCTGTACTCTGGAACCTGTTTGTGTTGGTCCCAAGTGCACGGAGGCTGGTGCATCCACAGATCCCAACGAGCTGGTTGGTCCCGCGGGCTTCGGGGCAGCCGCGTATCTTCGCTCAACGAATAACCTACCGTACCGCATATACTTCGAGAACATGCCTGCCGCGGTTGCTCCTGCGGCCGGCGTACGAGTAGCGGTTCCGCTTGATATGGGATTCGACGCGAGCACGTTCACCCTCGGGGACATCCATATCGGCCAGATGACAATCACCGTCCCCGGCGGTCGGGCAGCGTACAAGACCACGGTTGACCTATCCGCCACTCTGGGCGTGCTCGTCGAAGTCGAGGCCGGCGTTGATTTGGACAAGCGTGAAGCGTTCTGGACCCTCCGCAGCCTTGATCCGGCGACGGGGTTGATTCCAGAGGATGCGTTCCTCGGTTTCCTGCCGCCGAACGACGAGTCTGGAAATGGCGAGGGCTCGGTCGAGTACATGATTAAGCCCCGCGCCGACGCGCCCACGGGAGCCGTGATCCGTAGCCGCGCGACGATCGTCTTTGACTTCAACGACCCAATCGATACGAACGAGGTCTCCAACACGATCGACGCCGGGGCGCCGGCGAGTTCCGTCAAGGCGCTGCCGCCACTGACTTATGATCCGAACATCTCGCTCGAATGGGCGGGCGAGGATGACGTTGGCGGCTCGGGCATTGCGACGTACACTATCTACGTCTCGACCGATGGCGGACCGTACACGGCGTTCCTCACGAACACGACCGACATGGCTGGCGTCTTCGCGGCGCAGCGGGGCCACAGCTACGCGTTCTACAGCGCTGCAACCGACATCGTGGGCAACGCGGAGGCGGCCCATGCAACGCCGGATGCGGTGACGTTCGTGCCGTCACCGGGCGACCTCGATGGTGACCGGGACGTGGACATGGACGACGTCACCCTGTTCGTCGGATGTATAACCGGCCCGAACGTGCCGTACGATCCGGCCGTCGTGGCGCCAGGCTGCGCCCTGGGGCCGGCTGCCGATGTCAATGGCCACATCGTCACCGACTTCGACCATGACGGCGACGTGGACCAGGCCGACTTCGGGGTGTTCCAGCGGTGCTGGAGCGGATCCGACAAACCACCAGACCCGGATTGCGCCACTTGAGTGCCGTTGGGACTCGTTGCCCCTTCGATGCCTCGCCATCTGGGAGGGTAGTCGGCGAAGCGACGGATTTCCGCCCTTCGAGGCTCGTACAAGTGAGACGGTCGGACATGGCTGCCGCTCGGCATGGGACGAGTGTGCCACCGGCACATGGATGTCACCAGGTCGCCAAGACGAGGACTTTGGGCCCCAAACAGGCCGTTGTCTCGGTCAAGGGGTAATCACAGGCCGTCCGAGTGCCGATCGTTGATGCGACGCGGCAAAACACCCGCTTAGGAGGGGGGTGCGAGGGTCTCCTGGAGCGCCGGGCACGCCCCAGTGCTTCCGACCGCCCCACATCCCGTGGCATCGTCGGGTCATCGATTCCCGGCGCGGGTGTGCTGAAAGGAACATCGCTGAGCCGTGCAGCCGATTGCCCAGTCCGCCGGCCACCAGGCGCTTGTGATTGTAACATGATGGTGGCTACCCGGCAGACCGAGCTGGCGGCGATCTTCCCGCTGCACGTCGTCTGTTGTTGGCTGGGAAACAGGGCGGCAATCGCCGGCGAGCAGTACTTGACGGTGACGGATGCCGACTTCGCCAAAGCCATCGGAGAAGCGGCGCAAAATCCGACGCAGAATCCGACGCAGCAGCCGCACGCCGGAAGCCGCAGTGACTCGCAGAAGCCGACCCCGGAAATGAAAAACCCCGCGAATTGCGGGGCTTTTCGTGATCCTGCGGTGTCTTGCGACTACCCTAACAAATACCTAATACCCCCAACGGGACTCGAACCCGTGTCTTCAGGATGAGAACCTGATATCCTAGGCCGCTAGACGATGGGGGCCTCGTACCGTGCCGGTCTGGTTCGGCCTCCGACACAATCTCGCCAAGTTACCGGCATCGACGGTCGTCGTCAAGCGCGGCTGGAGCCGGGGAGCCGGTGGTTCGGCCGCATCGACATGGCGCGGGCTCGCCAGCAACACCAGGTCGCCAGACGCTTCGGACTCCAAGCTTCGGCCTTTACCCTGCGGCGGCTCCGCCCCGCGGCGATATTCGGTGCGGCCGGTCACTGCGTGGCCTTGGCCGTGCCCCCCCGGCTCTGGGGTGGTTGGCCCGCACCGGCCCATTCAACACCCGTCCCGATGACGCTCGAGGGCCTGCACGAGCGCGGCGACGTCCTCCGGTTCATGCTCCGCCGACAGGCTGATCCGCAGCCGGGCCCCCCCCCCCGGAACAGTGGGTGGGCGAATCGCGGGAACGAGGATGCCCTCGCGTTCCAAGGCTCCTGACAGTCGGAGCGCCCGTTCGGAAGAACCGACGATCACCGGCACGATCTGGGTGCACGATGGGCCGGTATCCCAGCCCCGAGATGCCAGTGCGCTCCGCATTCGTTCCGCCAGATCCAGCACTTTGACCCTTCGCCAAGGCTCGCAGCGCACCAACTCGAGCGCCGCGCCGGCCGCCGCACACGCCGCCGGTGGTAACGCCGTCGTATAGATGAACGCACGGGCCGTGTTCACCAGCCAATCGATCATGAGCCGCGAGCCGGCCACGAATCCACCGACGCCGCCCAATGCCTTGCTCAGCGTGCCGACGGTGACGTCCACTTGGCCTGCAACGTTCATCAGTTCGGCCGCTCCCCTTCCCCCCAGGCCGAGCACACCGGTCGCGTGGGCCTCGTCAACACACAGGATCGCCTCGTAGCGCCGCTTCAATTCGACCAGTCGAGGCAGATCCGCCAAGTCGCCATCCATGCTGAACACGGAGTCGGTTACGATAATCCGCCTGCGAAACGCTCCACCTCGCTCGAGGAGTCTCCGAAGCTTGGCGTAATCACGGTGAGGACAGACCCTGACGACCGCCCCGCTGCCGCGCGCCCCGTCGATGATGCTGGCATGATCGAGCTTGTCCAGGAGTATCACATCGCCCGGTCCGGCTAGTCCCCGAATCGCCGCGAGATTGGCCTGGTAGCCAGTCGAACAAACCAGGGAAGCTTCCGCCGATTCGAAGGCTGCCAGGCGGTCTGCCAGTTCGGCATGGGCGGCGGTGTACCCGGAGATCAACGCCGACGCGCCGCTCCCCCACCCCCATCGCTCGATCGCCGCCTTGGCCGCCAAGGCGACGGCGGGATGGGCGGCCAAGCCCAGGTAGTTGTTACTTGAGAAGCAGATCAGGCGCCGGCCGTCGGCGGTCAGATGGCGACCCGGGGCAGATTCGACGGTTCGCAGCGACCGATGCAGACCGCGCCCCACCAGATCCGCGAGTTGCTCCGCCCAAGGGCTGTCTCTCGTGACGGTCATGACGGCTTGGCCACATCGGATGCTGACGAGGTCCACGCCGTTCGGCTGTTGGCTAACCGAGCAGCCCTGGCGACCAGATGCTCTCGAGGGACAATCGGCAGCGCCCCGGATCCGGCCAGGTCATCGGGCCGCCGGTCGCGGGCGCCGCACAGACCCCGGCCGCAACACCCGAGCCCGCCCTGATGCCCCTTCAACCGGCGACGCAGGGCCAGGGCAAGATAGGCTCCAGCGCCTCCAACCAGTAGAAACACAGCGATAGTCTCTCCCACGCTCGCAAGCATCTGGACATTGTTGGCCGGTTCGCCTCTCCAGGCAAGTCGTTCGGTGCTCTGAATTGCGGTCTCAGGGGTTCTGTGGGCCGCCGCGGCCGCAAAACAGCGTCCGATATCCGGTTTCAGGTCCACCGGGGGCGGTTTTGAGCCGATCATTGGACTGACCGGAGGATGATGCCTGCTCCTTGCGGGAGACCTTGGATGATGTTCATCGTACGATTGTTGGCGGTCGCTGCCATCCTGTCGGTGTTTTCCCCTTCGCTGCTCGCCCAGGATTCGGGCCAGGTCAGCATCCAGATTCTGAGCAACGGCCAGAGCAGCATGACCGTGGCTCCGGGCCCGGTGGACCTTCAGCTGGATCTCAAAATGAGCACCAGTGTCGGATTGGTTGCCGCGGAGTTCGCCCTCGATTGTTCCTCGCCCGCCGCTTTCGTCTACGCCGAGCCCACGGTATCCAACGGCTCTCCATTTACCGAGACCGACCTCAGCTTCGTTCCCATTACGCCACCCGCCAACGATGGGACACCGCTCTCCGACCACCCGAGAATCACTTTCTTTCGACTGGAGGCGGGCAGCTATGAACCGGAGCTCTTTCCGTCGGTGGTGCTGACTTACCACCTGCGCTCGATCGGGGCTCTGCCAGCTGGAGCCTCCTACATATTCACCCTGACCGAGGATGATGAATTGCCGCTCTGGATCAGCGATTCAGGCCCAACCGAGCTTCTCAGCGGAAAGATCGCGGTCGGAACGGAGGGCATATTCACCCTTCAGGTCTCCGCTGACGACAGCGGCGGAACACTCCCCGGCGAGGGTGGAACAACGCCGGGTGACGGGAACGACACCCCGGACGACGGTGGAACCACTCCCGGCGATGGTGAGACCACCCCGGATGGCGGAGAAACGACGCCTGACGACGGCTCGACCACCCCGGGCGGCGGCAGCGCGACGCCGGGCGACGGCGACATGCCCCCCGGCGATGGCGACACCACGCCGGGCGACGAAGGGACCACCCCGGGTGACGCGTCCGATCAGCCATCGGGGGGGAGCCCCACCACGACGCCGACCGGGACCACCGCATTCTGTGGCGCCGGCGTCGGTCCGGCTTCCCTGTCCGCCGTCCTGCTCGGCCTGTGGCTGATCACCCCCCGACCCCGGCGGCGATAGGAACCAGCCGCTCGGGAGCTCCACTCACACCTCGACAAGCGGTCGCTCCGGCTGCATAGTATGGGCAGGAGAACCGCCATGCCCGATCTTGTCAGACTGAGTCTCTCCATCCAGAAACCGCTCTACGAGCGATTGGAGAAGATGGTCAAGCGCTCAGGGTACACCAACCGCTCCGAGTTCGTGCGCGACCTGATTCGCCAGCAGCTCGTGGAGCGCGAGTGGGATGCCAATGCCGAGGTCGTCGGCACCGTGACGCTGGTCTACGATCACCACCGCCACAACCTGACCGAGAAGCTGACCGACCTCCAGCACGAGCATCACACCACGGTCCTGGCGACGACTCACGTGCATCTCTCACACGACCTGTGCGCCGAGATGATCCTGATGCGCTCCAAGGCCAGGCACATTCAGGAATTAGCCGACTCGCTGCGCCAACAGAAGGGTGTACTGCACGCGGGCCTGACCATGACCAGTACGGGGCATTCACTCGCATGAAGAAAAACCAGGGGATGAAAGAGACCGACGAGGCCCGAGCCGACCGGCCGGTCCAGACTTTCTGTCTGCTGGTGTTGACCCTCATCGCATCGGGCTTCGCCCTCTATGCGCTCAAGCCGGTGCTGGTACCTTTCGTGCTGGCCGTCTTCTTCACCTATTGCCTTAGTCCGGTGATCGATTTTCAGACCCGCTTGCTGCGGTTTCCGCCTACGGTAGCCCTGGCGGTCACGGGTTTGCTCGGCATGGCCGGTCTGGTAGCCATCGCGTTCCTTGTGGCGGCGGCGGTCGGGGCCATGTCTGACAGCCTTCCGGTTTACCAGGCGCAGTTCAACCGGCTCACGGAGGATCTCGCTCAGCTCGTCCCGCTGGATCGACTCGGCATCAGGGTGGACCCGCAGACCGGTCCGATCATCCGGGTGCCGGAGAACGCCAGCGTCAGATTCGTCTCGGCCGTGCTGGCCGAGACCACCGCCCTGATCTCCAACGGGGCCATCGTCCTGATCTTCATGATGTTCATTCTGCTGGGCCGCACCAGCGCCAGCAAAAACCAGGATGGACTTCTCGCGGAGATCGAGAACCGGGTGAAGCGATACATCAGTCGGACCGTGCTCATGTCCGTTCTAACCGGGGTGCTGATCGTCGCGGTCCTCGCCATCCTGCGTGTACCTTTCGCCAGCGTCTTCGGTTTCCTCGCCTTCCTGCTCAATTTCATCCCCAACATCGGCTCGGTCGTTGCCACGATTCTGCCTCTTCCCGTGGTCCTGCTAAGTCCGGAACTGTCACCGACCGCCAAAGTGCTGGCCCTGGCCATCCCGGCCGCGATTCAGGTCCTGCTCGGCAGCATCATCCAGCCCAAGCTGCAGGGAAGCGCCCTGAATCTGCATCCGGTTGCGGTCCTCATGTCCCTGATCTTCTTCGGCATGATTTGGGGTATGGTCGGCGCGTTCCTGGCCACGCCCATCGCGGCGGTCATCCGGATCATCTTCGAGCGAATTCCCGCCACGCAACCCCTGGCCGAGCTACTGGCCGGCCACTTGGACGCGGTGTCCGTCGGCGGCAAGACAGGCAAACCCCCAGTTGGCGGCGCCCGCGCCGAATCCGGGCGATAGGAGGCGGTACGCAAGCGATGGACGAGCCTGCACAGACACCTGGAACGTCGACCTCGGTATTGGCGAAAGGGAGCATCCATATCTGGCGGTGGCCTCTGACCGTCCCGCCCACTCGGGTGGAGTCCCTGACCCGCTCGTTGAACGAGATGGAACTGGAGCGCGCCGGCCGGTACCACTTCGAGACCCTTCGCCACAAGTTCATCGTCGCCCACGCCGGGCTGCGAGCCGTCCTGGCCGGCTATACCGGCATCCCGGCCGAACAGCTCTCCTTCCGCCTCGGCGTGCAGGGCAAGCCGACGCTCGTGAACCGCGGCGCCGCCCCCGGCCTGGAGTTCAACCTGAGCGACTCCCAGGATATCGCCCTGGCCGCGGTCACGCTGCATCAGCCCATCGGCGTGGACATCGAACGCGTTCGCGAAATCCCGGAACTGGATAGCATCACCACGTCCATTCTCGCGCCGGAGGAACTCAGCTTCCTGCGGAGCCGCAAAGGACCTGAACGCCTGGCCGCCTTCCTCCGATTCTGGACCTGCAAGGAAGCGATCATCAAGGCGATGGGCGTGGGCCTCTCGGCCAATCTGAAGCGAATCGTGGTCGACGCCGAATCGGCGGCGGCCAGTCGCTGGTTCACCGTCCACGTTCCGGCGTCCGGCCGCACCTGGAGCGTCCGGAGCCTCCCGATCGACGGCGGATACCAAGCCGCCCTGGCCATCGAAGGAAGCGGAGGCGACGTCGACGTGCGCGAGTGGACCTTCCCTGACGCATGACGGCGTTTGCACACTGTTGCGGACGCAGGTCCAACAGGTCCCTCACTGCTTCAACACAGGGATCGCTGAGCATCGTGCGGTGGGAGCCGGGTACGCGATGGACCCGCAGACCTCCGCGACGGAGCCGCCGCCAGTCGACCAGAGGATCACCCCTGTCATCCCCGGTTCCGGCTGAACGGAAGAACGCGACCGGAGCCGTGTATTCGGCGAACCGATCACGATGAAACGCCTGCAGGTTGGCATTCAGCACCCGCAGACAGCGGTCCGTCTTGTCCATGCCGACCTGGGGTGGAATCCGACTGGTCTCGCAGTGAAACAGACCTCGATGGAGTCCGGCAAACGTGACGGCCTGTTGCCGAACATGGACGCGACACCACCCGAATAGGGCACAGAGAACACGCACATTCTGACATGGGGGCGAGGGCGGGGCAGGCGAGCCAGGGCATCAGCACGGGGGCCATACCGAAGGCGGTTGCGAACGCACCTTAGGGCTTGTCCTTCGCGGCCTGGTCCATTTGCTTGCGAAGGCTCAGCGGCCGCATGTCCGTCCAGACCTCCTTGATGTAAGCCAGGCACTCCTCTTTCGTGCCTTCCTTGCCCACGTCCCGCCAGCCGAGAGCGTTCTCCCGCTCGGCCGGCCAGATGGAGTACTGTTCCTCGTGGTTGACCACGACCTTATAATGCTTGAAGACGTCTTCCTGTTCCTCGTTCATCGTCCCACCTCACTCGTACCCTCTCGCCGTTTCACTGCGCCGATGCCCTGCCGGGGGCCGGCAGCGTGGCCGTCCGATCGCGAAGAAACCACACCGACATCTGCAACTCTAAGGGCAGGTCCCGGCCGTCGTCCAGGGCGATGACCACTTCCAGAATCTTCGTGTCGGCTTGTTCTGTGGGCCGATCCGTCCGGAAGTTCTTGCGGCCCAGGGTCTGGGCGATCTGGACCACCATGCCCCTGAACCGTCGCGTGCCGAACGCGTCACACGTGGCGAAGACCCGCTGGCCCTTCCTGACCTTCGACAGATCCATCTCATCCACGTCAGCCCGGATGTGCAGTGTGTCGCGGTTGCCGATCGAGATGATCGGGGCGGGCACGTTCGGGAAGACCGACTCACCGGGCTCGCGAAACCGGTAGATCACCATGCCGTCGATGGGACTGCGGATCCGTGTCTTCTCCAGTTGGGTTCGGGCGACGTTGAGTTGGGCCTCGGCTTCGACGACGGCGGCCCGGGCGACGGCGATCTCCTCGGGCCGGGGACCGGCAGTCGACCGCTCGTAGCGAGCCTGCGCGGCCTCGGCCCGGGCCCGGGCGGCGGCCACGTCGTTACGCGTGTCGTTGAGTTCCTTGTCAGAGACGGCCGAGCCACTCTGAAGTGACTCGAGCCGCCGCAGTTCAAACTCCGCCCGCTGGAGCAGGGCCTTGGCCTCATCCCATTGAGCCTTGGCCATCTTCCGATCTTCGGGGCGGTCCCAGCTCTCCAGCTTGGCCAGATCAGCCTTTGCCCGAGCCACCTGGGCCTCGGCCCGGGTGACCTCGGCCATCTGGGAGTCGTTCACGAGCTCGAAGAGGAGCTGTCCAGTCCTGATAGAATCTCCCGGCTCAACGTCGATCTTACCGATGGTGCCCGGAAGCTCGCTAAACACCTGGATGGCCCGCGAAGCCGGCTCGGTCACGCCCGGGGCGCTGAAGAGCACATCCGGATCGTCGCTCGGCCACTCGACGGCTGCTTCCGCCGGCCGGGTCTGGGCACTCTGCGTCCGCGAGGCGGCGTATTGTGTATACCCCACCCAGGCGATAGCCGCCAGAACCAAGCCGATGATGAGACCTCGTACCAAGTCGTCGCTCCTGTACCACCTTCATGATAGCTCGATTGACGCATTCCGCAACGTGGAGACGCATGGCCGCATCATCCTCCGCCTGACGACGGCCCGGCGGAGTGAGCAGTCAGGCCGCTACGCCGTCGTGCGGTTCGACGATGGTCCCGTCCCTCATCCGGACGACACAATCGGCGTGCTCTTGCAGGCCAAGGTCGTGAGTGACGACAAGGACGGCACGGTTCTCCGTGTGGGCAAGATGGCGGAGGATATCCACCACCTGGGCGGCTGTTCTGGAATCGAGGTTGCCCGTCGGCTCGTCGGCCAGGATAAGCTCCGCCTGGCTGGCCAGGGCTCGGGCGACGCCCACGCGCTGTTTCTCACCGCCGCTCATCTCGTCGGGCAGGTGGCTCCAGCGATCGGCCAGGCCGACTTGGTCGAGCAGGGCCATGGCCTGCTTGCGGGCGGCGCGGCCGCGGACGCCCTGGAGTCCGAGCACGACCTCGACGTTCTCGGCCGCGTTCAGGGCCCCCAAGAGGTTGAAGTTCTGGAAGATGAAGCCCACGTGCCGACGGCGCAGGGCAGGCAATGCGGATTCATCCAGGCTGGTCACGTCGCGGCCGAGCAGCTCGACCCGGCCGGAGGTCGGCTTCATCAGCAGGCCCATAATGGTCAGGAGGGTGGTCTTGCCTGAGCCGCTGGGCCCCATGAGCAGCGTGAGGTCGCCGCGGGCAATGTCGAGGTTGACACCATGGAGCACTTCGAGCGCATGTGCGCCTTCGCGGTAGCTCTTGTGCAGATCGTACACGCGAACGGCGGTACCGGAATGGGTTGCAGTCTCTGCCATCGGGTCAGCTGCGGAACACCATGGCCGGCTCCAGCCGGAAGACACGGAGCACGCTGGTGATGCTCGCGCTCACGCAGATACCCACGGTCACAAAGAACATCGCCCCCACAAGGGCGGGCGGTACATGCAGAGGGACGTTGTAGGCCGGCAGACACGTGCCCATGTAGTAGGACAAGGCACTGGCCATGACATAGCCGAGGAGGCCGGCGATGAGCGATTGACGCAGGATGATCATCCCGAGCGTAAAGTTGCCCATGCCCAGCGCTTTGAGCGTGCCATACTCGCGCAGCCGCTCGACGGTGGCGGAGTACATGGTCTGGCTGACGATGACCACGCCGACGATGACGCCCAGGACGGCTCCGAACATGATCCCGATGCCCATACCCGTGCCATACATCCAGTACCAACGGGTCTTGCGGGAGAATTCGTCGGCGGTGTAGGCCTCGGCCTCGGTGAGTCGTTCGCGGACCCGGTCGCGGAGTTCCTCGGGGCTGACGCCTGGCCTGGCCTTGAGGACCACGTACTTGGTCTGCCGCTGGGTCATGCCGCTGAAATCCAGTCCGCGCTTGTAGTCGCAGAACACATAAGGGGAGGTCGTGAAACTGCCCACGCCGCGGCAGAAGCCGACCACGCGGGCGGCCCGGCCAAGGATTTCAGTCTGCTCGTTCAAGGAGAGCGGCAAGCCCTCGTTGCCGAACCGGACGCGTTCCCGTTCGTCGATAATGACGCCGTTCATCGCCCAGATCCGGTCCCGGTTGCCGGCGACCATCTCCCAGGGCAGGCTCAGCCGCGAGTTCGGATACAGGCCGACGATCTCGACGTTCTCCTGGCGGCCATCGACCAGCTTCCACCGAGTAAACTGCACAATCAGCCGCTCGCCCCAGGCGACACCGGGCGTGGCCACGGCCTGGTAGTAGCGGCGGTCGAGCATGACATCGCACAGGTCGAGGTTGCGGGTGCTCTTCTGCATGACCCAGACATCAGCCCCAGCGTGATCAATGATCCCGCTGGCGTTGCGCATGGCGCCGATCAGCAGGCCAAGCTGGAGCGTGACCAGGGCGACGGAGAAAACGATCCCCACCAGGGCCATGATCAGCTTGACTTTGTCGTGGAATAGGTTGCGTCGAGCGATGGCCGGCATCAGTGATTTCCCTGCCGGTGTTACTCCATGAACCGCGGCACGACCAGACACCATGGTAGCGAGGAGAACGGCCTCGGGTCAACCCCGGTCGGGCATCCGCCTCGGGTGGCCTACGGTATGCAGTCGGCATCGGCCCAGACGCCCGGGCCGCTCAGACACTGACGGAAAAGGAGGAAGTCGTTGCGGTCCACGAAAGGGTCGGAGTTCAGCATGGCATCCGCGCACCCGGGGTCGGTCTGAATCACTCCCATAGGGGTCATGCATCGCTGGAAATGGGCATAGTCCTCCATGTCGACGTCACCGTCGGCATCGTAGTCCACCTTGGCCACCGGACATCCGTTCGATTCTGCCACTCTCGAACAGTGGGACGTGCCAGGACAGGTGTCACAGGCGTCAATGACGCCGTCTCCGTCTGCATCCGGCTGCAGTTCGTCCGGCACCCCGTCCTTGTTGCAGTCATTATCCTCGGAAGGGTAAGCGTAGGGACCGGTCAACTTCAGCTGGAAACTGCCCGTCGCGCCGGCGGCTCCAGCCACACGAATGTAGTAGACCGAACGGGCGGTTACCGAGAGGGTCAGCGTCGACTGCTTGTCACAGCCGTTGTCGTTGCATCCCAGCTGACGGTTGTTGCCGGTACTCGGACAAGCCGAGTGAACGGATACCACGGTGTCGTAGCCGGAACCACACAACGAGACGGTCAGCGTACCCGAGGCGTACGGGCTGTACTTGTACCAGACATCGGGCGAGCCACCCGAACTGCCGCAGGAGTAGAAGTAGACGCTGGTCATGCCCGCGGTGGAGCCGGTGTAAACCTGCCCCGGGCCAACCCACTGGGCATTCGCGCAGCTGTCCTGGGCAACTGCATCCGGCGCGACCGGAGCAGGCCGCTGACACTCGTCAGGGATCGCGTCACCGTTGCAGTCGGCACTCGTCCCATGGGCGATGTCCGTCTCGTCACCCACGTTGTTCGCGTTGCAGTCCGCGGAATCCAGGTACGTGAAGGTCATGGTTGAACCGGAAGCACTGACGTTCTTGAGGTGCAACTTGGAGGCCGTTCCGTCCCACCACCTGGTGTTCGGGGAGGAATCGGGATTGCACACCGTGTGCGTCGGAGATGACCACAAGTCGCTGGAGTCGCCGTAGTTGCGGTTGTTCTCCATGTCCCACAGGCCGTCCGCCTGGACCAGAGTGACCTTGTAGTGAGAAGCGGCGGTCATTTCATTGTTGTCGTTGCTGCCGTTCTCGTCGACGTGCCAAATGGCCAGACCGCCATCGGGCAGGCCGACGTCGCGCCCGGTCCGTTGGCGGTTCTCGAGCAGGAAGTACTCCTTGGTGCTGGAAGGTCTGGAGTGCTTGTAGATCGCGTTGCTGTTCGAGATGACCGGGAGGTTGGCCTGCGAAGCGAGCAGTTCGGTCACCGTACACCATCCTGCCTTGTTTCGCATATAGGCGCATGGCCGGCACGGATTCGTGCTGCTGGTGCCGAACGCCATGAGGCAGAAATGGCCCACGCCGGTGGAATCGTAGTCATAGTCATACAGGTCCGGCCAGCCTAACAGCATGTGCCCGTTCTCGTGACAAAAGGTGCTGATCCTCAGGCTGCTGCCCATGTCGGTGATCTGATAAGGACCGGCGCACACTCCGCCGGCGCAATAGGTCATCCAACTGGCGTGCGGCCACAGCCCCTCGGACCAGGGCGAGTTGCTCGACCCGGCATAGAGGCAGTTCAAGGCATCGATGGTGCCGTCGCTGTTGGTGTCGCACTGGCCAAAATTGAAGCCGCTGGCCTTCAGGCTGTCGAGAGCCTCGGTGATGAGCTCCCGAGCCCGAGTACCGTAGTCGATGCTCTGGTCGGTGTAGTACGTCTTGGGATGCTTCGCCCGGTGGTAGGCGGTCGGCACGTAGTTGGTGTAGGTCAGCTTCCCGCCGGAGACGTCGTGAAAGTAGTCACGAACCGAGCCGTTGTTGCCGTTGGCCGTGTATCCGATCTTGTTGCAGAAGTCCGCGACCGCGCTTGCAGGAATCGTGGCCACGTCGTCCGAAAAGTCCACGATCACGCAAAGCCCCTTGGGGGAGCCGATGGTGATGCTCTCCTGGGCCAGGCTGCCCTTCTCGGTCGCAAGGAAGGCCGCCTTCTGAGCCTGCTGCAGCTGACGGTTGGCGGCGATCCTGGACTTGGCGGATTCAACCGTGATGCGGATGTGCTGGTCGATGCCGACCGGAGCAGCCTCATTCTGGCCGGCCACGACGCCGGTCGACTCCAGCCGGGCACCGTCCGCCGACAACCTGGCGTAACAAGCCGCTCGTGTGGTTGGATCCTCGACCAGCGTGTAACCGTCCAGGGTCTCGGCCACGGCGTAGAATTCGTCTCCCCACACCCGAACCTCGATCACCGTCCCGTCCGGTTGCCGGAACGGCATGGTCTCGCCGACAATCGGATGGGCCCACGCCGCCGTTGCCAGTCCCGGCAGAGTACCCATCACCAAGAGCAGGGAAACACGCTTCTGGCGGCGGACGGCGAAGACCATCTCGACTTCTCCAGGGGATTCGACTCTAAACCTGCCTTAAGTATAGCAGAGTCTCCCCCGGATCGGCCAGACCGGGCAGCCCGCCTCCCGGCCCGATAACCACCCGGCCGGGCGGCTTCGGTACGAGGATCGCAACCGCTGATTCTGTCGATCGTCAGCCAGGCTTTTCACCGACGAGGTACGCGTCGCTGATCTCCAGTACATTGTCCTCGACCTCGGTGTTCATGCCAAACGAGACGGAGTGAACCTGGTCCGCGTCAAGCCGGCCGTTCCCATCAGGTGAGGAGGCGAGAGAATCCACATCGCGGAGCGGTATCAACACCACGTGCCAGCGGCCGTCGGCCGGGATCAGCGGACGACGGGACAGGTAACCGGCCTGACTGTCCTCCCAGGCAATGAAACGAACCGACGCCGGCTTGTCGCATCTGGCCCGCAGGAGCAAGTACTTGGCTTGCCCCCATCTGACACCTTCGCCCAGCCTGAGCTTCGGGTAAACCCATCGATCCCCGGCCCCAAAGTGAACTTCCAGCCGCCACCCGCCCTCCTTCGTCTTGGACATGGTCATGCGCCCCTGACTGGCGATATTCTCCTGCCAGGCCTCCAGCCGGGCGATGGGCAGCGCCATCCTGACCGGAAAGCCAGCCAGGTGGGCGGCCACCGTCTTCTCGACGAACAAATCCACAGCCAGGGGGCTGATCCACGGGACCATGGTGCCCTTGGCCGCCACCTGGATTGTCAGCGGCTGGCCGTCCGAGCCCCCCTGCCGCACGTCGACTTCCCACGCAACCTCAGCCCAGCCCTGAGGTGCAAGTTCAAGGCTTCGGGGCTCGATCGCGACGGGAGAGGCCATGCCCTTGATCGACGGCGTCAGGTCGACTCGCCCGGCCTGTTCAGCCAGATTGTGGACGACCACGCGAAGAGGAAAACACGCCGCAGTCTCGTGGGTCACGTGATAGCCCTTGCAGGTGAAGCTGGCTATCGAAGGGTCAAACGGATACCGCAGAATGACCGAAGATGGAGCCGGTCGCGAGGGCGGAGGTCGCCTGCTCACGGAGTACAATCCGACCGCCGGAGTGTCCTTGACCACGGCATCGGCCATCGAGCCGGCATCAAGCCATACGTAGGCGAGACCGTCGGGAACGGGAAGACCGCCCGCAGCATCAACGCTGAGCGTCCGACCGTCGATACCCTCCAGTCGCCGCGCAGCCAATTCCAGTCTGACCTTCGCGTCCCGATTCACCGACCCAGTGTACAACACCGCCACCGTCCCGCCGGTGCCGCTGAACACCCTGGCCCGCTTGACGGCCGGATCCGAGGTTTTCAAATCTCCGACGTATGCCTTGTTCGCCAACGCGCTCACCATCTGGGCATAGGCGGCCATCGAACGAAGCGGAGAGACTTCCCGGCCCATCATCCCGAAGTTGTTCTGGTTCTCCTCGTAGTACACGTAGACGAAGGCGAAATACGCGGCCACCCCACAGGCCTTCGACTCAATGGCCTTCATCACGATGTCCAGGGCGCTGACCGCATCTTCTCTCATGGCCGGCCGCGGCGCCCCCTTGGGCCAGGGCCGTCCGCTCTCGGTAATCCACAGGGGCATGGACTCCTTGCCATACGCCTTGAGCCAAACTCGGTACCGCGAAACCATGTCCTCTACAGTCGTTGCCTGCTGATAGGTGTGGAAGCTGATCGCGTCGACCTGATCGAGCAGGCCGTTCTCGGCGCATGCCCGACGGTATTCATCCGGGGCGATGTCCGTGAGAACGCCGCCGACCAGCGGGACCGCCGGCAGGTGCTCGCGGAGCCCCCAGGCCGCGGCCTTGGCCAGGGGCACATACTGGTCGGCCGGAAGGTTGGCACCGAACTGGACGTCGGGCTCGTTCCAGATCTCCAGCCCGCCCCATGTACCCCCCCACCGACGGCCGAGATCGCCGATCGATCGTGCGGCCAGAAGCAGGTTTGTGGGATACGGGTTGGCGTCGGTGCGGCCCAGCCATCTCGGACTATCATGGAACATCTCCAGGACCTTGACACCGTGCCGAGCATACGTGCGGCGGAGGGTCTCAAACTGACAACCACCCTCCCAATCCCACACGTCCTCGGACTTGTTGACCGCATCCCAGCGGAGCCGCTCGCGCGATTGGACGATGCCAATCCGTTTGAGCATCCTGGCGAGTCCGCCGCGGATGTCCTCCCGCTTCTCGAGCCAGGAAAGAGCGCTGTCCATGCAGAAGAACGCGTCCTCAGGCCCGGCGTGTTCCGGTCGCACGACGATGCCGCCGCGGTAACCAAGTCGCGGCAGGGCGACTTCGTAGAAGCCCCGAGGCAAGTTCACCGAGATTGAGATGGCCCCGTCCCGATCGGCGACAGCCTCGCCAGCGGCCACCTCGCGAGCCCAGTAGTCGGAAATGATGTAGCCCAGATCCGACCGGTGGGCAGGCGGATCTGCCCTCCATTCCAGACGCGCCGGCCGGTCAGGCGGGATGACAAACCGCTCGCAGTCGGCCGAGCGAACCTCGCCCAGGCACCCGGCCGCAGCGACAAGAACCTCGATGACGCCCAGAAGTAACGATCCGAAACGGGTATTCGACATCCTCACTCCTCCCATGGCACGCCCATTTGAACCGTCCGAAGCAGGAAGGAACCGCCAGGTGTCAGCAACTCAAGGGCTGGGAGGAGTATAAAGAGGGCCGCGTCATTCCGCCATCGGACGATCCGAAAAAGCCACAAGCCTCGGGAAAAGACCGGGCCCGGCGGGACCACTCCGCGGGAGTGCGCCAGTTGGAGGCCAGGAGCTTCACGGCGGTCAACTTGTCCATCAGCACGCTGCGCCGGACCGGCTTGACGAGGAAGCCGCCCCAATCCCCGGCCACCGCGAGGCAAACGTTCAACGGGTAGCTGCCGGCCGAGACGACGGTCTTCCGAACGCGCGGGCGACGAACGGACCGCAACCCATCAAGACGGGGCGACCTCGGCCGTCCGGCTCCGGGGAGACGACTGACCGCGCCACTTGTGCAGTGTCGCCAGGAGGGTAAGACGATCGATCGGCTTGGCGACGTAGTCGTCGCACCCGACTTGGAGGCACTTCTCCCGGTCGCCGGCCATGGCGTGTGCGGTGAGGGCCACAATCGGCTCTGCATATCCTTGCTCGCGCAGCCGGGTCGTGGCTGTGTAGCCGTCCATGGTGGGCATCTGCATATCCATGAGAATCAGGTCGAACGGATGCCCCCCCCTCTGAGCCTCCAGGGCGAGTTCCACCGCCTTGCCGCCGTTGTCGGCCAGCGTCACTTCGGCCCCCGCCTTCTTGAGGATGAAGGAAATGAGTCGTTGATTGTCGATCCCGTCCTCGGCCAACAGCACGTGCGCGTCGAGCGGCTTCTCCTCCATGTTCACCGTCGCTTCGACCAATTCGGACTCATCCTCGGCGATGATCCGCTCGGTTGGTCCATCGGTCATCTCCACCCCATCCAGCGGACCGGTGGCGATGATCAGCCGGAACGTCGTCCCCTGATCCGGAACGCTGTCCACGCTCAGGTCGCCCCCCAGCAGGCTGGCCAGGCGCTTGCAGATCGTGAGACCGAGGCCGGTACCGCCGAACTGCGGAGCCTCGGGACCTGCGGAGTTGGAGAACGGATCGAACAGCCCGGCTATCTGGCCTTCCGTCATGCCGACTCCGGTATCAATCACCTCGAACTGCAGAACCGGCTCCAGGCCGGAGTCGGAGAAATGCACGGCAAGTCGTACCCCGCCAACCTGCGTGTAGCGGATCGCGTTTCCGACCAGCTTGCCGAGGATCTGGGCGAGCCTGGCCGGGTCGGTCTGAATCGTCTCCGGCACCTGGCCGACGAAATCGACGGACAGGTCAAGTCCCTTCCGGCTTGCGGCACACTTGGCCGCGGAAAGGATCTCGCTCACCATCTGGAGTGGCGAACAGACGGCGTGCCTGATTTCGAGACGCCCGGTTTCAAGGTAGGCGATATCCAGGAGGCTGGACAGATTGGTCATCAGTTCCTGGCCATTCCGCTTGATCGTCTCAAGGGCCCGCTCCCGGTCATCGCTGGTCATGACCGGATCGGACAGGTTCTCGGCGAATCCGATGATGGGCGTCATCAGGGTGCGGGCTCGATGGCTGAAACCAGCGAGGAATTCATACTTGCTGTGCGAGGCCACCTCCGCGGCAACTTCGCTGCGGTCCGCGCGGTCGGTGGCGTCTTCCAGTTCCTGGCAGACCCGCCGGAGCTGCTCGTTGGCATCCTCGTACTGATGGCGTATCACCTCGCCCGCCGCGCTCACCTCGGTGAGGGCGGACTCCGCCTCCATGCGGGCAGCCACTTCCTCGCGAATCCGGAGCTGACAATCACCGAGCTCCCGCTCGCAGCCAGCAGTATCGGCCCGCCAGCGTCGGGTGAAGGCCAAGAGAGATCCCAGACCCGCCAGAACAACCAACGTCCCCAGAAGAGGGTGGCTGCCCAGAGCCATCGCCCCTGCCGCCGCCACGGAAGCGGCGCACAGGGCGACGAAAACCCACGGGCTGGCTTGGCGTCTGCGGTCTATCGGTATGGTCATCGCGGCTATTGCCCGTCGGTTAGAAAGCCATGGACATCCACGACTCTGAATCGGCTAGTCGGAGCGTCAACATAAGCGCCGAACCAGGACGGCCGACAGATCAGGACGGCGGATCAGACTTGAGGAAAGCCCTCGGGGGTATCTGGGAGGGGACGGTTTATCGGTCGTCAGTTCCCCTGAGAACCGCAGCGACTTAGTTCTCGGGCTTGATGCCGGTCGAGGCTCCGAGCTTCGTGTAGCGGCGATTGCCAATGGCGGCCTGCGGAGCGCCTTCCGGCCAGACCGAGAGGCCAAGGCTCAGATCGTCGGCCTGCTCGTCAACGCTAAACGTCAGGGCGGCATACCACCGGGGGAACTTGCGAACCACGGTAACCTCGAGTTGATCCAGCTTGCCCCGCTCAATGTCATAGAAGGCTCTCAAGGCCAGACGATGCTTGGCGTTGAGCTCGTAGTTGGTCCCCCCGCCGATCAGATTCGAGTCGGTGGGGTCGATCCGCCGGTACCCCAGGAAGTAGGACAGACGAGGAGATCGCTCGACCGCATAAGACAGGTTGAATAGATCAAGGCTGCCGTCGCTCAAGTCCCAGTTGGCGTCGGAGAGGATCGAGGTCGTGTCACTGATGCGATACTGAAAATCGGATCGCACGTGGTTGCGGGCGACGCTGTTCTCCGGCCGGGCGTTGTCGTACCGCCCGATCGGCAACTCTTGCTCGGGATGATCGCCAAAGAGGTTGAGTTCCACGTCAAACAGGATCCAGTCCACCACCCGCCAGCCTCCCGGCGAGCCGCGTTTCGTCTGCCAGCGCTGGCGGACGGCTAGCGAGGTCCCGTAGAAATCGTCGATATCCTCGACGCCCGGGCTGAACGGGTGAAGCTCCAGGCTGTTCGTGTTGGTGGTACTCATCCAGGCGGTGGCTTCCGGTCGAATCACGTGCCGTACGCCGTGCACGTCCAGCAACTCCGAGTTCATCGTGTCGAACAGCCGCCAGACCTCGGTGCCGGCGCGCACACCCGCCATGCCGAAGAGCCGGTCACGCGAGCCGCCCGCCGCGGAACCATCCCAGTATCCGGCCCGTCCGGTCGCGAACGGCACAATGTTCGCGCTGCCCAACTTGATCGGCAGATCGAACTCGTTCCGGGTTTCGCTCTGAAAAGTCATGTCGCTCGCACCGGTGTTGTCCACAACCCATTTCCGATCCCACAGTCGACGCGAATCAGGACGATACCGGGCCATTCCGAGGTGCGACTCGTTGTAGAAACTGGCGATTTCGGCGAGCGGTTCGCCGGCCAGGTAGTATGCCAGCTCCGGGAAGTGCTCCGTCTGAGTCAGAAAATCGAGAACCCGGGCCTGCACCAGGCCTGTCACCGCCCAGTTGTCCTTCTGCTTCTTGAGATAGGCGAGCGTCTCCTGCTCCTTGCCCTCATCGTACTCGCCCTCGAAGTACTGCTCCATGAACGTCGGATCGCTCAGGTAGGACCCTTCGAGAGTCAATTCCCACCCCTGGCCCAGAATCTCCCGATGCCGCCAGGTGAGCCGCCCCCGGTTCTCGGTATCCGGGTCGTTGTCGCGAAACGAGCCCAGGCTGTCCCGGCCGGTGTCATGAATGTAGTACCCGCGAAACAAGCCGAACGAGTTCTCAGTCTCATAGTCGACGTCCGTACCCACGCCCGGGCCGTGCTCGCTGAAGTAGTCCAACCGCAACGTGCCGTCCACACCCTTGGGCTTCTCCAGCCCCAACAGATTGAACAGATACCATTTCGATTCCAGGGTGGCGCCATACTTCTCACTGTAGCCCGTCCGGACGCTGCGAATGGAACTCTCACCCTCCTTGAGATCCCCGGTGACATACGGCCAGTAGGCCAGCGGCACGCCCTCGACATTCAAGGTCGCGTCCCGTACCTGGTAACGTCCGGCCTGAAGCCCCGCCACCTGCCCCGACTCGTCCCTGGGCGTGGCATCAATCAACCGAACCTGCTCGGCACCGATGTGCACGTGAGGTGTGTGAAACTCGCTGGTCGTGACAATGGCCTTGCGGGCCATGTACTCCGTGGTCGACAATTGACGCACCTGCTGGGCCCGAACATAAATGGGGAGTTCACCCCCTGGAGCCAAGGCACGCATCACCACATCAAGAATCAAGGCGCGATCATTCTCGAAATCGTAGTACAGCTCGGATGCCCGAATCATCCGCTCACCACGGGTTAGAACCACATCACCCTGGAGGTAAACACCCGATACTCCCTCGCCAACACTGGCACCCAGGCTACCGACTCCGGCCACACCCGCGTCCATCTCCCGGCGCTCACCCTCCGCCCGCTCCGGCGGAAACGGCTGGGTCTCAGCGGAGGGACTGGCCGAGGAAGAGGATGGTGCTTCCCTCGGTTTGCGGCTCAGAAAGATGACGGCGGCATCCGCCCGAATCTCCAGAAAGTCGCCACTATCGACCAATCCCTGAGAGACATACACCTTGCCAATGGCTGTGACGGTCCCCCGCCCCTCATCGATCGACGTCTGGTTTCCATGGTAATGTACCAGGGGACGGGCCTCAGGCCGCGGTTTGAGCTCAGCCTGCTCCAGATCGACCACCTCCACGCCCGCCGGCTGCGTTGTCGGCCCCGTCCTGGCCAGCACAACCTGCCTGATCTTCACGGCTTCCGCATACAGCGGCGTTTCTGCGGAGGATTCACGTGTCGTCACGTCCGCTTGAAGAACCGGAGCATCCTTAGTGTTGAAGGTCACGAAAAGCACCGGACCCGTCGTCACCGTCCCCCCAGCATCCTGAACCCTGGCCTGCTGAGACAGGAAGACCTCGAAATGGTAGTAGGCCTGCCCCTGCCAACGGCACTGCTGCATCCAGGTCACTGCCTCTCGGGCGGAAAGCCGTCGATCGCCCAGATGGACCGCCAGATCCCCGTAGTACTGGACAACCTGGCAGCCGTCAGGAAGAGCCCAGACATGGGCATACTCTCCGAAAAACTCGGGGGCGACACGACTCACCTCAACCGGGAGCATCGGGTTGGTGGTTTCAGGATCGTCCAGGGGGACAAGGGAAGCGGCCCACGCAGACAGGCAGACAGAGCACAAAAACGCGGCCGCGACCAGACCGGAGGCAAAAACACGTGCTATACTTCTCACGAAGATCAAGATGTCCCGGCCTTTCGCCCAGAAGAGACGCGGACCTCCGGGATCCGCCACCCTCCGGCCCGCGTCGGCCGAATATCGGCACGGAAGCCCTTGACGAGGTAACGGCTGGCATTATATTGTTGAGCCAGTCCAAGTCAACGCACGGGGCTGTGGGCACAAACAGGCCGGACGCGCGACCCCAGGATGGCCGAGCAGCGGCCTCTGGCTGCCGGCGGACGAAGGAAGCGACCCGGCCGAGCGAGGACCCGAGAACAAATCGGGAATCAGGGAGCCCGGAACAAAACGCCGAGTACCCCTGTGGATTCATATTTCTGTTTCGGTCCTGCACCGTGTACGCCACGGCGCGCAAGAGAGGAGATTGTAGTTATGTCAGAGAAGCCAAAAAGATCATATTACCTCCCCGGGAAGCTCGTCACGACGTTCGACAAGGAGTGCGCGAAGTCCGGTTACGTCAAAGAGAAGGTCGTCGCCGCGGCCATGCTGGCCTTCCTCGATGCCGGGGCTGAGTCCCGAAGCAAAATGTTCGAGCGACTCGACCTCTTCCTCCACGGCAAAGCCAAGAAGTAACCGCTCAACCGGCCCTGTCGGTTGAACGACTCAATGCCAACGGATGGCCGGTCATGACGACCGGCCATCCGTTGGCGTCTTGGACCGCCTGCACCTCCGAGCGCCGGCAAGCTTCAACCTGGGCAATCGGCAACAACTGTCGGCTGGCAGGCCGCCATCTTCATTGCGGCAGTTGTTCGAACAGCGATCGTGACCGGCCCGTTCGGACCGACTTCACCCGCAAACGAACGCCTTTCTCAAGGTTCTCCCTGCTTAAGGCCTTCTGTAAGGCCCTGCCGGTGGTCACTTTCTCCCCCTGAACGCTCAGGATCGCATCGCCGACTTCGATCCCCATGCCCGCTGCTCCTTCGCCTAGCGTCTCAACACCGGTCACCAGCAGGCAACCTTCCACTTCCTTGGGATCCGACCAGCCAAGCTTCTTCGCCAGCGAGGGCGTCGCCGGCTGAACCGAAATGGCCAGCGCCTCAATCTCCGTCTCACCTTCATCGCCCTCGTTCTCGGCGTCACGCTCGGTGTCTTTCTGTCGCCGGCCGCCATCCTGGGCGAAGAACTGCTTGGGCTGCTTCTCGATCACCACGGGAATGGTGATCTCCTTCTTGTCGCGCCAGACCTTCAACTCCATCTTCGTGCCCGGCGTGGTGCGCGCCACCTTGGACTGCAGGGTCTGCACCGACTTCACCGGCTCACCGGCCAGCGTGAGGATCACGTCGTCGGCCTTGAGGCCCGCCTTGGCTGCCGGGGTACCACTCATCACCTCTTCGACCACCACGCCCTTCTCTTCCTCGAGCCCGAACGTCTTGGCATAGCCCGGAGGAGCGGTGTCAAAGCCCTGAATGGCCACTCCGAGATAGCCACGGACAATCTCCTTGCCTTCCTGCAGGTAAGGAAGCAGTTCCTTGACCGTCTGACTCGGGATGGCAAAGCCGACGCCGGCGTAGGCAGCCACCATCCCACGGGTGACAATCGCGGTGTTGATCCCGATGACCTCGCCACGCATGTTCACGAGCGGACCCCCGCTGTTGCCCGGATTGATGGCCGCATCCGTCTGAATGAAATCCTCATATCCTTCCACAATTCGAGGATTCCGTCCTTTGGCCGAAATGATGCCCTGAGTCACGGTCTGGTCCAGGTTGAAAGGGGCACCAATGGCCATCACAAAGTCGCCGACCTCCACCTTGGAACTGTCTCCCAAGGGCAGAGCCTGCAAACGGTCACCCTTGATCTGGATCAGGGCGAGGTCAGTCTTGGGGTCCTTGCCCACGATCTGGCCGAGAAAGCGGCGCCCGTCCGCCAAGCGAACATCGATCCGCCCTGTGTCCTTGTCCTTCTCGATGCCTTCGACCACGTGATTGTTGGTGATGACGTAGCCCTTCTCCGCATCAATGATAACCCCGCTCCCACTGCCAATCTGCGGCTGAGGCTGAATCTCCTCAGGCAATCGGAACTGGAACCTCGGACTTCGCTGTCCGTCTTCCCGGTCCTCGAAGAATCTCCGCAGGGCCTCCGGCAAATCACTGGGATCGACGCTTCGTGGAGACTTCTCCCGGTCGGCCTTCTTGGGCTCCACCCGGGAGTAAATGTGGACCACCGCAGGGCCGGCTCGCCTGGAAACCTGACGGAATACGTCGGAGATCGCCTCGACGTTGCTCATACCCTGGCTGGAAACGCCAACCGGTCTCTCGGCCACAGCCTGATCGGCAGCAACCGCTTGTCCCACAAAGAGTTGCGAGTCAACCAGTCCTCCGGCCCCCAGGCCAAACAGGAGACCGAGTCCCAATCGAATGACGCGTGCGCTCATCGCTTCTGTTCTCATCTTGAGCATCTCCCTCATAACATCGTGCTGACTGTCTTCCGACACCCATTCACTTCAATGACGCCTAGATCGGCCGCTTCCTGTCATCTTCATCACGGTCGCCGCCGTCATCCGGCTATTTCACAGCCGGAAACCAGCCGGTTCACGGTCAGGTACCAGCTGCAGCCTTCCGCTCCGAATACGCACCCCCGTACTTGTATCTTCCGGGGCGCCCCGCGGTTGAGGCTGCCAGACCGAGCAGCAGGATAGCGGCCGTCACGCTCAGGATACAGGCTGTCTCGAAACCTGGAGGGCGATAGACGAAACAGACTTCGTGCCGCCCTGAGGGTACTAGCACGGCCTGTGCCACGGCGTTCGCTCGGTAAATCGGCGTTTCGCGGCCGTCGATCGAGGCCCGCCACCCGGAATCATAGGTCTGATTGAAGACCAGCAAGCCGCCACCGGCCGATTCCGCCTCGACGCGCCATTCCCGATCGGACACCTGCTGCCAGGTGAGTGGCCCGGACGTACAGGTCGCCACCAGGTCGCTTCCCGGCGTGCCTTCAAGCACCGTGGCAGTCGTCTGTCGGATTGACAGGCTCTGAAGCCGATCCACCGCCTCCAGCAGGCTGGAGACGATCTCCACGCTCGACGACCAGTACCACAACGGACGGGAACCGGGCAACTCGTAGAGTGAAACGCCGCCCGGCAAGTCCGCTCGATGGACGAACGGTGAACGCGAGGCGGACGCTTCAGCGGCGGACGAATCGGTCGCCGCTGCCACGAGGCCAAATGCCGCTTTGCCGAGCCACAGAGCGCGCCCCATATCCGCCTTGATGCGAAGGTAGGCGCGACCGGGAGCTACGTCGCTGTAGAAGTGGAAACGGAGCCGTCGAGGGCCTGCGGCCAGGTCCACCGGGTCGACGGACGGCATCGGACCGATGCTCCTGGCAGGGGATGTCTCCAGACGGACAAACCAGCGACTCAAAGAACCCGCGACGGGGGTGGCGTCGACCTCAAAGACGTAGAGTCCGGGCCAATCCACGGTCACCGGCCATAGGACGTCGCGGCCGCAACGCACCAGTCTCGGCTTGCTCGTCGATTCGGGGATTTCATGAAACTGCAAGGACCGGGCAGAGGGAAGCATGGCGTTGCCGAGCACCGCGCGCTCCTGGTCCGACCGGACGACGATGAACCGGATCCCCAGGGCCCGACAGAGGTTCACATTGCGCAGCAGAGCCACAATCTCCTCGCTGGCACCCCAGGGCATGAACCGGAGCAGTAACCGGTTGGCCACCGGCCAAAGCGGACCATAGCCCTGGAATGTCGCAATGTGCTGAGCCACATTCGTCTGCGGCCACAGCACTTCTAGAGGACGCTGGTAGTCCGAGGAGTATCGCGGCACGAGCAGACGATCCCCCGGGCCGGGCTTCAACCTGCCGATGGTCTCCGCCAGGGGCGGAGGTCTTTCAAGATCGGCTCGGGAGTAAGTGCGCGTATCGACGTCCACGAACGCGGCAACACTCGCCAGATCGACCAGGAAAACGAGGAACAGCAACGTGAGCCGCAAAGGCCGGCGGTCGGCCACCCATCGCAGCAGACACCATCCCGTCACCGTCGCCAGAAGAACAGGCCACCAGATCGCGGGATTGGCGGGATGCAGGGCCCGCTGGGCCCCTGCCCAGACAGGATCATACTCGGCGCTGGTAAACCGCGTTGCCAGTCTGGCGGCGGAGAACCTGAGAACCACCATGGCCAGCAGGACAATCCCCCCCATCACCGGCAGCACGCGACCAACCGCCCGGCGCACCCAAACGGCCATCGCTCGAGCGGGTTCCTCACCCTTCAGAATCACCGACATGACCAGGGATGCGAGCACGGGCATCGCGAACGACCAGACCAGGATCCATCGGGCCGGGACGCGCAGACTGTTGTAGAGGGGCACCTGAATGAGCAACCTGCTGACCGGCGTCAGTCTACCCAAGGCAATGACCAGCGCTACGCCACAAGCGAGCCACCAGAAGATGGTCTCCCGCCTTCGCCCCCGGGCCGCTCCAACCGAGGCGATGGCGAGAACCAGCACCAGAATGGAGGCGTAGGCCGATTGCTCGCAGAAATGCGATGGTCCCCACCAAGGCTGGTCCCAGAGGTTCGGCGTCCGAGTTCCAAAAACCATCGGAAAGAGCATCATGGCCGCCGAACTGGGAAACCAGGAGTTCTCAACAAACAGGTAGAAGGCGGGGGCACCGCGGATGCTGCCCGCGAACTGCATCCAGGTCGGTACCAGCTGGATGGCAGACAGCATCGCCCCTGACGCCATCCCGGCCGGGTACTGCCACCACAATGACCGCCGCCCGGGCCAGAGCACGATCACAGCGTAGGCGGAGAGCAAGGTCCCGCCGATGATCGACACCTGCACGTGTTGAACCAGCATCTGCATGCCGAGGAAGAGCGCCGCTGCCGACCAGTGGCGGACGCGGCCCGTATCGGCAAATCGACGCCAGGCATAGAACATCCACGGCAACCAGGCCGCGGCATGATGGATGGTCAGATGAGCCCGATGGGCAACCAGAAAGCCGGAGAACTCGAAGGCGATCGCGGCCAGCAGAGCGGCACGCCAATCGTGCCGACAAGCCCGCAGGAAACGGTACATTCCGCCCCCGGCCAGAGCGAAATGCAGCACCAGCGTCAAAGGATAAGCGACCAGCGGCGGAAGCAGTGCAAAGAGCCACGTCGGCGGATACCAGAGCCCGGCCTGCGGGTCCGCCGCGACCGAGGTGCCCATGGCAACCCAGGGATTCCACAGAGGCCATTCGCCTGCTCGGATCCGTTCGCCAATATACTGCCTGGCCGGCAGATAGAAGAGAATATCATCCTCAAGAGCGGAGACACCACCCAGGCGCCATGCACCCGCGAGAATGACCACCGGCAAGCCGAGCAGGAGGCTGCTCACCAGCAGTCTCCGACGACCGCATACTCCTCCGCCTCCGGATGCGTCTTCCTGACCCATGAGCGGTGATGATCCGGCTGACACCGGTGGCCGTCAAGCGTCTGCGACGACGACGATGTAGCCTCGCTGCGGGCGGCGTGGAGGATCACCGAACAGTCTGATGATGGAGCTGCGGCGGGCGAAACGAGGCAGCTACTTGGTCGTGGTCAGAGCCGGCTTCCGAAGCCCAGGAGGGCTCAGCAGATCTGCAAAGTCGTCATAGCCAGGTGCGGCGTGGACGACCCGAGCCGGCACCCCGACGACCGTGGTCATGGGCTCGACATCATTGATCACCACGGCTCCTCCGCCGATGACGGCCTCACATCCGATTCGCAGGCACTGCAAAACGGTCGAGCCGATGCCAACAAAGGCGCCAGCCTCGACAGTCACGCGCCCCGCGAGCCTTGCCCCCGGGCAAACGTGGACCGCAGTGCCTATCATGGATTCATGGTCGACGATGCACCCCGTGTTCAGGACCACGGAATCGCCGATCTGGCAATGAGCGGAGACCAGGGCACCGGCGGCAACGACGACGTTCCGCCCGATCCGCACGTTGCGCGCCAGGTGGGCCGTGGGATGTACGGCATTGATCAACTCGACGCCGGCCTGCTCGATCCGCTCGGCAAACGAGCGGCGAGCCCCGTTGTCACCGATCGCGACAATGGCCCCGCCAAGCCCCTGGGCACGAAGATCGGCCAGCGAGGATAGGTCCCCAAGCACCGGAAAACCGTCCATGTGTCGGCCGTGAAGCGCCGGATTGGAGTCAAGAAAGCCGATGACACGGTACTGCCGGGCGGAAAGCAGGATGTCGAGCACAACACGTCCGTGCCCGCCCGCGCCCACAATTACGCAGTCCAACGGCTTTGGTGTGCCAGGTGTCAGCATATCGTCACTCCCTCTTATCGGACAGGCCGGTACCGGAGTGAACTTTTTCGCGTCAGATAGGGTAAGTAAGACTGACGGTCTCCCGTCGGGGCGGTCTCCTGACATCGGGAACGCCGCCTTCAGCCCAGTTTGGCGGCCGGCAAGCTGTCCTGCCACGCCGGGACGGTCGATGATATTTGACCGGGCCTGCCGTGGGCCTATAGTGACCGTCAAGATGGGTGAGTCCCTGTACGTTGGGCTGCCACCGGGTTGCTGCTGACGAGTGGAAGGATTCGATCATGACGACACCGGCCGGTAGCGCGGCCAAGCCAGTCCATCCCCCAAACCGATCCCTGACGAGCGCCTTCAGGAATGGGTGGTTCGTTGCCTGCCTGGGGTTGCTGCTGACCTTCGCGGCCACCTTCCAGCTCATGGCGTACGCCTTCGCCTGGCAGACCCGCAAGCTGCCGGTTCCCTTGCGCAAGCCGCTGGACGGCCTCGATCAGACCAAGCTCTTTGGCTACAAGTTCCACCACAACTACATGATCAAGCCGGAGGTTCTCGAGAAGCTGGGAACGAAAGAGTACATTCAGTGGGTGTTTCAGGATGTCTCCCCAACAGCCTCCAAGGGCCCGGAGGACTTCATCAGTCTGTTCGTCACCTACTACACCGGACAACCCGACCAGGTGCCCCACGTGCCCGAGGAGTGCTACAGCGGGGGCGGCTACGAGATTCAGCGCGAGGATATCCTGGAGATCCCCGTCACTCACCAAGGAAAAATGACCAAGGTCCCGTTCAAGATCCTGACCATGGATGCCCGTTCCGATCTGCGCGAGAAACGCACGGTGATCTACACCTTCCATGCGAACGGGCAATTCTGCGCCGACCGGAACGCGGTGCGAACCGTCGTCGCGGACCCCGCCGAGAAATACGCGTACTTCAGCAAGCTGGAGTTGACCTTCGGAGTCAACGATGCCCTGCCCACTCGGGAGGCGGCCATCGAGTCCGGCAGGCGATTCATCCAGCAGGTGGTCCCGCTGCTGCTGGATGAGCACTGGCCAGATTGGCAGCAAGTCAAGCAGGCCCAACAAGCTGCGTCGGCGAAGACGCCGGCGAACAACTGACAGGCACACAGAGAAGGAACCGAGATTCAACCATGGCAAAACGACTCAATAAGAAGCTCGTTGTAGGGATGACCGTCGTCGGCATGTTCCTGACGATCCTGGCCGCGTTCCTGGTGGTAACGCGATTCTTGCCCAAGCAGGATCCCGGGCCGGCAGTCGCCAACGCCGAGAGGGCAGCGAAGCTCGGTACCCTGGAGGGGTACAAGGAGGCCGCCAGGCAGTACAACACGGCGGCCAACCGAGCGAAGGCCCTGGCGGATTCCGCCGGCGCTGGCGGGACATACGAGGAGGACAGCAAGAACTACCGGCTGCAGGCAGGCGACATGGCCCTCAAGGCCGGCGACCCGAAAACGGCGGTCGAAATGTGGAACCGGGTTATTCTGGCGGATCCGAACTACGGACCGGCCTACGAGAGAAAACTCGATCTTGTGTTTGAATACCCCGAATTCCACTTCTTCGGGTCGAAAGATATCGAGGACTTCGCCTCGAACCTCCTGAAGGTCCAACCCGAGAGCACCAAGGCGCGTCATGCACTCGGACTCGCTCTGCTGGCCCAAGTCGAAGCCCGACGAGAGAATCTCGCCGCTGGTGAGTACTTCCTCCGTCAAGCCGTCAAGCCGGACAAGCCCAAGGCGGACGCCGAGCAGGAGAAGCCCAATGCGGACTACGTGGACAGCCTCGCCCGGCATCTGCTGCAGCAAAGCCTGTCCGACGAAAACATGAAACAATACGACGAGAGCATGGAGAAGAGCCTTGCAGCACTAGCCCAGTCGACCGAATCCTGGGCCGCCCAAGTCCCCAAGGATTTCTGGAAGCCCCGGCCCGGATCCGACCTCGCCAAAGAGGCCGACCAGATGTTTGAGGACCTGACCAGCGGTCACCCCGTGCCCGCAACACCATCGACCTCGCCAGCCACAAGCCCAGCCCCCGAAAAAGACGAGGCAGAGCAGAAAGCCATCGCCGCTTCCGTCGAGGCCTGGAGGAAACGAGGCATCTACTGCGCCACCAAGGCGGAGCTCCAGAGTCGGCAATGGGCCTCACTGCGCCAGAAGCGGGCCTCGCCGGAGGAACTGACGGGAATCTTGACCGCCATCAAGGAGACGAACGACAAGGCACTCGAATGTCTTGAGACTGCCAGGAAGATTGCCGAACAACTGGAGCCCGACGATCCCGCGAGGATCGATAGCCTCATCGCCCTGGCCAAGTACTACCGGAGCATGTTCCCCAGCCAGCCCGAAGACACGAAGGCCAGTCAGAAGGAACAGCAATCGAACAACCAGGTCGCTCGCAAGTTCTATGAGGAGGCCATCAAGAGCGATAGGTATGGCTTTGACGCCTATCGCCAGCTCGCGGACCTGTTGCGAACTGACCGCGACCTGGAGGAAGCCGTGCGTCTTCTGGCCCAGCGTTATGTCCTGGGCATCAAGCGGGTCGGCATGGAGGCGATCCGCAACCGGCAAGCCATAAGTGACCTCCGTGACGATCTTTTTAACTCTCTCTACTACCTGCCGGCCAATCCGGGAATGCAGCCCATCAAGACCAACAAGGACCTTCTAACCAGCTTTTCTCTGAAAGACGCAGACGGACAAGATGCTAAGACCCCCGACGGCCGTGTGATCATCGTTCCTTCGCTCGAGGAGCTCTGCAAGGATCAAGCCGCCGACCTGGGCGAGGATGCCCCTTCCGTCCTGGTGATGAAGGCACTGATCGCGATCATCCAGGGTAACCATGCGATCGCTGTCCGCTCCCTGGAGGAAGCCTCAAAGAAGATCAACATGGACTCCCCGAAGAGTATGGAGGAGAGGAGACTGGCCCTCAAGATAGCCATACTGCTGGCGGAAGAATATCGTGTCAGCAATACTCCTGGCCTCGCGATCAACATGCTTCGACAGGCCAAGAAACTGTCTCCGGGCCATACCTGGGTACTCGCCACTCTCGCGGAGCGGATTCTCGCCGAAGGCACCAACTCCGCCGGCCAGATCGATGAGAAGGCCGCCGCAGAGGCCCTGCCGATCGCGGAGCAGGTGCTCCTGTATGACCCTGACAACCAGCAAGGGAACGTGCCTCTCGCCCTCCCGGTCCTCTTCAGAATCCACCAATCCCAGAAAAACTGGGATCGACTGAAGGAGATCCAGGATCTGATGGCGAAGTACCGGACACCCACCGATGCCCCCCAGGCCGCCCTCACAGACAAGCTCCAGAAGGCATTACTCCTCGCCATGCGGGCCGAAAGCAGCACGCCGCCCGACGCCCAGCTGCAGGCCCAGGCCGAGAAGCTGTTCCTGGAAGTCCTGGAGGCGAGCCCGTTCAATAACACGGCCGTCCGGAACCTGGTTGGAATCTACTCCCAAAGCCAGCAGGCCGAGAAGTTGACTCAGCTCCTTGAGAGGCAGAAGACCCTGGCGAATGAGAAACTCGCTGCCCTCGCCACCACCACCCAACCTGGGGAAGTCGACCAGAAGAAGGCGTACCAGCAGTACATCACTCTGCTCGACCGGTGGGCCGTGCTCGCCGACCCGCGATTGTCCGACAGTGACAGGATCAAGAAGAGGGAGGAGATGAGCCAGGCGGACCTCGAGGCCAGTGCCAGCGACGAGGATCGGTTGCGAGCCACGTTGGAGCTCTATCAGCTCAAGATGGTGGCCGCACGCCGGGCCACACAACCGGAGGAGGCGGATCGACTGGCTACCGAGGGCTGGAACCGTCTCCGGCAAGCTCTCGATCTGGCCCCAACGAGCAAGAATCTGGTCGACGAGCTCTTCAACCTCGCCCTGACGCGCCAAGACTGGAAAGTCGCCGAAGAAATGGTGGGCAAGGCCGTCGAGATCGGCCTGGATCCCTCCAAAGGCTGTTTCTACCGCGGGCGGCTGTGCCTCAGGCAAGGCATCGCCGAGAACAAGCCCGAGCTGCTCCAGAAGGCTGCCAAGGAGCTGGAGAGCGGGCTAAAGGAATTCCCGAGTTTCCCCACCGGCCGCATTGACTACGCGTCGGCTCTGCTGAGACTCAACAAGATTGCCGAAGCCACCCGGGAGTTCGAGAAGGCCCTCGAGCTGGATGCCCGGAATTCGGAGGCGGCACTCCGGCTGGCCCACCTGGCGAGTCTGCGGAAGGATGACCAGGCGGAAGCGGACAAAACTCGGTACCTTGAGCTCTGCAAACAGCTGATTCCCAACAATCCCTGGGTCCGCGAACAACTGCAAGGCCTCGCCGACGCCCAAGACCCTCAAGCCGGCATCGTGCGGCGGGAAAGCCTGCGGGCATCAAACCCCAAGGATCTTCTCAATCTGATGGCCCTCGCCAGGCTCTACCAGAAGGTGGGAGAGACGGCTAAGGCAGACGCCGTCCACCAGGACATTCTGAAAACCGACCCGAAGGACACGGGTTCGGTCGTTGACCCCTGGGAATGGAGGGCTGAGCGCCTCGATGAGTACGCGAGGTTCATCCGCACAAGCAAGCCCGAGGACTCAGTTCGGGTGAAGGCTCTCCTGGAGGAACTCCGGGATCAGGTCCAGAAGCAGCCGGCGCCGATCCAGGCCACGGCTCAGATGGTCTACGCCAGCCACCTCGCGGGAATGGCGGCGATGTCCCCGCCCCTCCCCGACAGCCCAACTCTTCAACAGGTCGACGACGCCTACGAGAAAGCCGCGTCGCTCGCCAACTCCCCGCGGTCCTGCTTGCAGCTGTGTCTCCACTACCAGGCCACCGCCCGACAGGGGGCTCAAGACGACCAGTCGGTGGCGATTCGGCTGGCCAAAGCGGAGGAGTGGGCACGCAAAGCGGTCGAGCTCGCGGAGACCCAGAAATGGCCTGAGGGTAGCCACTCGGCACGCCAAATCCTCATCGACTTGCTGCTGGCTTCACCGGAGTTGAACGAGGCCAAAGTGCGGAAGGAGATCGAAGCCTACCAGGCTACCCAGGTGGGCGACAGCTGGGAACTCCTCGCCGAGAGCAACCTCTTGGTCCACATTGGCCAGCTCGACCAGGCCCTCGCAACGCTGAAGAAATACATCGCCCAGAACCCCAAAGACGCAGCGGCAGCTCATCTGACCCGCTCCGAGATCTTCTCCATGCGCGGCCAGTGGCTCGAGGCCGCGGATGAGCTTCGCCAGGTCAAGGCCAGCAACCCCAAGGGATATGACTACATACACCGCCTGCGGCTGGCTCGTTGCCTGCTGAACATCGAGCAGTCAGAGCTGGCCGTCGCCGAACTGAACAGCATCCTGGCGGACGATCCGGGCAATAAGCTGGCCGTCCGCATGCTGATGAGAATCTACAACGAGAAACAAGCCTGGCCCGCCGCGGAGACACTGCTCCTTTCGCTTCGGGAGAAGGATCCCCGCAATTACCTCTGGCCCCTGTATTTGTCCGACATGTACGTGACCCGCGGAAACGGCGAAGCGGCCATGCAGTACGGCACCGACGCCATCCGGCTGAGCGACTACAACGACGCGGTGGTCGAAGAGGTCCTCCGCGGGGGCGTCAAGGTCAGGCAAAACGACCGCGTCTTCCGCATCGTGGCCGAGATGCTGCCGGACAGAATCAAGAATCGACCCCAGTTCCTCGCCCTCGCGGGCAGCGCCCTGGCGGACAAGGGCGAGCGAGAGGCCGCGATCAAGCTCTACAACCAGGCCCTCGACGCCACCGGGGACGCGGTCGAACTGTTCGGCTTCATCGCCCTGGATGCCAGGGCCCGGCTGGGCGACGACACCGTGGCCGAGATGCTCAGCCAGCGACTGAGCACGAATCCGCAGCATGCCGCGGCCAGATACGTACAATCCACGGCCAAGCAGCGAGCCGGAGATATGGACGGCTTCATCAAGGACCTGGAGGACATTCTCCAGAGCCTGCCCAAGGAGGATCCCAGACTGCTGATGAACCGGCTGGGAGTGCTGCAGTCTCTGGCCTCCAGCTACTACAGGAAAGAGTCGCTCGATAAGGCCAAGGAGAAGTACGAGGAACTCATCGAGCTGACCCGAAGCTACAAATCAGCCCCGGGCCTGGCCAAGTACCACGTGTACGGACTGAACAACCTGGCCTACCTGCTCATCGACAAGCAGAAAGATCCCAAGAGTGCTTTCCCGTATTCGGCCGAGGCCGCGAGCATCCAGCCCGATCCAAACGTCGTCGACACGCTGGCGTGGAACTACGTCCTGCTTGGCCAACATGACAAGGCGGTCCATCTGCTCCGCCAGGTCGTCAAGAACGACGAGGCCCGCACGCCGGCGATTCTCTACCACCTCGCCGAAGGGCTGCATCGCAAGGCACAGGAGCTGCCCGAGGGCGAGCAGAAGGAGAGTACCCTGAAGGACGCCAAGGCCTGCTGCACCGAAGCATACGCGCTCATCGACAGGAAGAAAGCCGACGTCGACAATGTCCTGGGCGACCTCATGGTGCTCGGAGAGAAACTGGGACTCAAGTTCGAGAAACTGAATCTCGGCCAGCCGGGCACCCAGGGGCCCTCCTGAACCGGCCGAGCCCCTGCACTCGGACAAGGAGAGGCCATGCGTCGGCGCGCAACACGGCGTCCGTCTCGCCCACGGCTCTTCGGCGGCCCGCGCGGCGTCCGGTACGCGGGCGCTTTCACCCTCCTGGTCATCGCCCTGACCGGGAGCCGGTGCGACCGCGCGGACACGCCGGGCGACAGGCCCAGCCAACCGCCGCGGGCTGTCGGCGATCGGGCGCCGTCCGCGACCGGCTCAGCCCCGGCCAAGCCCCCAGATCACCTGTCGAAACCCAATACCACGCTCCCGGGAATCACCATCCAAGCCCGAAACCGGGAAATCCTCCTGGATGGGCGAATCTGCATCGAGTCCGGCATTCTGGAGTACCTGGCGGTAAGCCGAGGCGGCAAGACCTACGAAAGCCTGTTCGAGCTGGACTGCCAACCTCGCCATCTGCACGCCGGCTTGCTGATCGCCGGCTATACCGCCGGCACCCTGGCACCCGAGTTCCAGGGCGACTTCGCGCCCCAGGCGACAGCCAGCCGGCCGGAGGGGGCCCCAACCATCCCGGAACCTCCCGACGGCGCGCTCGGCAAGGGCGGCAATCCACCCTCCTACCTCGCCATCGAGGTGGAACTGAAACAGGCCGACGGATCCTGGCGGCGGCAGCCCCTGGAGAAGCTCCTCGTTAACCGAGGTACCGGCAAGCCGCCCGGGCGGCTGCGCTGGGCGTTCACCGGCTCGTTCTTCCGCCGCGACGAAAACACCGGCGAGGAGTACTTCATCGCCGACGTCGAGAAATCACTTGCGGCCTTCTGGTTCGATCCCACCGCCCTGATCAACCTGGCCGCCGACATGGGCAATCCCTACCGCAGCGAGGACGGCGGACTGGAGGTCGCCAAGACAGACCGTCCGCTTCAGGGAACACCTGTTCGCCTCGTGCTCCGCCCCGCGACGTAACCTCTCCCATGTCCCAGGACGTGTCCGCGCGACGATCAGGGCGCCCCATCCACTCGGCAGAGATCAAGATCAGGCAAGGACACTCCGAAGGCCGAACACCCCACCGATGTCCGCTGACGCGTCCTGCCTCAGGGACCCGGCCGCTCCATCTTCGCGTGCGTGGAATGCAGGAGCAGCAGAATCTCCGATCTCCCGGACTTGGACTCATCCGATGATGCCGTTAGGATGCCACTCGCGTGCCGGCTCGGCCGGCGGTGTCGGCCGAGTCGGATCTCGGTTTAGGTTCGAGCATGTTGAACACGAGGAGTGCGATCAAGTGTGTCATCAGCCGGTCATCTCCGTGATTCCGATGGTTCTGGTTTTACTGGTTGGCGGATGTCTCCCCGCCGGCATGTCCGATCCGCCTGCCCCCCCGGGCGGACTGGAATCAGACGAGTTCACACTCGTCAGCCACGGAGGCTTCGACTGGCTGGACGACCTCCTCGACAAGAACGACTATGCATGGGGAATGGAGTCTTTCAGAGGTGACGAACAGAGCACAGGTTACATCTACGTGGCCACAGGAAATGCCATGGTGTCGTTGATGTCCCAGGGTATGGGTGCCATGGTGGGAGGCGCGGCCCTGGGCGAGATCAGTGCCCGGCCACCGGAAATGCGACGATATCGCCCGGATCTCGGCGAGAAGGTCTGGGAACGGGTGCTCGATTACCGGAACATCGAGAACGACCCGCACTTCGAGACCATCGGGTTTCGACACATGAAGGTCTATCGAGCCCGCAGCAATGGGGTGAACTACCTCTACGCCGCTACTTTCGGCAAGAACGCCACACTCTGGCGATCACGCAACGGCGATCCGATGAACTGGGAACTGACCTGGCAATCGGGCGAGATGGGCTCGGTCCGCATGATGGCTGAGCACAACGGCCTTCTCTACCTGGCCTTGGCCAACGATACGCCGGTCGCCGGCCGGATCGGCAAGATCTGGGCAACCGACGGCCAGCAGTTCTGGTCGGTGATCGAAGACGGCTTCGGTGACCCCAACAACATCGGCATCATGAGCCTGATCTCCTACAACGGCTGGCTCTATGCAGGAACGATGAACACCGCCGAGGGCTACCAGGTCTGGAAGCTGGAGGGCCCCGAGGGTAGCACCGGACCGAACCTAGTCGTCGACCACGGCGGCCCGTCTTCATCCAACGAGTCGGCCGTGACTCCGTGCCTCTTCCAGGACCGGCTCTATTGGGGGGCAATGATCTACATGCTCAACATGCTGGATTTCAGGGGAGCCGACATCATACGGATCAATCCCGATGATACTTGGGAAACCGTCGTGGGCACAAACTCCATCTCCGGCTACGGGCCCGGCTTCGGTCACTGGCCGAACACATACGTCTGGTCCATGGCCGTCTACAATGGATGGCTCTACGCCGGGACTTACGATATGGCCAGTTCACTCACCCACATGGTCCCGTCCCTCACCCTTTCAAATCTGCCGGGGCGCCTGACCTCTCGTCCACCCAACCTCCTGGACTTCCTCCTCCAGTCCGGCGCCGACCTGTACAAAACCCACGACGGGATAACCTGGTATCCGGTCACGCTCAACGGCCTGAACAACGGCGAGAACTACGGCTTTCGCACGCTGCTGGCAACCGATGACGGGCTCTACGTCGGAACCGCGAACCCATTCACTGGACTGCAGATCTGGAAGGGAACAGCCCCGGAGTGAGAACAAGGTGACCAGCCTCCGGCAGAGACCCGCAGACGAATCAGGCGCCGATCAGACGTTCCAGTTCGTCGCAGGTTTCGCGGATGGGGCCCGAATCGAGAGCGTAGCACCGGGCACCACGAGCCAGGTCCGACAGGATCGACGCCGCCCGAGCCCCGTGGACATTGCGGTTCAGGGCATGGCGGGCAAGCTCGAAAGCGGCTTGAGCCCTCGAAATGGGATAGAGCCGCGGCCGAGTGTTCTCCGCATACCGGGGAAACACGATCAATCGCGCCGGGCAGGCTCTGGCTGCCACCGCTCTGCCACCGGCGAGGGGATTCACATAGCCGACCTCACCCTTTAATGCCTTGACGTAGTGCCGCCGCCAAACCGGCAGCCCCAGCCGCTCCATCACCGGAAACGAACCATTCTTGACACACAGGGCTTTCGGAAACGGGTGGATACGCAAATCGTCCGGGTCGATCAGCGCAAATTCATCGCTGAGATACTGCCAGCCACGGGCCAGCAAGCCGGCCGCCAACGTCGTCTTGCCGAAGCCGGACTCGGCCGCCATGATGAGACCGTGGCCGCTTCGAGCCAGCGCCGCGGCATGGATCTGCAGATACTCCGGCCGGGTCGCGATGACGCGCCAGTTGACGCCCCACTCGACGTACGGCAGTACCTCGTTGGTCTTACGCGTGGTCCAGAGTTCGTGGCCGTCGCCGGAAACCGCGTACTCCCGCCGGGCCAGGAGCGAGGGCCTGCGGGCCTCAACCGTGATCCTCACCACGGGACGACGGGGCTCGGCGGGCCGCCGGCACGCGGCATCCGAGTAGATCGACGCGAGATCCTCGAGCACGTCGGGCAGATCGCTCCTCACCATCACGTCAACCACACCCATCCGCAGGTCAACGCGATCGCGGGCCACGCGCGCCGAGATGGCATCGCCCGAAGCGATCATGCGTGTCCTTCCGGTAAGCCTGCATGAACCGTGCTGAGTCGTCTGGTATGGTCATCTGTCACCACAAGGTTCCATGGAGGACAGATGATGAGCACCGGCACCGCGCGTGATGTTCCTTCCCGGCT
>JAKLEZ010000017.1 GCA_022711465.1 Planctomycetota bacterium | reverse complement strand
CCGCGCACCCGGGAGACGACCTGAGTCGCCAGCAGCGAGTGCCCGCCCAGTTCGAAGAAGTCGTCGTCGATGCCGACCCGCTCCAGGCCCAGAACCTGCTGCCAGATGCTGGCTAGGAGGTCCTCCAGTGGACTACGCGGGGGCGCATAGCGACGCCCTGTTTGCGGCCGGCTGGCGTCGGGAGCCGGTAGGGCCTTGCGGTCCAGCTTCCCGTTGGGGGAGAGCGGCAGCGCCGTCAGTTCAACGAAGAACCCTGGAACCATGTACTCCGGCAGGCGAGCCTTCAGGTGTCGTCGAAGCTCAGCCACGTCAATCGGGAGGCCGTTCTTTGGCACAACGTACGCCACCAGTTGCTTGTCATAGCCTGCGGCGCCATGGCCCACCACCACCGCCTGGAGAATGCTCTCGTGCTCACGAAGCTGAAACTCGATCTCGCCCAACTCGATGCGGAAACCCCGGATCTTGACTTGGTGGTCGATTCTGCCCAGAAACTCGATGTTTCCGTCGGGTAGAAACCTCGCCAGGTCCCCCGTCCGGTACATGCGGGCTCCACTCTTGCCAGCAAACGGGTCGGGCACGAATCGCTCCGCAGTCAGGTCCGCACGATCAAGGTACCCGCGGGCGAGGCCGTTGCCGGTGATGAACAACTCACCCGGGGTGCCGATCGCCACGGGGTGGCCGCGCTCGTCCAGGATATAGACCGATGTGTTTGCGATGGGTCGGCCAATCGTTGCCTTGCCGCCCGGTTTCCGCAGAGCGACCGTGCTGTAGGTCGTGTCCTCCGATGGACCGTACAGGTCGTAGACCTTGCTGACCGTCCCCAGAGCGTAGATGCTGTCCGCCAACTGGGCGGTCAGCGGCTCACCCGCCAGGTTGACCGTGCCCACCGAGGCGGGCACGGCTCGCAGCCGAAGCAGTTCCGCCATGGCCGACGGCACGGTGTTGATCAGGGTGACGCGCGGCGCTTCTGGCAGGCTCGGGACCGCCAGTGCGTTCTCCGCCAGAATCACCGTTCCGCCCCAGCTCAGCGGTACGAACAGCTCAAACACGGACAGATCGAAGCACAGCGATGTCGAAGCGAGGACACCGATCAGCTCACCCGGCGAGTAAACCGTGCGCGCCCAATGGAGCAGATCGACCGTGCTGCGATGCTCGATGGCCACCCCCTTGGGGCGGCCGGTCGAACCCGAAGTGTAGATGACATAGGCGAGATTGGATGCGGTTGCCCGTTCCTCGGCAAGGGGATCGCAGGAACGAGCCGCAATCAGGGCCGCGTCGCGGTCGAGGTAGACAACTTGCCCTCGGTAACTCGACAGGCGTTCCGCTAGGCTGCTCTGCGCCACGACCACAGGGGCTGCGGTATCCTCGAGAATGAACCGGAGTCGCTCCTGTGGATAGGCTGGGTCGAGGGGAACGTATGCTCCACCAGCCTTGAGGATACCCAGCAGGCCGACGACCATGTCTAGCGAACGCTCTACGCAGATGCCGACCCGCACTTCCGGGCCGACACCAAGTCCCCGTAGATGGCGGGCCAGTTGGTTGGACTGCCGGTTCAACTCCGCGTACGTCAACACCCGGCCTTCGAAAACGACGGCGACCGCGTCGGGAATGAGTGCTACTTGGTTCTGGAAGAAGGAGTGAATCAGCCCACCTGCGGACGGCGCGCGACCCGCGTCGCCCCCACCCTGTTCTGAGCGACAAGATCGTGTTGCGCCTAACTCATGCTCAGGGGCTGAATCTGGTCGGCACGTCGTGCGCATGCGTCTTCCGATCCGAATCGAGAATACGCGAACATAGGACCCTTACCTCTCCGCGAACGACACCCCCCGTGGGCAAGTCACGTTGTCGTGAGCACGACCTCACACGGATCCGGTCTGTCGGAAAGGACACAGCCTTTATCCGAGACGGGTCATCTCCTCCGTAGGAGCTGCACCTGAAGGCAGAGAGCGTTGTGCCTTGAAGCAGGCGCAACACCACCGCCCGGGGCTACGGGACAGCCGTCGGCAACGGCGTGATGGCGCCGGTCTGCAGCAGATTGGTCAACGAGTTGAAGTAGTTGCCGTTCTGCCCTCCGATTTCGGCGCTCTTTCTCAGATAGTACAGCGTCCACGGATTGTACGTCGTGTCGATACCCACCCCAATTCTCGGCTGGAACGCGCGGTTGATGTACTCCTCGATACGGGTCGCCGCGTTGTGCGGTACAACGAGAACGTCGCCGGCCGCCAGTGTGATGTCCGGATCCTTGCCTTCCTTGATTTTATCCAGATTGAGCTTGACCCGCACGACCTCGCCGGCAGGCTTCCGGCGCATGAGCGTGGCTTCCCTGGGCTCAAAAGCCAGCGGCGGGCCACCGGCCGCACCAATCGTCTGAAGAACAGACATGGTCGCTCCCCGCGGCATGTTGATCGGCCCCGGAATATTCACGAGACCGTACACGTAGATCGCCTGGTTCGGCCGGTTGTCGACGATCAGCAGGTCAGCTTGCTCTATCGTGCCGGGCTTCGCCGCTCGCACCAGGTCCGTTCGGCTGCTGAGATCAAACAGGACCGGCTGAGCAGGGTTCCTGGCCGGAATCAGCGTAACTCGCCCCCCAAAGTCCTGAAAGCCGCCGGCACTCTGAATCGCCTGCAGAACACTGGCTCGGTCATGACGCAGCTCAACTTCCTGGAACTGCGCGTTGTTCGCCCGGTAAAGGTCTCCAAACACGGTGACGCTGATCGGACCGAAGACCTTGACCTCCGCGGTGACGGTTATCTGCGTCTCTGCATCACGGATCTTGCCGGCGTACTTCTCCAGTATCCGGGCTTCGAGCTGGTCAAGCGTCAACCCGGCTACCTGAACGGCACCGATCGACGGGAGCCTGATCTGACCTTGTTGGCTAACCCGGGTCTGATAGGCCGGAGGGAGGCTGGCTGCCTCGAGACCGACCACGGTGATGGCCAGCACGTCATCCGGCCCCACCGTGTACGGACCGGTGGCCCAGGGCTCCAGACCCGGAATCGTCACCGGCTTCGCCGGCTGGCTGGCAGCGATGGCCTGCTCGGAGGCGGAAATGGCCTGCGTTCCGGGCTGCGCCTGCTCCATGGCCAGGAACTGGTGGACGCTAATCCGGTCATCATGGCAGCCCGAGCTCGCGATGCACGCCAGCCCAAACACGCTCATGACAGACAAGGCTCGCACTTCACCGCAGGCCCTCGCGAGGTACTGCCAAGTCCTTAGGGTCCGTCTTCGCACCACCCGCACCGCCGAGTGTTCCAACCTACGCATGAGTCCGCCCATCCATCTAAGCCCCGATGTGCAAAGGGATTCCATCCGTGGTCCCTCGCTTCTAGCGATTTATCGACCACGGTTATGGGGGTGGTGCACTTGTTTTCGTGAGTCAGTTCAACGTTTCGAGCGGAGTCAGTGTTTTTTCCAGCAAAGTCACCCCAGTTGGGGAGCTTCCTAACACCAAACCCTTTGCATGGAAACAAGTTACGGCTAATCGAACGCTCCCGGCTTGAGAAGCCATGCAGTGCAGGGACGTCTTGATAGTAGGACATCAAACGGCCTGACGGTCTACCGTCAGTCTCGATTCCCGAAACCCTGGACGCATGCTTGGCGTCCTTTTTGTCGATACACGCGTTTTTTTCTGTTGACAAGTCCATGTACAGCAACTATTCTTCAGTCCAGGGAAAGGCGCAGTTATCGGTCCACGGCCGATCTTTGGTGGGCCGAGGTGGTGCTAGGAGGGGAAAAAGCGGATGTGGTGTATTTCGTCCAGGTGGGCGGGTGATGAAGCGATCACTTCCCGTAGCAGTTCTCTTTGCCATGGCATTAGCCGTCGGTACGGCCATTGCCGACATGGCCCCGCGCCCTGGCGCCGCCTCCGAACGTGTCACTGCTGCGCCTGCTAGTGCCGCCGCTCGCCACCTAACCTCGGGCTCGGGTTCGCCGCTTGTTGGTACTGCAGGAGCCCTCGATTTCGTTCGGTTGCAGACAAGCCCCGCCTTGTGCAGCCCTCCGTCCGCTCCCGGTCAGGTTACACCGTCTCTCAGGCTGGGAGGTCGGCCAGGCAGCCTGGAAGACTGCCAGGGCACAGTCATATGGGAAGCCCCGCCTCCTCCCGGCAGCGCCTCCCTGGCCCTCGCGGGCTTGTTGGGCGTGGCTGGGGTGCAGGTCGCCCGCTCCGCCCGACAATGGCACCTCGGCGGCGTCTCGGATTGGCTTAGTGTTCAGTCTCTCCAGCAGAACGTGGATGGTTCGCTGGACGCGCCGCAGATCGTCCGGATCCTGCTGCAGGGGGCGATGGCAAGTCGCAGCCCGGCGACCGCGCGCCCAAGCGTTCGAGTCGTTTGGGATTTCGGTTGTCGCATCACGTCTCAATGCGTTGTCCTGTCGGTCCTCCCGCGGGGCCCTCCCCCGACACTCTGATGCAGCCTGCTGGTTAGGTGCGTTTCGTTCGAGGCTATTTTCCGATGCCACCCAAGCAGGTGGATCGTCCGTATGGTCTTTGACAGAGTGAGAGTTTTGAAGTGATGTCCGACAGTCTGCGATCGCAGGGGGCGAGGTCGCAAGAGACCCAAAGGAGTAGTGAGATGTCGAGGTTGATTAGGGTGTTGGCCGCCGTGGCGATCCTGGGTTTGGTCGCGTCGCCGGCGATGGCCGATGTGAAGGTTGTGAAGCAGGTAGCCGGCCAAAGCGATCCCAATGGTGGGGCGTTTGAGATCTATGTCAGCACCGGTCCGGTTGGGATCTACAGCGCTGGTGATACCTTTCAGACCTTCTGTCTTGAGTCAAATGAGTACCTGCGCTACAACTTCCTTTATACACATTCTATCACGACGGGCTCAGTACTGGGTGGGGTGACGGGTGGTAGTCCTGATCCGCTCGATGCTAAGTCGGCGTATCTGTACGAGAAGTGGCTGGCAAGCCCGACGAACGGGGCCGACTACCAGAATGCCATCTGGGCTATTGAGGGGGAGGCGTATACCAGCAGCGCTGCCGTGGTGAATCTGATCAACGAGGCAACGAGCAACGCGACAGGCATCGGGCGGGTTCGCGTACTGAACTTGTACGATGGCAACAATACTGACGGGCTGGATAACCGTAACGGCAACGGCATCTACGGCAATCGTCAGAGCGTTCTGGTCCTTGTGCCTGCCCCTGGAGCCGTGATTCTCGGTCTGTTGGGGCTCGGTTTCGTTGGCTGGGTCAGGCGGCGGATGGCGTGACATGTCGTAGGCCGGGCTGCCAATAATGCTCCCCGGCGCAGAAGGCAGGCGGAACGGGGGAATGTGAGCGACCAGCCGCAAGGGAGCCGCAGGACTCCGGCGGGACCTCATTGAGTGGATCGCTCTCAGGAACTCCGGACGTGGGAGTCTGTAGGCCGGCGTCAGTCTCGGCCTGCCTGGAATCCGACCCGTGCCCGCGGGGTAGCCCCGTGGGCACGGGTCGTCTGTTGCGCCCGATGAAACCTCAGTGGTCGGGAACGCAGGATCCCGGCTCTTCTGCAACTGCTTACTGCGCAATGTGTTGGGGACATCATGCTTGCACTGGTGGGCCCGGATAACTTCGGAACTAACCCCTGACGGCCCGGTAGTCTGCGGCCCGGTAGATCTTCTTCTGAAGTCCTGGAGATCAAATGTGTCACTTGCGGACCTCGAAGCCAGGGAAACTTGAATTTGCGCTTGGCAGACGGCTCGCCGTCTGCTAGAATGAAATGCGTTGCAGGATTATGACCAGGGCTCTGTACCGGACTCAGCTCTCTTGCGACACCTTTGGAGGGGAGCAGGCCTAAGCTCCCATGGATGACGTTTGAGGGTGCGGTGAAAGAAGCCAGGACAGTTTGTCTCGCTTGCGCGTGCGCGCTCACGTGGGGGGCCGGCGTCGTCCGGGCCGATGTGATCGTCGCTCTCGCTCTGACCGCCCAGGCCTCGCCGGCCTCGACCCTCCACGAGGGAGGCGTCGTCGCAGGGCCCGCGGTCAGCACCCGCGGTTGGCCTTTCATTCCCTCCGAGTGGGCCCGTGTTTCGCGTCACGCCTTCTCGACAGCCGGTTCACCGAATCGCTATGGCCCTGAAAACCAATCCGGCGAAGGACGGCACTCTCCCGATGAGTTTGGCTCCCCAGCCGCCGCCGAGCGACCAGGCGTGCCGGGCGACAGCGGAATCCCCCAGGGCGGCGTCCTCGAACTGCCGCCGCCACCGAGTAGCTCGGCCCTCGCCCTGACGGGCCTGGCAGGGCTGGCAAGTCTTCGAGGCTTGCGAGCCGCGCGAGGCTTGCAGTTCGGCGTCTTCCCTGCCTGGTGCTACGGCCTCTCCCCCGTCGGCTGCGATGTCGACATCTCTTTAGACGGCACGTGGAGTGCATTACCAGCCTTTGTGATGGACGCCGTCGCTGCGTCGATCCGAGATCACCAGCCAAGGCCGCCAATCGCCTGGGTACTTCCCAGTCGCCTTGTATCGCAGCATCTTCCCCCAATATCTGCCCCTCGTGGCCCTCCACCGATTCCCTGAGCGTTTCTCTCTCCCACGCACCGTCGTACGGGTGCGATGGGGCCCACTGGTGCGCGGGTCGCGCATCCTGCTAGAAAAACCGGAAGAAACGACTGTATCCCTGTCGCCCTTGGGCATGGCAGGGAAAACAAGGAATCGAGAGGAGAAAAACGATGAGAACAACGATTAAAGCTGTGGCCGCCATGGCCATCGTGGGCCTGCTCGCTTCGGGCGCGTGGGCTGATATGTTCGTCAAGGTTACTACGCCTTACGGGTCACAAGGACCGTTCGCGGCCGAGGTGACGAACGGCTGGGCTGCTCAGCCGGGTTCGCCGATTCTCGGGCGCCCTGTCGGAACAGGCTTCACTACGTTCTGCCTTGAAGAGAACGAGTACTTCAGCAGTGGGCGGATTTATCGAGTCGCTTTGAGCAACCAAGCGGTGCTGGGCGGTGGCGGGCCGAATCCTGACCCCCTCGACGTGCGGACGGCTTGGCTCTACGAGCAGTTCATGACGGGGCTGCTTGCGGGGACCTACGGCGCCTATACGTTCACCAATGGCGATCTGGCATCGGAGCAGGCTCTTCAGGCGGCGATCTGGTACATCGAGCAGGAAATCGGTTCCGTGTCCGGACTGGCGGCGGCCCTGGAGGCAGCGGCTGGCACGGCAGTTGGCAGCGGTAACTACACCGGATCGCGGGTTCAAGTGATGAACCTGTACTACACCGCCGCTGACGGCAACGTCGACAACCTGGGCAGCATCCACGACAAGATTGCCCAGGATGGGACGCATCTCCGGCAGAGCATGCTGGTCTGCGTTCCTGCTCCGGGTGCGATTGCCCTCGGTCTGCTTGGCCTGGGCCTGGTCGGCTGGGTTAAGCGGCGCATGGCCTGAGTGTCCAAGAGGGCAGTGTCGGACTAGTCTTGGACGTTCAGGATCAGGTGGCCTTGGCCACCGCCGGGCGGGGCGATGACACGTCCGCCGCCGCGACGGATTGAGCCAAGGCTGACCTTTCAAGACGGGAGACTTCTGCGGCACAAGCCCACAATCTGCCGCTTCCCAAGTGATGTGACAACCACCCCGGCGGGTCTTCTGGGCCTGCCGGGGTGGTTCGTTGTCTACCCGCCTGCTCGTTCCACCTGTGAGTGCTTTTCGCCGGGTCGCTCCGTTCGTTCCCCCTGTCGACAACTCGTGCTCGGCGGGCTCGAGACCACGTTGACGCGCTTCCGGAGATCCCGAGCGCCCAGTGCGTCGGAGGGGCAGATGGTGCCCGCGCGAACCGGCACCTCGGTTCCATCCGCCCATAACCCGGGCCCACCTCGTCGTTTCTCCCCTTCGGGCAATGGGTCGCGACCGGCCTTGGTCCGATAGGGTCCAGGCCCTGGCCGACGCAGCTGCTCCTGGTGGCCTGGCCCGCGGGTACCGGCCGATAATGCACTTCTAGATGGCGTATAGGACCTTAGAAAACTTCTTTTAGAATCTTGAAACTGATACCGGTGGGGGGTACAATCCCACATGTTGAGTCGCGGGGGACCGCGTTCAGATGACGCGGACCACCTCGTGGTCGCCTGCCCGGGGGGGTAGCAGACCGCTCGGTCGACGCAGCAAGAACGATGATGAGATGACACCCGGCATCGGCCGGAAAACCGGCCTGGGTGTCATGTTGTGTGGAGGTCCCTTCGGCTGGGACGTGTGTCCCGTCAAGAGGGGTGGGTCGGTGAACAAGGCGTGTCGGCATCGCGTCGATACGCGGGTCTGCAGCGAGCAATCGCTGGGGAGGAAAAAGCTGTGAACAAGCTCAAATGGTCAATGGTCTTCGTGTCATTCGGTTTGGCAGCCGCAGTCGCCTCGGCCGATGTTTACGTCGGGCGAGCGGTGTGGAGCCGGGTCAGCGGCAAGTATATCGGCAACGGTGGTGAGTTCACCATCAGCAAGGCCTCCCTGGCTCCCGGCTTGTCACTCGACACCAGCGCGTACGCCTCCACGGTCAAGGACCAGGCAGGCAGCGCTCCCTCCTTCCAGTCCTTCTGCCTGGAAGCCGGTGAGACCATCAAGTCGCCAATGGATATCGTGATGAGCACGACAAGCATCGACGAGTTGACCGGTGTCGTCGGCGCCGAGGGCTCAGGCTCGCATGCCATCAACGGCGGAAAGCCGTACGGTGACAATCTGGATACACGGACCGCCTACCTGTACACCCAGTTCGCCAAAGGCGTGCTCAGCGGATACGCCTACACAAACACCTTGGTCAACGGCCTGAATCGCGCCCAGACTGCGGGTACGCTGCAGCGCGTCATCTGGGCCCTGGAGCAAGAAGGCGGGGCTGATTTCACGCAGTCGTTCCAGAACGTGACGCTCAACGCGACACAACAGGCCCTTGCTCAGGCGTGGGTGAATGAGGCAGTCACCGCGAACTGGACGACGATCGGCAACGTGCGCGTCCTCAACACCTGGCGAATGACCCAGGACAGCCAGGGTAATTGGGTTAGCCATGTCGGCGACCTTGCCTACAAGGCTCAGGATCAGATCTACCTGACCCCCGTTCCTGCTCCGGCAGCCCTCGGCCTCGGCATGCTGGGCCTCGGCCTGGTCGGATGGGTCAAGCGACGAATGGCATGACCGCAGTTCGCGAGAAGCGAGATGTGGTCAGTCAAACATGAGATACTGCCCCGGCCGGATTGCCTGTCCGAGCCGGGGCAGTTCGTTTCCTGAAGTCCTCAAGCCCCGCGTGTCGTTCACGCTGCCGACGTCCTCCCGTGTCGTCCCGGTTCGTCGGGGTCTGCGGCGATCGGAGGAACAGATCGGTGACAGGCTCCTTGACTGGCTCGGCTCTGATCACCGTCCAGGTCTCTTCCTCGGCCGTCAATTCGGCTGGCCCCACGAATCGTGCTAACTGCCCATCCCCGGGAATCTCCCGGCACGACCGGTCAAATCCTACGCTCAATTGATGCTGTTCCTGTCCGCCCAGGGCGAGTGGGGGAAGATCCCATCCAGGCACTCTTGAAAGGACGCGATTTGAGTGAGAGACCGTCGGGTCAACGCCGCTTGTCTCGCGATCGTCGCAAGGGCCTTGCAGGCGGGGGTGGACAAAGAGACGCTTGCCTTGTATGAGCTGTTTCACAAGGTCGAGGTGCCCTTGTGGTGGAGCCGACAGGGGCGCTGGCAGCACGATTCGCGGTTTCGCTGGCTGGGAACATGATCCGATCAGGAGAAGCTATGAACGGTCGCCGAACAAGGGGGGCCCGCGAGCAGGTGTTGGGTTTCGAGGCCCGAGTGCGCTGGGACAATCAGATGCGGAGTCGCTGGGGAGCGGCGGGCGGCTTGCTGGCCGGCGCATTCATGATGCTACCGTGTGCTGCTGTGGCCCCGGCGGCCGAGGTGCTGAAGCAGTACTATGCTCATTCGGTCGTCGAAGACGGCAACGGCGTCATCGCCCCCTGGCACCAAGGGCGGAACGGCCAGTTCGACGCACGTCTGAGGATCGCCGCCGACATCTACAAGCGCTATCCCTGGACCGATGCCGGGAAGGCGGTCATCGCGGCTCCGCACATCGTGTACAACACCCACTGGAGCATTGCCGAGGACGGAACCATCTCGATTCCACCGACGGATCCGTGGATGTGTGGCGACCTGAGTCAGCGAGCCTATAGCATCATCCAAGGGCTGACCGCCTACTATCAGTACAGCGGGGACCCCATGGCATTCGTGTACGTTCCGCTCATCGTGGACTACATCCTCGATTACTGCCTGACCGGACCGGACCATCCCTGGCCACGCTTCCCGATCAGCACGCCGACCAAGGGCATCGGCTACCGGAGGGCCGATCCGAACGTCCCCAATCAGCTCGATCTCTGTGCCTATCTGGGCATCGAGGTGATCCGGGCATACAAGCTGACCGGCAACGAACGCTACCTCCAGGCCGCTCGGCACTGGGGCGATGTTCTGGCCCAGAAGTGCAATCTGACCCGGCCGGATCTGCCCCCGTGGAGCCGCTACATGAGCCCCGAGCACATGCTCTGGTCGGATGAGCTCACCGGTGGCACGGCCCTGATCGGCGAGTTCCTGGATGCCCTGATAGATGGCGGGCACACAGGCGAGGATGGCTCGATCGTCAAGGCCCGCGATGCGGCCCGGCGCTTCCTGGCAGAACACGTCCTGCCTCATTGGACGGACAACGAGGCCTGGGGACGCCACTACTGGGATGTCGAGGGCGATTGGTACTCAGGTGGCGTGGTTTGGATGTGTGACTACTTCCTGAGCCATCCGGACGCTTTCCCCAATTGGCAAACCGACGTCCGCAACATCCTGTCGCTGGTCTTCAGTCGCAACTGCGCCGATCCCTCCTCGCGAGGCGATATGTACAGCGGGGCATGGGCGTTTCCCGAGTCGTATGTCTGCTGCGGAACATCACTGTCCTATAACCAGTATACCTATGCTCCGACGTTCCTGGCCTACGGGGAAATGGCGCACGATGATTGGGCTCGCGAGGTCGGCCGGCGAATGCTCCTCATGGCCACCTACGACAGTACCGTTCAGGGTGTCGTCAAGGACGGCTTGACAGGCAACGTCGTTGCCGCCGCCGAGTGGCTGAACCTGGCCCATCCCTGGCCGATGTCCCAGATCTTCAAGGCCATGGTCTGCCGGCCGGACATCTTCGCCCCCGCCCGGGAGAGCCACATCATCCGTTGCGGCTCCGTGGTGACCTCGGTGGTGTACGACAAGGGCTCTGTCAGCTACACGACTTTTGATGCACCCGGGAAATGCGTTGACTCGCTCCGCCTGGCGCTCAAACCCAAGGAGATCAAGGCTGATAACAAGACCCTCCGAGAGCGGAACGACCTCAATGAGAACGGATATACCGTATCCGTCCTGCCCGGCGGCGACTGCCTCGTGAATGTCCGTCACGACGGCCTGCGGGAACTCGTGATCACCGGCGATGACGCCCAGGAAGTGGTCGAAGACGATGGCCTTGCATACCACGGCAATTGGACGCCCGTCAAGCACGACCAGGCCCGGAGCGCCACCTTGCACGTCACCACATCCGCCGGGGCGACCGCCGCCTGCTCCTTCGTGGGCAATCAGGTGCGACTGACCGGGGCCACCGGCCCGAAGGGAGGGCTCGCCGAGGTGTACCTCGATGGCGTCAAGCAGCTGACCTTCGTTGATTGTTGGACTCCACGGCCAAGGAACCGCCAGGAGTTGTACGCCCGCGGAGGCTTGGCCGGTCGGCGGCATGAACTCAAGATCGTCGCCCTTGGCAAGGGCAACCCACAATCCAAGGGAGCTGAAGTCGGAATCGACGCCGTCCAGTTCACTGTGGCGGAGGACGCCGCTCCGTTCGGTGAGGGCGAGGGACCCACCGGGCCGCAGCGCATGATCTTCGGCTACACCGGTCGTAAGGACTACTCGGACTCCAGGGGAAATACCTGGCGGCCGGGACTGGAGTATGTCATTCGGTCGGGTTACGGAGTAGACGCCTTTTTGAGAGCTTCCTTCGTCAACCGGCGAAGCATGCACATCGCGGGCACGGCCGACCCCGAAATTTACCGATACGGCCTGCACGGCAAGGACTACTGGCTGAACCTCACCGTCGGGCCGGGCGAATACGAGGTGGTGCTGCATCTCGCCGACACCAACCTTGGAAACACGTTGACCGCCACCGTGAATGGTCGGGAGGTGGCACGCGAGCTCAGCGTGGCCAAGGCGGCCGGCGGCACGTTCCGGGCCCATACGATTTCGGTGCCCCAGGTGCGCCCGGCCCACGGTACAATCGATATTCACTTCAAAGGCACGGAGAAGGCCGAGGCCACCATACAAGCGATCGAAATCCTGCCCCGGTGAAGCCGGGCGACCACGAAGGGGCCCCAAACCCGCGTCGGATGACGCCCGGGGACCCCGCCGGGGCACCTTAAGGCGGGACGATCGGCGTGTTCTGATTGACCGTGGCACGCGAGACGAGCAGGGGGCAGGCAAGGACTGCCCCACCGCGGTTCCGGTTCTGTTCCCACTTGACAGCACGGAGCAATCCGGTATCATAGAAGTGCGTATGTGGATGTCGATTCCACAGGTGTTCAAAGTCATTTCCTTTGGTGCGAGGTGAGAGATGCAAGTATCAAAAACTGGGCGCTTTATCTTGGGCGCGATGGTTGCGGTCCTGGTCTGCCAGGTGGGTATGGCAGTGGCAGGGACCGTCGCGTACTGGCGGTTTGAGGAAGGGCCGGCAGACGGCATGGTCGCGCATACCCTCGGCAACGGCGTCTTCGAACCCACCGTGGTGGATTACTCCGGCAATGGCAACGGCCTATCGGCATGGACGGCCGAGGGCTGGGCCGGAGAGGCGTACCGCACCGACGTGGCTGCGAGTACCGTCCGCCTGACTGGCGCTGCCAACAACTTCAGTGTTCAGAACACCGGCGGCTACCCGGGGATGTTCACCGGATCGGAATCGATGCGGACCATGACCCCTTCGGCCTTCACCATCGAGGCTTCCTTCATGCCGGAGAACGGCGGCTACCGCACCATCGTCGGGCGCGACAGCCAAGGGACGGCAACCATCGATGGTAACCTGGCGGCCATGTACTTCCAGATCATTCCGAACAACGCGGTCGCGGTCAAGTTCTGCGACGTCCAGGGTGTCTGGCACGAAGCCATCTCGGCCGCCGACGCGGTCGCCGGCTTTGCGTACCCGGACAGCGCCGCGGGGCATTGGTATCACATGGCCGCGGTCAGTGACGGCCAGAAGCTGTCCCTCTATCTGAACGATGTCGATGCCGGCGGCGGCTACAAACTGCTCGTTTCGACCGACATGACCACCAGCGGCAGCACGAACACCGCCCTAACCGCAGGACTCGGATCAGGCGGTGATTGGGTGGCGGGAACCTGGACGGTCGGTCGTGGAATGTATGGTGGTGGCCACGGCGATCGGGCCTACGGCTTCATCGATGAGGTCCGCATCTCGGATTCGGCCTTAGGCGTCAACGAGTTCTTGTACGCCCCAGAGCCCGGTTCGCTCATCGCTCTGGCACTCTTTGGCGCGCTCGCTTTTGGACGAAGGCGCGCATTGAAGTGACGGCAAGTTCGCCGGCCGGGGGTGCGAGGACCCCGGGCGGCAATCTGAGAGCTCATACACACGTGTCGATGCGGGCAGTGACCTGCTGCGTGACGCCCGACCGCGGGTGTCTGCTCCTGGGCACGGGCTGAGAGGCCCACCTTCCAGGATGGGCCACGGCCCGCATCGACGCACGTTTCTCGACGGTAGTTTCCAGCGAGGATGGCTTCGATCAGCGTCTGAAGACGGTCGTCGACTTCCGTCGAAGAGACGGATGTGCGGGTCGTGGGACACGTCGGCATGTGGATTCGGTTTCGCGTGGATCAGTTGTTGTCTTTGGGAAGACGAGGTGAGGGATGCAGATCTCAAGACTAAGACAGTCTGTCGTCGGCGCGGTAGTTGCAGTGTTGGTGTGGCAGTCGGCCCTCGCCATGGGCGCAACGGTTGCCTACTGGCGATTCGAGGAAGGACCGGCGGACGCCATGGTCCCCCATACCACCGGCGACGGAGTATTCGACCCGGGTGTCGCCGACAGCTCAGGCAACGGTAACGCCTTGTCGGCATGGACGGCGGCGACCTGGGCCGGCTCCGCGTATCGCACCGACGTAGCGGCGAGCACAATCCCCCAGACGGGAGCCACCAATAGCTACAGCGATCAGAATACGGGCGACTACCCCGGCCTGTTCACCGGGTCGGCGGCCATGCAGACCATGACCCCCGCGGCCTTCACGATTGAGGGGTCCTTCAAGCTCACCGGCACCGACACCTATAGAACTATTGTGGGGCGTGACAGCCGGGGGGCAACGTCAAATGACGCCAACTTGGCGGCTCTGTATTTCCAGCTTATTCCCGGCTATGCGGTCGCCATCAAGTACGCCGACGTTTCCGGTTTCTGGCACGAGGCGATCTCGGCAGGCGGGGCGATCACCGCCGGACGTTGGTACCACATGGCCGCGGTCAGCGACGGCAGCACTCTGACACTATACCTCAACGATGCAGCGGCCGGCGCCGGATACAGCGTGGTCGCCCAGACCGACATGACTGCAAGCGGCAGCCCAAACACAGCTTTGACCGCTGGAATCGGATCGGGCGGCGACTGGACGGCGGGAACCTGGTCAGTTGCCCGCGGACTGTACAGTGGCGGCCACACGGACCGGTTTTACGGCTATATCGATGAAGTGCGTATCAGCGACGAGGCTCTCACTCCCAGCCAGTTTCTGTTCACTCTGCCGCCCGGCTCGTACATGGTGATGAATCCCGATACGATCGACGCGGCACCGTATGACCCTCAGATCGGTGTGAGTCTGGTGATCCCAACCGCATGCAACCAGAGCGAGCCCGTCGACGTGACCGTCACCAGCGACAGTCCCTCAACCGCCAAGCCGGCGGGTAGCACCGGTTCGACCGTGGTGAGCTACGCCGTCGGGGACGGGCCCATCAAACCGGTCGCGATTGAGTTCGGTGGTGTCGCCGGCCAGGCCAAGTTCACTTTGGCGGGCGGCCTTTGCCCTGCCGGTCCGGGGGCGGCCCTGACGGTGACCGTTCATGCCATCGAATCCGCCGAGCTGCAGGTGACCTACGACACCATGACCGTCGGCGGCACGCAGCAGGCGACAGTGATCGGGAGCTTCGGCTCCGTCGGTACCCGCAACATCAGCGCGGCCGCGAAAGGTACGACCTACGCCGTCGACCCCGCGGGGGTACTCACAGTCGGCACCGACGGGCTCATCACCGCCGTGGGTGTGGGTAGTGCCACAGTCACGGCTACGAACGACGGCGTGACCTCCTTGCCGGTCAGCATCTCGGTCGGAGCCGCGCCTTCGATCGCCGTGGCCGGCCCGGGCGTCCTGCTGGTCGACCTCAAGGCGACCGATCCGACCGCCGGAACGGCCGTCTGGGACAACACCGGCCTGCTCGGTGATTTCGCGATCGTCGGCAGTCCGAAAGCGGAGGTCGTGGCGGGCGTGCCCGCAGTGACCTTCAGCGTCATGGGCGACGCCTATCAGGGGCCGCTGGCACCAGACGCCCTGCGAACCGGTTCGGGTTGGTCGGTCGAGGTCTGGATGTACAATCCCACCGTTGATTTCGACATGGAGAGCATGGTGACCTGGGGCCATCGCAACGGTCCCAATGGTACCAACGTGTCCTTCGGTTGCGGCAACGATGTGAACTGGGGCGCCGTGGCAGCGTGGGGCGACCCGGACATCGGCTGGGGGAGCGAGCCTACCGGGGCCCCGCCCACCAATCAGTGGCTGCACCTGGTCTATACTTACAGCTACGACGCGGCTTCCAACGGAAGCACGATCGCCGTGTACGACAACGGTGTGCGGATGAACTCGGAAGTCACCAACTACCAGTTGATCCCGCACCTCGGTACAATCAACCTCTGTGCTCAGAACCTGACCGATCCACCGTCGGACTTCTTCATGGATGAGTGGGGCATGCTCAGCCTCGCCAATGTCCGTGTCCACGGTGGTACACTCACTCCTGAGCAAGTCGTACAGAACTACAATGCCGGCATCCAGACTTACGTGCCGGATCACATCACCATCCTGCCCCAGACCATGAACGCCGCAGTGGTGGATACGGGTCTGACCGCTGCTGTCACCATCCCGGCGACCTGCAACGCGAGTCAGGCTGTGGCCGTCACCGTCACCAGCAGCAACCCAGCTGTGGCCAAGCCGGCCGGCAGCAACGGGTCCGCCGTCCTGACCTTCTCGGCAGGGGCTGAGACCACCCAGACGTTCGAGATCGCACTGGTCAGCGCGGGCGAGGCTGACTTCACCCTTTCGGCCGACACCGCCTGTCCCACAGGCCTGCTGTCGACGATGCACGTCACCGTGTATGCCGCCGGATCAGTCGATCTGAAGGCAACCTACGACATCATGCAGGTCGGCCAGAGCCAGCAGGCCACCGTCACGGCCGACTTCGGTCCGGTCGGGACACGCGCGGTCAGCGCCGCCTCGTACGGCACGACCTATGCCGTCTCGCCAGCCGGAGTGGTGGATGTGAGTGCAGATGGGCAGATCACCGCGGTGGGCCTGGGTACGGCCATCGTGACCGCGTCCTACAGCGGCATGACCACCGCACAGTTCACTGTCGTCGTCGCGGAGCCCGGAAAGGCTAGATGCAAAGTGGCCGGCTCCGGCATTCTCCTCGTCGATCTCAGTGCGACTGATGCCACCGCCGGTCAGGCGGTGTGGGTCAATAAGGGGTCCCTCGGCGACTTCGCCGCGATCGATCAGCCGGTCTTGGAAACCATCGCCGATGAGCAGGCCGTGACCTTCAACGGCATCTCGGCTTACCAGGGCCCGCTGGCACCGTCAGTACTCCTCGGGCTGCAGAGCCGTTCGATCGAGGTGTGGGCGTACAACCCCCTCATTGAGTGCAGTACGTGCATCGAAACCATGGTCGCGTGGGGCCACCGCGGCGGCAATCCGTGCGGCTCCAACCTGGCCTTCGGCTACGGTGATCACGGGACATGGGGTGCCGTCGCCGGATGGTGCGACAACGGAGACATCGGCTGGAACGACGCCGGCGGTTCTCCCACCCTCGGTGAGTGGCATCACTTGGTCTACACCTACGATCCCGCCCTCGAGGGGGGAACGACCGTCCTCTACGACAACGGCGTACGCGTCAACTCCGAGGTCAGCGGCGCAATGCTGACCCACCCCGGCTACATCAACCTCGCCGTGCAGAACCTGAGCGCCAATCCGATGGACCTGTTTACGACCGCCGAGATGGGTATCCTCAGCCTGGCCGTTGTTCGCGTCCATGACGGGGCACTCACTGCCGATGAGGTTGACTTCAACTATCGGCTGGGGATTCGCGGACTGGGCCAGATCCGTCCGGATCTCAACCTCGACGGATACGTGAATGGGCTCGACTTCGCCCTGTTCTTCCCTTGTGCAGGCGGCCCCGCCGTGCCGGTCACCGAAGCCTGCAGCATCGCCGACTTCGACGGCGATAAGGATGTCGATCAGGTCGATTTGGGCATCTACCAGTGGTGCTTCAGCGGTGAGGCCCCGGCCACCCCCGGGTGCGATACGCTGCCTGGCACCTGATCCCGACTGCGCCCCGTGCTCTTGGTCGGCTCGGTCGACCAAGAGCACCAAGGCCGTGAAGTCGTCCGGCTTCCGGGACGGATGAACAGCTCTGGAACGAGGGACACCCTCGGCACACGTGCTGTTTCGTCGAGCATGCACCCTGCGTTCACCCATCGTGACCAAGCCCGATAGAAGGCTTAGGGAGGGGAGCGATGCGTGGACCAGGGTGCTCCTACGTTCGTGAACAGGACACCAACTCGGCATACGGCTACTCCCCGCATCCCGTCCCGATCGACAGGGCGGGATGCTCCGCCGGCGCTCATCGTCATGTTGCCATCGCAAGGCAAAGCGTGCACAATGGCTACCGATCCGGGGGGCACGGAGCATGGACATGAGGTACCGGACGTTCGGACGACTCGGCTGGCAGGTTTCCGAGATCGGCTTCGGCGCGTGGGCTATCGGTTCCCACTGGGGCACACAGAGCGACGAGGATTCCATCAGAGCACTTCACCGTGCCCTCGACTTGGGCTGCAATTTCATCGATACCGCCCAGGCCTACGGCGACGGGCGCAGCGAGCGAGTCATCGCCCAGGTGCTTCGGGATCGGAAGGGCGAGCGGATCTACGTCGCAACCAAAATCCCGCCTCGGCAATCAGGCGACTGGCCGCCCAGCCCATACGACCGCATGGAAGATCGCTTCCCGGAAGCCTATCTCCGGGAAAGGGTGGAGTTCAGTCTGGGTAATCTCAGGACCGACTGCCTCGATGTGGTGCAGCTTCATACCTGGACCCGCGCATGGAACCGCGAACCCGTGGCCCTTGGAGTGCTCGACAAGCTCCGCAAGGAGGGTAAACTCCACGGAATAGGCATCTCTACACCCGAGCATGACCAGAACTCGCTCATCGATCTCATGCGGGCCGGTCATCTCGACAGCGTCCAGGTCATCTACAACATCTTCGAGCAGGAACCGCGAGCCGAGTTCCTTCCCGAGGCCGCCCGTAACCGTGTGGGTGTAATCGTCCGCGTGCCCTTCGATGAGAGCGTGCTGACCGGCAAGTACACTGCCGCCGCCAGGTTCGAGCCCGGGGACTTCCGCAACAACTACTTCGCCGGTGACCGACTTGAGCGGGCCGTCCGCCGGACCGAGAGAATCCGTGCGGTCATCGGTTCGTCGGAGCCCGACCTGCCTACCGCCGCCCTGAAGTTCACACTCCACCCGACGGCCGTGTCCACGGTCATTCCCGGCATCCGCAGCGTCCGGCAGGCCGAGCTGAATTGCGGAGTCAGCGACCAGCCCCGGATGAGCGACGAGCTGGAGGGCAGACTGCGCACCCACTACTGGCGCAAAGGCTTCTGGTACGCCGGCAAGTGACCGACACATCTTCAGGAGATGACCTCGCCGGCCGGATCGTCGGCATGGCGTTCATCTGGCCCGTTTTCTGACGACGTTCAGGCCTTCCTGAACGTCACCGGTGCTGTTGTTCTCGATGCTCTTCCGGCCAACAAATCGATTCCCGGCGATAACCGCGGTCCTGACCTCCTTGCCCAGCTGGATCGCCGGCCGGTCAAAACCGAATCGGCAAGCCTGAACAGTCAAATCACCGTTGATGCCCTGGATCAGATGGACGCCGGTGGGCTTGTCGACGACATTGAGAAAGTTGCACTGGCTGAGGCTGGTGGTGCCTGTGCCGTCAAGAATGGCGGCTACTTCACAGGGACCCCAGAAGGCGCAGTTGCTCAGCTGGATAACGCCGGTATGAGTCGCGGTCACCTCCATCAGGGCTCGCCCACCGGTGCCGCCGACAAACTCACCGTTGGTGATCAACAGTCCCGGCGACTGCGATTGCTCGACCACCAGTGCCCGGTGGCACCAGTCCGCACCAATGCCGAGAAAGTTGCCGTTGGCCGTTCCCGCCTTCGATTCATGGAAATGATACCCGATCCTGGCACCATAGCAGAAGGTGTTGTGCACATACTCCCAGTCCGTGCGGGCAAACTCGAAAGCGACGAGGTGCTCCCAAAGGTACTTGGACAACGCTCCCCAATCGGGAACATCGGCCGCATCGGTTCGCTTGCTCCAGTAGTGCGGATTGAAGTGCACGTTCTCTATCCGGCCGATGTCCGTGCACCGGTCGATATGAACGCCGATCTTGAGCGGGCACCCGAGGCAGTTGCGAATGTAGTGCAGCTCGTTGGCGTGAGTCCCAAAGTCAATCATCTTGTGGGGATTGACGAACGTGCAGTCGATCACATTGTTGTGCATGCCCTTGCCCTGAACGGTCCAGGGATACGGCACGATGTCAGGAACGCGCTGCCTGGGGTAGAACACAGTGATTCCACGCACCGTGCTCGACGGGTTCAGGGTGATCGCGGCGGGACCGTTCTCATTGCCGTGGTCGGCGGTAATCTCCAGGATCGTGCCTCGCTTGAGTTGCGAGTGATGAGGCCCTTCCCATACGCCGGCCAGGGTAACACCCTCCGGAATCGAAATGGCCCGATCCACGTTGTATCGGCCGGCTTCGAGGCGGACCGCGCCTCCCTGTGCGGCGGCTGCATCCAGGGCCTTCTGAATAGATGCGGAATCGCCCGCGAACTCGGAAGCCGTGTTCTGGACAGACTCGGCACCGAGGACCGCGACTGCAGACATGCCCGCGCAGGACAAGAGCACGATCCACCGGAAACGGCATGGCTCGAGGACTCTCATCTGGTTCTCCTTGATGGTGTGGAGGACGTCATCGGCAGGCGATTATACCGGCACGGAGATGCCACGCACATGCGGAGGGCGATGGCTTGCCGCGGAGGCCCAGGCTTGAGAGAGCCGCACCGGCCACAGAAGTACGCCCGCATCAAGACTCGCGTCCTCACGGCTTGCCCGGAACCGGGAGCGGTGAGAGTACGGGTCTGCCTGCAAAGGCGTATCAGCTTGGCTCGGACGCCGCCTCGGGTGTTCGATGAAGACCGGCTACGACGGCTCGGATCCATCCAGCCGCTTGCGGAGCTGGTCCAGCTCCCGACGAGTAGCCTCGCGATCGAAAATGAGATATTTCATGAGAAGGCGCCATTCGTCGACGGCTTCGTGAATACGGTTGAAGCTCTTCTTCAGCTCCAGGTGGCGTTGGCGGGTCTCCTCCACCAGCGCGAGAAGGGGGCCACGTTGTTCGGCGGGCAGAGCGTTGATTCTGTCTCGAGCTTCAGCCAGTCTGGCGTTGAGGACGTCGTCAGTCATTTCGTTTCCCCCCTGAGTCGGCCGCGATACCTGCCAGATTCCCTCTTATACTCTATCCTGGGCCCAGCCGAAGTCCACCGTAGAATCACCCGATTCGCCAAGCCCACCCCACAACAAAGCGGTCTTGCTGAGCCATCGCCGGTTTTAGGCCGATAAACACAAAGTGCCCGCCCGGAATCCGCGGGCGGTGGGAGTTCTGCGCGTGCCCAGTAGCGGAATCGATCGTTGTGTCGCTCTCCTGGCGGAACGTTACCCGCTGCTGTTACAGGACATACAAACCTGGCGGCAGACGAATCCCACCGTCAAGGCGCCCACCGAGACGCAGGTCCCACCGTGCTACCAGACCAGCGGACGAAACGACTACCTGTTCAATGCGAGCGAGGCTTGGCCGGCTCGACAGAGGTTGGAGGCACTTCCTGAAGGACGAAAAGTCGTCCAGATGTTTCACAGCGTACCCCAGTTCCTGATGTTCCTCGGCTCGCCAGGGGCATCCGAGTGCATTCAGCACCAGGCATGGAGACCCTGGATCATGGTTCCAGGAATGCACCACGGCGAATCTTGGTGTCGGCGCGAGCCGCCTCGGGATTGGCCCTGGGGCCTGTGGCGCGGAGCTTGGCCGGAGCCTCCCGCCCGCCAGGGGGCTCAGTTCGTCGGGCACGGACTGGGTATGCTGCTGGACCTGGTCAGTCACGAAGTGCGCGGTCGCATCGCTCCGGCCTACGCCAACCGCCCGAAGCCCGGTTCGATTCTGAAGGCCGGAGAGCGACCGTTGCGGGTGCTGGCTGCGGCCATGCGCAACACCTCCTACCAGTGCTATTGCGCCCGCGACATCGCCTCCGCACTCGACGCCCACGGGGTGCAGACCCGGCTCGTGCTCCTCGAACAGACGCCGGCCAAATCCTATGACCTCTTGGAGCATCTCCAGGAATTCGATCCGGACATCCTGTTTGTCAATGGCGAGACCCGGGCCCACTACCCCGGGCTGCCCAGCGAACTCTGCGTGGTCACTTGGGACCAAGACTACGGTGTCTGCTGGCATCCCCAATACGGCGACCACCGCTCGTCGAGAGACAAGCTCCTGGTCATGCTCGAAGACTGGCGGGAAGACGCTCTGTCCGCGGGAATCGCGCCCGAGCACATCCTCCATCTGAACATCGGGACCAACCAGGAGATCTACCATACTTCCGAGATCGCTTCAACACCGACTTACGACGTACTCTTCGTGGGCAATATCTACCCGTGGGAGTGGTACAAGGACATCATTCAATTCAAGTACCTGAAGCCCGAATTGCAGCGCGTGTTCGAGCACGCCCGACTGAGGCTGCGCGATTGGGTCCTCCATCAGGGCGAGAACGAGCCCTTCATTCTCCCCGAACTGGGCACTTTCCTCGCGGACTGCACCGCGGAGTTGGGCCTGACCGGCCAGACTACCCAATGGAACCCCAGACAGGACACGCTGTACTTCCGCTATCGGGTGGCCCACTTCGTGTTGAGGGAGCTTTACGTTTCCGCCTTGGCCGAGTTCCGACTTGGACTCTTCGGAAACGGCTGGACGGAGTGCCCCGCGGTGGCGAACCAGGCTCGATCCAAAATCGAGAACGGTGCCCCTCTGCTCGAAGCCGTCCGGCAATCGGCGATCAGTCTGCACCTGCACACTTGGACGGTACACCACCCACGGCTGTACGACACCGCAGCGGCCGGCGGATTCCTGCTGGTCGGACGGGTGGACGAACACCATCCGCTCGAAGAGGTCTTCGAGCCGGGCAGGGAACTGGATACGTTCGGCTCCGTCACCGAGCTGAAACGAAAAATCCGCTACTACCTGGACCATCCCGAGCAGCGCATGGAGATGGCTCGCCGGGCCGCCGAACGAACGCTGCGCGATCACACCATGGCGAGACGTATGTCTCAACTCCTGGAGGTACTCAAGAGCGATGAGTCATCCGACACCCTGTCCGACGCACGAACCGAGCCCCATGTCGCCCCCGGTACTGCCCGCTGATGACACGACGCTGCGGCCGGCAGCCTGTTCGGTAGCACCCGATGGCGAGATACGCATCCTGCGTCCCGCGGCTGGTCGATCAGGACCACCCGCGCAGGAGGGTGAACCCTTCAGCCCCTACAAGATCCTCAACCACTTCGACCGCATCCAGGCCGTGGTAGCTGGTGAACTCGTGTATCCGGTCACGGTGGAGGTCGATCCATCCAACAAGTGCAATCATCGTTGCCAGTGGTGCGTCAGCGCTCAATCCCACACCGGCGAGCAACTCGAGTACGAGCGATTCGTCGAACTGATCGCCGAACTCGAGACCCAGCAAGTCCGGTCCATCGTACTCAAGGGTGGCGGCGAGCCGACCGTGCACCCTCAAATCAACGAAATGCTCCGAGCTTGTGCCGACCACGGCCTGGCCGTGGGACTCATCACCAATGGCTCGATGCCACGCGAAGGAACCCCCCAGGCCGCACTCGATACGGCCGACTGGGTCCGGGTCAGTCTCGACGCAGCTTTGCCGGCCACCCACCGACTGATCCACGGCACAACGGACTTCAATCGCATCCTCCGCAACATCGAGTACCTCACCACGCACAGCAACCGGACGGTGGTTGGCCTCAACTTCGTGGCTGACCAGCGAAACCACCGGGAAATCGTCGCCTTCGCCCAGTTGGCCCGCTCGCTCGGAACTGCCTACGCCAGCATCCGCTGCGTCTTCAACCCCGAGGCCGCTTTGCCGGTCGAGATCCGCGAGGAAATGCGCCGCCAGGCAACCGTCGCCAAGCGGCTGGACAATCACCAGTTCCGCGTCCTCCTCGGCAACTTCACCGATCAGTACCTGAACGCTGACCCGCGTCAGGCTTTCCCTTGGCGCCGATGCCTGGGGCCGAACCTGGTCGGAGTGATCGGGGCCGACGGCGAGGTCTACGCCTGCTGCTTCCTCCGAGGCAATGAGTCCTTCAGCTTCGGCAACGTCAACGATCAGAGCTTCGAGGCCATCTGGACGGGTTCCAGACGTCGCGAGGTCATGGCTCGCGTCGATCAGGGAGCCTGCGGGCGGGCATGCATGGGCGGCATGACCTCGAGCCGCTACAACACGTACAACGACATCCTGAACTACCTGATGCTCGAGGAAAAACAGCACGCCGACTTCATCTGACCGCCCCGGGCAGGACACTCGACCCGCTCGCGGGCGGCAGGGAGATGACCGAGAATGAGAACCGACCACGTGAATTGTCCGATCCGCATTCGGGTCGAGCTCAACAACCCGGACGAACCACTGGAAATGATCGGTTTCACGATCGCCCGGTACAAGTTCGCCTGCAAGTGGATGCGGGAAACGGACAAGGTCATGGAGGTCGGATGCGGGGCTGGCTTCGGGTGCAACTTCTTCAGCCGGCACGTGCGCCGGGTCACCGGGCTGGACATCGACCCGGAGTCCGTGGCTCGGTGTGCGGCCACCTATCATCGCGATAACCTGGAATACGTGGTCGGGGACATCGTGCATCCCCAACAGACGCCAAAGGGCGACTACGACGTCGTGGTCAGCTTCGAAATGATCGAACACGTCAGCGCCGACGACGGCCGGTTGATGGTGGCTAACTGTGCCCGGCACCTCAAGGATGGGGGGCTGTTCATCCTGAGCACGCCGCGCAGCCGGGCCGATCGGTCAGTGTCCAGGCAGCATCACCACGTCCATGAGTACGATTACGACTCATTCGTGGGAGCACTCAGCCCACATTTCCGTAGGGTCATGGTGTTCTGCCAGAACGACGAATACATCTACGCGGGACATCCGTCCACGGCATGGAACTTCATAGGACTGTGCTTCAAGTAAGAGAAGTCAGTAGAGCCAGTACATGATCTTGGTGAGCATGGTTCCCCAGGTGCCGCCGAAAGAAGCAGGAAAGACAATGATCGCCAGGATGAGCACGGCTAACAGAGCCGTGACCATCTGGTTGGCCGTGCCGGCCAGGCGGCCCTGGAACGGGCAGATCACCTCGGTCAGTCCGAGGTCCGGCGAGAGCGACTCAACCGTATCGGGCGTCCGTTTGAGTGGAAGCAGCCTCGGGCAGGATTCCCGGAAGGACGTCCTGTCGCCGCCGGTTGACGGGTGCCGCTTCTTCTCGCCCGCGATCCCTTGAACTTGCATGCCTGCGTGAACCTCCCGGACTCCACAAAGATGGGAACCGCGGGTATTCATCGTTCATCCCGCAAGCCCGGTTGAGGTAAAACCTCGCAGCCGGGAGCAGGGCCTCGCCCACCATCTGGTCGTGGTATACTCCCCGGTGCGACAGCCCGGCGGACCTGACGTCGCAAGCGGAAACTCGACGACGGCCGTGAGTCTCGACACCCTGCAGACGCCGGGTGGCCGTGGACCGACGCCGGTCAAGTCAGAGGCGGCATCGGGCCACAGACATCTGCGGTGTAGGGCAGATCGGCCAGAAAGGAAGCCATCCATGCTCAGAAACCGGTTCTACGTCCTTGTCGTGAGTGGTTGTTTGGCATGCGCCTCGGCATCGATGGGAGAAGATAGGGCCGGCCATCGCCCGCTGCCCAGGGCGGAGTCCTTCTTCGGGCTGCATTTCGATCTGCACCCCGGCCCCGGCGACCCGGCCCTCGGTGCCGATGTGACTGAGGAGATGGTTGCCAAGCTCCTCACCCGCGTGCGGCCAAACTACGTCCAGTACGACAGCAAGGGACACGGTGGGTATTTGGGCTGGCCGTCGAGCATCGGGCCTTCCGCGCCGCACATGACCAGGGACTCGCTGCAGATCTGGCGCAAAGTGACCCGCGACCATGGCGTGGCCTTGTACATCCACTTCTCCGGCCTGTTCGACATGGCCGCACTGGCCAATAACCCGGAGTGGGGAGCGATGAACGCCACCGGACAGCGGGATACGAACAACACCAGCGTGTTCAGCCCGTACGTCGACCAGGTCATGATCCCGCAACTCGTCGAGGCGGCCACAAAGTACGATCTGGACGGGGCGTGGGTCGATGGCGAATGCTGGGCCGCCCGCTGGGACTACTCTCCTGAAGCACTGGCGGCGTGGAAGAAGGAAACCGGCTTCGATCAGGCTCCCACGAACCGCAACCAGCCCAACTGGCTGGAGTGGAAACGATTCAACCGGCGTCATTTCGAGCAATACGTCGGGCACTGGGTGGACGCCGTCCATGCCGCACGCCCAGGGTTCCAGGTGGCCAGCAACTGGTTGTACACCACGCTCACCCCCTGGCCGGTCAGGGTCAAAGTCGATTTCGTCTCCGGCGACTACGATCCCACCAACTCCGTCGATCGGGCCCGCCCCGAGGCTCGCTACACCGCTTCCACCACCATGCCCTGGGACCTGATGGCCTGGGGCTTCGTGAACAACCTGGCGGGCATGGGCCAGAACATCAAGCCCGCCGTCCATCTTCAGCAGGAGGCGGCCGTGGTTCTCATGCAGGGAGGCGGCTTTCAGATCTATTACCAGCCGACCCGAAAGGGTCACATCGCCGACGCGGTCATCGAGACCACCGGCCGGGTGGCCGATTTCTGCCGCCTACGCCAGACCGTGAGCCACAAGAGCACGTCGATTCCGCAGGTCGCCCTGCTGATGTCCACCGCGGTCATCGAGGACCGCTCCGACAGCGTGGGCGCGGCTTGGGGCAGCTTTCCAGAGCTGGTCGGCACTCTCCATGCCCTGCTCGAACTCCACTACTCGGTCGACATTCTCGCGGAACACCAGATCAAGGGACGCCTCAAGGACTATCCGTGCATCGTCGTACCGGACTATGACCGGTTCGCCAATGGCATGAAGGACGAGATTCTCGCCTACGTGCGAGATGGCGGTCGACTCCTTCTGGTCGGGACTGCGGCGGCCAGGCAGTTCGAGCCCATCCTCGGTGTCAAGCTCGAAGGGCAGCCGCAGGAGGTTCCAGCCGAGCTGGCGTCCCCCCATGGAATCGGGGCGATCAACGGCCCTTGGCAGAAAGTCACGTTGCAGCGGGCCGAGGCGGTTGGCTGGCGATACCCGACTCGGGATACTCGGAAGGACGGCGAGATTGCGGCCACCGTTGCCCGGCATGAGAACGGCATCGTCGGGGCGATCTATGGTCCGGTTGGGCTGCGGTTCCTTCACCTCCACAGCCCCTACCTTCGTGAGTTCATCGGGCAGGTGGTTCAACGCGTCTTCCCGGAGCCGGCCTTCACGGTGAGCGGCCCGCCGTGCCTCGACGTCGCTCTGCGCAGGACCAGGAACGGACAGCCCGCCCTGCACTTCTTGAATCGGGCCAACGTGCCTACCTCGAATGAGTACGCCCTGATCGACTACGTCCCGCCCGTCGGGCCCATCTCGGTGAAATGGCGCCTCCCGGTCAAGCCGCAGAAATTGGAGTGGGTTCCGGAAGGAGGTGTGGGGGAATGGACCTGGTCCGATGGCGTCCTGTCGGTCACCCTGCCCCGAGTCGATGTACACGGAGTACTGATCGCGCAGCCGTAGAACGTGCCGGGAGATCGGTACACCGGCAGCAAGTTGTCCTGCGTCATTCCGCCCGGAGAGAAAGCACAAAACACGCACCGGTCTGAATCGCGCTGTCGAGCCGCAAATCACCCCCCATTTCGCGAGCGAGTCGACGGCTGAGGCTCAAACCCAGGCCAACACCCGGCGCCGAGTTGGCCGCCTTGCTCGCCGATTTGTGGAACGGCCGAAACAGTGTTCGGCAATCACGCTCGGCAATTCCCGGGCCATGATCCCGGACCATGATCTCCACCCCGGTACCTCGCCGCCCGGCGATGATCTCGATCGCCTTCCGCTCAGCGCCGGACGCGTACTTGCACGCATTATCCACGAGATTCAGCAGAATCTGCTCCATGGCCGACTCGTCCGCGCGAACAAATAGCCTAGACCGCCGCTCGGCATGCCCCTCTTGGCTCACCGCCGCCTGCTCATCGTTGATCACCACCCCAAACTCCATTCCCGCCTGGGCCGCCCGCTCGGCTAGTCTCGGGCCGGCCTGGGCCAGCCAATCCGACAGGTCAATCGTCTCCAGCGGCCGCCGATGGTTGCCACGCTCCAGACGAGCGTAAGCCAGGACGTTGTCGACCAAGTGGCAGAGCCGCTCAGCCTGAGCCCGCAACGTCGTCAGATACTGCCGGCGCTTCTCCTCGCCGGTGACGCGGCCCTGCTCCAGCAGATCCGTGTACAGCCGGAACGTGGTCAACGGCGTCCGCAGTTCGTGAGTGACGGCCGATACGAACGCCCCACGCCGTTCGCTCAGCGAGACGGCACCCTTCAGCAGGACGGCAACCGCGGTCGCGGCAACCAGAACGCAAGCCCAGGCCAGCGGCAAAGAGATCCTCAGCGTCGAAGGAGCTGAATCCGCGTCCACCGGCACCGGCCCGGAGATCAGCCGCACCGGCAGGGCGGCCAGTCGGTAGATCGCACGGTCGTCGGTGCGGCCACCCATCGGTTCCAGCGCCGCCGCCGGCAGAGTGTCTCGGACATCGGTCAGCAGCCACTGGCGAATGGCCGGCCAGTCCAGCTGGCAGCCCTGGATGTACTCCTGCCCGTTGGCCGAGATCCTTCGAGCCAGCACCAGCATGTCCCCGATCCAGAACGGCTGCATGAGACCGGCAGCCACATTCGTGTTGTACGGGTCCACATTGAGCAAATTGCCGCTCATGAAGCCCTGCTGGGCCTCGACCTGCTGCTGGGCACGACGGCTGTTGTCCTCGATGATCCGCTGCTGTCCTTTCGTCAGCTTCCCCCCATCGGAAGGCTGCGGGCGAACGGCTTGCTGCTGGACCATCGCCTGAGCCCGCGGGGGCGGGCCCGCGAGCTGGGCATCCGGCTGGTCGGAGGGTAAGGACACCACGGCAGGGTTTCGAACCACGGGAAGAGACAACCGGTCGCGCAGCCGATCCGGTTCGAGCGTGTCGCTCAGCGCCGCCAGCCGTCGGGCGGAGTCCTCAATCTCTGCTGCCGATCGATACCCCTGTTGCTCGGCCAGGGTCCGTTTCTCACCGACCGGTACCTGCGGCGAGCTGAATCGACCGGCTGCGTCAATCTGAAAATGCACCAGAACGCGCGGTTGCGGCTGCATCAACAGGGGAGAGGGCATCAGCACATCACCAGCACTGATGTTGGCGTACATCCGGGTGTAGGCTCGCTCGGCTGGATAGAAGGGCACATAGGCGAAATACGGCTGCCCGCTCTCCTGCGCGATCAGGGGGGCCAGGGCCGAGTCCATTCGCCATAGGACCAGGCGAACGGCCTCCTCCACAGCGGTCTGATGCCGGGCCTCGACTTCAGCCCGATCCAGGCGCACGATGGTACGTGTGCTCCAGGCCAGGGCCGCCAAGACGACGGCCAGAGCCGCGGCGAACAACGTCCATGTGTGCCACGGGCGCATCAACCACCCTCCGAGGCGAACATGTAGCCCTTGCCCCGTACCGTGAGCAGCACGCGCGGCTGGGCTCCGTCATCACGAAGCTTCTCACGTAATCGGGCTACGTGCATGTCGATCGTACGCGTCTCGATGCCGTTAGGGTCGAGCCGCCAAACGTGGGACAGGATCTCCTCCCGGGAAACGGCCCGCCCCGGGTTCATCGCCAAGTATCGGAGTAGCTCCGACTCCCGCTCGGACAGCTCAGTTCGCCCCCCGTCCTGGAATCGCAGTTCCCGCCGCTCCAGGTCGGCCACGCCGCCGGGCAGACGAACTTCACGAATGTCCACCGGTCGCTCCGGCGACCGCCGTAGGACAGCCTCGATGCGGGCCAGCAGTTCCTTCACACTGAACGGCTTGACCACGTAGTCGTCCGCCCCAAGCTTCAGTCCTTTGATGCGGTCGTCCTCAGCTCCGCGGGCAGTCAGAATGATCACCGGCAAGGTCGGGCGGGCGGACCGGACGTCGCGAAGGATATCCAACCCGTCGCCGCGAGGCAGGACCAGATCCAGCAAAACCAGATCACACTCCACGCCCAGGGCCATGTCGCGTCCCCGAACGGCGTCTGCCGCCTCGAATGTAGAGTACCCTTCCGATTCGACCGCATCCACAATCCCTTGCCGGATGGCGGCGTCATCCTCGATGACCAGGATCCGCACCATTCACCACTCCCATCCCATGAACAGGCGCCCATGGGTCGACGTCGCCAAGGTCCCCGACCTGCGTCGATCCAGAGGAATCCAGATTAGCCCGCTTTCTCCGCCATCGCAACGCGTCTTCCGGGCGGCCTTTCCTGTCCGTTCGCTGCACTGCGGCTCTGCAGCTCCGTCAGCACGGAAGCCGCGGCTCCTTCCGAGGCCTTCAGCCCCAGATACTCCAGGGCCGTGGCCGCAACGGCGGTGGTGGGTATCGGCCGGTCGACCCTCCCCCCGACTCGCACACCCGGCCCGAGAGCCAGCATCCATACCCGTCGGCACCCTTCGTCGGCGCCCCGGTCGGTGTAGAAATCGCTGTGATGAATGAAACCCGGGCCGTCGGCGCTCTCTAGCTCCCGCCCATGATCAGGGAGAATCAGCATGAGCGTCCTGCCGCGATAGCTCTCCATCTCCTGGGTCGCTTGCCAGAGCCGCCAGGTCAACTCGTCGGTTCGCTGGATCGCCTCCACATACCTCGACCACGAGCCGTAGTGAGCGCAATCGATCTCGCCGAAGGCGACAACGAGAACATCAGGCCCGAACCGCTTCATGCAGGCAACCGCTCGGTCGGTCAGAAAGGCATCGTGACTGGTCGTCCCGTCGCCTCCTTTCCAGACCCGGTACTCGCTCTCCACAAAGGCTCGGGCCGGCTCCGACCGAAGGCCGCTCATGTTCAGCCGGCTGTTCAGACGAGCCAGCCGGGCACACTCCCGGGCGGCCGCCAACTCCCCGTCGACGGAGCCACGCCTGGCGGCTTCGTGCAGCAGCTGACTCATCCGTTCTGCTGCAGATCGTGAGATGGTCGGAGGTTCAACCACGTTGGCCGCCACCGGCGGACCATAGCCTGGAACGCTGCTCTCGCTGATCCTCGCCAGGATGGATGCATACACGAACGCCCACGCCGATGTGTCCGGCTGTCCGGTCTCCTTGCGAACAATCTCGAGCAGGCTGGGATGGGCCAGCGGTTTCGACCAATCGTTGTCATCCCATTCCCAGTGCCCGGTCATGATCGATGCCGTGCAGTTGGGGTGCACCACACGATGCTCGATACGCATGTGGCTCAGGAGCGTGCCGCGCGGCACCATCTCGTTCCACAGACGAGGAATGTGCCGATGGCAGGGATCGTCAATGGTCTCGCTGGATCGCGTGCCGCCGCCAAACACCACCACGATGAGCTTGCGATCCTGTTTCATGGTCTCCCGGGGACGCGGTGCGAAGTCGATTGGCCTCATCGGCGGAAGACGCGTGCATTCCGCCGCATCATCGCCGCTGCGAGTCTCCAGGAAAACGGCGACGGGCGCGACGGTCCACGCCGCTGCGCCTAGCGACGCTGTCGCCGTCCCTATGGTGTAGCGTAGGAACTGTCGGCGGTTCATGAATGAGCCTCATTGCCCTGACGGTATCCTGGTGGTCGGAGGTCGCGGGGATGCGCTGTGGTTGAATGCCGGCGTGCTCACGGTCAGCGTCGCGGCCTGAGCGGTGCCGCCGCCGCCCGGTGGCGAGCTCGCGGCAGGCGGCTGGGCCGCTACCGGCTCGAGAGTTCTCTGGTCCATCGCGGCCGCGCCCACCGCCAGGAACAGCTCGCCGGTCTTGTCCCGAAGCGTTGCCCGGTGGAAGGTGTATCGATCCTTCGCACTCCCATCAGAGTGTCGTGCAACCAGCACGTCCTTCGGCAGCTCGTATTCTTCCACGCCGCCGGTCTCGCAGGCAACCGAAGCCTTGAACGGCGTGCCGGCTGGTACCCCCACCTTCAGGTGAATCGGTCCAAAGTGCCGCCACATCGAGGCCGGGTGCAGGACATAAGCGAACTGATAACTGGCTGGCTCGTGCGTGTCCTTGTACGCGTATTGCTTGTAGCTCACGGTCAGCACCTGGGTGGCCTTGGCCGGAAATCGGACCTGGTACTGGATCAGGTTCATCGGGGCAAAGGTAAACACGACTGGAAGGTCTCCGAGGAGACTTCTGCAAGAGTCCTTCTCCGCCTCGGTAGTCCGGGCGTTCGGGTCCAGGTAGTCCACGCGGGCATATACCGTCGGATCGCTCCCTCTCAGGGCGTGCCGCTCCTCGGACGCCGGCCGAGTTGAGACGGTGATCTCCCTGGGGCGCACGGTCCCGCTGGTCAGATCGACGGATCGCTCCCGCACGTCGCCACCCCATGAGCTGAAGATCGATTCGTAAGTGCTGGCAGCCGTCTGGTCAAAGCGCGCCGCCAGCGTCGCGAAGAGCTGGGTGGCTTTCTGTTCGCCGATGGCACTCAACGGCCCAAGGTTGCGGTAGACCCATTGGTTGCTGTCGACAGCCCCGCCCCAGAGGAAGTAAGGTCGATCCGGCGGATTGGCCAGAGCGTCAGAGCTTCCCCAATCGAGGCTCGCGTATTCGACAAGAAGTCCGGCGCTGCTCTTGTCCCACTTCATCACGCTGGCGGCATGCTCCCGCAGAGCCGTCCTGGCGGCCTCATGGTCCGACTCGCGCAGTCCGGCCACCGGCGCCGCCGCGTCTCCAACCAGTGCATCCTTGTTCACGGCCTTCCGAAGAGCCCCGTCCTCTCCGGCCGCGGTCCGCAGGGCAGCCCGCACGCGCTGTCGTACCCAGCCGGTCGCTCGCGTCTGAGCAACCAGCACGCTCAGCCGATCGTCCTTGGCGATGGCTTCCTCGATCGTACGTCTGGCCTGCTCGCGGATCATGCCGTAGATCGCCGAATTCGAAATGATCGTCGAATGCACGAAATCCTTGTTGTTCAACCGAACCTGAGCGTCGGGATGGGGCATCATCGAGAAGGGACTCATGTACAGGCCACGCAGAATGGGAAAGCCGAAGGCGACTTCAATGTCCTTGTCCGTCGGGTTCTCGATGGTGTAAGCCGCGGACACGACAACGAGTGGCGGCAGCGGTGAGGGTGCTTCCTGCCCCCCCGCCCTGACATGAATGTGGCTCCGGTCGGATACGAAGACAAGTTCGAGATCCTCCTTGAGGACTTTGAGTCGCTCCTCCCGTCCCGGTTTGAGCTGATTGGTCAGCGGCGCAAGCACTCCCTTGGCCGCAGGGTCGCCCTCGGGGTACTTGACGACAAACGGCCCTCCATTGGCCAACACCACACTGCTTGGACATGACCCTGCAACAAGAACCAGAGTGATAGCGGCCGATGCGGCGAACCTCCTCATGATCTGCGCTCCTTTCTGAATGGCGGTCACCATGTACCTGCATCCGTTGTCCGCGTCTTCCCCCTTCGCTGCACTCGCCCTACTTCGACGGCACATACCGCTCGTACTGGTACGTCAGCGTCTTGCTGGCTCCGCTGTCCAGCCGAATCTGCCAGCGAATCGCCCCGCTCCGCTCCAGCAGCTGCAGCTTCGAAGTGTCCACCGAGAGGTCGCCGTCGTCGGAGGCGACAGTCGGCTTGCCGGGTACCGGAGTCTCGATGGCGATGGTCACCGCGGTCTTCTCGAAATTGCGAACCTTCAGCTCGCCCCGGAGCGTGACCAGGTCGAGGAAAAAGTTGGGAGCAGGACTGTGAGCCTTCAGCTTGCGGTCGGCCTCGGATTCGCTCCTGTTGCAGGCCACGTTGACCGCGGTCGTGACCGGAATCTCGCAGTGGCCCTGTTTCGGCGTGTACTTGACCAGGTCTTCACTGAGCGGTCGCTCGCCGTCGATGGCAAGACAGGGCCCGGTGGTCCAGGCAGTGTCCGTGTCGTTGTGCAGAACCAGGTAATGGGCAATTTGGGCGGGCGGATTCCAGCGATAGATGTGGGAGTAGCCGATCTTCTTGACGAACAGCGTGACGATGGCCTTCTCGCCTTGCCGCAGGGTGAGATCCTTCTTGGTGTAGACCGTGTAGTCGGCGCTCGCGGGGCCTTCCAGGCTCGGCAGATTGCCAAGCATGGCACGGACATCACGGTTTTCGCCACCCGCGGGTTGCTCCACGACACCCGGACCAACCTGGTCGGCCCGGATCGCGTTCGAGAAGAGAAAGGCGTCGCTGGCAATCTGGCTTCTCGTCTGGATTGGGGCGACCGAGGCCCCAATCGTGCGAATGACCTGGCCCACCGCAACCGGGGCCAGCAGGTTGTCATGGATGAAGTGCGGGACACCGACGACGAAGTGAACGTCGCAATGAATCAGGTCCTCAGCCTCGTTGACCACCGTGCCCCGCAGGGTGAGCTCCCCATGCTCGTCGTCGATGATCCTGAAAGTGTACTCCGGGATCCAGGTGATCCCCTGACGCAGGTAGGCCATGCCCAGGGCGGCCCTGGCCGGCGGTTTGTGGGTGGCGTCGGCCACATGGATCCGCAGCGGTAGTTCGAGAATCTGCAGCCGGCTGATCTCCTCAAGTCCGACCGCAAAGTTGTGCTGCTCGTTCTCCAGAACCGCGAAATCAGAGCTGACCGACACCAGTTTGCCGCTGGCGCAACTGGTGATACCCTTGTGCGTATAGGTCAAAGCAATCTTCATGTTGCTGCACACTTCGATCCGCTCCCTTTTCTGAGCCGCCGACTTCGGTGCATCCCGGTCGTCAAAATCGACCGTCTCGCCTGGGCCGGAGCCGACGACGTCGACGATCTGACCTTGATTCGTCGAGTAGAAAGCCAACGTGCCAAATGCAGCCGGCGGTACAGCCTGGGCGGTACACCAGCCGTCCCGAAGGGCCACCTCGCCCTCACGCATGAAGAAGCCCATTCCGTTCTTGAAAACCGCTACCGATCGGGTACGCGGTTGCCAGACCTGGGGATTGTCGACCGGCCAGGCCGCCTGGGACGCCGGCGGGCGTGCAGGCGGGACGCCGGCTGCCGGAGAGGTCAAAGAACCTGCCATCATCAGAACACAACCGGCGATCCCCCCCATGGTTGTGAGTCGAAACGAACGCGCGACACGGTCAGCCATCGAAATGCTCCTTTCGTGGATTCGCCCGGCTTTCTGCACATCGCCATCCCGTCCGCGGCAGGCTGTTCTCCCGTCCCTGTGCGGCTGGCTCTGTGAATGATGTACATCAGAAACGAACGGAGCGCTGTAACGGCTGTGTAACATCCTCGCCGGTGTTGGCGGTGGCAGATGGCAGCACTGCTGGGTGGGGCAGTCTCAGGTGACCATGCGGAAGCGAGGCGGCCGAAAGGATGCAGGCAGATCAAGCCTCGGGCCAAAGGCGGCCCAGGGCCGGGAGCGAGGGCGCGCGGACTTGCCCGGTCGACGACCTGTCCACGCCGGGCGGAATGCCGGTGGCATCACATGACGCCACCAACGGAGTCGGCAATCATGGTGTATAGATTGTAGAACCGCTCGCCGATCGATCGGATCGTGCCGATCGATACAACGGCGATCATGGCGAGCAGGATGGCGTACTCCGCCGCCGCAGGGCCATCCTGGGACACGAGAAACCTGACCAATCGCCCGCGCCATTTACTCAGGAATCCAGATCTCATCGGCTTCCCTCCCAAATGAGCTACCGACAAACGTAACATGTAAAAATGGGTAAATGCAAACAGGACTTCTGCTTCGGGCCACGAGCCGATCGCCAGCGTCCCAGAACCCGTGCCGTCCGCTCGCCCCGATGCTTATCGGCCGTTAGAATGCCACAAAGTCATGAAAGTGCGGCCAGCTGCCAGGTATGTATCCGGGTGGATGCCCGGCACACGTCAACCAGGTGGAAAGGCGGTCTCACTGAGGCCCTCAAATCCGGACAGCACCTTCGAAGGAGCATGAGATCATGTTCAGATATCCCGATGAGAGACGGGTGTTATCGAGCCGCCGCTCCAGTCTCCGGATTCTGACCGGAGCGGTTCTGGTCCTGTCCGTGACCTCGCCCCTCGTTGCTGCCCACCCCGAACCTGCGGCCATCTCGAGGCGGCCGAACGTCGTGCTCCTCCTGACCGACGATCAACGCTTCGACACCATCGCCGCGCTTGGCAACCGCGACATCCGTACACCGAACATGGATCGATTGGTTGCAAACGGTGTGGCCTTCACCCATGCCCACGTGATGGGCTCAATGCACGGCGCGGTTTGCATGCCCAGCAGGGCGATGCTCATGACCAGCCGGACGCTCTTTCACCTGAGACCCAACGCCGCGGTTATCCCTCCGGAGCACCTGACGTTGCCTGAGCTCTTGCGCAGACACGGTTACGTCACCTTTGGCACGGGCAAGTGGCACAACGATCGGGCATCGTTCGCACGCTCCTTCACCCGGGCAGGTAACGTCTTTTTCGGCGGCATGTCAGATCATCTCAAGGTGCCGGTCTGCGACTTCGATCCGACAGGACAATACCCGGAGGGCAGGAGCCGGCCGGGCGAGAAGTTCTCCAGCGAGTTGTTCAGCGACACGGCCATCCGGTTTCTCCACGACTACAAGGGCAACAGGCCGTTCTTCCTCTACGTGGCGTTCACCGCCCCCCATGATCCGCGCATGGCTCCGCAGGAGTATGCGGCCCTCTATCCGCCTGCAGGAGTCCTGCTTCCGCCGAACTTCCTGCCCGAGCACCCCTTCGACAACGGCGACTTGCGAGGGCGTGATGAGCAACTGGCCCCCTGGCCAAGGACACCGGAGATCGCCCGTCAGCACATCGCGGCCTACTACGCGATGATCACACACCTTGACGCTCAGATGGGTCGGATCCTCGACGCCCTGAGGGAGACCGGTCACGCGGAGGACACCATCCTCGTCTTGGCGGGCGACAACGGTCTTGCGGTCGGACGGCACGGTCTCATGGGTAAGCAGAGCCTCTATGAGCATAGCGGACGCGTGCCCTTGGTGGTCGCAGGCCCGGGATTGCCCCGTGCTGAGAAGCGAAACGCGCTGTGCTATCTGCTGGATATCTACCCGACGCTGTGTGATCTGCTGGAAGTGCCAACGCCCGTCGAAATCGAAGGCAAAAGCCTGCTCCCGGTAGCCCGCAAAGGGGGAACGGGACCTCGGGATCACCTGTTCCTCTCGTATCGCGATTGCCAGCGTGCCTTTCGAACGGATCGCTGGAAGCTCATTCTCTACAACGTGGCTGGCCAGCAGACCACTCAGCTGTTCGATCTTCAGCAGGACCCATGGGAAACGAGGAACTTGGCCGGCGATCCGACCCACGTCGAGCAGGTCAGAGAACTCAAGGCCCGCTTGGCCGCCGACATGAAACAGCATGGCGACCCCTGCGATCTGAGTAGACCGAACTGGGGCCGCCCGACAGCTCAGAAGCCCCCAAGCCGGTAGCCGCCTCTGGCTTGGAGGCTCCTGGACCTAGAATTGGTAGGCGAAGACACCGGCTCCAGTGGTCCAGGTCATCGTAGCGGACGAAGCCCCGATCGGTGGAACCTTCAGGGGCTTTCCCCCTTCGTCGATTGCCTCCAGGCGAGATGACCCTGGCATAGACCAGAATGGACCTTCGCGCTGCACGCTGATCTGGAATGGCCTGCTGTCAGGAAGTACTGTCACACGGACCTTCGCGCCATCCTTGGTCAGCCGCAGACCCCCGTCGGTCGCAATCGGCCCAAAGGGAATCGGTCCGCTCGCCTCCCGCGCGTGTACATACCAGGCGGCCGGCGATCGAGACCACTCCACCACCGTACCACCCACCCTCTCGACAGCAACCTCCACCTGCCCATCCTCGGCCACCGGGACTGTCGCCCAGAATCCGTACGCAGGCAGAGTGTGCCCCTCGATTGTCCACTCCTTTTCGCCACGGTTGACATACACCTTGCCTCCGTTGGACCAGGACACGATCTGCCGGTGAATGTCACCCTCAAAGAAGATGACATCCTCGAGGTTCGCGCGGCCGAGGGCACTGCCCAGATCGTGCAGCAGCCAGTACTTGCGGACAACACTGCGGCCGAAGGGCTCCGAGACCATGGGCGGATGGCCGGTCATTGCCTCGGCGCAGAGGTAGTCGTCGCTGTAGATGCCGTGCGCGGCGCGGTCGAGCCCGCCGGCGTAGCGATCCTGGTAGCCCGCACCATGCAGCACGAAGAGGGCGTGATGCGCGGCATCGAGCCAGGCGATCCGCTCGGCCTCGGCGCATGCCACTCGCCAGACAGTCCAGGATTCCTTCGGGGGCTTGGCGTCCACGCGCAGATGGTTGCATTGGGCACCGTCCAGCCAGCCGACCAACTGGTCATGGCCGCTCTCCGAGATCTGCGGGGCGTTCTCACCGAGTTGCTCGCGGATCCGGGCGAACGTGCTTCGCCAGACGTCGCGCGTGGAATTGGCATCGAAGAACTGGCCGTCGTGCGTCCAGTAGTCATACGGCTGAATCGATGAGAAGACATCAATGAAATAGGCGGTCGGAGCGTAATCCCTGTGAATCTCGCGGATGTTCTGCTCGACAGCCGGACCGATGCGATCAGCTCGCCAGCGAAAAGACTGGGCCTTGGGGCCAGGATTGAACCACGCACGAACAGGCTGCCGATCGAAAGTGAAGGCAATGTGCTCGTAAGAGTAACCGTCGGCGTCAGGATAGTAGTCGATGTAGTTGTCGTGCGGAGCGAAAAGAACACCATGACGCTTGCAGGCGTCCGCGAGTCGGCGGAACTCGGCCGGTGTCCCCAGATCGGGATTGGGCGGGAGGATGTCCGGCAGGCGATAATCGTAACCCCATCGCTGCCAGTTGTGCCAGACGACAACGGAATCGGTCAGCCCGTACCGCCAGGCCCGCTCGAGCGCGTCGGCGGACGGACCATAGCGGCCGCCCCAGAGGTCGAAGACCGCCCGGCCGGCCAGCTTGGCAACTCCGGCGCCGGCTCTTAACCCGTTGTGGCTCCGCCAGGCACGCACCGCTTGCCAGATGTCAGTGGCCGGCACGAAGGTCAGCGTCTGGGCGTGAGCCGAATGTAGGCTGTAGTGCTTCGCGCCGGGGTCAACCGCGAATCGCGAGGGAACTACGTCAACCGCCTGCACCACCGATAGGCCCCCGGCGAAATCCAGGCCCACAAACGACGTGGCCAGCTGGTGGCCGTCGAACGCAAGCGAAAACGGCTCGGGCTTGACGATGACATTACCAACACCGGCGTAGACCCGCTCTGCGAGATCGCTCCAGGGACCAGCAGCCAGGTCCTCGATGCGAATGCTCGACCAGGGCTTCGGGGCGGAAAGGGCGTCGAGGCGGAACGCGGCCTTGAGACCGTGTCTCTCGACCTGCAGGCTGCCAAGGAGGTCGTAGGAGTGTCCCAGTGGATCGGTGAACCGATGGCGCACCCGATATCCCGGTCCCGGTGATTCCTCGCGAATCTCCACCAGCGTGGCAAGCGAGGCCGGATCGTCCAGCCGGTAGCCCGCAACCGTGACCTGGAACCCTCGGAAGCAGAGCCGTCGGTCACCGAGCGAGAACGCGATCGTGCCATCGAGGATTCCTCTCGGTCCGGGCCAGAAACGGACCTCGCACGGCTTCATGTCGAGAATCACGGTGCCCAGAACTCGCGACCGGTCGTTCGATTTCGGCGGAAAGGGCGGCGGGGGTGGGGGTGTCCCGGCCACGATCAGCGGTTCGCCCCAGTAGGACTCATCGCAGGTCGTATCATGCTTGGGGCCGGGGTGTGACTCGAACTGCAGGCGGATGGCACGGCCGGAAAAACGGGTCAGGTCCGTTTTTGCGTCCTTCCACACCTTCGCGTCGCTGTGCTGCTCGTAGAGGATCTCGCCGAAGACGCCGGCCGGGGCATCCATCGGCACCGCCCGGACCCGGAATGTCACCCCGTCACTGGGCGGCTCGCCGGCTTCCACATGATGCGACCGGATCGCATGGGCAAAGGATAATTCAATCGCCCCTCCGTCCGGAAGGCGCAAGGGGAATTCCAGAAGAGCCGTGCCCGACTGTCCATGCCAGGGAGGATGGATGGCAATGACCGGCTTGGTCGTGCCGCGATTCTCGGATCGGTTGAAGAAAACGCTTGTTCGGTGAGCCGACTCCGCACCACTCCATCCGGGCGGCTGCATGGTCGTCTTCCTGTCACGCAACTGGATGACCGTGCGGTGAACGGGAACCCGCCAGAGAGCCAGCCTGGAGTTCGCCTGCACCTCGATGGGCCTGAAATCGACGGGTGCGACCGCAGGACGCGGTGGATCCGCGAGCTGGGTCTCGACCACCAGAACCACATGGCAGGTGAGCTTCTTCTCGGCAATCTCACAGTCGGCGAATGCGTGGAACGGGTACAGGGCATTGTAGGTGTTCGGTCCCGCGGTCGCCCGGAAAGCGAGCTGAAGCTGTGAACGACCGGGAACCAGGAACGACTGGCCTTCGGCAGGGGTAGCTCGCCAATCGTCAATGGCCTGGATCCGTACCTTCCCCGAGACCGGACCATCGCCAGTGTTCCTGATCGTGGCCGTGAGTGCGATGGCGCGCTCAGCGGTCTTCGCCGGCCCCTCCAGGCTCAGTTCGATGGGGCCATTCCGGCTCACCGCGGGATGGAAGGCCTGCGCCGGCGCCGCAAGCAGAATGAGGGCCATCGTGCCCGCCGAGAGGCGTCTCGTGATCATGATCCTGTCTCCGCCGGCTTTTCTCCCGGGCGTATTCATCGGCTATGGCGATACGCTTCGCCATGGCTGGATGGTCGTCAAACATGATCTCCTCCCATCGCGGTGGATTCGGGTCGGCCAGATTCATGTCCCGCAGTAGCTCGAAGGCCTTCCGGAATGCGCCCGGATCATCCGTCATGTGCAGGGCGTCAGCATCTGCCTGACGTTCAAAATGCCGACTGATCGCGTACGTGATCGGGCCCACGGCGAGCGGATAGAGACACAAGAGCATCCCGACTTCGGCCAGCCCGGCGATCGAGCCCGCCCAGCCGTCGGGCGGGCCGCCCGCGAACGGGTCCAATCGCCAGCGGATGAGGACCACAAGACCGGACGTCACCAAGGCCGCCAGGCCGATACTCTTGAAGATGTGCTTGCGGATGTGATGGCCGAGCTCGTGAGCGAACACGACGGCGATCTGGTCGTCCTGAAAAGCGTCCAGCAGCGTGTCGCTCAGGTAGACGCGCCGGGTCGACCCGAGACCCGCCAGCATGGCGTTGGCCTTCTTGGTCTCCGCGCTGAGACCCAGATTGAAAATGCCGGTCAGCGTCATCCCGGCCTGCCCGGCCAGGGCCTTCAGACGTTCCGCCAGGGCTGGCCGTTCCAGCGGCTTGGAGGGATAGAAAATCGGGAGAATGACCAGCGGGAAAACCTTGGCCAACCCGATGCTGAAGAGCATGATCCCGATCCACACCCACAGGCCCCATAGCCGACCTGAATACCAGAGCAGAGCAAACAAGCCGGCCACCAGGATTCCACCAATGACGAACTGCACCAGCCAGCCCTTGATCTCGAAAACCAGCCAACTTCTGGGCGTCTGGTTGGTCAGGTCGTATCGTCGCTCCAGCAGAAACCCGTCGTAGTAGCTCAGCGGCAGCAGGAACAGGATCTTGCCTCCGAACATGACCAGGGCCGCCACGATAAGGGCTGGCCATCGGGCGTCGATCCAACCGTCCAGCCAGGCGACGAAAGGAGAGGCCAGGGCGAGCCAAAGCCCCCAGTAGATCAGCGAGAGCCCAATGTCAACTAAGTGGCAGGTCCGCTTGATCTTGTGGTAGGCCTTCACTTCCTCCGGCGGCCGCTGCTTGGGGACGTAGGGCTGACAGGGCCGCGGTTCGTTCGTTACGCTGGGCGCGGTGGGTACATCCATGACCCAAGAATAGCAGCGCCGGACTGGCCTGAGAAGCCCCCGCTGAAGGGTGATACGTACTACCATGCTACCCCGGCCGTAGACTAGGGTGGGGTGGGCCTGCTCGTCGGGGCCGGAATCTGAACCGCAGTGCTCGGTATTCCTCCCGGTTTCTCCGCCGACCGGTCCGGCGGCATGGGCAGTCGGACCGGCTTCTTCTGGAAAATGGCCAGGGCGGCATCCACGCGGTTCTTGTACCGCCGTTCAACCTCGGCCTGGGTCGTACCCACCATCTCCACCGGTCCGGAAGAAACACGTAGGAGCCGGCCGGCGCCGTCCACCAGCAGCTCGCTAACCGGGGGCAAAAGACCCTCGCTGTCCTGAATGGTGAACACCGGTGTTCGTCGACCGTCGATCAAGGTCTCCTTCTGGCCAAGGATGCGAAAGGTACGCAGACTGAGACCGCGACGATCGGTGCTGAACGCGGAGAAGGCGTAAAGCTCGGGTTTGGCGAGGTCCACCAGCCGGGGCAGGAGCAGCAGGAAAGCAGGCGAGGCAAAGCTGGACTCGATGGTAATGGCCTTGTCCTTCATCTCCGCGTCGTCGGCCTTCCGGGTGTAGGTGACCAGAAGCGTGTCGTCCTGCCGGATGCCCCGTTCGAGCTGCGCCAGACTGGTGATGACATCCGTACCCGCCGGGATGGGGCTGATGGTGCGGACCATGGTCTCCCATCGCGAGAACGGCAGGCCGGTACCCTCGAACATGTCATGCAGAAGCTGGGTCGTTCCATCGGCCTTCATCACCCAGCTCCATTCGCGGACGGCCACCCCTTGGCGTCCACCGTATTCGAAAGGAGTGGAGTGGATGTGGACAAAGCCGATCTCTTTGCCACCCTGGAGGACAAAGAGATAGTCATCGTGGGCCGCAAGCGAACGCAGCTTCTTCGGATCAGCGGCGATCGACTGGATCAGCGCCTGGCCGCGCCGGAGTGCCTCGTTGATTTCCCGCTGGGTCTCCTCGGTACGCAGGATCTCGAAGCTCGTGGCAATTCGCTCAAACACCGATGCGGCCGCAGCCTGATCGTCAACAGGCGAAAGCAGAATCAGGCTGTAGTACTCGGTGGGCGACTTGGTGATCACCGCCTGCTGCCGAAGCCACGTCTGGTTCTCGCCGGTGAACGTCGCGGCGAACCGCACACCTTCCCGGCCGGCGAAACGAGCGGCCTCGCTCCGAATCGGCTTGATTTCCTGGTGCTCGGCCCTGACACTCCGGCTCACCTCCTCGAGCAGCAGGTCGGTGCTCAGTGCCCGACTGGTTCTGGACAGCCGCACCACCAGCGACCAGGCAAACTCGGGTTGGACGAAGCGGACAATCTCGACATCGGCCAGGCCGACCAGCTTCTTCTCACGCTGCACGATCGATCCAGCCGGAGTCCTGATCGAGAAGCCAAAACTGCCGTCCACGTAAGGGCTCTCGTCAAGCCGGCTCTTGTCGCTGGCAGCCGGAATGGGCGGCGTTTGAGCCGCCGCGAACCCACCTGGCAGGACCAGGTGCACGAGTACGGCCAGCACGGCCGCCGGATGGGTCTGTGGGACGTCTTCTCCGTTCAATCTCGTCTTTCCGCGTCTCATGGTCTTTGTCTGCGATCGAAAAAGGACCGGGAGTCGTCGCGTCTGAAAGAACGGCTCTCACGCTCCAGGTGCAGGTCTCTCTCCAGGCTCATGCCCATCAGGTGGTCGGATTCGTCGAAGTACAGGATCTCCGGTTCGTCTTCATAGTCGGTCCACAGCCGGACAGCGGCCACGCTTCGATCCTCCTCCGAGCCGGGCAGAGGCAGTTCACCCAGCGGGTTCGCCATGACCCAGGATAGGTGCGGATTGAAAACCTCACTCGTGGAGAACAGAGCGACATGCCGGTCGGGATCTCGGGCCGCCTTGGCCGCCGCTTCGAGAAGAACCGGCTGGCACGCGTAGTTGTCATCTATCCCCAACGTCCAGTCTCGAGGCTCCTTCTGAGGCATGCTCAGAGAGCACACGACCTCGCCCCCGCCCGGAGAACGCGTCTCCAGGTACTCGATCCGCTCATCGGTCCCCGAACTCGCGGGCCATCGAACCCGGCCCTCATGTCCGCTGGCGTCATCACGCACCACCCATTCGTCCGTGGCGGCAGGGGCCATCGCGGCCAAGGGCCCCGGCAACGAGTACGTGGTGAGTTGTCGCCACCAGCGAGAGCCATCCTCCCTGCGCGCCACTTGGTAGGACGTCTCCTCCTGGAGCCGCACACCGGCCAATCCGCGAAGCACGAACCGCTGGCGACGGTCAACCAGATCACCCCACTTGCTGGTGAGCTTCTCCGCCGCGATTTCACGCAGGTACCGACGACCCACTTCAAGAGCGGCGGATGTGTCCACCAGAGAGTCGGTTCCAGACAATGAGACACCGGCAACAATCGATTCACAGACTTCACTCAACCTGGGGCCCGCCTCGGCTTCATGGTGCCCGACCAGAAACAGGGCAGTATCACCATCCATCTGGACGCACCAGATCTGGGCCCCCGAGCGGGGCTGGGCCTCTTCGTCCGGCGAGATGCTCAGCCGCGCAACCTCGTGCCCGGCCACTGTGCTCCTGACTGGCTGCTTTCTGAGCCTGCCTTGGCGAAGGGTCGTGAGGGCAAGACTCTCAACCAGCTGTGCACAGGTCCGCGTGCCCAGCAAAGGCACTCGCCAGATGCTCAAGTACCAGCAGGTGGCCGGATCATCACTCATCAGGCGAAGCTGCGGCGAGGGCGGCCCAGGCGGCGGATCCGGCTTCACGAACCTTGCCTTCGTAGGGGGATCAAATCGGATGCCGGCGTCCGCCATCAGTCTGGCCGGAGATTCGTCAAGTGACAGCGTAAGGAGCTGGAGATGCTGACCCATTTCGCCCAGGAGCTGCTCGTCGCGCGGGGTCGGCTTCCGGGGCAGCAGCAGCAGAATCCCGAAAGTCTGACCGTCCGGGGCAAAGGCCACCCGGGCGAGAAAGTGAGAGCCCGGTGCCTTGCCAATGCGGTCACCGGCCGTCGAACGGACCGTGCGGGCAAAAAAGGGACCGATCATGGCCGGCTCAGTCTCCACATCACCGGCCAGACGAAGATGAACAAACGCCTCCTCAAGTACGTCAAGAACGTGGGCGGAAGGTACCCCTAACCGCTGACGATTCCCCCGAAAGATGCAGGCAACCCTGTCCGATTCCTCCGGAGCGGCCACCGCCGCCACCACCGCCGGAAGGCTGGCAACCCTCGCACCGTCCAACGCCTCCCACCCGCTCGGCAACCTCGCCCGTATGCCCCGCGCCGGATAGTCGCGGGACTGGTCCTCCAGTGGCATGTAGGTGCCGCGAGATTTGGCGTGGATCAGGCCCCAGGCCAGTCCAACGCTGGCCACCAGGAGAAGCCCACTGGCCGCCAGGGCCCATCGGGGGTGCCCCGGACGCTGGATAGAGTAAACCTGGTACATCGCCGGGCATCTTAGAGCCGCCTCTAAGGCTTTGCAAACCGGCCCCGGCGGTATTGACGCCGCGAGACCGATGCCGTACATTCCCTTGCTGTTTATCATGGGCTGAGCCACAATCCTTTGTCGCTGCGTGGTTAAGGGCCACCGGCGTATGGCAGGCCCTGCCTGGCAATCCAGGGCGATCCGCGGTTGCCGGCGGCTCGCGCAGAAGGAGGTTGATGCGTGCAGCTTTCCGTGACCGGGCGGCATGTCGACATCACCGACCCGATGAGACAATACGCCGAGGACAAGGCCTCGAAACTGGCCCGCTTCTTCGACCGCATCGACCGTATCGATATCATCGTTGACCGGGAGCAGATCCAGCATAGCGTCGAAGTCGTTATCCATACCGATCACAAGCAGTCCTTTGTGGGCCAGGTCGCGGCAGGTGACTTCTTCGAGGCCATCGACTTGGTCATCGACAAGCTCAGCCAGCAGCTGCGAAAGCACAAAGATAAGCTCCGACACCGGAGACGTTCCGTGAAACCAGGTACGAAAATGACCGAAGATGAGGTGACGGAGCAGGCAAGCTGACGTCGCAAGGCGTGACCCCAAGAAGTTGGGCCGACAGGTGCTAAACCATGAAGCTAACTGATTTTATCGTGACGGACGCCGTCATTCCCGACCTTCAGGCTACCGACCGAAACGGTGTGATCCGGGAAATGGTCAACGCCATCGCTCCGTCCATCGGCCTGAGCGAGAACGAGGCGGCCGCCGTGAGCAAGGCCGTCATTCAGCGCGAGAACCAGGGCAGCACCGGCTTCGGCAAGGGTGTGGCCGTACCACACGTTCGCCATGCGGCCATCAAGGGCATCTCCGCGACAATCGCCCGATCGAGCGGTGGCGTGGACTTCGCCGCTCTAGATCGCGCTCCCGTGTACATCGTGGTGTTGTTGCTGAGTCCGCCCGATAACCCGGACCAGCATTTGGCGTCGATGGAGAACATTTTCCGCCATCTGCAACGCGATAATTTCCGGCGGTTCCTGCGGCAGGCGTCGACCAAGGAAGAGATCGTGGACCTGATCAAGGAGGCGGACGAGCTTCCCGCCGGATGATCTCGATGGCTTTGATCGCGGTGGCTCGCCCTTGATCGGACGCCCCGCTCGTCAACGGGATATCGATGGTCTCCAGGTAAGTAGCCGAGATCACTTTGGCAGAAGTCTCCCGGGTTGTGATCATCCCCAATGACCAGGGTTTGCACGCGCGACCCGTGATGAAGTTTGTGGATATCGCCCGGCAGTTCCAATCTCGAGTGGTCGTGAAGAAGGGCACCTGCCAGGTCGATGGAAAAAACCCGATGGAGATGATGCTCCTGGAAGCCACGAAGGGCACCAAATTGGAGCTGCTGGCGGACGGCGACGACGCCGACGGGGCCCTTGGAGCCCTGGCGGCGCTCATCGAAGGCGGATTCGGCGAAATGTGAGTCGGCATGGAGATCAAGAAAGGCATCCCTGTCTCACCCGGCGTTGCGATCGCGACCGCGGTCACGCTCGGCGCCGAGGAGTACCGGATCTCCCACGAGCCCGTGGCCCCGGAACAGGTTGCCCGCGAACTGGATCGCCTCAACGCTGCTTTCGAGGCCTCGCTCGCCGAGCTCAGCAGCCTGCGGCAGACCACCGCCCACCAGGTCGGCCAGGACATCGCCGCCATCTTCGACTTCCATTACGGCGTCATGAGCCAGGGACGCCTCCGCGAGCAGATGGCCGCCCTCCTGACCTCCCACCGCTATACCGCCGAGTACAGCGTTAGGGAAATCATGCGCGATTACCAGCGGCGGTTCCTCAACATGGAGGACGAACTGCTTCGCGAACGAGTCCGTGATATCCGCGATATCGAACGCAGGTTGCTGCGGCACCTGTGCGGCGGGTCCGGGGAAGATCTCGCCCACCTTCAGGATCAGGTCATCCTCGTGGCCCACGATCTGACACCCTCCCAAGGGGCAAACCTCAGCCGGACCAAGGTCCTCGCCCTGGCAATGGACACCGGCGGCCTGACCTCCCATACCGCCATCGTCGTGCGCTCCATGGGCATTCCCGCAGTCATGGGTCTCAAGGACATCTCCCAGGCCGTGGGCGACGGCGACACCGTGATCCTCGACGGCACCAAGGGCTTGGCCATCATTCGGCCCGACCCGGCCATGGTCGAAGAGTACCGCCGCGAAGAACAGCGAATGAGGGAGGTGGCGGTCGGCCTCGTCGAACTGCGCGACAAGCCCGCCGTGACGATCGACGGGACGCGGATCTCGCTGGCGGCAAACATCGAGTTCCCCTACGAGGCCGCCCTCTGTCTCGAAAAGGGGGCCGAGGGCGTCGGCCTCTACCGGACCGAGTTCCTCTACCTGCGCAGCGAAACCGAACCCACCGAGCAGGAGCATTGCGAGGCCTACTACTCCGTCGTCCGGGCTATGAAGGGGCGGCCGATCATCATCCGCACCCTTGACCTCGGCGCCGATAAGTATACCCGCCAGCAGGCCACCGAGCCGGAACGTAACCCGTTCCTCGGCCTGCGATCCATCCGCTATTGCCTCCAGAACCTCGACCTGTTCAAGATCCAGTTGCGGGCCATCCTCCGGGCGTCGGCCGAGGGCGACGTCCGGATCATGTTCCCCCTGATCTCGGGCTTGATGGAACTCCGACAGGGCAAAATGGCCCTGGGCGACGCGATGGAAGACCTTGAGGAAATGGGCGTACCGTTCCGCCGCGACATCCCGGTGGGTATCATGGTGGAAACACCGGGGGCAGCCATTCAGATCCGCGAGTTCATGCGCGAGGTGGATTTCCTCAGCATCGGCTCGAACGATCTGATCCAGTATACCCTGGCCGTGGACCGCAATAACGAGCGGGTGGCCCCCTTGTACACCGCTTCACACCCGGCCGTGCTGCACACCCTGAGAGAGGTAATCCAGAAGGCAAATCGAGCCGGCGTGCCGTGCAGCCTGTGCGGGGAAATGGCCGGCGAACCACTGTACACCCTGTTCCTGATCGGAATCGGACTGCGGCAGTTCTCCATGGCCGCCAACGATATCCCGGAGATCAAGAGAATCATCCGCTCGACAACCGTCGCCCGTGCCGAACGGATCGCGCGCAAGGCGCTTTCTTACGAGACTGACCGACTCGTAAGCAACTACCTGCGCGACGAGGTGCGCAAAGTCGCACCTGAAAGCCTCTAGTGAGTGGGAGAGTGATGAACGACACGCCGCGGTGACGCGGCCCTCGGTCAGACAAACGGGCCATATCCGCCGTATGCGGGTGTGGCATGACGAATCACTAACGGTATTCATTAAGGAAACAGGAGCTCATTGCGGTATAAGGTGGCCATTCGCTTTGCGATCGAGGGCGACCTGAGGTTCATTTCGCACCGTGACACGATGCGGCTCTTCGAGCGGGCCCTGGCCAGAAGCCGGGTGCCGGTGAAGTTCTCAGGAGGGTTCAATCCGAAACCGAGAGTGTCGCTGCCGCTGCCCCGCTCTGTGGGGATCGCCAGCGACGCGGACTTGGCGGTGTTTGAACTCTCGGAACCGATGGACGCCGAGGACGTGCGACGACGGCTCGAGCCCCAGATGCCCGAGGGCCTCGGACTTCGGGAAGCTTGGCCGGTGACGTCAGGCGGAACAGTCCAGCCCTGCGAGGTGGAGTACTCGGTCGATCTGTCCGCCGAGTCGGCAATCCGGGCGGCCGCCCAGGCGGCGGCCCTCATGGCCGAACACCACTGGTGCATCGAACGCGATCCAAATGGCGGCAAAGCCGGCAGGACAATCGATCTTCGTGCCCTGCTGGTCCAACTCGGCGTGGACGGTCATACCCTCCACTGGAAAGTCCGGGTGGACCCGAAGGGCGGTGCCCGTCCCGCGGAAATCCTCACGGCCTTGGGGCTCGACGCCTCGTCCTGGCTCCACCGGGTCAGGCGGACACGGGTGGCGTGGATCGACCGAGACCCACTCCAATCCGGAGCATCGGAACCGTCCTCCGACGAGGCCGACCGGCCGCTTGCCTGAAATGGCCAACCTGACAGCCGCCGCTCCCACATGGAAGTCACGAGAGTAGGTAGTCTATGACGGAATCCAGTTCGAAAGAAACCAGCAAGAAAACCAAATCCAGTCGTCCCCGACGCACAGCAAAGTCGGGCCGGAACGCTAAGGCGGATACCCCGGCCAGCGCGCCGTTGGCGACGCAGGCCCCTACCCAGGTGCCAGCCCCTCAGGCTCCAGAACCGGCCCGCACCGCCGGCAACGTCGATGACTTCGGCTTCGGCATCCACGATATAGAGGTGGAACCGGTGCCAACGGTCCTGAAGACGACTAAGTCGAAAGAAGGCATCGAGCCCCAGCCGGAGCCAAGACTCACCACGACGGAAACCAAGCCGACAGCCAAACGGCAACGCCGAACGCGCACCCGTCGCAAGACGGAACCACAGGCCCAGGCTCCCGACGCCGAAGAGCTCCTGACTCCTGCCGCCGAGGCCGAGCCCCTGGCTCAAGCCGAGCCGCCACGGACCCCGTTCGACGGATTCCACGCCCCGCCCGCGGAACCGGCCGTCACTCCCCAAGGCGACGCGGCGGGTAACGGCGATATCGCAGCCTTCGAGGAACGCGAGCAGATCTGGGAGCCGCTGCAGGCCGACACGGGAACCAGCAGGCTTTCACCCGAAACCTCGGATCGCCAAGGCGAGAACGGCGGGCAAGCCGGCCAGTTACGTGAAGGTCGCCGGCGAAGACGTCGTCGACGTGGCCGGCGAGGAGGAGACCGCGAGGCCGGCCAGAACGCCGATGGCAGCCCCGGCGGCGGAGGAGGCAGGGGCGGCAAGAGTGCCGCACAACAAACCCATCGGCCCGGACAAGTGCACCCCCCGCACACCGTGCCCGCGCCGGAACACCGGGACCATGGCGGCCGGGCAGTCCCTGCCCACGATCAGAGACAGCGTGACGGGCGTTCCGCGCCCGGCCACGAACACCGGGGCCGCGACGCCCACGCGCCATCGAAACATGAGGGACGGCCTCGCGAAGATCGGTCGCCGGCAGGCCACGACCAGCGGGAGAAGGACCATCGGCTCGATCAGCCGCCCGGGCCCGCAGCACCGTCACGCGAGGGCAAAGCCCACACCCTCCGGGCCATCAAGCCCGACGAGCGGGCTATGCTCATCAATGTGGCGGAAGGCGAGGAATGCCGCATCGCCATCGTTCATCAGAGCCGCCTGGAAGAGCTGTTTATCGAGCGAGACAGCTCCGCCTCGCATGTGGGCAATATCTACAAGGGACGGGTCACCAACGTCGAGCCAAGCATCCAGGCCGCATTCATCGATTTCGGACTGCCGAAGAACGGCTTCCTGCACATCAGCGATCTGCAACCGCAGTATTTCCCCGACGGCATGAGAGGCATTGAGGATATCGGCCGCAAGACACCGCGTCGCGATCGGCCGCCAATTCAGAAATGCCTGCGCCGCGGCCAGGAGGTTATCGTCCAGATCATCAAGGAAGGCATCGGTACCAAGGGCCCGACGCTGACAACCTACGTGTCCATCCCCGGCCGGTACTTGGTCATGATGCCAGGCATGAACCGGTTGGGTGTCTCCCGCAGGATTGAGGACGAGGAAGCCCGCCGGAAAATGCGACGGCTGCTGGATGAGCTCGATCTGCCCAAGGACATGGGCTTCATCCTCCGCACCGCCGGACAGGACCAGACCAAGCGCGAGCTGCAGCGGGACCTCACCTACCTCCAGCGCCTCTGGAACGTGGTCGCCCGGCGGGTCAAGAGCGACCGGGCGCCGTGCGAACTCTACCAGGAATCCGATCTGGTGATCCGCACCATCCGCGATGTCTATTCGTCGGAGTTCAACCGGGTCATTGTCGATTGCCCAAAAACCGCCCAGAAGGTGCGGGACTTCCTCTCGATCGCCATGCCCCGCGGCGGCTCCGAGGTCGAAGAATACTCCGGCCACGAACCTCTGTTTCACCGATTCAGCATCGAGCAGGAGATCGAGCGGCTCTACTCCCGCGTCGTTCCGCTGCCATCCGGTGGATCGCTCATCATCGACTCAACCGAGGCCTTGGTGGCCATCGACGTCAACAGCGGGCGGTTCCGGGATCATGACGATGCCGAAGAGACCGCATTCCGCACCAATATGGAAGCAGCCGACGAGATCGCCCGACACCTCCGACTGCGCGATCTGGGCGGCCTCATCCTCTGCGACTTCATCGATATGCGGACAGACAAGCATCGCCGCGAGGTGGAGCGGTGCCTTCGGGACGCACTCAAGAAGCACAAGGAGCGAGCCAAGTGCCTCCGCATGAGCCAGTTCGGCATCATCGAGATCACCCGCCAGCGCATGCGCCCGTCAATCAAGAAGAGTATCTACCAGGATTGCCCGCATTGCCACGGCGCCGGACTGGTCAAGAACGCCGAGTCTATGACCCTTGACGTCATCCGCCTGCTGGCGGTCGCAACGCACCACGAGCAGGTGGAGAGAGTCTCGGTCCGCGTCCCACCGTCGGTCGCGTTCCACCTGCAGAACCACAAACGGGCCAAGATCTTCGCGATGGAACAGGACACCGGCATCCGCATCACCGTCCACGGGGATAGCCACCTGGGCCCCGATCAGTACCTCTTCGAGTGCCTGGATCAGCGCGGCGGCGTCGTTCGCGTGATCGACGTGCCCGAGGCCCCCAGTCGTCAACGCGACGTCCACGGCAAGCGCTCGCGACCCGCCGAGCCGGAACGGAACGATGACGATAGCCGATTCGAGGAAATGGTCGACTGAACAAGGACCCCGCTGAACGGCATTTCCGGTGGGGGCCGCTGAAACCGGTCGGTGTCCACTCGGGTCAGGCCTCGAGAGCTTGAGGAACTGCCCTCGGGGTGCGTTCCGTCCCGCTGTTCCGGGCCGCTCAGCGACCGAATCCACTGATAACCGATTTCACCAGCGCGTCACTGATCTGCGTGGGCAACTGCAGGCTGCTGAACGTGCCGCTGACGTACGTGAACACGCCGATTTTGAACGAGTCCCTCAACTGATCACCGCAGCCGGCGCTGGTCAGCAGGAGCAGCCCGGCCAGCACGGAAGACAAGACAAACCTGAGCTTCATCACGAGTCTCTCCAGCAGACCCCACGGAGGCACACGGCCAACCTGCCCGAACGCCAGGTGCCCGCGCCAGGGTCCGTAACCGCATTATAGGCCCACGACCGTTGCTCAGGGAAGAGGCGCCGTCCGGGCAAGGCGGTACCGCCGGCACAGCCGACCATCCAGGTCAGCGGCGAAAGGAGCCCGCCTCCTATCTCCGCAGCTTGCAGATGTAAGTGCTCCATCGCTGGAGGAACGTCTCGTCGAGCGGTCCGAAATGCCGCTCGAACAGCGCAAGTTCCTGCTCCGCCGAATAACGCTGGCCGGGTCTCCGGTCGCTCACGGCACGCAGGAACGCCCCCAGCTGATCGGTGCGAGTCCGGTGGAGGTAATGCAGGAACGCCCAGGTGACGGCATAGTGGACCGCTCCCCGGCCGTCGTGCTGCAGGTAGAGACCCGGGTGGGTGATCAGGTCGCGAGGAGAAGTGATCTGGCCCGCCACAATCGCGTTGCCTACATCCTCGGCCGTGACCCTGCCAGACTCGCGATTGCCCGAGACCGCGGCAAGGAAATCGTCAAGACGCATCCTGTTGATCGCCGCAATGCCGGCACCCTCCGCGCTCGGCGGAGTCTCAAACAGGCAGGCCAGCCCTTCAACCAGCCACCGGGGATTGTCCGACCCGCGGCGGTGAAGACCGGCGTTGTACAAGGTCTGGTGAGCCGTCTCGTGCTGGATGACCGTACGGTTGATCCGATCCGAGTAGTCCTCCAATTGGCCGGAGATCCTCTTCAACTCCCGCCGAGCCTGGTTCAGCTCCCGGGCAGCCTGCTGCTTGTTGAGCCGCATCTGCCGACCGTCGCTGAAGCTCAACTCCACCACGGTTCGATTGTCGCGGATTCTCGCTATCGCCTTCGACAACTGGTCCAGGTTCTCGCGCGATGCTACCAGGCTGGCGTGGAGCTGGACGAACTGCAGGTCATTGTGCACATTCAGGAACGCGGAGCGGTTGCTGGACTCGCTGTAGACGCCGAATGTGCCCGGTGACGAGAAGGAGATGCGGGCCCCGTAGCCGTCGTATTCCTCGCGGCGATCGAAGAAGAACGCCTCAAGTCGCTGCTTGGGATGCTCCACGTGGATCCTGTTGTGTTCGCAAAAACGGTAGATCGAAAGGTACGTGCGCTCCAGTCGCGCGGTCAGTTCATCGGCTACCTCGGAGGGGACGTTGTGAGCCACGACAAAATGCGCGGTCCGCTTGATGGCAAAGCCCGCCCCGGCGTCGCGGAGCAAGGCAGCTTCCTGCTTCACATCGACCGGCAAGGATGAGTTCGCCGCGGCGCTCGTGGGCTTGGCCGGCCCGGACGGAGCCGAGAGAAGGGCAAGCAGCAGCGACAGGAGAGTGGCGAACTCCATGCTCTCGCATTATAGTCCATGCAGTGCCGTCTGTGGGAGTGCTGGAGCAATGTCGAAACCATCGCAGAAAAGCTGGCAGGCCAGGTTCTCTGAATCCGCCCATTGCCTGACCGAGAGCTACGTCGAGAGCCTTTCGTTTGATCGGCGTCTGTGGCAGTATGACATCGCCGGGAGCGTGGCTCACGCCGAAATGCTCGCCGAGGTCGGCCTGATCACCAAGGCCGACTGCCAGGCGATCGTTCGGGGGATGAAGGAGATCGAGGCCGAAATCCGGGCGGATAGGTTCAAGTGGGACCCCGCCTGTGAAGATATCCATATGGCCGTCGAGGGGGCCCTGATCACCAGAGTCGGTGAGCCCGGCAAGCGGCTGCACACCGCAAGATCGCGCAACGATCAAGTGGCCCTCGATCTGCGACTGTACACCCGCGACGCGATCGATCTGGATATGCTGCCCCTGCTGAGAAGCGCCCAGGCCGCACTGGTGGAAATGGCCAGCGGCTGTGTCCACGCGGTCATGCCCTCGTACACCCACTTGCAGCGGGCCCAGCCGGTCACCGCGGCAGCCTACCTGCTGGCCTACGTGGAACAGCTCGATCGCGACTTCGACCGGTTCACCGACGCTCGAAAACGGGTCAACCTCTGCCCGCTCGGCTCCGGGGCGCTGGCCGGCTCAACCCTGCCCATCGATCGGCAGGCGGTGGCCCGGCGACTCGGCTTCGCCGCGATCACGCGAAACAGTATCGACGCCACCGGCGACCGAGACTTCATCACCGAGTTCCTGGCAGCAGCCGCCATGTGCGCCGGCCACCTCTCACGGCTCGCGGAAGACTGGGTTCTTTACTCTTCTCAGGAGTTCCAGTTCATCCGGATCGCGGATGCATTCTGTACCGGCTCGTCAATGATGCCCCAGAAGCGGAACCCCGACGTCATGGAACTGGTCCGCGGCAAGGTGGGACGCGTGTACGCCGCCTTGCTCGGCATGCTCACCCTGACCAAGGGACTGCCCCAGGCCTATAACCGCGATCTCCAGGAGGACAAGATCTACCTGTTCAGCGCTCACGATACACTCAAGGCATCGCTGGAGATCGTGGCCGAAGTCGTGCGTCACGCCCGCTTCAACCTCGATCGGCTTGCCCAGGCCACCCAGCGAGGCTTCCTCGATGCGACCAATCTGGCCGAGTACCTGGTCGCCAAAGGCGTCCCTTTCCGACAGGCCCACCAGCACGTCGGCCGGCTGGTCGCCGAGGCCGAACGCCACAACCGCGAGCTGGCCGAACTCTCATTGGACGACTTCAAGACCATATGCGACCGAATCGGCCGGGACGTCTACGACTACCTCGGGGCGGCCAATGTCGTCAACCGCTACAGGAGCGAGGGCAACGCCGGGCCTGCTTCCGCGGCCGAGCAGATCCGCTACTGGCAACAACGCCTGGGCGGCAACGCGTAGCGGCCGCTACACCCTCGGAACCCTCAGCCGATCGATCCGGGCGATGATGTCGTCGATTTCCTCAGGATAACGGAAACCGATGGTGAAGCCGGTCAGGTAGCTCTGCTTGAGCGCAAACTCGAGCGAGCGGTCGATTCGGTCACCCTTGAACTGCCCCTCGCCGAGAATCTTCATGCCATACACGATCTTGCCGTGCTTGTGCATCTCCTCCAGGACCCCGGTCACCTTGGGGACCTCATCGGCCTTGCGGATGTCCATGATCACCGCGTAGGGATTGACCCGCGCCAGCTGGATGTCAACCCAGGGACTGGCCGCCGAAGCCCTCAGCGCATCCAACGAGTGGCACGAGCAGCCGACAAGCCTCACCTGGCCCCTTTGCTTGGCCTCGCTGAGCGCATCCATGCAACCTCGCAGCTTCTCCGGCCAGCCCCCGTCCGTCAGGCAGTGCAGCAGGAGGATGTCGATGTAGTCGGTGTCCAGCTCCTTGCGAAAACGCTCGATGTCGGCCTTCACGGTGGCCGCATCCCTGGCCAGTGTCTTGGTGTTGATGACCACCCGGTCCCGCTCGATCTCCTTCAGGGCGGCGCCCATGTAGGGGTGGATCTTGTACATGTCGGCCGTGTCCCACCAGCGGATGCCCCGATCCAGACCATGGCGAAGCAGCCTGACAATCGCCGCCTCGCCAAGCTCACGCTGCATGAGAATCTTCGTCCCCGTTCCCAACGCCAGACGCGATGCCTTTAGGCCTGTCTTGCCCAGCGTGACAGTGTCCGAGGCTCGAAGGAAACCGGGCGGATTCGCCGAGCCAACCGCGTCAGCCAGAAGGGCCTGGACGCTGCCGGTCAGAGCCGCCCCCGCTGCGGCCGTCGCTACGCCCAGAAACTCGCGCCGGTCAATCGCTTTCATGTGCGGACCTTCCCGAAACTCAATGCCCAAGCCCCTGCCGCCGGGCACCGGCCCGATAGGCAAGGACCATCCAGCGGCGTATTCTATCGGAGCTTCAAAGGAAAGCGAACAGGGTCCGGTCGGCTCGAGAGAATCCCTACGCCCGATAAGAAAAAGGGCAATAATACCGGCCCTCGTCGTCCTGGATTCAGCAGAGGGCTAAGTCAGGTCGGCTTACCGGACGGACGATAACTCATTGGGAATGTAGATGATGCCAGTGTTTCCACGAACGTACGGAGTCGTCCGCTCAGGACAGGTTCATGCGGCAACGGTGCACGATGCCGATGAACTGTTCACCTTGCGCGCCGAACTCGAGCTGACCTTGCGATTCGCCACCGGGGCCAACGAGTGCGTCCTCCAGGCACTCGATGCACGCATGAGCCGCTTGCGCGCCGAGGGCACCGGCGACGTAGGATCGGCAATGGTCCAGCTCGCCGACATGCGGTCGATCCTGGTCGACGGCATGGCTCCGGCCAACTTGCTGGCGACTCGACAGATGGACGCGGATTTCCCGACTCTCACTGAGGCTTTGGATATGGACGAGATCAAGAACGAGAGCGATCAGTTTCATCAGGATGTGGCCGCGGAAATCTCGGCCTCCGGCGTACCCAACGCGGATGCACTGGCCGAGGCCTTCGCCGAGGCAACCGCCGGTGGGGTGGATCACGCGGACTTGCCTGCCGATCAAGCCGAGGTTGGGCCCGAGCCCCTGGAGGGTGTCTCCATCGAGCCGTTGCCCATCAGCGTACCCGACGCAGGATCCCCGGCTGAGACCGCTGCCCAGGCAGCCGAGACAAACCTCGCGGCCGCCGAAGATCTCCTCGCCCAGATCGAGGCCGGACAGGACCTGCTCGCCACCGTGGCTGAATCAAAAACATCCAAGGAAGAACCGACCGCTGCTCCAACGGAGGGTCTGCCCGACGGGGCGTTCGCGCAGTCCGCGAAAACCACAGCCAACGCATTCAGCAGTGTTCAGGATGAACTCGCCGCCATGTCCGAATCCCTGTCCACAACCGCCGAAGAGCTGGGCGAATTGACCTCCACCGTCGCAGCTGCCGTCGGTGTGCCTGACATGACCGCTACTGCCGACGCAGACCTTGCCACGGCCATGGCCGACATGATGACGCCTTCGGCCGACACCCCCGAACCGACAACCTGGTCTGTCGCCGCTCCTGTCGTCGATACCCCGGCGGGCGATCCAAGTCCCGGCCCTGAAACCTCGGAGGCGGCGGTGGATGCGGCCCTCAACGCTGCCCTGGCTGAGGCCCTGAACGCGAGCTCGGAAACGAGCGGGGAACCTGCTCGGGACCTCCCCCCAGCCGCCGAGGAGACCTCCGTCCCGATCGCCTCTGCTACAAGCCAGAATACACCCACCCGGGCGTCAAGCACAGATCCCACTTCGGAACCCGGCACGCCGACTGCGGAGCCCGCGCCTGCTCAGGGCGATCCACTGGCCGATCTGCTCAAATCCATGGGCACAGGCGAAGAGGACCCTGTCCAAGCTCAGGCCTTTGCCGCACTCCTGCAGGAGTCTTCGCCTGCAACCGACGCCGGTATGTCCGCAATGGCGGCGGCCGCTTCTCTTGCAGGTGCAACCGGGCCCACACCCACCCCTGAGGTGCCCCAGGCCACCGTCCCGGCGGAAGAGCTCCCGGCCTCTCAGGCTGCCGCGACCTCGCAACGGCAGACTCCCGCTTCCCAAGACGACACGCCTCAGAGCCTGTCCCCAGCCCAAGCCGAGCCTCACCTGGCCGTCTCGCCCGGCCGGCCGGCAACACCGCAGACCTCACCCCTCGGTAACAACGTCACACCGGCACCGCTCGCTCCGCACCCCGAAGGACTCGACACCAGCGACTTCCGCTGCCAGTTGGACGAGGTCAAGAACACCTTGGTATCGCAGATCGATCGCCTCGGTAACCTGTTCGAAAACGTCGCTCGCATCCATGAGCAATCGCAGCAGACCCTCACCAGAACCCTCGAGCTGAAGCAGGCCACGGATCAGGCCTTCGACGCGTCTCGCCATTTCGCCGATGCCTTCGCTCAGGCCGAACTGGCTCGCACCGCCTGCCAGCAGGCCGAGGCTCAGGTCGCTGCGGCCCGCCTGCAGTGGGAAACCGCTCAGCAAAACGCGGCCGCGGCCGCGCTGGGCGTCACCTTGCCGCCCAAGGCTCCCAAGCGATCATCGCCCAAACGTGGATCCGCGGGCTGAGACCGCACCGCTCAGAACACCGGTTCTCCACCCTCCTCGTGGCCTGCCTCGCGGAACCGGCCGCAGACCACCGCCACAACGCAGGCTACTGCCCGACTCCCGTCGAAACGAATGTGTACGTGCCCGAGCCCAGCTCGCAGACAAGCACACCCTTTTCCATGCGGACCGCCTTGATCCCCTTGGCTTGACCCACCGGCTCGCCGCTCTCCGTGACGCCGCTCTCCGCGGCCGCCGGTAGGTAGAGACTGGCCGTGGTGTTCGCCGGAACCGTCACCTTCAGGGTCAGCGTGCTGCCGTCCAGCTTCCAGTCGCTGGCAATCCTGCCGGAGATGGAATCGTAGCTGCCTTTCGCCCAGGTCAGGCCTCCGCCGGGCACCGGGCGAAGCTCAAAGTGGCGATAGCCGGGGTGACTCTCGTCAGGATGGATGCCCAGAATGGTGCGGTACATCCACTCGCCCACCGAGCCGATCGCATAGTGGCAAAAGGAGTTCATGCCGGCGTTCTGGAATCCGCGCCCCTCGACGTAGCCGTCCCATCGCTCCCAGATCGTGGTGGCCCCTTGCTCGATGGTGTAACCCCACGACGGAATCGTGCGATTGTTGATCAACATGTAGGCGACATCGTTCCGCCCCGCCCGGCTCAGCTCGTTCATGAGCATGATCGAGGTGTGGAAGCCGGTGGAAATGTGGTCCTTGTAGGCCTTGATCCGCTCAAGCATGTGACCGACGGCCGCTTCACGCTTGTCCTCCGGCAGGAGACCGAGGCTGAGCGCCAGGGCATACGACGACTGCGTGTTGCCCGCAATCCGGCCGTCCTCTTTGACGTAGGCTTTGATGAACGCCGCGCGAATGTCCTCCGCCAGCTTGCCGTATCTCGCGGCCTCCTCCGTCTTGCCGATGACGGCGGCCATCTTCGCGACAATCGCGGCCGACTGCTGGAAGAAGGCAGTCGCAAACGCCTCCTTCGGCACCTCGCTGCCACCTTTCGGAAAACCAAACTTCGCCAGATCCAGGGTGTCGCCGTTCAGCCAGTCGCCGTAGTCGTTGTGCCGCTTGTTCTTCCACAGCAGGTCGGGATTGTTCGAGTGGATCCAGTCCACCCAGCGGCGAGCAGAGTCGAAATGCTCGGCCAGGATGCGCTTGTCCCCGTAATTCACATACATGCGCCAGGGCACGACCACACCGCAGTCTCCCCAGGCCGCAACACCGGAAAACCGGGCGTCGGGATCGAACGGGTGGGGGGCAAAATCCGGGTAGCGCCCATCCTTCGCCTGGGCGTCCCGAATGTCCGCCGACCACTTGGTGAAGAAGCCGGCCATGTCCATCAGGTAGCAGGCCGGCTGGGCAAAAACCAGCATGTCGCCCATCCAGCCGAGCCGCTCATCACGCTGCGGACAGTCGGTCGGAATACTCGGCAGGTTGTCCCGAAGCGTCCAGGTGATGTTGCACATCAGCTTGTTCAGCAGGGGACTGGAACAGTCGAACCTGCCGGTCACCGGCGGAGCCGAGTGAAACACGCGCGCTTTGATCGAGACAAGAGCCTCCTTGGACGGCAGGCCCGTGATCTCTACGTAGCGGAAACCATGGTAGGTAAAACGCGGCTCGAATACGCCGACACCACCGCGCGAGGTGTATTGGTCCTCCTGCCGGGCGCCGAGATACTTGCCCCACTTGAGGTTCTTGTCACCCTCATAAACCGCCATGCGGAGGTTGTCGCGGTAGATGCTGCCGTCCTTGTTCAGCACCTCGGCGTGACGCAGCGTGATCCGCGTGCCGGCCGGGGCGTTGAACTCGGCACGGCAAAAGCCGGCCAAGACTTGACCGAAATCGACTACCCAGCGGCCGGGCTGAGGCTCGGTGATCTTCACCGCCTCGAGCTCCTCAGTCACTCGAACCGGCTCGTTGGGCTGGGCAACCAGCCGGGCGTCAATCCGATCCTGCACCTCAACAGGCTTCCACCCGGAGTCGTCATAGCCGTCCTTGTCCCACCCGGGCATCTCCCGGCGGGCGTCGTAAACCTCCCCGTCCAGAATGCAGGCCTTGATGATCGGGCCATCCGTCGTCGCTCTCCACGTCCCGTCGGTGATAACCGTCTCGCTGCTGCCGTCCTGGTACTCGATGACCATCTGGGCAGCCAGCTGAAGCCTCCGGCCATAGAAGTTGCGCAGCGGACCGGCTGGGTCAACGTGCGAGATGCCGATCCGCCCGGCATACCAGCCATCACCCAGGATGGCCCCGACAACGTTCCTGCCACTTGCCAGCAGGACGGTCACGTCGTAGGTCTGATACTGCACCCGCTTCTTAAAGTCGGTCCATTCCGGCGTCAGCAGGGCGTCGCCAACCCGCTGGCCGTTGAGCCGCAGCTCATACAGGCCCAGCGACGAAACCGTCACCACGGCCTGCTTGATCGGCTTGCTCAACGAAAAAGCCTTGCGGAACATGGGAGACGGCAGAGCGGGCGGAGGATCGCCTCCTTGCAGTACCCCCGGCGCGGAAATCCACCGCGCCTGCCACGCGGCCGGTTCCAGAAGGCCCATCCGCCATGAGCCCGCTTCGCTCCACGGCGAAGGCGAGTCGTCATTCGTCCAAACCCGCACCTTCCAGAAAACCTGCTGCCCCGATCTCAGCGCCCTGCCGGCGTAGACGTTCTGGGCAGTGTCGCTGGATAGTACCTTGCCACTGTCCCACAGCCCCCCCTTGTCACCGTTAAGCTCATCCTTGGCCCCGGCCACCAGAATCTGGTAGGCGGCCTGCCGCACCCCTCGTTCGTCGGACTCCAATACCCAGCTCAGACGCGGTTGGACCGCGTCAATCCCGAGCGGGTGGGTCAGATACTCGGTACGCAGCTGGGTGACTCTGACACCGGCCATGGCCGTGGCTCCTGAGACAAGCAGAAGAGCACCACAACGGGTCAACACCGCCTTCGATCGCATGGGCGTCCTCCTCGCTTCATGTGGACGAGAATCGTGCCGTCCCAGCCGCTTGTGGCTCGCCTCGTGGCCCGCAACTCTTGACGCGGACCGGTCTGCAGGCTCCGACACCAGCCTGAGGACGAGATGCACTGCGACCACCGGTCCCGTGACCGGCTGCCGGGAATGAACCATACCGAACTCGGCCAGGCCTGTGAAGGGCCCGAGACGTCATCCGCCAACACTGCGGCCGCATCCCCTCTCACAGACGTGGTCCCACCGATCGGCCGGCCTGACCGAGCCCGCCCTGCCTCCGTTGCCGCCCAGCTGACGACAGGAACGGACCCGGAACATGCGGATGAGGAATCTGGCTGGTAAACAGCCGATGGAGGGATTCGAACCCTCAACCCCGGCTTTACGAAAGCCGTGCTCTACCGTTGAGCTACATCGGCGCGGACCCGCGCCCGGCCGGCACGAAGACCCCCGCCAGCCGCGAACCGCGTAGATTACTTGGAACACTTGCCCCTGACAAGGCACAAAATAACCCCGTCCCTCCGTTTGACCGGAAGGACGGGGCCGTTGAAAGGGGACACGACAGCTTCCATATCATTTGTAGGATTCAAACCGAGGAAAGGCAAATCGGCTTGCGAATAATCCCAACCGGTGTTGCAGGACCTCTGCCTTCGGGCACACTAATATAAAGTATTATGAAATATGTCGTTATGGCCAAGTTCATCCGCATACACGCTGCATAGCACAACCCGGCAATGGACGATCGCGGCACCGGGCGACGGTCACAGCACAATCGCCGGCTTCTCGGACCGTAGCACTATGTGGCCTGAGACAGCCGCGGCACCCGTCCGTCGGAGATCGGCCGTCGTCCATCGTTCGTAAGCCGCTCCTTGCTCGCTCCACATCGGAACGTACGTTGCGTTGTTCTCCTGTCCAAGTCTCTTCCTGCCGGAGCCCACAGGGTAAAACGGGAGGCCTGAAGCCGTGACAGTCAATCAAGCTGGGTCCCCAGGGTTACCCCCGGCCAGCTGAGGATGGAGGATGCGAACGGATTCGCGTGGTTGCGTAAGACTCGACGAACAAGTGGTTTACGGACTACAGGGAGCAGCTTGGGTTCGTTTGGCGCAATCGGCTTTTCGCCCGGCCAGAGGCCCACTCACCTCCTGCCGATCGCTGACCGCTGAGCGCTGACTGCTCGGCGCTGGCTGCTGAGCGCCGGCTGCTGACTTGTACTCCCTGACTGCTCACCGACGCCCGCGTCCTCGGTGTGGACTTGGCCACCAGCAGCGTTGCCCGACCCGGTTGAGGGGGTTAAAATGCTCGCGCCGCGCCCGTCGTTCGTGGATCCCCCGCGAGATCCGGCAACGTACGTCCAGCAGGGTGTACGCCCGGGTGTACGCAGCGTGTCCAGCCCGTGTCCGGTGCGCGTCGCAACTGCCCAACTGGAGAGGCGTTACGCCCGTAGCTCAGTCGGATAGAGCAACGGATTTCTAATCCGTCGGTCGCAGGTTCGAGTCCTGCCGGGCGTGGTGGAGGCAAACCGGGGATGCCAGAGAGAGGCGAAGGCGACCACGCGCGGTGGAAGCAACGCATCATCAAAGGATGTCCGTTGACCGAGTCCGCTGTTCAACGCTTCTATCGCCGCCAGGCTCCACTGTACGACTGGACGCGGTGGTTGTTCCTCCACGGTCGTTCGCGGGCCGTCGAGCTGCTGGGACTTCCATCGGACGGTTGGGTGTTGGATGTGGGTTGCGGGACAGGGCTGAACTTCGGCCGCCTTCAGCAGCGGCTCGATCCCCGGCGGGGCGGACGCATCATCGGTCTCGATCTCTCAGTGGACATGCTTCGGCGTGCAGAGCGACGAGTGACTTCACACCGATGGCGCAATGTCGCACTGGTAGCCGGCGACGCCAGCCGGATTCGCCTCAAGCGGGCCTTTGACGCGATCCTCTTTGCGTATAGTCTGACCATGATCTGCAACTGGCAGGGAGCGATCGATCGGGCGTGGGAGCACTTGCGGCCGGGGGGAAGATTGGTCGTCCTGGACTTTGGCACCTTCGAGGGATGGGGGCCGGCGGGGCGGGCACTGCGAAATTGGATGCGGCTGAACCACGTGGAGCCGTGTCGCCCTTACGTGGCCAGGCTGGCGGAGTTGTCTCCCAACTTGCAGGTCGCCCAGCGGCTCGGCGGGTACTACTATACGGCAGTGGGAGTGAAAAACGGGCCCTGAGACGCAACCCGGGTGTCAGCCGCCCATGACCGTTAGTCGGCAAGAAGAGGACGGTCTGTTCAGGAGACCTGATCCGTGGATCAGACAAACACGACGTGGCAATGGACGATCGCCGTGGGAATGGTGATCGGCGCGGTGCTCGTGGCCGGCATGGCCGCGACCAGCGATGACAAGAAGTCGGGCCCGCCGGCTGCCCAGCCACCGCCGACGGCCGACAAATGGGTCAGACACTACTACGACCGGGTGGCCCGGTTCAGGCAGGAGAACGCGGCCGCCAAGAACATCGTCATGGTCGGCTCGTCACACGTCGAGGGATTCGACGCGTCCAAGCTGCTTCCCGGCCGACGAGTCGTCAACCGCGGCATCGCATCCGACCGGATCGGCATCGAAGATCGCGGCGTGCTGCATCGTCTGGACAGCTCCATCTTCGACTGCAACCCCGGCTTCATCATCCTCGAGAACGGCGTCAACGATCTGGGCGAACTGTGGCGGAACGGCAAGCCTTCGATGAACGAAATCGACAGGTGCTATCGAAAGGTCGTCAAGGAGATCCGCACGCGGCTGCCTGATGTGCCTCTGGTCATCGTCGGTCTGTTCCCCACTCGTGACCGGTTTTCCCCACTAACGACATACGTCGCGGACTTCAACAAGCGGTTGGAGATGACCGCGGCCGACTTCAAGTGCCCGTTCATCGACGTTTACACACCCTTTGCCGACACGCAGGGACAGCTGAGGAAGGACCTCTCGCGTGACGGCCTGCACCTCAACGAGCCCGGCTATCGCCTGTGGGCGGAGCTGATCAACAGGGTCCTGCCGCCGTTGGCCACGGCCACCGCACCGGAGGCGGTCGGCAGGACACCCTGAGCCGGTGCCCGCGCTCCGGCTTCCGGTCGCCCACGCCTCGCCTTCTCATGCTGCCGGCCGTTTGCTGCCAATGGCGGCAGTCGGCGGTCAGTCTTCCGGCCGCTCCCCGGCCGGCGACATCTTGACGATCCGGGGCATGAAGCGGGCCAGCGGGCGGACCAGATCCTGCTGGGCAGCCATGACTTCGTCGATGTCCTTGTACACCCAGGGAGCCTCGTCCAACCCGGCCGAAAGGAGCATCACGCCGCGGTCGGCGAGGTACTTCTTCACCTCCGGCCAGGTGTTCTGCTTGAAGGCCGCGGAACGCGACATTCGCCGCCCGGCGCCGTGTGAGGCCGAGCTCAGTGAGGACGCGTCGCCCAGCCCCTCAACCAGGTAAGCCGGGGAGGCCATCGAGCCCGGGATGATGCCCAGCATCCGCCTGCCGGCCGGTGTCGCCCCCTTGCGGTGCACGATCACCTCCCGGCCATCATGGATCTCGCGCCAGGCGAAGTTGTGGTGGTTCTCGATCTGCAGGAGCGGAGACTCGCCCACGGCCGCAACAATCTGGCGATGGATGATGTGGTGGTTAGCGGACGCGTATCGGCCCATCAACTCCATGGCCGCCCAGTACTCGGCCCCATCGCCGCTCAGATCCAACCAGGCAAGATGCCGAAGCTCCTTGGGCATGCGGTGGTGCTTGCTCATCGCCCACTTGCTGAACTGGGTGGCCACCTTGTTGCCCGGGCCGCGACTCCCGCTGTGCGACAGGACGGCCAGGTACCGGCCGGGCTCAACGCCCCGGACAGACTCCTTGAGCAGAAGCTCACCAAACTCGACAAAGTGATTCCCGGAACCGGAGGTCCCGAGTTGCCTGTGGGCGAGGTCCTTGACGTGAGCGGTCGTCGAACTGATGCGCCAGTCTTCGTCCATGACCGGGTGGTAACGCCGTGGCCGCCACTCCGCCCCGACGCCGAAACGCGTGTTCTCCTCCAAGATGCCCGCGAACCGGGACGAGTCCTCCGCCAACTGATCCGGCGGTAGATTGAACACGGTCATCATCATGCGGCAGGCAATGTCTACGCCCACCGCGTAGGGAATCACCGCGTTCTCGGTGGCCAGTACACCACCGATCGGTAGGCCGTAGCCGACGTGGGCATCAGGCATCAGGGCTCCGGCCACCGAGATCGGCAGCCGGCATGCGTTGCGCATCTGCTGGTGGGCATCGGCATCGATGTCCTGGCCCCAGACTTGGTAAGTCAGCTCCTCCGCACGGCGGTAGTCCATCGTGGAAAAAAGTGTTGGCAGTGTCTTCGGTTGAATGCCCTGGGCAAGGAGCTCCGCCGCCAGAGCCCCGAAGATGGGATCCTCAGAGAAGTGGGCCGGCTCACGCAGGAGCTGCTCCAGAATGGACCGCACTTGACGGGCAGTCTTGCCGGACACGCGAGCCACCCCGGCCGCGGCCCGAGCCATGCCGAGAATCGGCCCCTGGGGGTATCCTATCTTGAGCAGTTCACGAGCCTTCATGCCGACCGTCTCGCTTCAGGTGTCTCATTCATCGTTTCCCGCCCCCTACGGCGTCAGGGTAGACCAGCATCGCGTCGCCGTAGCTGTAGAAGCGATACCGTTCGCGAATCGCCTCATTGTAGGCCCCGAGGACATGCTCGCGTCCTGCGAAGGCAAACAACAGGGCGAGCAGCGTACTGCCGGGGAGGTGAAAGTTGGTGATCATGCCCGTCACGACTTTGAACCTTCGGGGCGGGTAAATGAAGATCCGCGTCCAACCCGTGCCGGCTTGAACCGTCCCGTCCTCACCGGCACAGGTCTCCAGCACCCGCACGGACGTGGTGCCGACGCCGATGATCGGCCGGCCTTCATCGCGAGCTCGGTTGATGCTCGCGGCGGTCGATGCCGGGCAATCATACCACTCGGCGTGCATCAGGTGGTCGGCCAGATTCTCGACGCGGATCGGCGCGAACGTTCCCATCCCAACGTGCAGCGTGACAGGAACGATCTCGAAGCCCGCCGTCCGCAGCCGCTCGAACAGCTCCGGGGTGAAGTGCAGGCCGGCCGTCGGGGCCGCCACCGCTCCCAACTGGCAGGCGTAAATGGTCTGATACCGCTCGGCGTCAAGAGCCGCCTGATCGGCCGAGATCTCCCCACGACGCTGAATGTAGGGCGGCAGGGGCATGAAGCCGTCGCGCTCGAGTATGGCCACCACTTCGCCGGGTGGTTCAGGCCGGACCTGCCAAGTGCCTCGCTCCATCCGGTCGAGGAGCCGAAGACGCTGCTCGCTGCCGTCGACGAACAGCTCCTCCTCAGCTCGGAGCCGCCCCGCACCGGTGACCATCATCTCCCAGACGCCGGGCGATACGTCGCCGATGTAAAGCCCCTCAACGCGCCCGCCGGTTCGGCGATGCATCTTGAGTCGCGCAGGCAGGACACGAGTGTCGTTGAGCACCAGCAACGCACCCGAGGGGAGCAGATCGGGCAGCCGGTTGAAGGTCTCGTGGCGACACCGGCCACTTCGCTGGTCAAGGACCAACAGCCGGCTGGCGTCCCGCCGAGACCTCGGTTGCTGGGCAATGAGCTCGGATGGCAAGTCGTACTGCAACTCACGCGTGAACAAGCCTTCTCCTCGATGTCCCCAAAAAACCACAAAGTGCGGATTCCGGACGCTGATGATAACCGCTATTCAGGCAGAAAGTTAGGCCGTCCAGGGGCTTTGCACGTGTTGCCCCTCGTCAACATCTGAGATGGATGCACGATATAAGGCGGATGCCTGAGGCGGAAAAACACCGCTCGGCAACCTCATGCCATCGCGAAGCTTATCGGGACGGTCCTGTCCATAATACTGGAAGGCGGGTTTTCGGCACATGGATTGCCGATAATCCGCCTTGTGAGAGCGAGGGATTGGCCTCCAGAGGGGATCCCTTCGGTGCTTCCGGTAGGAAAGAAGTCACATGAGGGGGGAGTAGCGCACCTTGATACCCCCGATATGCCCAATTGGAGCGGGCGAGTGGACGGGGCACCCACGGACACTGATCGCCCCGTTGTACGTGCATTGGTGCTTGGCGAAGTTACCCGAGGCGGGGACCCTCTGCCCACAGCGGCTCGTGGCACTGTGGGGTAGTAGGTCCGGCGCGCCGCAGGACGGCCGAGTCCGGGCTATCGAGCCCTGGAAACCCTGGCCGGCGCACTCGGCTTTCCTCGACGAGGTTCACCGGTGGTGGCCCAACGAGTCGCCGCCGCCAGTTGCAGCTCCGATCGCAGATGAGATCTCCTTCGGGGAGCGCCAGAGAGTCCTACTCTGGCGCGGCGTGGGGGGTCTCATCGACTTTCTGGCGTAGGCAACGTTCTTCCTTCTCCCTTTCATCTGGTTCGACCTTGTCTATCTCGAGTCCCATGGTTAGATTTGCATCGCCTGACGCGCCTGGCGAGCGGGAACGTTCATGTTTCGCGACCCTGTTGCTCATCGAGCCTCGAAGGAGGAGCCTCGACTCCTCACCATCCGGCGAGGCGTCGGCGACTTCCTCGAACACTCACCCAGCAGACTCCATCAAGTCGCCTGCTGTTGTTGTACGTGTTGCCTGCAAGCGCCCGTCGCCGCTGGATGTGGCTTGCTGGCGGCGCCGTTATTGCTCGGGATCGGTTACCTTCCTGGTCGGCATCGTCCGAGCTGGCCGATGTGGATTCGGCTCGTCGGAATGGGACTGTTACTGGGCGTGATTGAGGGAATGGTCGCGCTTGTCCTGTGGTTCGACTGGGAGGACAACATCCTGCTGTACGTTGCGGGCTGTCTTGCCCCGTTGTGTCTGAGCCTGCCGATGGCCTGGCACGCGCTGCTCGCGGATCGTCCGTATCGCGAGGTCTATGGGCGGCCGTTGAGGCTGATGCGGTCGGTCCTTGCTGTCATCGTCCTGAGTGTAGGCCTGGGCAGCATCGCCGTGTCGGTGCTTGACGACTTCAACCTGAACACGCCGATTCGCATCATCTCGACAGTGGTTTTTGCTGCCGCCGCCGTGGCGGGGGGACTCGTTGGCCACAAGCTGGCTGGACTCGAGCAACGCGTCGGCTTCATTCATCCGGAGCCCCATTTCGGGCAACTGACGGGCGTGCTGGTGGGTGCGAATTTCGCGGTGACTTTCGCGGCCATCCCCCTGCTGACGATGCAGACATCACCCATATGGTATCCATGGGTCCTGACCGGCGCCGCTGGCCTGGTCGGGGGTCTGCTGAGCCTGTGGCGGTGCAGGGTGAAGACCAGGGCGACCAGTCCAACGCGGTGGCGATCGTGGACGGCGCTGGCGGTCGCGTCGGACAGCCTGACTTGTGGGATGGCCGCCATCATGGGATGTGTTCTGTGGGACATCAACTCCTGGCCGGACGTACTCTGGATGGGCGGCTCGATGCTCGCGGGGGCCGCGATCTGGGTTGTGTTGGGCATTCTGAGCCGCAGGGGCTTTCCGTCGACGGTTGTGGTGCCTGAGGACCAGCCCATGGTGTGTCCCAGTTGTGGCTACAACCTGACCGGCCTTCCGGAGCCACGTTGTCCGGAATGTGGGCGGGAATTCGATGAATCCCAGGTCCGTCGAGCTCGGGCCTACACGCCCTTCCCGGTTACGCTCTGGCATCCGGTCTCGACAAGCCCGGTCGGGGGGGCGCTGGTCGGCTCGTGCCTGGGAGTGACCATTGCCGCCTTCCTCTAGTAGGTGGTTTTCAGTTCGAGCAAGGTCATGCCGCGGTATCGCCTCAAACAGCATCTGACTCTTCTGCCGGTCCGGGACGGTCGGTGGGTGGCCAGAGACGGTGGAATGCGCCGGTGGACGCTGGAAGGCCCTCCGTGGCTCGGTGGTCTCATCGAGTCGCTGACTCGGGCCCGAACGAGTGCCGAGATTCGCGAATTGATGCCGAATGGGCTCAGTGAGGAGGAGGTGCACCGGGCGCTGAATGAACTCATCGAGGAAGGCGTCGTTGAGATCGCGGCTTCAGAGCCGTGTGAGGACCGGGATTCGGACGTCGAGATGCTCGCCGGGTGTTTGTCTCGATGGAGCATCGGATCAGCGCAGATTCGTCAGGTTCGCGCTGCGTGTCCCATTGGTGTGGTCGGCAAGGGATCGATCGCGTCTGATCTCCAAACGGCACTCACGGAATCGGGGTTGACAAGCGATTCCGCGGAAGTACTGACTGACGCTGACGCCGAGACCACTCATGGCTTGCTTGTGGCTGTCGAGGACGCACCGGGAACGCGTGATTGGGGTGATCTGAACGATCGGGCGATCCGGCATCATCGGAGCTGGATGTGTCTGAGTGGTGACTTGGATACGGGGTGGATCGGTCCGTTGTTCGTGCCCGGCCAGACTGCCTGCTGGGCGTGTTTTCAGCAGCGACTCAACAGTAATCGCCGCAGTCTCGGAGCGGCATCGTCAACCGCGTCGGACGAGTTGACGACGCTGCCTGACGATCGGGCTATCGTGATCGCTCCGCCGTCATGGATCAGGAAGATCATCGTCAGCCTGGCAGTCGCGGAGATCCTTCGCTACCTGTTTGGCCACCAGCCCTGCCGATGCCTGGGGCGGCTTCTGTGTGTGGACTTCCGGACTTACGCCACGAACAGTGAGGCCGTGCTTTCGGTGCCCTGTTGCTCGTCTTGCGGCGGGCCGCCGGCATCTCGTTCACCGCTGGGGCCCAGGTTCGAGGACGCAACCTCGTTCAAAGTGGGAGCCGGCCTGCAGGAATGGCGGGATTTGCTGGTGGCTCGCCGTTGCGGGATCATCCGGGGAGCACGTGAGGTCCCCAGCCGTTGGGACGACCCGCGGCTATTCGTCGTCACTGCCGAGACGGCGGACCTCCGATCCCTGGGAGGATGGTCAGTGTCACCGGGCGGCGGTGGGGGTGGACTCACGGCGAGCGATGCCTGGGGTGCAGCCATTGGCGAGGCCGCCGAACGGTATTGTGCGGGCCTACCACCGAAGTCGGAGCGCGTGAAGACCTGTACCTGGTCCGACTTCGATGATTCCGCGGCTGTTGACCCGGAAAGCGTCGCCCTGTACTCCGGCGTTCAGTATCGCCTGCCCAACTTCCCCTTTGCCCCTTTTCGCCGTGACACGCTGACCGACTGGGTGGAAGGGGCTTGGCTGACTGGTGGGCGTTGGGGCGATCATCGTCCCGCCTGGCTTCCCGCAGACCTGGTGTATATGGGATTCCCGCCGCGTCGGAAGCGTTCCCCGCTGGCCGTGGCCACCTCCACCGGCCTGGCCGCCGGACCCACAACGGAGGCGGCGATTCTCTCCGCACTGTGCGAGGTTATCGAACGGGATGCTTTCGTCATCGCATGGCGGAACGGGCTGGCGGCTCCGCAGGTTGATCTGGCTTCCGACCAGTGCAGGTGGCACAGGGAGATCCTGGAGGATTGTCTCCTGTGGCCGCGGATCGACTACCGCATCGCCGACCTGACCCCGGACACGGGCGTCCCTACCTACGCGGTGATTTCGCGAGGCCCGTCCGAGGACGGAGATGTCATCTCGTTCGGGGCGGCCAGTCATCCGGATGCCCGCGCTGCAGTGCTGAAAGCCCTGATCGAGGCAGGAATGGGCCGCAAGTACATCCGCGAAGAGCTGCGCCGTCGACCGGGGATCAGCTACCAGCGCGACGGCTCGGACGTGCGCACTTTTGAAGATCACGCCCAGTTCTACACGCGAAGGCCGCGTCTCTGCCGCCACCTTTTCCGCCTCGTGAGTACGGGCTTGTCGGCGGACCTGGATCGGTTTGACCGGCCGGGTCTGACGGGTGCCGCCGCCATCGAGGCGATTGTGAACCGGATTGAGTCCATCGGCTTGAGGGCCTGCTGGTCTGACCTGACCACGCCGGATGTGGGCTGCGTCGGACTGCGCGTGGTGCGTGTCCTGGTACCCGGCATGCAGCTGCTGCACGGTGATCATCTGCTGCCGTTCCTCGGCGGCCAGCGGCAGGATCAGCCGGAGCGCGTCTTCGCCTGGTGCACGACTCGAGCGAAGTGGCGGAATCCATGGCCACATCCCTACCCGTAGAAGGGGCTATCGCGATGTCTTCAACTCACGATCACCTCGGAGGTGCCGAGCCGGAACTCCCGGCGGATGGCGAGTTGGCTCGTCTGTATCACCAGAACACGAGCCTCACCGCGGCCAACCTCCTGGAGTTCGAGGAGCGGCTCAGCACGGCAACCGCGGCGATGGAGGAACTCTACCCGCGGATCGGTATCAGTCCGGCCGCTCCGCAGATCGCTCTGCCGCGGCAACGAGGCTGGTGGGGACTCGACCGGCTGATCCGATGCCGACGCACGATCCGGCAGTTCATCGGGCGGCCGCTTGGCATGGCCGCGCTGTCGCGGTTGCTGCTGAACACGGCCGGGATCACTTCTCGGCCAAACGCGGATGCCGACGGCGTCCCTTGGCCGCGTCGGGCCGCACCATCGGCGGGGGCCCTGTTCCCGCTGGAGTATCGACTGGCGGCCCTGAACGTGCGCGGTCTTGGCAGAGGCATCTATCGATACCAGACCATGAATCACTGCCTCGAACAACTCGGTGAAGGCGTGCCGGTCGAGCATCTCGGGCGGGTCTCCCTCCACGGCGACCTGGTCGCAAGCTGTGGCGCGGTGATCGGCTTCGTCGCGGATTGGCGGCGTCTGATTGTGAAGTACGGGGATCGCGGCTACCGCTTCGCTCTGCTGGAGGCCGGCCACGCGGCTCAGAATCTCCTGCTGACCAGCACCGCCCTGGGACTTGCGGCCGTACCCGTCGGCGGGTTCATCGACGAGGAAGTGGCAGGCGTTTTCGGCTGCGACACGCGGGAGCAGCACTTGGTCTATCTGATTATCGTTGGCCGCTGAGGAACATCTCGGGGCGGAGCGTCCCCCGGGGCGTGGAACCGGGGCGGGTGCGGTGTCAGGACAGCTTGCCGCTGCGGAGCATGGCGACCACCAGGCCGAGTCCCATGATGCCGGCGACCAGGTAGCCGGTGAAGCCGAGAGCCGGCAGGGGAATACCGAAGACCTTGGTTGTCGCCGGAGTGGTCACGACCCAAGAGCTCCCGACGATGATCGCGGCGATGACCACCGAGAACGACAGCCGGTTGCTGGACCGGTCCAACTCCTGGGCGAGCATGTCCAGGTTCTGGTGACGGATATTCACCTGCCACTTCCCGCGGGCCAGACGCCGGGATATGTCGCGGAGCTGGCCGGGGGCGGTCTTGACGATGTGGGCCATGTGCCAGGTTGAGACCGCTGCCGATTTGAGCAACCGGGACGGCCGGAAGCGGTTGGCCAGCAGGGCGGTGAGCTTGGGCTGGACAAGGCTGAGCAGGTCGAGTTGCGGGTCGAACTGCAGACATACGCCGCCGATGGCGACCAGGGCTTTGCCGAACATGACGAATTCGCGCGGCAGGCTCACTTCGTGGCGGCGGATCAGGCTGGTGATCTCGAAGAAGAGCGTTTGCGGATCGAAGCGGCGCAGCGGAAGGCCGTAGTACTTCTCGATGAGCTGCAGGAAATCATGCCGCAGCGCGTGCCGGTCGGTGCCCTCGCCGAGGGCGTCCATGTCGGCCAGGACTTCAACCACAATCTCCGGTTCGCGGTTGAACGCGGCGATAAGGGCGACAACCAGCTGGCTGAGTCGTTCCTCGTCGATCCGGCCGGTGAGGCCGAAGTCAATCAGCCCGATCCGGGCGGGGGGCTCGATGAGCAGGTTGCCCGGATGGGGATCGGCGTGAAACAGGCCGATCTCGAAGAACTGGCGGACGAAGGCTTCGGCCAGCTGAGCGGCCACGGCCTTGGCGTTGACTTTCGGGTCCGGTTGATCGATCAGCTTCTGGGCGCTGACCCCGCGTATCTCTTCGAGGGTCAGTACACCGGGACCGGTCAGGTCCCAGTAGACCTTGGGGATGTGGAGGCCGGGGTCACCCTCGAAGGACTCGCCGAAGCGAGCCATGGTCGCCGCTTCGTTGACGAAGTCCATTTCCCGAAGAAGCGTTCGTTCGAACTCGTCCACGATCAGCAGCGGATGATAGATGTGCAGTTCGGGCAGCATTCGCTCGATCAGGTCGGCGATCCACCGAAGGATGGTCATGTCCAGGCGGACGATATCTTCGATGTCCGGCCGCTTGACCTTGACCACCACCCGCTCGCTTGGCCGATCCTCGCTAGGGCGGGTGGTAGCTCGATGAACCTGGGCAATGGAGCCGCTGGCGAAGGGGACATCATCGAAGGTGGCGAAGCACTCCTCAATGCGGCTGCCGAGGTTGGAGGCGATGGTGTGCTTGGCCTCATCCGTGCTGAAGGGTGGCACACGGTCCTGGAGGGCGATGAGTTCCTTGATGATGTCAGCCGGAAAAACGTCCGGTCGGGTGGACATCATCTGGCCGAGTTTGATGAAGGTGGGGCCCAGTTCCTCGAACACGCGGGCGATCCGTCGCCCGAGATTGACGTCGACGGTCCTGTCGGAGGGCGGTGCGATCACTTCTCGCCATCGCTTGGGCAGGGGCACATATCGCCCCAGGTGCAACCGGTCGATCAGGTGCCCGAAACCGTGCCGGCTCAGCACACCGGCGATGGTCTGAACGCGGCGGATGCTTCGCACGGTCTTGGGGAGGTTGAGAGTCACGGATTCCACCGCCTGTCTTCGGATGGACGGGATCCGGCCGGCCAACGCCGATCCCACATCTGCCGAAGAACGCTAGGATAGCGGACAGCGAAGGAGCGTCAACTCGACAGTTGCGAACTGCGGCGTTAGGATCAGCTGAGCGGGTGCAGGCGCTTTTCTTCCGGCACAGACGACGAGGTGGCACATGGAGCAAACTGGAGCGAAGGCAAGCATGAGCCGGCGGGCGTGGTTGAAGGCGGCCGGTGCCGGGGCGGCGATCCTGGCGGGACAGGGATGCATGTTCCTGGGCGACGGGCCGGTGCAGGCGCCGCCCAAGCCGGACCTGAAAACGAAAGCCGCCCGGAACCTCAAACTGGGGATCATGTCGGGCGTCTATGCGAGCTTCCCCGTCGATGAAGCGGCCCGCCGAATCAGGGAGGACGGATTCTCCAACGTCGTGCTCGAAAGTCAGTTCGCCGACGTCAAGTTTGACGCGGCCAAGCCTGACTGGGATGCTGCCAGGAAGATCGTGACCGCGCTGGACAAGCAGGAGATTCGGGTAGCGGGCCTTTTCGGCTACTACAACGTCATCGACCCCGTGACAGAGCGTCGTCGTCACGGTGAGCAACGCATGGAGTGTCTGCTCAACAACTGGAAGCGTTTTGGCCAGCCGATCATCTCGACCGAGACAGGTTCATTCAACCCGCAGTCGGAGTTCAGCGATCACCCGGACAACTACACGGAGAAGGGCTACATCGCCTGCCGGGATGCATTCGCTCGGCTGGCCCGCATGGCCGAGAAGACCGGAGCCATCGTGGCCATCGAAGTCTATTGGCGGAACGTCATCGACTCGATCGAGCGGGCGGAGCGGCTTTTCAAGGACGTGCCGTCTCCTTCCTTGAAGCTGACCATGGATCCGTGCAACTACTACCGCAAGGATGATCTTGCCCGGATGCAGCCGATGCTTGACGAGATGTTCAAGCGGCTCGGCAAACAGACCGTCCTGGCCCATGCCAAGGACGTGAAGGCGGCGGCAGAGGGCACGGATTTGCCTGCTGCCGGGCAGGGCGTTCTTGACTATCCGCTCTACCTTCGGCATCTGGCCGCGCTGGACAAGGAGTTGGATCTGGTCATCGAGCATCTTCAGCTCAAGGACGTCGCTCGCGCTCGGGATTACGTCAAGAGCCAGTACGCGAGAGTATGAGCGGCATTCAGCACCGGGGTGACGGGAGCCCGCTCCTTGGGGGTCTTCCTTCTGAAGCCAGTCCTGTCGGACCGCACGCCTGCCGTGTGACTGGAGCGCAACAGTCCGCATGTTCGTTCTGGAAGCGGTGTTGACCCGATCGCCCTTTGGCCCGACACTCTAGGCCGGTCGTGGTGGCCTGGTTGATCAGGATGGTATGAATGAAGATCGGGACATCAGTCATTGACATTACGCCTGAGCCGGGAGTGGAGCTGTCCGGTTTCCTGGCTCGGGTACAGCCTTCGTTGGGTATCCACGATCGACTGGCGGTGCGGGCCCTGTATCTCGAGGACGGTGGTCAGCGACTGCTCTGGCTTCATGCTGATCTCATCGGTTACACCCGCGAGCTTGTGGCCGAGGTCAAGCAGACCCTGGCCGCTCGCTTTGGCCTGCGCCGCGACGAGGTCGTCCTCTCCGCCACGCACACCCATTCGGGGCCGGCGACGATACCGTTGATCAATGCCGGCACTTACGATACCGGCTACGTGGATCGGCTCGGCCGTGAGATGCTGAAGGCAGCTGCGGAAGCCCAGTGCTCCCCTGAGCCGGCGGAGATGCTCGTCGGAGAAGGGCGGTGCGCCTTGGCCGTGGACCGCCGCGGCAAGGTCAGTGCCCACGCCGATCCGCGGCTTGGCGTTGTGGCATGGCGGCGAACCGATGGCAGCTTCGCGGGGGTGTTGGCCAACTACCCGATTCACCACGTGGCCATGCGGGCGGACAACCGGTCGATCAGCGCTGACATGGCGGGGCGGGCGGCGGCCACCGCCTCGACCGGATTGCCGGGCAATCCGGTGGTCTTGGTCACCAACGGCGCCTGTGGCAACCTGAATCCACCCTCGGTGACCAGCGAGTTCATCCAGCCCACGGCCAGCCTGCCGACCTTCGCGCCAATGACGCGGTGGGGCGACCAGATCGCGGCTGCCATCGTGGCCGCGGTCTCTCTGACCGAGGTGGTACCGCAGCCGCGGCTTCACAGTGTCCTGGCGGAGTTCGATGTCCGACTTCAGCCCTTCGATGCGGGCCAGATCAGAGATCATGCCGCCAAGCTTCGCCTGGTCTATGCCCAGGAGACCGGCTATGTGGCCGATCGTTACCGTGAGTCGGTTGACCTCTGGGAGCGGAGGATGATCGCCCGGGTCGGCCAGCCGGATTGGTGCCCGCGGATCCCCGTGGATGTGCAGATTCTGCGGTTTGGCGAGACCACGTGGGTGTGTCTTGGCGCCGAGGTGTTTTCGGTCATGGCCGATGATTTGCGTTCACGTCTCGGTCGGAGGCTCTACGTCGTGGGTTACGCCAACGGGGACGCAGGGTACCTGGCTCCGTCGGCGGCGTATGACGAGGGCGGTTACGAGATCGAGAGTGCGTTTGTGTTCTACGGAGGCTTGCCGGTCGAGCGGGGGGAGTTCGAGCGGCTTCGTGACCGCGTGACAGACCTGGTCCGACATGGTTGAAGGAAGAGATGGCATGAGTGACCGTTCAAGCGTTCGGCGGCGGCTGTTGCTCTACGGTCTGCCGATCCTGGCGTTGGGTGGGGCAGGCTGTCTGCCGCGGGATCTGGCCGGCTGGCTGTGGTCGTCGCCGGCCCACGTGTCACCGCCGCCGGGCGGTGGAGTTCCCATCAACATTCAGGTTGACGCCGAGATGGAGGGTGTCGCCGGGTTGGCGAGAATCACGGACGAGCTCCAGCGGCGGGGCATCCTGACGACGGTCTATGTCACCGCCGACTATGCGAACCGCCAGCAGCCAGCCGTGACCGAGCTCTACCACCAGGGCTTCGAAATCGCCCTTCACGGGTACTACACCGGCGAGCAACTGGCGACCATGACCTACGAAGAGCAGAAGGACCTGCTGACTCGGGCCAAGACAGCGGTGGAAGGTTGCCGTCCGTGCGGGCACTACAAACCGGTCGTTGGCTTTCGCCCGCAGTATTTCAGCCAGAACGAGGATACCTACGAGATTCTCGACGAACTGGGTCTGGCGTACAACAGCGGCTTCAAGGCTAGACAGCTCGCGTTGCCCGGCCACGAGAACGATACCCTGCCCTACATCGTGGCCGATCATAGCTTCAAGGCGGTGCCGATCAGCACGGTTGAGTACGGCGGAAAGCGGGTCTACCTGTGCGACATTTCGTTCGCCGAGGGCGATCACATGACGGGTGCCCAGTTCGGTGAGGCCTTGCACCTCGCCCTCGAGGAGGCTGTCGCCGCCGACGAGCCGCTGGTCGTCCTGGTCCACAACTGGTATACCGGCGACTCGGACAAGTACGACTACTGGCAGCCGTTCCGCGATTTCCTGGACGAAGCCGCGGCCAAGGGTACGTTCGTGACGACCCAGGCCCTGGTCGAGGCCTCGGACTGAGGCGCCGAGATCGTTGCACCGGCAGGCGGCCCGACGGTAGCTGCGGATGGTCTCGAGCCCAGTCAATCGTCTCCCGGGTCCAGAACGGCCATGAAGGCCTCCTGCGGGATGGTCACTTGGCCGACCATCTTCATGCGCTTCTTGCCTTCCTTCTGCTTCTCGAGCAGTTTCCGCTTGCGGGTGACATCGCCGCCGTAGCACTTGGCGGTGACGTTCTTGCGCATGGCCTTGATGGTTTCGCGGGCGAGGATCCGGCCGCCGATGGCGGCCTGCAAAGGGATATCGAACATGTGCCGGGAGATCTCCTTGCGGAGTCGGTTGATCAGGGTCCGCCCTCGGCGTTCGGCCTTGTCGCGATGGACGATGATCGACAGCGCGTCGACCGGGGTGCCATTGACCAGAATATCGAGCTTGACGAGGTTGTCGGAGTGATAGCCGGCCAGCTCGTAGTCCATGGTGCCGTAACCCTTGGTCGCGGCCTTGAGTCGGTCGTAGAAGTCGAAGATCGTCTCCGCCAGCGGGAACCGATAGGTCAGCATGACCCGCTGGGTGGAAAGATACTCGGTCTTCTTGTAGATTCCCCGGCGGTCCTCGGCAATCTGCATGATCGCCCCGATGGCGTCGGCCGGAACGATCAGATTGGCGTCGATCATTGGCTCCCGGATTTCCTCGACCTTCGACAAGTCGGGCAGCTCGCTCGGTGAGTCGATGGTGAGCAGTTCGCCGTTGCTCATCAGCACCTGGTAATTGACGGTAGGAGCGGTCTGAACCACGTCGATGTCTGCCTCGCGCTCGATGCGTTCCTGGATGATCTTCATGTGCAGCAGGCCGAGGAAGCCGCAGCGAAATCCGAAACCCAGGGCGGTGCTGTGCACGGGTTCGAACGAGAACGAACAGTCGTTGAGCCAGAGGTTCTCGAGGGCGGCGCGAAGTTCCGGGGCCTCGGTCATCGGGCCGGGATAGAAATCGCAGAACACCATGCGTTGAGGCGGCTGATAGCCGGGAAGGGGCTCCGCGGCCCGCGGGTCGTCGTGCGTGATGGTGTCGCCGATGGTGACGTCGTTGAGCGTCTTGATGCCGGCCACCATGTAGCCGACCTCACCGGCGGCGAGGACATCGACCGCTGTCGGCTTGGGTGTGAACTTGCCGACCTCACTGACCGTGTAGGTTCGCTGGGCGGCCATGAGGAGAACCCTGTCGCCCCGTCGGATCTGGCCGTCCATGATCCGAAGGTGGCAGATCACCCCTCGGTGGACGTCCGGCTTGGCGTCATAGACCAAGGCCCGCAACGGGGCATCCACGTTTGCCGTCGGCGGGCGAATCTTCTCGACGATCGCCCGGAAGACGTCGTCCAGTCCGACGCCGGTTTTGGCGGAGGTGAAAACCGCGCGATCGGCGGGAATGCCCAGGACGTGCTCCACCTCGAAAGCGGCGTCCTCCGCCCGGGCCGTGGGCAGATCGATCTTGTTGATGACTGGGATGATCTCCAGGTCGGCCTCGACCGCCTTGTAGGCGTTGGCTACGGTCTGAGCCTGGACCCCTTGCGTGGCGTCGACGAGCAGCAACACGCCTTCGCAGGCCGCCAGGGCCCGGGAAACCTCATAGTGGAAGTCGACATGGCCAGGCGTGTCGATCAGGTTGAGCATGTACTCCTGGCCATTGCACTCATAGAAGACGGTCGCCCGGTTGGCCTTGATGGTAATGCCCATCTCCCGCTCGAGTTCCATATCATCGAGGAACTGCTCGCGCATCTCGCGCTGGGCGACGGCTCCAGTCGCAACAAGAATGCGGTCGGCCAGGGTGCTCTTTCCGTGGTCGATATGGGCGATAATACTGAAGTTACGGATCAGCTGGCGGTCGAACATCGGTCAATGGTCTTTCATTCTCGCTGCGAATCCTCAAACGTATAGTGTATCCGAATTCGCAGCCGGGGCCAAGGACCCCGGAGCACAAGACGCGTCAGCAGAGTCGGAGCCAGTGCGTGCCTTCGAGATAACCTGGTCGGCCAAGCCGGGCCTCGAGGTCGGTGCCGCTCCGTGGCCTGACGATGAGCGGCGCGGTGGGATCGTGCTTCGGCTTGTGCCATGGGTTGCTGATTGCCAGGCCGGCACGCTCGGCCTGGGCCTGGACTCGCGGATCATCGTCCCACGCTTGACAATCCCGGTTGTGCTAGAAACCCAACAGGCACACCGCCTTGGCCAGTTGACCCGCCAGCGGGAGTCGGGGATCGTAGTCCGAAACGATGTCCTTGTCCGAGAGAATGCCGCGCCCGGCTGAACGACGGGCTTGTTCCTCCAAGCGGCGGCGGCTGCGACGGTGGAGTTGACGGTGACCACCAGAGTGGCCAGCGTCAACGCGTCATGCAGGTTAATCTCCAAGACGCAACGCCCCAGGCAGCCGACCGCTTCCGCGATGCTGCTGGGCCTGCAGGCGCCCTTGGGATGGGGCTTGGCCAGGATGCACTCGTGCCGGTGGGTGCGGAGGGCCTGCTGCTCCGGTCCGGCAAAAGGCTTGGTGGCCTTGATGTCGCCGTCGAAGAGCTGACGGGGTGATGCCTCGGCACAGGAGGGTCCGCTGGTGAACCGGCGCTGCTCGGCACCGCCCATATCTCCTCGCAGGAGCGGGACCAGGCTCTGTCCATCCAGTACGGGCGGCCAGTCCTTGCGGGGGAAGCCCCAGAGCTCCAGGAGCATCGTCAGGATGTCCACGTGTCGGAACTGGCGGTCGATCGTGCCGGTGGATTGAGTGAGCGATCCCCACCGCCAGAGCAGAGGCGTCCGAAGACACTGTATCGTTATTGATGACAATGAGTTACTGATGATCTGGGTATCCGTACTTCTGCTGGTTTAGGCTATCGGAACAAGGGGAGTTGTGTGCAACGAAAGCTCGGTCGGGCGGCCTTGGCCGTCCAGGGCTGCTTGACGTGTGGCGGAGTGCATTTATAATCGGGGACACTCAAGGTCCCAACGGCGTGAAATCCGCCGGCGGGCAAGGTGTAACTCTATGGCAGAGGTGGTCTTAGAGAACGTTGTGAAGATCTACCCTGGGAATATCAGGGCGGTGGACAACGTTTCGCTGGCCATCCGAGATGAAGAGTTCATTGTCCTGGTTGGTCCGTCCGGATGCGGCAAGAGCACGACGCTCCGGATGGTAGCCGGTCTCGAGGAGATCAGCGACGGCACGATCCGGATCGGTGAGCGTGTGGTCAACAGCGTCGCGCCGAAGGATCGCGATATCGCGATGGTCTTCCAGAACTACGCCTTGTACCCGCACATGTCGGTGTACAAGAACATGGCGTTTGGCCTGAAGCTCCGGCGGGTGCCCAAGGCGGAGATAGATGAGCGGGTTCGGGGGGCGGCCAGGATGCTGGGCATTGAGCACCTGCTGGACCGAAAGCCGAAGGCCTTGTCGGGCGGGCAGCGGCAGCGGGTGGCGGTGGGGCGGGCGATCGTTCGGACGCCGAAGGCGTTTCTGTTCGACGAGCCGCTGAGTAACCTCGATGCGAAGCTGCGTATCGAGATGCGGGCGGAGTTGAAGAAGCTCCACCGCAAGCTCCGGACGACGACGATCTACGTCACCCACGACCAGGAAGAGGCGATGACGCTGGGAGACCGGATCGTGGTCATGAAGGACGGCGTCATTCACCAGTGTGGCAGTCCGCTGGAGGTGTACGAGCGGCCGGTGAATCGCTTTGTTGCAGGCTTCGTGGGTACGCCGCCGATGAACTTCCTGAAAGGGCGTGTCGAGGGGGAAAGCGGCGGTTTGTGGTTCGACGAGGGATCCGGCAGGCTGCGTTTGCCGGACCGTTTGGCCCGGGCCATGGCCGGTTGCAGTGGACGGGAGATGATCCTGGGCGTGCGGCCGGAGGGGATGGGCCTGCGTTCGGAAGGCCGATTCGCAGGGCGAGAGAATGTCTTGAGCGTGGCAGTGACCGTGGTTGAGCCGCTGGGCGATCGGATGGACGTGCATGTTCAGACCGGGCGGCACGACCGCATCGTCTGCCGGGTGGATGCCGACCGGATGATCAGGGACGGGATGAGACTTCCGATGTACCTGGACATGGAGCAGGTGCATGTTTTCGAGCCGGGAGACGAAGGTGTGAACGTCAGCCTGACCGGAAGTGGAGACCACGCCAGTGCGGCCTAGTCGGGTTCAGCACTGGCCGAGTTGGTTGTGGGCGGGAGCGCAACGGATCGTCGGGAGGCCTGCGATGCGTTGACGGCGAAGCATCCACGTCTGGTGGCTGGTCCCGGGAAACCCGCGGGCCGGCGGCTCGAGAAGTGGGTCCCGAAGGCGTCCCACTTTTTTGTTTGGAAATGTGAGGATGATCGCAGATGAACGCTGAGCTGGTTCGAATCGTTGACAGCATTGCTCGGGACAAGAACATCGAGAAGGATGAGGTCTACCTTGACCTCGAGCAAGCGATGGAATCCGCGGTTCGCAAGGCGTACGGGCAGCTCGATGAAGTCAAGGTCTCGATCGATCGCCTCACCGGAGACATCAGCGCGGCCCGCAACGGCGAGCCGATCGACATGCGCGACCTGGGTCGCATCGCCGCCCAGACCGCCAAGCAGGTCATGATCCAGAAGATCCGGGAGGCGGAGCGCGGCAGCATCTTTGACGAGTTTCAGGATCGCAAGGGCACGGTCGTGACCGGCACCGTCTCGCGATACGAGGGCGGGGCTCTGATCATCAACCTGGGTCGTGCGGAGGGATTCCTGCCCAAGAGCGAGCAGATCCCGGGTGAGACTCACCATCCCGGCGAGCGGATCCGCACACTCATCCTCGATGTCCGGGAGTCGCCCCACCAGGTCAAGATCGTGCTGAGTCGATCGCATCCGGACTTCATCCGGCGGTTGTTTGAACTGGAGGTTCCGGAGGTTTCCGAGCGGATCATCGAGGTGAAGGCCTTGGCTCGGGAAGCCGGGTATCGGACCAAGATTGCGGTCTCATCGATTGACATGAAGGTGGACGCGGTGGGCGCGTGCGTAGGTGTTCGCGGGAGCCGCATCAAGAACATCGTGGTGGAACTGGGTGGAGAGAAGATAGACATCGTGCGCTGGAATGAGTCCTCCCAGATCCTGATCAACAATGCCCTCAAGCCCGCCGAGGTGGAAGAGACGGCCCTTTGTTTCGAGTTGGGGCGGGCGACGGTCGTGGTTCCGGACGACCAGCTGTCGCTGGCCATCGGCAAGCGAGGCCAGAATGTCCGCCTGGCGGCCCGGCTGACCGGCTGGGACATCGATATTCTCACTCCGAAGGAATACAACAAGGGCCTGGATGACATGGAGAAAGTGCTGTCCTCGCTTGAGGGCATGACCAGCGAGAAGATTGAGAAGATGATGGCCATGGGCATCATTTCGCTGGGCGATGTCGAGGAGATCGGGGTGGAGCCGCTGATGAAGGTCCTTGGGTTGAGCGAGGAATTGGCCCAGCAGGTGATCAGCACGAGCAGTGAGGCCGCCAAGCGGTTGATGGCTGAGGCGGAGGCGGCGAAGGCAGCGGCAGCGGCAGCGGCCGCCGCGGAATCGGCGGCGACAAGCGTGACGGAGGGGGTCGAGACGGACCCGGGGATCCGATTGGGCAAGGCTGCGGAGGAGGCGGGTGCGGTGGACGGAGCGACCGTGCCGTCTGATGCCGGGGACGGGCCGAAGCCCGAAGCTCCGGCGGAGCCGTTGGGGACGGAGGGAGTCCAGACGCCGGAGGCGGGTGCCTCGCAACAGCCGGCGTAGCCAAGGAGACTGATTTTGGCTGACAAGCTACGCGTTCATACGCTCAGCAAGGAACTGGGCGTGACCAGCAAGGCGATCCTCGACAAGTGTAAGCTTGAGGGGGTCGATGGGATCACGAACCACATGTCGACCGTCTCGGCCGGACTGGCGGAGACGATCCGCGAATGGTTCAGCGGGGGAACGCACGCCACGGCGGTGGAGGAGGCCGCTCCTGTCGACCTGGACAAGGTTCGAAGTCGACGCCGAGGCGGAGCCCGCAAGTCGGCCAAGGGCGAGGAGGCTGCCGAGCACGTCGAAGCCGAGAAGGGAGCGGAAACGGCGCTAGCGGGATCGGAGACGACCGTTGTGGTGCCCGAGGTTGCACCGCCGACGGAGGCGCCTCCGGCCGTCGTTCCCGCGATCGCCGCCGAGGCCCCGCCGGTGGTTGTCTCCGAGCAGCCGGCACCCGCCGTGCAACCGGACAGCCTCGCAGCTACGGCCCCACCGGTCACGGTGGCGGCGGCAGCGCCGGTGGTCGAGACTGTTGCGACCGCCCCCGGCGACGCTGTGGCCGTGGCCGCGCCGACCCCGGCGGCTCGAACACCCGCCCATGCTCACCCATCGAAGGCGGCCAAGCCTGCTCCGCCGGCCCGACCGGCGGCGGTGATTGCCCCGGCCGGTCCACAGAACGTTCCCGCGCCGGCCCAGATGAAAGGTCCGCGGGTTGTCGGCTTTGCCAAGCCGGATGTCATTCCCCGGCCTGTTCCGCGTGCCCGGCCCGGCGAACCCGTGGGTACGACCGACGATCTTCCGGAAGCGGGCGAGGGTCGCGGGCGGCAGGGTCACGGGCGGACGGCGGCGAGGGATGACGAAGGGCGTAAGAGCAAGGTTCGGGCCAACCCGCGCCGGACGCGCGGGTCGCTGGCCGAGGTCGGCGAACGGCTGCGTGAATGGAACGACCGGGACCTGCTCGAGCGGCAGGAGAGGCTTCAGGAAGCAACAGGTCGGGGCATTCATGCCCGGCGGGCTCGGGAGAAGGCCGCGGCCCACGCTCCGGGCGTGGTTGCTCCGCGCAAGACCCGTGCCCAGGTGACTGAACCGATCCTGGTGCACCAGCTGTGTGCGGCCACGGGTATCGGGCTGAACCAGCTGTTCCCGAAGCTGAAGAACGAACACAACCTGATGATCAGCAGGAATAGCGTCATTCCGACCGACGTGGCCCAGGTGGTGATGCTTGACTTTGGAGTCGAACTCGAAGTGGTGAAACCGAAGACCGAGTTGGAGAGGCTCAAGGATGAGTTCGATGCTCGGGAGCGTGGCAACTTGCAGCGCCGCCCGCCGGTGGTCACGATGCTGGGGCACGTGGACCATGGCAAGACCAGCCTCCTGGACGCGATCCGCAGGACTTCGGTGGCCAGCGGAGAAGCGGGCGGCATCACCCAGCACATCGGCGCTTACCGCGTCGAGCGGGGTGACCTGTCGGTGACTTTCCTTGACACCCCGGGCCATGAGGCGTTCACCGCGATGCGGGCTCGTGGCGCCCACATGACCGACGTGGTCGTGCTGGTCGTTGCCGCTGACGACGGTCTCATGCCCCAGACGATCGAGGCGATCAACCACGCCAAGGCGGCCAAGGTCGCCATCGTCGTTGCCCTGAACAAGATCGATCTGCCCGGGGTGGACATCAACAAGATCTACGGCCAGCTTTCGGAGATGGGGCTGGCTCCGACGGAGTGGGGCGGCGACACGGACGTGATCAAGACCTCGGCCACGACCGGGACGGGTGTCGAGGCGCTGATCGCCCACCTGGCGACCCTGTCCGAGCTGCTGGATCTGAAGGCGGATCCGACCGTTCCGGCGCGCGGAGCGGTGATCGAAGCCCAGATGCAGTCGGCGGTGGGGCCGGTGGTGCGCATGCTGGTTCAGGAAGGGACGCTGAAACGCGGGGACTACCTGGTTTCCGGCCCCGCCGCCGGTCGGGTGCGGATGCTGCGCGACGATCGCGGGCGGGTCCTGAAGTCAGCCGGACCCGGCGTGCCGGTCGAGGTGGCAGGTCTGGATGCCGTGCCCAACGCGGGCGACTCGTTTTACTGCGTCGAGTCTCTGCAGCGGGCCAAGTCGGTGGCGGCGGAGACCGGCAACCTGCGTCGCCAGGAAGCCCTGGTTCAGCTGCAGAAGCCGAAGACGCTGGATGACCTGTTCCAGCAGCGGGAAAGCGGCCAGATTCCGGAGTTGAATCTGATTCTTCGAGCCGACGTGCAGGGTTCGGTCGACGCTCTGGTGAAGGTGTTGAAGGAGATTCCCAGCGAGGAGGTCAAGCTGACCTTCCTGCACACCGGCATCGGTGCGGTAAGCGAGAGCGATGTGGTGCTGGCCGCGGCGAGCGGGGCGATGGTGGTTGGCTTCAACGTGGCCGCAGACCCGACCGTGCAGCGGATGGCTGACGCCGAGGGCGTGACCGTCCGGCTGTACCGGATCATCTATGACGTGGCCGACGACATCCGCAAGGCGCTGGAGGGCCTGCTCCCGACCGAGAGCAAGGAAGAGAGCCGGGGCAAGGCCGAGGTTCGGGAGACGTTCCGGGTGTCGAGGGTCGGTGTCATCGCGGGCTGTCTGGTCACCGACGGCATCGTAGCTCGTGCGCACAAACTGCGGGTGATCCGCGACGGGCAGATCATCGTCCCGACAGCGGATGATGTGAAGCGCGGGCGGCATCGGGCGGTGGGTTCTCTACGCCGGTTCAAGGACGACGTTCGGGAAGTGCGATCGGGCATGGAGTGCGGCATCCGGGTGGAGGACTTTGACGACGTCAAGCCTGGCGACGTGATCGAGGCTTACGAGGTGATTGAGACCGCGCGCAAGCTCTAGCCATCAGCCGGGTAGGCGGGCAGGGTCTTGGGTCCGGAGCGACCGGGGTCAGGCGTATGAAGTCATTTCGGCCGGAACGGGTAGCCAGCGTGGTCCAACAGGTGGTGAGCGAGGCCATCGCCCAGAAACTGAGCGACCCGCGGATCGAACCGATGACCAGTGTGACCCGGGTGGAGGTGACTCACGATCTCGAGCATGCCAAGGTGTTCGTGAGCGTGATGGGCGACGAAGCGGTCCAACGGCGGACCATGCAGGGACTCAAGTCCGCGGCGGGTCTGGTGCAGAAGCTCTTGGCCGGGGAATTGCCGATCAGGCAATGCCCCCACCTGAGCTTCCATCTGGACGAATCGATCAAGCGGGCGGCGGAGACCTACCGCCTGATCGACGAGGCCATGGCCGAGATTCGCCGAGACGAAGCCTCCCGGGGGTCGGTGAAGGACGGGCGAATGATGGGTGAGTCTGGCGGAGAAGACGCATGAAGCATGGCACGGAGTATGCCAAGCGAATCAAGCGGCTGTATCACGACCTGGTGAGCAAGTACGGGAAGCCAGCGGCAGTCGAGTCCGTCGATCCGCTCGAGCAGTTGGTGATCGGGATCCTGGCGATTGACAGTACGGAGACCAAGGCGCAAGCGGTCTATCGGAAGATCACCCAGCAGATGGTCGATCTGAACGAGCTTCGGGTCACACCGGCTCTGGAGTTGGCCGAGATGATCGGGGACAGCGTGCCCCACGCGACGGACAAGGCGAGGCGGATCGTTGAGGCCCTGAACGCGGTGCGCCGCCGGCAGGACACGCTGGATCTTTCCTTCTTGAAGCAGCGTGGGCGTCGTGAAGCCCGGGAGTACCTCGAGTCACTGGACGGCGTGCCCCGGGCGGCGGCCGCTTCGGTCGTCCTTTTCTCTCTGGGTGGACATGCCATTCCTGTTGACGACCTGACGCTCTACATCCTTCGCAAGGAGGAGATGATCAATCCGGCCGTTGACGGGCTAGAGGCTCAGGCCTTCATTGAGCGGCACATCACTGCCGCCGAGGCCGCGGTGTTCGCGCTACTGCTCAGTCGCTACGTCGCCGCGCATGCCATGCGGATCGATGTGGAGGCCATTCCGACGTTGATGCACCCACCGGCCCCCAAGCCGGCGCCCGACCAGCTCGCCCCCAAGGCAGAGCCCCAGCCGCCGCTGAAAGCGGAGACTGCGCCGGCCAAGCCGGCCGGCAAGCCGGAGCCCTCCAAAGGGACCCCCAAGGCCGAGGCGGCCAAAACAGCTGCCAAGCCTGCGGCGGTGGCGAAAGCGGCCGCGAAGCCGCGGCCGAGTCGCAAGCCATCGTTCAAGGCGGATGCGGCCTCTAAGCCGCCCTCGAGACCCGAGTCGGCGGTCAAGACTTCATCCGGGTCTGAAACCGCATCCAAAGGGGGGGGCAAGCGCGATCCTGGGGCCAAGGGACGCAGCAAGGTGGAGCCACCAGTCAAATCGACCGCAGGCAAACCCAAGAAGGCGGTCGCGACGGCCAAAACCAAGAGATGAGCCAGGCCGACCGGCCATGCGTATGGACCAGGAGAAGCTCAAGTGACTGATCAGCGGATTCTGAAGGTGGGTATCCCCAAGGGCAGCCTTGCCGATTCCACCGTCGATCTGTTTGCCCGTGCGGGCTTCAGCCTGCAAATCTCCTCGCGGGGATACTACCCGTCGATCGACGATCCCGAGTTGAGCTGCGTGATGTTCCGGGCTCAGGAGATGAGCCGCTATGTCGAGGACGGCGTTCTGGATGTCGGCCTGACCGGCCACGACTGGATCAAGGAGAACGGCAGCGACGTGCACGAGGTTTGTGAGCTGGTGTACTCCAAGACGAGCGCCCGCCCGGCCCGGTGGGTGCTGGCCGTGCCCAACGAGTCGAACGTGAAGCGTGTCGAGGATCTTGATGGAGGTATCATCGCCACTGAGCTGGTCAATGCGACTCGGCGGTACTTCGAGAGCAAGGGTGTCAAGGTCCGCATCGAGTTCAGTTGGGGAGCGACCGAGGTCAAGGCCCGCCTGGTGGACGGCATTGTCGAACTGACCGAGACGGGCTCGTCGCTGCGGGAGAACAACCTGCGGATTCTGGACGAGGTGCTGACATCGACCACGCGGCTGATCGCCAATCGCCGGTCGTACGCGGACCCGTGGAAGAAGGAAAAGACTGACTCGCTCGCCTTGCTGTTGCGCAGCGCCATCGAAGCGAAGGCCAAGGTCGGCCTGAAACTGAACGTGGGCAACGAGAACCTCGAGAGAGTGCTCGCCCTCTTGCCGGCCCAGCTGTCTCCGACGGTCTCGCCGCTGGCCAACGGGCGTTACAGCGCCGTGGAGGCCATCCTCGAGGCGAAGGCGGAGCGAGTGCTTGTCCCCCAGCTCCTGAAGGTCGGAGCCTCGGGGATCATCGTCTATCCGTTGAGTAAGGTTATTCCCTAGCGATCGGCGGCAGGTGGCCGCCGGTTTCGAAGGCGGAGGTGAGATCGCAGTGCCGTCGCCGCTCATCCGACATCGTGGCTCGGGCATCCTGGTCTTCCTGGGTGCGGCTCTGCTCGGCGGTTGCTCCGATTTGTCCGGGGCGGGGGCCGATCCGGCGGCCACACGTTTTTTCGCGGCTCCCGAACGACCGGCGGGTTTTGACGCGGAGCGAGCCGAGGCGTCGCTCGATCAGATCGCCGATGATCCCCCGGCACCCCCCAGGGACCGGACCGTTCCCGATGTCGAACTGCCCCGCCAGGCAACTCGCCACATCGAGGAAGCCCGGCGGCTGTTCGCGGAGCAACGATTCAGCGAGGCGATCACTGAGTTGGGCAAAGCCCTTCGCTACCATGCCGAGATCCTCGACGCTCATCGCTTGCTGGCATTGTGCTATCAGCTCTCCGGTGACGACCCGAAGGCGGGCCATCACGCAGCCCGGGTCCTCGAGCTGAAACCGGGCGATCTGGTAGGGCACTTCGTCCTGGGCCGGCTGGCGGACAAGACGGGCAACCGGGAAGAAGCCCTGCGCCGCTACCGCACAGCCCTGAAGTGCGAAGCAGCTCAGGGGGATGCCGAGTATCGAGCGCTTAGCCATTTTCACCTCGGCAAGCGGCTGTTCGAGGAGCGTTTTTACGCCGCGGCCCTGGCCCAATTCAACGCCTTCGATACCGAGCTGGGGACACTCGGCGGAGCGGTCAACAGCAATCCCGAACTGGCGACGATTGTCCGGGTCCAGCGGGTGCCGCTGGCCCTGCAGCGAGCCGACGGCTATGCGATGCTGGGCAAGTACGGGGCAGCCGCGGACGCGATGAAGGTGGCGTCGACGGCCGCACCGGAGGACGGGAAGCTCCGCGCAGCTCACATCCGCATGCTGGTGTTGGCCAAGCGGCTGGACGAGGCTGCGGCCGCCGCCGATCGGTTTGTCGCCGACAGCAAGGCGAGCCGTGAATCCCTGGAATTGCTGGTCGCCCTCCATCGGGAAACCGACCACCCCGATCGGACAGTCACCTCCTTGCAGGCCATCGTGGCTCAGCAGGAAGACAATGTCGACCTTCGGTTGTTCTACATTGATGCGCTCACGGCCGCCAAGCGGTATGACGAGGCTGCGAATGAGATCCAGGACCTGCTGGCGGACCACGCGGATCTGCCCGAAGTGCGCTGGAAGCTGGTGCGTCTCAACGGGGCGCGAGGCGACTGGCCGGGGTGGCTGCGAGCCCTGGTTGAGGAGACGGCCAGACGGCCTGAGGGCTCGAGCCGGCTGGCGGAGGAAATCGCCCGCTGTCCCGAGCCGATTGCGAAGGCGATCGTGGATGAGTGCCTGACCCCGGCTGGTCGCCCGGGCAAATACCTGGGCACGATCGCCGCGGACGCTTCACAGTCCGGGGTCCGAGATTACCTCGTGGCTCGGATCGCCCAGCGTCTGAACCGGTCACGGGAGGCCCAGGCCCTGCTCGAACGAGCCGCCCGGCAGGAAGGCGGACACCTTCCCGCCGTGGTCGCCCTGGCGGAGATGCGGCTGCAGAGCTGCCGGTGGGACGAGGCCCGAAGCATTCTGGAGGCGGCGGGGCAATCCTCAGCCAAACCCGAGGGAATGATCGAAGCCCTTCTGGGACGTTGCGACGACGGGCTGGATAAGGTCAATACCGCGATCGAACATTACAGGAAGGCTATCGAGCTCGCTCCGAACGACATCCGGCCGATGATGTGGCTGGCCAGCCTGTACGAGCGGGTCGACAAGGTGGGCGAGGCCCGCAAGCAGTACGAGCAGGTGCTCCGAATTGCCCCGGACAGCATCGCCGCCCGGGATCGGCTGATCCGCATTCTGTGGAGCGCCCGCGAGCAGCAGCAACTGGCCGACGAACTCGCCGCGATGCAGCGGCTGGCCCCGAATGCGCCCGCTACGGTACGTTCTGCGAGCATGGTCAAGTTCCTCCGTCCCCCTCTGCTGGACTGGGGTCATTACGCCAAGGACCTGCGCGAGATCCTGGAGACGAGTCCGGATGACGTGGGCACACGCGAGGACCTGGCCCGGGCGTTGATCGCGATGCGGGATCTCGATGCTGCCCGAGAGGAGACTCAGCAGCTTCTGAAGCGAGATCCGTTTTCCGCGACCGGCAACGAGTTGCTGGCCCACGTCCTGACTCGATCGCTGGAGTTCGAGCTGGCCCGTGCCCAATTCGAGCGGATGGTCCAGTTCTATCCGAACCGAGAAGGGTGGCTGCGGACGCTGGTTCGATTCCACATGATGGACCAGGATTACGATGTCGCCGCCGCGGTTGCCAAGCGGCTTCTGGCCCTGGTCAAGCCCGGCGATCAGCAGGAGACCGCTTACCGGGCAATCCTGCTCGAGGCTTACCGCAAGGGTGGGCGCTTCGATATTGCATTGAAGGAGACCGAGGCTTGGCTGGCTCAGGCGGCCGGCCGGGAGGACTTGATCCGCCATTGCCGCTGGTTTGTGCTCGTGGCCGATGCGGGAGCCAAGGAGCACGGCCGCTATCTGAGTCGCGTGCGCGGCTGGCTGGCGGCGGATCCGACCAACGTCGAGCTGCGCGGGTGGCTGCTCGGCCTGGGGGCCGACCGCTCGCAGGATGTCCTTGGCGCCCCGCCGGGTGAGGCCGGTCTGCTGGGAGCCAAGCGGTACGATGAGGCCGTCACGCAGGCCCTTGCGTGGTTCTCGAAGTCGAACGACGATTCGGTTCCGGTCGAGTGGATCGTCAGCGTGTTGCAGGCCGCCGGACGCCACGACGAGGCCATCGAGATCGCATCGAGTCAGCTGGTGCCGGGCCTGCCGCCGCAGGAGCGGGTCAGTCGCGTCAGCATGCTGCGCGATGCCTACATGCGGGGCAGGCAGGACGAGCAGGCTGTGGCCGCGACCAAGGATCTGCTCTCAGAGCTTCGGAAGCTGTTTGAAGTCGTCGACGATCGTCGAAAAGGTGCGGTCGACGCCACGCTGACGGAACAGCGGCGAATGTACAGTCGGATCCTGGCCCGGGCGAAGCGATTTGATGAAGCGGTCGACAATCTGCGCGAGATGATTGCGCAGCTGGAAAGTCTCCGAGAGAAGGCCGCGGCGGTCCTGCCGCGAATCGAAGATCCGGCGCAGCGGGCCAGCATCTGGTACAGCGAGCGTGAGGTTCGCCGGCAAGAGGCCGTCCTGCTCCAGACCTTGGCTTATGTTTACCAGCTTCAGGGCCAGATGGACTCCGCTATCGACACGCTGCGTGATGCCCGGCAATTGATGCCCGAGGACGTGGGGCTCAGCAACGACTTGGGGTACACGCTGATCGAGGCGGGACGCGACGTGGATGACGCCGAAAAGATGGTCCGCTTTGCAGTAGGCGAGAGTCCCGAAGAGGCCGCGTATCTGGATAGCCTGGGCTGGGTCTTCTACCGGAAGGGGCAGTTCGGGCTTGCTCGGACCTGGCTCAAGCGGGCGACCGGAATGGAGACCGGCGAGGATCCCGTGGTGTTCGACCACTTGGCGGACGCCTGCTGGCGGTTGGGGGAGAAGGAGGAGGCGGTTCGGTGCTGGCGGCGTTCCCTCGAGGTCTACTCGAACATCGCGGCCGAGGGGTTCCAGGACCGAGACGAGAAGGCGATGGAGAAGACGAAGGCCAAACTGGCGGCCGCCGAGAAGGGTGGCAAGCCACTCGTCGCCGAAGCGATCCCCGATACACAGCCGTCGCCGTAGAGCGTCCCAGGCGTTCTGGGACCGGGCAAGTGCAGGCAAGAATGACGGATGTGGGACAGCATCCGGTGATCGATTTGACGTTCAATGCTCATCGTTCGTTACCTGTCAGGGACAATCGTAAGGCTGGAGGCTGCTTGCCGAAGCCTGATACTCAAGGAGACTCGTCATGTCTGGCCATTCACACTGGGCACGAATCAAACACAAAAAGGGCGTGACCGATGCTCGTCGCGGACGCCTGTGGAGCAAACTCGCCAGGAACATCATCGTGGCTGCCAAACGAGGAGGAGGTGACCCGGACCAGAATCTGACCTTGCGTTACGCGATCGACAAGGCCAAGGGGGCCAACATGCCGAAGGACACGATCGAGAACGCAGTCAAGAAGGGCGTCGGTGGTGGCGAGGCCACGAACTACGAGACCGTCTATTACGAAGGCTATGGCCCTGGGGGGGTGGCGGTTCTGGCCGAGGCGTTGACGGATAATCGGAACCGGACCGCGCCTGAGATTAAGAAGATCTTCGAGCGACACGGAGGGAATATTGGGGCCGCCGGCTGCGTGCAGTGGATGTTCAGCTCAAAGGGGCTGATCATGGTGCCGATTGCGGCTGCCGACGAGGACAAGATCGGCGAGATTGCCCTGGAATCGGGGGCGGATGATTACGTCAAGTCCGAGGACATCTGGGAGATCGTCTGCGAGCCTGCCGCCTTCGAGCCGATTCGGGAGGCCCTGGCCAAGGCCGGGATTCAGACGCAGTCCGCGGAAATCATCCGCCGGCCGTCGACCACGGTGACGGTGGACGCGGAGAACGGCCAGAAGCTGCTCAGACTGATCGAGGCCATCGAGGACCAGGACGACATCCAGAACGTGTACTCCAACTTCGACATTCCCGACGACGTCATGGCTGCGATGGGCAACTGAGCAGGGCCAGAAACTCGGCATTGCCTTTCTGGCCGAGGATCGGGCTGGGGATGAGACTGTCGATGGTCAAGCCGAGCCCGCGGATACGGTCGAGGGTCTGCTCCAGAACGACCGGTGCCTCGGCCGAGGGAAGTACGCCGTCGCGCAGCCTCTCCTGGCTTGATTCGTAGTGAGGCTTGATCAGGCTGATGATACGTCCTGCCGGCCGGAGCATCTTCGCCGCGTTGGGGAGGATGTGCTGTTGCCGGGTCCAGCCTGCGTCGATGGTCACCAGATCGACCTGCTCGGGCAAGGCAACGTGCATGGCGTTGGCTCGTTCGAGGACTCTCACCCGCGGGTCGACTCGGAGCGTGTAGGCGAGGACGCCGTAGCCTGTGTCGATTGCGTAGACCCGGGAGGCGCCGCGCCGCAGCAGGCAATCAACGAATCCCCCCACATTGCTGCCCAGGTCCGCGCAGGACAAGCCCTTCGGGTCGATGCCGAACGCGTCCAGAGCGGCCGCGAGCTTCTCACCGCCGCGACTGACGTACGGTCGATCAGGATTGGGGGGCAAGAAGTGCTCCTCCAGACCTGTTTTGGGTTGACGCGTGTGCCACCGTCGGGGCGCTCGGCGTGCAACCTCGGCGAAGAAAAACCAGGCGAACGACGCTGGAATCGTTCGCCTGGTCCAGTGTATCCGCGGTTGGCGGCCTCGGGCACGCCGGGCGCGAAGCCTGACAGACAAGTCATCAGGCGGTCTTGCCGCTCGCGTTGAACTTCCGCTGCAGTCGGGATTTCCTGCGGCTGGCGGTATTCTTGTGGATGGTGCCCTTGGAAGCCACCTTGTCCAGTTTCTTGATCGCGGCCTTGAGGGCCTCGGCCGACTTGGCCTTGTCCCCGGAGGACAGAGCTTCCTTGAAACTGCGGACGGTGTCCTTGAGCTCGATCTTCCGGGCGCGGTTGACGGCCCGGTGCTTGACACTCTGACGAATCCGCTTCCTGGCGGACAATGAATGAGCCACTTCGTGTTCTCCTGGACTGACTGAATTCTCAGGTCGTGCGCCTGACTCCTGGTTCAACCTCGGGGCGGACCGCCCAGGACCGCCACAACTCGGGAGGGCCTAATCCTTCGGGTGCTCCCCCTTGGCGGCCTTCTCGTCCTCTTGCCGTTTGCGCAGGTCGTCGATACGTTTTCGGACCTCGCCGTTCCGGTAGTTGTAGTCCCATTGTATGATCTGGCCGTAGATTTTCAACGTTTCTTCGATCCGGCCGTCCTCTTCGAGCGCCCGGGCCAGCCTGTAGTGAAGGTCCTTTCCCAGCTCGTTATCCTGGACTTCATGGAGCTTGATCGCCTCCCGGAGCGTGTCGATCGCCGCGGAGTAGTAGCCTTTCTTGAAGAAACACTGGCCGATGAGCAAGCTGCACTGCCCCCGGGTCTTGGGGTCGGCTCGAGCTTCCTGGAGGACCGGGATGGCCTCGTCGTAGCGCTTGGCCTGAAAAAGCCGTTGTCCATACTGGTACCGGAGCCGGAGGTCGGTCGGATACTGTTCGCAGCGTTCCTTGAACACCGACAGCTCGAGTTTGAGCATCGCCCCGACCATCCTCTTGGCTTCCTCGGCGCTGCCCGAGGCCAGGACTTCGCGGGATCGGCGTTTGAGCTGGCGCATTCGGATGTCGTCGGCCTTGAGCTTGAAGCGATACTCCCGGAGTTCAGTGAAGGCCTTCTCAAGGACCTGGATGGCCTTGTTCTCGAGGTTCTCATCATCCCTGCGGCAGAGCAAGTCGACCAACTCGTTGATCAGGCCCTTGTCGCTGGGCTTGACGCTGTAACGCCGTTCTGCGGCGGCGATGAGCTGGTCCAGGCGTTCGTCGGACTGGACGATGCGCTCCTGGTCGCGAATCTCGGCCTGGGCGTCGCTGTCGCGAATGGAGTCCTTAAAGGAGTCCGCCGAACCGTACTTGCCACGGAGGATGGTGAGCTTGCCGGCCACGTCGCGCAGATCGGTGGAAATCTCCAGATCCTGCGGCTTGAGAGCCTGGAGCCGGCTGAGAGCCTGCACCGCCCGCTCCAGACCGGCGATGGCCATGGGCGGATCCGTATTGGCGTTTCGGTCACCGAGTTCCTCGTAGATCGTGCGCATGAGCACGAAGCGAGCCAGCCTGGGTTTCGGCTCCTTGACGGCCGCGTCCGCGAGCAGTTCCCCTATCCAGAGCGTGGTCTGATCAAAACGCGACTTGGCCGCGTTCTTGAACATGGCTTCCATGTAGTCGATGTTGCCGGGATCCTTGGAAAGGAGGACTTCCGCGTTGAGCATTGATCGCTTGGTGTCTTTGGCGTTGGTCTTGTACTTGATTCCGTCGGTGAACGACACCTTGCGGGGCCCGCGGAACAGGGCAGCCGCTCGGCAGGGCTTGTGGCCCTCCTCGACAGCCTCGGGCCAGAACTCGAGGCCGGTGATGTAGCTCTCGATGGCGTAGTCGTAGTTCTTCTTCTCGACCAGTTGCTGACCGTGGCGAAACCACTGCCGGGCCCTGGCGATGTCGCCGTCGGTGAAGGCGGGCCGTGCGTCGTCTCCGCTGCTGCTCGGGTTTTCTGCTTTACTCATCGGCTTCGAAGGTCCAGCAATAAGCCAAGAAAGCGCCAGAGGTTACATCGTAATCGGTGGGGCAGGACGGGTCAAGCAGGTTGCGGACCCACAGATCCATGAGAAAAAACGGGGTAGGCGCGACCTGCCGGGGCGATGTACAATAACCTCTGCACGTCACGTGCTGTGTTCGGGCAAATCTCTATCACGGTCGGATAAGGAAAAGCACATCATGAAGAATACATGGTATGGCGCGGGAATCATCGGTCTCCAACTCCTTGCGGCGAGCACGGCACAGGCCCAGGTCAGCCAGCTGTTCGTTGATCCCGGCTGGACGTACGCCTTCCAAGGCGACGCGGCAGCCAGCCCGGATAGCGCCGCCCTGGATGGAACCTGGGATCACAACAACGGCTCGGACTCCTGGGATCTTGGGCCGATCGGCGGGTCGGCCCCGGCCGGCGGCGTGAACGCCTTGACCGAAGGGGCGTTGACATTCATCCGCATCCAGGATCCGGGCGATCCCCGCGATTACACCGCCGCCCAGGGCGGAACAGGACAATCAGACCCCAGCAACCGCAAGGTTTACTTTGGGCACAACATCGGAACTGAAGGGGCTCCCGACACCATCCTCGATGACGGTGTCACCCTCTCATTCCGGGCGCGACTGGCAACCGCAGCGACCGGTCCCATCGACGCCCTGCTTGCCGACGGACAGGGCGCGGCAGGGCCGCAACCGTGGCCAGTGGGAGGCGACGGCAACATCATCCATGACAACGGCAAGGGCCACTTCAGCATCAAGCAGAACGGGCGCAGCGGGATGCTCATTTCGTTCTCCCTGGCCTTGAGCACAGACCACACGGCCCTGGCTGGCAATAGGGGCCTGCTGATGAACAACTTGAACGGCACCGGGCGGAGCGACACCGTCGATACCGGCGAAGCCGGCACGATTCAACTCCTGCCGATCGACGATCTCGCCCAGTGGCACGAGTTCTGGATCACCATCGTCGGCGACATCAGCGGCGGCGGAACACATCGCGTGGACGTCTACGTTGACGGGATCACGGCGGCGACCACCTTTCATGTCACCGCCGGAACCGGCAGCGACTACTCCCAGAACTACCTCGCCATGGGTTCGGGAAGCACCGGACAGGCCTCCGCACTCGACGTCGACTTCTACGCGTGGAAGGCAGGTGTCCTGCGTCCGACGTCGACACTCACGTGCATTTCCGTTGTCCAACCGGCCACCGACCAGGTCGCGGTGGCGGACATCAACCAGCCCGCCGTCCCCGCCAGCGTGCCTTACACGGTTGCCAACATGGGTACACAGAAGTTCGAGTACACAGTCACGGCGTCAGACGCGCAGGGGAAGCCGGTGAATTGGCTTACCCTCGTCAACGCCACCGGCTCGGTTGACGTCGGGAAGCAAGCGACAGTTACGGCCAACATCCAGTCCGCCGGCCTGGTCGACGGGTTGTACACGGCCTACCTGGGGTTCTCCGACACCTGCGCCGGCTTCGCCAGGCGCCGCATCGACCTTGACGTTTTCGGCTGCCGCTGGTCGGTCGAGGAGTGTAACGTCCTGCGAAGCTACATGGAGGATTACCCCACCGTACCCATCGAAGACCTGGAGTACCCGATCACGAACCTCGCCCAAACGCCGGTCGATTACCACGTGGAAGTGAACTACCTCGATGCCGGTTGCGCCAATTGGCTGGCACTCGAAGGGGCCACCGGGACCTTACCGCCGGGCGGACAAGCCCTGGTCAAGGCGAGGTTCGACCAAGCCACGATCGCAGCCTGCGCGCCAGGTGCGGTCTACAGTGCCAACTTGGTGTTCACCGACGGATGTTCCAGGAAGAACGTGACCAACAGAATCGACGTTCGTCACGTGCCGGCCGGTGCCACGCACGTTTGGACATACGAGGGTGGAGTTGCTCCCACGGCGACCGACGCCGCCGGCCCCGGCCTGCAGTTTGACATGCACGAAGGCACTGACGTGGGCGAGTCCGCGATCGACCCCGCCGCCATCGATGGGAGAGCCTGGCACATCGCCGACACCGATGCCTCCAAGACGAAATACAGGACTTGCCTGCAGGAGGCCTCCGGCTGCAGCCCCCCTGAGGTCTTCAACGAGGTGGGAGCGACGGTCGTGGGGCGTCTGAAGGTGACCGGATTCACCGGAGCGCGGGAGATGGTGTTGGCCATTTACGACACGGCCGGACTGACCACATACCTTCACTGGAGCGGAGCGACCGACGGTGTCCTGTTGGAGACCCGCCGCGGCGAACAGATCACTTTGCCCCCAGATCCGGAGTACCATACTTTCAGGTTGACCGCCAAAGGTCTGGTCGGCAGCGGTGATGCATGCACGCGCCGGGTCCGGTTTTATCTGGACGAGGAGCCCACGCCGGTGTTGGAGATTCTGGAGGCTTCCGTGTACAGCGAGGGCAGCAACGACGGCATGGGCTTTGGAGCCGGCAGCACAGGCGGCACGATTGACGTCTGGTTCGACTGGGTGAGCGCCACCAACGCGGGTGCATTCGCGCCTGGCGAGGAGTCCGCCGTGCTGGGCCGCAGCCTGGTTCCGGTTCCACCGGTTCCCTGTCCGGATCCGACTGCCGACACCGACGGCGATGGCGATGTGGATCAAGTGGATTTCGGGCAGTTCCAGCTCTGCTTCAGCAACCCGGTACCTCCCCCTCCCTCGGGGGGAACGCCGCCGAACGCTTGCAGGTGCATGGACCAGGACACCTCCGGCTTCATCGATCAGGCGGATTTCCCGGTCTTTGCGAAGTGCGCGGCGACCAGCGGGCCCGCCATCCCGGCAGACAAGAACTGCGATGGCGAGCCGACACCCTGAGAGGCCCTCGGTGGCGCGGGTGACGGGATCGCTGTGAACGCGACTCCCCGCCGTGCCCCGCGGAGACAAAGAACCTGTCTGTCCACAAAAAGCAAGCAGCCGGGGTGTTTTGGCTTTGGGGTGACGGCGGCACCGTGAACTCGGCCAAACCCCCGCCCAACAGGTCAGCGGCCCTCGGCCAATCGTCGGTCGACATGCAGGCCGGGGCCCGGCGGGGTCGCGCCGGGCTAGCCGGCGGGGCCTTGGCCGTCACCCAGGGTGTCGGGAAGTGAATGCCGGGGGCCGGTCATCGGATATTGGCGACTCCGGCTACCGCTTGCCCTGGGAGCCGGAATCCAGGTGTCGGGCGACATAGCCCACGTGCTCGGGGATCGGCAGCTTTTGTGTACACTTGCTACCGCATTCGCCGCATTGGGTGCAGTTCTCGGCTGTCGTGTTCTTCGCCGGGTCGGCAATCCACCGGTAGTGGTTGGCTGCCGCTTCGGGGCATTGAAGCACGCGGTGCAGGTAGGCGGTGTGCATGATGCCGGGTATGTTGAGCCCCTGGGGACAGGGCATGCAGTACTGGCAGTCCGTGCACAGGCCGAGGTTCTTCTTGGACAGTCGGGCGTAGGCCTCCACGATCGTTGACCGCAGGCCGCCGACCAGTGGCGGCTTGGCGAAGTTGGCCAGCGTGTCGGTGATGTCTGAGGGCTTTCGGATCCCGCAGAGCACCGTGTCCACATTGGGATCGCCGCTCAGGAAGCGGTGGGCCGCCTCGATGGGGTCCAGCCCGCCGGCCGCGGCGGTCAGGACCGGCGAGTTCTCCGCCAGCATCCCGCCGCCGATGGGGTTCATCACCAGGGTGGCGATACCCTTGGCGTGGGCCTTGGCGATGTTCTCCCGGTAGGTCTGGTTCATGACGTTGTACGTGAAAAGGATGGCCTCGCACCAGTCAGCTTCGTCGATGTAACGGCTGATGTTGCCCGGGCTGTCATGCGTCGTGAACCCGATGTGCCCGACAAGGCCTTCCTTCCTGGCTCGAAGGATGCCCTCGAGCATGCCGCCCTTGCCGGTTGCCTGCTGCCAGTGCTCAAGGCTGTCGATGTTCCAGAGCTGGTAGAAGTCCAGCCGGTCAACATCCAGGCGCTCCATGGATTCAAGAAGCCGCTTGTAGGTGCATGCGGCCGTCGGCCGGTCGGTCTCCTCAACCATCTGGACCCAGGGCGACCACTTGGTCGACAGGATGACCCTGGAGCGGTAGCCGTCCTTGAGGCTCTTGCCGACTTTGATCTCGCTGTCTCCGTATCCGCGAGAGGTGTCGATGTAGATCAGCCCCGCGTCGATCGCCTGACGAAGCAGGGTGACGGCCTCATCATCTCCCTTAGGCAGCCGCATCGCCCCGATGCTGACGCGATGCACCTTCAGCCCACTGCGTTGCCCGAATGCTGTCCATTCTTGTTGAGCCACGGGCAAGGACTATAGCCGATGCCCGGGAAGAGGGCCAGATTGCACGCCCTCTCGCCCCTGTCGACTGGATCAGGAGGAGCTTTTCCGGCGAGAATGGGCTTTACTTTCGTGCCCAGGCGGGTTTGAATATGAGCAGGAGCCGTGCGTGCACCGTTCCATGCAGTCTCGGCTCGCTGCACCGCGTCCTGTCATGGGGACACAGAAAACGAGGTACATCACATGCGGTTCCACATCATGCTGTCGCTGGGGCTCGTGCTGGCCGGTTCGGAGGTTGCCTTGGGCTATGGCGAGCCGCTGGATGCTACGGTGAACGCCGAGGTCAAGGAGTACGTCGGCCTAAACGTGGTCAATGTCGACTACGCGTTTAAGGATCTTGGCCAGACGACAGATAACCTGCCTCTGCTGGCCGAAGCCCAACTCAAGCACAGCACCGATCCCATCGATATCAGCGGGGCGGCCGTGACCGCCAATTTCAGTGAGCCGAACTTAAGCACGCTGCCCGATCCGAACGAGTTTGGCCTCGTGGCCGCCGGCATCAGCCTGACCGAGGATGTCTCGTATGCGGGACGCGGCGAGACGGTTGAGGTGCGGCGGGTGACATTCCTGGAGAGTGAGATCGGCGAGCCGAATGGTACCGCCCTGGAGGCTCACAGCTACTTCTTCCTTGACGGCATCGTGGTAGTGTGGAGCAAATCGGGCAACCTGGGCTTGTCAGAGGTCCTCGCGGATCTTTCGGTCAGCGTTGATCAGATTCGCGGCACCGAGGGGGTGTCAGCCCCGGTGCTCTCCGCGGGCCTGTCGCTGGTCGGCCACAGCGACGGCACGTTGGCTGTGACGACCAGTGGCGGGATCAGCGCCGACAACCTGCTTGAGCTGGACATCACGTCGTCGCTGGCGGATGTGGGGGTGGCTCGCGTGGTGGTCCTGCCGGAACTGGCCATCCCGTACACCTACCCGGCATCGGTGGGGGAGCAGTTCGATCTGAGAGCCCGGGTTCAGGGTTCTTTCGTCAATCGCAGCGGCACGGGGGCGGCGTTGTTGATTGGTGTACCGGCTGCTGAGGTGCCGACGCTGCTGAATCAAATTGTCGGCCAGGGGACGGGCGGGTCGTTCGGAAGCGCGGTCGTGACCCAGGTTGCCGCTCATCCCGCCCCGGTGAAACCCCTGTCGGCGGCGGACCGAACGACCAAGGTGGTGGTGTTGCCGCAATCGCGTCTGATTCCCGCCTGGTGTGGGGCGATGGGTGTTGAGCTGGTGCCCGCGGCGCTCCTGTTCGCGCTGGTCCCCGGCTTGGTGCGACGCTTCCGATGAGGCTTGCGGAGGCATGGAGACACCTCGGATCCTGGCTATCGACGATGTCCATCTCTGGTCGCCGCCGGACGCTGTGGAGGAGACCCAGGCCTTCTACGTGGATCTTCTTGGTTTTGACCTGCTGCCACGGGGCGGTGGTGCGGAAGTGATGCGGTTTCGGGGGTGGCCGCGGAGTGGCCCCAAGCTGGTCATCCAACTGGGGGCGGACCCGGCTCTGGCTCCTGTTCGGCGGCAAGTGCTGATTCAGGTGGCCGACCTGGTCGATTTCGCCGTATCCTTGGGCGAGCGGCGTATCCCGTTCGAGCAGGCTCATGGCTGGTCGTTCTACGATCGCAGATTGACAATGCTCGATCCTGCGGGTAATCGTGTGGATGTGGTTGCCTACCACAGCCTCTGAGTCCGGCGGGGGGTGGATTCCTTATCTTAAGGCCTTGTTGAACAGGCGCTTAGTGTGCTGCCGGGCCGTTGGCCTGTTGGACTGCTGGAGAGCTCGGATTTTGACGAAAAAGGGAGTGACAAGGCCTCGGCGAACGGTTATACTTTAATGGCCTAACGTGCTCCGTGTGTTTGGATGACGGCTTGGGCGTCAATCACTAGGCCATGCCTCTGGCGGCATCTCCAGCACTTGTCAGCCTCCACTGTGCCGGGTGAGTCAAGCGTGTGAGCGGTAGGGCGGCTTGATCCCGAGGATGGAAAGGCGTCGGCGTGACCAGGGCCGGAAAACCGATCATCGGTATCGCCGGCGGGATCGGTTCAGGCAAGAGCACGGTGGCTGCGATTCTGCAGGATCTTGGGGCGAGGGTCATCGACGCGGATCGCATCAACCACGAGGAGTTGGACTCGCCTGAGGTGCTGGAAGCCTTGGTCGGCTGGTGGGGGGAAGAGGTGGTCTCTCCCGGGCCGCGGGCCAATCGAAGCGCTATCCGCGAGATCGTGCGGGAGAGCCCTGCCGAGTTGGGCCGTCTGGAACGGCTGGTTCATCCACGAATCGCTCGACGGTCCGAGGAACTGCTGGCGGCCTACGATCGAGACCCCAGGGTCCGGGCGATCGTGTGGGATGCCCCTCTGCTTTACGAGGTGGGCCTCGCCGAGCGGTGTGATTGTGTGGTTTTCGTGAATGCCGACGAGCAAACGCGGCTGAGGCGCGTTCGGCGGTCACGGGGATGGGACCTGCGGGACCTGGCGAGGATGCAGGCATCCCAGAAACCACTTGACTTCAAGAGGAATAGAGCCGATTATACGGTAGAGAACAACTCCGATATAGACGATCTCCGCCGACAAGTGGAGGAGGTCTTTTCCCGAATACTCTCCGGTTGCCAAGACGCATCTGGCCGATAGCCCGGGGCGGTTTCCGTTCTCGACACTCAGTAACGAATAGTCACCCTTTGGAGGATTCGTAGATGGCGCGAGCCAGTGACAAGTCCAAGAGCAAGACAACGCGCGGCGGATCACGCGGGGCTGCCCGCAAGAGGAATGAGATCGAGAACGATCTTCCGCAGGTCGAGGAATCGCCGGGACCGGCGGTCGAACCGGCCGGTGAGAGCGATGGCTTCGCCGAAGGCCTCAGCGACAGTGAGCCGGCCGCGGCCGCCCAGGGCGTGGCCGTGGCCGCCGAGCCTACCCGGCCGGCCGAAGTCGGTCGCTCGGCGGATTCCCAGTCCGCCATCGACGCCGAGACCCATGCCAAGTACGAGGAAGTCAAACGCGGTGAACTGCACATCAAGGATCTGCAGAAAATCACCGTGGATGCCCTCCACGAGATCGCCAAGAATGAAGGGCTGTCCGACTACACCGGCCTGAGCAAGTCCGAGTTGATCTTCCGCATCCTGAAGGAGCGGATTCGTCAGAACGGCTTGATGTACGGTGAAGGGGTGCTGGAGATCCTCCCGGATGGGTTCGGATTCCTGCGAAACCCGGAGTACAACTATCTGCCTTGCCCGGACGACATCTACGTCAGCCCTTCTCAGATTCGCCGGTTTGGCCTCCGTACCGGGCACATCGTGGCCGGCCAGATCCGCCCACCCAAGGAATCAGAGCGGTACTTCGCCTTGCTGCGGGTCGAGGCGATCAACCTCGAGGACCCCGAGCGAGTCACCGAGAAGACCAACTTCGAGGATCTGACCCCGCTTCACCCCGGACCGAAGGACCCCGCCACCGCCTTGCTCGGAAACGAGGGTCGGCTGCGCCTGGAAACCGCCTCCGACGAGATCAACATGCGGATCGTGGACCTCGTGACCCCGATCGGCAAGGGCCAGCGCATGCTCATCGTCGCCCCCCCGCGGACCGGAAAGACGGTGCTCCTGCAGAAGATGGCCAATGCGATCTCGAAGAACAACACGGACGCGTACGTCATCATCCTGCTGATCGACGAGCGGCCGGAGGAAGTGACGGAAATGCAGCGGGCGACCAAGGCGGAGGTCATCTCATCTACCTTCGACGAACCCGCCAGCCGGCACGTCCAGGTGGCCGAGATGGTCATCGAGAAAGCCAAACGCATGGTCGAGTACGGCCACGATGTGGTCATCCTGCTCGACTCGATCACCCGTCTGGCCCGAGCGTACAACACCGAAGTGCCGCACTCAGGCAAGATCCTGACCGGCGGTGTCGACGCCAACGCCTTGCAGAAACCCAAACGGTTCTTCGGCGCTGCCCGCAACATCGAGGAAGGCGGCTCTTTGACCATCATCGGTACGGCCCTGGTCGACACCGGGAGCAAAATGGACGAGGTCATTTTCGAGGAGTTCAAGGGCACAGGCAACGCCGAGCTCCACCTCGACCGTCGCCTGGTCGATCGCCGGACCTGGCCTGCCATCGACATCAATTCGAGCGGTACGCGTAAGGAAGAGCTGCTGCTCGCGCCCGAGGAGCTTGAACTCGTGTACAAGCTCCGCCGCGTGCTGAGCGATATGAACCCGATCGAGGCTATCGAACTGCTTCGTTCCCGATTGCTCAAGGTTCGAACCAACGCCGAGTTCCTGATGACCATGAATTTCGGCTGACAGCACCAGCATCCCTTCACTGGGCCGAGGCCCCGGAGCAGGCAGGTCGCAAACCAGAGTTCACCGCCCGCCGGACAGGTCGGGGGCGATACTCCTGTCGATCAGGTCCTTTGACGGCCAGAATGACCCGCCTCGCGACCGGGGCGACGAAACCACCCTTGGCCCGCAAGCGCGATCACGCGACCGGGAATGCCGATCGGGTATGGCTGCGCGAGCCTGTCGGGCGAACAAGCACCGCAGAAACCCGGCTCAAGCCAAACGGCGGCGTCAGACCCCATCGTGCTGTAACCGCAGCCCGTCCCCTGTACCGGGCCGGCGAGCCCGCTTACAATCCCGCCGCTATGAGATCGGTGACGGCAGCCTGGGTCGGGCTTGGGGGCGTATTCCTGGGAGCATCCCTGGTCATGGGCGACGCGCGCGAGGCCTGGCGTTTTCGGGACGACCGGTTGGAGAACGGCCTTCGGGTGTTGAGCCTTGAGGACCACCATGTCCCGATTGTCAATGTGCAGGTCTGGTACCACGTGGGCAGCAAGGACGAGAATCCCGCCCGGCAGGGTTTCGCGCACATGTTCGAGCACATGATGTTCCGTGGCTCGGACCGCATCGGACCGCAGGATCATTTCAAGTACCTTCAGCGGTACGGCGCTCAGGTCAACGGTTACACCAGTTTCGACCAGACGGTGTATTGGCAGACGCTGCCCGCAGCCCAGCTCGACGTGGTCTTGTGGCTGGAGGCCGAGCGGATGGGTCGGCTGCGGATCGACGAGGAGTACTTCGCCGCCGAGCGTGAGGTAGTGAAGGAAGAGCTGCGCATGCGCGTGCTGAATCGCCCCTATGGCTCGCTGCGCGAGCAGCTGCATGCCGCGGCGTTTGACGTACACCCGTATCAATGGACGCCGATCGGCCGGCTCGATCATCTTAACGCGGCCACTGCGGGTGAATTACGCACGTTCTTCAAGACCTTCTACACGCCCAACAACGCCACACTAGTCGTGGTCGGGGACATCCGGCACGAGGAAGTGCTGGCCAAGGCCCGCCAGTATCTGGGACCGGTTGCCCGCGCGGCCGACCCGCCGCGCGTGACCGCGGTTGAGCCACCGATGACCGCCCCCAAACGGGTTGAAATGACCGACAAGGCCCCGGCTCCGTTGGCCGCCTGCGTCTACCACACGCCGTCCGCCGTCGACCGTGACTCGGTGTGTGCCGACCTGTTGTCCGGCATTCTCGGATCGGGGCAGAGCAGCCGCCTGTATCGCCGCCTTGTCCAGGGGCGGGAGATCGCGGTCAGTGCGTCGGCCTACAACCATGCGATGGAACAGGCCGGCCTGTTGGTCATCAACGCGACGCTGAAACCGGGTGTGACCGTGGAAGAGGGTGAGAAGGCCATCCGCGAGGAAATCAAGCTCCTTCTGGAGAAGGGCATCGACTCGTGCGAACTCGAGAAGGCACGAAACCAGGAGATTGCCAACTACGTTCGATCGGGTGAGACGGTCCAAGGCCGGGCTGGCCAATTGGGCTATGCGGCCGTCATCCTCGGCGACGTCAACCGCGTCAACACCGACCTTGATCGGCTCAGGGGGGTGACGATCGACGAAGTGATGGCCATGGCCCGGCGGGTCCTCCGGGACAACAACTGTCTGACTCTACTGGTCCGGCCGGAGGCGAAGAAGGCCACGGATCAGGAGGTGGCAGACAAATCGGGCGGCAGGCAGGAACCGGTCCTGGACTGGCCGCGCCCGCAGGACATGCCCCAGGGGCAGGCTCCCAAGCCGATCGAGATTCCGCTGCCGTTGACGGACAGACTGGAGAACGGCCTGGAAATCCTGGTCGTCCCCGATCGCTCCACGCCGGCGGTCACCGTCAGTTTCAGCACCCTCATTGGAGCCCGGGAAGATCCGGACGAGATGGCGGGTCTCGCATACGTCGTGGTGAACACGCTCCGTCGTGGAACGACCAGGCACACCGGTGATCAACTGGCCGAGAGGCTCGACTTCCACGCGATTTCGCTGGCGGAGAACACGGACTACGAGGACGTGTCTCTCCGGCTGTGGACCCTGACCGAGCACCTGGACCTGGCCGTCGAGACGCTGGCCGAGATCGTGCGCGAGCCCACCTTCCCCCAGAAGGAAGTGGCCGGCTACGTCGCTCGATCCGCTGCTCGGCGGGCCATCGAGGAGAAGGACCCGTCCACAGTGGCTGACCGGTCCGCCGCCCGTGAGGTGTTCGGTGACTACTTCCTCGCCCGACCGATCGAAGGTGATTCCGCGTCTTTGGGAAAGATCGACCGCGAGGCTGTGGTGGGATTCCATAAGCGCTGCTTTGCCCCTGACGTCAGCGCCTTGGTCTTCTCCGGCGACATCGCCCTGGACCGGGCGACAGCCTTGGCCCGTCGATGGTTCGGCGACTGGACGGGTAAGGCCGAGCGGCGGAGATACGCACCTCCGCAAGTCGGCCCGCGAACGCACATCGTCGTCGTGGACCAGCCTGACGCTGCTCAGTCGGAGATTCGGGTTGGCCAGATCGTTCCCTTGTCTCGGCGGGACCGGGACTACCCCGCGGCTCGTCTCGTTTCCCAGATCCTCGGCTCGTCGTTTGGAAGCCGGCTCAACCGGGTGCTTCGCATTGAGAAAGGACTCACCTACGGCGCCCGCGGCAACTTCGACAACAAGTCGGAGGCGGCTCGCCTGCACATCACGACGTTCACGCGGACCGACCGGGCCGCCGAAGCCGTGAGGCTCGTTCTTGGCGAGGTGGCCAGGATCAACCGTCCGAGCGACATGAGCCGGGAAGAGCTGGATCAAGCGCGCGATACGCTGGTTGGCAGCTTCCAGGTCGACTTGGAGACGTCCGCCCGAGTTGCCGCCATGCACTGGAATCTCAGGGTCTGGGGATTGCCGCCCACCTGGTACCAGGAGTATCTCGCTCGGTTGGCGACCATCACCGATCCTGCGGAGCTGACCGCGGCGGCTGCCCGGATCATCGATCCGTCGGGGCTGACGATTGTGGTTGTGGGGCGGGGCGACGAACTGGCCCCCGCACTCTCAGGCATTGCTCCCACCGCCAGGAGCAACAGGTAGTCGGTGATTGGGATAAGGCAAGACCAGGCGGATGGAAGGACCTGCGATGTTGGGCTCGACTGTGATGCTACAGGGGATCATGCTGGGGCAGGATACACGGCCGGTTTCGCTGTTCAAGCACTTCGTCATTGACGGCGGGCCGATTACCTGGTGTGTCCTGATTCCGCTTTCGGTCATTACCGTCACGCTGATCATCAACTACGCGTTCACCATTCGTCGCGGAACACAAGCTCCCGCGTCGCTGGCCAGGGCCCTGGCCGCCGCCGCTCGGCAGGGTCAGTCACGGGGCATTCTGGAGATCACCCGCGAGGAAACGAACATGCTCGGCCAGGCGGTCTATGCCGGTGTCTCCCAGATCGGATCCGGTTTCGAGGTCGCCATGGGAGCCGTGGTCGAGACGGTGGACGAGCAGGTCGGCCGGCTGCTTCGCCGGATCGAGTATCTCAGTGTGATCGGCAACGTGGCCCCGATGATCGGATTGCTCGGTACCGTGGTGGGCATGATCCAGGCGTTCAACCGGATCTTCGCGGCCGGTGGGGGCGTTCCCGAGGCAAGCAAGCTGGTTGGTGACATTGCCATCGCCTTGGTCAACACGTTCTGGGGGCTGTTCGTCGCCATACCCGCCTTGAGCGCCTTCGCATTCCTGCGGAATCGCATCGATGCCTACGGGGCCGAGTGTGTCAAGCTGTGCGATCAACTCGTGGCCACGGTGATCCAGACGGAAGGCCGGGCGGCGCCGGATGCTCTCAGGGGCCAGGAGGACACTCCGCGCGTGCGAGGTGCTCTCTAGACGCTGGTGTGGTGGGCTGTCCAGATGGCTGCGCGATCCTCAGTCTCTCGATCTCGTCGCTCGTCGGAGTGGCAATTCAACATGACGCCGCTCATCGACGTGACCTTCCTGCTGCTCACCTACTTCATGCTCGCCAGTCACTACGCCTCTGCCGAGAAACCGGATATGTCCCTGCCCCGGCCGCACGAAAGCCTGGCCGAAGACCGGAAAGTGCCCGACAAGATCATTCTCAATCTGTTGTACAACAAGGAGACCGGCGAGCCGGACTTGATGTTCGGCCCGGTGCCGGTAGCCTCTTGGAGCGAGCTGGACGCGAGACTTGGCGAGCTGGCCAGGGTCAACCCGAAAGTCGATGTCATCCTGCGAGGCGATCGCCGGGTCCATTACGGTTCTATTCGCCAGGTCATGGAGATGGTCGCGGCCAATCGGTTGACACGGCTTCAACTGGTCGCCGAACTGGATGTCAGCAAGTGAGCTGAGAGGCCCTGGATGACGGAGCAGTCTGACAACATGGCCCCTCATCCGCCGGTGACGCCGCTGCGGACCTATGGAGACTATCGGCGGAGGTACGGCCGCTACGGTTCTCGTCGTCGCCGCCGACCGTCCAGCTGGGTCATGTCGCTGAACTTGACCCCGATGATCGATACGGTCTTCAATCTCCTTTTCCTGTTCATGGCTATCAGCCGATTCGGAGCTATCGAGGGTCTGCTGCGCTCTGATTTGCCGGTCAAGGGGCAGGCGGCCGCTCATGTCGCGGCGGCCAGCGTTCCCCGTGCACCGATCCGCATCCGACTGGTGGCCGACCCCGCCGCCGAGAGGGGATGCCGCGTGACCATCGACAAGCTGGCGGAGACCGGAGTATCGCCCAGCTCTCTGGTCGGTCATCTCCGCAAGATCCGCAACGAGATTCCCGGCTATGACGAAGGCACCCCGGTGTATCTCGTGGCCGGTGATGACGTGCCCTGGGATGATGTGATCAACGCCTACAATGCCGCCATGGCGGCCGAATTCCAGAAGATCATGTTCGCGGGGGCAGCGAGATGAGCCTTCGCCGCCAGCGGTTGACCTCTGCCCTGCTCCTGGCCCTGAGCGCGATATCGGCGAACCTTGTCGGGGCTGCTTGGCCGGCAAGAGCGGAGAAGGCCGATTCCCCGCCGTCCGGGACGGCCTTGGACGAGACCGCCTTTCGCGAGGAGCTGCGCCGCCGGCGGCTCACCGACTGGTTGGCTCAGTACGACACCGACAACCCGGCTGCCGATCTGGTCACGCGACAGTCCCGGCGGCGCGACCACCTCCTGACCCAGGTGGAGGCCGCCGGCTTACCCGCGTACCAGCGGCGTGCCAAGGTTGGCGAGGCGAGCGCGATCCTGATCGAGCTGCTTGCCCAGCGGCCGAAGGACCGAAACCGCCTGAAGTGGCAGATCGAACTGGCCCGTGACTATCTGGAACGTCTTGCCCCTGATGCCTTCGAGGCAGTGCTGCTTCACGAATTCGGCGGGCGGGCACGGGCCAGCGTTGCGTCGGCCGCCGGCGCCGCCATCGAGACACTGGGCGGTCTAAGGAGAGATATCCAGGCCGCCTGGAACAGAGTGGGCGAGATGGACGAGCAGGCCGTTGTCCAGGCCACGGCTTCGGGCGCCCTGCGCGAGCTGGAGACCGCCGATCGCCAGGCAAACATGCTCTCGCTCTGGGCAGGACTCTATCGGGCGTTGAGCACCGATCTGAACGAACAGCAGCGGTCGGCTGCCTTCACGGAGCTTCTCCAGGAGGTCACGGAACGGCAGGGTTGGACCGAGAGTCAGAACCCCGGCCAGGAGGCACTGCGCTGCAATACCTTGGTGGTCGCGGCCGTGTCGTGCCGCCAGCTCAAGCGGTTCGATGAAGGCGCCGCCCACGCCCGGCGGATTTTGGCCACGATGACCAAGGTCGGCGATCCGGCGGAGCGCCAGCGACTCCGGTGGGCGTCATTGCTCGGTATTCTCGAACAGATCCGTGGTCTCCGCGACGCCGGCAAGTTCACCGAGGCCCTCGGGGCTGTGGCCCAAGGCCGACAATGGGCCGAGCAGACCCGGCCGGACGACAAGTCGGCGTCTTTGGCCATCGCGATCCTGGAATCGGACATCCTTGCCCGTCAGGGGGATCTCCGGGCGGCGGCCACGAGGTTTCATGGAACCGCCGGAACCCTCGCCCCTGTTCAGCGCTTCGCGGATGTGTCCACAACACATCGCGAGATGGTGTACGCGGCTTTCGGTCTGGGGATGGACTCGCTTCCGGAACTGACCTCTCCGGCCGCCTTTCAGATGCAGCTCCTGGCGGGGGCCGCCCTGCACAACCTGGTGACCGATTGTCAGCCCGATCGGCGCCGCGAGGACGCCGCCCTGAAGGGGGTGGTGCACATGTTGCTGGGTGTGGCCGCCAAACCGCCCGAGGGTACGCCGCCAGCCACCGTGGGCGAGCTGATGTTCTTGCTGGGGCGAGGGTTCTATCTGGCCGGAGACTCCCTTGAGGCCTGCAGCGTCCTCTGTGATCTGGCCCGCAGGTACCCTCGGCACGACCGGGCGCTGATCGCGGTCGGGCAGGCCGTGGCCATTGCCCAGGAAATGCTGCGTCTGCCGGAACATGGCGAGACCCCTGAGGCACGTGGGGCCTTCCTTCGGGCCGGCCGGCTGCTTCGCGACCTGGCCCCAAACACCCCCGAGACCAAGCGACTGCAGTACTTCATCGCCCGGGCGGTTGAGGATGGGGGACAGTGGCGGGAAGCGGCCAAGGAGTATGCCGCCGTCGCCCCTGACGATGCCAACGCCCTCAAGGCGGCGGCACGGCGGGCCCGCTGCCTGCGAGTCCTGCTCCAGCAGGCGGCCGGTGACCCCAAGACAGCCAAGGCCGACCTGGGAGCGATGGCAGAGGAGGCTCTGAAGGCGGCTCAAGAAACGGTGGCCTTTGCCAGAGGCCGGGGGGCAGACAAGGCCGGTGATCCCGAGCACTGCCTGGTGGCCGACACCGTGCTGCTGCAGGCGGACCTGCTCAATTCGCCGTTGATCGCTCGCTCGGCGGCGGCAGAGGAGGTCCTCGCATCATTCGAGGAGCGGTTCCCGGATTGTCCAGTCGCGGTGGGGGCGGCTCTGCGCGAGCGGGTCCTTGCCCTGCGGCAACTCAAGAAACTCGCCGAGGCTCGCGAGGTGGTCGAACGGTTCCTCAGGGCCGACCCGGAGCACGCCGGACCGGTGATGGCCCGACTCCTCGAGACCATGCGCGAGGAGATCGCGGAGGCGAGCGACAGCGGCGACGATCAGGTAGTCACAGAACTGGCCGAGGAAGCGGTCCGGCTGGCCGACCAGCTCCTCGCGTGGTTCCAGGACCGTCCCGACCAGGTGACATCCAGCGACGCGATTCTGATCCGCGTCTGGCGAGCCTGGTCGCTGATTGATGCCGGTAAGGCTCACGCCGCTCTACCCGTATTCCGGGAGCTGGCGACTCTTCCGAAGGACCAGCTCCCGGACAACGTCGCTTCGCGGATCGATGTCCGGCTGGGTGAGGCCACCTGTTTGCTCATGACGGGTAAACCGGAAGAAGCCGTCACCCTGTTCAACCGGATCTGGCAGGAGGTCCCGGAGCATTCTGCTCCGTGGTGGCAGGCTTTCGCCGGCAATCTCCAATGCCTGGCCAGACTCGGAGGGGAACCGGCCTCGATCATTCTGCCTATCGCTCAACAGCGCTTTCACGACGCGACGCTGGGCGGGCCGCGGTGGAAACGCGTCATCGAATCCGTGGAAAGGGAGGCCAAGGCCACCGCCGCCACTACCCGCGCGTCACCTCGAATACCCGCAAGCACTCAGCCAGCAGATCGCTGAGTCGGTCCAGCGGCCAGACGGTGGCCGAGTCGCTCTTGGCCTCGTCGGGCCGGTCGTGAACTTCCAGGAACAGGGCGTGAGCCCCCGCGGCGATCCCCGCCTTCGCGAGCACCGGAGTCATCTCACGCTGCCCGCCGGACTGTATTCCGCCTTCGCCGGGCAATTGACAGGAGTGCGTGGCGTCAAAGACCACCGGAGCCCAAACGGCCATACGCGGAATCGCGGTCATGTCGTTGACCAGCCGGCCGTAGCCGAAGAACGTACCCCGCTCGGTGAGCAACACGCCGGGCGCACCTGCCTCCCTCACCTTCTCGACCGCCAGGCGCATCATTTCCGGCGACATGAACTGACCCTTCTTGATGTTGACCGGTCGGCCGGTCTGTCCGGCAGCCTGGAGCAGATCGGTCTGGCGGCAGAGAAAGGCAGGAATCTGAAGCAGATCGAGCACGTTGGCGGCGACGGCCGCCTGCGCGGGATCGTGGATGTCCGAGACGACCGGCAGACCGATCGCCTGACGCACTTCGGCCAGGATCTTCAGCCCCTCGTCGAGGCCCGGCCCTCGGAAGCCGCGTAGGCTCAATCGGTTGGCCTTGTCGAAACTGGCCTTGAAGATCAAGGAGAGGCCCAGGCTCTGGGCGACTCGCTGGACGCCTTCGGCCAGGCGGAGGGTGTGTTCGCGGGACTCGATGACGCAAGGGCCGGCTAGCAGGGTCAGTGGGCACCCCGGCCCGATGCGGACGGGTCCAATGGCGACCGGCCGAGCACTTGGCGTCGCGTCCATGTCCAGTGGAGTCTGCGTGGTCATGGTACCGGATTCTACCTGCTCGGCGGTGCGGGTGGAACCTTGACTCGGATGGCGGCCGGCCGGATCTCGATATTCAGAGGCAGGCAACCGGCCGCTTCGCCGTCGGCCTCATAGGGCACCAAGCTTGGGGAGGTTGCGCGCAGCCGTGTTACCCGTTCGTAAAGAACGCCGGGACGCTCGACGTGCCGCTTAACCAGCGTACGGAGCGAATGCCCGATCAGTTGGACGTGATTGGTGCAGGGCAGGATGCAAAGGTCGAGCAGCCCGTCGTCCGGCCTGGCGTCACGGACCACAGGCAGTCCAAGGGCATAGCGGGCCATGTTGCCGACAAAAACCAGCCCGCGACCGTCCCAACGGATCGTCCCCGCCGGTGATTCCGCCTCGACCAGTATCCGTGGCCAGCGATGCTCCCAGAACGTCCGCCACAATGGCCAGAAATAGGACAGATGGGTGATATGCCCGGTCCTCAGCCGGGTCAGTCGTTCGACCACCTCGGCATCAAAGCCGACGCCGGCGACCACGGTGAAAGATCGCCCGTTGGCCTTACCCAGGTCGATTGTCATCGTCCGGCCACGGCTCAGGCAACGGCTCACTGTCTCTGGATCGGCCTTGAAGCCCAGCGACCGTGCCACGAGGTTCTCCGTACCCGCCGGCCACAGAACCATGGGAACCGTGCTGCCGACCAGACCATCGGCCGCCTCGCACACTGTGCCGTCGCCGCCGACGATCACGGCTGCGTCGGCCTGATGGGCGGCCATCTGGCCCAGTCGGCGGGCGTCACCCGGTCCGGTGGTCGGCCATCGTTCGACCTGGTGACCGTCGCGTCGAAGCCGAGGGATAAGCTCGCGCAGCCGGGAACCGGTCTTGCTCGCCCCGGAGACCGGATTGATGATGACGGCAACCTTCATAGATATTCGCTACGGGAGAGACTTGGCGACATTCCATTCGCCGGTGGTGCGCCGTTCCAGGATGACGTAGTCCCGGTTCTTGCGGGCCAGCTCAATCGGCTGGTCGTCGATGCGGAGGATGATTCGTTTCCTCTCGGCCAGGGGCAAGTGGCTGATGTGGATGCGGATCTGCCGTACGTTGTCAGTTGTCACCTCGATCTGGTTCTTCACGGCAAACTGCCCGCTGCATGCGGCGGCAGCCTTCGGATCGATCAGCGACAGAATCCTGAGCCAGCCGGGTTGCTCGTCTTCCGGCGAACGAACGAAGATGCGAACCGGGTAAGGGGGCGTCGAGTCGTAGGTCGACGTGGGAAGTGAAGCCGGAACCGGCCGCCCGGTAGCGGGTTCAGACGCCGAGCGGGCCACGGCAGGACCCGGGAACGGCTTCGTCTCACCCGCGGCGGCCGACGACGTCACCTGGTCGCTGGGGGCGGCTTCCGTTCCCGCAGACCGCGGTTTGTTGTTGCAGCCGGCCAAGGCCACCGCCACGGCCAGCCCTCCGATGCGGATCAGCGATCTGCCGCCCATGCGCGCACCTCCTGCCGTTTCGGCGAATACTTCGTTTCTCGGTCCACACATCATACGGCTTCTTGTGTATGAACACTACACGCAGGATCAGGTTGCGAAACGTCAGGGTCGCGGTTACGGTAATCTCCATATGAGCAGATCCGAGCACATCGTCCGAAGTACGACGATTCTGGCTGTCCGCCGCGACGGAATGAGCGCCATCGGCGGCGATGGGCAAGTGACGCTCGGCGCGACGGCCGTCAAGCACGATGCGAGCAAGATCCGCCGACTATGCGGCGGCAAAGTGCTCTGTGGCTTTGCGGGCGGGGCGGCCGACGCGTTCGCCCTTCTGGACCGGTTCGAACGCAAGCTCGACGAGTTCAAGGGCAACCTGCGCAAGGCGGCCATCGAGCTGGCCAAGGACTGGCGGACGGATCGTATTCTGCGGCGGCTGGAGTCCATGCTCGCCGTCGTGGATCAGGACACGTCCCTGATTCTGGGCGGGGCAGGCGATGTCATCGAGCCTACCGACGGTATCATCGGCATCGGTTCGGGTGGGATGTACGCCGGCGCCGCGGCAAGGGCCCTGCTGCGCCATTCAGCCCTACCGGCCGACCAGATCGTTCGTGAGTCCCTCCTCATTGCGGCGGGAATCTGCATCTACACCAACGAACACATCACCATCGAGACTCTCTGACATGCCCACGAGACGTTGTGTGGTTGCCGAGGACTCCCCTGCAGCTTAGAATCCCCGGCGTGGGTCGGGGAATGCCTTGACGGGAGAACAAGATCGTTTCGGCCTTTCTTCGAAGGGAGATCTCATATGAAAACCGCGTGGGTGGCTTGCCTCATTCTGCTCGCCGGCGTTGTTGCGTGTCCTCTGCCAGCAGCCGCAGGTGACTGGCCCCATTGGCGAGGGCCGAACCACGACGGTATCAGCTCGGAGACGGGTTTCGCTACCACCTGGACGGAGACTCCGAAGATCCTCTGGGACAAACCCATCGGCGCGGCCTTCAGTTCGTTCGCCTGTGTAGGCGATAAGGTGTTCACCTGTGGCACCAAGGAAAGGAAACAGGTGCTCTACTGCCTGGATGCCGGGACGGGCGACATCGTCTGGCAGCAGGCATTCGAGTCGGAAAGGAAAGACGGACAAGGCGGTGACGGAACACGGGCCACGCCGACATTCGATGGCGGCAGAGTCTATATCGTCGGCGGGCACGGCTTGGTACTGTGCTTCGATGCGGCCAAAGGCGATGAGATCTGGCGGTACAAGGGCAACAACGAACCTCAGTGGGGCTACAGCAACTCGGTCCTCATTGAGGGCAATCTGGCTGTGGTGACGCCCGGCAACGCCGACGGCGGGCTCCTCGCTCTGGACAAGATGACCGGAAAGACGGTCTGGAAATGCGGCGACGAGCAGGCGGGGTATGCCACGCCCTACCCCTTCACCTTCGAAGACAAGCGGTACATCGTCGGCTTCATGGGCAAGTGCGTGATCATCGCCGACGCCAAGACCGGCAAGCAGGTCTGGAAGACCCCCTGGAAAACCTCCTACGACGTTAATGCCTCGTCCCCCATCTTCCACGACGGCCATCTCTTCCTGACTTCCGGTTATGGTACCGGGTGCGCCTTGTTCAAGATGGCCGCGGCCGGGGACAAACTGGAAGGCAAGGAGATCTGGCGGAACAAGAACATCGTCAACAAATTCCAGTCGTGCGTCCTCAGGGACGGTGTGTTGTATGGCGGAGACGAGAAGTCGCTGAAGGCGGTTGACTTCATGACCGGGAAGATCCTCTGGGACGTCCGCGAGCGCACGGCCAACTCGACAGTTCTCCTGGCCGACAACCACCTGATCGTCCTGACCGAAAGCGGCAAGTTGATGATCGCTCCAGTCTCACCGAAAGAGTTCAAGCCGACGGCGACGGCCTCAATCCTCGACGGACGGTGCTGGACGATTCCCGCGCTGCACCAGGGGAAGCTCTTCGCCCGCAACCTGAAGAAGGCTGTCTGCGTGGATTTGAGCAGGAAATGAGCCGTGAAGAGTGCGGCGTCTGAGCGGTTCCGATGCCCGCTGCGCGGCTGGCGGATCATCGCTGCCCCTGCTTCTCGGCGGAGGTTCAAACCGGATCGTGCGTTCCTCCCTGATCATGGGGTCACTCCTGGCTGTCCTTCAGGGGGGCGGTCTGTCCGTTTCGGCGGATGACTGGCCTCAGTGGCGCGGTCCGCTGCGCGACGGTGTCTGGCGCGAGACCGGCATCGCCGATCGTTTCGAGGGCGGCCAGCTTCCGATCCGCTGGCGTGTGGCGATCAAGCCCGGTTACGCCGGCCCGGCGGTGGCAGAGGGCAGAGTCTTCGTCACCGACCGCGACAGGGACAAGCATACCGAGCGTGTACTCTGCCTGGATGTCGGCACCGGCCAGCTGCTCTGGCGGCACGAGTACGCCTGCACCTATGGCGTGAGCTACGACTCGGGCCCCCGGGCTACACCCACAGTGCGCGACGCCAAGGTCTACACCCTCGGTGCGATGGGGCACCTCTTCTGCCTCGATGCATGCGACGGCCGCATCCTCTGGACCAAGGACTGCGTCAAGGACTACCGTGCTCCGGTGCCGGTGTGGGGCTTCGCCAGCGCTCCGCTGGTCGACGGCGAGCGGTTGATCGCCCTCATCGGGGGAGCCGACACTGCGGCCGTCGTGGTCTTTCACAAGGACACCGGCCGCGAGATCTGGCGGTCGCTGTCAGCCCGGGAGATCGGGTATTGCCCGCCGGTGATCATCGAGGCGGGCGGGACCCGGCAGCTGATTGTGTGGATGCCAGAGGAGTTGTGTTCGCTCGACCCCCACAGCGGCGAAGTCCATTGGCGACAGCCCTTTCATTGTGAGAGCGGTCTTTCGATCGCCACCCCGATTACTGACGGACACCGGCTCTTCGTCTCGACTTTCTACAACGGCCCGCTCATGCTCCGCCTCGCGGCCACCCGGTCGGCCGCAACCGTCTTGTGGAAAGGCGAGAGCGACAGCGAACTGGACACGGAGAAGGTCCATTGCCTCATGTCCACGCCATGGCTGAAGGACGGATACCTGTATGCGGTGGGCGGCTACGGTGCCCTGCGATGTCTGGACGCCGAGACCGGCGCGCGAGTGTGGGAAACTTATCAGCCGACGGGCAATGACCGCTGGTGGAACGCCTTTCTGATTCCGTGCGGCGATCGGGTCTTCATCGCCAACGAGCAGGGCGAGCTCATCACCGCGCGCCTCAGTCCGAAGGGGTATGAGGAATTGAGCCGGGCCAGGCTGATCGAGCCTACGAATCGGGTGCGCCGACGCGACGTCGTTTGGTCGCATCCGGCATTCGCGAATCGTCACGTCTTCGCTCGCAACGACAAGGCGATCGTGTGTGCATCCCTGGAGACCGCCGCATCCCAGCCCGGTCGATGATCCGGCAGGTGCTTGCCCGCCAGATGAGGAGATGGCGGCGTTGAGTCGTCGTCGCACTAGTCGAAGATCTTGAGCTGCTGCTCAAACGCGAGTTTGTTGACCGGGTGATCAACGGGCATCGGGTACTTGCCGGTGAAGCAGGCCGTGCAGTAGTGGGTGGGGGGGTGCTTGACACAGGACAGCATGCCTTCAACCGAGAGGTAGTGGAGCGAGTCAACACCGAGATAGTCACGGATCTCATCCACCGACCGGTTGTTGGCGATGAGAGCAGACGGGTCGGGGAAATCGATGCCGAAGTAGCAGGGGTGGCGGATGGGCGGGCTGGCCACGCGGAGATGGATTTCCTTGGGGCCGGCCTTGCGCAGCGCCCCGACCTTGCCGCGAGTCGTCGTCCCACGAACGACCGAGTCCTCGACCACGATGAGTCGCTTGCCCTTGACGTTACTCCGGATCACGTTGAGCTTCATCTTCACCGCCAGATCGCGCATGCTCTGTTCGGGCATGATGAACGACCGGCCGGCGTAGTGGCTGACGGTAAAGCCGCGGCCGTAAGGGATGCCGCTGGCCTGAGAGTAGCCGATCGCGGCACAGCGGGCGCAGTTGGGTACGGCCATGACCATGTCGGCTTCGACCGGGGCCTCCCCGGCCAACCGCCGGCCCATGGCCGCTCGAACAAGGTGGACATTCTCGCCGAACACGTCGCTGGCCGGGTCTGCAAAGTAGATCTGCTCGAAGATGCAGTGAGCCGGCTGGACCGCGCCGGGGGGGGCAATCCACTTGCTGCTCAAGCCCTTATCGGAGATGGTCACGACCTCACCCGGCGCCACCTCGCGGAGCAACTCGGCGTCAACAATGTCCAGAGCAGTCGTCTCGCTCGCGGCCACGATGGCTCCGTTATCCAGCTTGCCAAGGACCAGGGGACGCAGCCCGAACGGGTCGCGAGCGGCCACCATGCGGTCGGTAAAAAGGAACAACAACGAAAACGCGCCTTGCAGATGACTCAAAATGTGGACGATCTGATCGGAACGATCCAGATGACGAGGCTTGGCCAGCAGGTGAACGATGACCTCGGTGTCGCTGGTGGTGTTGAAGATCGCCCCATGCTCCTCGTACTCGTTGCGCAGCAGGGCGGCGTTGATAAGGTTGCCATTGTGGGCGACGGCTACTTGCCCGCGAGCGTAGTTCACCAGAAGGGGTTGAGCGTTGCTGGCCTGGCAGGAGCCGGTGGTCGAGTAGCGCACATGTCCGATCGCCATCGTTCCGCGCAGCTGCTCGAGCTTCGGCGGATCGAAGACATCCGTCACCAAACCCATGCCGGCATGACGGCTGATCGGACCGTGGTCGCAGCTGCAGATGCCGGCCGACTCCTGCCCGCGATGCTGCTGGGCATAGAGCCCCAGATAGGTCAGTTGCACGGCTTCGGGGTGGCCAAACACGCCAAAAAGACCGCAATGGTGCTGGATACTGGAGGGAATCACGCCGAGGTACGTCCTCTGAAAAGGCAATTCGACGCTAAAAGCACAATCTAGCCGTAGTGGTTCAGTACGTCAAGGTCGTGAGCAAAGCCAGTTGCCCCAGCTGAGCAGCCCGACGCGCAGATAGGGCAGCCGCCCCGACGCTCGCCGGAAGTGTCCCGCGCGACAGCCGACCGGTGGTGACAACTACGCTGAGTATCCCTGACTCAGCAGCTCCTTCATGGTCACCGTACGTCCGGTATCCAGGGCTTTGAGCCCCAGGAGGGCAACCAGCGCACCGTTGCGTCCGCGGGTCACATCGGTCAGGGGGCGCCGGCTGTTACGCACGCACTCGAAGAAATGGTTGACCGCCAATTGCGTGGAGTCGCCCTTCGGCTCCTCTTCGACCTTCCGGGGCTTTCCGTCACGCGGGTAGATCATGCCGTACTCGACGTCCACCACCCCACCGGTGCCGTAAACGAACTCCGATCGCCCGTCGCACGGTACGTTGGGTACGGATATGTAGGCATGCGAATAGGCGACCTTGCGGTCCTTCCCGTAGTCGAAGACAAGGGCATAGTGATCGCGTATGTTCCGGCCGGCGGGTTTGAACATCATGGCCTGGCCGCCGAAGCCGCACGCCTGTTCCGGGATGTCCTGAAGCAGGGCGTTGAAGATGTCAAACTCGTGGACCGCCTGCTCGAGGATGATATCCCCGCACTGTTTCCGGTCGAAGAACCAGGGAATGTGATGAGGCAGGTCGCCGCCATTCATCCGGTGGGCCCGGATCAGAATAGGCTTGCCGATGGCGCCCTCATTCACCGCCTTGATCGCTCCGAACCAGGGGGCCGCGTAGGGAAGCTGCGTTCCGACCTGGTACACCCTGCGGCTGGCTTCGACCGCCTGAACGACCCGTTCGACGTCGGCCACACTGAGGGCCATCGGCTTCTCACCGTAGCAGTGCCGCCCCGACTTCATCACCTCAACCACCATCTCGGCGTGCAGGTAACAGGGCGTCTCGACGAAGATGGCGTCGATGGGGCTGAAGCTGACCAGCTCCTTGTAGTCCTTGAACAGCCGGGGCTGGTCAGCAGCGACTTTCGCGGCGGCGGCCTTGGTCTTGGCCTCGTCGATGTCGCAGATGGCGGTCACCCGGACGCCGGGCACATGATTGATCGCTTCCAGTACCCCTGTACCCCGCCCGCCGACGCCAATGATCCCACAGCGGATGTCGTCGCCGGGGGCGACCTTCAGGGCCTCAGGCTGCGCGATGGGTTCAGCAGGCCGGGCCAGGGCAGAGGGCCCGCGCCCTGAAGCCAGCAGAGCGGCCGAAGCGACTCCCAAGCCGCCGGCAATGACGCTCCGCCGTGAGTGATCGTCCTGGTGATTGGTCATGTCGTGTCCTTTCTTCCCAAGTGAACTGCCGTCCAAAACCGGGTCGGCGCGGCACTCGGCCTGCGGAGACCCTGCCAAGGCGCGCATTGTACTAGTCTCGCCGACGCGTGTCAGGGGACAGGGCGAAGTGATGGGCGCTGAACGCAAATGACGTGAACCGTGTGGTCGCCACTGAGGATGCGTCGGCAGCTCCGGTCGCGGTTCTCCTCTGGTCTCGCTGCAATGACCGATTCGGGCTACGGTCTCTCATGTCCATAACCGTGAAGCGCCTTGCCCGCGAGAAGGTCGACGGGTTGGCCGTCTCTGAGAACGGGCCGGCCGTTGAGGAATACCCACTGGATCCCCCTGGGCGGCGGAGCCTGGTCGCGAAAGTCGCTGCCCGGGTCGAGCTTGGCCGGATCGAGCAGCACGAGATCGGCAAACGCGCCCGGCTTGATTACTCCTCGATCAGTCAGCTTCAGTCGTTGGGCGGGCAGCCCGGTGCACTTGTAGACGCCCAGTTCCCAGGACAGGATCTTGCGATCGCGCACGTAACGGGCGAAGAACTCGGGATAGGTTCGGAACTTGCGCGGGTGGGCGTCGGTCACCTTGCCGCCGGCAATGTCCGCACTCGAAGCCAGCCCGGCGTCGGTGCAGACCATGACGATGTCCTCCTTCATGGCTCGGCACAAGTCCTCCTCGCCGATGCAGAGGTAGGTCGCGTGAACCGGCGAGTCCTCGGTCAGCTTGAGATTGTCGATCAGTTGCTGGGGCGTGATCTTCTCGCCGGCGAGTAGTTCGGTCAGCGGTCGTCCAGAGTATTTGGCGTATGGTCCGGGCATGTTCTTGAGCAGGATGACCTCCGGCGTGCCGGCGCGGATCGCGTCCCGGACCAGCAGCTTGTGGAGCGTGTAGTGGGCCGCGGGGCCGGATGCTCGCCAGGGGTACTGGTCGCCAGTGACGTCCATGCCACGCGTGCGCGCGGCCTTCATGATCTCCAGATAACGTTCCATCGCCCCCCAGTTGCGCTTGTGGTTGGCCTTCATGTGCGAGATCTGGACGGGTACCTCGGCCAGCTCGCCAATGAACAGGGCCTCGCGGACCGCACCGAGTACGCCGTCGGATTCGTCGCGGATGTGGCTGGCGTAGAATCCGCCGTAGGGCTTGAGCTGTTTGGCAAGTTCTGCAAGTTCCAGCGGGAAGGCCTGCTCACTGATCGCGTAAATCAGACCGGTGGACATGCCGAACGCGCCCTCCTCCATGGCCAGGTCCACCAGCTCTTTCTGCCGGTAGATCTCCTCGGTGGTGGGCAGTCCCTTGCGCTTGCCCATCACCCGCTCGCGCACCGGCGCGTTGCCGATGAGCACGGCCAGGTTCACCGGGCTGCCCTTGCGATCCAGCTGGTCAAGGAAGGCACCGATGCCCAGCGGAGAAGCGGCACAGTTGCCGGCCAGTACCGTGGTGATGCCCTGGCGGATGTGCGATGGGGCGTCGGCAACCTTGAGCACGTTGTCATCGGCGTGACTGTGGATGTCCACGAAACCAGGCATCAGGAACAGGCCGCGGCCCACGATCGTGCCTCGACGGGTCACGGTGGACAGATCGCCGATGGCCGTGATTCGCTCCCCGATCACGCCCAGATCGGCGGTGAATCGCGGCTTGTCCTTCGATCCGTCAAAGACCGTCGCCCCTTCGATCACGTAATCCATCACCTTAGCATCCGGCAGAACGGGCGGCGGCGGCCGATACTCATCCGGCAAGGGCAGGTACCGGCTGTGTTTCCCCGGCACGGTTCGAACGATCCCCTGACGCGAGCTGGTCACGAACGGGACCTCGTCCAGCTGGCGAAACAGGTCCTTGCGATCCTTGCTTGTGTCGATGAAACGAATCACGTATGGCGCGAGCGGATCGAGACCGCTGATGACGTAGAGCCCGGATGGGGAAGGGCGAACCGTCGCGACCAGCTTGCCGACCTGGTCGGGCGGTTCCCGGCCGGCAGCCTGGGCCGCCAGTCGGTCGGCCAGCTTCAAGGACTCCTTGTCCGGGTACTCGTACTTGAACACGCGGACCTCAACGTTGCCAAGAAGCGTTCTGTCGGCTATGGGCAGCCCCTGTACCCGTTCGATGCGCGCCCCAACGAGCTCGTTCCTTTTTCGAATCAGAACCTCGGCGGGTAGCTGCTGCATAAGAGTCCCGATCATTTTCTCTGAAACGAGACCCATCATATGACACGTGCTCGTTTGCTCTGAAACGCCTACTACGGCCTCTTTCACGAGTGACGCGAGCCGAACCGCACGGCCAGTGACGAGCGGCTTGGGTTCCTGGCAGACCAGACGCACCGTCCTGCCGAGGATTTCGCGCGGCAAGTGCGGATTGGCGTCGGTGGCCATACGCATTTCTGTCTCCCCGAAAAGGGCTCGATCGCCGCCGCGCGTGGATGCCAGACACTGGCGCAGGCTGATCGCCAGCAGAGCCGACGAGGAGGCGAACTTGAAGCTGTATTCCGGGCTCTCAAGATGATCCCGGGCGATGGCTCCAAAGGGGCTGTGATAGACCTCGATGTAGGCCTGCGAAGGCTTGTCGGGGACGGCGCTGCAGCGGACATCGAGCAGACCCTGCGGAAGTGCGCCGCCGTCGGCCGTCACGGCAAGTACTTTTCCTGCCAGGGCTTTCGGCTCGGCGCCTTCAACCAGCACGAGGTCCGGTGCGTTCTTGTCGGCCGCAAAACGCCGCTTCAACTCCTCCTGGAAAACCTGGGCAGCCGGTCCGAATGCCGCCGGATCCACCATGATGACGAAGCGCTCGCGGTTGCCGGCGGAGGCCGAACGCCCGCCGGACGCCTGCCCGAACGCGGAGAGGGCGATCGTCAGAACAGCGAGGCCCGCGAGAAGCAGAGTACCTTCAGGTCTTCCTGGTCGCCCATTCCGCACGATGGTGTGCCAGCGGGACATGTGCCGTGCTGTATTCATCTTCACCACCCCGTTCGAGTCCATGGTTCATTGACCGTAACAGCATAATCCGAGGTGCCCTTCTTCGTCCACGGAGCAACCGACCACCGGCAGGGGTGCCCTCTTGGCAGGGCGGGAGGAGGGTGTGGCTCCTCCTTGCTCCCACGGTCACCCCGAATGCTGCGGCTGGGCATGTCAGAATCCCAGGAACCTCTGGCAGATCCTCTGTGGCAATAGGCGCCGCACGCCCGCGATGAAGAGGACAGACCCCGCCAGTGTGGCCGCTGCCACCACGGCGTGATAGAGCGGATGGAAGGACCACAGCCATTCCACTTGGCGAACCAGGGTGACTGCCAGGACAACGAACAGCATGTGGATCAGGTAAATGCCGAACGAGTAGCCCCCCAGCCGGACCAGCCAGCCCGGAGCCCACCGAGATTCGGCCAGCAGAAGCATCAAAGCAATGACGGAACAGGAATAGGCCGCTTCCACGGGCGCGATTCCGGACACCGCGGGTGCGGCCGCATACCCCCAGAGCTGGGCAAGGCTCACCAGGACACCCAGGAAGCCGAAGATAACGACGGCCGCCACAATCAGCTTGCGGTATCTGCGGTAATTGAGTCTGGCGCGGTTGCCGACGAACATTCCCAACTGGTAATACAGCAGCCAGGGGATAAGCAGGAGCACGGTCCACTGCGACAGTCGCGGCTGCCGGAAAGCCAGCCACGCGATGCAGAAGGCCAGCAGCCCCAGCCGCCCAAGCTCCATCCGGTTCAGCCAGGCCAGCACCGGCAGTACGACGTACATCTGGGCCAGCACAATCAGGTAGTAGTACGGTCCTTGAATGAAAAAGGCGATCGTGAAGTAAAGCTCCCGTTGGGCCACGTCGGACATGTCGGTCTGTGCCGAGCGGAAGTAGGCGATCATGACCCCTGCCAGGATGAGCCGTCCCACAAGCCACCACGTGACCAGAGGGATGAGAATGCGAGGCAGACGCTTCTTGAGGTGCGCGCGGTACTCCGCCCAGCTGTTGATCCTGGTCTTGCACAGGAAGTAGCCCGACATGAACAGAAAAACTGGCACGGCGAATACCAGCCACGGTCGCCACAAGACAAGGAACGCCTGGTTCAAGCCCGCCAAAAGGCTGTCGGAGGCATCCGCTCGCTCCGGGGGCCTGTTCAGGCAGTGCAGGGCGATCACCGCGAGGATCGCCAAGCCGCGGAAGGCGTCAAAAGTTGGGTGTCGGTCCTTGCTCATCATCCTCTCGGAGGTCGGCCGGAGGCACCCCGACCTGACCGGGTGCGGGAATGGTACCATCCTCGGCCTGCATGCGGCCAGTAACAAGCCTGCATCCCGCACAACAACCCCCGGCAGCGGTGCTGGACGATCGCCGGAAATAAGACTACCTTCCTTTGGCGCTGTGCGTGGCATGTCCGTTGTGTTGCGCAATGGGAGGCAGGCCATGATGGATCCTCGCTTACGGGTGACGACGTGGCTCGCCGGCATGTTGGCCGCACTGCCCGCTGCCATCCTCAAGGCGCGACCGATCAGCTTCGACGACGCGGCGTCGGCGAAAACGTGGAGCTTCAACGGCGGACCGGAGTTTCCCGGGGCCCGGGGCGCGATCGCCTGGGATGGCCGTGAAGGCCACGTCGCTCGCGGGTGCCTCGCTCTGCAGTACGACTTTACCGGCGGCGGCAACTACGTCGAGGCCGGATTCGCACTTCCCGAGGGCAACACCGCTCGGACGGTGCGGCTCTGGATCAAGAAACCCGGCGGACACAAGCTCACGTTCCGAACGACGGACTCCGGGGGCCAGACCTTTCAGAAGCCGCTCGAATACCATTTCGCCGACTGGCAGCAAGTGGAGGTCGATCTCGGGCACTGGCAATCCTCGTGGGGTGGGGCCAAGGATGGGAAGGTCAAGTTCCCGGCCAGACGGTTCGCTGTGCTCATCGAGAACAGCGACGAGCCGCGGGTCGGCGTGCTTCGGCTGGACGACGTCGAACTACTGGCGAGCAGTGGCCCAGACCGGACGGGTCTCTCGACCTACGTTCCGGACGACTTCTCCGGCAACACTCATTGGAGCGTCCGCGGTGGGGCCGGAAACAAGCTGGACGGCCAGAATTGGAGGTTCGCCTTCAACCCCGGAGACGCGCCAGGCCTGCGCCGTGACTTCTCGCTGATGGGTAAGCCGGTCAAGTTGAGGCTGGTGCTCGATACCGACGCGGCCGGTGTCGCCGTCCACGCCAGCATGGGGTCACACTTCCAGGTATTCTCCCGCATGATCGGTCGTCTCGATGGCAAGGGCGAGCAGACGATCGAGGTAGCACTCGGCTCAATGACTGACTGGGCGCATCGGGGTGGCCAGGACGACGGCGTGGTTCGCTTTCCCCTGCGAATGGCCGAAGTCCGGCTTGAGCAGGCGAGCGGTCCGGCGCACGGCCAGATCCGGCTCAAGCGACTGGAGGTGGACACAGAGATGCCCCCGGGCCACGACACGCTTCTTGTGCCCGACGCCCATCTCGACAAGGGTCAAGCCCGGTTCTCCGTGCGGGTTACAAACCTGAGACAGGAGGAGGTCATCGGGCGGCTGGTGTGCGACATTCGTGGTGTGGACCGGCGAACGAAGATGGATGCGACCGAACTGACCCTGCCGGCATCCGGGGGGTCAACGATCCAAGAGTTCACCTCCCCGATGGGTGATTTCAACGCCCTGGACGCGGTGTTCAGATGGGTGGCCCCGGGCTCCACCACTCCGCCCGCCTCTATCGGAGTCGCTCGGGAACCGGAGTCGGCCGGCTCGGCGGACCTCGACCTCAATAGCCCCATCGGCATGGGTGTCTACCTCTACCGATGGGGCGGTAACCCCGAGGCCATCGAGAATATGAACCGGGTGGCCGCCCTTGCCCAGCGCGCGGGCGTCAAATGGACCCGGGAGGAGTTCCAGTGGCATCGCATCGAGCCCCGGCAGGGCAAACTGGACTGGTCCTTCTACGATCAGGTCGTTGATATCCACCGCCGACATGGTATCCAGGTCTACGGCCTGCTCGCCTATTGGTCAGGATGGACCAAACCCAACACACCGGAGGGAATCCGCGACTACGCCAACTGGGCTCGGCAAGTCGTCCGGCACTACAAAGACCGGGTGAAGCACTGGGAGATCTGGAACGAGCCAAACATCTTCTTCTGGACAGGACCCAGGGAGATGTACGCCGATCTGCTCGCCCAGTCGTATGCGGCCATCAAGGCCGAGGATCCCGAGGCCGTCGTGATGGGCTGTGCCACGTCGGGCATCGACAGCACCTTCATCAAGACAACGATGGACAAGGGCGGGAAATTCGATGCATTGTCGATCCACCCTTATCGCGGAGGCCTGAACGACCAAGGCTACATCCGTGAACTCCAGGACGCTCATAAACTGGGTGGACACAGACCACTGTGGCTGACGGAGATCGGATTCCCGACCCAGCTGGTCAGCGGCTACAGCGAGCGCAACCAGGCATCACTCGTTGCTCGCATTTACCTCGCCTCGCTGGCCAGCGGCGTGGCGGCCAACATCTCCTGGTACGACTTCCGCAACGACGGCAACGATCCGTACGAAAGTGAGCAGAACTTCGGCTTGATCCGCAGCGACTTCAGACTCAAACCCGGGTACCGTTCCCTCGCGACGTTGGCCACCACTCTGGCTGGCTGCAGGCTGGCCGGAGTACTCGACGTCGGGGAGGGAGCCTACGCCTGCCGTTTCAAGGGGCCGGACCGCGATGTCGTCGTCGCCTGCGCGCCCCAGGGCAGTCGCGTATTGACTTTCGATTCCGCCGGCAAGGTGGAGATCACCAACGGCATGGGCGAGCCCATCGCCCCCCTTCGGGCGGGCAACCGCCTAACCCTTGCGTTGACTGCCGGATTCCCGGTATACATCACCGGCCGACCGGGCTTCACCTTTGAACCTCGCGATCCGGCGGTCAGACTGAGTGTCGATCACCCTCACGTGCGGCCGGGCGATACTGTCCAACTGACACTGAAACCGGACTTGGAAGTCATCGCCTGGGAGCTTCCGATCGGCTGGCGGCAACCCGTTGCCGGCGAGGGCGGCAGCCACACGCTGACGGTGCCCAAGGATGCCGTGCCCGGCGAAGTGCAGCTGCAGCTGTCCCTTCGCCGCGAGGGTATTCTGCGGCTGCCGGTCGTTCTGACTGTGCAACAGACCCTGCTGAAGGTCTAACCAAGGTGCGTCCTGTGGTGGGTGCGTCTTCGTCGTTGATGAGGCCCGATCGATGATGGATATGAACTCGCAGCCTTACGTCAGTCCGCCTCGTCCGCCAGGTACGGGGGCATCGCGGCGCATGCTCCTCCTGGCCATCCTGCTCGGCATCCTGGCGGGTACGATACTCTATCGCCAGTGGCGAGACATGTCATCGCAGCCGCCCGCCGAGCCTCGGGCCATCACCCCGCGCGGCGACCTGAGCGACGTCGAGAAGACCACCATCAGGCTGTTCGAGAACGCGGCCGCGTCGGTGGTCTTCATCACCAACGTTGGCCAGGCCTACGACTGGTTCCGGCTCAGTCCCGTCGAGACGCCCCGCGGCGCGGGATCCGGGTTCATCTGGGATGCTCAGGGACACATTGTGACGAACTTCCACGTGGTTGAGGGCGCCTCGGCCATCGATGTGACCTTGAGCGATCGCTCCATCCACCGGGCTGAACTCGTCGGCTTTGAAGCGGACAAAGACGTGGCCGTGCTTCGGATCAAGGGGCCAGGTCTCAAGCTCACTCCGATCCCGTTGGGCACCTCCGCCGACCTCAGGGTGGGCCAGAGCGTCTTCGCCATCGGCAATCCCTTCGGCCTGGATCACACCCTGACCACCGGCGTTGTCAGCGCACTGGGGCGGACCATCCAGTCCGTCACCCAACGTGAGATTCAGGACGTGATCCAGACCGATGCGGCCATCAACCCAGGCAACTCCGGCGGCCCGCTTTTGGACAGCGCCGGCCGGTTGATCGGAATCAACACGGCCATCTTCAGCCCGTCAGGCTCCAGCGCCGGAATCGGGTTCGCCGTGCCTGTCGACAGCGTGAGCCGGATCGTGCCGCAGATTATTGCCCATCGGCGTGTGATCTATCCGCGTCTCGGCGTAGTCTTCGCCCCTGATTCAGTCGTCCGGCAGGCGAGGCTCAGCGGTGTGCTCATTCTGAGCGTTGAGCCAGGCTCCGGAGCGGAGACCGCCGGATTGCGCGGCACCCGCCGCCTGCGCGATGGCCGCTACCTGCTGGGCGACATCATCGCGGAGGCCGACGGCAAGAAGGTGGCGACCAGCGGCGATCTCCTGAACGTGCTGGAAAAACACAAGGCCGGCGACGAGGTGGAACTGACGGTGATTCGCGACGACGAGCGGCACCAGGTCAAGGTGACCCTGCAGTAGCTCAGTGCGACAGGCCGTACAGCACGATGTTGCCTGCTATTCGAAGCGCGTCGTCGGGGGCCACGCCCAAACAGCCGAAGCAGGTACTGTCTGAAATGCCGCTGCCGAGTCCGAAGCGACTGTAGACCAGCACCGTGCGTCCCTCCAGGGTGACGCCTTCGAGCCAGGGCTGCTTCAGGTCGGGTTGCTGCTCCTGAACGGCGGTCAAGTACCGCACCTCTCCGATCGGCACGCCGGGTGAGCCACTGAGGATCGGGTGATCCGCCGTCAGACGCTCCAGAGGCTGGCCAGGGAACAGCTGCTTGACCAGCTCGCGGAATGACGAATCGAACGGCTTGTGTCCGCAGCAGGCGTCGGCCAGCAGCAATCCGCCGCGCTCCAGATGCTGCTTCAGCGCCGCCACCTCCTCGGCCGGGAGCGAGAAGCTCGTACTCCCGGTCATGTAGACGATGGGATGTCGGGCAAGCTCGGGTTCCGTGGAACGTAGGGGAACATAGTGCCTGACCACGTCGACGCCGAGATGGCGGTGCAAATGGTCCGCGAGGTTGAGGATCGTCTTGGGAAATGGCCGCCAGTCTCCGTTGTGCATGAGCTGGGCGACATGCAGTGCCCCGCGAGGAGGCGACTCCTGCGACGTTGCGGCGTCGGCGGCACGCACCAGCCGTGCAGCGTCCAGCTTGTCCGGCAGGGGCATCGCTCCCGTGGCGTACGCGGCGATGTTGGCCCCGAGTTTAAACGCCGCCTCACTCTTGACCGGAATGTCACCCTGCTCCCACAGACAGGAAAGATCCACCGGGCTGAAGAACACACTGGTCCTGCAACCGATGTCCATGCCGTAGAGGATGATTGCGCTCCCGTTGAGATCGAAGAGTGTCCTGAAAACCGCGTGATCGGCCGTCAGTCGGCGGACCTCGAACTCGGGAAACGTCTTCTTCGCGAACTCGTCGAATCCCCTTCGGAAGTCCTCGCGGCCGCAGCAGGCCTCCGCCAGGATCGTGCCCCCGAGATCAACGTAGCGCTTCAGCTGCTCTCGCTGCGGATCACTGAGCTTTGGGAACTCGTGTCCCGTCAAATACAGGATCGGGGCGGCCATCCACATCTCGATGGGATCGTCAACGGCCACTGTGCTCCAGCTCACCGCCTGGCCGCCGATGCGGTCACCGATGAAACCGGTCAAATGCTCCAGATCGTGCGGGTCATTGCACCAGCGATTGTCGACGCTCCACGCCAGCTTGTGGAACAGCACGGGGCGGTACCCCTTGGCCAGGAACAACAGGCCGAACGCCGTGTCGACGACCGGGTTGACCTCGCGCCAGGCCCCATTGCCTGCCTGCAGGCGAACCAGTCTGGCGGCACCCTCGCGGTACCACTCGTGCTTGCCGAGATGCTGCAGTCCGGAGAGGATCCCCACCCGCTCCAGTCCATACAAGTAGTAGTAAAGCCAGGCCCCGGACCCGGGATTCCGCTCGACGCTGAATTGGGTGCCGAGCCACTGCAGGCCACGGGCGATCGGACGATAGAGGGCTCGCTTGCCGCAGTTGGGGGCTACACCGTCGGGCGTGAATCCCTTCTCGCGCTGGGGCGTCAGCGACTCGCCACAGATGTACAGGCTGGCTACTCCCGCCGCTGTCATGCTCCCGGTGCTGTGCTGCTGGTTGGGCGTGTAGGCCCATCCACCGTCCGTGTTCTGGGCATCTTGCCAGGACTTCTCCGCTTTCCGCCAGACGCTGACGGGAATCCGGGCTCCTGCTTTGGCGGCCTCGTGCAGACCCAGAAGGGCGAACTGTGAGTTCGAGAAATCCGTACTTCCCCGTTCCGCGTCGTACCCCCACATTCCGCTGCTATGCTGAGCCGCCACCAGCCAGTCGGCGGCCGCCTGAATCTGGGCTCTGTAGGCCGTGGGATTCGCCGCGGCTAGCGCCTGGATCTTCAGGCAGACCACATAAGTGTGCCTGAGAGGAATACGCCCACAAGCGGCTACCGAGGGTTGCATCTGGGGACTGTCCGGCTTGAGACCCGCGTTCAGCAGGGCGAGCGTCGCCAGGGCGGTCGTTCCTCCGTCAAAGCGATACTCCGGCCAGGTTCCATCGTCGTCCTTGGTTCCGAGCAGGAATGCCTTGGCCGCCTCGATCGAGACCCGGACCTCGTCTCCGGTGACATCCTGGGCCCCGACCGGCCGTGGCCGCGAAAGCCAGCCGAGTACCAGGCAGCACACCATCACCAGCAGCAGTCGCGGGCGGTCATGTGGGCTCCGCAGGGCCATGCAGGGCTCCGCCAGGGGTGATCATCGTGAGGCGGGCGAACCGCCACACACCTCTCCCGGGGATTGTACCATTCCTGACCGTCCAGGCTATCACCTGCAACGTCGTTCGTCGCCCAAATCACACCTTTGCGGCCGTGAGAGAGGAACGGTATCCTCTAACCAAACAGAACGGACAGGTCTTCTTTCACCACAAGGAGCCGCGAAATGGATCGATCCATTCCCCCTCTCAGTCTGAAAGCCGCCTTGCCGATCGTCCTGGCGATGTTCTCGGTGATGAGTCTCGGATGTCAGCAGAGCAGAATGGTCACTGGAGGCGTGCGTGCGATCTGGGTCACACGAGGCGACTATCGAAGCCCCGACGACGTCACCCGGATCATGGAGGACTGCTCCAGGGGCGGCTTCAATGTCGTCGTGTTCCAGGTCCGCGGGAACGGAACCGCGTTCTACCCGTCGAAGATCGAGCCCTGGGCCGAGCAGTTCGACTTCCAGAACCCCGGCTTCGACCCACTGGCCCTGGCGATCCAGGAAGCCCACCGCCGCAACCTGGAGCTGCATGCCTGGGTGAACGTCATGCCTGCCTGGCGAGGCACCAAGGCCCCGACCTGCCCCGAGCAACTCTACAACAAGCACCCTGACTGGTTCTGGTATGACCAACAGGGTCGTCGTCAGCCGCTCACTTCGTTCTACGTCAGCCTCAACCCGTGTCTGCCGGAAGTCCGCCAGTACCTCGTCGATGTGTTCCGCGAGATCGTCACTAACTACGCGATCGACGGCCTGCACATGGATTACATCCGGTTCCCGAGCGAACCGCCGGCAATCCCGTCGGGTTCCGGTATCGACTATCCCCGCGACGCCGGGACGCTGGCTCTGTACAAGGAGGCCACCGGCCTGGAACCCGACGCCAACAAGGAGTCCTGGAACAAATGGCGAACCGATCAGGTGACCCAGCTGGTGGCCGACATTCGAACGATGATGCGACGAGAACGACCATCAGCAGCCCTTTCGGCTTCCGTAGGGGCTGAATACAACGAAAGCCTGCGGTTCTTCCGGGACGATCGCCGCTGGGTGCGAGAACAGCTTCTCGACGCGGCATTCCTGATGAACTACAAATCCGATCTCGCCGCGTTCGACAGCGCGCTCACCGGCTGGTTGCCGCTGCGCAGCGAGGTGACCGTTGTCCCCGGCCTGTGGTTCGCTCCCCGTCTCGATACCGCCAGAGGCATCGAGGTGGTGAAGCAGCAGATCCAGTCAAGCCATCAGAAAACCGGCAGCTTCTGCGTCTTCAGCTACGGGGCTCTGTTTGAGATTCGCGAGAACCGGGATCGGTTTGGCGAAGAAAACCGTTCCACCGCTCGACAGACCGAGGCGGCCGCACGGCGCGCGGCTCGGCGAAGTACTCTCTTGCCGGTAACACGCCTGGTTGCACCTTCCGTGCTGGCGGCCGGCGGCTGAATCCTCGCCCTCAGTCATTCGCCAGCTTGATGGCTCGCTTGAAGGCTCGTTTCTGCCGATCAAACCAGGTGGGTCCAGCAGGGCGGGTCGAGGGTGGTACGCGACCGGCGTTGGCGAATGGGTTCTCGGCGGAGGCGATCCACTTCTCCCACGCGTCCGCGTCGGCGTAGTGCGTCTCACCGGTGAGCCGGATCAGGGAGCCTTCCGCTCGCTCGGCGATCGCGAAATCCTGGGTTCGCAGCGACCGAACGAGGGGCAGTAAAACCTGCCTGTCCTTGAAATCGCCCAGGGCTTCCAGAGCGGCGATCCGAACATTGCGCGAGGCGTCGGTCTCCGCCAGCTTGATCAGAATGTCGCGGACCAGGCTCGGCTCCTGGCCGGTGAGTGCTCCCTTGCGGCTCAACTTCAACATGGCCGCCACCGTCTCCCATCGAACGTCATCATTGGGCGGCAGGGCCTGCTCGGCCTCGGTCGTGGCCTGGAGAATCATGAGCAGCGTCTTGAGGGGACGAGCGTCCTTGTAGGTCGCCAAGGCTCGTATGGCGATGCAGCGGATCTGGAATGCTGGGTCGGTGCGAGCGGCCGTATCAAGGACCTGGAAAGCATCTTCGCTCGCAACGTATCCGCTCTCGGCAATCCGAGCGACCGCGTCGCGCCGCTCGTCGGCATTCTCCGCCTCCAAGGCCGTGCGGTAGTTGTCGGCGGCGGATCGGTGTTTCCAGGTGCGTTTCTGATGGTCCGAACAGCCCACCACCAGCAGGACGGCAATCATCATCGCGGCGAAGAAGAACGCTCCCTTGGGTGTCGGAGCGAGGCCCGCCAGCGGGGCGGGAACACGACCGGGACCGTTGCCAACCGCATCCTCAGGCCACGCGAGCGGCGGGCGCGAAGGATGCCGGGCTAGGGTTTGCCGGTGGCGAGGAGTCGTCGGTGAAGAACTGCTCCGGCGTGATCCAGGTAACGTCGCGGATGGCTTGGCCGAGGAACCGGCCGCCAATCTCGCGAAATCGCTGAGGGTTGTCGCTGACATAGCAGCGGAGTCTACCCGGGTCGGTGGAGAGCGACAAGATTTCCATTTGGGCGAGCATCTGTTTCGCCCAGCGGGCGGTGGCGTCCGCCGAGTCAACCACATTGGCCTGGGGCATCAGCCGGGCGATGGCTTCGGCGACCAAGGGATAGTGCGTGCAGCCCAGCAGCACGACCGCCGGGTCGAGCTGGCGAATGCCGTCCAGGTACTCGTTGAGCAGCATGAGCATGATCGGATCGTCGCTGGAGCGGCCTTCCTCGATGAGTGGAACCAGACTGGGACACCGCTGTTGGGTGACCGGCGTCCGGGGTGCCAGCTCGTGAATCGCCCGCGGGTAGGCCTGCGAGGCAACCGTGGCCTCGGTGGCCAGGATCGCGATGCTCTGTCCGTGGGCTTGACGAACGGCCTCCGAAGCCCCCGGCTTGACCACGCCGAGTAGCGGCAGGTCGAACTTCTGGGTCAGCTCGTCCAACGCCAAAGCACTGGCCGTGTTGCAGGCCACGATCACCATCTTCGGACCAAACCGCATCAGGAACCGGCAGTCCTGCTCCGCAAACTGCAGAATCGTCGGCGACGACTTGGTGCCATAGGGCACGCGAGCCGTGTCGCCGAAGTAGACAATCGACTCGTGGGGAAGGTGTTGGCGAAGGGCACGGACGACAGTCAGGCCGCCAAGCCCGGAATCGAAAACGGCAATCGGTCGGGAGTTCATCATTCCATCCTTGAGCCGTGTGGCCGCGCGGCAGACTGGCACGCCTCCATGTCGTGCCCCGCCGTGACCCGGCTACAGCCCATAGTATCGTCCAAACCACCCCGGATTGGCAAGCGAAAACGCCACCTGCCGCCAGTCGCTGCGTTCCCTCGACCGCCGTGTCATACTCGCATAGAATCCCGCGTGAACGAAGGCTGTCTCCGCGGTGGACGTCATGAAGGACTTGACCCCAAGACAGATTGTCGAAGAACTGGACAAGTACATCGTCGGCCAGGCGGCTGCCAAGCGGGCGGTGGCCGTGGCGGTGCGCAACCGTTGGCGGCGGCAGCAGCTTCCCGAGGCAATGCGCGGCGAGGTGGGACCCAAGAACATCCTCATGGCCGGCCCGACCGGCGTCGGCAAAACCGAGATCGCCCGCCGGCTGGCCAAGCTGGTGAATGCCCCTTTCCTGAAGGTCGAGGCGTCGAAGTACACCGAAGTCGGGTACCACGGCCGTGACGTCGAGAGCATGATCCGCGAACTGCTCGATCTGGCTATCCACATGGTCCGCCAGGAGCAGGCGGAGGTCGTTCGCCAGGAGGCCGAGCGCCTGGCCGAGGAGCGGCTGCTGGATGCCCTCCTGCCCGGGGGACGACCGGGGGAGCCGCCCAGCGATCCCAACAGCGAGGAGGCCCAGTCCCGACATCGCACCCGAGAGAAGTTTCGCCAGAAGCTCCGCGACGGCACGTTCGACGACCGCGAGGTCGAGGTCCGGGCCGAGGAACGGGCGGCTCCCGTCGGCCTGATGGCCACCGTGGGCATGGATCAGCTCGAGCCCGAACTGCAGAACTTCCTCGAGCGGCTGGTACCCCAGCAGACCAAGACCCGCCGGCTGCCGGTCCGCGAGGCTCGCAAGCTCCTGATCCATCAGGCCTCCGACCAGCTCATCGATCGCGAGAAGGCCGTCGAACTGGCCATCCGCCGCACCGAGAACAATGGAATTATCTTCATCGACGAGATCGACAAGATCGCCGGGCCGCCCAGTACTCACGGTCCGGATGTCTCCCGGCAGGGTGTCCAGCGCGATCTGCTGCCGATCGTGGAAGGCTCGACCGTGACCACCCGCCAGGGACCGGTCAAGACCGACCATATCCTGTTCATTGCCGCCGGTGCGTTCCATGTGAGCAGGCCTTCGGACCTCATGCCCGAATTGCAGGGCCGGTTCCCGATCCGTGTGGAGCTGAGCGATTTGGGCAAGGAGGATTTCGTCCGCATCCTGACCCAGCCGCAGAATGCCCTCACCCGCCAGCAGGTCGCGCTCATGGCCACCGAGGGTGTCCGCCTCGAGTTCACCGCCGACGCAGTCGAGGCCATGGCCGATATCGCCGCCCAGGTCAACCGCAATATGACCAACATCGGCGCCCGTCGGCTGTACACGGTCATGGAGAAAGTGCTGGAGCAGCTTTCGTTCGACGCCCCCGAACGCCGCGGCGATAGCGTGACCGTCGATGGTACCATGGTCCACGAGTGCCTGGCTGGCGTCTGGGAGAAGGAAGACATGCGCCGCTTCATCCTGTAGCATCGCCGATCGGAGAATGCCCCGCCGGCCGGAACGAGATTCACCGCCAAGACGCTAAGACTCCGAGATCGCCATGATCCTGATCCCTTTGATTGGCCTTGCTGCTCTTGGCTCGGGGGGTGTCCTTCTTCCATGTCGCCGTGACGCGCCAATTCTTGGGCTGAGTGGGTTGCGGGTTGCGGAGACGTTCCCTACAGTCGGAAGGTCATGAACCGCCTCCTCGAATTCTTCGGTCTGCGGCGAAGCATCGTCGGCCTGCTCGGAGTTGTCGTCCTCGTCGGGCTTGGCGAGAAAATGGCCGAGCAGTTCCGGCCAATCTATCTGATCGCCCTGGGCGGGGGAATCCTGGCAGTCAGTATCCAGGGTTTCCTCGACAACCTCATCAATGCCCTCTACTCGCTCTTCGGCGGCTATGTGACCCATCGGGTGGGCACCAAGCGAGCGTTGTTGATCTTCAACCTGATGGCCATCGCGGGCTTCGCCATCGTCATCGCCATTCCTACCTGGCAGGCGATGCTGGCCGGTTCGGTGCTGTTCCTCTCCTGGACGGCCGTATCCTTACCCGCCACGATGAGCTTGCTGGGTGACGTGCTGCCGAAGAACAAGCAGACCATGGGCGTCTCGGTCCACTCACTCGTTCGACGTCTGCCGATGGCGGTCGGGCCGATCGTAGGGGGTATTCTCATCGACAGATACGGCGAACAACCGGGTATGCGCCTGGCGTTCGCTGTGGCGATGGTGATGGCTCTCGTCGCCCTCTGGTTCCAGCAGAGGATGATCGTTGATGCACCCGCCGAGCGTGGGCCGAGCGAAGGAACGGGGCCGGGTGGCCATCCGCTCGCGTGCCTCCGACACATGTCGCCAGAGCTGCGTAGCTTGCTGGTATCGGACATCCTGATCCGGTTCTGCGAGCAGATCCCCAACGCATTCGTGGTCGTCTGGTGCATGACGACGATTGCCTCGCCTCTGAACGGCAAGGAGTTCGGCCTCCTCAAGGCGGTCGAAATGATGACCGCCGTGCTTGTGTATGTCCCGGTCGCGTATCTGGCCGACCGGGGCGAGAAAAAGCCCTTCGTTCTGGCCACCTTCGTTTTCTTCACGCTCTTCCCGGCGGTTTTGCTGTTCTGCCACTCGTTCTGGCCGCTGGTGGGGGCGTTTGTGCTCCGGGGACTGAAGGAATTCGGCGAACCGACACGAAAAGCGTTGATCCTGGCCCTGGCCCCATCCGACACCCGGGCCGCCATGTTCGGCGCGTACTACCTGGTTCGTGACTCGATCGTCTCGCTATCCGCTCTGGCCGGTGGCTTCGTTTGGTGGTTCTGGGGTTCGCAGGTCAATCTGTGGGCGGCCTTCGGGTGTGGAGTCGTGGGGACCGTTTGGTTTGCCGTTCGAGGGCGGGATGTCATGTCGGTTCGAGCGTGACGAGCTGACGGAGTGCGTCAGATCGCAACCTGCTTCATCCTGTGGTTGCCGATAGTGACCTGCCCACTGCCAATCTCCAGTCGCATGGTACGACTCAGGCAACCACCGGTGTGCTCGCTGTCAATGAGCACGTTGTTACGCCAGAAGATCTTGCGCAGGGCGAGATAGTTGTGCTTGCCGATATCCAGCCGCTCGGTGGTCTGGAACATGGAGGCTCCGCCGGCTACCTTGACAACCAGACGCTTCTTGGAGGCGCCCAGACTGTACGCGGAACGAAACAGCAAGGGAATTCCAGTGTCCGCAAACATGGCCGGATTGGCGACGGCCTTGTCAGGTGAAATCGTCGAGTCCGACAGCATGAAGTGCAGCATGCCGCCCACAAGGGCGACCGGATCCCAGATCGCAACACCAATGCAGCTGCCCAGGGAGTAGGTGATCAACTCAATTGTCGGGTCGTTCGAGACCTTGAAGTCGGCGATTTCGACAACCGTCTGCTGTGACACGCCACCGCTTCCCATGTCGCCCGCCAGAGAACCTCGGGGATGTGACTCAGCGAGCCCCGAACGAGAGTCCGGGCATTCCTTCCCGCCTTCCGGAGAGTCGTGGGTCCGATCCCGGAAGGTCCCAAAACACCGGACGCAAGCCGAATCTCGCACCGTTGATATGTTCATCGGTTCATGGCGGGCCCTTCTTCTCAACTCGTTGGCGATGATGTTGCCTGCGTGGCTGGCCGGCCGGAATCCCCGCCGGCGATCGCCATGTCATCACTCAGAGGACCCAAGAGGCAGCGTTGGACGCCGCGGACAGCCAACCGATATAATCCGGACCCTGCCGGATTCCGGTGCAAAGGCGTTCCGGCAACGGAGCAACGAACATGATACGATCTGGACTCGCGGGAGCGACAGGAGCCATGGCAGTGGTCATCGCGGTTGGGGCAGGAGCGGCAGCGGGCCAGGTCGCCATCTTCACTCCCCGAGAAGCAGCACCCCTCGAACTGTTCGCGGCTCGCGAAGTCCAGCGGTACCTCTACCTTCGAACCGGACAAGTGCTGCCTATCACGGAGGTTGCGGCGCTCGATCTGCCTCCCGGCGACGCAATCCTCCTGGGTACGAGGGCAGCGCTGGCTCGTGCGGGCCAGACCTCCCCGCCGGGTGGGGACGTCGGTCCGGGTTCCTACGTACTCAAGACCACCTCGCGTGAAGGCCGCCTTGTGCTGACCATCACCGGCCACGATCCTACGGCGGTCCTCTACGGCGCCTACCGATTCGCCGAGCACCTCGGGGTCCGGTTTTACCTGGAGGGCGATGTCGTTCCGGACGAGCAGATCCCGCTGAGCCTGCCCGCACTGGACGAGCAGGCCAGGCCGCTCTTCGAACACCGCGGCATCCAGCCTTTCCACGATTTCCCGGAAGGCCCCGACTGGTGGAGCACCGACGGGTACAAGGCAATCATCGCCCAGCTGCCCAAACTGCGGATGAACTTTATCGGACTGCACACCTACCCCGAGGGCGGCGTCGGACCAGAACCGACCGTCTGGATCGGCAGGCCCGAGGACCTCGGCCCGGACGGACGAGTCAGAGCCAGCTACCCGGCACGGCATTTCAGCACCGTCAGCGGTACCTGGGGCTCTCAGCCGCGGAGGAGCAGCGAGTACTACTTCGGCGCCGCCCAACTCTTCGAGACCGACGCTTGGTCCCAGGATGTCCAGATGGGCAAGAATCCCTGGCCCGCAAGCCCGGACGACGAGAACGCTCTGTTCGACCTGTTCGGACGGAAGCTGCGCCAGGCCTTTGAGTACGCCCATGCCCTCGGTGTACAGACCTGCGTCGGCACAGAGACGCCATTGACGGTACCCAAGCAGGTCCGCCAGCGACTCGCCTCGAAACCCAGTACCATCGAGGCTCTTGGCGGAAACATCGTCACCTACCCCAGCCCAATTGCCGGCACCGACGACCAGCCCCTCTATCAGAGCGTTCGTTGGGACGCGAGCGGATACCGCTTCCGGATCCCCCATGGGCGGTACACCGTCACGCTGAGGTTCTCCGAAGTCGCCTATGACGCTCCCGGAAAACGTGTCTTCAGCGTGAAGATCCAAGGCCGGCAGGTCATCGAGAAGCTGGACATCTTCGCCAAGGCTGGCAAGAACAAGGCCCTCGATTACACCTTCAACGACATCGAGGTCAAGGATGGCACGCTGGCGATCGACTTCACCAAGGAGACCGAGTTTCCCGCTGTTGCCGCCATCGCGGTCGAGGGCGGCAATACCAGCCTGAAGGTGAATTGCGGCGGGGGAGCCTACAAGGATTACCGGGCGGACGACAACAATCCCCTGGCCCCCGAGGATATTCAGAGACTCTATGAGGGCATGTTCACGTGGATCAAGCAGGCCTACCCGCTCGATTACTATTGGTTCTGGACACCAGAGGGCTGGACGTGGGAAGGCGTGAGCGAGGCCACCGTGCAAGCCACACTCGATGATCTCCAGCTGGCGATGGCCGCCGCGAAAGCAGTGAAGGCGCCGTTCACCCTGGCAACGTGCGGATGGGTGCTCGGCCCGCAGTTCGACCGCTCGTTGTTCGACCGCGAACTGCCCAAAGAAATGCCCATGAGCTGCATCAACCGGGCGACCGGGCACGATCCGGTTGAGTTGGGTTTCGCCAACGTCGCCGGCCGTCCGAAGTGGGCCATTCCCTGGGTTGAGGACGATCCGGCTCTGACCGGCTTGCAGCTTTGGGTCGGCCGGATGCGAAAGGATGCAGTCGACGCTCTGGAGTACGGATGCACCGGCCTGCTGGGCATTCACTGGCGGACACGGGTGCTCGGCCCCAACTTCTCCGCCCTGGCCCAGGCGGCCTGGGATCAGGAGGGATGGCGGGGGACCAAGGATCGCATCCTCGGTCCGAACGGTGGTCAGGCGGCCGACTTCACCGGCACGGCCATCGCCAAGACCCAGGACGCGCCTCTCTACCAGACGATCCGATCAGGGATGTCGGCCTACGGCCTGGAGGTGGTCAACGGTGCCTACAGCGTCATCCTCCAGTTCTGCGAACCCGTCCACGACGAGAAGGGTAAGCGGGTGTTCAGCGTCAAAGTCAATGGCCGCGAGGTCCTGTCGGATCTGGATATCTTCGCCCGGGTGGGCAAGAACACGGCCCTGAGTCTCCCCTGTGCTGGCATCCCCGTCACCGACGGTTGGCTGGACATCGCCTTCGTGCCGAAGATCGGCGAGCCGTGCGTGGCCGGTATCGTCTCTCAGGGGCCGGGGGGCGTCCAGAAGATCAATTGCGGCGGGCCGGTGTACAAGGACTACGCGGCGGATCCGAAATCGAGGCCCGCCTATCCCAGATACCTGCCCTCCGATGACTTCTATCGCGACTGGGCGGCGGCCCACTTCGGCAAGGAGGCCGGCCCCAAGGTGGGTGAGCTGTTCGCACGGCTGGACAACCGCCTGCCGCGACCAACGACCTGGATCGACGGCCCCGGCGGAGTGATGCCCGATCCTGGCCCGTGGGATGAGGCAGCCAAGGAGTACGCGTTTGTCGATGAGATGGCCGCCCTGCGGCCGCTGGTCAGGGGCGCTGGGAATCTCGATCGTTTCGACTTCTGGCTCAACCAGTTCCGCTACCTCCGGGCCGTCGCTTGGGCAAACTGCGTCTGGGCTAAGTACAACGAGGTCTGCAAGGAGGTTGAGGCTCAGAAAGACGTCGATGCCCGCAAGAAAATGGCCAGGGAGAAGGCCCTGCCCGCTCGCAAAACACTCGTGGAGGCGGTGGGGGAGGTCTACCGCTGGCTCTTGGTGACGGTCAGCAACACCGGCGAAATGGGCACCATCGCCAACTGGCAGCAGCACAACATGCCCCCGATGCTCGATCGGCCTGCCGAGGCCTTGGCCAAGACGCTGGGCGAACCGCTGCCGGCCTACGCCATGCCGGGTTCGATATACACCGGCCCCCCCCGGCTCTTCGTGCCCGAGGTCCGCACCAGCATCGCCCGCGGCGAGAATCTCTCCTTGCGGGTGGTGGTGCTGGATGCGACCGCTCCGAGTCGGGTCACGGTTCATTGGCGGCCGATTGGCACACGCGAGTTCGAGACGGTATCCTTGTCTCGTGCCGGCCGCGGCGTGTGGACCGGCCGGCTGCCAACGGCGGCCCGTGGGGCGACGACCAGCGAATACTACATCGAGGCGCCGACAAGCGAAGGCAAGGAGATGCACTGGCCCGCTACCGCCCCGAGTGTGAATCAGACTGTGGTTGTGATGCCGTGAGCAAGATCATTCCTGCAGAGGAGAGCGGATACATGAGACACAAGCTGCTTTGCGCTGTTCTTGGCGTAGTGACGACCTCATGCGTGGCGTTCGGCGAGAGCCGGGTGGGGATCCGGGACGGCTACCTGAGCGGCTTCGATGCCGAGTCGGTTTGGGCGGCTGCCAAGGAGGTCACCACAACCGCGTTGGAGGTGGAACTCAAGCCGGACCTGAGTTGCCCGGGCCTTTTCGAGGGCAAGGAGCGTCCCTACCGGATCGATACTCCGGAGAACCGTCAGAAGGTGCTCGAGGCAGCCAAGAAGGGCGGCTGCGAGATCGTCTCATTCTGTACGGTGATCCCCTTCGCCAAGGACAAGGACGACGCCGCGAGCATCGCCTGGGTCGAGAAGGCCGCAAAAGCCGCCGGCGAAATGAACGTTCCGGTCATCATGATGCCACTGGGCGCCGGCGACCTCGACGAGCAGGCCTTCACCAGGCGGGCGGTCGACTTCGTGAAAACGGTCGCTCCTTTCGCCAAGGCCAACAAAGTTCAGCTCACCGTCGAGAACCTCGGACCTTATCTCAACAAGCGCGAGGTCCTCAAGCCAATCATGGAGGCCGTACCCAACAACCAGGTCGGCCTGGCCCATGACGCCTGCAACATGTACTGGTACGGCCATCCGCTGAGCACAATCTACGATCTGGCCAAGACGTTCGCGCCCCATGTGCGGTACGCCCACGCCAAGAGCATCAAGTACCCCGAGGATCGCCGCGAGAAACAGCGTGACAAAGGGTGGGAATACGGCAAGTACACCGAGACGATTCGGGCCGGGGATCTGGACTTCGACAAGATCCTCGGCTACTACTTCGACGCCGGCTTCAAGGGCGACGTGGTCATCGAGGATGACAGCCTGGGCCGGCTCGACGCCGCGGGCAAGAAGAAGGCTATCAAAGACGATGCCGCTGTGCTCCGCGAGATCATTACCAAGAGGAGCAAATCAGTGACGCAAGAGGCTAACGGCCCCGTCAGAGTCGAGTTCGAAACCAGCCTGGGCAGCTTTACCCTGGAGTTGTACCCCGACAAGGCCCCGATCACCGTGGCAAACTTCCTTCGCTACGTGGACGAGGGCTACTACAACGGTACCATCTTCCATCGGGTCATCCCGACGTTCATGATTCAGGGCGGTGGCTTTGTCAGTATGGACGGGGAGAAGCAGAAGGGCTTGCATGAGGGGATTCAAAACGAAGCCAAACAGGGCCTGAAGAACGAAGAGGGTACGATCGCCATGGCTCGCACCGGCCAGCCGCATTCGGCCACGAGTCAGTTCTTCATCAACGTCAAGAACAACAACAACCTGGACTATCCCGCTCACGACGGCTGGGGCTACTGCGCGTTTGGCCGGGTGGTTGCCGGTATGGACACGGTTGACAAGATCAAGAGCGTCAAAACGATTAACAGCCCGATGATGGGCGGCGAGAAATCACAGCCGGTCGATCCCCCCGTGATTCACAAGGCCTACCGAGCGAAGTAGAGGAGGACACTCCCTATGTCTGCAGCCGCGGCGGGATCGCAGAAAAGCCTGATGGACCTGGTGCTCTTGCTCAATCGGCTTGCCCTCGGGTTGTACTTCGTGCTGGCGGGTGTCCACAAGATCAGCGCGGAGGGTGGTGTCGCCCAATTCTATCGCACCGTCTTTCTGAGCATGAAGCCCGCTTGGCTGCCGGTGTGGTTCGCAGCTCCCTATGGCTATGCATTGCCCTTCCTGGAGGTCATCGTGGGGGGGCTTCTCGGTCTGGGCGCCCTGGGCCGCTGGCCGGCCGGGGCTATGTCCCTCATGCTCGCGAGCTTCACCATCGCCTTGTATGAGAATGGGAAGTTCTTCAGCGACCAGGGACCGTTCCACGCGAACGTGATCCTCCTCACTTCGGCTCTGCTACTGACCATGACCGGCCACGGGGCGATCAGTGTGGACGCTTTCCGAAAGAAGGGCGCCGCCCAGTAACCTGAGCAGACAAGACGCATGGCCGTCAGACCTCAGGGCGGCCGGTCCGCCGGAGAAGGAACAGCACCAGGGTGGCCGAGAGGCTCCCGGCGAGCAACAGGATGCCAAGCCAGGTGAAGAGCCCCATGCCCTTGCCGCGAGGTGTTCGAGGGGGGGGCGACGCATCGGAATGGTCCGCGGCCAGGATATCACTTGGCTGTGGCGGACCGGCCGGTTGGCTTTCCGCCGCCCGCTCATCCATCTCGGCTGGCTGGGTGGCAGGTTGCCGCAGCATGGCCGCGTTGACCCGCACGACCTGGCCGGCGTTGACCACCACATTGTCGATCAACCGCTCGGCGTAGCCTCGTTTGCGAATGGTCAGCGCGTACGTGCCGGGCGGAACCTTGAGAAATGAGTACAGACCATCGCCGGAAGACAAGGCGACATGTTCGCTGCCCGTCCGGACCACCCAGGCATCCACCACCGGCTCTGCACTGGCGGCATCGAGAAGGGTACCCACGACGATCCCGTCGGTAGGCCACTCCTTCCACGGCAGGGAGGGCGTGGCCGCCTGCTTGGCGTACAGCCCGCCCGGGCGGCTGAACAGCCGGAAGTAGCCCTTCCTGTTGAACGATCCGTATGAGAAGAACACCTCGCCTGTCCCGCCTCGCTTGCGGGTCTCCTGAACCTGGTGAATGATCTCCTTGTCGGTCATCGAACTGACCAGGCCTGCGCAGACGTGCCGCCCACCGCTGTGGGCAATCCAGTCCGGCAGAACTTGGCTGAAGTCGGGCGGCTTTCCGCCGTCGTTCCAGTAGATCTGCGGCACAATGAGGTCCACGGCTCCGGCGACCATCCAGGCTTGGGCATCCTGGTAGCACTTCGAGTAGCCGTAATGGAAGTCGTCCGGGTAGTTGGGATACCGATCCTGGCGGTACAGGCCCACCGGGGTGGCGCTGACCATGAGCCTTGGCTTCGTTTCGCCAATCTGGGCGTAGAGGTCGCCGAGCAGACGTGTGATCTGGTCGCGCGTCCAGTCACCGAAGTCCAGATTACCCGGATTGCCCTCGCTGCCCAGACTTTGGCGAGAAACGGAGATCGGGTCATGGGAGAACTCCGCCCCGGCCGTGCGAATGCGATCGAAATGAACACCGTCGATGTCATACTGCTGCACCACGTACATGACTTGCCTGCGAACATAGGCTTGGGCGGCAGGTACTCCCGGTGCCAGCCACACGTAGTTGTCGCCACCCCATTGCACCGGTCGACCCTGGTCGTCGTGGATCAGCCAATCATGGCAACCGGGCGTCGCAGCGTCGCCGCGCCGGTAGAACAGGTGCGATGGAACCCCCGGCACCTCCTTGCGGTCGTGCTGCCAAATGGTGTGGGTATTGATATAGGCGTGAAACTCCAGACCCTGCCGGTGAGCAACCTCAACGGCGTACCCCAGGGGATCCCAACCGGGTTCCGTGCCGCTCGGCGAGATCATCGGCGACCAGGGCTCTTCGGGCGACGGATAGAAAGTGTCCGCCTGCCCGCGAACCTGGAAGATGGCCGCGTTGAAGTGGTTGCGGGCCAGGGTGCTCAGGATCTTGTCGATCTTGGCTCGACACTGGGCTTGGTCGGAGCTCGGCCATTCGAAACGCGTGACCCACATTCCCCTGAATTCCGCAGCCGCAGGCGGCCCGGCCTGCGGGCGAGGCTGGGGTCTTGTCCGCGCGGCAAACGCAGGCCCACCACCCACGACGAATGCCAGAATCACGAACATCGGACGGGAACAAATGACATCCATATTGCAGCCGAGATCCTCGGACGGACAACCGTCAGCGCGGCGGTCGAGGCGAGACTGTCTGGCCAGAGATCTCGATCGCTATCTCACCGCAGCCCGTTGCTGGTGAAGCCACGTGATCCACTGGTCCATGCCCTGGCCCGTCTTGGCCGACAGCTGAATGAACGGCGCCCGGGTATTCAGCTTGGCCAGATCATCCTGCACCCGGTCGATACGGAAATCCAATACGCTGAGCAACTCGACCTTGGTGAGCAGGATGATGTCTGCCCGCTGGAAGAGCGTGTAGTACTTGGCGACCTTGTCGTCGCCCTCCGGGACACTGAGCAACACGACCTTGCGGTGTTCACCCAAGTCAAAGTCCGCCGGGCAGACCATGTTGCCCACGTTCTCGATGAACAGAAACCCGAGCCGCCCGAGATCCAGGCCCGTCAGCGCCTCGGCGACCTGGGTGGCCGACAGATGGCAGCCGGTCCCGGTATTGATCTGGACGACGTCGGTGGCAATGCTGCTCAGCCGTTCGGCGTCGCGGGTCGTCTGAAGATCGCCCACCAGGACGGCCGATGGACACGCGGAACCCAGCATAGGAATGGTCTTCTCCAGCAAGGTGGTCTTGCCGCTGCCCGGAGAGCTCATGAGGTTGAGGGCCAGGAGCTTGGCCTCCCCGAGAATCCTGCGATTTGCCGCAGCCACGGCATCATTCGCCTTGAGGACGTTCTGAACAACCTGAACCTTCATCATCCGATCACGTCTCCTTGCGTGGTGCAACCGTGGCCGCCGGGGCGTCGTTCTGCTCGCAGGTCATGCTTCTCAGCAGGATCTCGTCGCCGCCAATCAGGGTCACGCTCGCCTTGCCGCAGCCGGGACAGACGAAACTCAGTTCCGCCAGGTCGGGGGTGAACTCCTTCCCGCACTCCTGACACGCGGCCACAGGAGGAATCTCGTTGATCTTGAGAACGGCGCCCTCGGCCAGGGTGCCCGCGGCACACGCCTCGAAGGCCAGAAGCAGCGATTCGCAAACAACCTGCTTGAGCACCCCGACGTCGATCTCAATCTCGCTGATTCGGGTGACTTGGTGCGGAGACGCGGCCTCGACCACCTGCTCCACGATCGCCATGGCTAGGGTTGCCTCGTGCATGTCAGCAGATCCGGGGGAGCTCCTCGCCGTATGGCCGCTGCACCAACCGTCGCCCGCCGCTACGCGTCACGAGCTCGACCAGTGCCGGTTGAGAAGACACCGTGCGGCCGATGATCGCGGCATGCTTCCCCAGAGGATGGCCATGACAGATCGCCAGGACCTTCGCAGCATCGGCCTCGCTCGCCACCATGACGACCTTACCCTCGTTGGCTACAGAGAGAGGATCAAGACCCAGCAGTTCCGCCGCGTGCCGGGCGGCGCCGGAAAGAGGAATGGCCGCTTCTCGAACCTCGATCGTCAGGCCGGTGTCATCCGCCAGGTCCGCCAGTACGCACGCCAGCCCGCCACGCGTCGGGTCGCGCATGAACTTGACGTCAACCCCGCAGTCCAGAACCGCGGCGATCAGGCCGTTCATGGGAGCGACATCGCTGAGCAGATCCGTTTGAAGCCCCAATCCCTCGCGAGCCGACATGACCGCCAGCCCGTGCTCGGCGATTCGGCCGGTAACCAGGATCACGTCGCCAGAACAGATCCTCGTCGTGTCCAGCCGCAGCCCTTCCCGCACCGCGCCCACACCCGCGGTCGTGATTGTCATGCCGTCGCCGCGCTGACGCTCGACGACCTTGGTGTCCCCCGTGGCAATGACGATACCCGCCTCTCGAGCCGCCTCCGCAATGGAGCTGATGATCCGATCCAGGACAGGGAACGGCAGTCCCTCCTCCATGACCATGGCCAGACTGAGCGCCACCGGAACCGCCCCGGCGACGGCCAGGTCGTTCACCGTCCCGCATACCGACAGCCGGCCAATGTCGCCCCCCGGAAACTCCAGCGGTTGAACGACGTGCGCATCGGTCGTGAAGGCGATTCGCCCGCGAGGAATGTCAAGCACGGCACTGTCGCCGAGCGGAGCCAGCAGGGGGTTGCTCAACCTGGGGAGAAATCTTTCGGCAATCAACTGCCGGGTCTTCTCTCCACCACCACCATGGGCGATGATAATCTGCTCTTCTCGGTTGCCAAGCATGCTCATCGTGTTGCGGTCTGCACTCCAGAACTGGAAGCGTTGCCCTCTCGCCGCTCGCGGCGACCGTACTTGAACCACGCGGCGCAAGTCCCTTCACTGCTGACCATGCAGGGGCCCACAGGGTGCGAAGGGGTGCAGTGCTCGCCAAAGAGGCCACAGGAAGATGGCTCGAGTTTGCCCTGAATGACCTGGCCGCACTTGCACCCCGGGGGGTCATAATCCTGACCGATGGTCAGATCGAACTTCCGCAAGGCGTCGAACCGCAAGAACCGCTCGCGAAGCCCCAGGCCACTCATCGGGATGGTTCCCATCGCTCGCCAGATGGTGTCCTCAGGCTCAAATACCTCGTCGATGAAACCGAGCGCTTGGGGGTTGCCCCCATCGCGGACAGCGACGCCATAGACATTGTCGATCCGGCTCACGCCCGCTGAGATCTGCTCCATGACATTCGCTATTCCCGCGAGCATTTGCTCCGGTTCAAAGCCAGTGACCGCACAGGGTTTCCGATAGCGCTCGGCAATCGGCCGGTAGACCTGGGTCCCAATCACCACGCTGACGTGGCCGGGCAGCAGAAAACCTCGAATCGGCACGTCACCGCCAGCCAGCAGGGCGGCCATCGCCGGTATGACCAACTTGTGCCCGGGCAGGATCCACAAGTTCATCAATCGCCGCCGGGTGGCCTCGAGCACGGCAGCCGCCGTGGCCGGAGCGGTCGTCTCAAAGCCGACCGCCAGGAACACCACCTTGCGGTCGGCGTGCTGCTCGGCAAACTTGACCGCGTCGCGGGCGGAGTAGACCACTACCACCTGTGCCCCGGCCGCGCGGCGGTTTTCCAGACTGCCGGACCGTCCGGGCACACGCACCATGTCCCCGTAGGTGCAGACGGTTATCCCTTCTCGGGAGGCGAGATCGCAGGCCGCGTCGATGTAGCCTTGAGACGTCACACACACCGGACAGCCCGGGCCGCTGACCAGACGCACCTCGGCCGGCATCAGCGATTTCACCCCGCTGCGAAAAAGCGACACCGTGTGCGTGCCGCACACCTCCATGATCTGAACCGGGCCCGTAGCACGAGCCAGCGTCTCGATCTGGTGGATCAGCTGTTCTGTTCGCAATCGGCTCACGTGTGCTTCCGTACCGCAAAGGCCGGCCTAGTGCTCCGACACTACTCAATTGAGGGGTAAAGCCTCTTGAGCTTCACCCGCGCATCCGCCATGGTGAAACGCCAGTTCACTTTGGTCACCCGCGTGTTCCGATCCCTTTGCCAGGCGGACACTT
>JAKLEZ010000016.1 GCA_022711465.1 Planctomycetota bacterium | reverse complement strand
CGCCTCTGGTCGAGACCCTGGCCACACTCAACGCGATGGCCGGTAGTATCGAGCATGAACTTGAGCGGTTGGAGAACCAGAAGTACGCGGCGATCAAGGACGCCCGCTACGAGGAGGCCGCGGAGCTCCGTGACAAACAGGCCGCCGCCGACGTACTATGGCAGGCACTGCTGGCTGATACGCAGGAGCTGACTGCCAAAGCCTCCGGTGTGTTGGAAAAGCTCAAACGGATGTGACTCTTGGAGCCTATCTCACTTCGGAGTGCGGGACAGGCTTCCAGCCTGTCACCCGACCGGCAAGATGCCGGTCCCACACCTATCGAGATAGGCTCTTATCTGAAATGAGGTAACGCGATGTTCGAACGATTCAGCGACCACGCCCGCAAAGTCATGGCTCTGGCCAATCAACAGGCCCAGCGTCTGAGGCACGACTACATCGGGACCGAGCACATCCTCCTCGGGCTGGTCAAGGAAGGCACCGGCGTCGCGGCCAACGCCCTCAAGACGCTGGGCGCGGATCTCGACCGCGTGCGGCACGAGGTCGAAGGCATGCTCACGCCCGGCGCCCAGGATCCCGGGTCGGGCAAGCTTGCCCAGGTACCGGCCGCCAGGCGGGTTATCGAGTACGCGATCGAGGAGGCCCGGCTCCTCAACCATCGTTACGTTGGCAGCGAGCATCTGCTCATTGGGCTTCTCCGTGAGCAAGAGGGCCTGGCGGCCCGGGCACTGATGAACCTGGGCGTGCGGCTGCACGATGCCAGGCTGGCCATCGCCGAGCTGCTCGGCGAGGCCCCGCCGGAGGCCCTTGCAGTCCCATCCGACGCCCACTTGCCTCCCCTGACCGGGGCCGGCCTGCGGTTGCAGGCTCTGCTCGTCTCCATCGACCAGCGATGCAACCATCTGATGGCCGCGCCGGAGGGAGACGCGCCCTCATTGCGGAACAGACGGGCCCGCGCTACCGAGATCAAGACGATCCTTTTCGACAGGATCGAGCAGCTGACCGGGCAGGCTCGTGGCTACTGGGAAGAGCTCCGAGAAAAGAAGTGAGAGATTCTCGTTGACGCCTATCTGCTCAAGCTCGTATAAGAGGCGGGGCGAATCCAGGCGATCGGGAGTGTTTGAGTGAGTCGGACCGGGAGCACGTCTACTCTGCCATCAGACCCTCCGCGGCGCTGGCAAGCGTGGTTTGTACCGTTCGTGCTGATTGCCCTGACCGGCCTTCTGCTCGCCGATCCGTGGCCGCACGTCAGCCCGGTAGGCCCGGCTGCGGTCGTGCCCGCCTCGGCCACGGACATGACCCCGGTCCGCCGGCCGATTCTCAAGCCCGAGACGGTCGTTGCGGGCATGACTTACCGCTGCAGCGAATGCCACAACCTGTTTCCTTCGCCCGTCGAGACCGACCGGCCGTTGACTCAGCACCGCGCGATCGTGCTCGAGCACGGGATCAATGCGCGCTGCTTCAACTGCCACAACCGCGAGAATCGTGACGCCTTTGCCGACGACCGCGGCGGCCCGATCCCCTTCGATCAGCCGCCGCTGCTGTGCGCGAAATGCCACGGACCCGTCTACCGCGACTGGGCGCACGGCGTGCATGGCCGGACCAACGGCTACTGGAATCCCAAGCTTGGCCCGATGGAGCGTCGCAAGTGCGTTGAATGCCACGATCCGCACAACCCGGCGTTCAAACCGATGCGGCCGGCGCCCGGCCCGAACACGTTGCGGATGGGCGATCGGCGATCGGAAGCCGAAGGACGGAGCGAGACCAAGAACCCGTTGCTGATCTACCGCCAGCGGCTGCCGGGCGGTGACGGGGATGAGGCGAAGCCACAGAGACACCGCCGATGAGCGAGCAGGACAACCAGTTGAGCGGACCCGGTCTCACCCGGCGAGGCTTCTTCCGCAAGAGTGCGGTGGCCGCCACCGGTGCCGCGGCCATCGCCGCTGCGGTCTCGCCCTTGCGGAAGATGTCGCCCGACGACATCCCGACGCTCGAGCGCTTCCTGCAGAAGCACTACAAGGAGATGACCCCGGCCGAGATGCAGACCGCCCTGGATCGCATCGCCCGGGAGGTCGAGCACCGCTTCGCCGTCCGGCCGAGCCTCGGCGACGTGAAGCCCATGGTCGGCGTCGAGTTCGTCTATGCTCTGAACATCAGCCGGTGCATCGGCTGCCGGCGATGTGTGCATGCCTGCGTCAAGGAGAACAACCTGTCGCGGGCTCCCGAGATCCAGTACATCCGCGTCCTCAAGATGGAAAAGGGCAGCATCGATCTCGAGACCTCGGACCATCATTACGATCCGCCGGTCGTGCCCGAGCACGACAGCTACTACATGCCGGTGCAGTGCCACCAGTGTGCCAAGCCGCCGTGCGTCAAGGTCTGCCCGGTCGAGGCCACCTGGCAGGAGCCCGATGGCATCACCGTCATCGACTACGACTGGTGCATCGGCTGCCGCTACTGCGAAGCGGCCTGTCCTTACTGGGCCCGGCGGTTCAACTTTGCCCAGCCGGAGCTGGCGGCCAAAGACCTCAATCCGGACATGAGCTACCTGTCCAACCGTCCGCGGCCGAAAGGGGTCATGGAGAAGTGTACTTTCTGCCTGCACCGCACGCGAGTCGGGAAGCTCCCCGCCTGCGTCGAGGTTTGCCCGACCGGATCGCGCAAGTTCGGCAACGTGCTGGACGCCGCGAGCGAGGTCAGCTACATCCTGCGGCACAAACGCGTCTTCGTTCTCAAGGAAGAGGTTGGCACGCTTCCCCGGTTCTTCTACTACTTCGACGAGCGCGGGAGCCGCTACCACGAGTCGGTTGAATCCGATAGAGCCACGGAATCGGGCGGAGGTGGGGAATGAAGCGATACCTCACCTTCTTGTGGCAGTGCGCCCGGATCAGCTTCGTCGGAGACTGGCGCTACTACACCTGGATGACTGTCCTGACTGTTCTCTCGCTGGTCGGCCTGCACGCCTGGTGTACGCAGCTGGTGAACGGCCTCGTCACCACGGGCATGACCGACCAGGTTTCGTGGGGGGTGTACATCGCCAACTTCACCTACCTCGTGGGCCTGGCGGCCGCGGCGGCCATGCTGGTCATCCCGGTCTACATCTATCGCAACATGCACCTTCACCATGTGGTCATCTTCGGTGAATTGCTGGCCGTCGCGGTGATCGTCATGTGCCTGCTGTTCGTGACCGTGGATCTCGGCCGGCCGGATCGCTTCGCTCACCTGCTGCAGCGGTTCAATTTTCCGGTCTCGATGCTGACCTGGGACGTCATCGCCCTCAACGGCTACCTCATCCTCAACCTGCACATCTGCGGGTACCTGCTCTACTGCGCCTACTGCGAGCGGGAGCCGGCCAAGGTCTTTTACGTGCCCTTTGTGTTCGTGGCCATCGTCTGGGCGGTGAGCATCCACACCGTGACCGCGTTCCTGTACGTCGGGCTTGGCGGCCGGCCGTTCTGGAACTCCGCGATCATCGCCCCCCGCTTCCTGGCCAGCGCGTTCGCGGCCGGGCCGGCGTTCATCATCCTGACGCTGCAGATCGTGCGGCACTACACCCGGTACCAGGTCGGCGACGACGCCCTGCTGACCCTGCGACGGATCGTGCAGGTCGCCACGATCATCAACATCTTCCTGCTGGGCTGCGAGCTATTCACCGAGTTCTACTCCGACTCGGCCCACATCGCCTCGTCGCGCTACCTGTTCTTCGGCCTTCACGGCCGGCACGCCCTGGTCCCTTGGATCTGGACGGCGGTCGCGTTCAACGTCCTGGCGACGATTCTCCTTGTGCTGCCCGCTTCCCGGGGCCTCAAGGTCCTGAACGTGGCCTGCGTGCTGACCATCGTGGGCATCTGGATCGAGAAAGGGATGGGGCTGATCGTCCCGGCGTTCGTCCCCACGCCGCTGGGCGAAGTCGTCGAGTACGTGCCCACCGTACACGAGGTTCAGATCTGCCTGGGCATCTGGGCGTTTGGCCTGTTGCTGTATACCCTGTTCGTGCGCATGTCGGTGCCGGTGCTCTCCGGCGAGCTGACCTATCGCAAGGACCATGGCGTTTCACACGAGGATCACCGTCGGGCGACAGCCGAGACGGTCTGAAAGGGAGTGACCAAGACATGCAAGCCATTCAACCCATCATGGTGAACCGTCTGGCGGTCCTTCTGCTGGCCGCCTCACCGGCCTGGGCGGCCCCCTGGGGCCTGCCGGAGCTCTCGGCCAAGAGCAAGGCCTGTATCGAGTGCCACCGCAAGGATAACACGCCGATCTATCAGCAATGGGGCGGCAGCAAGCACTTTCGGGCTCACATTGGCTGCTATGAATGCCATGCCGCCCAGGACGGCGAGGGCGACGCTTTCAAGCATGAAGGGGAGTTCATCGCCACGATCGTGTCGCCCAAGGACTGTGCCCGCTGCCACGAGAAGGAGACCGCCCAGTTCGGCGAGTCCCACCACTCCAAGGGCGCTCGCATCCTCGGCTCGCTGGACAACACCCTGGCCGAAGTGGTCGAGGGCAACAATGCCTTCAAGACGGCCGGGTTCCCCGACGGCACCAGTGCCGCGGCGGTCAACGGCTGCTGGCAGTGCCACGGTTCGCAGGTCAAGGTCCTGCCCGGCGGCAAGCTCGATCCGGCCACCTGGCCGAACACCGGCATTGGGCGGATCAACCCGGACGGCTCCGAAGGCTCCTGCGCCGCGTGTCACAGCCGGCACAGCTTCTCGGCCTGGCAGGCTCGCCACCCGGACGCCTGCGGCAAGTGTCACATGGGGCCAGATCATCCCCAGAAAGAGATCTACGAGGAGTCCAAGCACGGTATCGCCTTCATGGCCTTCCGCGAGAAGCTCAACATGGACTCGGCCAAGTGGGTTCTGGGTGAGGACTACAGCAGCGCTCCGACCTGCGCGACCTGTCACATGAGCGCTACGAAGAACCAGGCGCTCAACCACGACATCGGGCTGCGGATCAGCTGGAACAACCGGCCGGCGGTCTCCGTCCGTCCCGAGGCAAGCGACAAGAAGATGGGGCTGCCGGGAGCGAGCGTGGACTGGAAAGCCCGGCGGGCGAACATGCAGAACGTCTGCCTCAACTGCCACGCGAAGCAGTGGGTGGACAACTTCTATGTGCAGTATGATGGGCTGATCGAGCTGTACCACGACAAGTTCGCCAAGCCCGGCCTGGAGCTGTACGAGCTGGCCAAGCCTCTGCTGGTACCGGTCGAGTTCGCGAACGCCGTCGATTTCACCTGGTATGAGATCTGGCACCACGAGGGCCGCCGGGCCCGCCACGGGGCCTCCATGATGGGACCCGACTACACTCACTGGCACGGGACTTACGAGGTCGCCAAGCACTTCTACTCGCACTATGTGCCGGAACTCCGCAGGCTGGCGAAGGAAAACGCCGAAGCCGCCGAACCCGCCAAGGCCGAGGCCGCCAAGAAGCTCCAGGCCAAGCTGGACGAGGTACTGGCCTCCGGCAACCATCGCTGGTTCAGCAACCAGATGGATGCCGCCGAGAAGGACCGTCGGGCCAAGGCGGCCGAGGATTTCCGCAAGCGGTACAGCAAGTGATTTCTCGGAACTTCTGTTTCGCTCGCTCATCCAATCTATAGGATCCCACAGGATCGTGCAGGGAAGGTGTGGCCACACCAGACGCCGGCCTCGCCGATGGGTTCGGCGTGTCCATGGTGGGCAGTCGCTTGCGGTCGCACTCCCTGGGGTGAACGCCTGCCAGGAGCGTGTTTGGCGACCCAATGACGACTGAGGGGGGCGTTCTTGCCTGGAAGAGGCGCCTGACGCGTTCCGGCCGTCTTCTTCCGGGCTCGGCGTGGTCTTGAGGCCCGGCCCACCGCCGCATCGGATCAGAAAGGTTACGAGGGTGCGGCTCAGGACGATTCTGCTTCGGATTAGAGTGTGCACCTTGACAGGAGGACCAAAATCATTACACTGGGATTTTGGGAGGTGCTGGGGAGCCACAGCCACGGTGGCCGCAGTACAGGATCGGAGTAACACCCAGAAACCTTCGCCGGCTGGCGAGCACTCGATCCGTGGGATGACGGCGTTGTGTCATCCGCGGAACGGGGATGGTTTCTCACCCCTGTAACCGGAGTCCGACCATGTTGACGAATGCGCGTGTCTCCACTTTTCTGGTCTTGAGCTCTATCGCAACGTTGTGCGGCCCCACAGGTGCCGACGCGGATCAGCGCAAGTTCGGGGTGATGCTGGCGACTGCGCCGAAGTCGGCCCAACCGCCGCTCCCCAACCCGGATGACGTCTGGAACCAGTACTTCAACATCGTAGACCCGACTGTTGGTTCTTTTGCCCAGTACTGGAACGAGATCTCGTACGGCGCGGTGACGGTGAGCGGCGACGTGGTCGGCTGGATTCATCTCCCCTGGCCGATCCTGCCTACGGCCGCAAACGGGAGTGCCGTCCAGCACACCTACCTGGGTGTGGGCGGGGCGCTGAGCATGATGGGCGAGCCGTTCTCCGACGGCGCCCCCATGTATGACGTCTCCGACATCTCCGGGAATCCACGTGTCACCAACCTGACCGCTCCCACCGAGGGGCCGCCCGCCGACGGGTGGTGGACGCCGGGCGAGCGTTTCCGCGATCTCAACGGTGACGGCCGGTACAGTGCCTACATCGAGGAGAGTTACGACGGATATGATCGCGCGGACTCTGCGACTCCGCCGAACTGTCTGGGAGGCGACGGCGCCATCGGTGCGGGGGAGTTCGATGACAGCAACCGTAACGGAGTATGGGATATTCCGGAGCCCTTCGAGGACTTCCTGCGGGTCTATGTTTACACCTCGGATGCGTCTCGCCGCTGGGTGAAGTGCGACCCGAGCCCCAACAACACCGACCCCGCATCGCGCCAGTGGGCCATCGATTACATCACGGCAAACTATCCCGGCGTCGACCCGACTACCGGTACGAGCACCGCGGCGATCATCATCGCGCACTGCGGCAACGGCAAGTACGACGGGCCGGAGCGGTGGAGCGAGCGCGGCAACACCAAGATGAGGTTTGACGACTACCGGGGCAGCCCGACGACGCCGCGTCCGTGCGATGACCCGGTGACGGGCGATCCGAGCGCCAATCCGTGGAAGTGGGACTATGACGGCTGGTGGCAGGCGTATTTCACGGACCTGCACGCGATGACGCCCAACGCCGTGCTGCCGGCCACGCTTCCGCCCGCTCCGACCTGGGTGCAGCGCATCCCCAACATGGTCGAGTTCGACCCGACGGCCGCGAGGGGTTTCGAGCCCAACGTGGGCGGCACCAAGGCCCGGTCCGGACTGAACAACTTCCCGCTGCCAACTCCCTCGGGCAACAATTGCATGGGGACGGTCGACCCGCCCTCAATTGGCAACGGGGACATGGATGGCGGCTATGCCGTTCACACCGGCACCACCATCTACCCGGACGCGACCGGCTACTATGACGGCCAGGCGGAGTTCAGCGACCTGCCCTCCTCGATCTACCACGCCAGGAGCGTTTCCGGCATCGACTACGGCGGTGACGGACGGCTGGGCGAAGTGACCTCCCCTGCCAGCACGAACCCCTTCGGGGAGGACCGCGGGGCAGGGGATCCCGGGGCCCCCGCGCCCAACGACGGGATCATCGGACCGGGTGGACCGGGGGCCTACAATCTGTCCGGCCAGAACGGCTACGACGGTGGGAACGTCCTGAACCTCGAGTACCTCACCTGGTTCAATGCCCCGGTCAACGACCCCGCCTACATCCCCACCACACCGGTGGAGGTGCTCAAGCGTGACTACAACCTGGACGGCCTGCTGGATCAGGGCAGCGTCCGGCTCGCGGGCACGGACAATTACGCGTGGGATGCCGATCCCGGCAACAGCAACGACGGCAGCCCGAGCGAGGGGTATCCCTTCAACCGGAAGCGACTGACCGAGGACACGGTCGAGGCCCTGGACGCGAGCACCGACTGGAACCATGTCGTCTCGGGAGCGGGCACCGCTACCCCGGTGTTCAGCGGCTTCACCCTGCTTCCGGGCGGGCTGTATCCCGGCGGCCTCGCCCCCGGCGGACGCGGGCTCTTCCAGCTGCCCGCTCCGGGCATGGACCTGCCCATCCAGACGAGGATCGACAAGACCGCGGCCACAAACACTGCCGACCTGGCCGCCAACATGTACAGCAACACGCGGGTCATCGCGTTCTCCGATTTTGCCACCTCGGTGGACACGATTGGCGAAACCGGCAGCTCGGACGAGTCCGGCTTCGCCAAGGGCCTGATGAATCACGAATTCCTGCACAGCTGGGAAGGCTACCCGGATCTTTACGACTACGACGAGTACCTCACCGGACCGACGATCATCAACACCCCGATCGGCGGGTGGTGCATCATGGCCGGCGGCCCGGTGCATCCCGCGCCGATCCTCAAGGAAGCTTCGGGGTGGATCCGGAGCAACGACCTGATGGAGATCCTGCCTCCGTCGATCGAGTGGCCGGTGACGCTGAAGGACTATTCCTTCGATCCGGTCTCGTCGGTCTACTATTTCGAGAATACCGTCTATCCCGGCGAGCGCTTCTACTTCTGGCGGGTGACCCGCCACGACTACAACCCGCCTTACGCGGACCGGGTCAATTTCAACGCCGCCGCGCCCGGCGAGGGGGTGGTGATTCTGCATGCCGATCTGGGAGCCAACCCCTCCGGCCTGCCCCAGCAGCAGCGGCTCGGCTCGCACTTCGTCTACAACATCGTTCAGGCGGACGGGCAGCACCAGCTGGAGACCGGCGAGAACGGCGGCGACGATGGTGACTGCTATCCGGGATCCCAGGGCGTCACGGTGTGGAACGACACCACCAACCCGAGTTCCCGGTGGTACGGTCAGCTGCCGAGCGGCCTGTCCATCACCAACATCGTGACCGAGCCGACCCAGTCGATCGTGACCTTCCTCTGGCAGCCGCACATCGTGCCCGAGTTGCGATTCCTGAATCCGCCCGGCGGGGTGATCATGGGCGCCGGCGCGAATGCCTACTTCCCGCTCAAGTACGAGGCCTGGGATGCCTACGGCGGGACGACCATCCGGCTGTTCTTCGTCGACGACGTGACCAAGGCGGCGAATCCGTACGGCGGCACGGAGCTCACCGATCCCGCGAGCCCGCTGATCAAGCTGCCGGGGGTGGTACAGGACGGCTTCCACGTCCCGCTGAGCGCCTTGCCCAAGGACGGTACCTATTACTTCTACGCGGAGTTGACGCCGGGGACCTCGCCTACCGGCACGGAGCGTGCCGCGACGACACCGCGCGCCGGGTGGCTGAACACCGGCCGGGGCTCGATCGCCGACCTGGCGGTCGATACCACCCAATCGAAGCTCGAGACCTGGATCATCGAGTGTGTGGACGAAACCGCGCCCGGACAGGAAGTCTGGCAAGTCAAGGGCAGCGTGTCCGGCCTGCAGGCCGGCAAGGCGACCACCGGCGTGGATTACATCACCGACGACGGGGGAGTCGCGTTCCGCATCGACTGGGCCGGCATCACGCCGACGGATGCGGCGACGGTCAGCGTCTCGAATACCGACGGCGTCTACCGACTGGACGATCCCAGCCCGTCAAGCCCGTTTGTCGCGAGCGAGTTCAAGACGAACGACACGGTGCGGATTCTCGAGGGCCCCAAGCCCGGCTGGTACGTGGTCAAGTCAGTGCTGGGCCCCACCAGCCTGGAGCTCGCCTCGGACCCGGGCAGCGGCACCGGCGTCTCCTATCGCGTGCACAGCTTCAAGGCCAATACCATGGTCACCCCCCCGGACCGATTCACCATGGTCACGACCGGCAAGACGCCGCACAGCCTGCCGATCCGCATCGTCCACGGGCAGATCGTGCCCGCGGTCAATGCCGTCATCCAGGTGACCTTCCCGAACGAGCCCTACAATCCGCTCCACCAATTGCCCTTCGCCGCCCGCTTTGACGCCACCGGCTCCCGCGACGAGTTTGGGCTGATCAACAACGAGCTGGTCTGCGCGTGGGATTTCGGCGACGGCAGCCCGATCGAGATCGGCACGGTCGTGTACCACACCTACACCAACTACCAGGCGGGCGGATACACGGCCATCCTGACAGTGATCAATCCGGCCACCGGAGCCAATGCGACGGCCACGACCCTGATCACCGCTCGCCCGGGTGACACCGACAGCGACGGGGTGGAGGATCCGGCCGACAACTGCCCGACCGTCGCCAACAGCGACCAGGCCGATTCGAACGGAAACGGGATTGGCGATCTCTGCGATCCCGGAATCATCACCGACCTTGCCGTCGACCCCAAGGAGGCCTTGTCCACGATCACGGTGCCGGAGGGCGCGACGGCCACGTTCCGAGTCAAGCTGACCATGGCTCCCCCCCCACCCTCGAACACGATGCAGATCACGGTGGCCCCGGCGGCCGGGCCCACAACCGACCCGGACATCACCGTCTCGGCCGGCCAGACCCTGACCTTCACCGACTTGAACTGGGACACCTATCAGGAGGTCACCCTCGCGGCGGCGGCCGACGTGGACGTCTGCAATGGCGAGGCCATGATCTTGCTGACGGCGCCGAACCCGAGCAAGCCGACCTACCTGACGACTTCCGAAGTGCTTGCGGCCGAGGAGGACGACGACGCGCCCTCGATCGTCACCAACAAGACGTCCCTGCGATTGACCGAAGGCTCCACGACCACGATGCAGGTCAAGCTCGGGTTCAAGCCCTGCGCGGACACGGTGGTCTCTGCCAGCCTGCTGGTCGGCGGCGACCCGGGCATCACGCTGAGCAACCCGACCGAGCTCACGTTCACCGCCGCGAACTGGAACACGTACCAGACGACGACGGTGGCCGCGGCGAAGGACGCCGACGTGTGCGGCGGGACGGCGACGCTCCGACTCAGCACGCCCGGCGCCGCGGACAAGGATGTCACCGTGACCGCGGATGAGACCACGGCGCTCACCATCCTCGCCGACCAGACCTCGGTTTCGGTCCCGGAGGGCGGGACCGCCACGTTCCGCGTGAAGCTGGGCGCCCAGCCGTGTGCCGATACCACCGTCAGCCTGACCCTCGCGGCAGGTAACAGCCATATCCACTTCGCCAGCGGCAGCGCCCAGAGCCTGGTCTTCACGACGGCCAACTGGGGCGTCTACCAGACGGTCACGCTTGCGGCGGACAGCGACGCCGACGCGATCATCGAGCAGGCGACCATCACCTGTAGTGCCCCGGGAACGGGAAGCGTTGCGGTGACGGCGGTCGAGGCGGAGAAGGACATCATCTATGTCCTCACGGACGTCACCGCCCTCAACCTGCAGGAAGGGACCACCGGGACCGTCCAGGTGAGACTCTCCCTCGCGCCGCAGGCCAGCGTCACGGTGACGGCGTCGCTGAACAGCACCGCTTCGCCGGTCCTGCTGATTTCCGGCCAGACGCTTACCTTCTCGCCGTCGAACTGGAACACCTATCAGCCGATCACGGTCCGGGCCGGCTGGGACACCAATTTCGCGGACGACACAGTCACGCTTCATCTGGCCGCTCCGGGCTGTGAGCCCAAGGACGTGGCAGTCACCCAGCGTGACTCCGACACCCAGCCGCAGCCGGACCGCGACGGCGACGGCGTGCCGGACGCCAAAGACAACTGTGCCGCGATCGCCAACGCGAACCAGGCCAACGCGGACGGCGACGCGTTCGGCGACGCCTGCGACATATGCCCGCAGGACGCGGCCAACGATGCCGACCAGGACGGCGTGTGCGGCGACCTCGATCAGTGCCCCGCGACGCCGACCGGCGAGCAGGTGAACGCCCAGGGCTGCGCGTGCAGCCAGCTCGACGACGACCAGGACGGCGTCAACAACTGCCTGGATGAATGCCCGAACACCGTGGCGGGCCAGACCGTCGACGTGAAGGGCTGTGCATGCAGCGACGGCGACGCCGACGGTGATGGCGTCAACGACTGCGACGACCAGTGCGCCAATACGCCCGCGGGAACGCTCGTCGACGCCAACGGATGCCCGGTGTCGGCGCTGACCGTCAGCGCGGGCAGCGATCAGACGATCCTGACCGGCCACAGCGCGACGCTCACAGCCGCGGCAAGCGGCGGTCTTGCACCGTACAGTTATGCCTGGACCGGCCCGAACCTCGACTCGACCAATGCCAGCGTGCAGGTCTCGCCGCAGGCCGCGACCCTCTACACCGTCACAGCGACCGACAGCGTCGGGCAGACGGCCACGGCGTCGGTCCTGGTGCAGGTGAACTCGATCGCCAAGGTGGTCATCAGCCGCTCGGTGGATGGCACGGTCACCACCATGGCGACCGAGGGCTACAATCTCGGGCTGACCACCCAGATCTGGGCGCCCTCGGCACCCAGCGGTTTCGTGTTCGACCACTGGTCGGGCGACCTGTCGGGCAACGAGAACCCGGCGACGCTCCTGGTCGACGACGACAAGAGTGTCGTGGCCCACTTCGTCGCGTCGGGTTCCCCGGACAGCGGCAAAGTGGTGCCGGTGCTTTCTCCGTTCGGCTGCGGATCGGGAGCCCTCGGGGCGACGTCCTGCTCGCTGTTCGCCATGCTCATGTTCATGGGTGGACGCAGCCGTCGCCGGTCGAGGCGTCGTTGGTAGCCGATTCGGACGAAACGGCAGATGGACATCCTCCCAGGCGCTTCTCGTTCATGAGTCCTTCCCTGTCCTCGGTTCATGGGTGCCGACTGACCGCGATTCTGAGGGGGGCAGCCTGTTGAGCAAGCGGGGATCGGCCAAGTGCTCGCCTGGCCGCGTATCTGGTGTACAATACGTGACTGCCTTCAGAAGGTCCGGGCTCTCGCGGCCATGCGTCCTTCGGGCGAGAATCACCAAGAACGCTGCGGTCGCGTGATGGCCGCACGAGGACACTGGAAGGGACCGTTTACCATGGGACAGACACGCCGTTACCGTACCGTTTTGTTGCTCGTGGGCCTGGCCGGGGCGTTCAGTCCTCTGGCACGAGGAGCCGGGATTCCGCGGGCGGAGCATCCGCGGCCCGATTTCCAGCGCGATGCGTGGCTCAGTCTCAACGGCGAGTGGCAATTCGAGATTGACCGGACGGCCGACGGCACGGCCCGAGGGTTGACGTCCGGCAAGGACCTGGCCTCCAAGATCATCGTACCCTTCTGCCCCGAGAGCAAGCTTTCGGGCATCGCTCACTACGATCACATGAAGCACGTCTGGTATCGCCGGATGTTTGAGGTGCCGGCGGCCATGCGCGGCAAGCGGATCCTGCTGCACTTCGGAGCGGTCGACTACAAGGCCACCGTCTGGGTCAACGGCCAGCCGGTGGGCACTCATACCGGCGGCAGTGCCCCATTCGCCTTGGAGATCACCAGGGTTCTGCGTGACGGGGCCAACGAGGTCGTCGTATACGGCTTCGACGACACCGCCAGCGGCCGGCAGCCGACGGGCAAACAGACCTTCACGGTCAGCGAAGGATGCCTGTACACGCGGACGACCGGCATCTGGCAGCCGGTGTGGCTGGAGGCGGTCGGATCGTCGTACGTCGAGAGCTTCTCCGTGGTGCCCGACCCCGATCGCTCGCGGGTTCTGATCGAGGTGAGCGTCAACGGCTCGGACCCCGACCTCAAGCTCACCGCGGAGGCGTTCGCCGGCACGGACAAGGCGGGCTTCGACTCCGGCCCGGTTTCGTGGCGGAATCATCGCCTGGTCATCGATCTGAACAAGAAGAACCTCTGGGAGCCGGGCAATCCGTTCCTTTACGATCTCAAGTTCACGCTGACCCGCGGCTCCAAGACGATCGACACCGTGTCCAGCTACTTCGGCCTTCGGAAGGTCACCATCGAGGGACGAGCGATCCTGATCAACGGCAAGCGCGTTTTCCAGCGGCTGATCCTCGACCAGGGCTTCTATCCCGACGGCGTCTGGACCGCGCCGTCCGACGACGAGCTGCGCAAGGACATCGAGCGCTCGATGGCCGTCGGCTACAACGGCGCCCGACTGCACCAGAAGGTCTTCGAGCCACGGTTTCTGTACTGGGCGGACAAGCTCGGCTACCTCGTCTGGGGCGAGTTCCCGAACTGGGGCTTCAACTACCGCCCGGAGAACTACTCCGCCTACCTGAATGAATGGACCGAGGTCCTGCTCCGCGATCGCAACCACCCGTCGATCATCGGCTGGTGCCCGTTCAACGAGACGCCGCGTGAGGCCGGCGAAATCCAGCAGATGATCTGGCGCGAGACCAAGGCCATCGATCCGACGCGGCCGATCCTGGAGACCAGCGGTTGGACGCACACTCTGCCGAACGCGGAGGTCCGTGACGCTCACGACTACAACCAGGATCCCAGGCCGTTCAAGCAGTCCTGGGACGGATTCTTCGCCCGGAGCGAAGAGGCCGCCAAGCCGGCCCGATACGGCGCGTCGCCGCACGATCTGGGGGCGCCGTTCATGGTCAGCGAGTTCGGCGGCACGTTCTGGGGCGAGAACAAGGAAGGCGGCTGGGGCTACGGAAGCGGGCCGAAGAGCCTGGACGAGTTCTATATGCGCTACCAGGGGCTGGTCAACGCCCTGCTGGACAATCCGAACATGTTCGGATTCTGCTACACGCAGCTCACCGACGTGGAGCAGGAGCATAACGGGTTGTATTACTACGATCGCCGCCCGAAGTTCGACCTGAAGCGCATGCACGCCATCACGTCGCGCCAGGCCGCGTACGAGAAGACCGGCCCGACAGCCGGTTCACCAGGGGCAAAGGCCGAGCAACCTTGGCAGGTGCTGGTCGGGGCGATGCAGGACGGGGCCTCCAGCAGGCCGTATCGCTACACCACCGATGCCCCGGCCACGGAGTGGACCGGCGCGACCTTCGACGACAGCGCCTGGAAGACGGCGCCCGCACCCTTCGGCACGATCAACAATCCGAAGACGGAGTGGAAGACCAGCGACATCTGGCTGCGCCAGACGTTCGAATGGAACGGCGACACGCTCAGCCAAGGGGCGCTGGTGGTGTTCTATGATGAGGATACGGACGTCTTCGTGAACGGCCAGAAGATCTGGAACCGCAGCGGATTCGTGACCTCGTACGAGATGTTCGACGTCACTGACGCGTTGAAGAAGGCGCTCAAGAAAGGCAAGAACACGCTCGCCGTGCATACCCATCAGAGTGGCGGCGGGCAGTACGTCGACCTGGCGATCCTGGCTCAATAGCCGCCTCCCGAGGTTTTCCTGGCAGCGGCCGGATCGCTCATGACTCTTGCACGATTGGCATGAACGGAGACCCTTGGAGGTTCTCGCATGGTGCCGGGGCCGCGCTGGGCTTCGATGGGCTCTTGCCTGACTACCGCGATGTTGATCGCCGTCGGCTGGACCACCCCCGCCCTGCAAGGGGAGCCGCCGTCGGTCGTCGTCCGGCCGGCGCCACGTCTGACCCTGCCGGGTATCGTGGTCGCCAAGGACGCTGAACCCAAATCGGACGGTGATGTTGACTGCAACAGTCCGGCCCACTGGGACGGCGACACCTTGTTCATGTTTTATTCGCTGGGCCACCCCTATCGCAGCAGCGGACCGAACATGGCGGGCCTGAGTCGCCCGTCGGTCAGAACCGCATACGACAACGAGCGCGAATGGCGCGAGGTCAAGCGGCAAGGCGAGCGTTGGATCGAGGCGACCTGGAAAGCTCCCGACGGGCGGTTGTATATGTGGTACCACAACGAACCGCACCCGATCTGCGGCAGTGCCACGCTCACTGCGCCGCGCATTGGCACAATGGTCTCGACCGACAACGGGCTCAACTGGAAGGACCTTGGCCTGATCCTCGAGGCTCCGGCCGACTCGCTCAACTGCGACACGGTCAACACCTACTTCGCCGGGGGCAACGGCGACTTCTCGGTAATCCCCGACGCACGGGACGAGTACCTCTACTTCTTCATCAGCACCTACAACAAGGACGTGGCCGAACAGGGCGTGGCCGTTGCACGCATGAAGGCCTCTGATCGCGACGATCCGAGGGGCAAAGTGTTCAAATGGCACCATGGGCAATGGAGCGAGCCGGGGCTTGGCGGGCACGTGAGTCCGATTTATCCCGTCACCGCGGACTGGCACAAGAGCACTGTTGACGCGTTCTGGGGGCCGTCGATTCACTGGAATACGCACCTTAACCGGTGGGTCATCCTGCTCAACCGGGCTGTCAACAAGGACTGGGGCCAGGAGGGTATTTACGTCAGTCTCAACCCGGATCTGGCCAAGCCCGGCGGCTGGAGCAAGCCGCTCAAAATCCTCGACGCGAAGGAGCTGGAGAAATCCAAGTGGTATCCTCAGGTCGTCGGCATCGACGCTTCAAGGAAAGAGACCGACAAGCTTGCCGGCCGGGTAGCCCGTCTTTTCGTCGCCGGCCAGTCTAAATGGGAGATCGTGTTCCTCAAGCCTGGCGAGAAGTAATCTCGGCAGGTGCTCGTGTTCGTGCCTCTGACGGAGTCCGGCGAATCAGCGGGCAGGCTGCGGATTCCTGTTCTTGGAGAAGCGGTCGTGGACACAGAACTCAGCATCCGGAAGGCTCTCACCCATCAGCAGTTTATCTACGCTGGCATCGCCTCCGGCATTCTGCTCTTCGCGGTCGTGGCGGTGGTCATCGGCAACCGCGTATCGGTCCAGGCAGAGGTACTCCGTTTTCTGGTTCCCGGGCTGGCCGTGCTCACTCTGATCGCCGGCGTCGCTGCCGTCGTGCTGCGCGGGATCATCATCGACCGGGCCAGGCAACGAGTCCTGGAACTGCCCGACGACGTGGATCCGATTCCCACGGCCGCCGTCTACTGGCAGCGATCCTCGCTGACCACCGCGTTGGCGGCCGACCTGGTCGGCACGTTGGCCTGTGCCGTCTACCTCGTGACCAAGGCCCCGGCCGCATTGGCTTTGGCCGGCTTGGCGATCGCGCTTCTTTTTGCCCGATTTCCCTCGCGAGCCCGGCTGAACAGTTTCCTCATCGAGGCCGGTGTTCGTTGACCTTCTCACCCCGGAGCACTGCAATGCCTGACCTCAAAGGACTGCTGGATCACGCCGGCCCCTGGCTGCCGTTGATCATCTTCTGTCTGCGGATCGTGGACGTGTCCATCGGCACCGTGCGGACGATCTGCGTGGTCCGCGGCTGGCGGATGCTGGCCACCGTCCTGGGCTTCGTGGAAGTGAGCATCTGGCTGGTGGCGGTCTCGAGCGCCATCACCCGGCTCGATCGTCCGATCAACATCATCGCCTACGCGGGCGGCTTTGCCATGGGCAACAGCGTGGGCATGTGGCTCGAAGCCAAGCTTGCCCTGGGCCATCAGATCGTGCGGCTCATCTCCGCCCAGTTCTACCATGACATCGCCGAGCGGCTGCGCGACCTGGGCTACCGGGTCACTGAACTCGAGGGCCAGGGCCGCGGCGGTCCGGTGGGCGTCTGCTTCATCGCCGCCCCGCGCCGCCAGGTAGCCGACGTCATCCACAGCGCCAGCGAGGTCGACCCCAACGTGTTCGTGACCGTCGAGGACACTCGCGATCCGCACCTTCGCACCTACCGAAATCCGAGCCGCGGCACCGGCTGGCGATTCGGGCGAAAGCGGAAGTGAGCGGCGGCGGCGAACGAGCGGTCACTCGCTTCGGGCCGGATGGGAAGCAGGCGACCCGTTTTCGAAGGACGTCGGAGGAACCTGACCATCACCAGGACAGCAATCCGAAAACTGTGGCTCCTACTGCCCGCCGTCGCGGCGATGGCGGCCATGGGCACCGCCTGGTATTTGCATGGGCGGAATGCAACGCCACCACCCGCGAGGGAAGACTTCCGACCGCTGGTGAGGCCGGCCCTGGCCACTCTGAAGACGTCCCTGTGCATGGGACCCCTGCTGTCTCTCGAGGCACCTCAACGTCGAGGAACAGACTGCGCCCGGGCCATGGTTGACCACCAGGGGCAGATCTGGGTCTTCCTGGCTCAATCGATGTCTTTCCAGTTCAGCAAAGGAGACTCGAAGGGCTTCTCCCCCCTGGTTCCGATGCCGGCCGTCGGCCAACTCGGCCCGGAGATCCTGGCCCTGACCACGGGCGCCGACAACGAGCCCCTGGTCATCTGGCAGGCCATCGATCCACCGGGCACCAGCCGGATCGTCTTCAGCCGGTGGACGCCTCAGGGCTGGTCGCGACCTGTCACCATCGACACCATGCCGTCGGCGAACTACACCCGGTCCTTCGATGCCCTCCGTGACCCGCAGGGCAGAGTCCATCTCGTCTACGATCGACCGCTTGATCCACCGGAGAAGTACAAGCTCGGCGTCATCGCTATTGATGCCGTGGATGTTTTCACGCCGCACAAGGCGTTCCATGCCTGCCTGTCGGGCGGATCGTGGTCGCGGCCGGTCAGTACAACGGCGCCCGGGCGCTTCGACTTCAGGGCATTTCATCTCTCCCTGGACTCGGGTGGTGCGATCTGCCTCTCCGGCGTCACCTGGGAGGGTAAGACTCGTTCGCAGGGATATCTCGCACGCCAGTACTGGCGCGATGGGCAATGGAGCGGGCTGAAGGTCCTGGCCCGGGTCACGGCGGCACAAGACGCCTGGATCTACTCGGACTTGTGCGGCGTGACGCATCTCTGGCACAGCCAGGACAGGTTGTGGCAGTATCAACAGCTTGCCGGCGGGGACCTCAAGGAGGCGACTGCACCCTGCAGACTGCTCCAACCCATCATCAACAGGTTGCCGGATGGGCGGATCGCCCTGCTCTCGCTCCCCGGATTGACGGTGTGGAACGGCACGGAGTGGAGCGATCTCCTCAGCGTTCAAGCCGAGGACATGGGCGTATCGCCGACGGGCTCCATCCTCCTTTGGCAATGGCGCGATGCGACCGTGAAGCTCCGGCAGGTGTCAATCGTGACCGACACCGCCCTCGGAGACGAGCGCTGAGACCACCAGGTTGCCGGTGACGGCCGCCGGTGCTCCGGCTTTCGTTTCAGCCTGCCGAGTGCGCCGCGGCCGACATCCGCCGGGCCTTGTGGACCGCCTCCAGTCGCTCCTCCTTGGTCAGCTCGAAGAGGTGGCGATAGAGCTGCTCATCGGCCGCCGTCATCTCCACCTTCCGCCGGGACATGGCGATCCTGGCGGTCTTGAGCAGGGCGGTCAGGCCGAAGCCCTTGCCGATCACGCCGTTCAGCAGCCAGGCGAACGAGGGGATACTCTTGGGCAGGGGCTCGCCCATGGCCACGCAGATGGCCATCGCTCCGACCACGGTGCCGGTGTTCAGGAGCGTGCCGATGCTGGTCTTGACGTGGTCGGCGATGAACGAGCCCACCTTGGTGGAGCCCGTGTCGATGGTCTGCTTGCCCATCTTGATGCTCACCGTGGTGTAGTCGTTCTTGAGATCGCTGTTGGTGGTCAGGGCGCCGAGATTGACCCATTCGCCGACGTAGGCGTGGCCCAGGAAGCCGTCGTGGTACTTGTTCGAGTAGCCGTGGATGATGCTCTCCTCGACCTCGCCGCCCACCCGGCACATGGTGCCGATGCTGCAACCCTCGCGGATCTTGGCGCCCAGGAGAATGCTCTTGGGGCCGACATAGCACGGCCCTTCGATCCGGGTGTACGGATGGACTTCGACCCCGGCATCGAGAGTGACCGGCCCGTGCTGAGTGTCGATGCAGACGAAGGGATGGATCTCGGCGCCGGGGCCGACGTAGACCTGGTCCTTCGGACCGTATACGACGGACGATTCGTGCATCTTGCCCTCGATCCCCGAGCGACCGGCGGCCTTGAAGTCGGCGGTGGTCTGCTCCGGGTTGGCCAGCATGACATCCCAGATGTAGCCGAACCAAGTCCCCTGGAACTCGACTCGCGGGCTCTTGAAGGCCGCCTTGACCAGTCCGGCGTAGTCGGTGATGCCGCTCACCTCGTCGGTGGTCCGCCAGGCCGCCAGCTGCTCGCCTTTCCACACCGCGACGCGATCCTTGGGGGGCGTCCAGCCGTGGCCGCAGACCCGGGCGTTCACGAACAACGTCTCCTCGCCGCGGCAGCCGGAGAGGCGGTTGACCGCGACCGTGGCGTACCGCTGAGCCACGGTGGCCGCCAGATAGTCGCGGACCAGAAAGGCGTCCGCCTGTTTTCCGACAGCCCGCTCGACCTTGGCGGCCAGGGACATGGCCCCGGTCCTCAACTCGAACACGCCTCGGGTGTAGGCCAGGGGCAGGAAATGATCGACCTGGTTGTCCTCGAATATCACGCACTTCATCAAATGTCCTCCACCTCGCACCTTCATTCAACAGACAGATAGCTCGTGGGAAATGACAGATGGGCGTACTTTATACGACCATCGGTGTTTTGACGCAACCACCCGCCCTTGTCGGCTTGAACGGCGCTAGTTACTATCCGAGCCATCGTTCCCATTTCAGGATCATGGCGTGGCGGCCCCCGGCCGCCGGAGAACACGAAGAGGAGAGCACGTAAGATGGAAGTGATCATTACCGACAGTTACGAAGCGATGAGCGCCCAGGCCGCCAAGATGATCGCCCAGCAGATCCTGCACAAGCCGAGCTCGGTTCTGGGGCTGGCCACGGGTTCGACCCCGGTCGGCACCTACAAGGAGCTGATCCGGATGCACAAGGAGCAGGGCCTGGACTTCTCCAAGGTGGTTACCTTCAACCTCGATGAATACGTGGGCCTGCCACCCTCGCACAACCAGAGCTACCGCTACTTCATGGATCACAACCTGTTCCACCACATCAACGTGCCCACGGGCCACATCCACGTGCCCTACGGCCACGCCGAGTCGGTGCTGGATTTCTGCGCATGGTACGAGTCCGAAATCAAGCGCTACGGGGGAATCGACATCCAGATTCTGGGGATCGGCGGCGACGGCCACATTGCCTTCAACGAGCCGGGGAGCTCGCTCGGTTCGCGGACCCGGCTCAAGACGCTGACCCAGGAGACGATCACCGACAACGCCCGGTTCTTCGCGAACATGGACGAGGTGCCGCGGTTCGCCATCACCATGGGGGTGGGGACGATTCTCGAAGCCCGAAAGATCATCATGCTCGCCAACGGATCCAAGAAGGCCAAGATCGTCGCCGAGGCCATCGAGGGACCGGTCAGCTCGCAAGTCTCCGCCAGCGCCCTGCAACTGCATCGAGACGTGGTGGTGATTCTAGACAAGGAAGCCGCCTCGAAGCTCAAACGTGCCGACTACTACAAGTGGGTCTACGATCAGAAAGCCAAGCTGATGCCCGCCCTGATCGGCAAGGCGACATGAGGCGAGCACGCCTTCCGCCGGAAGTCCTGATAGCGTCGCTTGTTACATGCCCTCGCACCCGTCGCCGCGGCGACCGGGAGAGGGCATGTTGGTTTCGCTTCCATGCACCCTGTTTTCAATTCAGCGTGACCGTGGGCGCTCTACAATAGTTGCATAGGGCTGGGCGGTACGACCAGGCGGTGTGCTCCGGGACATTGAGGTCCCTCGTTCCGCACGTCCTCGGGACAGAAGGAGTGGGCGATGATGTCACCGTCATTCTCCACAACTCGGTGCAGCGGAGACAGATCTTCGGCGAAGCAGAACAGACGCGGCGCGGCACAGTTGGTCTCCAGGTTGTCCATGCTCGCAGTTGCGGTGGTGTCAGCCCTCGGAGGGACCTCCAGCCACGCACAGGGCATCCTGGACACGTTCGGACAGGGTAGCGCGTTCGACGTGACGCATACCTACTTGATTGTGGATCGTCCGGCCTTCGGCTACCAGGCTGTCGCCATGCGGTTCCAGTCAGGCGTCGACCAGCAGTTCACCAGAGCGGTCGTAGCCACGTCGGCCTGGCCATACACCGACGGGTATACGGGATCCATGATCGCCATGTTGATCGAGGGCGACGAAGACGCGCCCAGTAACTCGATCCTGGAGCAATTCAGCTTCGGCAGCCCCTACGGCCCGACGGTGATCACCTTCACCTCGGCCAGCCGGCCGAGCCTGACCGCGGGCGGCATCTATTGGTTTGCGATACTACCCGACGCTTCAGCGTGGCCGTGGCAGACATACGGCGGCTGGCACCTTTCCTCCGAAGTCGTCACCGCCCCGAGCAACCTGGCCGTCAAGCAGAGCCGCAGCGGCCCCTGGGCTGCAATGGGCACACCTGAAGGCACTCCCGAAGAAGCACCGGCACTGCGAGTCGAGGCGATCGTCGTTGTGGCAGCCGATGCAGACGCCGATGGTGATGTCGACCGGCAGGACTTCGAGAGATTCAGCGTATGCGCCTCCGGCCCGGCCATGCCTCACGGTGGCGGCCCCGAGTGCCGGCAAACCGATTTCGACGGCGACGGCGACGTGGACCAGAGTGACTTTGGCATTCTCCAACGATGCTGGAGCGGAGCGAACCGGTCGCCGGACCCGAATTGCGCCAAGTGAACGCGGGCGGCGACGTGATTCTGAAGGCCATCTTCATCGGCAGAGGGGCACGCTTGTCTCACTCGGCCGCCGAGATAGTCACTTCCTGCCAGCCCTCCATGCCGAAGCGGACGTCGCGTTCGACGAACTCCCAGACGACCAGGCGCTTGCCGGTCAGCATGGCCGGCTTGCGGGCCAGTTCCTGGCGAACGAGGGTCGAGGCCCCGCCGTCGCTGACGATGGAGGTGACCGGCCGGCCAAGTTCACGGGCCAGGTGGGCAATGAAGCCGGCCGAGCCGGGCTCGTCGCGCTGGTAGATGCGCAGAAAGCTGTCGCCCAGGACAAGAACACTCGACGCCGGGTCGTCGCGATAGGGCTGGCCGTCCGGTTGGATCACCTGCTGGCAGCACACCGCCTCCGGCTCGAAGAGGGCCTCGATCGGGGGGCATTTCAACATGTGCAGAACGTCGCCCGGCCGCTGGACGGTGACCGGCTGCACGGCGTAGTCGACTGACTTGTCCGGCGCCCAGCCGAGTGTGCGGATCCTGCGAGCCACGGCTCCGGCCGCCAGACGAGCGCCGGCGGCCGTCCAGTGCGTGTCACGCTGCAGATACCAGGTTTCCGCGTCTGTCGTCGACGGGGGGTTCGATCTTACCTCGGCGAAGACCGGGAAGAGATCCATCGTTTCGACACTGGCGGCGGCCAGATCGGCCAGCAGCCTGCGGGTGGGTTCATGAACGCGACTGTCGGCGGGTTGCGCTCGCCGGGTGAGTCGATCCGGGTAGACGGAGGGCTTGCCGGGAATGGGCACGACCAGCAGGTGAATTCCTCGCTGGGCCAACTGATCGCGGAACGATGCGATTGCCTTGACGGCCGGTCCGCGCCCGGTGCGGACGGTGGCATCGTCGGGGCAGCGCTCGGTCAGGTATCGGGCATCCAGCCGGTAGAACCACCAGCCATTCCGGCCGACCAGAGCCTGCTCGCCGACGTCGCCGAACGCCCGGTATCGCAGGTACTGGGTCCGTGGGCGCAGTGCCTGGGCGACGAGGGTCTGATCCTTGAGGTCGTTCTCGAACGCTTTCAGGGTTTTCTCGGTCGGCCACTGGCGGAACAGATCCAGGACCTGCGGCGTCTCGCCGTCGCGCAGCTCGCTGATCGCCTGGAACGGCCCCACGAAGGCGATGATGGCCAGGAACCCGAGCACCATCAGGTAGTGTTGTCCGCGTCCGGATGTCACGTCGCCTGCGCTCCTAGAACTGGAAGTACAAGAAGGGGTTGAACGCCTGGCTGAACATGGTGGCCAGGCCCACGGCGAACAACGCGATCAAGCCGGCCGCCCGAAGCCAGGTCAGCTTGTTCACCCAGTCCATCGCCTGGATCGGCCCGAAGGCGAGAGCGGCACACAGGGCGATTTCCAGGAGCCGGCCGGGGTTGTACAGCTCGCCGGCCAGCAGGATCGATCGCCCGGCGAAGCCGCCGGTCCCGAACATGGCCCCCAGGTACCGTAGGGCATCGGCGAGCGTGTCGGACCGGAACAGCACCCAGGAGATGAGCACCAGCACGAAGGTCAGGCCGACGCGCAGCGGCCGCGGGAAGGCCGCGTAGGCGCTCTTCTTGCCGAGCATGCGTTCGAAGGCCAGGAATCCGCCGTGGAACGCGCCCCAGGCAACGAACGTCCAGTTCGCCCCGTGCCACAGCCCGCCCAGGAGCATAACCACCGTCAGGTTGAAGTAGTTGCGCCGGGCACTCACCCGATTGCCGCCCAGGGGGATGTAGAGGTAGTCGCGCAGGAAGGTCGAGAGCGAGATATGCCAGCGGCGCCAGAACTCGGTGATGCTCTCCGAGCGATAGGGTGCATCGAAGTTGCGGGGGAACTCGAAGCCGATCATCCGGCCCAAGCCGATGGCCATGTCCGAGTAGCCGGAGAAGTCGAAGTAGATCTGCATCGCGTAGGCGATGACGCCGAGCCAGGCATCGACCACCCCGGGCGATTCGGCGGCGAAGGCGGCGTCGGCCATCGGGGCGATGGCGTTGGCCAGCAGGACCTTCTTGGCGAATCCGAGGATGAACAGGGCGGTGCCGGCCGAGAACTTGTCGAGCGTATGGGCGCGCTGCACGAGCTGGCCGGCGATGACGTTGTAGCGCAGGATCGGACCGGCCACGAGCTGCGGGAACAAGGCGATGAAGCAGGCGAAGTCGCGGAACGACCGGACCGGGGGGGCCACGCCCCGGTAGACGTCCACCGTGTAGCTGATGTTGTGGAAGATGTAGAAGGAGATGCCGATCGGGAGGGCGATCCGCCAGACGGGTATCGAGCCGGCTCCGAACGTCGTCAGCAGCCGGTTCAGGTTCTCCTCGGCGAAGGTGAAGTACTTGAAGAAGCCCAGCAGGCCGAGACTCGCGGCCACGGAGATCACCAGGGCGACGGTGGCCTTGGGCCGATCCGGACCCGCGGCCGCGATCGCCCGCCCGCAGATGTAGTTGACCACCGTCGCGAAGAGCATGAGCAGCACGAACCGCGGGTCCCACCACCCATAGAATACGTAGCTGGCCGCGAGCAGGAGCAGATTTCGCTGGAACGGCAACGCGTAGTAGATCAGCAGGACGAGGGGCAGGAAGTAGAAGATGAACACATGCGAGGTGAAGACCATCGCATCCTACCTGACCACCCGATTGGTCCACACCGCCCAGTAGATCGGCCCGGTTGACTCTTCGTGGTACTTGTTGATCATCGGCCCCATGTAGTAGTCGTCCAGCGGCACTTCGAGGGCCAGGCGGTGTACTTCGCCGGCCTTGAATCGCTTGAGCGTGCCGCCGATGTCCTTGGCCTTCGGGTCGGCCGCTTCAGACCGCGGCTTGAGCGGATTGTACTGGGCGACCAGGAGGGTCTCACCCTCGGCCTTGCCGCGATGGGTCTCGAGGATCTTGTACTTCAGCACGTAGACGTAGTCGTAGAGGTTGTTGGGCGGGAACTCACCGCGGATCTCGACCAGTTGTGCGCTGACCTCGAGGCTGCCCCTGGTGGTGACATTGGGATCGCCCCCCTTGTCCGTTTTCTGCCCGCATGAGGCACAGCAGGCCAGCGCGACCAGGCCCATCACCAGGTATGCCGCCCGCCGGGTGATCTGAGGTTGTACCGGATGGTGATTCACTTGGTCGCCCCCGCGTCCGCGTTGACCCAATACGGCTCCCAGCCGATCGGCAGGATCAGCACCGGGCCGTCCTTGGTGTTCGGATGGATCTTGCGAAGGGCTTTGCTCTCGCCGCGGATCGTGGGAGCATCGGCCAGGCGCATGAGACCGATCGGGGCGCCGTTTTTCTCCGGCCCCGAGCCGTCCTCGGCCCCGAGCGTGAACAGCACGTACGTGCTGTCCGGCGAGACCGCCCCGCCGTAAATGTGCCGCCCGTCCTCGCCGAAGACCAGGCCGCGGTTACTGCCGTCACCGTCTGCCATCCACAGCTGCGTCCACCCGTAGCCGCCCTGATTGCCCGGCCGGTGCGAGAAGATGATCCGCTTCGAATCCGGGAACCAGTCGGGCGTGCAGTTCTGGAACTTGTTGACCGGGTTGACGTCCCCCTTTTCGATGTTCATCCGCACCACGGTCCACTGCTCGCTCTGATGGTTGGCCACGCCGCAGAACCATTTGCCGTCCGGCGACCAGAAGATCTGCTGGTAAACGCCCTTGCGCGGCATCTGACGCACGACCTTGTGTGTGGCGATGTCGACGATCTGGATGCCCTTGAGGGTCAGACAGGCCACCTGCTTGCCATCCGGCGACCACGAGGCCCAAGGGAAATCCCCGTCCGCGCCGATCACCTCCGGCTTGGAGCCGTCGGCCTCCGCGATCACCAGCCCGCCCTGGAAACCCCAGTTGTCGTGGTCGATGGTGGTCTTCTTGGGCAGGCGGCGGTAGAGCAGCTTCTTTCCGTCCGGGCTGAATCGCGGGGCAGCCTCGTTGAACTCCGGGGTATTGGTCAGGTTGCGCACCTCGGAGCCGTCCGGCCGCATGACGAACAGGTCCCAGTCGCCCTGCGGACTCCGTGCCCCGTAAACAATCCGGCCCTTGTCGTGGACTTCCCTGGCCAAAACGACGGCACGCGGATCGTCCTTGCCCTCCTCGGCCAGCGTCGCGGGGCCCAGAGCGAGAACGCACAACAGCATCCAAGGACGTTTCGACACCGCACCCTTCATGCCCAGGCTCCCTCGCGCAATTCTCGATCGAAGACGTTAGTGGATCTTACCGCCTTATCCAGTCGGCGCCAAATGGTCCCGGACCGTCATGACCGAGGAGGTATGAAGAGGGTCAATCCCCGAGCGATGAAGTCGTGCTATCGAGACTCAACCGTGATCGGTGCTGGAGCGGCGAGGGTGTCGCTCAGGTATTCGTACGCCGTGACATCGCCCTGCAGGCCGGCTCGGAAGAACGCGGTCAGCAGCCCGGCGACCAGCTTTCGCGATGCCGCCGGATCCGGCCCCTCGACGCAGACCGAGCAGATCAGCCCGCAGCCGGGCCTCGAGGCGTCGAGCACGTCCAGGTGGCCCATCTCCAGGGCCACGACGTGCCAGGCGGGCGAGGCGATCACGCCGCCTGTCTTTCCGTCACCCGCTGCAGATCCCGGCAGGTGACGCTTCGAGAAGCCGCACCACATCCTCGGTAGCCATTTCGACCATCACGCCGCGCCGCCCGCCGTTGACGATCATTCGGTCCAGGGCCAGCAGGGTTTCCTCAATGACCACCGGCAGCTTGCGGCGCATCGCGAACGGGGAGATGCCCCCGACCTGATAGCCGGTGATCTTCTCGGCCTCGTCGTGATCGGCCAGCCGGGCCTCCTTCTCGCCGATGGCCGCCGCCATTAGCCGGGTGTCAAACCGCTGGTCGCCCGGCACGATGGCGACCCAGAAGTGCCGGTTGGCGGCCTGTACGATCAGCGTCTTGCAGACCATTTCCAGCGGCCGCCCCACCGCCTCGGCGGCCAGATCCGCGCCCACCTCAGTGAATGTGTACTCGAGCACCTCGAACGGGATGCCCTGGGCACGAAGCCACTTGACCGCGTTGGTGTCGGACATGACCACCATTGTATCCAGGATCGCGTGGCCCGCACCCGCACCACCGGGGCACGCGAGCCGCCGTTGGCGGGCACACCGGACCCGCAGGTCCTGGATCGGGGTCCGTTTTTGCCCCAACTCACGCGGCTCGTTATCATGGGCCACAACCCGGCCGGCGATAGACCGGCGATTTCAACCGTTGGCTCGACACTCTCAAGAAAGAGGGGTCCGATGAGCGCGACAGGCAGTTACGATTTTGCCGCTATTGAGGCCAAATGGCAGCGATATTGGCTCGAGAACAAGACTTTCCGGACCGTCGGCCCGACCGATCCGGGTTTTGACGCCGCCAAGCCCAAGTTCTATGTGCTGGACATGTTCCCGTATCCCAGCGGCGTCGGCCTGCACGTCGGGCATCCTTTGGGCTACATCGCCACCGACATCTACGCCCGGTTCCTGCGGATGCGCGGCTACAACGTGCTCCATCCCATGGGCTACGACGCCTTCGGCCTGCCCGCCGAGCAATACGCCGTCGAGCACGGCGTACCGCCCCGCCAGACCACCGAACGGAACATCGCCAACATGCGGTCACAGATGCAGCGGCTCGGGCTTGGCTACGACTGGGAACGCGAAATCGCAACTACCGACGTGACCTACTACAAGTGGACCCAATGGATCTTCCTCCAGCTCTACAACAGCTGGTACGACCCGGCGGTCGACGCGGCCCGCCCGATCGCCGAGCTGATCCATAAGCTGGAGCAGGACCTCTTGCGGGTCCGCTATGACGGCCAGGTCTGCGAACCCAGCGGACGGGGGGCCGAATCCGTCCTCGGTGCCGAACCGGGCATGCGCTCGTGGGGCGAACTGACCCCCCAGGAGCGGCAGGCCGTCCTCGACGAGTACCGGCTGGCCTACCTCGACGAGGTCCCGGTCAACTGGTGCCCGGCACTGGGCACCGTACTGGCCAACGAGGAGGTGACCAACGACGGACGCAGCGAACGCGGCAACCACCCGGTCTTCCGCCGTCCGCTGCGCCAGTGGATGCTGCGAATCACCGCCTACGCCGACCGGCTGGAGAACGACCTTGACCTGGTCGACTGGCCGGAGCCGATCAAGCTCATGCAGCAGAACTGGATCGGGCGCAGCGAAGGCGCCGAGGTTGACTTCCAGATCGCCGACCACGAAGAGGTCATTCGGGTCTACACCACTCGGCCGGACACTCTCTTCGGGGCCACCTACATGGTTCTGGCCCCTGAACACGAGCTGGTCAATCTGGTCACCTCCGACGCTCAGCGGGCGGCCGTCCAGCAGTACGTTCAGGAAGCCCGCCACAAGACCGACCTCGACCGTACCGCGGACACCAAGGAGAAAACCGGCGTCTTCACCGGCGGATACGCGGTCAACCCGGTCAACGGCAACAGGATCCCGATCTGGATCGCGGATTATGTCCTGATGGGCTACGGAACCGGAGCCATCATGGCCGTTCCCGCCCACGATACCCGCGACTTCGAGTTCGCGACCAAGTTCGACCTGCCCATCGTCCGGGTGGTGCAGCCGCCGGCCGGCGAGGACTGGCGCGGCTTCACCGGCGACGGCGTGGCGGTCAACTCCGGTCCGTTCGACGGGCTGAGCACCCCCCAATTCAAGCAAAGAATCGTCGAGTGGCTGGAGGCCGACGAGCTCGGCCAAGGCGCGGTCAACTACAAGCTCCGCGACTGGCTGTTCAGCCGCCAGCGCTACTGGGGCGAGCCGTTCCCCATCGTCCACGACGTCAAAACCGGCGAAGTCTTCCCGCTCGACGAGAGCGAGCTGCCGGTCGAGCTGCCGGCCATCGAGGACTACCGCCCGCAGGTTTCCGACGATCCCGACGCTCTGCCCGTCCCGCCGCTGGGCCGGGCCGTCGACTGGGTCAACGTCCGTGGGTACGTCACCCCGGAAGGGGCGGTCAAGACGCTCAAAGCCGGCCAGACACCGCCGCCCGGCCTCGTCGAACGCACGTTCCGCCGCGAGCTCAATACCATGCCTCAATGGGCGGGTTCCTGCTGGTACTACCTGCGTTATCAGGACAACCACAACAACCGGGCCATGGTCGACCCGGTCGTGGAGAACTACTGGATGGCACCGGCCAGCCGACCGGGCGCGCCCGCCGGCGGCGGCATCGATCTCTACGTCGGCGGGGCCGAGCACGCCGTGCTCCACTTGCTCTATTCGCGGTTCTGGCACAAGGTCCTGTTCGACCTCGGCCATGTCAGCTCGCCGGAACCGTTCGGCCGGCTGTTCAACCAGGGGTACATCCAGGCCCACGCCTTCCAGGACCAGCGGGGAATCTACGTTGACATCAACGACGCCGAAGAGAAGGTCGAAGGCAAGGAGGTCAAGTACATCCGCAAATCCACGGGCGAACCCCTTACCCGCAATCTCGGCAAGATGGGCAAGAGCCTCAAGAACGCGGTCGCGCCCGACGACATCTGCCACGAGTACGGCACCGACACCTTGCGAACCTACGAGATGTACATGGGGCCGCTCGAGGCCAGCAAACCCTGGAGCACGCGGGACATCATCGGCATGAGCCGGTTCCTGCACTCGCTCTGGCGACGGTTCGTGGCCGAGGACGGCAAGCTCAAGGTCGACGACGCTCCGGCGGAGGACGCCATCCGCCGCCTGCTGCACAAGACCATCAAGAAGGTCACCGCCGACCTGGAAGGCCTGCGTTTCAACACCGCGATCGCCGCGTTGATCGAGCTGAACAACGCCTTGAAGGGCGATCGCCTCCCGCGCGAGGCGGCCGAGCCGCTGGTCAAGCTGCTCTCGCCGATCGCCCCCCACATGTGCGAGGAGCTGTGGCAGACGCTCAAGGGCGACAAGTGGCAGCGGTCGCTGGGGTTTGAATCGTGGCCGACGTTCGACGAGGCTTTGTGCGTCGATACCGAGGTCGAAATCGTCGTCCAGATCTGCGGCAAGGTCCGCTCGCGGATCATGCTGCCACCGACGGCCGACGAGGAGCGAATGAAGCGAGCCGCCCTGGCCGACAGCAAGATCGCCGGCGAACTGACCGGCAAAACCGTCCGCAAGGTGATCTGTATCCCCGGCCGGTTGGTGAACATTGTGGCGAACTGATGTCTCCCGTCGCGGGGCCGCGACGAGAAGCTGAGCATGGAGAATGGGCACTCTCGATCGAGTGTCCTCAGGTCAGCCCTGTAGCATTCAGCCTTGGCTTTTCTGTTCGTCTCCCCAAAGCTGACTGCTGATCGCAGACTGCTACTCCCGATGCCCCTCGAAGTCGAAGCCAAGCTGAAGGTCGATGACCACGCCGCGGTGCGCGAGCGGCTGCGGGCCCTTGGAGCCTTGTGCCAAGGTCAGGTCACCGAGACCAATCGGATCTTTGACAGCCCCGACCGCACGCTCCTGGCCGGCGGGCGCGGGCTGCGAGTGCGAAGCAGCGTAACCGCCGACGGGCGAACGCTGGGCACCCTGACCTACAAGGGTCCGTTGCGGCCGAGCGACCTCAAGAGCCGCGAGGAGATCGAGACCAAGCTGGAGGATCCCCAGGCAACGGCGGCCATTCTGACCGCCCTGGGCTTCGTCGAGGTCGTCCGCTTCGAGAAGCGCCGCGAAAGCTGGCACCTCGGCGACTGTCACATCGAGCTCGACGAAGTCCCTTACCTGGGCTGCTACGTCGAGATCGAAGGGCCCGGCGAGCCGGCCATCCGCCGCGTTCAGGCCGACCTCGGCCTCGCCCAGCGGACTCACATCCCGTCCAGCTACATCGCCCTGCTGGCCAAGCACTGCCGGGCTCACGACCTGCCCACCCTGCCGATCACCTTCCCCAAGTGAGACATCTGCCTTTATACTGGTTTGTAGAGGTTTCGATCAAGGGAGATGAACAACACGAGCGGGTGACGTTGTGCACGTTGTCGTGTGGCGGGGGAGGCCACGGCGGGCTGGGGCCGTCCGCAGCCCGGCCGTGCGGGCAGCAACAGCGGCCGGGCTGGATTTCGACCGTGACGTCGATGATACTGACTTGCTCTTCCTTCGTGGGTTCGTGTCAGGCCCCAACCCGAGAAGGCGGCCCTGACGAGTGGAGTGATTGACAAACCTGGAGACCCGGAGCATGCGAAACAGAAGAACCGGCCTCACACGGCGCGAATTGGTGGGCGGCACAGCGGCGGCTCTGGCGGGGATCAGCATCGTTCCCCGCCATGTGCTCGCGGGCAGCGATCAGACGGCACCCAGCGAGAAGCTGAACATCGCCGCCATCGGAGCGGGCGGACAGGCCGTGTGGGACCTCGACAACCTGTCCGGCGAGAACATCGTCGCCCTCTGCGACGCCGACCTGCGGACCTGCAAGGACACGTTCAAGAAGTACCCCAAGGCCAAGCAGTATCGCGATTTCCGCAAAATGCTCGCCGAGCTGGACAAGGAAATCGACGCAGTCCTGGTCGCCACTCCCGATCATACCCACGCGGTGGCCGCCATGGCCGCGGTGAAGCGCGGCAAGCACGTGTACTGCGAGAAGCCCCTGGCCCACTCGGTATGGGAAGTCCGCCAGCTCATGAAAGCCGCCCAGGAGCACAAGGTCGTCACGCAGCTCGGCAACCAGGGCCACTCGTTCGATACCATCCGTCAGTTCTGCGAGTGGATCTGGGATGGTGCCATCGGCAAGGTACACACCATCCACGCCGCATGCGACGCGTTCCCGGCGGCCTACTCCAAGATCGGCCAGCTCGACAGCCTCAAGAAAAAACACGAAATCCCGGCCGAGCTGGACTGGGATCTGTGGCTGGGTCCGGCCGCCGAACGGCCCTACCACCCCGCCTATCTGCCTTTCGAGTGGCGGGGCTGGTCGCCCTTCGGCACCGGCGTGCTGGGCGATTGGGTCTGCCACGTCCTCGATCCGGTGTTCTGGGCCCTGGGCCTGGGGGGGCCCCGCACCATCAAAGTCGAGAAGGCGGTGGACTACGATGTGGAAAAGCACGCCCTGACCTTCCCCAAGGGAATCGTGGTCCGCTATGACTTCGCGGCCAGCGACAAACACGGTCCGATCACGCTCTACTGGCACGGCGGTTCGGAGCGCATCCCCCGTCCCGAAGGCATGGACAAGGGCGCCAACCCCCCAGGCACCGGCGCGGTAGTCTTGGGTGACAAGGGCGGAATCACCTACGGCTCGCACGGCGCCGGCGGCCTGCAGATCTACCCGCAGGAGAAGATGAAAGCCTACAAGCAGCCATCGCAGAAACTGCCACGCGTCAAGGGCCACCACCGGGACTGGCTGGATGCGATTCGCAAAGGTATCCGAGCCGGCTCCGACTGGTCTTACGGGGGGCCGCTCACCGAGCTCGGCTTGCTGGGCGTGATCGGGCTGCATTTCCCAGGCCAGGAACTCAAATGGGATGGCCCCGCCATGCACTTCACCAACAACGACGAAGCCACGAGGCTGCTGACGCCCAAGTACCGCGAAGGCTGGACGCTCTGAATCCGCTCGGACGAGCGGGCCCTCGATCCGCCGCCCGAGCGGCACGGACGAGTCACGGACAGGGTCGATCGCCCGCTGATGGATCGCGCGGGCAGACCCCAATCGGCAACGAGAAAGGAGACCTCATGGACGATGCACGCATTGCCCAGTTCCGCAAGATGACCGAGGCCGACCCGGCCAACGAGTTGGGGCATTTCAGCCTGGGGCAGGCCCTTCTGGAAGCCAAGCAGTACAAGGAGGCGGCCACCTGCTTCGAGCGAGTCATCGAGCTGAACGACCAGAACTCGAAGGCCTATCACTTACTGGCCCTGGCCCAGAACGCGGCCGGCGAGCGGAGCAAGGCCCTGGGTACCGCCCGGCTCGGGTTCGATATCGCCCACAGTCGGGGCGACATCCGGCCGCGCGACGGGCTTGCCGCCCTGATGCGCATGTTCGGCGAGGAGCCTCCCGAGGTGGATGATCCCGTGAGAGCCAAGCCCGGACCGGCCATCAAGACCGGCGAGGGCCAGATCACCTGCCGGCGTTGCGGCGCCGCCAAGGCCCCGATGGCCGAGCGGCCGTTCAAGGGCGAGTTGGGCGAGAGAGTCCTGGCTTCGATCTGCCCCGACTGCTGGCGGGAGTGGCTCTTCATGGGCACCAAGGTCATCAACGAACTTCGGCTGGATTTCGCCAATCCCCAGCACGGCAGAGTCTACGATCAGCACCTGCGCGAGTTCCTCCGCCTCGATTGAGCCGGGATGACAGGGAGGGCCGCACCCGCTACCATGGCAGGCTCAGGAAGGAGTCTGTGATGTCCACCGAGAAATACGGAACGCCGGCCCCCATGGTGCTGGCGATGATCATCTGCGACGCGATCCACCAGGACCCTGCCACCAAGAAGAGCACTATCCTGGGAACCTTCTCGACCATCAACGCCCGGCAGTTCCCGGCTATCCACCGTCAACTGGCCGTACACATCGCGATGAGCAACGGGCACGGCAAGACCCGCATTCGCCTCACCCTGGTCGGACCGGACGAGAGTCAGCCGCCACTCTTCTCCCGGGAAGGCGTGATCGAGTTCTCCGATCCCCGCATGGTCGCCGAAATCAACTTCGCCCTGGTCAATATCACCTTCCCCACGCCGGGCGAGTACCGCCTGCAAATCCTGGGTAACGACGAACTGCTGATGGAACGTCGGCTCTACGTGATTGGCCTGCCGCCATCGATGTCACCCGGCGGGCATTCGCCTGAACAACAGAGTTGAGGCCGAAGCCACCCGGTCCGCCAAGCCGCCCTAGCCTGCTGCCGCCGCAAACTCCTGATAGATCTGATTCACCCGCGAGCGGTCGATGAGCCCCTTCAGGACCGCCACCCGGTAGCGGATCCGGATCGCCTTGCCCGCCGGAAGCGTCCAGCCCTTCTCGCCCACCCACTGAAACGGTGTCGGGGACATGAAGCCATAGTCGCGGGTGAACCACCTGGCGTCCGGCAAGGGATTGTCCGGATGATGCATGAGCACGATGGACTCCGGCACGCCCAGACGCGTGGCCTCGAATCCGCACCACGGGGCGGCTTGACCGAAGGTGGCCTTCTCCCCCACCCGGCCATGAGCGTCGATCAGCTTGCCGCCGCCGATCGGAGCCATGTCACGGGCGGCCCGAACCGAGAAGAAAGAGTGGTTCGTGTTGGCGATGCGCACCTCGGTCCGAGCGGTGAGCGTGACGTCCGCGTCGATCAGACGGACGTCCGGGCCGGGCGCCACAACAGTGAACCTGCGGGCGTCGTCCAGGATCGGATCCTTGTCCGGCTGCCGCCAGTCGCAAAAGTCGACAATCACGATCCGCGCGCCCTTGGTCTGCTCGAGCTTCGGTCCGCGCGAGATAATCTGGCCCCGCTCAAGCCCATCTTGCCAGTAGTTGCCGCCATTGACCCGGTCGCAACCCAGGTAGAGCGAACGATGGTGCGGCCACGGCTCGCACGTCTCATCGGTCAGCGGCAGCCCGGAAGCGGGGCCGATCACGGGATAGAAATAGGGGTACTTCTGGGCGGTGTCCGCCCGATAGCAGGTGAAGACCCGATCGCCCAAGCGGACCCAGATCTTTCGGGCATAGAGATAGGAGCCCAACTCCTGCTGTGCTGGACGCGCGGGCGCGGCCGTCGGCTCAGCCGCATGGACCGAGCCGGACACGAGAGTCCCGGCGGCGGCGGCGCGGGCCATCTGTTTCAGAACCGTACGCCGATTCACAACCTCGAATGATGACACGACAGGCCTCCTTCCAGCCACTGTGGGATGACCTCACCGAGGTCTTCCCCGCAACCTCGCCATGCGCAGGGCCGTACACCTCTCCAACTCAGGGACGCGGATCGGTTTACCGCGGCATCAATCGGCCGGCAAGATGACTTGATAATCGACCCGGATTCCACCGGTAACCGTGTTGTCCACCTCGAAGGTGTAAACCACGGTCGAGCCACTGGTGAAGTGCGTACCCAGCTCCAGTGTCTGGTTACCGAAGTTGTTGAGGACCACCTTCTGGGCGGTCGAGTCCGTGGTGAGCTTGTCGGTGAAAGTGATCCCGGTCCCCAGATCCTCATCCGGGCTCGCCCCGAGTTCACTGAGCCTGTTCAGCATGTCGTAGCCGCCGAGACTGAGCACACGGGCGGTCTCGAAGGTCACCAGCGTGCTGGTGCTGTTGCGCTCCAGCCGTTGCGTCGTGTGGTCGGCGTCCGCAAAGTACTGATCGTATTCCGGCGTGCGGGCGTGGTTCAGTGGATCGTAGATGCCGTAGGTAAAGACCGCGAAGAACGGCGTGTTATTGATGAATCCGACATTCACCGTGCCCCGGGCCCCCGGCGAGAAACCGCCCAGCGAGGCCACGTTGTTCAGCCACACGTTGGTCGGAGTGTAGCCGTACGGGATACAGCCCAGCATGGCCGTGACGCAGGACCCCAGCAGCCAGCTCCGGCCCGATACGATGCCCGAGGCGGTCTTGTATTTCATGACGTTCACTGCTCCGGCGTTCATTAGACACGCTCAGCGGCGGGTGTCAACCGTAGGGGATGCATCGGCCGGAAAGGAGGTCCTTCTTGAGTAGCGGCGGCGCATAATTGACGGTTTCAACAAGGCTTGTAACACATAGCGAGGACGTACGCCCATGCCGAGAGCTCCAGGTCCTCTGCACCTTGCCGGGAACCATCCGCCGACCGATGTCCCGCATTTCCCCCGCCCTGCTGCGTCTCGGCCAACCAGATGACGAGGACATGGCGCTCATCCCCAGCAGCCCCTCTGCTGGCCGGACTAGACCACCGCAGAAAGTAGCTCATTCCAGCGGGCTCTCACCAGGGCGCCATAGACGGATTTCCGTCGACCGGCCGATGCCCTTGGGTGGAGGGGGCCGCCGGTCGTGGTCCGCCGACCAGGCCGGCCTTGGAGACACGTGTCCTGGCCGGGGCCCGCCGCGAGCCTCACGAACCGTCCTTGACGTCGCGGTCGGCGCGAGGCTCGGGCATCCTGCAACCTCCCATCAACTGCTTTCGGAGATGGCCTCACGTCTCCGAGAGAGATGCCCACCCTTCGCCGTAGACCACCGCCGACGAGCCGCCGCACCGGTGTAGCCGGCGTACGGTTTGCCGCCGGGATACGCATGGTCATCTGCCCAGCGGAGCCGAGCCCGCGCCGCGAGATGAACGACGGATTCGCTCGATCCCGAGAACCGGACCTCGCTCTATAGGAGAGTGAACCGCACGGCTGCGACCGGTCCATCACCGCACGAGCTACGTTGACTTGATCACCGAACGCCGAGTGCCATCCTCTTCCTTGGCAACTGCCGATCCGGTATTCTGCTCCACGGAGGATGACTTGTCGTCCGGAATCCGCGACATCCCGAGCCTCTACACGGCCCCTGTTCACTTCTATCAGCAATTCGACCTGGCTACGTCCTACGGCGGACCGCTGGCGTTGCTGGTCGTGCTTCTGGCGGCGGCGGGATACGCGGTCGTCTTCTCCGGGCTAATCGGGCGGTCAGTGGATATTTCCACTGAAAAGAGCCTCGCGCTGATTGAGCGCACTTCCGTCGGCGAGGTCAAGCGGGATGAATTGGATGATCGGCTCCGCACCGCACGGGAAGCCGCGGTGTTCTGGAAGGTCCTGGCCAGCGGGGCGTCCGTTCTCCAGGGACCCATCGAAACGCTCGGTCGGATCTTTCTCGGAGCCGCAGTGGCGTTCGTGGCCGTGGCCATGTCCGGCCGGAAACCCGCCTACCACGGCCTGGTTTCGATCCTGACCTTTGCCGCCTATGTCGAAGTCCTGCGGCAGGCGGTCGTCGTGCCGCTGATGATCAGCCTCCACTCGGTCGAGGTGGAGACATCGCTGGCGGTGCTGTTGCGCGGACGTCCGGAAGCTTCGGCCTGGCTTTACGCCGGCTTGCAGGCGGTGGATCCGTTCAGCCTCTGGTTCTACGCCCTGGCCGCCATCGGGATCAGTCGATCCGGCCAGCTCTCCACCCGAGGAGCGGTGTTTCTGTCTATCCTGTTGTGGGCGGGCGCGGCCGGTCTGCGAACCGGAACCGTGTGGCTGGTGGATTCGCTGGGGGGCGAAGTCACGATTTGAGATCGCCGCCATGAAGAAGATGATCCTGCTTGTCGCCGCGGTTCTGATCGTGATCGCGCTGGTCTATGCGAACCATCGGCTTCGAGGTTCGCCGCGGAAACTGAACTGGAGTTTCGCGCCGCCGGCGGCGCTGCAGGTCGAGGCTCAGAAACCCACTCGTCGGCCTATCACTCACGTTGTCACGGCACCAGGCACGATCCAACCCGTTGTCGAGGTCGAGATCAGCTCGCAGGTGGTCGGGCGGGTCCTGAAGCTTCCGGTCAAGGAGGGTGACGCGGTCAAGAAGGGAGCCCTGCTCGCACAGCTGGATGCCGCGGACTACGAGGCCCGCGTCCGCTCCGCCGAGGCCCGGGTGCAGCGGCTCAAGGCGGCCATCCGCCAGGTCAGCGCGGACCTGGAAAAGGCGGAGCGTGATGACAAACGCTACAAAAACCTGATCGCGAGCGATGCGGCCAGCATCGACGAGCGGGAGAACGTGGCGACGATTCTGAGCCGCCTCCAGGCAGCCCGCGACATGGCCCAGCAGGAGAGCATCGAGGCCCAAGGGGCCCTCGACGCGGCCCAGGAGGACCTCAGGCGCACGTCCATCATCTCGCCGATCGACGGGGTCGTGGCCCAAATCCTGGCGGAGGAAGGCGAAGTGCTCATCCCGGGTACGATGAATCTGCCCGGCGCCGTGTTCATGGTCATCAGCGACATGGCCCGCATGGAGGTCAAGACGCAGATCGACGAGTCGGACGTGGTTCGGGTCAGGCCGGGCCAGCGAGCCTGGATCTACCTGACCACCGACGATCGCACGGCCATCCCCGGCGTCGTTCAGCGGGTGACGCCCAAGGGCGTCAAACAGGTCGAGGTCACCACCTTCGAGACACGGATCCTGGTCGAGTCGGCCGATCCGCGTGTCCGGTCGGGGATGACGGCCAGCGTCGAGATCGAGGTGCGTCGGCACGAGAATGCCCTGGCGGTGCCGATCCAAGCCATTCGGCACCGCAAGCGTAAGGATCTGCCCGCCGAGGCGGTGAACGAGGGGGCGACCGAAGCCTCGACCACGTCATCGGCGGCGAGCCCCGCGACCGCGCCGGCCGCACCGGGCCGGACTCGGCGAAGTCGCGAGCCGGAGGCCGAGTACCTTAAGGTGGTCTTCGTGATCAAGGACGGCAAGGCCCAGGCTCGTCTGGTTCAGACGGACATCAGTGACGAGAGTCACGTCGAGATCACCTCGGGTCTGGGGAGCGACGACCAGGTCATCATGGGCCCGTATCGCGTTCTGGATGTGCTGAAGCACGGGCAGGCGGTAGAGGCGACGGGGGCGACGGCGACCCGCCCGGCCGGGTCGTGAAGGCATGAGTGAGCAGGTGCGGGAACGTACCCGCGCGCCAGGATGAGCCCAACGCAAGTGGCCGAGCCAACCACCAAATCGGTCAGTGATCCGGCAAGCGGAGAAGCCGCGCCCGAACCGCCGATGATCGAACTCGAGAACCTGACCAAGACCTACCGCGTCGGGGTCGAGGAGATCCACGCTCTGACAGGCATCAGCCTGACCATTTGCCGCAACGAGTACGTCGCCGTCATGGGACCGAGCGGCTCGGGCAAGAGCACGCTGATGAACATCTTGGGCTGCCTGGACATTCCCGGAGGCGGCGTCTACCGGCTCAACGGGCACGATGTCAGCCGCGTGTCGCAGTCAGCCCTGGCCCGGATTCGCGGAGAACAGATCGGCTTCGTTTTCCAGACCTTCGAACTGCTGCCCCGGGCCACCGCGCTCAAGAATGTCCAGCTGCCCCTCGTCTACGGCGGATCTCGGCATCGGCGGCAGCTGGCGACCGACGCCCTCCGGCGGGTGGGCCTGGCCGACCGGATGGCCCATCGTCCCAACGAGCTTTCGGGCGGGCAGCGGCAACGCGTGGCCATCGCCCGGGCCCTGGTGCGGCACCCGGCCATCCTCCTGGCGGACGAGCCGACGGGAAACCTCGACACCGCCACCGGCAACGAAATCATGGCCCTCTTCGACTCGCTGCACGCCGCCGGGCAGACCATCATCGTCGTGACCCACGAAGCCGAGGTGGCCGCCCGGTGTCAGCGGGTCATCCGGCTGAGGGACGGGTACGTGGAATCGGATACCCTGAATGAAGCTGCTGGCCAACATCGCGACAGGGCTTGAACAGCTCTGGATGAACAAGATGCGATCCGTGCTGACGGTGCTCGGCATCATCATCGCGGTCAGCTCGGTCATTACCGTAGTCGCGGTCATCCAGGGTTTCTCATCCTACGTGACCAATTTCCTGCAGGGGCTGGGCACGAACGCGATGTGGGTCTGGCCCCAGCGCCCTCCGGGTGACGCCGGGCAAGCCTTGGGCCGCATCGAAATGACCCCTGAGGATCTGGAGGCCGTGGAACGCCGCTGTCCGGCGATCGCCACCCTCGCCCCGCTGATCGAGCGCCGAACCACGCTCATCTACCGGGATGTCAAACTGGAGACGTCGCTCGTCGCCACCACCGATAAGTTCAACCTGATCCGCGGCTTTGACGTCGAGGTGGGGCGATGCTTCGGGCCGGTGGACATCGAATCACGCCGGCAGGTGTGCGTGGTCGGACGCGAAGTGCTCCGCAAGCTGCAGATGGACACGGACCTCATGGGCCGTTACGTCCAGGTCGCGGGTCAGCGTTTCCAGGTCGTCGGCATCCTGAAGTCGAAAGGCTCGTTCTTCGGCGAGAGCCAGGACAATCTCGTCCTGGTGCCCTTCACCACCGGATTGAAGCTGTTTCCCACCGCCCGGCGGCTGTTGGCCTTCATGGTCCGCGCCCAGGCCCCGGAACTCGTGCCCGAGGCGAAAGCCCAGATCACCAGCACCCTCCGCCACCGGCATGAACTCGCCCCGGACCAGCCGAACGATTTCGGGATCGAGACGCAGGACGAGATCCTCAAGGAGTTCAACAAGATCAGCTTGATTGCCACCAGCGCCTTGGCCGGCGTCGTGGGCATCTCACTTCTGGTTGGAGGCATCGGGATTATGAACGTCATGCTGGTGTCGGTGACCGAGCGGACCCGGGAAATCGGCCTGCGCAAGGCAGTCGGCGCCCGCCGGCGGGACATCCTCGCTCAGTTCATGACCGAGGCTGTGCTGCTCAGTTCCCTGGGCGGGGGAATCGGCCTGGCCATCGGCTACGGGGCCTGCTACCTGGCGTCGCTGCACCCGCAGATGATCAGCGTGATCATCCCGTGGTGGGCGGTCGGGCTGGGCTTCGGCTTCTCCGCGGGAGTGGGCGTGCTGTTCGGCATCGTGCCGGCCTTCAAGGCCGCCATCCTGCATCCCATCGAGGCCCTGCGCCACGAATGACCGGTTCCACCGGTCCCCGGTCCCCGGAAACGCGATCCGACGTGTCAGGAGACCGCTTGCCCACTCTTGGCGAAAGCGAGCGATTGGTGAACAAGCTCGGCCAGTTGGGGCATGTCATAGGGGCCGGAGATCGCCAAGGTATGGGCATCGAGCCGGCCCGAAGGCAAGCCGGTAGTCTCAGCCAGCAGAACGATCGGAAGGGATGGGCTCATCTTCCGCACCCCGGCCAGGCAACCGAATCCCCCCTCGCCGGCAAGCGACGCGTCCAGGATCACCAGTTGAACGCCGCCGGACGCAGCTCCCAGCCGTTCCTCGACCGCGGCCATGTTCTCGGCCTGCCGTGTCCGATACCCCGCCGACTCGAGATAGGTAGCCGCCAGGCCGCGCAGAAGCGGATCCCTCACGGCCACCAGGACCGATTCCCCATGGCCACGGGGAACCTCGCGACCCGGACCCTCCGCCTCGTCGTCGACGCCCGCCTCCTGGCAGGGCAGGAGAATGGTGAACGTGGTACCCGTGCCGACCGTTGAATGAACATCGATTCTGCCGCCGTGATCGTGGACGATGCCGTGGACGATCGACAATCCCAGCCCCGTGCCCTTCCCCCGGGGCTTGGTCGAAAAGAACGGGTCGAAGATGTGGGGCAGGATGTCCTGGGAGATGCCTGCACCCGTGTCGGTTACGGACAACTCGGCGTACGGCATGCCTGACGATGTCCTCTCCGGGCCGTCGCCCACACCGGAGGCGGCTTTGAGCCTGGCACAAATGCGGAGCCGGCCGCCTTCCGGCATGGCATCACGGGCATTCAGGGCCAGGTTGAGCAGGACCTGCTGCAGTTGAGCCCGGTCGGCGTGAAGCCGGATCGGATCGTCGCTCGCGCAGGTGACCTCGAGCGTGATCACCCTGGGCAGGGTGTGCTCGAGCAACAGCTGCGTTTCTTTCAGGACCTCCCGCAAGTCAAGGGCAGTTTTCTCGGTGGGAAGGTCGCGTCCGAACGTCTGCAGCGAGCGGGCAACCGTGGCTCCTTGAGCAACCGCCTGAGAGATGATCTGGATCGGGTGGGAGCCCGATTCCGGGTCCGTCCGACGATCCTGGAGCAATTCCATCGCGGAACGGACCACCGTCAGGCAGTTGCCGAACTCGTGGGCCGCGCCGAGGGCGAGTTCTCCCAGGGCGTTGAGCTTGTCAATCTGCCTGATGCGTCTCTCCAGGCGAGCCCGCTCGGCCTCCGCCTCCTTGCGCTCGGTAATGTCCACCGTGGCCCCGGTCACGTATCGCAGCGTGCCGGATTCCTCAAAGAACGGCCTGCCTTGATCACGCAGCCAGCGGATGGTGCCGTCCGGACGCACGATGCGAAACTCCGCCAGGTAGGGACCCCGATTCCGGCACGCGGCCAGGAACGCTTCTTTCACCTCCTGGCGGTCCTCGTCATGAACGCGATCGAAGAAGTCGCGCACATTTCGGACCGACTCCACCGGATCAAGCCCCAGAATCCGGTTGAGGCCGGCATCCCTCGTTTCCTGGTCCTTCAGGACGTCCCAACGCCAGGTTCCCATGTTCGCCGCCGACAGCGCCGCCCGCAGCCGTTCCTCGCTTGCCTGCAGAGCTTCCTGAGCCCGCCGACGCTCCTGAATCTCGGCCTCAAGCTCGGCGGTGCGTTTCCGCACCAGGTCCTCGAGGCCCGCCCGGTACAGCTCCAGCTCGGTCTCCGCCTTGTGACGCTGCAGGACGTTCTGGACCGTCGCCGGAAGAACCTTGAGGTAGTACCCGTCCGGGTCCTTGATCAGATAGTCCGCCGCCCCCAGCTTCATCGCCTCGACGGCCGTTTCCTCGCTGCCGGTCCCGGTAATCACAATGAACGGCACGCCCCGGCAACTCGGCAGAAGCTCAAGACAGGTGCCGTCCCCCAGGGCGTAGTCGGAGATGACGAGATCGAAGTGCTTGGACGCCAGGTGCGCCCGGGCGTCGTGAGCCGACTCAGCAATGGTGCACTCGTACGGGAGCGACCGGCTCCTCACAAACCGCTCGAGCGCCATGCGATCAACCAGGTCGTCCTCAATGTACAGAATCCGAATCGGTTGGCCGTTCACCGGTTCCCTCCTATTCGGGCAGTTCGCTGAGCGTCCAGTACAGATCGATGGTCCGAACCACTTCGACGAACTGGCGGTAGTCAACCGGCTTCACCATGTAGCCCGCGACGCTCAGGTTGAAGCTCTCGACCCGATCCTGTTCCTCGCGGGAAGACGTCAACACAATGACGGGTATCCCTCTCAACGCCGTATCCGCCTTGACCGCGCGCAGGAACTCCACGCCGTTCATCCGGGGCATATTGAGGTCCAGCAGAATGATGCCCGGGCGATCCTGGGCGGGGTCCCTCAAAAACGCGAGGGCTTCCTCGCCGTTACGGACGATGTCCAGGCGATTGGTGACGTGAATCTCCTTCAGGGCTCGCTGGATGGTCATCTGATCAACTTCGTCATCCTCCACCAGAAGAATCGGCTTCCTGCTTCGCATATCAGCGACTCCACCCGCCAGAGAGGCAATGTCAATCAGAAGGTACACCCTGGTCCGATGCCGGACTCCAACTCGACCGTTCCAGCATAACCTTCAACGTTCTGCTTGACCAGACCCAGCCCGATGCTCGTGCCCTCCCGCTGCGCCCCGGGTGCCAGGGTCTGGAAGATCCCGAGAACCCTCTGCTGATACTTGGGATCGGTCCCGGGGTCATGATCAGTCACCAAGAAGCGCCAACGAGCGACTGATCTGCGGGAGTCCCTCCTCGTTCCCGCAGCACATCCGATGGTTCACCCGAGCAACTCCTCCCGTCGACAGCCGACGGCCTCGCACCAGCATTCACGTGAAGCCCGAGAAACCCGCCCGCCGCAGGCAGCGCCGAATTGACCGCGTCAATGTGCAGGCCCAGAGCTGACTTGGCCCGGTGGTCAGGCATGGGGCCTCGATAGACAGTATTGTCCGTGTGGGAGTCGATTTCAGGCCGGCGCCGGAGTCACCGTCCGACATGCGTTGACAACCAGGTGAAGCAGGCGGCGATCAAGGTGAAGAACGCGGCCGACGTACCAGCGCAGCTTCAACCGGCGCGTGTGACGGGCAAGGTAGTTCATGCCGGCGTGTTCAGGATCGAGGCTGAGCCCCCTGCGAACGAAATCCCCTGCTTCCGCCCAGTGACCCTGTTCCATCTGCGCCAGGGCCAGCTTGTACATGACCATCACGTTCGCAGGATCGTGGCGCAAGGCCCGCCGACAGTAGCGAACACCCTTCTCGAGGTCGTCCGCGAGGAACCGGCAGACCGCCAGGTTGTGCAGGGCGGCCACCACGTCCGGCCGGACCGCAAGGGCCTTGCGATAGTAATCCTCGGCATCATCCAGCCGCCGAGCCTTGAGGTGGCAGTTGCCCATCGCGACCAGCGCCACGGTATCCCGCGGGTCCTGCTCGATCGCCGCTTTGAGGTGCTCGACCGCTCCGGCGATGTTCGCCCGACAGTATTCGGCTTCGCCGAGATAAGTGCGCAGGCCGGGGTAGTCCGGCTCGACGGCCAGGACAAACTCAAAACGCTCGACCGCGGACGCATGCCGACCGTTGCGAAGCTCAATCAGACCGAGCATGACGTTGCCCCGGGTGTGATCGGGCTCCAGATCGAGCAAGTAGGAGAACTTGGCCGCCGCGGCCTCGAGGTCGCCCATTTCGATCATCAGGTCGCCCAGGTCGGCCAGGAGATCGCAGTTGCCGGGATCGGCCCGAAGAGCTTCAAGATAGGCTTCACGGGCCTTGGCCCGGTCGCCCTGAACGCGATGCACCTGGGCAATCCGGCGCTGAACATTCGGGTAGTCGGGCGCAATGTCGAGCACGCGTTGCCAACAGAACAGGGCACGGTCAAACTGCCCCCGGCAGGCAAGTGACTCCGCCAGATGATGAAAGCAGTGCGGGCAATCGGGCTCCAGCTGCTGGGCAACGTAGAACATCTCCTCGGCCTTCTCGTGATCGCCGATGCGGGTGTACGCCGCGATCTGGTTGCAGTAGGCCGGCTCGTAGTCAACCTGGCGAGCGGCCAGACCCTCGAACAGGCGTACCGCGTCCTCGTGACGGCCGACCCGTATCAAGTCCATCCCCAGGAACGTGGCGACCTCGGCGGATTCATCATCCATCGCGAGCGCGGTTTCGTAGGCTTCGACCGCTTCTTCGTATCGCTCGAGCTCATCGAGGATGTTGCCACGCTGAATGTGCCAGTGGACGTCGTGCGGGTTGATCGCGATGGCGGCATCGAGTTCGGCCAGAGCCTGCTGCCACTGGCGCGATTCGCTGAGCTGCATCGCTCGCTCGGCCCGTGTTTCAGCGTCCAACCAGTCGTTCATGGCAACAGCATCCCGCCGGCGGCGTTTCTGTGGCGTCCCCCCAGAAGGGCTGGGCCCCATGGACCTGCTATCGCTATCGGCCAGGGTGCGCGGCAGTTCGCGTAAAAAGCGACCCGGGTGAGGAGGGCCTGAAAGGTCCGAAAACAGAATCGCGGATGGTTACTTCGCCCCGATCTGGTAGTGGTGATCGAAGGCTTCACTGAACGAGAACACGTGCTCGAAGTCCTCGATCCGATCGGTGGGCTGTTTCTGGAGCCAGCCGTTCTCCACCAGGGCGAAAACGATGGCCCCGATGTCCTCGGTGGAGGTGATGTTCCAGCGGGTCAGAACATTGCGGGCCATCAGACCCCATCGTTCCAGAGCAATCTCCCGAATCGCCTCGCAGAGCTGCTGCCCGGTGACGTGACGGTTCACCCGGTGCAGCCCGCCGAGACTCTTCACCGCCCGGGCAATGTCAGGGGGAAGATCACCCGCCTGGGCACGATCCGACAGTTCGTCCGGGCCGATCCCCTCGCGAGCCATCCACTGGGCCAGCGCCGCCTGTTCCTGGGAGAGCGGGCCGTGGACTCGATCCGAGGCTAGGCCGATGCACTCCTGAACGAACAGAAAAGCGTCGACGGAATACCGTCCCACCTCGCGAACGATCTGCTCCAATGACTTCGACGGTTTATGGGACATTGAAGACCATTTGACCCTGCGACCGGCATCGCGGTCAAGATCCCCCGCCAGACGGTGCTGAGCCGGGTGGGCCCGAACGGCGATCCCGCCCTCGCCCCCGCCGACGACGCCGGGAACGCCCTTGACGACGTCCGCCTTCCGAAGCATCACTCGGCCGCGACAATCCGCCCTCGCCTCGGGCAGCCCCAGGCCCGGGGCCGTCCGGGGGTGAAGCGGGTTCCTGAGCCCCATCGGCCGGCAGAGTCCGCGAACCCCGGGGGAGTTCCGCTTGCGTCTCCGGCGGAACCTCGGCCGAGGGCTCCTCCGGCTCGCTCGGCGGCTCGTCCGGCTTGTCGGCGGTCTCCTCCTGGCTTGGCGGAGACTGGCGGCGAGCGGGCCCCGAGCCTTGCTCGCGAGGCTTGGGCGGCGCCTGACCACCGCCCCCCGGGAGAGGGGCCAGTCGCTCAGTGATATCCTCGTTCTGGACGACGAAGACCCGGTCATCATCGCCCAGAATCTTGACCAGCTGGGTGAGCACCTGCCGGTCGATCACCTTACCCGTCCCCTCCTTGGTGACGACCCGGGCACCCACGCGGGGCAGCTTCTTGACCAGGCCTTCGTAGGTCTCGTGCTCGTAACGCAGGCAGCACTTGAGCCGTCCACAACGGCCGCTCACCTTGGACGGGTCCAGCGTCGCCTTTTGCAGCTTGGCCATCTGCATGCCAATCGGGCGGAGCGTCTTCAGGAAGTTGCGGCAGCAGCACTCGCGCCCGCAGGTTTCATAGTCGGCCAGCAACCGGGCCTCATCGCGGGCTCCAACTTGCCGCATCTCGATGCGAGTCTGGAACTCGGCAGCCAGCCGCCGGACGAGTTCCCGGAAGTCCACCCGTTCCTCGGACATGAAGTAGAAAACGACCCGCTCGCCGCCGAAAACGTGCTCGCAGTCGACGATCTTCATCTGCAGGCCAAGCTCGGAGGCGATCGCCCGGCATGAGGCCAGCTTGGCCTTGCAGCCCTCCTCAATGTGACGCAGCTCGGCCAGATCGGCCTCCGTCGCCGGGCGGAGGATCCGGCCGTTCTTGATCTGGTAAAACTCCTCCCCGCTGGCCTGGGCATATGCCCGCATCTGGTCACGAGGAACCGATTGCCTGCAGCCGTAACAGGTCCGAGGAACCTGCTGGCCGATCTCAATGCCGCGTTCAGTGAGAATGATCACCTTCCCGCCACACGTCACGGGCATGTCCGGCGGGTGGGAGAACTCCCCGATGTAGTTCATGCGACCGTAACGCACGGCGGTGACGGGAAAAAGCTTCTCGCCCGTCTTGCCGCATCGTTCATAGGCCGTGCCCGAACCACCGCAACGGAACATCACCGGGTACTCCTCACACCGAAGCTCAGTATAACCGGCGGTGGGCGGTTTGGACAATCAGGCAGGACGGCCCATGATCACCCGGCGCTGCGACGGCTTAGAACCAGCGCGCGGCCCTCGACGACGGCCGCCAAGCGAATGAAAAGCCCTTCCAGCACCAGTTCGAACGCCGCGTTCCGCCCCGCGTTGGCATCAGCCTCGGCGATCTGGGCCAGACACTTCCGAATCACGCCCGCACTCATGGCCGTGCCCAGATACTCCACCACGTCCATCTGGTCGCTGTTGACCCAACTCGCGCTCATCCCCAAATTCCGGCGAAGCCCATCGAGGTAGAAGTCGGCCAGGATGGAAAAAAGAACCTGCAGACTCGCCCGAGTGGCGACGGAATCGGTAATCTCGGGATCACGCTGGGCGGCGCACCTGGCCAGTTCCTTGGCATCGGCCAGGAACGGGGCGGCCAGCGCATGAGCCGAGAACCCCGCCGGCCTGGCCGTAAGGGTGACCAGCTGGTGGCCCCATTTCAACTTCATCGCATGAATGCCGTCATCGAATTGCACCAGAGCTTGGCCGATGCTGCCTCCCGAACGACGGGCAAGGTAGCTGGTCACCTCCTCGGCGGCGCCCGGGCGGAGCGATCGCAGCTGGCTGGCAACGAAGTCGATCGGGAGAAGGCCGAAGCTGACCTGCTGACACCGCGACCGGGTGGTCGGGAGCATGCGGTCCATGGCCGTTGTCAGCAGGATGAGGTACGTGTCCGACGGCGGTTCCTCGAGCGTCTTCAGCAGGGCGTTCTGCGCCTGATCGCTGAGTCGTTCAGCCTCGCGAACGATGAACACCTTGGCCCGGCCTTGCCTGGGCCGCAGGCCAACCCGGTCAATCACGAAGTGCCGGATGACATCGATGGAGAGATCCTGAGCCTTCCTCTTGCGAACCTCGGCATCCGGGTGTTGGTGGCTCAGCTGGCGATAGATGCGGTGGAGATCCGGGTGGGTGCCCGCGGTGGTAAGGATGCAGTCTTCGCACCGGCCGCAGGCGTCCCAGCCGTGTCCATCGGGCAGAGCTCCGGCAATGGGCTCGGGCAGGGCTCGGCGAATACGTGCCCCACACAGCAGCAGGCGGGCAAGTCGCTCGGCCAGCAGCTCGCGGCCGATGCCTTCCGCCCCGGCGAACAGGTACGCGTGGGGCATGCGCCCGCTGGCCAGTGAACGCTGGATCACGCGGTGGGCTCGATCCTGGTGCTGAACGTCAAAAATCGACACGCTCGATGGTCTCCATCACCTGGCGGTGAACGTCACCTTGGGCGCCAGAACCGTCGATGACCACCACCTTGCCGGGGTATTCCGGCGGCAGTTCCAGAAACAACTTGCGCACCTTGCGGTGGAACGCGATCGGCCGGATCTCCATGGCGTCCGGCTCAATGTCGGCCAGGAGCAGGCCCTGGTTCGCGTCCGTTCGCCGCCGTGGAGCCCCCGAGGGGTTGCGGCCGGTGCGGCGGAACCCCTCCTCGACCGGAATGTCCACCACCACCGTCAGGTGCGGCCAGGTATCGCCGACGGCGAAGCTGCCCAGCTTGATGATCCGTTGAATGTCGTAGCCGGCCGCCCCCTGGTAGGCACACGTCGCGGAAATGAACCGGTCGCAGAGGACGATCTTGCCTGCCTTGAGGGCGGGCTCGATCACCTCGCCGACGAGCTGAGCCCGCGACGCCATGAACAGCATCGTCTCGCAGCGGACGTCCATCAGCGACAGATCATGGCGGAGCAGGATCGCCCGGATCCGGTCACCGATCTCACTGCCGCCGGGGTCCTTGCCCAGCACGATCTCAGCACCCTGCCGGCGCAGCTCCTCGGCCAGTAGCCGTAACTGCGTCCCCTTGCCGGAGCCGTCCGGTCCGTCGAATACAATGAACTTACCCGCCAGTTTCTCTTTCAGCGTCAAGGGTGACTCCCCGGACTCGGTCCCTGGTCTGCAATCCACCTGTCCAGGGGAGCAGTCTACGACACCGACGCGAGACGAACAAATCCGCGGACCGACCCGTGACCCCGGCCGGCCCGCCCTCGGCAGCGGTCAGCGGACCTGCCACTCCAGCTTCGAGGGATTCTTCCAGACTCGACAGAGCGGCCGTTCGGATCTGGTGAATCCATCCCCCGCAGGACTCTCCTCCGTGCCGTAAATCGTGCCGCCCTTCGAATCGGTGAAGGCGAACAGCGGCACGGTCGTGGCCGGCGGGTCCTTGGCGTCGGCGGGCAAAGCATGGAAACACGCCTTCAAACCGTCGGCGGGCTTGGCCTTCGCCTCCCCGATGGTCAACCGGTAACCGGCTTCGGGAGTCCCTTGCTCGTAGACCGGTAGGGTGTTGGGAGCGGACCGGTCCGGGGCGAAAAACGCGATGCGATATCGCCCGCCGGCGGTCGGCAGACGATCCGCCACGCGGAGCACCCGGACACCCTGCTCCTCGACCTCGTAGATCGGTACGGGCGAGACCAATCGAGGATCGTCCAGGTTGAGCCTGTACATCATCTGGTTGTAGTCGTACCGCGGCGTGGCTTCGGTATTGCCGGAGAAGGTGAAGGTGTAGGTGCCTTCGAAGTAGATGATTCGCCCGCGGTCACGGTCGAAGACCGGGTGATGCTTGGGATTGTAGAAGCTGTACTTGTCGTGGGTGACGATCTTGCGGGCATAGACCCACGGGCCGAGCGGCGTGTCGCCCTCGGCGTACCAGGTCTCCCCCAGCATCGACGTGCCGAACACCTCGCAGCGAATCGTGATCCACCGTTTGCGGTACTCGTTCCAGTAGACCGAGCCGGCGTGGGCCGTGACCGCCTTGCCCGTCCCGGTATCCCGGAGCAGCAACAGGGCCTCCTCCGGCTTGAGCAGGCCCGCCTTGATGTACTCGCCTTCCTCCTTGGGATCGAGGGCCGGCGTGTTCTTCTTCCAGGCATAGCGGATCGAGCCGTCGGCGTGCCGGTCGACCTGGCGGGCGTCAACGCGAGTACCCTCCCTCAGGCATGAGTACACCTCGTACGCACCTTGGTCCAGGTACGACTTCACCTCCGCCCGGACGCGTGTGAAGGGGAACGGCTGGGCGAAGTAGATGTACTCCACCCCCTTGTCGGTGTGGCGGAAAGGGTGTCCGGCGGGCCGGACCGGGTTCTTCAGATCGAACTGCGTCACCTTGGCGAAGACCTGCTTGCCGTCGTCGTACTTGAGTACGCCTCGTTCGATCGCCTCCATGGCCTGGGTCACCTTGGCAAACGCGCAGTACAGACCCTCACGTCCGGTCTCATCAGGGAGAGTCACCAGGGCATCAATCCAGACCGGGTTGCTGCCAGGCATCGGAGTCATCTTCTTGGCGAAGCCGGTCTCGTCCACGAAGTACGAGAGATCTACGCCGACCTCAGGATCGAGAGCACCCTTGCCGGGCAGGGCGGACGTCGCCCCGGTGGTGAAGAAATTCCCCAGCGGATAGGACGGTCGGCCCGTGTCACCCCAGAACCAGAAGTTGCGACCGCCGTAAATGATGTGCTGCACGCTGTCCGAACCCATGACCTGGCCGTTGAGCACCGGTTCGCGCAAGGGTGGCTGGCGACCGAGGAGCACCGTGTCGCGGTAGATGCCCTGCCCGGTAACGCGGTAAAGACGTTCGGCAATGTTGATCCGCTTGACCTTGAGCGTCGCGCTCCCCCCAGGGGCGACCTCGAGGGGCTTGCCGGGAAAGCCAAAGCCGTCCTTGGCGAACTCGTAGCCATGGCTCTTGACGGTGAAGAACACCTTCTGGCCCATGAGCCCCGGCTCGTCCAGGGCGACGATCCCGTTGCTGTCCGTGTAGTAGCGGATGCTGTTCGTCGTGGTGAGCTCGACCAGAGGCACCCCGCGGCCGGTCTGCTCGTCGACCACCGTGATGGCAAAGTACCGGCTGCCCTCGGCGGCGAATGCCCCGGGCGAGGTGGGCAGCAAAAGCAGCAATCCGAGGCCAAGGAAACGGCCCGATCCGAGCCTTCGGGCGATCGGGAACGCCTGGGACAGTCCATGAACTCGGGAAAGGGAGCTGGAGCCTTCGGCCTCCACGACTCGCATGGCGCGGACGGTTGGCATCGTCGATCCTCCATTGTCTGTGCCACCCCTTTACGTGCCTTTGGGCAGCCGGATGGTTCGCGCAATTCCCGCCGTTTTTGTCCCGACACCCGCGAATCTCCAGAATCACACCCGCCCGAGGGAACACGCCAACGAGCACCGCATTCGCGGGACCAGGTCGTCTGTGGCCAGATCGGTACACAGCATCATACCTTGACCACGGCGGAGACGTGCACGACGTCCTCGGGTACCACTCCCCGGGGAGTGACTTCTGAGGCCTGTTCGGGACTGATAGCACGGACTATGACCGCTCCCTGACGACGCAGCGGGTCAAGCCGATGCTCCGCTGTAATGCCGCAGCCCCAGCTGCCAGAACCGCGCGGAGACAACCAACGAAACGCCGGCCAGGACAACGGTCACCACCAGCCAGTTGAACTCCATCCTGCCGGTCAGGGCCGCGGCCGGGTAGGTGGTCAGAAACGCAAGCGGGACGACGTAGGTCAGGGCGAATCGGATCCCGAACGGGAAAATGTCCACCGGGTAGCGGCCGGCCTCGAAGAGGTTCCAGAAAACCATCTCGATGTTCGACAACCGGGTGAACCAGAAGGCACAGGTCGCCAGCACCAGCCAGAACGAGTAAATGATCACCATGCCGGCGGCGAGCATCACCAGAAATGAGGATACCATGCCGACCGTAGGAAAGACATCCAGTCTGCTGCAGCCCACGACGATCATGGCCAGCCCCAGGACCACGTCGGTCGCTCGCCAGAACGCCAGGCGGCGAACGCTGGCGTAGAACTGAACATGCATCGGCTTGAGGATCGCAAAATCGAGTCGGCCGTCACGAATGTCCTCCATGATCATCCGCATGTTCGGGGCGATGAACAGGCCGATCATCCCCTGGATGGTCTTGAAGATGCCGATCAGAACCACCATCTGGGGAACGCTCCAGTTGTTGAATGACCTCACGTTGGAGAAGATGGCCCAAAGGTTGAGCAGCTCCGCCGTAAACCCCAGCAGAGACATGACCAGGCTGGAAAAGAAGTCCGCTCGATAGGCGGCATCGTTCTGGATGCTCACCCGGGCGAAGAGGCCGAGAATACGGAAGTAGTGGAGCATTCAGATGAAGGTCGAAACGTCGATACGTCACAACCGATACACCGGAATCGGCGGCGCCCTACGCCGGCGCGAATACTCTCCTACTCGATAGCAGGGCGTGGATCAAGAGAGAAGGTCCGGTCGAACGGGCGATGCCAACCCGACCGATCCGGCCAACAGCCGGCGCCCCGCGGTCCACCATCGCCCGCCGAGGCCGGCCTTCAGCTCGCCGGATCCGACTCCGGCGGTCGTGAGTCGTGCACGTCCTTCCGGCAATCTGCAACCTCCGCCAGTTCACCGGACAGGCGGCTCAGGCGGTCGTGGACCCCGCGCAGCGGGCGGAGAACCTCGCCGACCACGTTCTCGGCCAGCTCGCTCCGCAGGGCTGCCGCGATCTGGGCCGCCCGGCTACCCCCTCGATCGCCCCGGACATAGGCGCGCACCTCGCGGATGCATCGGGAGTACATGACGCCCAGGCAGGCCCCGTACACCGCACAGACCACCAGCATGCCCTGCAGCAGATGGGCGGCCCCCAGCGCCGCCACCGTCTTGTACAGCCCGTGCAGCAGCGTCTGGGCATGGGCAGCGCTGAACGTCTCGAGGATGCCCTCCCCCAGCGGCTGCGCAATCACGAACCAGAGCAGAATCAGCCACAGGATGCCGCGCCGGACAGGCCCCGCCCGGTACAGCTGCGATCGCTCCTCAAGCCACTGGCCATCACCGGCCAGGGCGTGCTCGCGAACCTCCGCCTTGACCTTCGCCGCCAAGGCCTCGGCCTTGGGCATCTGTTCCTCCAGGCGGAAGACCTGCACCGCTTCATCCTCCCCTTCCAGCTTCTGGATCAGGAAGCGGATCCGATGCTCCAGACCCCGGCCGGCGACCGAGAACGGCCCGGAACCCCAACGCGGGGCGGCATCCTCCCCCGCCCGGCCCGGCGACGCGATCGCCATGCCAACCCGGCGCAGCGGCCACCTCGCCAGCCAATACAGCCAGCGCAGCGCGGGCCACTTCTCAATCCGGTCCTCCATCAGCCGATCCGCCAGGGTCATCAGCGAGCTCTGCTGGCGAGCAAGCCGCCCAGCGACCGTCATGCAGTAGTCAGCCTCGAACGCCTCCTCCTGAAGCACGTCGGCACAGACCGGATCACAGACCTGCGATAGCCGCTCGATCCAGAAATCAAGCTCGTACGTGCGGCGGACACTCTCGGCATAGGCCCGCAGCTTCACCTGGTCGTTGAGACCCTTGATCCGCGCCGCCTCCCATTCGCTGACCTGGGCGAAGAGCATCCTCCGCAGACGAACCATCTCGCTCTCCAGCCGGCCCGCAACACCGGCCACGAGCTGCTGCGAACCGCCCGTTGACCGGCCGTCCAGGCCACCCCACGACCGGGCCACGGCATCCACGATCCGGTCGGCCGTCGGATACTTCGCACAAACCAGGAACTGCCGCTCCCGGGGAACGTCGTACTGCACATCACGGAGCTGATCCTCGAACCAGGCAGCTTGCTCCCGCCAGAATCGTTCGGCAGGGTCCCGGCCCGCTCCGGCCGGATAGCCCTCGTCGTCCTCGAGCAGCTCATCGGCCCGATTCAGAACACAGTACACATTGCCGAGATCCTTCAGCGCCTTCCGCGTGTATTCCACCCAGATCCGATCGTTGGCTTTCTGCGGACTGGTCACCCAGAGAACGCGATCCAGCAGTGGCAGGTACTCACGCACGATCTGCTCGTGCGTCCGCAGCTCGCTGTCGAAATCGGGCATGTCCACGAGTGCCAGATTGCGCGTGCCCGCGTCCTCGTGGCGGTGGATCTCCGGCGCTCCGCGCGTCGAGCGGAAGCGCTCTCGCACGTACGCCTCCATGGCCCGGTGAACGTAGACAACCGGTCGAGCGGTTCCCTCGCCAACCTCGCGGTCGTCCCTGCTGATGGCTTCACCCACCAGGGCGTTGATCAGCGTGGACTTCCCGACATCCTTGCCACCCAGCAGTCCGCACACCACCAGCGGATCTCTCGGGCCGGAACCCCCGCCCCGGTCAAGCGGCAGGGGATCACGATGGAACAGGCCGGCCAGCTGCTCGTTGACGCTCTGCAACCGCTCCATTCTCCGGGCGATGAGCAGGGCATCGCTCATGGCTCACCCTCCTCGCCCTGACTGAGCACGTCAAGAGCCTCCGCCAACGGAGTCTGAGGATCGAGCACCCACGCTTCAGCGGTCTGGTGAAGCTGCCGCGACACCTGCCAGGCGAACTCCTCCATCAGTCCCCGGTAAGCCACCGCCGCTTCCTGAACCTGCCGATACTCCCGGCTGAGGCCCAGCTTCTCCTGGAGGGCAACGATCGTCTGCCTCAGCGGTTTGCCTCCCGCGGCCCCGGTGACGATCGTACCCGCCAGAATCGCCCAGTGAGCGACCACGATCTTGCCGATCAGAAGCCAGCCGATCGGCCCGGCGTGGAGATAGAGCAGCACAAGAGCGGCCGCAGTCCCGGCGCTCGCGGCTCCGGCGACAGCCGCCCCAACACCCTCCCATTGGCTCTGCACCGCCTTGGCCCAGTTCGTCAGCGCCCCGTCCAGCCGCTGGATGACCTGCACCATTCTCTCCCGGTAGTCCTGAATCGCTCCGCCGGGCGAAGGACAAGGGTCGGCGGCCCGGCCCAGGTGCTTCCAGAACTTGCTGGACCTCGACACCTTGTTGAACTCGGCAAGCAAGGACCCGCAGGAACTCTCAAAATACTTCCAGGCAATCTGTTCACGGGTCTCTCGCGGGTCCCGGGCGAGGAAAGGAGCATCGGCCGAGGCCTCGAACAATCGCCCAACCACGGGGATCTTCGACAACACGCCGGCGACGCGGGCCGCCCCACTCTCCATCTTCTCCCGGAAGCGCTTGACCCCCAGCAGCCGGTTGCGAAACCAGAGAACCGCCTGCTGCTCCTCCTGGGTCATCATCGCCCGGATGCAGTCTTTCTCGCTGGGCAGGTGCTTCTCACCACACGCCTGCAGCCGGCCCTTGAGTTCGGCCAGCAGTTGGCGCCGCAGCTCATTCTCGCTGTAAACGTCCTCGGCAGCGCGATGCACCTGCCGGCGCAGCAGACCCAGCCGGTGCTCGGGTGCCTTGGCCAGCAACGACCAGATGGCATCCGGAAGTACGAGCCTCCTCAGTCCCCGCCCGGCACTGTAGTCGACGATCGCGAACCGGGCTCGAAGCCGGCCGGCCTGCTCGTCGAGGGCCCGACGCTCGGGATCACCCAACTCACCCTCCTGGGTGTGGTTGAAAAGAACGAACCGGTCCGGGCAGAACAGAACCGCATCCCCGGCAAACTCGGCCACCTGCCGATCCCGCCACCGCTGCGGAAAGTTGACCACCAGAAGGACCTTGTCGAACCACGGCAGCAGGCTCTTGGCCAGATCGCCCTCACGCTCGGAGTGGGCGGAGGTCAGATCCGGCGTGTCCAGAAGCAGGACCGGCTTGAGCCGCTCGATGGCGTGATACACCACCGTCACGACCGCGGGATCGCCCAGCACCGCCTCCTCGATGCCGACCTCATGCAGCTTCAGCGAGGGAAACATGAGCTGCGGCTCGCCAAACCACCGGCCAATCCGGTCGCGGTGGTCCTGATGAACCGCCATGATGACACCTCGGGTCGAATGGGCCTTCACCGTGACGCAACTGGCCCGATGACCGTCGAGCAGATTATTGAACACCGTGCTTTTGCCGGACGAAGCCCCCCCGAGCACGGCCACCATCAACAGGGATTGGCCCTCCGCGTCGAGGTTCGACCGAAACCGAAGGGCATGGACCGCCTGCTGGTCGCGATCCTCCCACGGCAAGGCCCAGGGATCGCGAAGCCGTGAACCCTCCCGGGCAAGGACTTCCAGTGCCTCGGTCAAATCCATCGCAAGGCCACCTCCCGACCCACAATCCCCCCGCAACCGCCCCGGACAATCCATCTCGCGCCCACACACTCAACCCAGTCGTCGAGCGCATCGCCCCAGGCCGCCAGACATTCCCCTCGGATTCTACCCCTGACGACGAAGAATGCCATCGCACGCCGCAGACACCGGCTTGAAAATGGAGAACGGGAAACGCAGAATGGCTGTCGCTGTCGCTGACCAGTCCCAGGCCACTCTGTGATGCGGGAGCCCCCTTTCGCTACTCTCCATCCCTCATCTCCCGCCCGTCCTTGACGCACCCCGCCAGCCGGTGTAAACGTCGCTGATTCGCCGATTTCCGGCGACATCTTCAAGGAGGACCCGCGATGCGCGATCGATCCACCCGACGTTCATTCCTGCAGGCGGTCGGCGCCGGCGCCGCCGCCCTGGGCCTGTCCCAGACCGCCCGGGCCGAGGAGAAGGTGATTCAGGGCTTCGAGAAGGCCCCCACCGATCCGAACGCCTCGAAGGGCTGGAAGCCGGTCTCGGACCGCAAGATCAAGGTCGGCATCGCGGGCTACGGAGTCTGCAGCTTCGGGGCCGCCTTCAGCTTCCAGGACCACCCCAACGTCCAGATCACGGGCGTGGCCGACCTGCAACCCGACCGCTGCGCCGAACTGGCCAAGGCCTGCCGCTGCGACAAGACGTACCCCTCGCTCGAGGAGATGATCAAGGACAAGTCCATCGAGGCGGTGTTCGTCGCCACCGACGCCCCAAGCCACGCCCGGCTGTGCATCGAGGTGCTGAAGAGCGGCAAGGACGTCGCCTCGGCCGTACCCGCAGTCTTCGGCTCGCTCGAGGAGGCCGACATGCTCTTCGAGGCGGTCAAAAACACCGGAAGAAAGTATATGCTGTTCGAAACCTCCTACTTCCACGAAGACCTCTACGCCATGCGGCAGATCTACAACGCCGGCGGCCTCGGCAAGCTGGTCTACTCCGAAGGCGAGTACTACCACTATATGTCCGAGCCCATCCCGTCCTACAAGGGCTGGCGCGTCGGCTTGCCTCCGCAGTGGTACCCCACCCACTCCAACGCTTACTACGTGGGGGCCAGCGGCGGAAGCTTCACCGAAGTCTCGTGCATGGGAATCCCGAGCCTCATCAATCAACTCAAGCCGGCGAACAACCCCTACAAGAACCCGTTCGGCACCGAGATCGCCCTGTTCCGCACCAGCGAGGGCGGCATGTCGCGGATGGCGGTCAGCTGGGATACCCCCGGCGACAGCGGCGAAAAGGGCCGGATCCGCGGCCAGAAGGGCTCGTTCTACGGCAAATACGAGGGTCTGGAGAAAAACCTGCCCAACCTCAAGCGCCCGCCGCTCCCCCCGAAGGTCGACGCCGGCGGCCACGGCGGCTCGCACGGATACCTGATGAACGAGTTCGTCACCGCGATCCTCGAGAACCGCAAACCCCTCATCGATATCGCCCAGGCCCTCAACATGACCGTGGCCGGAATCGTCGCCCATCAGTCCGCCTTGAAGAACGGCGAGCTGCTGAAAATCCCGCAGTACCGGCTGTAGAAGACGCCCACAACGTCGGATACCCGATGTGACCACGATCACAAGGTAGGGCAGGCGCTTCCGCGGTACGCCGCGAGTTCACCCGCCAGGAATGCTCACGCGGTCAGGATTCGGCGGACCACGTCGACGATGAGTTGCATGTTGTGGAACAGGTACCACATCGGTACGCCGAGGAGGGCGGCGCCGATAACCACCAGGCTGACGCCGGTGGCGGACGGGAGCATGGCCTCTTCCGCCAGCTCATCGCGGAACGCGGCGACCAGCTCGTGCGACTTGGCCGCGGAGTCCCGGCGGTCGGCACTCTCCACCGAGAGGGTGACGCTCCGCAGCAGAGGCAGAGCACTCAGGCTGACGCTGAGGCCGGCCCCGGGAATGCGGTGCCGGTCGGGCTCCGCCGACTCGACCCGCCAGCCGAGCCGCCGGTAGGCCTGGTACAGCAGGCGGCGACCCTGAGCCGGGCTGCAGTTGTACACCACCCAGCCGCTGCCCGGACGGGGCAACAGGGTGAAGAACAGACCGGCCACGCCGATAATGGCCACACTGACCAGGCCAACCTGGTCATGCTCCAGCAGCAAAACAACGGGCGCGGCGATCAGCGGAACAAACACGGTGGCGAGGATGCAGAAGTCCGCCCGGGCGCTCAGAATGCACGGGCGAGCCTGGCTGTTGACCAGCCCCAAGCCCAGGAAGTAGACCGCCAGCGGTCCCAGGGCAAGGATGGTCTTGAACACGAACGCAGCTTGGTCGGTCATCTCCAAGCCCGATCTCCCGGCTGAAACATCCGGTCAACTCTTCGAAGGCTCCGACGGATCCCCCGCCGGGCGATCGATGTGCTCACCACGGTCCGCTACCTTGCGGTACCCTAGATATCGTATCACTTCAAACACCTCGCTCCAAGTCGGGAACGGGCGCTTGTTGATCCGCTTGTACTCGTCGACGGCCAGGACAAACTCGAGGAGCTCGTCGGTCATCTCCCCTTCTTCGGCCTGCCGGCGAAGATCACTCCGGCGGCGACCCGGCCCCCGGCGACGCTCCAGGCCCCCCCGACGATCGACCGGTGCTCGCCGGTCCTGGCTGCGTCGCTCCGGTCCGGTATACGGCTGTTGCTCTTCAGGTAAGACAGTCACCCGGTTACCCCGCAGTGGTGAGTGATCGGGTCCGTCGATCAGTCACCCGGTTGAAGTGCGACGGCGATAATCTGGACCCGGCAATCACTCCTCTTCTTCCAGATCATCGTCCATGTCCTCGTCGTCGTCGAGGTCGTCGTCCAGGTCATCGTCAAGATCGTCGTCGAAATCGTCCTCATCCTCCTCCTCGAAGGGATAGTCCTCGAACTCTTCCTCGTCCTCCTCCTCGTCATCCTCGCGACGAGCACACTGAACTTCGAACGACCCCGGGGCGAATGCCCAGCGGATGGCCGGCCCGAAGCCGGGAGCGGAGAATCGGCCGGTGCCTTGAAGCACCAGGACACTCGTCTCCGCCCGGTCCCCGGAGGTAGGATCGGCGACGGCCTGGAGGCTCAGATCCTCGGCATTTGAATCCACACACAGCATGTCAACGCTCCCTCACATGAACAACATGGGTCGACAATCGGAGCTACCGGTTACCGTCCGCGGAAAGTGTATACCTCAATCCTGACCCGTCAAGGGCTTTTTCCGTGCCCCAAGCCCTTTCGCCGTATGGGGCTTATCGGTTGGCCGCCCGTACTTGGATGAGCAATGTTGGCAAGCCCTTTTCGCCCCCCGCCTGAAGCTGGTAACTCATGAGCCCTAAAAGCCTTGCGCCCTCGAGCACCTCCCCGACAGACCCCCGGGCCTCCAGCCCGGCCGACGCCGCCCCCGCAACAACCTCCACGCGGCAGTTCAGTCCTGTCGCCCGGGCTACAACACCCCGGAATGCCTGCCAGTCAGCCAACGGCCGGTCGATCACCACCGGACGACGCAGCGGCTGATCCGTTTTCGCGTTAATAAGTTCAGGAATAAACGCAGGGGCGGATCCCGCGGGGCCCTGGGGCAGGTGGGCAGGGCGAGCCCAAAGGACACCATCATCGTAGCCCACCTCGGCGTCCAGACTGCGGGCCAGTTCATCGCGAACAGACTCCAGCGTGGCCGCCGACTGCTGAAGGTGAATCAGGACTTCCTTGGCCAGAATGTCGGGATGGACCACCAGATCCACACCGAATGACCTGGGCAGATCCCGAACCACGACACTCAGGGGCGCATCCACCCAATCGACGGCGGCCACTCGCCCCCGCATCCCCGCCCATGCCGCTTCCTGGCCATCCCGGCCACGCGCCGGCACCCCCCCTCGCCATTTCCACGCCTCAGGCAATCGGTCGCCTCGGGCGACAAGAATCGTGCGGTCGACCACCACGGCCTCAAGGCCGGCGGAGCGAGCCAGCCACCGCAACGCTTGCCGACCATCCACATGAGACGCCAGGAGTCGAATCCTGGTCTGGGCAGCCTCCGCCGAAACAGACGCGTCAACGACATAGGGCAGGTCCAGCCGACCAGCCAATTCGCGAAGGGCATCACCAAAGGGCAAGCCCTGCCACTCGACCGGGCAGGGAGAGTCCAAACCGGCCGCGTGGCCCCCGGCGCCGCTCGCCCCCAGCACCACCAGGGCCAACCCAAGGCAGACTGAACCTCTTGCGGTCATCGTGTCCTTTGTAATCCGGCCGCTTCTGGATGGCAAATGATCCCCGGACCAGGACAGATGCGACTCAGTTCACCAGGCCGCACTTGGGGCACTTCCCGACAAAATCGCCCGCGCCGTTCGGCTGCCCCAGAAAGGGGGTCGCACATTTCTTGCAGATGTAGGGGTTGGCATAGAGCGTCCGTTTGTTGCACTTGGGGCACTTGTAGCCCGGGCCGAGGGCGGGTGCCGCCGCGGAGTCGCCGTCCAACGCCACCGCCTTCGCGTCCCCAAAGAAGCCGCAGGATGAACAGAGAACCTTCGGCACGAACGCACTGATGCCCGGTTCCGGCTTGGCCTCGTCCGAAGGCCAGAGGATCCAAGCCGTCCCCCCGATGCAGATCGCCGCCACGGCCCCCAAGATCAACCGCCCCCACCCCAGGCCGCGACCACCTGCATCGGATTTGCCTGAACTATGGCTCATGTCCCGACCGCCTCGCCGTTAAGGCTTCGGAGGAATGTAATTGCCCGCCCCAAGAACCCGGTAGAGTACGTACTTGTCCTTGCTGTAGTTGTTCCACCGGTCGGTCTCGCACAACTCGGCATGACCGTCGAAGAATAGCATATGACCGCGGCGCTGATGACGAGCCGACATGTAGTCAGTGTACACCACGACGCTGCTGTGCCCGTCGTTCAGGGTCGCAGACCGGGTGATGGCAAGGTCCCCCAACCCCTGGTCCTCCTCGTACATCATGCCGACACGGCATGGAATTGACTGGAAATTCTTCACCTGGGGCAGGCCCTCGCTGTCCCCCTTGAAGACCCCCGGACGGAGCTTGTCCGGATTGATGAAATCACCCGGCTGAAGCTGGCCATTGTTGACATCCGCTCCGTCGATCTTCTTCTGAATGAAGAAATTCGGATCGACCACCCGCACAAAGCTGTGAATCGGATGCTGGCCGTTCGAGCCCCGGCCATTGCCAATCGAGCTGCTCTGCGGCCGGACCTTCGTGTCCCCGGGACAGAAGTAGACCTCGGGATCCCGGAGATACCGGAAGATGTCACCGTAGGTCACCCAGACACGTGAGTCGGGCGAACGTACGCCGCCGGTCTTGGCATACACGTCGGCCGCCGCGTTGTAGTTGACCTTCGCCTCGCCGTGTCCGACCCCGTCGAACAGCCACCAGCTCCAGTGGGGAAACTGGCCCTGCTTGTCGTCAGCAGCGTAGAAGGCGTGGCCGCGGTACAACTGACCCAGCCGGGTCTTGCAGACCATGACCTTGGCCTGCTCGCGAGCCTTGTGCAGGGACGGAATCAACACCGAGATCAGCAGGGCGATGATCGCGACAACCACCAAAACCTCGATCAGCGTGAAGCCGGTTCTGCCGCGACTCGAACCATGGCGGTCTGCGAGAGACATGCTTGGGCACTCCTGTCCGAGGTCTGGGTCGCCCACTCCCCCGCCGTGTCACCCAAACCCGTTTCACCTTAAACCCCAGGATCCCTCCCATCAATGATAGCCCGGATGGGTACCCGGCGTACAGCGAAATCTCCTCGCTCCCGGAGGTCCCGCCGCCCCCCCACGCCGCCCGCCCAGGGGCTACCCCACCCCGCCGACCGCACTCCCCGCCGACCGCCTCCCCCCCACTTGCCCCACCCCGAGCATCAGCCTTGCCCATCCCGGTTCGTGGTATAATAGGGCGACCTTCATTTCCGAGCCGAGGAGACAGGCTATGGCCAACATTCCACTCAAACGCGGAATGCTCATCCGACACCAGAACCATGTCTACGAGGTCTCCGACTTCCAGGAACACCACGCGGGCAAGCAGCGCCCGACCGTCCACGTCGCCCTCCGCGACATTCGCGACGGCCGTCCGGTGGATCGCTCGCTTGACGATCTGCTGCCCGTCGCCGAAGTCGACCGAGCCTGGCGGACTATGCAGTACCTGTACCCCAAAGGCGACCTCCGAGTGTTCATGGACAGCGAGACATTCGAAGAGTACGAGCTCAGCGGTCCTCCGCTGGGCGGGCACGAGCCCTTCCTTGTCGAAGGTCAGGAATACCGCGTCATGTTCGTGGACGATGCCCCGACCTCCCTGGAGATGCCGGACATCATTCCCCTCAAGGTAACCCTCACGGCCGCACCGGAGCATTCGGTCGGTACGGCCGCCAACATCACCAAGGAAGCCAGCCTGGAGAACGGGCTCACCGTGCGCGTGCCCCTCTTCATCAAGACCGGCGATCTCATCCGCGTCGATACCCGCACCAAAGCCTACGCGGGCAAGGAGCACTGAACCAGGCACCCATCATTCAAGACCCCGGCCCAGGCCCGGCGATGCCCAAGCCGGCCCAGTCGCCACCTCGACATCAGAAGTCAAGAACGATCAGTGAACGGGGCGCCAGCGTGACTCGGGTCGAGCCACCGCCGGTGGTCGTCGGGGCCGCATCCGCCGGAACTCCCAGCAATGCCCTGGGACCCCTCTGCGGACCGGCCCTGTCAGCCGCCATCTTCACCCAGACTTCAACCTCACGATCGTTGAAGTTCTCGATGACTGCGATATGATCTCCGAAGAGGTAGAGGGCTACCCGGCTGGGCGCATCGAACTCCACACCCAGCGGCCCAAGCATGAGCTTGCGAATCGCCTTCAACCGCTCTGCAGGCAGGCCCATCAGTTGCCACGGGTCCTTGGGCACCTCCAGCAGCTCGATGGAGTCGCCGCCGACTTTCACCGAGTCAGGCAGCAGCTTGGCCAGCGTCTGCGTCAGAAGCAGCGGCGTGCGGGCCTTGATCATCCGGCTCAGCTTCTCGGGCAGCTCCTCGTCCTTCAACACCTGCCGAGGCAGGAACGCGCACGGCACATCGACGCGAATCTCGTCCGACGGCACCAAGGGCAAGCCGAGCAGCCCCAGGTAGTCATAGACGTACTCGTCACCCTCCGCGTCGCTGTTGGGCGGCTTGGGGGCGGCAATCCCCCGCGGGGTCAAGCCACGCACCAGTCCCGCCAGCCGGAACAGCCGGGGCATTTCCTGCCGCAGGGCCTTCACGTTGGCTGGTCCAGTCTCATTCTGCAGCGAACCGTAGCAGAACAGGACCGCCTCGCCCGCTCCCCCCAGGATGGTCTGGCGGGCCTGCTCGACGTAGGTGGCCGGCTTGGTACCGTAGGGATCGAACCATCCGCCGCCGCACTTGGGGCCGCCAATCGCGCCCAGCCAGCGCATGATGAAGTAAGCCTCATACTGGCTCTTGCGGCCCCATTCCTTGCTGTCCGGCTCACGCGTCTCGGTGCCCACCCAGATCTTGTCGTAGAGCCTCGTCTGGCGAACAACCTCGTAACCACGCTTGTGAAACTGCTCGTACCACTGGGGATACTTCAGGATCAGCTTCACCTTGGGATTGGCCTTCCGGGCCGGCTCCAGGACAAACCGCTGGGAGACGTCCATGAGCAGATCGCATCGATACTCGGCCCAGGACTTGTCGCCGCGCCCCTTGACACAATCCGGGCACTCGCACTGGGTGGCGAAGAAATCGTCGATCATGACCTCGTCGAACAGTTCGGCGGCGTACCCGAAGACCTCCGCCAGCTTGGCCTGGCCGGCCGGCTCGCTGAAGCAGGGAAACAGCCAGCCGTCCGAAGGCTTGCGGCCGATGCCCACGGTGGTGACGCAGCCGCTGACCAGAAAGCCGGCGTCGGCGAACGCTTTCTTGGCGCTGAGCAGCAACGCCTTCGGGGCCGTGTAGCCACCCCGGAAGCTCTCCAGATACACGTGGGTGACACCGGTATCCTTGCACCAGCGCATCGCCCGGTTCACGGCCTCCGGGCCACCCAGGTGATGACGAACATCTTCCGCGGTGAAAAGCGTGGAGAAACGGATGCTCGGAGCATGGCGCCGAGCCAGATCCCACAAGGCATCACCGCTCGCAGCCATCGGACCGGCAGCCGGGGGAGAGGGCTCCTCGGCCACCGCGCAAGGGAATGGCCACGAAAGCACAACCGGCATCGCCGCCCCAACGAAAGCAACGAGGTACGCGCGAGGCATCGTGTTCCTCCTCTGACGCCGAAAGGACCTCCAACGTCGGCTCCTGCGGCTCCCGACGCCGCCACGCGAAACGCTGGTCCCGGCCGTCGAATCAGGTTACAACATCCTTCGTCTCGGGGCTACCAAGGAGACATCCCCTCATGCGGATCCACACACACCAAGCCTCCGTCGTCGCCTTCGTGTCGATGGCCAGTCTTGCCCTCCCGCTCCAGCCGAGTCAGGCCCACCAGCCCCGGGCGGCATTGTCCTGCACGGGACTGCCCGGCGAAGACCCCGACGTGGTAACCGCACTCGGAACCGAGCTTCGACAGGCCGGGTACGAAGTCGCCGAACTGGACGCGACCGGGTTGTGCGACCCCGCTCGCCTCAATGCCGGCAAGTTCGACCTGCTCGCCCTGGCAAATGGGAATACGCTGCCGGATGCCGCGGCAGCACCCATCGAGGCCTTCGCCCGATCGGGCGGCGACATCATCGCCCTCAAGACCCCGCTCTGGGAACAGGCCCTGATCCCGGCCGAGGGACGCTGGATGTCTCGCGAGGACTACCAGCGGTCACATGCCGGTGATCTGCCTCCACACGTCATCTTCGACTTCACGCCACCAAGCATCGCCCGCTGGATACGCACCCACGGGCCCGGCGACGGCGCCACCACTGCAAAGACGACCGACGAGGGCCCCCAAGCCGGGCGACGAGCCCTCCATGTGACCTGCTCAAAAATGGAGAACTGGGACACCCACGGACAGGAAAACCTCACCGCGCCGTTCCCGCCGGGGCACACCCTGACGATCTTCGCCGCCCGCGGCGGACCGAACACCCGCGAACTCGCGATCGAATGGCGAGAAAAGGACGGATCCCGCTGGATCGCAGTCGTCGCCCTCGCCCAGGAGTGGCGACAATACGTGCTCACACCTCGCGATTTCCGTTACTGGGAGAGCATCCCAGCGCGGTCCACAGGCCCGTTCCAGCCTGAGAACGCCAACGCCCTCTTCGTCGGCCTGGCCGCCAGCCACACCCGCAGCGTCGGCAGCGGCCCGCACGAGTACTGGATCGGGCCGTTCGGCACCGCCATGGCCAGCCCGGAGTACGACCAGCTCTGCACCACCGCCACCCTGCCGCGCCTCGAAACCCTCGCCCCGGTCTACAAGCTGTTCGACTGCCACGCGGTCCGCACCCTCGTCGTCCGGGATGACCAGGCCATCATCGAGCCGGCCACCCTCACCCTCCCCGCCCATCTTCGCTCGCCACACCCCCGACCGCGCGGCGGCGGCTTCGACTCGAACCGAACCTGGCGCTGGATCCCGCTCATCGAGGCCCGCACCACCGACGGACAATGGCGAGGCACCCCCGCCACACTGATCGGCCACGCCGACGGGCCACACAAGGGCGGGCTCTGGGCGTCATTCGGCATCGCCGACAACGATTGGTACAGGCACCCGCAGGCCATTCGGAGGATCGGCCAAGTCGCCCGGTGGATGAGCCGGGGCACGCTCCTGCTCGATGGTGGGACCGATCATTTCGCCTACTTCCCGGACCAGTCCATGCGGATCGGCGTGCGAGCCTTTCAGGCGAACACGGGCGAGCCCGGACCCGTCGAGGCACGCGTCACGCTGAGCGACAACGACACCGGCCGCCAAGTCTGGCAGAAAAGCTGGCCCATCCGCTTCGACGGTGACCGGATAGCATCGGCGGAAGCAACCTGGAAGCCAGCCGCTTGGCCACGCAGGGGACTCAAGGTCTGCGCGGAGCTGCTGCTCGGCGGCACAGTCATCGACCGCGTCGTTTCCGAGGCCCAGGCCTGCGAGTCCCGGCAGGAGAAACACTTCGTCACCACCAAGGACGGCCATTTCACGCTCGACGGCAAACCCTGGCGGGCCCACGGCGTCAACTACATGCCATCGTCGGGGATCGGCACCGAGGACGGCGCCTACTTCGAAAACTGGCTCGGCAGGCGATCCTACGACCCCGAGATCGCCCAACGAGACCTTGAACGAATCAAGGCCTTGGGACTCAACTCGGTCAGCGTCTTCGTCTACCACCAGGCCATCCGCGACCAGAACCTGCTCGACCTGCTCCGACGGCTGGAAGACCTCGATCTGAGAGCCAATCTGTCATTGCGCCCCGGCTCACCGAAGAACTTCACCCCTTGCTGGCCGCTGATGAAGGAGATCATCGAGTTCAACCACCTGAGGGAGAACGACACAATCTTCGCCTACGACCTGGATTGGGAGCCGACCTTCGGTACCCGCGAGGAACGCAGAATCTGGGACCGCCATTGGGAACAGTGGATCGTGGAACGCTACGGGAGTATCGATGCTGCCGAGAAGGACTGGCAGGTACCCGTGCCGCGCGATGCCGCCGGCACGATCACCAGTCCCCCGCCGGAGCAAATCGACACCAACGGACCATGGCGGGCCATGACCGCGGCCTACCGGCGATTCCTCGACACCCTGCTCTATCACAAGTACGGCCACGCCCGGCATCGGGTCCGCGAGATCGACCCGAATCACCTGGTCAGCTTCCGCATGGCCGACGCCGCTTGCCCAACATACCGGTGGAACGGCCGGATCACCTATGACTTCCCATACCTGGCGGCGGCCGTCGACTTCCTGGCTCCCGAAGCCTATGGCCGAATCGGCGATTGGGAGAAGGTCAGGCCGGGTTGGTTTCAGGTGGCCTACGCCCGCTGGGCAGGACCAAACCGGCCGGTCATCTGGGCCGAGGCCGGGGTCCACGTCTGGGATCTCGGCACCATGGCACCGTCACCCACCCTCATGACCTTCCAGGCCCAGCTCTACCGCGACCTGTACCGCATGTTCATCGCCAGCGGAACCGACGGCGTGTTCTTCTGGTGGTACCCCGGCGGCTTCCGCTGCCACGAGGCCAGCGACTACGGTATCATCAACCCGGATGGCTCTGACCGCCCGGTGACCCCGGTCATCCGCGAACAGGCCGGCCCATTGCTCAATGCCCCCTTGCCCAAACCTGTCGACCATTGGATCGAAATCGACCGCGACCGGCATCCCGACGGCGTTTCCGGGATCTATGACGCGGCCAAGGACGAGTTCTGGAAAGCGATCGAGACCGGCCGGACGCCGGGCCTTCGAACCAAGGGCACAACCACGACCTCCGCCGAGTGTCCGCTGGACGCGATCGGCAACGTACCCCACAGCGAGCACAATCCGCCGAAATACCTCGATGCCGCATTTGACTCAGTCGAAGTGGAAGGTGCCGACGGTAGATGGTCCGCACTCGAAAACGGAGCCTCGATCAAGCTGCGTAGCGATGTCGCGACGCGGCTACGGGTAACGCTCACGAATCTGGGGGAAGCCCGCTGGATCAGTTCCGGCCAAGATGTCAGGCGACCGGGCTGCGTCGTGTTGGTGATCCGCGAGGGAGATCGCGCTCGGAGAATACCCCTGCCCGCTTCTGTGGATCACCAGGGCTCCACAATCGTCGACGATGCGATCGTCGTACCTCCAGGCGGAACGGATCCGACCGATCTCCTCATCGGGATCGAAGCGGTTGGCCGCGCTTCGTTCGGGCCGAAACACGCCATCCGCCTTGTTCGATAACCGGAGGTCGCTTGCAGGAGAACGAGGCTGCCCTTTCCGTCGCAGACCAAGTCCAGCCCCGCAAATGCCGAACTCAACTCTCTGTTTATGGTCCACCGTCCGGCAATGCGCCGACCGATACTCAACCGTCACCAGCCGCACGGTAGCCCCAAAGAAAAAAAGCCACCACTCGGCCGAGATGCGCGACCGAGTGGCGGCTTGGAATCGTGCCTGGCTACACTCCTCGCTCGCGCACCGGGCTGATACCCGTTCGGCGGGCGTGGCTCTTTCGCCGGACGACTGCCTCAAGGCGGCTCGACGCCGTCGCAGGCTTTGTCGGCCGGGACCATCGGTCCGCTGAAGCAGTCCTGGAACTTGGCCAGGTCCATGGCGTCCACGTCCGCGTCGTTGTCCCGATCTAGCGTGCCGCAGCCCATCGCCGGGGGCCCCTGCATATCCCCCGTGAAACAGAGCTGGAACTTGCCAAAGTCAAGCTGATCTACGTCGCCGTCGCCGTCAATATCCGCGAACGGGTCGTGGTAGATGCAGTTGTGGCTCGTGGTGGCACAGTCAGAGTCGGCACAATCGATCAGGCCGTCACCGTCGTCGTCGAGCCCGTTGCTGCACTCGGTCTCCATCGGGCAGTAGATGGTGCCGTGGCAGTCAGGATTCTCGCTCTGGCAGATGTCCGTGCGTCCGTCCCCGTCGGTATCTGTGAGGTCGCCGCACAACACGCAATGGAGCGGATCCTGGCAGGAGCGATCGCGGCCAAGGCGGATGTTGTCGATCCAGAAGATGGTGGTTCCATTGGCGCCATTGACCTGCACGTCTCTCACTCCGCCGAGCTGGAATACGATGGCTCTGACCATGTCCCGCGGGGGGACCGGATTCGGCAGGCCGTTCCAGACCGTATCGTAAGACGTCCAGTCGTTCAGCGAACGGTCCCCCGTGTTGTTGAGGTTGCCGTGAGCTATCCCGTCCCAGCTCCAACCGGTGCTCTGGAAGATCCAGTTGCTCCACCCCGCCCCGCCCCACTGGTACGCCGGTGAACTTGGATCGTGCTTGGCCGTGGCTTCGAAGACGGTGTACTCGGTCAAGTCCATGCCTTCAGGGAACATGTCACGCTGAATCACCACGCCATCGTCCCCGGTGGGCGTCCAGGGCACGGTGACCTTGAGAGAACCGGAGCAGGGATTGGCCCCGCCAGGGAGTGGGTTGCCATCCGGACCACACGCCCCACCGTCGAAGTCAACCGTCGGGTCCCATTCCACCGTGGCCCCCGGCAAGTTGTCGTTGTTGATATGCCACTGAGCGGCCTCCTCAGCCGTGTCGAACTCGTTGATCGTGTATCGACCCGCCGGCCCGGGTGCGAAGCGGGCGTTGTCCAGGTAGTACGTGGCCGTGCCGGTGTACCCCCACGTGTTGGTGACAAGAACGAGTTCGAGCCAGCCGGTGTTGGTTGGGATGTCGGCCTTGAGGAAGGCATAGTCCCACGCCGCCGTGACGGTCGAGTCCGCCGTACCGTCCCACGAGACCGTTTCGCCGATCATTCGCCAGCCTCTGCCGCTGAGGCTGTCGCCGTAGTTCACGACCAACATCAGACTGGCACCCTTGCTTGTCGCCGCCGGATCCGGCGTCCAGTCGGCAACCAGCCGCGTCACGTCGACGGCGAAGATGTCGCTGGCCAGGAACTGCGCGACCTGGCCATGACCCGTGACGCTGTAAGCGATCGCATTCCTCCAGCCCCCGACCGCGTTCTGCATCTTCAGGCTTCGAGTGTTCAGTGTGGCCCCGGTCGCACTGTAGGTGAAGGGTGTGGTGGCGCCCCAGCTTGACCAGCCGTCTGCCCGATCCTCCCAGTCGCTGATCCCGGGCCAGCCTTGCGTGAAATGCGCATCGTCCAGGTAGTGCGAGCCCCACGCGGTGAAAGCGGTGTCGAAGTTCGTGACGATGACCAAATCGAGGTAGGCGATGGTGTTCCTGTCGATCAGTTCCTTGACGGCGCTGTAGTCCCACGAGGCCGTCACCGTGGCCGTGCCGTTCCCGTTGTTCCACCCACCCGACCAGCCAAGATCCTGCCAGACACCCCCCAGATCCGAACTGGCATTCACAATCAGGTGCAGGCCGTTCCACCAACTCGTCGCCCCAACCCATTCGGACGCCACCCGGGTCACGTTGACATCGAACTGGTTGTTGCCGAAGAAGGCATCCAGCCCTGCTGGATTGTTCAGCGAAATGGCCAGAACCTGATGGTAGTTGTTCGCCCCGGCCGTCACTCTGAGAGCCGAGGTGCCTCGCGTCGCCCCGGTCGTGCTGAAATCGACGGTCGTGCCTGCGGGCGCGCCCCCGGAGACCGCCCACCCATCCATCGATCCGTTTTCCCAATCCCCGATCACTTGGGCGTAGCCACTCGATCCCCAGACGAGGGTCAGAGCAAGGCCCGCCAGCCAGCGCCCGCGCTTCTGCATCTCAGACCTCCTTACATGAGAAAGTGATTTGTCGTACAACCACCCCAGCGACTTCACCGTGCAGATTTGGCGATGTGCACGGCGCACTTCTCCCGGCACTCGTCCAGTATATCTTGTCGCGTCCACCGCGCCTACTCGGCGTTCATCCCGACTCCATACCGTGGGCCTCATGTGGGCAACAAGCCCGCGCCTCCCCCGTCGCACGCCGCGGGTATACCGAATCCACAGACGAGGTCGCTTACGAGCCGTTGGATCCCCTGTCGGATCGCCCTTTCGATGCCGCATCCACCTGCTGTGCGGCTGACCAATGGGTTCTGGGATGACGCCGCCCTGGCGAGTCAGAAAAAAGCCTACCAGGGTGCCGCACCTCCCCGCGTTGATCCCGGTCAATCGGCCCACGGAGTGATCGCGCTCCTCGGCGCGAAACCTTCCACCCCAGTACTTGGCGTGCAAGGCCCATCGAGTCGAAATGGTCCCCGATTGGGCCCCCCAGGCCCAGCGCCGCCGTGCAGGGATGACCGCGAGGTTGCATAGCGGGTTTACAGCATAGCCAACGTTGCTCTGTCGGCGGATGAACGCTGACCAGCCGCGAACGCCTGAGATGTCTGATCATCGCGCCAGGTTGGACAAGGCCAGGACGGTCCAGTACGGGGAAAGCAGCATCAGGAGGAAGGTGATGATGTACGCCGGAAGGTAGTACATCGCCCCTTTGAACACCTGCTCCATGGGCACCTCCTTGGACATGCCCGCCACCACGAAGCAGGAGATGCCGACCGGCGGGGTGATCGCGCCCAGGGTCGTCACCAGGCAGATGACCTCGCCAAACCAGACCGGGTCGTAGCCCATCTTGGCCACTAGCGGCGAGAAGATCGGCAACGAAATCAGCAGGAACGCCAAGGCATCCATGAAGCAGCCGCCGACCAGGTAGCACAAGAGCATCGTCAGCAGAACCGCCCAGGACGGCCACGCCAGACCGCCGATCCACTGGGCGACGGCGTCGGGAAGCCCGGTGACGTTCATGAATCGCCCGAACAGCGTCGCCCCAACCAGAATCATGAACACCAGACAGGAGATGCGCAGCGTGTCATAGACCGCCATGGTGAAAGCGTGCCAGCTCAGACGGCGGCGCAACAGGCAGAACAGCAGGCCCAGCGTGCAGCCGACCGCCGCCGCTTCGGTCGCAGTCACGAAGCCCGACAGCAGAGCGGACATGATGACCAGGAACAGGACGAGAATGTCGAGCACGTCGGGAATGCACCGCAGACGCTCGCCCCAGGTGGCGTTGGGACCTTCGGGACCCCAGTCGGGATGACGACGGCAGATCACCACGACGGTCAGGGCCAGGAACACGGTGAGCAGGCCACCGGGAATCAAGGTGCCGACAAAAAGCTTGCCGATCGACTGGCCGGTGTAGAGCCCGTAGACCACCAGCACGATGCTCGGCGGGATCATGACGCCGAGGGTCGACCCGGCCGCCACCGCGCCGGCGCGGAGAATCGCGTGGTAGTTGTAGCGCTTCATCGATGGGATCGCCACCGCGCTCATCGTGGCGGCGGTGGCGGTGTTGGAGCCGCAGATCGCGGAGAACCCGGCACAGGCCAGCATGGTCGCGATGGCCAGCCCGCCACGCCGATGGCCCGCCCAGGTGTAGGTGGCGTGGAACAGCCGGTCGTTGTAGCCGGCATAGAAGATGAACTCCCCGACCAGGATGAACATCGGAATGACCGTGAACTCCTGCTTGGAGAAGGAAGTCCAGACTTCGGTGCGGAGAATGCCCATGGCCGCTTCGGGGGAACGAACCACGGCGATCCCCACAAAGCCGATGATGGCCATGACGAACGCGGCCGGCATGCGCGACACAAGCATGGCCACGACCATGATGCCAATGGCACAGAGCCCGAGGACCGGGTCGCTCATGAGGCCACCCGGGGCCGGGGCCGCCCGAAAAGGTGGGTCAGATCGACCGCGAGATTGAGAACCATGGCCGCGCAGCCCGCCGCCACGCAGACCACAAAGGGATAGTAGATGATCTTGAGTGTCTCCGAAACCTCGCCGTTCTCACGCAAGGCCATTGCGTGCCGGAATACCTGGTAGGCGATGATGGCGAAAAAAACGAGCGTGACCAGGTACTGGAGACCGTCGACCAGCTTCGCCACCACAGGAGGATAGGAGCGGCTGATGATGTCCACCACGATGTGGTCTTTCCGTCGCTGGGTGGCCCCCAGAGCACAGGCGACGGCCACCGCCCCGGCAAAACCCACGAGTTCGTAGGCCCCTTCGAGGTTCCCGCCAAACAGGCGCATGACCACGTTCGTCGTGGCCACGCCCATCAGCAGGAGCACGGCAACCCCACCCAGCACAATCAGCACGCGATTGACGACCAAGGTCAACTTGTCAAGCCACGCCACGCGACGTCCTCCGGCTCAGGGGGCCTTCTCGTGCTCCGCCTTGAGGCGAAGCAGATCGGCCATGATCTCCTTGCCGGGCAGACCGGCCTTGACCAGCCTGTCCACGTACGCGTCCACCAACGGCTTGAACGCCTCGGCCATCTGGGCCAAGTCCGAGTCCGGCAGCTTGTTGACCTGGTGATTGTGCTTCTCCTTGGCCCAGGCCAGAGCTTCGGCAACATGCTTGTCCACGTATTCGCCGGTCCAGGCGGCCTGATCGCGGCCCAGCTCGTCAATCACCCTCTTCACGTCCGCCGGCAGCGACTCCCACTTCTCCAGGTTCATCACCACCGCGAACGTGACCACGTGAAGGTTGGCCGGGGTGGCATAAGGACAGTACGAGGCATACCCCATGTCCTCAAGCACCTCGAGAGACGACACCACACCCTGGATGACACCTTTCTGGAGAGCGTCAGGCGTGTCCGACTGCGGCATGCCGACCGGCGTGGCCCCCAGGCTCTTGATCACATCGGTGGCCGTCCCGGATACCCGAAGCGACATGCCCTTGAGGTCGGCCAGCGACTGCACCGGCTTGGTCGTCATGATGCTGGCGGGCGGGCAGGTGAATAGCGTCACCAGCTTGACCTTCTCGAACTCCTTGGGCTGGTACTTCTCGATGAGGTCGTACAGGGTGAGCGAGGCCGCCTTGGCGCTGGCGAAACTCAGCGGCTGGTCCACGGCCTCGGATACCGGGAATCGGCCCGGCTGGTAGCTCATGGCGAAGTTACCGATGTCGGCCACGCCGGAGATGATCCCGTCAAACATGTTCTTGGCACCCAGGAGCGTGCCGCCCGGCGATGTCTTCACCGTGACCTTGCCCTTGGTGCGTTTCTCGATCTCCGTCTTCCACCGCTCCATCTGCACGCAGGGGAAGGTCTTCGCCGGCGGGAAGTTGGCGTAGGTCAGCACGATCGCGCCTGCCAATGCCGGCTGGCTGGCGGCCCCGCCGCCCGCTCCGCCGCTCGGAGCCTGCTCCCGGCAGCCAAGCACCGCCAGGACGATCAGCACGCCAATGGAAATGCCGCTCAAGAATGATGTCTTGGTCATGTGTAGCCCTCGTTGATGGGAGGAAAACAGCCGTCAGCAGGAGCATATCCGCCCGACCGCGAGCCTGTCAATCATAGAGCAGGAACTTGACCCGCTTGGCCATGTACGCCTCGAGATCACTGCTCCAGAAACGGATAATCTCCTCGGACGGCCTTCTCTGCCCGAGCATCTCGCCGATGCGATCCGTGCCACAGACTTTGGACAACATGTCCAACCGCTTGCCGTCGCCGATCAGGTTTTCGTTCGGGTAGAGTTCCCGGATCGCATCCATGATGTGAAACTGGATCGGCGTCAGCTCGACATGCTCCCGGTCGGTGATGTGGATCTGCACGCCGCCGCATGCCTGTCCCTTGATCCGATCAATGTAATAAGGCTTGAAGTAGATCGGGCGAAACCGAACCCCGGGCAGCCGCCGATTGTTGAGGTTCTGGGCCAGGGCCTCGGCATCCTTGATGAACGGGGCGCCCGCCAGTTCGAACGGCAGCGTGTAGCCTACGCCCTCGCTGACCGTCTGCAGTTCCCCCATGATACCCGTGGCGGCGTAGAACATGGCCACGTCCGCCCGGGGAACGTGCGGGGAGGTCGGCACCCAGGGCAGACCCGTCTGGTCAAACCACATGTCCCGCCGCCAGCCGGTCATCGGAATCACAGCGAGCTTGCACTTGACACCCTTGGCCAGCCAACCCTCCTCGTTGATCATTCGGGCCAGTTCGCCGCAGGTCAGACCATAGAGGTAGGGAATCGGATACTTGCCCACGTTCGAGCCGATCTTGCGATGGGCTTCGTCGATCAGCCGGCCTTCCACCCGATTGCCGGTCAGCGGATTGGGCCGATCCAGAACCATGAACTCGATGTGGTTCTCCGCCGCAGCCTCCATGACGATGCCCATCGTGCTGATGTAGGTGTAAGAGCGGGAACCAATGTCCTGGATGTCGTAGACCAGCACGTCGATTCCCTTGAGCATGTCCGGAGTCGGCTTGTGCGTCTTGCCGTAAAGCGAATACACCGGAACGCCGGTCGCGGTGTCAACCGAGTCGGCTACCCTGTCCCCCGCAAATACATCCCCGCGAATGCCGTGCTCCGGCCCGAACAGGGCCACCAGCTTGACGTTCGGAGCCTTGTTCAGCACGTCCGCCGTGCTCCGCAGGTCAAACGTGACACCCGTCGGATTCGTGACCAGCCCTACACGCTTGCCGGCCAGGGGCCTGAAACCGTCCGTCACCAGCACGTCAATGCCGGTCTGAACCGCCGGCACCCCGGCCACCGCCGACAGCCTCGGCCCGAACGATACCATGACCAGGCCCACCCAAAGACACCAGAACGATCGCATGGCCAATCCCTCCGGCGCCGCCCGCCACGGTCCAATCCGCGTACGGCTCCGCCCTCCCACGGCCGAGGCCCTGCCACGGCAGACCTCGACGCGGTCACTTCAGCTTCACGTAGTCCAGGCCGAACATGTACGCCTGGATCGCCTTCTCGTTCGCTCCAGTGATCTCGACCCCCAACTGGTTCTCGCCAGCCTTGAGATCAAAGGCCCCGAGGTCGATCTCCTCCGTGGCGATGACGTCCGGGTTGTAGAGATCCATGACCGCCCCGGCTTTCTGTCCATTGACGTACAGCTGAACCTGACCGTAATCGCGAGCCTTGGTCAACCTGACCATCACGTGCTTGCGCCCCGCTTCCTTGGCCTCGAACGTCAGTTCCAGCTTCTCGCCGGGCTTGGCCTGGGTCCACCAGAGCTGGCAGCCGTTGCTGTAGCGCTCGCCCAGATCCTGGATCTCCAGCTTGCCCGTCTTGCTGACCACCTTCAGCTTCTCGCCCTCGAGGGCCCCCGGCACTCGGGGCACCTGGTATTCGGGCACCTCGGTCAGAACCAGGTCCGCGGCCGCCAGGGGCGCAAAAAAGTCCTTCCCCCCCGGCTGGGCATACCAGTAACTGACCGCCGCCCGAACCGTCTTCGCAGTGACATGCGAGTGCCAGTTCTCGATGTCAAACTTGAACTGCTTCGTGAATGGGATGTCATCAATGATGTGAAAACGATTCACCGAGGTGTTGCCGTAGTTGCCCGGCCCGTCACACCGGGGCTGGTTGTGGTACGCGTGCACGAACAACGCCGGATTGCACCACGCGTAGCCGTAGTAGTCCTCGGTCCCCGTGCCGAAGTGACTCGGCATCGCCTCGCCGTCAACGTAGATCTTCTCATCACCCTCACCCCACCAGTCACGCACCGGATTGACCACATGCAGCGATCCGCCAACAAATCGGCCAGAGCCCGTGCACTCCAGATGAGCCCAGTCGGTGAACGGCCGGGTCGGCAGATCACGCTGGATCCGCCACTTGGCATGGAAGTGCATCGATCCGGAGGTCCAGGAGTAGGGCACGCTGGCCGCGGTCCCCGCAATCTGCACCGGCTCCTTGCCGAGATTCCGCACCGCAATCCTCGCCCTGCTCTTGAACGGCATGACCCAGTGGGAGTAAAGCGTCGTCGGACTGCCGGCCACGATACCGCAGGGCAACGCCTCAAATGCGTTGAGACCCGGAGCCGTACCGAAGAAATCACCCACCGGACTCTCCACCGTCTGCTCCCCGTCAAAGGTCATCTGGATCACTACGCCCCGAGCGGCCGCCGCCAGATCCTTGGCCGACAGCGTCATCTCGAGAAGGCGAATCGCCTTGGCACCCTCCAACTCCACAAGGTCCACCCCCGCCCCCGCCGCCAAGGACTTGCTGAAGCTCGTCTTCGCAGCATCCCCGGGCAGAACCACCGCTGATCGCGGGGACGCCAGCTTCTTGGCCAGGGCCTTGATCTCCTCCGCGTACTGCTTCAGGTCCTCCGCCACAAACGTCCGGACCTCCGTTCCCGCCGGGTAGGTCCGATAATTCACGTGGTAGTAGAAGTCGCCTTGATCGCTGGTCACCTTGCAGTGCTTGGCATACGGAATGGGAAAGTACAGGTTCCAGCCCGCAGAGCGTTCCCCCGCGATCGGCTTGGGAAGCCCTTCCACCTTGCCACCCAGCAGATCGGACATGGGCGCCTGAAGCACCGGCTCAGCACCGCCGTCCAGGTAGATTCTTAAGGTCCCCTTGGGATTGGCCGACCAGATCCTGACGATGGCCCCGGGCCCGTCAATGTCCATCATGACGTGCTCCTTACGGCCGGCTCGCTCCTCGATCCGTAAGTACCGCCCGCAGTCGCCGTTGGCAAACCAGTTCTTCTCCGTGGCGATCTGCGGATCGGTCGACGCGCGATCATAACTCGAGAACTGCTTGGTCGTGTAGGCCGGCGACGGCTGCTCGGCCAATCGCTGCAGATCGGTCATGTCATTCAGCAGCGAGCCCGTGGTGATGGCCTGCACCAGGCCTTGGGCCGTGAGCACCACCAGGACGACCGATAACGATCGAAGGGCACGAAGGGTCCGCGGGGCCATGTTCGTTTCTCCTTTGAATCCTCGCAGATCAGAGATCCCGGGCGAGTGTGACGACACCGGCCGCAACATACGGCCGCAGGGCGGTATTGTGCCGATTTCGCGACGGAAGGCAAGCGCCTTTGGCGTGAAGTCCTCTCCGCGATCAGCCGACATACCCACCGGGGACGACTCTGGATGCGGACAGGGGCAGCCTGCGGGGCGGGCAAAAGGAGCCAGGCGGCGCGACCATGAGGATTGAACCGTCGTGCTGACGCCGTCAACGCAAAAGGGTGAATCATGACCAAGGCCATCGAGAAGCTCTCCGCCCGAGATCTCAGCGAACTCGTCACCCGACTCTCCGACACCGTTGGCCGGATCGAACCCGATGACCTCAGCTCACTGGCCCAGATGCATGGCTGGTGCGAGAAAGTGATCCGAGCGACGGAGGAGCGCGGTCCCGTCCCCTGCCCGCCCGTAGCCCAACAGACCACCACCGTCAGCAGCCAGCTGGAAGCGCTCATCCTCGGAGAGATCACCAACGTGACCGCCGCGTTCACGGACATGTCCGGCTCCATCGCCAGGCTGGCCGAACTCGCCTCCGAGAGCCTGCCCCGTCAGCTGCCGGCGGAACCGACCACTCCGTCACCATCGGCCCCCTCGGCTCCCCCCGCTGTCGGACAGACCCGGTCCGCAGCACCGACCACCGCCGAGCGGCCGAAAACCCCCTGCGCACCGCAGGTGGCCCTCAGCGGCAGCATTCCCGCAACCTACCAATCCCAGCCGCTCAAGATCAACGAAGGCGAACTCGAGTTCGTCAAGGGCTTCGTCGAAGAGGCCCGCGAACACATCGAGGCCGTCGAAGGCGCGCTCCTCGATGTCGAAGCCGCCCCGAACAACACCGAGAAGATCAATGACCTGTTCCGGCCGTTCCATACCATCAAAGGCATGGCCGGCTTCCTCAACCTCCGGGACATCAACTCTCTGACCCACGAGGTCGAGACGCTGCTGGATCAGGGACGCAAGGGAGAACGCCAGGTCACGCCCGGCTTGATTGACCTGATCTTCGCCGTGGTGGATATCCTCAAACTGCAGGTCAACGCGATCGGCGTCTACCTGACCGACCCTCGCGGCGACACCATTCCCCAGCCGCCCGTGGCCGAAACGATCGACAGACTCCGGGCCATCGTCTCCGGCCAGCTCAGCGTGGACACCAGCACCAGCGATTCGTTCGGGTCGCCCAAGCGGCTCGGGGACATCCTCATCGAGACCGGCGCCACTTCGCCGGAAGCCGTGGCACTCGCTGTTGAAATGCAGAAGACCAGCCCCGGTCAGAAACTGGGCGAGATCCTCATCGACCTGAAAAGCGCGACCCCCAGGCAGATCGGCCGAGCCATCCGCACCCAGACGCGAGCCCAAGGCGCGGACCGCCCGCCGATCGAAAACGCGACCATGCCGGCCCAGACTCAGCCGGCACCCGCGGCGTCGGCTTCCGCCCCGCCCTTCGTTCCCCCCGCCAGCGCCGCCCCCGCCAGCGGACAACCCGGCGGAGCCACCGACCTCTCCGTCCGCATCGATACCGCCAAGCTCGACTTCCTGGTCGACATGGTCGGCGAGCTGGTCATCGCCCAGACCCTGGTCAACGCCAACTCGCTGATCAGCGGCGACCCCAAGCTCAACAAGGACGTCGGCCAGGTCAGCAAGATCGTGCGCAACGTCCAGGAAATGGCCATGTCGCTGCGGATGGTCCAGATCGGCGGCACCTTCCAGAAAATGGCCCGCCTGGTACGCGATGTCTCCCGAAAGGCCGGCAAGCAGGTCCAGCTCAGCCTCGCCGGCGAGGAAACCGAACTCGATAAGAACGTCATCCAGCAGATCAGCGATCCACTGATCCATATGGTCCGCAACGCGGTCGATCACGGGATCGAGCCCCCCGAGGCTCGCCGGGCGGCGGGCAAGAACCCGGTCGGGCACGTTCACCTGGCCGCCTATCACCAGGGCGGCAACATCGTGGTCGAGATCAGCGACGACGGCAAAGGCCTCGACCCGCAGATGCTCGTCACCAAGGGCATCGAAAAGGGCCTGGTCCAGCCGGGCGAGGAGCTGACCGACCAGCAGGCGTACCAGCTCATCTTCGCCCCCGGCTTCTCCACCGCCGCCCAGGTCACCGACATCTCCGGCCGCGGCGTGGGCATGGACGTCGTCAGGCGAAACATCGACCAGCTCCGCGGTAAGGTCGAAATCGCCTCCGAGAAGGGAAAGGGCTCGACGTTCTACATCCGGCTGCCTCTGACGCTCGCCATCATCGACGGCATGGTGGTCAGCGTCGGCCGCGAACGATTCATCATCCCCACCATCGCCATCGCCCAGGCATTGCGCCCGGTACCCGATCAGGTGTTCACGATTCAGCAGCGCGGCGAAATGATCCAGGTCCGCGAACAGCTCATCCCGCTCATCCCCCTGGGAATACTCCTCGGACTGAGCGAGCGGGTGGACCCGTGCGACGCCATGGTCGTGATCTGCAACGTCGATGGCCGGCCGGTCGGCTTCGTCGTCGACGACCTGCTCGGCCAGCAGCAAGTGGTCATCAAGACCCTGGGCGAGCGATTCGAGGGACTGCAGGGCATCGCCGGCGCCGCCATCCTGGGCGACGGACGCGTCGGCCTGATCATGGAGGCCTCCGGCCTGGTCGAGGCTCACGAACGATACCAGCAGCGGCAACTGATCGGTCGCCGGCCGGATTCCAACCCCAAGGAGGTTCCCCATGAACACGCTGCTTGACAGGCCGACGGCGAACATGCCCGGATCCGGCGGACAACCACCGCTCGGCGGCAAGTACCTGACCTTCAAGCTGGACAACGAGGAGTACGGCGTCGAAATCCTCAAGGTGCGCGAAATCATGGGGCTGCTGGATATCACCAAGGTCCCCCAAACCCCGGATTTCGTGGAGGGCGTCATCAACCTCCGAGGCAAGGTCATCCCTGTCATCGACCTGCGGGCCAAATTCGACCTGCCGCGAACCGAGTACAACGATCAGACCTGCATCATCGTGGTCGACGTGGGAACGATGATCGGCATTATCGTGGATACGGTCAGCGAGGTAAACGACATCCCCGCGGACAACATCGAGCCGCCACCGCAGTGGAACGGGACCGTCGACACCGGCTTCATCCTGGGCATGGGCAAGGTCAAGGATGAAGTCAAGATCCTCCTGGACATCGCCAAGGTCCTGAACTCCGAAGACCTGGTCATGGGGCGGGACTCGGTGCTGGGCTGAGAGATGCAGGCCGAGCGGGGAGACGCGGGTTGTGATGGAAGTCGTCGACATCGCGGACATGGTGGTATCCGGCAACCCACAGGATGTGCTGGTAACCCACTCCCTGGGGAGCTGCATCGGGGTTACCATCTGGGATCCGGAGGTTCACGTGGGAGGCATGATACACTACATGCTGCCTTCCTCAACCATCGCCCCCGAGAAGGCCAGGACCAACCCGGCCATGTTCGCGGATACCGGCATCCCCGCCATGTTCCGGGCGGCCTACGAGCTCGGAGCCGCCAAGAAGCGGATCATCGCCAAGGTGGCCGGCGGCTCCTCGCTGCTCGATGACAAGGGCATGTTCAATATCGGAAAACGCAACTACATCGCCTTGCGCAAGATCTTCTGGAAAAACGGCATCCTCATCGAGGCCGAGGATGTCGGCGGAGACCACAGCCGCACCCTGAGACTGTCGGTCGCCGATGGCCGGGTCACCGTCAAAAAGCGCGACGGGGAGGTTGAGCTATGACCACTGTGGACGCAATCCTCAGCCGGGTGCGCGAAATCCAGCCGTTGCCGGGTACGGTCCTCAAGCTCATCACCGTCGTCAACGACCCGAAGAGTACCGTGGAACAGATCGTCGAAACCATCCGCTACGATCAGGCCGTGACCAGCCAGATGCTCAGGATCGTGAACTCCGCCTTCTTCGGCCTGACCCGCCAGGTGTACTCCCTCAGTGACGCCATGCGCTGCCTGGGAACAACCAAGGTGCTCCAACTGGTCATGGCCGTGCACACCAATACCCTGCTGTGCAAGAGCCAGCCGGGCTACGGCTTGCCCCCGGGCACCCTGTGGAAACACTCCGTCGGCGTCGCCATCGCCAGCTCCTCCCTTTCCGAACACCTCGACTTCGACAACAAGAGCCTGCTGTTCACCGCCGGATTGCTCCACGACATCGGAAAGGTCATCCTCAACGAGTACGTGGCCGAGGAATTCGCCGAGATCGCCCGACGAGTCAACGAAAACCACCTCAGCTTCGCCGAAGCGGAAAAACAGATCCTCGGCTTCTCGCACGACGAGATCGGCGGCCGGGTGGCCGAGAAATGGCAGCTCCCCGAGGCCATCACCCTCGGCATCCGCCACCATCACAACCCCGCGGCCCTGGATCCGCCCAACAGCCTGGTCGATGCCCTGCACCTCGCCGACTGCGTGTGCCTGCTGCTGGGAATCGGACTCGGAGCCGACGAACTGTGCTACCGCGCCGACGAACGCGTCATGGCCCGGTACGGCATGGGCGAGCCCGACCTCGAATTGATCGGCGCCCAGACCCTCATGGAACTGAAACGGGTGGAAAATATGTTCGACCAGGCCTCGGCAAGCCAGGAACTCGATCCGGCGCTCGCAAGGCAGGAGGTCTAGAGATGTCACACGACGTCTTGATCGTGGATGATTCGGTAACGATTCGGCAGATGGTGAAGAAGACCCTGGACATCGCCGGCCTCAACGTCGGCGAGGTCTACGAGGCCTCCAACGGGATCGAGGCCCTGGCCCAACTCAACGACCATCCGGTCGCGGTGATGCTCGTGGACATCAACATGCCCACGATGAATGGAATCCAGCTCCTCACCCGCATGCGCGGCAACCGCAGGCTCAAGGACATCCCCATCGTGATCGTGTCCACCGAGGGGAGCCGGCAGCGAATCGCCGAGCTCGAGTCGATCGGGGCCTTCGGTTACGTACGCAAGCCGTTCCACCCCGAACAACTCCGCGACGTGTTGAAACCCCTCCTGGGAGTCAAAGACCATGCCACAAACGAAAACGACGCTGAAGGAGCTCTTTTCTGAGATCCTCGCCAACCTGGCGTTCATGTTCACGGACGACGAGGAAAGCGAGCCCTCCGACCAGGATGTCTGGCTGGAAACGAGCGTCCGCTACCTCGGCCCAAACCGCGGCACGCTGGTGTTCCACTGCCCCCGCCGCTTCACCAGAGGATTGGCCGCCAACCTCCTCGGCGTCGATCCCGAGGCTCCCCAGGTCAACGACCAGTCCGAGGATGCGGTCAGAGAATTCATGAACATCCTCTGCGGCCAGCTGGTCACCCAGTTCTTCGGCTCGCAGGACATCTACAACCTGAGCATCCCCCAGTGCCGTGTCCTGCCCGAAGTGCCGGAGTTCATCGCCGCCCGGGACCCCAACGTCGCCAGCCTCTCGGTCGATGGCTCCCGCATCCAGCTGGTCCATCTCGTCGAGGGCGAAACACCATCGCCGGCCGGGGCCTAGGACAAGCGAGGAGAAGGAAATGCATGCCGACACCCAGGATCTCACCCGGAATGACTACGAGCTGATCCGCCGGTTGGTCTACGCCAAGAGCGGCATCAACCTCGGGGCCAACAAGATGCAGCTGGTCCGAGCCCGGCTCGGCAGGAAGATCCGCACCGGCGAGTACACGTCCTTCAGACACTACTTCCGGACCATCGAGGCGGATCCGAGCGGAGAGAAGCTCTGCGAACTGCTCGACGCCATCACCACCAACACCACCCACCTGTTCCGGGAAATCCGCCACTTCCACCTGCTGAGCTCGATCATCAAGACCTGGGTCGAGGACCGCAAGTGGTGCGCCGACAACCCCTGCCTGCGCATCTGGAGCGCGGCTTGCTCCAGCGGCGAGGAACCCCACTCGATCGCCATGATCGCCCACGATGCCCTCCTTCAACACCCGGGAATCGAGCTGAAGATCCTGGCCACCGATCTCTCCGTCAAGGTGCTCAGCCGAGCCAAACTGGGCACCTACGAGATGCATCGGGTCGGCACCGTTCCGGCCAACCTCAAGGCCAGGTACTTCCAGAGAATCCGCGGCCAAGACGGGCAACTCCTCTTCCAGCTGATCCCGGAACTGCGCAAGATCATGACCTTCTCGCGGTTCAACCTGATGACCCCGAGTTTCCCGTTCCGCCACGGTTTCCACGTCATCTTCTGCCGGAACGTCATGATCTACTTCGACCGCCAGACTCAGCATACCCTGGTGAACAAGCTGGCCAGCCAGCTCCGGCCGGGGGGATTCCTGATGATCGGGCACTCAGAGAGTCTGAACGGAATCGATCACCCGCTGATGTACGTGGAACCCACCGTCTATCAGCGACAGTGAACTCGGTCCAGGAGAATGGACCGGAGAATCGGAGTCTGCTGTGCGGAGAAGAGGTCCGGTCAAGGTCCTGATCGTCGATGACTCGCCACTCGTGCGGGCAACCCTCGCGCGGGCCCTGAGCGACGTGCGGACCGCCCGCGTCGTCGGAGCAGCCAAAGACCCCTACGAGGCCCGCGACCTCATCATCGCTTACCACCCCGACGTCATCATCCTCGATCTGCAGATGCCCCGAATGGACGGGCTGACCTTCCTCCGCAAACTCACCATCCACTATCCCGTCCCGGTCATCATGTGCAGCGACTCGACCCCCGCCGGCCATCTGGCCGCCCTCGAAGCCATCGAGGTCGGAGCCCTGGACGTCATCTTCAAACCGGCCACCCCCAACCGCCAGAGCCTTCAGCGACTGGGCGCCGAACTCGCCGATAAACTCCGGGCCGCGTCCGTCGCCATCCCCGCCCCCCCACCCCTGCCGGTCAAGGTCAACCCCCCGTCGTTTCGGTCCGCCGGCCTCGACCCAAACCGCTACCTCGTCGTCCTCGGAGCATCAACCGGAGGAACCGATGCCATCCGCCAGCTCCTGGCGGTCACACCTTCTGACTTCCCGCCGATCGCCATGGTCCAGCACATGCCCGCCGGCTTCACCGCCTCCTTCGCCCAGCACCTCGATCGGGCGGCCGCTCTGTCCGTCCGCGAGGCCGTGGACGGCGAAATCATCGACCCGGGAACCGCCCTCCTGGCCCGCGGCGACCACCAGATGCAGATCCTCGCCGCCGGAACCGGCCTCCGCATCCGCTACGCCGGAACCGACTTGGTCAACCGCCATTGCCCAAGCGTCGAAATGCTCTTCGATTCCGCGGCCCGCATCACCGCCCGTAAGGTCATCGGCGTGCTCCTCACCGGCATGGGCGCCGACGGGGCCCACGCTCTCCTCCGCCTCCGCCAGGCCGGGGCGGTGACCATCGCCCAGGACCGGCAAAGCTGCGTGGTTTACGGAATGCCCAAGGTCGCCGTCGATCTGGGCGCCGCCCAGTATCAGTGCGCCCCACGCGACGTGCCCGCCACCATCGTGAAAGCCCTCGGCGGCAGATCGCCGGCACCGGCCCCCGTGGCCACGCCATAACACCATCCGCTTCCGACCACGCCCCCCCTCCCCCTTCACCCCCACCGCCCAACCGTCCCGTGCTCTCGACTTGCCCCCCCGCCTCCGCTCGTCGGCCAGGCCTCCGGAGTCACCGCATCGAACCCCCCAACCGCAGCCGACCATCCCCGCAGGCCACCTCGATGGGCCGGGCCACTTCGGTTATCATGCCCGGCAGGCCACGAGAACCCTGCTCGGCAGGCAGATCGTGTCTTGAGTTGTCAGGGCGCGCCGGCCCCCCGCGGGCCGACGTGGCGTAACCAATCCGTCATCTCGGAGACAGGTGGAAGGAGTCATTCATGGGCCCGCGTTCCGGCAAAGGACGGCAGTTTGCGATCGGCGTCGACTACGGGACCAACAGCGTCCGGGCACTGGTGGTCGATCTCAAGGACGGCCGCGAAGTGGCCTCCAAGGTGTTCAACTACCCGAGCGGAGAAGCGGGAATCCTCCTCGACCCGAAGGACCCCAATCTCGCCCGGCAAAACCCCGCGGACTACATCGCGGGCTTCTACGCATCGGTCCGCGGCGCAGTCGCTGCCGCCAGGCGCCTCCCCGGCTTCAAGCCGGAAAACGTGGTCGGCATCGGCGTCGACACCACCGGCTCCACACCCCTCCCCGTGGACGCGGACGGCACCCCGCTGGCCCTGAAGCCAGCCTTCAGGAAGAACCTGGCCGCCCAGGCCTGGCTGTGGAAAGACCACACCGGCCACGCGGAGGCCGCCGAAATCACCGAAAAAGCCCGCTCCCACCCCGACGGCTACCTCCTCAAGTGCGGCGGAACCTACAGCAGCGAGTGGTACTGGTCCAAGCTCCTGCACTGCAAACGGACCGCACCCAAAGTCTTCGCCGCGGCAGCATCCTGGGTGGAACTGGCCGACTTCGTGCCCGCGTTCATCACCGGAAACACGAACCCCGCTACCCTGCCACGCGGCATCTGCGCCGCCGGCCACAAGGCCATGTACCACGACCAGTGGGGCGGATTGCCGGGCACCGTATTCCTCGAAAGCCTCGATCCAGACCTGCCCCGGGTCGCCAACTGCTACGCCAGGCCCGCCCTGCCTTCCGACCGCAAGGCCGGAAACCTGACCGCCGAAACGGCCAAGAAGGTCGGCCTGCCCGCCGGCCTCCCCGTCGCGGTCGGGGCGTTCGACGCCCACATGGGCGCCGTCGGCGCCGGCATCAAACCCGGCACCCTGGTCAAAATCATCGGCACCAGCACCTGCGACATGCTCGTCTCACCAATGGACGGCCGCCTGGCGGACATCCCGGGAGTGTGCGGAATCGTGCCCGGCTCCATCGTGCCGGGCATGTACGGACTGGAAGCCGGCCAGTCCGCCGTCGGCGACATCTTCAACTGGTTCGTCAAACAGCTCGCCCCCGCAGCCTACGCGGCCAAGGGCGACGCCCACGTCAACCTCACCCGCCAGGCCGAGAAACTCAAACCCGGCGAGAGCGGCTTGGTCGCCCTGGACTGGAACAACGGCAACCGAACCATCCTTGTCGACCCCCTCCTCTCCGGACTCCTGGTCGGCCAGACACTGCACACCAACGCCCCGGAAATCTACCGGGCCCTGGTCGAGGCCACGGCGTTCGGCGCACTCACCATCATCAAGCGGTTCGAGGAGTACGGCATGGCCGTCGGCGAGGTGGTCAACTGCGGCGGCATCGCCGAAAAGAACCCCTTCGTGATGCAGATCTACGCCGACGTGTGCAACCGGCCGATGAAGATCAGCCGGTCGGCCCAGACCTGCGCCCTGGGCGCCGCTATCTTCGGCGCCGTCGTCGGCGGAGCCTACCCCGACGTGCCCGCCGCTCAGCAAGCCATGACCGGGGTCAAGCCCAAGGTCTACCGGCCACGCCAGCCCGCCGCCGATGTCTACGCCGAGCTCTACCGCATCTACCGGCAATTGCACGACGCGTTCGGAACCGCCGGCGGGACCAGCCCTCTACCGTCGGTCATGAAGGACCTCATCGCCTTGCGATCCCGCGTCCGCCAGGAGGCGTGAGCCGTGCTCGATTCGCTCAGAGAGGCGGTCTGCCAGGCCAACCGCGAGCTCGTGCATTGCGGGTTGGTTACCCTCACCTGGGGCAATACCAGCGCGATCGACCGCGACCGGGGGCTGGTAGTCATCAAGCCCAGCGGCGTGGCCTACGACCTGCTCCAGCCGCCAGATATGTCCGTGGTCGATCTGGACGGGAGAGTCGTCGAAGGCAAGTGGCGGCCCTCGAGCGACACCCCCACACACCTGCTCCTGTACCGCAGCTTCCCGCGGGTGGGCGGAATCACCCACACGCACAGCCGGCACGCCACCATGTTCGCCCAGGCCCGGCGCGAGATCCCCTGCCTGGGCACCACCCACGCGGACCACTTCCGCGGAGCCGTGCCGGTAACCCGGGCCCTGACCGAGGCAGAGGTCACCGGCGACTACGAGACCAATACCGGACGAGTCATCGTGGAGCAATTCGCCACCCTGGATCCGGTGGCCATGCCCGCCGTCCTGGTCGCGGGCCACGGACCGTTCACCTGGGGCACCGACGCCGGCGAGTCGGTCCGCAACGCCGTCGCCCTCGAGGCCGTCGCCGAGATCGCCCTGGGAACCCGGCTCATCGACCCCGCCGCACCCGGCCTCGAACCGTTTGTCCTCGATAAGCACTACCAGCGCAAGCACGGACCGGCCGCCTATTATGGACAGAAGAAGTAAACCGATTCGGCCCAAGCCCGAGAGGAGACGATCATGGCATTCGATACCCTGGAAGTATGGTTCATCACCGGCAGCCAGCATCTCTACGGAGAGGAGGCCCTGAAGCAGGTGGCCGACAACAGCCGCCGGATGGTCGAAGGCTTGAACGCCTCCGCACGCTTGCCCATCCACCTGGAGTTCAGGCCGGTCGTGACCACCGCAGACTCAATCCTGCGGGTGTGCCGCGAGGCCAACGCCGCCCCCCATTGCATCGGATTGATCACCTGGATGCACACCTTCTCGCCCGCGAAAATGTGGATCGCCGGCCTTCAGGCCCTCGACAAACCCATGGCCCATCTGCATACCCAGTACAACCGCGACCTGCCCTGGGCCACCATCGACATGGACTTCATGAACCTCAACCAGGCCGCTCACGGCGACCGCGAGTTCGGCTTCATCTGCGCCCGCATGCAGCAGCCCCGCAAGGTGGTCGTCGGTCACTGGCAGGACCCGGAGGTCCAGGACCGGCTCGCCGTCTGGCAGCGGGCCGCCGCCGGCCTGCACGAACTGCGCAACCTGAAGGTCGCCCGCATCGGTGACAACATGCGACAGGTCGCCGTGACCGAGGGCGACAAGGTCGAGGCCCAGATCCGACTCGGCGTCGAAGTCAACGGCTACGGCATCGGCGACATGGTCCAGTACATCAAGGACGTGTCCGACGCGGCCATCGATCGCCTCGTCGCCGAGTACGACACCCAATACACGATGGAGACACCCCTTCGTCCCGGTGGGGCAAAACGCGATGCCTTGCGCTACGCCGCCCGCTCTGAGCTCGGCCTCAAGGCCTTCCTCGACGCCGGCGGCTTCAAGGCCTTTACCGACACCTTCGAGAACCTCCACGGGCTGGACCAGCTGCCCGGCATCGCCGCCCAACGGCTGATGGCGGCCGGCTACGGCTTCGGCGCCGAGGGCGACTGGAAGACCGCCGCACTCCTCCGCGCCGTCAAAGTCATGGCCACCGGCCTCAAGGGCGGCACATCCTTCATGGAGGACTACACCTACCACCTGCACCCCTCGGGACCCAAGGTGCTGGGCGCCCACATGCTCGAGGTCTGCCCCTCGCTGGCCGCCGTCAAACCATCCTGCGAATCTCACGCCCTGGGGATCGGCGGGAAGGGCGACCCCGTCCGACTGGTCTTCACCGCCCCCGCCGGACCCGGCATCAACATGGCCATGATCGACCTCGGCGACCGCTTCCGGTTGCTGGTCAACGAGATCGATGCGGTCGAATCGGACCAGGCCATGCCCCGCCTGCCCGTGGCCCGGGCCATGTGGATCCCCCGCCCCGACCTGAAGACCGCGGCGGCCGCGTGGATCTACGCCGGCGGACCCCACCACACCGTGCTCAGCCAGGCAATCACCACCGAGTGCTTCGAGGACTTCGCGGAAATGGCCGGCCTCGAATGCGTGCGCATCGACGGCACGACCCGACTGGGCGATCTGCGCAATCAGCTCCGCTGGAACCAGGCCTTCTTCGGCCGGACAAAGTGACCGAGCCACAACTGGGATCTCGAGTAGGCCCGCCGCCCAGCAGAACCCCGAACCAGAACCACGACACGGCTCGGAACCACGAGGCCACGACCCGATTCCGCCAACGATTGCCCCGACCGGCAGATTCCAATACAATACCGCGCTGCGCGCCAGTCGGGCTCGGGCATTCCTGAGACAGGTGACCTGACGAATCAGGCAGGACTTGGGACCCGGACCGGCGCAACTCAGGAGTCCTTTCGAGATGGCTGGTCATGTCGCGGTTGTGGGCGCCACCGGTGCGGTGGGGCAGGAGTTCATTCGCGTCCTTGAGCAGAGGAAGTTCGCCTGCAAGAAGATGACCTTCCTCGCGTCGGCCCGGTCCGCGGGCAAGACAATTGCCTTCAAGGGCGAACCGCACACGGTGGCTGAATTGACCGAGACCAGCTTCAAAGGCGTCGATATCGCCCTCTTCTCCGCCGGGGCTTTCATCAGCCGCAAGTTCGCCCCTATCGCCGCCCAGGCCGGCACCGTGGTCGTGGACAACTCCTCGGCGTTCCGCATGGATCCGAACGTCCCCCTCGTCGTCCCCGAGGTCAACCCCGAAGACATCAGGAAGCACAAGGGAATCATCGCCAACCCCAACTGCTCGACCATCATCATGGTCGTCCCCGTTTGGCCCCTGCACAAGCTCTGCCCGATCGAGCGGCTGGTGGTGAGCACCTACCAGGCGGCCAGCGGGGCCGGCTATCAGGCCATGCTCGAACTCGAGGAGCAGAGCCGCGATCTGCTGGCCGGCAAGAAGGTCACGCCCCGAGTCCTGCCCCACCGGATCGCGTTCAATCTCTTCAGCCATAACTCGAAGATCACCGCCAATGGCTACAACGAGGAAGAGATGAAAATGGTCAACGAGACCCGCAAGATGTTCCACTGCGACAGGATCCAGGTCTCCGCGACCTGCGTTCGCGTCCCCGTGCCGCGGGCCCACTCCGAAGCGATCAACATCACCTTCGCCAGGCCGGTGACCGAGAAGCAGGTCTTCGAAACGCTCCGCTCGGCCCCCGGCACGCGCATCGTGGACGATCGCGAGAAGAACTACTTCCCGATGCCGATCGACTCCAGCGACGGCGACGACGTGCTCGTCGGCCGCATCCGCCAGGACATCAGCCAGCCCGACGGCCGGGGCATCGACCTCTTCGTCAGCGGTGACCAGCTCCGCAAAGGCGCCGCCCTGAACGCGATCCAGATCGCGGAGCTGCTGTGAGCAGGTGCTGAGTTGAAAGTGCTGCGCGCCAGGCAGAAATGGCGGACGTGCCCAGTCCCCGGCTCCCGCCCGCGCGCTGCTCCCCGGAGTGACCGGGCGGAGGACCACCGGAAACGGACACCTCCCCAGGCTGTACTTTCGAGGCGGTGACGGCTCGACGGGGCAACGTCCCCTTTCGGCGTTTCGGTTTCGGCTTCTCCATGCGTTCCCATCGCAGCTCCAACCAGCGTTACCACGACCGGGTCGCCGGGCGGTACGAGGCCGTTTACGACGACGCCTACTGGCAGTGGCACGACGACCTGACCTGGGAGTACCTCAAACGCCACTTGCCGGCCAACGTCAACGCCCCCGCGGTCGACCTCGGTTGCGGCGCGGGCAAATGGGGCCGCAAGCTGCTCAAGAGCGGCTACCGGGTCACCTTCGTCGACCTGTCCGCCAACATGGTGGACGAGGCTCGCCGGCTTGCGGCCAAGATGGGCAGCGAACAGAAAGCGGACTTCATCCAGGCCGACCTCATGGATCTCGCCGCCCTGCCGGCCGATCATTTCGCCTTCGCCATGGCGATCGGCGAACCCATCGGCCTGGCCGCGGATCCGCAAGCCGCCCTGCGGCAGATCGCCCGTTGCCTGGCCCCCCGCGGCATCCTGGTCGCCACCCTGGACAACCGCGTGGCCTGCGTGGACTACTACCTCGAGAAAGGTCAGATCGAGGAACTGGAACGATTCCTTCGCACCGGCCGGACCCACTGGCTGACCCGCGATCCGTCAGAGCGGTTCGAAGTCCATACCTTCGAGCCGGAACAGATCGCCAGGATGGTCACCATGTCCGGCCTTGAAATGCTGGAATTGACTGGCAAAACCGTCCTGCCGATGCGCCGCTGCCGCGAACAACTTGAAGATCCAGCCACCCGCCGCCGCTGGGCAGCCATCGAGAAGCGCCTGGCCCGCGATCCGGCCAACCTCGCGCGTTGCCCCCATCTCCAGTTCGCGGCCCGAAAGCCCGACCGCCAACCGTGATCCTCACCCCCCAACCCATCCCCTCAACGGTCAGCCCCCATCGCCCCACTCCAATGACCGAGCGCCACCCTGCCCCGCACTCCCGGTAACCACCGGCCCCAACCCACCCCCGTACGGCCACCCTACAGCAGAACGATGCCCTTCTTCTTGAGCTCCTCTCGCCACCCGTCCGGCCACAGGCTCGACTGCACCTCGCCAACGTGCGCCTTGCGCAGGAACAACATGCACAGCCGCGACTGGCCAATGCCGCCGCCAATAGTCTGAGGCAACTCCCCGGCCAGCAATCGACGATGAAACAGCAGGCTCGCTCGTTCGCGCGTGCCGGTCACCTCCAGTTGCCGAACAAGGGCCTCGGCATCAACCCGAATACCCATCGACGACAACTCAAAACCACGCCCTAGCACCTGGTTCCATACAAAAACGTCCCCGTTGAGCCCCTTGCCGCCGGCCGTGGGCGTCGACCAGTCGTCATAGTCCGGGGCCCGACCGTCGTGGGCCTGCCCGTCCGCCAGCTTCGACCCGATGCCAATGATGAACACGGCACCGAACTCCCGGCAAACCCGGTTCTCGCGATCGCGCGGAGGCAGATCCGGAAACCGCCGCTGCAACTCCTCAGTGTGTACAAAGTGAATCCGATCGGGCAAATACGGCTTGACAACCGGATAAGCCTCCGAAACGCACCGCTCGGTGCGACGAACCACCTCGTAAATGCGCTCCACCACCCACCGGAGGAAGTCCAGGTTCCGCTCACCGGCGGACATGACCCGCTCCCAGTCCCACTGGTCCACGTAGATCGAATGCAGCTCGTCAAGCTTCTCGTCCGGGCGAATCGCGTTCATGTCCGTGTAAATCCCCTCCCCCGGACCAAAGCCGTAATCCGCCAGAGCCATCCGCTTCCACTTGGCCAGCGACTGCACAATCTCCGCCCGGCGGTCGTCGAGATCCTTCACCGGGAATGAGATCGGCCGCTCAACCCCGTTGAGATTGTCATTGATCCCGGTGTCGGCAGGCACGAACAACGGAGCACTGACCCGCTGCAGATTCAGAGCCTCGGCGAGGTTGACCTGGAAGAACTCCTTGATCGTCCGAATCGCCCGCTCGGTCTGCCTCAGATCAAGCAACGGCCGATAGCCATGCCCACCCGCCGAATCCAATCCCATGGCCCATCTCCTTCAACAGTCACGACGCCCGCCGCAACCACAGCGGCTCGCAGCAATCACCACATCAAACCCCATCACCGCCTCAACTCGATCGGCGGGGCCGCAAAACAATCTCTGCAACGCGGCTCGTAGGCCTCCCCACCCCCCACCATGGTCTTACCCGCCACCGGCACGCGCCGAAAAGTGTATTCCGCCGGCCGGCCGCACCGAGCACACACCCCCCGCGTACGCGTGACCTCATCGGCAATCGCCTCGAGCTCCGGCATCGGCCCAAACGGCAAACCCCACGAATCGCGATCCAGCCCGCCCACCACCACGTCCCGCCCCTCCGCCGCCAGCTGACGGCAGGCATCCACCAGATCGGCAGTGAAGAACTGGGCTTCGTCGATCACCACCAGCCGAGCCTCGCCCACCCCGCGAAGAATCTCCACGGGGCTGGCCGCCCGGTAGGCCGCAACCCGCAAACCACTGTGCGCCACGATCTGGTCGCCTCCATAGCGGTCGTCGCAGGCGTGCTTGAAGGCCACAACCGAAACACCGGCCGCACCAGCCTGCTCAACCCGCTGGATCAGCCGCTCACTCTTGCCGCTGAACATGCAGCCACAGATGAGCTCGATCCTGCCCCGCCGCATCGCTCGATCCATCGCCGTGACCATGCATACCCTCGGTGACAGCGGTCCTTGCCACCCCATTTTCACCGCGAACAGCCCGGGACACAAACACCCCAGGGGACCAAAAAGGGGTCAGAAGCCTTTCTCTAAATAGAGGTACATGCAGGACCAAGAGCAAGGTGGCCGCAGCGACGGCAAGAACGGGAAGACGACGATCTGCAGATGACGCGGATTCCGGGGAAGACGGGGCCCAGGCCAACATCGACCCCTCGAAACCGTGCAGCGGGAGCCGAACACACCCGGCCGCGGTACGCCGCGTCCCCTGCCGGATCCAACCGTCGGGAACCACGGGGCTGCAGCAGGCCGCATGGCCCGTCAACGTCCCCTAAGCTCATGTGTGACAAGCCTTTGTGGCCACAAGGCGTCCTGGCGCGCCCTCCGGTGCGTCACGCCGGCACAGACCGCACACGCCGCTCAGACCATCGCCGATCACATAAACCATTATCAAACAGCAGCTTAAAGCCAAGCCAGAGCCTCGAACCCCAGATCGTCGCTCCGGGCACAATCCCTGCTCTGAACCAGGAGGGGAGAGAGACCCCCGGGTCGGGGATCAGAGGAGGAAGAAGACGTGGATCCTGTGTCAGCTATCGGAGGATACTCCGCCAGCATCCTGCCCCTCCGCACCAGCCCCATGACCGCCATGGACGGGACGGTCGCATCGCCGGCCATGAGGTCCGGCGCCGCCACCACCCCGCCGTCCATGGGAGCGGCGGCCGGGGCCGGAAACGCGACCGCCACCCAGCTCGTCTCCTCCCAGCTGGTGAGCGCATCCTCGCAAACACTGCTCGTCTCCCAAACGCAGACTGCGGCGGTCAGCAACGAACTGCTCGGAGCGGTCCTGCTCATGCTGCTCATGGAGTTCATGAAAACCCAGAACGAAGACGACAAGAAGAGCCTGCTGGCCTTGATGGCCGGCCTGGTGCAGCTCCAGCAACAGAACAGCACCCAACAGAGCACGTCGCTCTACTACTCCAGTTCCTCGCTGAGCGTCGACTCCATCCAGAGCCAGATCGTCTCGACCGGCACGGTCTGCGGCGCCTATACCAACGCCGGCATCGAACCCAGCGCCCGACCAGATACCGGCGGGGCGCGCGTCGATGCCGTGGCATAGCCCAGATCGAAAGACTCACGCCCCGGGAAACCATGGCATCCGGACGCCGACTCGCCCAGGATATGCCGATCACTCGTATGCCTCGAACTCCGCGACGGCCATCTGGACGCCCTTCTGGTCGGGGCCGTCAGGCTTCAGGGCACTGACCCTCAGCCAACGGGCCTGAACAGGCGCCGATTCAGCATCCACCACACCGCCGTCATGGTTGTCGACCGAGACCACGGTCTGCCAGGTCTTGCGGTTAGCCGAAACTTGAACACGCAGCTGCGTGGCAAAGCCGTCCTTCGCAAAAGACACCTTGACCCGCCGTACCGCACGCGCCTGCAGAAGGTCCACCTCGTACGTCCAGGGCCATTCGCCACCGGCCAGCGCGGTGGTATCACCTCGACCGTCAACACCCAGCCTGGCCGGGTGAACGCCACCGTTGACCTCCAGCTCGTGTGAGCCGTCCAGACTCAACAATCGGGCGGGTTTGCGAAACGCCAGATTCCCCGGCGGAACGACTGGACGTGTCTTCATCCCCGCGAGGCCAGGACGCAAAGCCTTCAGAATCTGCAGCTGCGACCGATCCAGCCCCCCGTCCCGATACAGCAGCACGTCGATCGACACCACGCCGCCCCCGTTGTTCACCTCGAACACGTACTCGATCAGCTCCTGCTTGGTGTAACCCGTTCCCGCCATGCCCCATGCCGCCCCGATGTGACTTCGCCCGCAGCCCAGGAACGATAGAATGTGCCACTGCTCGCCGTCGATCCACCGCGAGGCGGGCTGATCGTGAAATGCGTTCTCTTCCCCGCAAGTGAAGTCCTCATGAGGCGTGTAACCCCGAACACCGTTCAGAACGCCGGGATTCATGGCAATGATGCGCTTCGCGTTCCCGGCCCTCAGTGCTTTCGCGAGTATGCCAAGCTTCTCGTCGTCGTAGCCGATGAACGGATAGCAGCCGTCCGTCCACCAGCCGGCAACCTTCTCGCCGTACCGCTCACCGTATTCCTGAACCACGCTCGCCCACTTCCTCACGTACTCCGCGGGAACCGGAACTTTCCAGCCCAGTGCGGCCGCAGCCTTCTCGTCCTCACGCGGCCCGTCGCCCGTCCAGTAGAGCATCAGGGGGATCCGCTTGCGGGCCAGAGCCCCGTGCAACTCCGCAACGAGATCCCGCGTGCAGCAGGCTTCCCCCGGTTCGTAGCCGGTGAGCCGATCAAACGTGGCGTTCGGAGCAATGAGGAAACGCGTACGCTGGTGCATGGTGAAAATGACGTAGCCGGCCCCCGCCTCGGCCATGGCATCGGCGAAGCGGTCCACGTCGAACTCGCGAACACACTCCTCCCACGACGTCTGCCGGCCGAGACTCTGGACCTGCCGGGCTTCGTTCTGGAGATCCCACAGATAGTGAACAAAGACACCATAGCCGGCCTTCTGGAACCAGTCGGTGTCGGGGTTGTGCGGACCGGCTCGCGAGATCGAGGGCTGGATACTCAACGCAATCGCGGCGGCAACGGCCATGATGAACCGAAAACCTGTCAAAGGTGGCTGAGGACTTGGTCCCATCATCGGCAGGCTCCTCCACAGGCCGGCACCACAGCATGACCAAATGAGCGCCGACCCGAATCCATGGGCACACCGTAGCCCGCGGATCGCGGCCAATCAACAGGAGTGGCCGGCATGAACGCGATCAACACGTCCATGCCGGCCGGATGCGAACGCGACAGAAACTGCCCGCCGGCCCCTGAGCGGCTGCCCGACCGGTCACCCCCCGCCCATGATCCTCGGCTCTCACTCCTTCTTCGGCTCCTTGGCCGGCGCCGGACCAACTCCCCCACGCAACTCCCGGGCCACCTGCCGCAGAATCCGATTCCATTCGTCCACCTTGATCGGCTTGTCGCCGTTCTCGTTGATCGCCTTCTTGAGCAGTTCGCCAAAACGCTTGAACTCCTGGGGCTGGAGCTCGCCATCGCGATTGGCATCCAGCACGCCGAACAGCGGATTCACGTTGGGCCGAAGAACCGGCGCCGCAGCTGCTCCTCCAGGACCCTCGGCATCGACTCGACCGCGGCCCATCCCACGACCAACCCCGGCTTCCGGTCTGACCGCCTTCCCTTCAGAACCCCCCTCGGGCTTGGCACCCTCCGGCCCGCCAGGCCCTCCACCCAGACCACGCCCGCGCCCCTGTCCAAACCCCTGTCCAAACCCCTGTCCAAACCCCTGTCCAAACCCCGGTCCAAACCCCGGACCCTGGCCAAACCCCCCGCCCGAGCCAGGACCCGGGCCCACCCCAAAATCCTGACCGCGACCAAACCCCTGGCCACGCCCACGACCCTGACCGGGCTCCATCGGCCGGCCCGCGCCACCCCCATCGCGAAATACCGGCTTCTCCTTGTCGATAGGACGATCCATCTCCGGGCCACCCTTGTCCTTCCTGGCAGGCCGATCCAGGGCGTCACCACCCCGGTTGGCCATCACACGTTTGCGAAGCCGGTTCTTCATCGCACCCGCGTTCGCCTCACGCCCGAGCCCCAGGCCTCGCCCGGCACCAAACTCACGCCCAAGACCCAGACCGCGCCGCCCGTAGCCCTCGTACCTCGGCCCCATCATCGGACATTCCCAAGGCTCGGAAAACCCCCTGCCCATCCGCTGGTGAAGCCGCTCGCGCATACCCATCGGTCCGCCCGTCCCGGGCAAGCCCCGGCCCATTCCCGGACTACCGAAGCCCCACGAACGTCCCGCGGGCCCGAAACCCCCACGCCCACCCCCCGCCTTGCCGCCCCCAAGCCACCCGGGACCAAAGCCCCGCCCAAACCCCTGTCCCGGTCGGCCCAGGCCACGGCCAGCCCGAGCCTGCATCGGGCCGCGACGGGCAAAGCCCGCCCCACCCCCCAACCTGCTGCCCTCGATCATCCGCGGCAGGACCTGATCACGGATCGCCGCAACCCGCCGCTGCACTTCCGGCCCGAACTTCTCCACCAGCTCGCGGATCCGCTGGTCAACCCGGCGGTCAATCATCTGCTGAATTCGTTTCTCGTCTCCCTGCCGATCCCGGGCCACCGCCCGATCCCGCTCCTCGGGTTCGCCGGCAGATGCCACCCAGACCGACGGGATCGCCAACCATGCCAAGCCCAGAACCATCCATCCGATGCGATGCGTTGCGAACATGACCAAAACCTCCCCTGTCAGGAGAACCTCTCGGTTCAACAATGCCCCGTCGACACGGTCTAAGTCTCGTACCCCGATACACGACCCCGAGGGCGGCCGACCAGAGCAAATCACCGCCCACCGGCGCGCCCATACCCAGCCAAACGCTCCAGGTCGGCACTTATTTCCAGGGCCCGGCTCGGCAAACGCGAACCCCTCGCCACCACAGAAAATACTTGGCCTGAACCCCAATCCGACCACCACACACAGAAGCGCGCTCAACAGGAGCCTGTCTCACTTGCTTGGGAGTGTGGGACAGGCTTCCAGCCTGTCACTTGGCCGGCAAGATACCGGTCCCATACCTGCGGCGATAGGCTCCAAGCCACGCCGTGATGACTCCGCGCCGAAGGCGACCGAGTCCGAACCGCTGGCGTCGTTTCCTACCTTCAGGCTCGACGCTCTCGTGAGGATGAGACTCACCAGGTTTCGCGACAAGGATGACCTGGTTCAGAGCATGCCAGACACGGACCGGAGCGCGATGCGACGCGACGCATCACGCCGGCCGACCCTCCCTCGCGGAATGAACGATCTCCCCTGCCCTGGTCAGTCCACGCATTGCGGATCCGCTGCCTTGTTCGAGCCGCTGTAGCAGCCCTGGACGATCCCGAAGTCCGACTGGTCAACGTCGTTGTCGTCGTCCAGGTCGCGACCTGCGCACCCCGGCGACACCGGCACGGCCGGCCCCGAGGCGCAAGACGCCAGCACAAACACATCGGCCAGGTCGACGTCACCGTCGCAGTCCGAGTCCGCCGGATGGCACGAGATGACCACCTGTCCCGAGCAGCCGTCTGTTGGCGACGTCGTACCGAAAACGACCCCGCCACGCGCCACCGTGTAGGCGGGATCAAAGTAGACTTCCAGCCGGTCACCGGCGCACTGGATCTGGGCGCCGTGGGGCGGAGCCATTGGCCCAAGCCGCTGGAAAAGAGCCTGACAGATGATCGGCCCGTCGGTCTGAAAACCGAGTTCCTGGGCGGAAACCAGGGCGGTCAGCTCGCCGACGTCGGTCACGATTCCGGCGGTGAATACCGCCGGCTGGTGATGGCCGTCATACGGTTCGAACGATCCGGCGAACGCGATCTGTCCGCTGCGCGTGCCCGCCGTGGTGAGCTTGTCCTGGGCCTCCGCGCTGGTTCCCGTCGCGAAGCGGATGGAGGTCCCCGGAAGAAAACCGTTCAGGGTGAACGCGTCCGTGCCGGCGGTCGTCGGATAGTATTGGGGCTGCTGCAGCACCAGCGTGGAAACCAGATGGTCGCGCTTCTGCTCGGCGTTCATGGCCGAGGGAATGACCAGGTCCAAAACCTCGCCGGTCGGCAGCACCTCAATCCTGGCGGACCCCGGAGAGGCCTCCGAGCAGGTGAAGGTGACCGGGTGCCCGAAGGGCTCCGGCGGGAACGCCGGCCCAACCGAAACGACCGAGCCGTCCGCGGCTTCCCATTCCACCGGCCCGCTTCCCGCGGGGAAAAAGTTCGGCCCGCTGTTGAAGATGGGAAAGGCCGGCGGTGCGTATTGCCAGCCGTGCGGCGCCTTCTGGTGGACAACGTAAGGCGACACACCGGGCAACGGCGGCGTCGCCGGCCCACCACCGATCGGGGCGAAGGCGAACATGGGCCGGACCTGCAATGTGCTCGTGAAGGTCCCGCCGTTCGGCGAATCCCGCACAATCGTCATCGAACCTGTCGCCGGAAAATCGGCGTCCAGGTTCATCGACACGTCAAACAACTCGCTCGAAACCGACTCGGCGCCACCGTCTTCCAGCATCCGGATGATCGGAGCCGAGAAGACCGTTGCCCCGCTCGCCTGCAGGACGAATGCGAGATCAAAGGAGCTCGTATCCGCCTGGGACACAATCTCAACCAGCTGGAACTGCAGCGGCTGCTCCGGAGGAATCGAGCCTTGAATGTGGTGGTAACTCGTTGAGAGCCCGTCCAGAGAAACCGCAAAGAGGACATCGAAGAATGAGGGACTGTACTGCACCGTTGGCGGTTCCGTGAAAGGCGACTCGAGCCCGCTCGGCGAGGTGATCCTGCACCGCACGCTGGCTCCGCTGATCGGCGGCAGAACCGGCATCGAGATCGTCGGCTGAAAGAAGACCTCCAGAGCCGCTTGCGGACCATACCCGCCGACTTCACCGCCCAGATCGCTCGCCAGCATCAGGAGCATCATGTCCGGCGGCGTTGGATCGACCGGCGATGTCTCGCGGACGCCCAAGATGGACAGGCCGTCATCCTTGCTCAGGTTGGCCTTGATGGTCTGCGTTCCATGGGTCTGACTTGAGGGCACGAATACGTCAAACCAGAGCGGATGGCTCTCCTGGTAGGTCACCGTGATCGGGCTAACGCTGACCAGGCTCATTCCCCGCAGTTCAATCGGAATCGTGTCTCCGGAGCCGTCGCTTGGCAGATACGCCTCGCCGTGCCGTCCAACGATCGTGTCGGCGTGGCTCACCGTCGGATCCACCGGCATGCCCTTCATCAGGACGGTGCCGGTGAACGGCTCCGACCCGGGCCCGAAGAAGCCCGCGGGAATGGCCGGAAGTGTACCCCCGCCAAAAGTCACCGCCGCCTCGATCGTCCGGTAGTAGTCGTTGGACGATCGCCCGTCGAGGTAATCCGCGATATCCAGAACCTCGGTCAGCGGAGTCTCGGGAGGATGATCGCCCACCACCAGCATGGAGTTGTCCGCATCCTCCAGCAGCCCACGACCGCTGCGAACACTGCTGATGCCGCTGCATTCACCGGGGTGCTCGGGCCGGATCTTGTAGCGCTGGTAAATGTGTCCTCCGACATAGGAACCGATGGTCTCAAAGGGAAAGCACCACCGGCCACCCGGCGGAATGCACACCGGAGGCCGCCCGGCGACATCCGCCACCGGCTCGATGCCCGCCCAGTCGATGTCCGTGTCCGCGTTCGCATATGAAGTCATCGAAGCCAGCAGCTTCAGCTCCTCCAGCACCACCCAGCGGGTATCGTCATTCTCAATGCACACCATGTGTATCCAGTTGCCGCTGCCACCGTCATCCTCCTGGGCACCTTGGCCACCGCTTCCTCCTGGCACCCGGCTGCCGCCGCCGCCACCCTTGTACGGCCGCAGAATCCGCCATCCGCCGGCCGGGGGACCGCCCCCGCCCCCACCACCAGGCGGAAGAGGCGTGCCATCCGACGTGAAGTAGGTATCCTTGAACTTGATGCAGTTCCGCTCGTTCATGCACAGGCAGACTTGCATGCTGATCGTGCCGCCCGGCGGGATCGGGGTGCAACTCGAACCGCTCACCGACGCGCCGTGGTTGCCTGGCGGCGGCGTCGGGGTCCCGTTGTCCGTCCCCAGCGAGATGCTCATGCTGTCACAGCCGGCGCTGCTCACCGTCGCACCCATGACCTGCACACTCGGACGGTCGTTCTGGTACATGTAGAAATGAAAGTCGTTGGCCTCCGCCCCGCTGGTGTTCTTCACCGTCACCGTGCCGCAGACCTTGACCGTCCCCGGCCCGCAGTCACCAGTAGCCGCAGAGCCGGCCAGCGCCGGTCGGGCGACCAGCCAAAGTCCCAGCCCGACACCAACGGCGAAACGCCTCACGCGCGTCGATTCCTGCCTCATGGTATCTCTCCCGTCAAACAGAGGACGACCCTGCGCCTGCATCCGCTCCTCCCGCCACACCCGTGTCGCTGAGGACGTCGCCCCGTGGCAAACCCACCAGAGAACCGAACGAGCACCGGCGGGCGTCGCTCCGAGTGTAGCACGACAACGGCAGACCGGACCCAGCCATCCGTTCCGATCAGAGCAAAACACAATCATTCCGAGGAGTCCTGCATCCATTCCGAGGAATCCTGCATCGCACACGCCTTCGGATCCCAACGACCAGGTGCAAACGGGTCACGCAGGCCGTCGATCGCCTTTCAGTCCGGTTTCGGATCACTCGGATCGAAGCCCTCTGCCCCGGCGCGAGCCGCAAGACGATACGCAAGGTACCGAACCGACCCAAAGCCGGCCGCAAGGCCAGGAGCGTACCGGGCGGAAAAACTCACAGCACCCCGCACCAAGACCTGCCGACATGCTTGCTCGGGGGGTCACTCGGGACGTAGAATCCCCCATCGAGAAACCGACGGACCGAACGGGATCACCCAGGGAGGCGGGCTTGGCCGCGGCATTACCCTCAACCTTCACCCACCTGCACTTGCACACCCACCTGAGCCTGCTCGACGGGGCCACCCGGATCGATGACCTCATGGCCAAGGTCAAGGCCGACGGCGGCAAGGCCGTGGCGGTGACCGACCACGGCAACCTTTTCGCCGTGGTGCCATTCTACGAGGCCGCCCGGAAGGCCGGCGTCAAGCCGATCATCGGCCTCGAAACCTACATGGCCCCCGGCGACCGGCGGAGCAAGGAAACCAAGGGCGTCGCCGACGCAAGCTACCACCTGCTCCTGCTGGCCCGCGACAACACCGGCTACCGCAACCTCCTCAAGCTCAGTTCCATCGCCTACCGCGAGGGCTTCTACTACAAGCCACGCATCGACAAGGACGTCCTCCGAGAACACGCCGGCGGCCTCATCTGCACCAGCGCCTGCCTGGGCGGCGAAATCCCCCAGGCCCTACTCGCCGACCGCCGCAAGGACGCCGAGGCAATCGCCAGAATCTACCTGGGTATCTTCGGCGAGGAAAACTTCTACATAGAACTCCAGGACCACGGCCTCCCCGAACAGAAGACCGTCAACCCCCTCCTCCACGACCTCGCCCGCCGACTGGGCATCGGCGTCACCGTCGCCAACGACGTCCACTACCTCAGCCCAGACGACGTCCGCGCCCACGACGTGCTCTGCTGCATCAACACCGGAGCCAAACTCGCGGACGAAAAACGCTTCAAGTTCGAGTCCGACCAGTTCTACCTCAAGAGCCGCGCCGAAATGCAGGAGCTGTTCAAGGACTACCCCGACGCCCTGGACACCACCGAACACCTGGCCGACCTGTGCAACGTCGACATCGAGTTCGGTAAAACCCACGCCCCCGTCTACCACGTCCCCGCCGGCAAGACCGACCGCGATTATCTCCGCGAACTGGTGTACGCCGGGGCAACCCGAAAATACGCCCAGATCACACCCGAAATCCGCGAACGCATCGACTACGAACTCGAAGTCATCGGGTCCAAGGGATTCTCCAGCTACTTCCTGATCGTCTGGGATTTCGTCAGCTACGCCCGCGCCGAGGGAATCCCCTGCGGGGCCAGAGGCAGTGGCTGCTCCACCGTCGTCGGCTACTGCCTCAATCTGTCCGCGCCCGACCCCCTCCGCTACGAACTCTACTTCGAACGGTTCATGGACCCGGACCGCGACGAAATGCCCGATATCGATATCGATATCTGCCAGGTCGGCCGCGAACGGGTCATCGAGTACGTCCGCAAGAAGTACGGCCACGTCGCCCAGGTCATCACCTACGGAACTCTCAAGGCCAAGGCCGTGGTCAAGGACGTCAGCCGCGTCATGGGCCTGGGCTTCGAGGAGGCCAACGCACTCACCAAGCTCATCCCCGAAGAGCTCAAGATGACCGTCGACAAGGCGATGAGCCAGGAGCCGGAACTGCAGCGCCTCTACAGGGAAAACGACAAGATCCGCGACGTCATCGACATCAGCAGGCGGCTCGAAGGCCTCGCCCGCCACGTGGGCGTGCACGCCGCCGCCGTGGTCATCAGCGACAACCCCTTAGACGATCTCGTGCCCCTGTATCGGGCTGAAAACTCGGAACAAACCGTCACCCAGTTCGACGGGCCCGGCGTCGAGAAGTGCGGCCTGCTCAAAATGGACCTCCTGGGCCTCAAGACGCTCAGCGTCATCGAACGCGCCCGCCAACTGGTCAGGCAAAACCATGGCCTGGACCTCGATCTGGAAAAACTCGACCTCACCGATCAGAAGGTCTTCGCCTTGTTCGCCCGCGGCGATACCAAAGGCGTGTTCCAGTTCGAGTCCGGCGGCATGCGCGACGTGCTCATGAAAATGCGCCCCACCTGCGTCGAGGACCTGATCGCCGCGAACGCCCTTTACCGACCCGGCCCCATGGCCTACATCGATCAGTACGTGACCCGCAAGCACGGCGACAAGTGGACCACGCCCCACCCGATCATGACCGAGGTCCTCCAGGAAACCTACGGCATCATGGTCTACCAGGAACAGGTGTCGCGACTGGTCAACCGGCTCGGCGGAATCGAACTCAAGAAGGCCTTCCGCCTGGCCAAGGCGATCAGCAAGAAAAAAACCAGCATCATCGAGTCGATGCGCGAACCCTTCCTGGTCGGCGTCGGCGATAAGGGCGTCAAACGCGAGGTGGCCGAGCAGATCTTCGCCGATGTCCTCGAGTTCGGTAAGTACGCGTTCAACAAGGCCCACTCGACCGGCTACGCCCTGGTCGCGTTCCAGACCGCCTTCCTCAAGGTCTACTATCCGGCCGAGTACATGGCCGCCCTGCTTGCCTTCGAAATGGACTCGACCGACAAGGTCGTCGAACACATCGAAGAGTGCAAGAAAATGGGCCTCGACATCGCCCCGCCCGACGTGAACGTGTCCCAGGAAACCTTCACCGTGGTCCGCGGCAAGGGCGACCGGCCCACCATCCGCTTCGGGCTCGCGGCCATCAAGGGCGTCGGCAGCAAGGCCGTCGGGGCGATCCTGGCGGCCAGGAACAAGGGCGGAACGTTCCGCTCCATCTTCGATTTCTGCGAGCGGGTGGACCTGGCTTCCGTCAACCGGGCGGTACTCGAGGCTCTGATCAAGTGCGGAGCATTCGATTCCACCGGCGCGATGCGCAAGGCCCTGATGCTCGTGCTCGACGACGCCATCGCCCAGGGAGCCTCGCTCGCAGCCGATCGTCGCAGCGGGCAGATGTCCCTGTTCGGCGGGCCGGGCATCGAGAAAATCGAACCCAAGATGCCCAACGCCCAGTGGAACGAGGCCGAGATGCTCGCCCACGAGAAAGCGGTCCTCGGCTTCTACGTGACCCGACACCCCCTCAGCGCCCACGAGGAAACACTCCGCAAGTACGCCTCCGCCCGAACCGTCGATCTGGTCCGATTTACCGAAGGGTCCGAAGTCACCGTCGGCGGAATGATCAGCAAGATACGAACCGTCCCCATCAAGAACGGAACCAGCGCCGGAAAGAAAATGGGCATCGTCACCCTCGAGGACTTGCACGGCCAGATCGAGGTCATCCTCTTTCCCAAGGAATTGGAGAAGTTCCAGTCACAGCTCGCCCTGGAAACGGTGGTCTTCTTCAAGGGTCAGGTCGACCGCCGACGACAGGAGCCCTCCCTGCGCGTCAATGACCTCATCCCCCTCGAGGCCGCCGACGAACGGCTCAGCTCGATGGTCCTGCTCCGCCTCGGCGACGATACCCCCGAAGAAACGCTCAAGACCCTCCAGCAGACCATCCGCAGGTTTCGCGGCGACAAGCCGGTCTTCCTGGAACTCTGGACCAAGGAACGGGTCAAGGTGACCGTGCGAGCCAACCCCGACTACTATGTCCGCCCGACGCCGGAGTTCAGGCAGGCCGTCAGCCAGCTCCTCGGCTCCGAACGACTCGCGATTCTCTCCGCCATTCGCCAGACCAACCCGACCGCACCTCCTCCGCCGCCACCCTCCCCCGAACGTGCCTGGCGCCCGCATGCCGGCGACTACGATGCCTCCGATGAGACCCTATCGGATGCCGCCTCGCCCTCCGATTGACCCCCGTCGCCGTCGAGCCGGCCCGGCCATCATCGGTCCGCCGCCCGCCTGTCGGTGCAGACCTTCAGTCACGCCGATGGCAATCGCGACGACGACTCGGACCAGGATGACTTTGGCATTCTCCAGGGCTTCTACAGCGGCCCGAACAAGCCAGCCGATCCCACACGTGCCGGACGAGCCCCGGGCGAGGTTACGTTCGCAGCGCCAACCCGTTCTTCTCGATGAACCCGAGAAAGTCCGCCCGGAAGCCCTGGATGTCCTCCTCAGTCAGCGTCCGCGCAGCGTCGCCGATCGTCGCCCGGAAGGTGAAGCTCCGCTTGCCCGCCGGCACCGAGCCGCCCTCGTAGCTGTCCACGAACGCGAACCGCCGCAACAGGGCGTGGCTGTAACCAGCCAGCGTCTTCTCCAGCTCGGGGTAACGGCAGCCGCTGGCCGCCAACAGCGAGAAATCTAGATCAATCTGCGGGTGGACCGGCACGGGCACCAGCCTGCGGTGCAGCGGACGCAGGCTCAGCACGGCCGACAGATCGACCTCGGCCAGCGCGATCGACCACGCCGCCAAGTGCTCGTCGATCCGCCGCTTCGTCGCCGCCGGCAGTACCGTGATCCGGCCCAACGGCTTGCCATCAAACTCGACGGCCGCGGTCTTGGCCTCGTGCTCCCACGGGTAGCTCGGCTCGGCGGGAACGAACCGGAGCGGATACTTCAGCGTCTGATACAGCCAAGTGGTCAGATCGGTCTTGAGCCGCCGAAGCAGCTCATCCTCGTGAGTGCTCTTGCGCCCGGGCGCAACCAGGGCCAGAGCCATGTGCCGCCGCTCACGCTCCGCGTCGCCCGCCTTGCCTTCCGCGGCCTTGGCCGAGAACACGCTGCCGACCTCCACCAGGTCGAACTTCTCGAAATGGTGACGATTGAGATCGACCGCGGCCAGCATGCCCGGGATCAGCGTGGTTCGCAGCCGCTCGGTGCCGGCCGCCGCCGGGTTGCGCAGCGTGATGCACTCACCCGGCTCATAGCCGATCTGCTTGAGCCAGTCGGCCGTGAACCAGACGTGGCGGTGGATCTCGGCGTAGCTCATCCCGCCGCACAGGAGCGAAAGCGTCTGCCGTTCGAATCGAGCCTGGTCGGTCGGCTCCGCGTAACGAACCGTGATCGTCGGCAGCACCGGCTCGATCGAGCCGTACCCGATGAAGCGGGCCACCTCCTCGATGACATCCGCCTCAATGCTGATGTCCTTGGTCGCCCGGAAGCTCGGCACGGTGACATCTAGCACCTTGCCTTCACTTCTCACTCCAAACTCAAGCGGCTTGAGAATCCGGGAGATCTCGTCCGCCGACACCGGCCGCCCGACGTACATGCTCACAAACTCAGGATCGACGCGCACCGTGGTGGTCTTCGGAGGCCTGGGGAAGCAGTCGGACAGCCGGCTGGTGAACTTCATGCCCGGCAGTTCGGGCTTGGCCAGGTACACGAACCGCTGAATGCCCAGCACCGTCGTCGCCGGGTCCAGCGACTTCTCGAACCGGGCGCTCGCGTCCGTGCGATGGCCCAGGGCGGTCGCACACCGCCGGATCACCGCCGGGTCGAAGTTCGCACTCTCCAGCAGCAGCGACTCGGTCTTGGCCGTCACCTCGGTATCAGCCCCACCCATGATCCCGGCCAAGGCTACCGAGCGGCGGTTGGACTGGATCATCAACGCACCCTCAGGCATGGTCCGAGCCGTGCCGTCGAGCGTGGTGAATTGCTCCCCAGTCTTGGCCGTGGCAACCTCGATGCGATCGATGGTCGAACAGTCGAACGCGTGCATCGGCTGCCCCAGCTCGGCCATGATGTAGTTGGTCAGATCAACCAGAATGTCGATCGGCCGCATGCCCACGTGGGCGAGCCGAACCTGCATCCACAGCGGCGCCGGCTGCGCCCGAACCCCCGTGAACCGCAGGGCGCTGTATCGCGGGCAGCGGGCCGGGTCGTCGATGACGATCGGTACCCCCGGCTGCGACTTGTCGTCCACTTCATCCAGCGGCGCCACCGGGTAGCTCTTCAGCGGTCTGCCGTGTATCGCCGCCAGCTCGCGGGCAACACCATAGTGACCCCACAGGTCCGGCCGATTGGTGATCGACTTGTTGTCAATCTCCATGACCCAGTCGTTGAAAAGAGCCATGTCGATCTTCTCGCCCGCTCGAGTGGCCGGGGGAAGCCACAGGGCACGCTGGCCGACGGTCGGCAGGCTCAGGGCATCACCCGGCACGATCATGCCGGCGCTCCTGTGCCCGCTCACCTTGCGCTCGCCCACCACCCCAACGCCCGCAAGCACCGCCCCCGGCGGGGCGAAGACCACCCGGTCGCCAACCTTGAGACCCTGGGCGATGGTGACCGTATCCAGCTGAGCCGAACCGGTGTTCACCTTGACCACAAGCTGGCCGGCACTACCCGCAATCGCTTCCAGCGCCACAACCTCCGCCGCGATCAGCCCCAAGGCGCCGCAGCTGATCTGCTCCACACCCTCCACCTCGGCCGACGTCACCGTGAAGTGCTCGGCAAGCACCCGTGCGTCCAGGTCAGTGGGCAAATCGACGAAGTCACGAATCCAGTTGAATGAGACGAACACGGATGATTCCTTTTGTGTGAGCTGTCAGCCATCAGCGATCTGCGGTCAGCTACTCGTTCTTCTCAATAATGGCCGGGCCGTTGCGCTGCTCCGGCCGGATGATCGCCCGCAGGTCACCACTGTTGAGGCCGCGGATGTCCTGCACGCCGTAGCGCATCATCGCCAGGCGAGTCAACCCCATCCCAAAGGCAAAACCGGTGTACTCGTGCGGGTCAATCCCGCCGAAACGCAACACGTTCGGATGAACCATCCCGCACGGCAGGATCTCCACCCAACCGCTCCGCTTGCACGTCGCGCAGCCCGAGCCGCCGCAGATCTCGCAACTCATGTCCAGCTCAAAGCCAGGCTCGACAAACGGGAAAAACCCGGGTCGCAGCCGTACCTTGATGTCACGCTTGAAGACCTCAACCAGAATCAGCTTCATCACCCCAATCAGATTGGCGATCGAAATCCGGCGATCAATCATCAACCCTTCAAGCTGGTGAAAAGTATTGCCGTGCGAGGCATCCTCGGTCTCGTAACGGAATACACGCCCCGGCGCAATCACCCGCAACGGCGGACCCAGCTTCTCCATCGCCCGAACCTGACAGGGCGACGTGTGCGTCCGCAGCAGCCAACCGTTGGTCAGCCAGAACGTGTCCTGCATGTCACGAGCCGGGTGCATCGCCGGTATGTTCAGGGCCTCGAAGTTGTAGTAGTCAGTCTCCATCTCCGGCCCGGCCACCACCACAAAACCCAGACGGGCCATGATGTCCTCAACCTCCCACTGCACCGCCGTCACCGGGTGCACGCTCCCACGCGGTACAACCGGAGCCGGCAGCGTCGGGTCGTAAGCCTGGGCCCCAACCGCCGCTTGCTTGTCCGCCGCCTGCTCGATCACCGTCCGGACGCAAGCAAACCGCTCCGTGATCGCCTTCTTGGCCAGATTGATCTCCTTCCCAGCCGCCCCGCGATGCTCCGCAGGCAACTTGCCAATCGAGGCCAACAGCTTGCCCAGAGTACCCTGCTTACCCATCAGCCGACTCTCCGCCTGGCGAAGCTCATCCACCGTCTTGGCAGCGGCAATGAGCTGCTCGGCCTCGGCCAATGCCTGTTTGACTTCTGCCGTAAGTTCTTCAAGCATAACAATCAGCGTCCTTCTCGGGAGAGGATACCTTATGGATCAGTACCCCCGATTTCAAGCCGGGCCCTACCGGCTCGGCCAGGCATACCGGGGGATCTGGGCGAAACGTTCACGCGAGAACACCTCCCCCCGGGTCATCGTGTCCACCAACTGCCATCGGCCCCGATCAGCCGGGTCAGGCCAGCGGGCCGACTCCTGCAGCCCCCGAGCCTCCTCGATCAGCGTCGGATCGAGCCGCTCCAGCCGCTCCTTCCAGTTCGGCAGCAGATTCACCACGCCTCGCGATCGGTAGTAGTCCAGCGGAACCTCGTGCTCCATGTGCCCGACACGCGAACCGGGATAAGCCTTCAGCCGGGCAATGTACGGGTCCGTCAGACCGTGCCAGTCGACCACACTGACCTTCGAACCCGCTTGCCAGGAGACAATGCCGATCGCGCCCAGGGCCATGGTCATCGGCCCGTACTTGTCCGCATATCGCCGCGCGCTCTGGCCGACTCGAGCCCACTCCCGAACATTGGAGTTGCGCTGATAACGCGGTTCGCGAAAACGACTTTCCGTCCACTCATTCGTGTACCAGGAATACTCGTCCACAATGTCCGTGCCCCTGGCCAACTCGCCAATCCGCGGCGTGAAATCACAGAGCGAGCCGATCGTCCCCACCAGCAACGCAACGCCCCCCAGCACCGGCCCAAAAACCACCCTTCGCTCGGCCATCAGACAGCCAATGATGAAGCTGCTGCCCACCCAGACCAACGCCAGCATCACCGTGGTCGGCCCCGACAGATTGAGCGACCCCATCCCGGCAATGAGCCAGAAAACCTGGATCGTGGCCAGCCCAATGAAAACACCCGAGGCCCGACGCGACGAATCCCACCGGGTGAGCAGACGGTGCGCCGCGAACCCCACGGCAAGCAACACCGCCATGAGCACCACCACCAGCCATGGCCGGGTCTGGGCCTCGTCACGAAAGTAGTTCCAGCCCCTCAGGAACCCCTCAACCACTTCGATTCGACCCATTCGCACGGGGCAAACAACCAGCAACACGATCGCCGCGATCCATGAACACCATCGGGCCATACGATGAACGGGCAAAAGCCTGCCCAGCAGCATCCCGCCGAACACGATACTGCCTACCAGCACCGGCGCGAGCGTACGACCACGCATGAAATCGCCACCCTCCCGGACCACGCAGGCCAATTGCAGCCAAAGCCCCAACGCCAAACAGGCAACAACCGCGGCTCCAGGTTTCCGGCGAACAACCAGGTGTACCGCCCAGAACGCCGCCGCCAGCAGGCAGAACGCGGCCATCACCGCCTGGCCCGGCTCATGCCACGCGTAATCACGCAAGTACAGAATCCCCTTCAGCTTCGCAACCGACCCGGGAAGCGCAAGCTTGGCATATGCGGTGTTCGGCAGCGGCGTGCCGTAGTACACCGTGGCAAAACCGTACCAGGCCACGGCCGGAACGCAGGCCGCAGCCGAAGCCAGCCACAGTCGCCACCGCCGAGCCTTCACCAGCTGAACCAACGCCCACACCGCGATCGGTCCCGACAACGCCACTTGGTCCGGCCGATTCGTAACCACCACAACGCACAGCAAAACAACAACCGGCAGCGAAAGAGCCCGCCCAGGATTACCGCCGGACTCGGGCGGCCTGACCCCTACCCCCTCGCCCAAGGAAGCAGCCGCGGAGAATCCCCACCCCGACGTGCCCTCACCTTCCCGAACCCCCGCCAGTAAACCCGCAACCAGTAAAACCACCACCGCATTCGTCAGCGACGATTCCAGCCCCGAGGTCTGATACTCAACAAACGTGTGCGAGCTGAGCAGCACTGCCATGACCGCGGACAACTGCACCGCCGGCCCGGCCTCACGCCGCATGTGCCAGGCCAGCCCCAGAACCAGCACCGCGGTACACACCAGCCCGGCCACAACCGCTACCGTGTAGACATCGAAGAACACCCCACCCGCCAGCAGAATCAGAAACCACAGCGGGTGACTGAACCCCTGAACACGCTCTCCAACGTTGAACACCGGCCCATGACCGGCCAGACAGTGGTTGACGTGCCGAAAGGTAATGAACGCATCGTCGGCCACCCAGGCCCGCCAGAAAACCATGCCCACCGCCCCAAGCGTGAGCATGACCGCGAGCCCGCGATAACCACGACCATCCGCCATGTACCTGAATCCATCCCACGGCCGCGGAGCCCACCTCCCCTGTGGCCGCCATCCGTAGGTTACTGCCCCGCAGACCCTAGCACCAACAACACCAGGGGCCGGTACACCCCTTCACGGAGGTCCCGGCCCCTGAAATCGAACCGTCTCTGTGAATCCGGCGCCCCGACTAGACCTGGGCAACGTCCGCCTTGGACGCATCCGTCGGGCCAAGCTCATACGGCACCGGCTTGCCTTCCATGCCCGCCTTGGCCAGCACCGCATAAACAATGAAACCAACCACCAGCGAGGCTACCCCCGTCGGGAACCAGCCCGGCACCGGCGGATTCTCGCCGAACAGGAAGCTGTTGTTCGAAATGCCAACCAGGAAGCCAATCAACCACGCAGCATACCCGGGAATACTCACCCCCTCACGCGGGCCGACCCAGCGCCCACCGCTCAGCAGGTAATCAGCGATCATCGCGCCAATCACCGGACCAAACGACGCACCGATCAGACCGAAGAACCCAGCCAGATTGCCCGCCACACCCAACGCCGCCAGAACGATACCGATCGTCGCCCCCGCCATCGTAATCGCCACCCGAGCCTTCGGCTTGGCCAGCATCGTCGATAGACTGTTTCCAATGATGAAGGAACAGAAGCACGCCGAGGCAACCGAGCCAAGAGCAAACAGAATCGGCATCACCTGCCCGCCCAGCGTCTTGCTGAGAACCCCCAGCGAACCGCCAAACGTGTAGTTCGTCAACTGGCCATACTTGACCTCGCCACCGGCGATCCCCGCGTTCAACGCACCTTGGGCACCCGCCACCGTCACCATGGCCAGCCCGCCCGCAAAGACAATCGCCAGGGCAATGCCGATTAGACCACCCTTCGAAACGTCATCCGCATGACGGTTCGCACTGCAGAAATCAGCACCACACGCCCCCGCCGTGGCCGTGAATCCCACCACAAGCTGAATCATCAGCAGAAAACCCGCAAGCTTGAGCCCGTCGATGATTGCCTGGCCTTTGTCGTCAATCTTGGCGACCGCAAGAACCGCCGGATCGACCGTCGCCTTGGTCATATCGCCGGCCACTTTCTCGCCCACAGCCTTGACGTCAGCCTCACTCTTGCCCTCGGCCGCGGCCTGGGCCTTCGCCACGTCAACCGCCGCATTGATCACCGACTGGGCGGCCACGCTGTTCCGCGCCACCTGCTCGCGATCAAAGCTGCCCAGATGCTTGGAGGCCATGGCCGCCGCAATGATCAGCAGCACGATCGGCACAATCGGAAAATACGTGGCCAGCCGGGCTACCATGCCAATGCCCATCCCGCCCAGGAAGGCAAACAGGTAGCCCCAGATCACCGCCATCACCACGAAAACCAGGCTGAACGCGTTCTGGCCACCCGGCGGCGGCGGGCCAAAAAGCGTATTGTCGTGCGGGTCGGTCATGTTGAAGCCGGCCAGCACAAGCTTGGTCGCGTAGTAGGTCGCGACGCTGTACCAGCCGATCTGCAGCAGACCCATGAAAATGCCCGGCAGGAAGTAACCGCCCTTGGTACCGAACGTGCTCGTCCCCACAATGTACAGCGGGTATCCCGTCTTCATGCCCAGCATGCCCGGCACAAGATAGAACAGAAAGTGACAGATCAGCCCGGCGGCAATCAGCCCCAGGATGGCCGTCCCCAGCCCTCCCATGGCCAGCGCACCGGGCCCCGCCTGGGTGCCCGCCAACTGATCATAAAACGCAAACCAGAGGAAAATCCCCGCAAACGTCTGGGCCGTGTTCTTGTACCACGGAGCCCGGTTGGTAAGCGGGTTCGGCTTCGCCGACGCCAGATAGGCAGGTAGGCTTTCGTTGGCCATCGTGTTCTCCTTCCAATGATGAATGGTGCCGTCCGGGGGCCACCCGATGCTACTGGGCGACCCCTTCCTCGCTCTACCCCACGGAAGCCGCGCTTGCTCCCGCCAAGGCCTGCGACACGTGCCACAGATGAAGCGGTATCATAACTCCCCCCCGGCGCTTTGCCAGAGAAAAACCCGCCACCCCAAAACAGGTGTCAGGATGATTTATTCCGCGGCACCCGCCTCGGGGCTCACCTTCCGCGGCCGCCCGCGCGGACGCAACGCCACCTGCAAACCCAGCCGGTCCGCAATCCGCCGCTTCCACCGATCCGCCCCTAGGGGCACACCCCGCGCGGCCGACTGCCGGACCACCTTCAACGCCTTCTCCGCCATCGGACGGTTGACGTCCGCCAGCCAGTTCCGCGGCCGGTCCACCGGCCAGGACTTGACCCGGCCACCCAGACCACCCCCCCCCCATCCGCCACGCCCACAGACTGCACCACCGCCAGTCCTCCGCCCGTCCCACCAGGCCCGCCCGAAATGCGTTCGCCTCAACGTACCGGCATACGATCAGAAAGTGAACATCCTCCTGAACCGGAAAACTCCTGAATCGCCCTTGGTACAGCGGCCCCTCCCCCACCGTGCGACGGTGAGCGTGCCAGCGGTGAGCGTGCGTCACCGTCATCCACTGCATCCAGGTCGAGAGGTTCGTCCCCCTGGTGGCCCTGACCACCAAATGCCAGTGATTGGGCATCAGACAATAGGCCAGCAGCTGCGGAGCATCCGGCCGGTCCAACCCCTCCACCAACACCCCCTCAAACGCCGCATAGTCCCCATCCCGCTCAAAGATCGGCAGCCGCATCACCCGTCGGTTCAACAGGTGATACACAACACCCGGCTCGGTGATCCGCGGCGATCGCCCCATGAGCCCATGCTAGCTCCACCACCCCCCCTGTCAAGAAAACCATCCCCACACCCCCACCACCTGACACCCCCGCCCACCGCCCTTGACTCGCCCCCTCGAGACCCTATAATCCAACCCCTGCGGTTCATCACAACAGCAGATCCTCGCGAAAGAAAGGAGAAAACATGAAACCGATCGGGGCAGAGTTCTTCGGGACTTTTTGGCTGGTGCTGGGTGGGTGCGGGAGTGCCGTGCTGGCCGCGGCATTCCCCAACGTCGGCATCGGACTGCTCGGCGTGTCCCTCGCATTCGGCCTGACCGTCCTCACCATGGCCTTCGCCATCGGGCATATCTCCGGCTGCCATCTCAACCCCGCAGTCTCCGTCGGCTTGTGCGTCGGCGGCCGCTTCCCGGCCGCTAAACTCGTCCCCTACATCCTCGCCCAGGTCCTCGGGGCCATCGCCGCCGGCGGAGTCCTGTTCTTCATCGCCAGCGGCAAAAAGGGCTTCGACCTCTCCGGCGGATTCGCGTCAAACGGATTCGGCGAGCATTCCCCCGGCGGCTACTCCCTCTATGCCTGCCTGGTCTGCGAAATCGTCATGACCATGATGTTCCTCATCATCATCCTCGGAGCCACCGACAAAAAAGCACCCCCAGGCTTCGCCCCCATCGCCATCGGCCTCGGCCTCACCCTCATCCACCTGATCAGCATCCCCGTCACCAACACGTCAGTCAACCCCGCCAGAAGCACCGGCGTGGCCGTATTCATGGGCAGCTGGGCAGTCGCCCAACTGTGGCTGTTCTGGGTGGCACCGATCGCCGGGGCCATCCTCGGAGCACTGGTCTACCGCGTGCTCCAGACCAAGGAGAACTGAGTCCCCCGTTCGATCTCGCACCTTCCGCATCAACCGCCCGGCAGACCATCCGGGCCCCATCCCGGATGGCCTGCCAAGCAGCCTCCACCCCCTGGACACCTCCCTCCCACTCCCCCTTCTCCACCCTCCACACTCCGCCCACCAAAGCCCCTGCATACTCCGCCGGGACACCCGCCGTGTTATCAGCACAGCGGATGGCCCCACCCCTGTCGGTCACCCGCCAACACGCCGGAGACACCCCCAAACGACCAGTCCCCGGCCCCGGCAACAACCGATGGGGTTCAAATGCCTCCACGCCGCCCAGACCCGCTATCGGGCGGCCCGCTTGGAACGGCTTCAATGGGTTCGTTTGGCGCCCGAGATTCTGACCTCCCAGCGAAAAAACCGCCCTGGCGCGGTCGAAAACGCCCCTCCCGCCCCCGATCGTTGGCTTCGTTCGGCCACCCGAATCCCCCCAAGAAACCCACCCCACCCCCCACCGCCGAAAATCCTCCAGCACCAGAGCAGCCGGGTCCGATATTCACTCATTCGGGTGCGCCCCTGCCCGGGCTTGTAGTCTGCGCCGGAACCGGTCGACCCGAAAAGTTGCCGGAAATCCGGCAACCGGTCCTGGCACTCCAGCAGCGGACAGATACGATACCGCCTGTTCCGGTGTTGGCCGGCGTGACACGGAGGAAACGCCCGTTATGACCACCTCTCAGGAACGACGACAGTTGATCCGTGGATGTGTGATCCTGCTCTCCCTCATCGTCTGTGCCTTCCTCTGGCTGAGTATCCTCAGCTTCGACCCCACCGACTGGCCCAGCCCCCACAACTGGCCCCATCCTGCACCGGCCAACAATGACGGCGGGCGAGCCGGAGCCTGGATCGCCTACCATATGTTCATCTACTTCGGAGGCGGAGCCTACGCCGCCGTCGCCGGTCTGACCGCGGCCATCGGCGTTCTCGCCCGGGTCGGACGACTGCCATCCCTCTGGCAGCGGGTCATCGGTGTGGCCGTGCTCATCAGCGTCACCTCCGTCTGCTTCCATCTGCTCACCCCCTCCGTCGCCGAGGTCCACAACCTCCCCTGGCCGTTCAGCTGGGCCTTCCGCTCCGACCTTGCCTGGCCATTCAGCTCGCTCTGCTCGCTCTTCTTCGAGGCGTCCGAGGCACCTCGTTGGCCCGAACTCCGCGGAGGTGTGCTCGGCTACGTCCTGGCCACATGGCTGGTCAGCTCATTCAAGATCGGTACCCTGCCCGTCCTGGCATACCTGTGCCTGGTCGGCCTCCTGTTCACCACCGAGGGCCTGATCCTCCGCATCCCCCAGGCCATCCGCGAACGCCGCGGACAGATCCAGGAACTGGCCGAGGAGGTCCGCCAACGCCTGCCCAAAACCTCCTGGACCGCCCGGCTCGCGGCACCCTTCCAGCGACTCGCCACCATCCTGCCCGGACGCCGACAACCCGCCTTGGCCGGCGGAACCGCCGGCGCCGGGCGAGCTTCCGGCTCCGCCGAGCTGAGAATCAACCCCGGCCGAAACACCGGCAACAAGGCCGACGTCAAAACAACCGAATCCAAAACCACGCCCAAGCGGGCGGCCGTCAAGGAGACCGGCACCGCCGTCCTCGATCCGGATGAGCACCAAAAACCCTCCCTCGACGCCGCGGCCGACACCGAAGAGGAAGAAACGATCGACGAGACGGCCGAAGGCGAGTGCGAGAACGATACGGAAGACTCGGCCCAGATCGAGGAACAAGACGCCGAAGAGGAGGACGAAGAGACCGACGTCGAGGACACGGACAACACCGAAACCGGCGAGTCCGACGAGGAGTCCGAGGACCAGACCCCGGACACCGGGCCTGGACCCCGAATGATCATCCGGGCGTCACAGCCGCCTAAACCAGGCGCCGCCGCCCCACCACCCGTCCCCAAGCCCTATCCGACCGAGCTGGCCGAATGGACCTACCCGCCGATCACCGTCCTGCAGGAGCCGGAGTACACCTTCACCTCCCACCAGGAAGCCCTGGTCCGCGAAAAGGCCCGCATCCTGGAACAGACGCTCCTCGACTATAAGATCGAAGCCAAGGTCGTCGAAATCGACACCGGGCCGGTCATCACCATGTTCGAGATCTCCGTCGCCCCCGGCGTCAAGGTCAGTCAGATCTCCTCGCTGGCCAACGATATCGCCCGATCACTCAAGGCCCCCAGCGTCCGCGTCGTCGCCCCTATCCCCGGCAAGAACACCATCGGTATCGAAGTCCCAAACCTCGATAAGGAAAAGGTCCGCATCAAGGAACTCATGACCCTGGCCGGCGCCGCCGCCCAGAAGATGCAGCTTCCTCTGTTCCTCGGGAAGGACGCCAGCGGCGGAGCCCTGGTCAGCGACCTGACCAAGATGCCACACATGCTCATCGCCGGAACCACCGGCTCGGGCAAGAGCGTGTGCATCAACTCGATCATCATCTCGATCCTCATGACCCAGCGACCAGACCTCGTCAAACTTATCCTGGTCGACCCCAAGATGGTCGAAATGAGCATGTTCCGCGAAGTACCCCACCTGATGTGCCCCATCGTGACCGAGATGGAACGCGCCGAGAAGATCCTGGAATGGGCCACCGTCAAAATGGATGAACGCTACGCCCTCCTGGCCGAGGCCGGCGTCCGCAATATCGCCGCCTACAACCGGCTGAACAAGGAGGAGAAACGCGAGCGGTTCCAGCCGTCCACGCCCGAGGAAGAGATCCAGATCCCCTCGCACCTGCCGTACATCGTGATCATCATCGACGAGCTGGCGGACATGATGATGCTCTCCGCCAAGGAGGTCGAGCACCACCTGTCGCGTCTGGCCCAGAAGAGCCGGGCGGTCGGCATCCATATCATCGTGGCCACCCAGCGGCCGGAAGCCAAGATCGTCACCGGCCTCATCAAGAGCAACCTGCCCTGCCGGATCGCGTTCCGCGTCGCCTCGCGCATGGACTCCCGCATCGTCCTCGACCAGAACGGGGCCGAGGTCCTCATGGGACAGGGCGATATGCTCTACCTGCCACCAGGATCCTCCAAGCTCATGCGCGCCCAGGGCACCTACCTCGAAGACGCCGAACTCAAGTCCGTCATCAACTTCCTCAAGGAACGCGGGGCCCCCGAATTCCACCCCGAACTCATCCAGCTCCGCAACCAGGAAATCAGCACCGACGGACCACGCGACGAACTCTTCGACAAAGCCGTCGAGATCGTCCTGGAAACCAAACGCGGCAGCGTGAGCCTGCTGCAGCGCCGCCTGGCCGTCGGCTACTCCCGGGCCAGCCGCCTCATCGAGGAAATGGCCGCCGCCGGCATCGTCGGCGAGTACAAGGGCAGCCAGGCCCGGGAGATCGTCATCACCCCCGAGCAGTGGCAGACCATGAAAGAAGCCGAGGCCGAACGCCTCCGCTCCACCGCCCTCAAGGACGACGGCGTGCCCGACATGCTCTACGACGACGACCTGTAGCTACTCCGTGACAACGATCCGTCACGACTCCATGACAAGGACCCACAACTACTCCAGGACAAGGATCTGTGACGACTCGAGGACAACCATCTGTAACTAATCCGCGCCTCCCCCACCTCCGATAAACGGGTAGGTCCATCGAACCGCTCCGGGCGGATGGTCTGCCGCGGGAACGACCGAACAGGACTTCAAGAGATCGTAAGATCTTACTAATAATGATCTTATGAGCCTATACAGGGGCCGCGAGGAACAGCGCCGCGATGAGTACGCTACCTTTGGACTTCGCGACCGGCCATGCCGGAGCAGCCTCAACCCTGCCTCCGACCCCCGAGACGCCAGCCAGCCCGGCCAACCTCCCGACCCTCGACATCCGCCCCCGCTGCGGCTGGCAGGCCGTCGACTTCAAGGAGCTCCTTCGCTTCCACGAGCTGCTCTACTTCCTGGTCTGGCGGGATATCAAAGTCCAGTACAAACAGACCGTCCTCGGACCAGCCTGGGCCGTGCTCCGACCCCTGGCCAACTTGGTCGTCTTCTCCTTCGTCTTCGGCAAGCTGGCCGGAATGCCCTCCCAGGGCGCACCTTACCCCCTCTTCCTCTATGCCGGGTTGCTCCCCTGGACCTTCTTCTCCGCGGCCGTGCTCGGAGCCACCGGCAGCCTGCTCAACAACGCCCACCTGCTGTCCAAAGTCTACTTCCCCCGCGTCATCCTGCCGACATCAAGCGTCTTCGCCGAACTCACCAGCCTGGCCATCAGCTTCCTGATCTACGGCTGCATGATGCTCGGCTACGGCTACTTGCCCGGCGCGTCCGTGGCCCTGCTGCCCGTCCTGGTGCTGCTCACCGTCATCACCGCCCTGGGGATCGGCTACCTCCTCGCCGGCCTGACCGTCATGTACCACGATGTCCGCTTCGTCATCGGCTCCCTGATGGGAGCGTGGATGTACGTCAGTCCGGTGATCTACCCGGCCGACTTGGTGCCCGGCAAACTCCGCTGGCTGCTCATGATCAACCCGATGACCGGAATCATCGATGCGTATCGTTCGGCGTTGCTGAACCAGCCGTTCAACTGGCTGTCACTGAGCTTCTCGGCGGTGATCGCTGTCGGCGTTTTTCTGTTCGGTTTGTATTTCTTCTATCGGACGGAAAGGCACTTCGTGGACGTGGCGTAGAGGCCCGTCGGGCCCGTGGACCCGACTGCCGAAGGGAGTCGCATGAGCCAACCGGCCATCATCGTTGAGGGCTTGTCCAAGCAGTACAAGCTCGGGGCCCGCAAACGCCGCGACCGCCGCCTCAACACCGTGCTGGCCAATGCGGTGCGGTATCCGTTCCGTCGCCTGCGGGCAAAGGGCAGACCGCCGGCCGAGGACCGCCGATTCTGGGCCCTCAAAGAGGTGTCCTTCCAGGTCCAGCCCGGCGAGGTGCTCGGAATCATCGGACCCAACGGGGCCGGCAAGAGCACCCTGCTCAAGATCCTCTCCCGAATCACCGACCCAACCGGCGGCCGAGCCCGCGTTCACGGCCGGCTGGCCAGCCTCCTCGAGGTCGGCACCGGCTTCCACCGCGAACTCACCGGTCGCGAGAACGTCTATCTCAACGGAGCCATGCTCGGCATGCGCAAGGCCGAGATCGACGCCCGTTTCGACGAGATCGTCGCCTTCTCCGAAGTGGAGAAGTTCGTCGACACCCCGGTCAAACACTACTCCAGCGGCATGTACGTCCGCCTGGCGTTCGCCGTCGCCGCCCATCTGGCCACCGAGATCCTGCTGGTCGACGAGGTGCTGGCCGTCGGCGACGTAGCCTTCCAGAACAAGTGCCTGGGCAAGATGGACACCGTGGCCCGCCAGGGCCGCACTATCCTGCTGGTCAGCCACAACATGGACGTCATGGCCCGCCAGTGCACTTCCTGCCTGTGGCTCAGGAACGGGGAGGTGGCGGGAATGGGAAAACCCTCCGCGGTGATCCAGCAGTACCTCACCACCATCTCCAGGGGACACAGCGAGTGGAAATGCTCCGACCGCGACCTGGACCCGGCCAAGCTGGTCCAGATCACCGGCGTACGGCTCATCGGCCGAGACGGCTCCTGCACCCCCACCGTGCCCTTCGGCCCACCCCTCGCGGTGGAGATCGACAGCATCGTCCGGCGGCCGGTCTACGGGGCCACGTTCAACCTGACCCTCAAGAACGCCATGGATGTGGCCGTGTTCGTGTCCGCCGAACAGGACTGCCCGGGCAGCGTCCCGCTCGTCCGCCAACCCGGTCGCTGCCGCACCCTCTGCCATCTGCCCGGCGACGTGTGGAAGCCCGGCTACTACGACATCGCCGTGGGCGTCCACCAGGAGAGCAGCCGCGTCCTGGATCGCGTCGAGGACGCCATTCGCTTCGAGGTGTCCCCGGTCAACAGTCCCGGCGCTGACGGCCGGCGCGGGGTGATCTCTCCGGCCCTCCAATGGGAGAGCCACGGGCTCGACGCCGCCAGGCAGGGAGCGGCCTGATATGGACCAGGTGACGCTCGCGATCTGCACCTACAACAACGCCAGACTGCTGGATCGCGCCTTGGCCGCCATCGAGCGCCAGGATCATACCTCCAAAAACTGGTCCACGCTCGTCATCGACAACAACAGCACCGACGACACCGCCGCGGTGGTGGATCGGTACGCGGCCGCCGGACACATCCCCGGCCTGCGCCGCGTGCTCGAATGCCGGCAGGGGCTGACCCACGCCCGCCGTCGGGCCGTGGCTGAAACCAACTCCGAGTGGATCGCTCTCATCGACGACGACTGCTTCATCGCCCCCGACTGGGTGCGCCAGACCATCGCGTTCTGCCACGCCCACCCCCAAGCCGGCGCGATCGGCGGCCGAACCCGCGTTGCCTGGGAGGTCCCCCCCGACCAGACCGTCGCCCGATACCGGGCCAGCTTCGCCGAGCAGGACTACGGCGACCAGCCCCTCCGCATCCAGCCCGCGGCCAGCCCCTCGCATCTGGTCGGCGCCGGACTCGTCCTGCGACGCCAGGCCCTGCGCGATTGCGGCTGGCTCGATGCCGGAATCCTCACCGATCGCAGCGGCAGACATCTCACCGCCGGCGGCGATACCGAGATCGTCTTCCGCATCCGGAACACCGGCTACGAACTATGGTACAACCCGGCCATGAGCCTGGAACACTTCATCTCCCGGCATCGACTGTCCGTACCGTATCTCTGCCGCCTGCAACGCGGCTTCGGGCAGTCGCGCCCGATCTGCAAGTCGCTCCAGTTCAACCGGCAGGACACGCTGGCCTGGCGAACCCACCTGTTCTGGGATCACCTCCGCATGTTCAGCCGCGTCGCCCGCGAGTACCTCCACTACCGGGTGAGCACGCCCCACGCCCTGAGCCCGGACTATCGCATCGCATTCCACTTCCGCCTCGGCCAGATGGAAGGCGCCATCCGCTTTCTGCTGAAAGGCTACCACCCATGACCCAGACCGCTGCACTCAAACCCGCTTCTTGGCGCCCCACCGCTCCCCCCTCCTTCCTGGATCGATTAACCACCTTCGCCTGGCGCACGATCAGACCGTCCGAGCTCGAGGTCGTCACCCGCCGCGTATCCGCCTTCACCGGCAGCGACGCCGGGGCGATCTTCTCCTACTGCAGCCCGGTCGAACTGGTCACCCTCTACCGCCTGGCCCGCTCGTGCCCGCCTGGTACCATCGCCCTCGAGGTGGGTTCGCACTTCGGGGCCTCCGCCTGCTACATCGGCACGGCCATGAGCCAGATCGCCGGCCGGCTCTACTGCGTCGACACCTGGGGCAACGAAACCATGCCCGAGGGCCTGCAGGACACCCTCGCCGTCTTCGAGCACAACACCCGCGGCCTGGGCTCGGTGATCCGCCCGATCCGGAAACGCAGCGAACTTCTGGAGCCGGGCGATTTCGAGGCGCCCCTGGGCTTCCTCTTCCTCGACGGCGATCACAGCTATGAATCGGTGAGCACCGACTGGGCCAGACTCGAGCCGTGGCTCGGCCCCAAGGCCACCGTCGCCTTCCACGACATCAAGCATTTCCCCGGCGTCTCCCGCTGCGTCGGCGAACGCCTCGTTTCCAACCACTGGAAGCTGGGCGGGTTCATCGACAACCTGGTCTGGCTCCACCGGGCCCGCTGGTAGGCACACAGGATACCCTTAAAAACTTTTTAAAAGATCTTTTAGGAGTATAGTCGTCTTTGCGGCTCCGCCCCGGCGGCGATCGTCTGGTCAACTCCTCGAACCGCCATCGTCGGCCCGATCTCCGCCTCGCTCGCCTGCTTCCGCCCCGCCGGGCGACCATGGCCCCTTGGCGGCTCAATCGCCGACATCCCCTCGTCCGGCCGGTGGCCCATCGCCGACCGCGGAACGCTTCCGGCCAACCGGGTTCCCTAAGAGCGGCAAACCACGCCCCGACAAAGACTTGGCATCCAACCGCATTTCGGTGTAAGAAAGCCCCAGCCGTCGGCGACTCTATGGACGCATGACGGCAGTACTGACCATCACGGAAGGGTGCACCTCAGTGATCGAGTGGCCGCTCATTGTTCGCCAACACGGTCCGATCGTGTGGAAGACCGCGTATCGGCTGCTCGGTCAGGACGCCGATGCCGCGGACTGTTTCCAGGAGACCTTCGTGTCGGCCATCGAATACGCCGACCGGCAGGAAGTGACGAACTGGCCCGGGCTGCTCCAGCGGCTGGCCACGGCGCGAGCCTTGGATCACTTGCGGCGCCGGATTCGGGCCGCTCGCCGGCGGGCACCGGGCATCTCCTTCGAGCAGGTTGCGGCGTCGGGGCCGAGCCCGGACCAAGCGGCCCTGGATGCCGAGCTGGGCGACCGTCTTCGGGCGGCGCTCTGCGAGCTGGCGCCGCGGCAAAGCGCGGTCTTCTGTCTGCGGTGTCTGAGCGGATTGAGTTACGAGGAAATCGCTTCCGAGCTGGGACTGTCCATTGACGCGGTGGGTGTGACCCTGCATCGGGCCCGTGCCAGGCTTCAAGAGCTCCTGGGCGGATCCACCGGTCGAGAGAGTTGATCGAGGTGAGTCATGTCGCTTGAGCACAACAATCCCGGGAATGATCTGCTCGAGCGTGCGGTTTCCGTGCTTCGGGACGCGGACGTCCCGAATGGGCCGTCGCCCGAACTCGTCGAGAAGACGCTCGCGAGGATGGACGGCGGCGTGGAGCCAAACCAACCACGCTTGTTGAGGAGACTCATTCAGATGAAATCGATGACGAAACTGGCGGTTGCGGCCGCCGTGGTCATTGCCTTCGGCACGTTCTCGTTCTGGGGGCTGCATCAGCACGGATCCTCGGTAGCCTTCGCGGAGATCCTCAAGACCGTTCGGCAGGTGCATTCGGTCTGTTTCAAGGGCACGTCCGTGGTGCAGGTGCCCGGGATAGCCGCCCAGACGGTGACAACCGACGTTCTCATCGTGGACGGCGGACGAATGCGGCAAACGGTCCAGCCGAGCGGCATGGTCATGATCTGGGACTGGTCTCAGGGGCGGTGCCTGAGCCTCGAGCCGCTGACCAAGCGGGCGACCGTGATGGAGATGTCCAACCTGCCGCCGGAGCAGAAGCAGTCCAACCTGCTCGACATCTTCCGGCAGCTCGACGAATCCTGCGCGGCGCCCCTGGAGGACAAGGTCGTCGCCGGCCGGACCGCGAAGGGCTTCAAGGTGGTCACGCCTGGGCAGGAGATGACCATCTGGGCCGACCCGCAGACCCGCCTGCCGCTGCAGGTGGAACAGACCCTGAAGGTCGGCATGCTGCCCACGACGACCATGACGATGACGGACTTTGTCTGGGATCAGCCGGTGGACGAGTCGCTACTGAGCCTCAGCCCGCCGGAGGGCTATGAATCGCAGACCTTCAAGATGGACTTGGGCCCGGCCGCCGAGCAGGACCTGCTCAACGCCCTGAAGGCCGCGGCCGAGTTCAACGACGGCAAGTTCCCCGCGGACCTGAGCCTGGTTTCCATCGCCGGGGCCGCCGGAAAGCGGATGGTGCTGGCCATGGCCGAACCCGCCAAGAAGAAGGAACTAGAGGCTCAGATGATGCAGGCGATGTCGCTCGTCGGCCGCGGCTGGATGTTCATCAACGACCCGAAGAACGGCGAGGACTTCCGCTACGCGGGCAAGGACGTCCCTCTCAACCAGGCGGGTACTCCGATCTTGTGGTATCAGCCCAACGGTGCGGCGACCTACCGGGTCATCGACGCGGACCTGACGATTCGCGACGTGCAGCCGAGCGAGCTACCCACCGGCGTCTCGACGGCCCTGCGACCTGCCTCCGGACCGGCGGACGGCCCGCAGCAGTAGCGGGTAGGCGGCCAGGGGTCGTCCATGGCCAACGACGGACTTGGAGCCTGTCTCAGTTGGGAGTGTGGGACAGGCTTCCGGCCTGTCACTTGGCCGGCAAGATGCCGGTCCTCCACCTAACGGGATAGGCTCTCAGACGATAGGAGCGAGGGAACATGCATAGCCGGACTCGCAATCATCAGGACCTGTTCATCGCCGCCGCCGCCGTCCTGCTGGTCTTCTGCCCGATGCTGCCCGCACCGCTCACCGTCGGTCTGGCGGTCGGCCTGACGGCGGCTCTGCTCACATTCGGCATCGCCGGCATCTTGCGTGCGAGGCTCGTTTGGAGGAAGACTTCGGGTTGAGCAGGGGGGCGGTTCACGAGGAACGTGGGTCGGAGCTCGTCCCGCATGCGGTGTCCTCCCGGCGTTCGGCCGGCGAGCGGGTGCAGCGGCGGGACGGGCTCCTCTCATTGGAGTTCTCGCCGTCCATCGGCGAGGTTCCGGCGCGGCCGGCCTCGTCTCGCATGGGTCACATGAGGCCGCTATAATGTTGCCATGGCCTCGACGGGCATAGTCTGGACGGAGGGGTTTCTTCGCCACGATACCGGCCCGCACCATCCTGAGCGACCGGACCGGCTGACCGCGATCTACGAACGCCTGCGACAGACCGGGCTGCTCAAACGATCCGTGATCATCGAGCCGCCGTATGTGGATCTCAAGCTCGTCGAACGCGTCCATGCTCGGGAATACGTCGACCGGTTCCGGCGGCACTGCGAGCAAGGCGAGCACGCCATCGACACGCCCGACTGTCCGATCTGCCCATCGAGCTATGACATCGCCCGGCTGGCGGCCGGCGGGTGCGTAGCCGCCGTCGACCGGGTCATGGCCGGAGAGCTCCGCAATGCCTTCTGTCCGGTTCGCCCGCCCGGCCACCATGCCGAGTACCGATCCGCGATGGGCTTCTGTTTCCTGAACAACACCGCCATTGCGGCCGAGCACCTGCACGCCGAACACGGGGTCGAACGAGTCGCCATCCTGGACTGGGACGTGCACCACGGCAACGGCACCCAGCACCAGTTCGACGCGGACGCGGGCACCCTGTTCATCAGCGTCCACCAGCATCCCTACACGCTTTTCCCGGGCACAGGCTTCGAGTGGGAGACCGGTGCGGCCGATGCCGTCGGCCTGACGCTGAACATTCCCATGATGCCGGGTACAGGCGATGAGGAGTATCGCGAGGCCTTTGAGGAGCAGATTCTCCCCAAGATTGCGGCGTTCAAGCCCGGTTTCATCCTGGTGTCCACCGGTTTCGACGCTCACGAGCAGGACCCGCTCGGTCAGATCAATCTCAGCACCGATGCTTTCGGCTGGATGACCCGCCAAGTCCGAGCCCTGGCCGATTCGCTCTGTGGCGGACGGCTGGTGACGATCCTGGAAGGCGGCTACGACCTGGCCAGCCTGGCCGACTCCACCCAGGCCCACGTCGAAGGGCTCATGAATCACGGGGCTCATCCTCCTGGTGATTGAGTCCGCCTGCCCGGGCGGCGGCCCCGCCACGGAGACGTTGCCCGCCGGTCGTTTTCCCCTTGACGTGTCTTTCTCCCTGCGATATAAAGCGTCATGGCCACCAACACACTTTGCTCCAACTCGATCGGAACCGGTTCATCCCCCAAGATCCTCGCGGATGACGGCATTACCTTTGATGATGTCCTGCTCGTTCCAGCCCGCTCGGCGATCGTGCCTCGGGTGGCGGACGTCACCACCCGGCTGACCCGGCGGATTCCGCTGAACATTCCGCTGATTTCCGCCCCGATGGACACGGTCACCGAGTCCGCCCTGGCCATCGCCCTGGCCCAGGAAGGCGGCATCGGCATCATCCACAAGAACCTGTCGGTGGATGCCCAGACCCGAGAGGTCTACAAGGTCAAGCGATCGGAATCCGGCGTCATTCTTGATCCGATCACGCTTCGCCCGACCGATCCGGTCAGCAGAGCCCGGGAGGTGATGCGGCTGCACAACCTGTCCGGCGTTCCGATCACGGTGGACGAAGGCAAGCTGGTGGGCATCATCACCAGCCGCGATCTGCGGTTTCTGTCCGTTTCCGAGGACCGTTTGATCCGTGAGGTGATGACCGGGCGGAACCTCGTGACCGCTCCCCCGGAGACGACGCTCGAGGAAGCCGAGAAGATCCTTCACGCCCACAAGGTCGAGAAGCTGCTCTTGGTTGACAAGGCCGGCAAGCTGGCGGGGCTGATCACCATTCGTGACATCGAGCGAAGCCGGCTGTTCCCCACGAGCTGCAAGGACTCCCGCGGGCGGCTGCGGGTCGGGGCGGCGGTTGGCGTGTACGATTACGAACGGGTCGAGTCGCTCATCGCCAATGACGTGGACCTCATCGTGGTTGATTCCGCCCACGGGCACAGCGAGAACGTGATCGAGACGGTCCGGGCGGTCCGCAAGAAGCACGAGATTGACATCATCGCCGGCAACATCGCCACGGCGGAAGGTGCCGCCGATCTCATCGAGGCAGGGGCGGACGCGGTCAAGGTCGGGATCGGGCCGGGCTCGATCTGTACGACTCGGATCGTATCCGGCGTCGGTGTGCCGCAGATCACGGCGATCATGAATGTCGGATCGGTTGCCAACCCGGCCGGCGTCCCGATCATTGCCGACGGCGGCATCCGCTACTCGGGCGACGTGACCAAGGCCATCGCGGCCGGGGCCAGTTCGGTCATGATCGGCTCGCTTTTTGCCGGTCTGGACGAATCGCCCGGCCAGCTGGTCATCTGGAAGGGTCGAAGGTTCAAGGAGTACCGTGGGATGGGCTCGCTTGGGGCCATGGTCCACGGGAGCGCAGACCGGTACGGGCAGGGCGGCCAGTGCAAGCCGGACAAGCTGGTACCCGAGGGGGTGGAAGGGCGGGTCGCGTACCGGGGCAAGCTGGCCGAGTTCACCTACCAGCTCATCGGTGGCCTGCGGGCGGGCATGGGCTACTGTGGAACCCGGACTATCGAGGAACTCCGCACCAAGGCCCGATTCATCCGTGTCTCGGCGGCCGGCGTGGTCGAGTCTCATCCGCACGACATCGCCATCACGCGTGAGGCACCCAACTACGCCCTGGACATCAAGGAGGAAGGGTGACCGCTTGGGGAGCTTCGAGGCGGCGTTTGGCTTCGCGTTGGCCTTGCTGGGCTGGAGCCTGACTCTCGGGAGTCTCTGGCGCGGCGCTGGTAGCCGGCGTGGGGCTTGTGGTCTTGCGGCGTTTCCGAGGTTATACTCTCTGCCGATACGGGTGGCCTGATGGAGTACGTGGCATGAACCGAACTCGCGTTTTCGTCGGTCTCGTGGGGGTAACGATCTTTGCCGCTCTGATCGCCTGCAACCAGCCGCCGGCGGCCAACCCGTGGCGAGACGACGCCCTGTCACGTGACACCTGGTCCACACCCACGCAGGACGGCATCCTGGCATCGGGTCATGCTCCGGTCGTTCGTCAGCGCAACACGCCTGCGATCGAGGCTCCGCTCGCGGACGGCGCGGTCCCGCACTGGTCGCTCTGGTTCGAGGACCCGTTCGAGGACAAGGGTGACGGCGACGGGCAATCCGCGTGGACTTGTGCCGACTACCTGGCGATGTTCTACAGTGCAGGCCGGTTCGGTCTGAACACGTTGTGCACGCCGGTGAGCGCGGTGGTCGTGCCGCCGTGCACGGCCCTGGTCAGTGACGGCGTGGTAGGCAAGGATCACGACGCCACGGTGGGCAGGTCACCCAACCCGACCGCCTCCAAGGGGGATTTCTACCCGGCGGCGGGTGCCGAGCCACAGGAATCAGCCAGTGACACCGCTCCGGCGCCCGAGGTGGGCGGGTAGCCGACCGCTCGGGTGTTAGCCGCAAGCCTTCTTTCGGCGGTTTGACGCACGCCCCCTCCAGGCCGTATAATCTTTCTGTTCGATGACGTCCGGTTGGCGGGACAGCCTCTCGTCCGAAGGCCGCTGGGTTCCGCGCAGGAGTGGCACGATCATGTACGGCATGAACATACTGGCGTGGGTACCCAACATGTACGAGCTGCTCCTGCTGCTCGCCCTTGCGTTCCTCTTTTTTGGCCGGAAGCTGCCCGAGCTGGGCAAATCGCTCGGCCAGAGTGTCGTCGAGTTCAAGAAGGGCCTGAAGGGAGTCGAGGACGACCCATCCAAGACCCTCGGCAACGATCAGTCCCAGATGCTCCCGCCGCCCTCAGGGACCAACAACCAGCACCCGGGCCAACCCAAGAGCAACGGGTAACCTGACCTTCGATTGGGCCACCGTGTATCGGCGTCGTGAGCCACAGGCATGGGCGGGTTTTGTTGGCCGGACTCACCGTGCCAGCGTATCGACAGCGGTTGAGCCAGGCGCGGCCGATAGACCGTCGGCCGATCTACACTTCCAGGGCCTTGTCTTCGACGCAGTGATCCGCGACCTCGACCCCGCTTGACGTCAATCGGAACCACCGCCTCCGCCAGGTGGTCGCGCGGCCGTCGCCTTCGATCTCGGCCACGATCCGCTGAACGTATCCCTTTTCGCACAGATAAGCCAAGTCCTTTTTGAGCTGGTCCCACTCCAGTTGTGGAAAGACCGCCAACAGGGCTCGCAGGATCTGCTCGCCCTGCAACGCGGCCGGGTAGAGCATCTTCAGCACCACCAGGACTTCGTTCCGCACCTGCTTGATCTGCCGGGCACAGGATTCACCGCTCATCGCTTCCTCCCTCTCGGAAAGCACCGCACGATTCCCCGGTTGTCTCGCCCGACCCCTCGGATTCCACCTCGACCCCAGTCATCTGCCGACAGGCGGCGGCTACATCGGTCATCGCCGCCGCCATCCGCCCGATCTGGGCGGCGACGCCGTGCCCGTTCTCCAACTCGACTTGGATTCTGGTCGCCAACTCGGTCAGCCGCTCCAGTCGCTGCCGGGCGTACATGGACTCGCGAACCCACTCTTCCTTGGTGGTGTACTCGCGCTCGAAATCCGCCGCGGACCGCACCAGCTCGTGAATGGCGCTCTCCATGGTCTGGATGCGCCGGGTCAGCATGCTGATGCCGCTGGCCTGCTGATCGCGAATCGCTCGCAGGTAGAGTGTGATCATCGCCAGGGGCGTCCCCACCAGCGGCGAGAGGATACCTACCAGAACGGCCGTCTGCTCCCAAGCCATGCGTTCCTCTCCCGCCCTCCGCGAACGTTCAGCACTCGGCAATGAGTACGCGGCTCTTTCGACCAGGCCCGGGCTGTCCTTCTCTTTGCTACTGGACCAACGCCACCACCACCTCGTTGACCAGACGCAGGAGCCGATTGACCGCGTCGCCCCGAATCTGCCCGTCGACCAGTGCCTGGCGAAACGCCTCCACCTCAGGCGCCTCGCGCAAGGACACGACGGTTGTGGTGCGCCGAGAATCGGCCAACACCCGGTCGATTGCATCCGTCGGCCGGGTCTCCCTCACTGTTCGACTGACCGCTTCCAGGCTGCTCACCAATCGATCCAACTCGCTTAAGCCTGCCGCGACTACCGCTGTGTCCGTCATTCGATCGCTCCTTTCCGTTCGCACTCGTTTCTATCTCGTCGGGTGCGAGACCGGCATCCGGCCGATCCAACGACAGGCTGAAGACCTGCCGCTCGCTCCCTTCCGAGATTAACTCCCGGTCCTCTCCGGCCGCATCTTCCCGCATCGCCGTTCCGCGCTCTCCGAGTCTGTTTCCGCGCCCTCCGCTCTTGCGTGTCAATCAGCGGCTTCCGCCTTCCTCTTCGCCTCCACCCACCCGGCCAGATACCGTCGCATCTCGTCCTGGAGCGACAGGTTGTCGATCGCCAGTCGCTGCATGCCCTTGGCCATCTCGCGGAGTACGCCGACATTGTCCTTGGCCGCCGCGAGCCGGGTGTGTTCGGCTTCCCGGTCCTGGCGAATCGCCTTCAACGCCGACGCGAGGTCGCCGGTGTGCGACTCGAGCGCGGTCGGTTGCGTGGCCGCGACTTTGACCCGTTCCACGAACGCGGCGACGACCTGCGCCTCCCGTGCGTCGTCGTGCCGGCCGACCTCGTCGTGATACTCGCGCAGCGTCGCCTCCATCTGACTCGCCGCCGCCGAAAGGGCATCCGCGGCCGACATCTCCATCCGCGCATCCCCACCACAGCCACTCACGACCAGCAGAATGACCCCCAACCATCGCGTCATCTCACACCTCCGCCCATTGAAGTTTGTATCCAGCACCCAGTCCGCCGCACAACCGCCTCCCTCACGACGGGAGGGTCGGAGGAGCCTCACTCGTGGCTCACAGCGCCCTTCAGGCTCCGCCCTCGGCACTTCCATTCTTCCCGGCGTCCTCGTGTGCGATTCCGAGAATGAGGGCCACACCCACGCCGAGGACGGTTAACACCATCTCCTCGCTGACACCCAGACCATACTCGGCCGCATAGGCCGCCAGCACCGTCGCCAGGGCCACGCGAACCTTCCGCGACCCCAACGGCCGCACTGTTCGCTGAATCATCTCGACCATCCTCATGACTCCCTCCGGCATCGCACTACCTACATGGCAAAGACACCTGCGATCACTCCTCGCCGCACCATTCATCACCTGCCGCTCATAGACTGCTCCTCCTGGCCCTGCCACCAGAAGTACACTGGCCGCGACCCGGCGATCTGCCGAAACACCTGGGCCAGAGTCGACGGGGTGAGCCGGGCGACCCGCTGCCGTCCCGAGCGAGTCATGCCGCGATACCAGGTCACGATGCTGTCGGCCACCCGTTGGCGGGCGGCAGGTCGCTGGGACATTCTGACCACGAAATCGGCCGCCCACGGATCCACTCCCTCGGTGCGGAGCGCGGCCAGAACCCGTTCCTGCGCCGGCGGCAGGGCCACGGTACCCACCCGGGTCATTCCCGCCTTCTCGAACACCGGATTCACCGCACCCATGGCCGCCAGGCATTCGACATACGGCGTGCCCACCAGCGGGAGCGTTCTTCTCACCAGCCAATGTCCCAACCCGCAACCCCGAACATCCGGGTGGATCACGAGTCGTTTGAGCACCCGCACCTCGGCATTGAGCCGTTCCGGACGGCCGCTGAAGCGCCCGCCCGTCACCTGGTTTCGCAGAGCCAACTCCAGCACCGGCCGGCCGTACACGACCACCCCCAGCCCTGCACCTCCAGATTGCTCCCTCAGTACGAACACCTTGTCGACAAACCCCAGGGAGTCTCCCCCGCGGTAGTGCCATGCCGCAAAAGGCTCGTAATCCCGGACCGTTCCTGCCTCAATCCTCAACCGCGGCAGGAGCGAGAACGACCGCCTCGAGATCGCCCCCGTCGTCTTGCTGATGGTTGACTCCTGACCACTGATCGCCTCTCGGGCTCCCATCCTCACCGCCCGATCCGGCTGGAGATCCTCCTCCAAGTCATCCCGGCAGGTCGCGACCAACAAGGTGAGCTTTTGGCGATCGACCAGTTTGCGAAGGCCGAACGCCACGCCGTGCGTGACCCGATCGTGCAGGACCGCCCCGAACTCGTCGCACAGCAGTGGACCGGACTCCTCGTTGCGGCGCCGAAGCGAGAGCGACCGGGCAAGCCGAGCCCGGAACTTCTCCCCCTCGGACAACTGGTCAAAGGACCGAATCCAGAGCATCGGCTCGCCCAGCCCGCAGGCCGTCAGGATCCCCAGGGCCTCGTGCAGTGGTCGGGCCGGGGCCACTGCGTCCAGCACGGACACGTCCAGGGGAAACGGCAAGGTGTTCACCCACCGCGCCGTGGGGCACTGCCGCTCCACCGCCCGCAAGAGCCGTGTCTTCCCAGCCCCCGACGGCCCCAGCACCAGCGTGATCGTTCCCGGCCGCAGGTCCAACTCCACTCCCCGGGCCACGCTCCGCGCGCTTCCGGCCAGTGGCACGCCAAACCGCAAGCACACCTCCGCCAGCCGAGCGGTGGCCTCCACCGGGACCGCCTCCACCTCGACATCGACCCGCATCCCATCCCCTCCGCCCTGTGCAACCCTCCGACGTCGGCGTCTGGCACCGGCATCGACCGCCTCTTCGCCCACTACCCCAGCGCTTCCCACCCGACTCGACCCGACCCTTCTCCTGAGCCAAGGGTGTGTTTCTCCTTCGGCATGCCCCTTGACGCGTCTACCTAACAAACACCTAACATATACACCAGGAACTGACCCGAGGCAAACAGAAAATAGCAATTGCGCAATAATCTCCTTAAATACCTGATATTAAGTTTTTTATGTGCGGATGACGGCCGGAGAAGGGCCCTCGATCAGAGGTTCTCATTGCTGGTCAGCGAACCCCGCCGGCCCTCTCCGGCGTGCCCCGGCTCGGCGAAGCGCCCTGGGGAGCGAGAGGAGCCCGTTCACGACCACCGGCGGGGATCGGGTGGGTGACTCTCCAGACGTCGGCCGCCATTCTAAGCAGTCTTTCCGCTTGTCGGACCGGAAGGCTGTCGCTCCGGGACCCGTGTCCGGCTCGTCTGGGAAAAACCTTTGCATTATTGGAGGCAAAGGGCTATCGTGACCGCTATACAGACGAGGGCAGATGGTAGCCAGGGGGGGTGCTCGGACCAAGTCAGGAGGGGTCTGAGCGGTGGCGAACCCTATCCGCGGAGTCTCTGCTTGAGGAGCACCGCCCATGGGACCCCAGACGGGCACACGTCGACGAGCCACGCGGCGAACGATGGGGGCGTTTACCCTGATCGAAGTGCTGGTGGTCGTCGCTGTCATCGCCTTGCTGATCTCGATTCTGATCCCGAGTCTCAAGGCCGCCAAGGACATGGCCTTGCGATCCGACTGTGCCAGCAATCTGCACCAGGTAGGCGTGGCCCTGAACGCCTACGCGAACGAGCATCGGGAGCAACTGCCGCCGCTCTATCGCACGACCACGGCCTTCACCACCTACTACATGCGCACTCCGGAACCGGGCACGGTGAACCTCGGCCTACTGGCCAACCGGCGTTATGTGACCGAACCCAAGCTGTTCTACTGCTCCGGCCAAAGCCCCGGGGACTGTGCCAGCCTCGTCTTCAACGGCCCGGACAACACCTGGTACAGTGACGCCGGGTGGGCGGCATTGGAGTCCAAGGTACCGGTGCGTTCCTCCTATCCGGCTCGGCTGATCGAAGTTCCGAAGGCCAACTCGCAGATCGGGTCCTCGACGCAGATGGAGCCGATGCCGCCCGGAGTCCTGACCGGCTGGAAGATGGGGCGTTACTCGAACAAGGTCATCTACTCCGACTTCACCGGGGTGAACAAGTTCAAGGGCGGTGGCATCGTGGAGGGGCTGGTGTCCTCCCCGCATGCCCGGAAGGGCTTCAACCGCCTGTTCAGTGACAGCGCGGTGCGATGGGCGAAACCCGACCTGGTCGACCGCCTGCGGCCGATCACTTCGGAGGCTCCGACGCCGGAGGAGCATGTCGCGTACTACAAGCTGCTTGACCATCTTCCGTGACAGTCGGCCTGGATGACTGCCGGCCGGTTGGTGCCTGGAGTATCGGGAACGGAAAGAGAGGGGCGAGTGGGCGACGGGGGGAAACAGCATGACCCAGCAGGAGGGGGCAGGGGCGCATTTCCCGCTCGACGCCACGCCAAGAACCAAGAGGCTGTACCTTGATCGAATCAAGAGAAGGAGGAGAGTATGCGAGGCGATCTGAAGGCAACAGGGTTCGGCCGGGGTTCGTGTCTGGCCGTGATCGTGTCGGCGGCGATGCTAATGCTCGGCCCCGCGGTGTCTGCGAAGCCGATCTGGTGCTCTCCGTTTGAAACCGAGCAGGGCGAGGCGGTGAGCCAGGATCAGATCGCCGAGGTCGTGGACAACGCCGTCGGCGCCGCCGGGCAAGCGACCGGCAGTGTAACCAGCCTGCCGGCGCTGCTGTATGTGCAGCACGGCCTGTATGCCGGGCTGATTCCGTCGACGATCGATCCGGGAGGGCAGGCGGCCTCATTTGCGCTGTCCACGCCGGATGACCGCCGGACAGGGATTAACACCAACCTGCGGAGCGATGCCGGGAACCTGGGGAGTAGCCTGACGTTCGAGGGGTATTTCTACATGCCGAACGCGGATCCGGTGACTTCGCCGACGTACATTGCCCGCCGGCTGGTCACGCAGAAGCGATCCGCGGACGACGGGCAATCGCGCCTGGCGATCGGGGTTCATACCGCGCGAGTCGGGGTTGTGGCCGGTCTCTTCGACTATGAGGGCTTCGACTACGGCACCGGGACGACGCTAGTTGGCCAGGCGGGGGGCAAGGGCTGGGCTGAGGCGTGGGTCAGTAGCGGGACTACGGCCGCGGCCACCCTGTCGGACGACGCGACGAGTCTGGACTCGGGAGCGTTCCCGTACGATCCGTTGGGGGCCCGCGTCAGCGTCAAGAACGGCGCAGCGGCCCGGCAACTGAGCCGGTCTCTCGACCTGACGACGGAAGGCGAGGTGATGTACGTGAGCGCGCTGATGCGGAAGACGTCCACGGCCGCCACTTCCGCTGACAACCTGGAGATCAACCTGGGCAACAGCACGACCAACCAGACGATCCGCATCGGCATGACCAGCGGCGACGCGTTCTTCCTGAATCAGGCGGCCAATGCCACGGGCACGGTGGTTGCGGGCGACACGTACTTCGTGATTGCCAAGATCGTCAGCCATGCCGCGACGGTCGACGAATGCTACATGAGCATCTACGGGCCCAGCGATACCACGCCGACCACTGAGCCGACGACCTGGATGTTGACGAATACGCTCAGCGGGACGGCGATGCTCGGCTACCTGCGGATCGTCAGCGGAGCGAATCTGGACAAGGGTGAGATCGACGAGATTCGGGTAGGATCGACGTATGCATCAGTCACCGATCCGCTTGCCCCGGACGGCGATCCGGGCGAGGACAAGAACCTGCTGGCCACGTACTGGGCGGAGTCGGATGGAACAGCCACAGGGGTGATCAACCACATCGAGTATGGAACAACACCCATCGAAGCGAACCGGTGGTATCATTTCGCGATGACATACGACAGCACTGCCCTGCGCTGGTATCTGGATGGTATCCAGGAGGGCGAGGTGCTCAGCCCAAGCGTAGTCGGCGTCGGGACAGCCAAGATCGTCCTGGCGAATAACCGGAGCACGGCGGCGACCAACGATCGCGGATTCTACGGTTTGCTGGACGAGATTCGGATCTGGGATAAGGTTCTCGCGACCGACCAGATGCTGGTCAAGGGCGGCGGTGCGGGCAGCGGTCTGCTGTGGCGGTCCACGTTCGAGACCAGCAAGGGCCAGCCGGTGACTGATGGTCAAGCGGCGGAGACCATGAACTGCATTGACAACTTGTTCGGGCCGCCGAACGGCACGCCAGCGGGCGTTCTCGCGAGCTTCTATACCGCTTTCGGCCAGACAGGTGTTCCGGCGGTACCGGCGATCATCGACCCCGCCAAGCTCACCGGTTCGTTTGTACTGTCTCTGCCGGATCTATCGAACGTGGCGGTGAACACGAACGTGCCCAGCGACACCGGAAATGTAGCCAACGCGGTCACGATCCAGGGCTACTTCAACCCATTCCGGACCACTCCGGTGATGGCGTCGTACGTGGGTAGCCGCCTGGTCAGCATGATGCGTTCAGCGTCCGAAGGCCAGTCGCGGCTGGCAATCGGGCTGGCCGCCAACGACGATGCCGCCCCGACCCACAACGTGCTGTCCGTGGCTTGGGCCGACACCAGCGGCGTGGTTACGCCCGTGCGCGGCACGACCCAGATTCAACCCAACACCTGGTACCACTTCGCCTTGGTTTACGACGGCACGGACATCCGCTGGTACCTCGACGGGCAGCTGCAGGGCGAGCTTCTGGCTCCGGCCTTGGCAAGTCCCGGCTCCGCCCCGATCGTCATCGGGAACGACCGCACCACTGGCACCGGAGGCCGCGGCTTCTACGGGCTGCTGGACAAGGTCGTGGTCAGCGACCATGTCATCGCTCCAGCGGACTTCATGACCGCGGGGCTCGACTCCTGTCTGGGCAAGTGGTGCAACCGGCCGTTCGCCGATATGGACGACGACGGCGACGTGGACCAGCTCGACTTCAGCCGGTATCAGCTCTGCTTTGCCGAGATCCTGGCCGAGGGGAATCCGTGTCTCTGCCTGGACAACACCGGCGACAACAAGGTTGACGCGAGCGATCTCGCGGCGTTCGCGAAGTGCGTGACCGGCCCGGCGGTTCCCTGGAGTTCGGACCTGACCCCGGACTGCTCACCGTGACGACCCAGCAGCCGGTTGGCTCGAAGCCGCCGGGCGGAATGGACCCAGAATGTGTTGTGTCGCGGAGGCTCCCACCGGGGCGGAGTGAGGGCCGGCTCTGATGGGGCTCAGGGGGGATCTCTGACATGCGTCAACGACGGATAGCCAGCTCCTCAATCGCCGAGGGCGCGAGCGTGCCAGTGATGCGACCCGGGGGGCACGTTCGCCGGGTACTGATCCTCGCGATGGCCGTGGCGATCATCCCCCTGGTCGACTCGGCCCGGGGTGTCGAGACCAACACCCGATTGGACGGCTACCGGGGCATCTGGTTCACGATCGGCCAGGACAACGAGTGGGGGCCGAAATACTCCGGCGGGCTCAGCACCTACACGGCCAACCATGTACCCACGGCCGTCTATGCTCCAGCGGTGAACAAGACCTTCTTCGTCTACGGGGGCGTGGACGATGGGAGTGGCGATCTGCTGATCGTGGCCTCCTGCTACGACCACGCCAGCTGCGAAGTGCCTCGACCGGTGGTCGTCTACCACAAGGTCGGCATCAGCGACCCTCACGACAACGGGGCGCTGCTCATCGACCGCGAAGGGCACTTGTGGGTCTTCATCAGCGGGCGAGGCACGGTCCGGCCCGGGCTTGTCTACCGCAGCGCGCGGCCGTACTCGATCGATACTTGGGAATATCAACTCGCCGACGAACGCACATATCCGCAGCCGTGGTATCTGGACGACGGGATAGGGCAACCGCTGTTCCTGCACATGTTCACCAAGTACACCGCCGGCCGCGAGCTCTACTGGGCAACCAGCAGCGACGGCATCCACTGGTCACCGCACTACAAGATGGCAGGCTTCGGCGGCCACTACCAGACCAGTTGTGAGCGCGACGGGAAGATCGCGACCGCTTTCAACTACCACCCGGGCGGCGATGTCGACAAGCGAACCAATCTCTACTACCTCCAGACCACCGACCGTGGTCAAACGTGGACAACGGCCGGCGGCACCCCGGTCACGGTACCGCTCAGCCAGGTCAGCAACGCGGCGCTTCTGGTCGATTATCAGGCTCAGGGCAAGCTGTGCTACATCAACGACACCAACCTCGATGACCAGGGCAATCCCCACATCGTCTACATCACATCCGGCAACTATGCGGCGGGGCCGGCGGGAGATCCTCGAACCTGGCACCTGGCCCGCTGGACGGGGCAACAGTGGGTGTACAGTCACATCACCGTCTCCGATCACAATTACGACATGGGCAGCCTTTGCATCGAAGGTGACCTGCTGCGAATCGTGGGCCCAACCGAGAACGGGCCGCAAGTGTATGGCACCGGCGGGGAGGTCGCCGTCTGGCTCAGCCATGACCTTGGCGGGACCTGGACGAAGGCGCGAGACGTGACGACCGCGAGCCAGTACAACCATTCCTACGTTCGCCGGCCCCGCCATGCTCGGGACCCGTTTTATGCCTACTGGGCGGACGGCGATCCCTTCGCGAAGAGCGAATCACGGCTCTACTTCTGCAACCGAGCCGGCACGCACGTCTGGCGCCTGCCCACCTTGATGCGCGGTGACACCGCTCGCCCGGAGCGAGCAACCGATTTCAGCCCGTCGGCGACCGCGAGCCCTCTCTGGCAGTCGTCATTCGAGACCCGCTCAGCACCCGTTTTGCACGGCCAAGCGGCGGTCCGGGTCGCGAATGCCGCCGGCACACCGGGGCGGCCGACGGGCACCCAGGCGTTGACGTATGCGGCGTACAATCAGAGCGGCGTCGGGGCGGCACCTTCGGCGGGCGCCGGCGCGTTTGCCCTTTCAATGCCCAACAGCAGGACCAACGGCATCTCCACCAGCATTGCCAGCGATGCGGGCAACCTCGCCGTGTCACTCACCTTCGAAGGATACTTCAAGACGCCGGAGAGTGCGGCGATCAGTTTCCCAACCTACATCGGGCGTCGCCTGGTCACACAGAAGCAGTCGGTTGACGGTACGACCCGCCTGGCGATCGGCCTGCACGCGAACGGATCCAAGAATGTCCTGGCCGTGTTCTACAAGACGCCCGACGGCACCAACATGATGCATTTTGGCACGACGCCGGTGCTAGCCAACACCTGGTATTACTTTGCCCTGATCTGTGAGAGTTCGCATCTTCGCTGGTTCCTCAACTCGAATCAGGAGGGCGAAGTCCTCGAGGCAGACATGGCCCCGCCAGGAGCCGGCATCCTGGCCATCGGCAATCTGCGGCTGGACGGCTCCTCCGACCGCGGCTTCTACGGTTTGCTGGACAGTATCCGAATCAGTGACCGGGCCTTGGACTTCTCGGAACTGCTGATCAACGGCGGCCACTGTGAGCTCTCATGCGGTCAACAGCCGACGGCAGGCGTCCTCTGGTGCTCCGGTTTCGAGATGGAGCCGGGGACTGCGGTCAGCCACGGGCTCCCGGATTCCGGGGCCGACGGCACGATCGAGAACACTTTCGGGCCATACGGGACATCGGCCGGGACCCCGAAGCCTTCGTACGCCGCCTACGGCCAGACAGGCGTAGGCGACGCCCCGGCATCCATGGCCGGGTCCTTTGCCCTCTCGTGGCCGAACGGCCAGGGCGTCGCGATCAGCACTTGCCTGCGGGGCAATGCCGGCCACCTGCGAACCAACCTGACTTTCGAGGGTCTCTTCAGCAGCGCTGACACACAACCCGTCACCATGCCCTCGGCGGTCGGCCGCCGGTTGGTGAGCCAGAGAGCGGGCGGAACGACCGGTGGTTCCCGTCTGGCCATCGGGCTTCAGGCCGTGAACGGCCACAACGTCCTTGCGGTGTACTGGCTCGGTGCGGACCAGACCGACCACACGACGTTCGGCCGGACGCCGATCCAACCGGGTTCCTGGCACCACTTCGCGCTCGTTTACGACGGGGGTCTTCGGTGGTATCTGGACAGCCAAGAGGAGGGCGCGCTGACCGGCGTCGCCCTGGCATCCGCCAGCGACGACCCAATCGTCATCGGCAACGATCTGGCGACAGGACTCGGCGAGCGAGGCTTCGTCGGCTGGATTGACGAGGTCCGCATCGTGGACGCGGCCCTGAGTCCGAATGACTTCATCCTGCCCCCGACCACTTCCGGTCAAGAGCCGTGCTACCCCGCCTGCCCGTTGCCTTTCGCGGATGCAGACGCCGATGCCGATGTCGACCAGTCCGACTTCGGCAAGTTGCAGGCGTGTTTTACGGGCGACGAGGCCGGAGGACCGTGGATCTTGCCCGAGTGCCTCTGCTTCGACCGCGATGGTGATGGCGCGATCGGCCAAATCGACGTTGCCTCGTTCCTGGAGTGTATCACCGGGCCGGACGTTGCCTGGACGCCGCAGCAGACGCCGGGCTGTCTGCCGTAGCTCGCCCAGGTCCCTCTTCGAGCGTTTGCCTGCGTTGGTTGACAAGGGCACGCGTGCGCCGGACGATCAGGCGGTCATGCGGACACATGGCTTGGCTTGCCCACCAGCGGGTAGAAGGAGTGGACACATGCGATCAGGTCACCGGCTTGTGATTGTATGGATACTGGCTGTCGTCACCCCTGCAGTTGGAGTCGAGCAACCCGGCCTGAAACGGCCGGCTGACGGCGTCGCGTTCAACGGCCGGACCGCCTACGCCGTTCCTGCTGAGGCCCTGGCGCTCAAGCCGAAAGCCCTGAGCGTGTCCGCGTGGGTGAAGCTGGATGCCATCGCAGAATCGCAGGTCTTCCTCAACCGCGGGCCGGTCAGCGAGTCGTTCACCTTCTATCTTTTTGACAAGCAGGTCCGGATGTTGATCGGCCATCAGCGCGGTGGCTACGCTCACGCCGATGCCCCACCACCGAAGCCCGGCGAGTGGACGCATTACGCGGGAACCTACGACGGGGAGTCGATCCAGGTCTTCATGAACGGCCGGCTGGTCAAAACCGCACCGGCGAAAGGGCAAATGGACGTCGGAACGGGCAAGGTTTACATCGGCTCGCTTGATGACCATGAGAGGTTTGTCAGCGGGCGGATGGACGATCTTCGCATCTGGCGCCGGGTACTCAGCGGAGAGGAGGTCATGGCCGCTGCACGGGGCGAGACGTCCGCCAGCCTGAATCGTGATCTGGCCGGGCGATGGACGGGCGGGAGCCCGGCCGGCGATGCGTGGAAGAGCGAGCCTGCGTCTGTTCCCGCCGCCAGGCGCATCGAGCGAAGCGAGCCTCAGGTGGTGCTCAACGGCAAGGATGACGGCTATCGCGGCATCTGGTACATGAATCAGCCGTCCAACGACGAGTACGTCTACAAGTACAGCGGTGGACTGGGGACCTACTGCGCCAACCACCTTCCCTTTGCCTGGCACGTGCCTGCGGTCAAGAAGACCTTCTTCGTCTACGGCGGAACGACCAGGGACTCCAACCAGCGATTGACCCACATGGTCTCCTTCTACGATCACGAGACCGGTATGGTGCCCCGTCCCACGATTCTGCTGGACAAGAAGACCTCCGACGCCCACGACAACCCCGTTCTCAGCATCGACGAGAAAGGACACCTCTGGGTGTTCTCGAGCAGCCATGGCCGGGGGCGCCCGTCGTACATCTCGCGCAGCAAGGAGCCTCACCGCATCGATGGATTCGACCTGATTTGGACGGGCAACTTCTCGTACCCTCAGCCGGCGTACTTGCCGGGACACGGGTTCCTCTTCCTGCACACCTACTACAACCCGGGCCGCACGGTCTGCATGTTCACCAGCCCCGACGGCGTGAACTGGTCGGAGCGTCGCCTGCTCTTGAGCATCGGAGAAGGACACTACCAGGTGAGTGGACCGATGGGCGGCGGCAGGATCGGCACCAGCTTCATGTATCACCCCAAAGGCAAGGGCGTCAACTGGCGAACGAACCTCTATTACATGGAATCTTCTGACTTCGGGAAGACCTGGAAGACGGCCGGCGGCGAAGGGCTGCAGCTTCCACTGACCGAGATCGTGAACCCCGCCCTGGTGCAGGAGTATGAGAGCAAGGGGCTGCTGGTCTACATCCAGGACATCACTCACGACGCCGAGGGGCGCCCGGTGATCTTGTACACGACCAGCAAGGGCTACGAATCGGGACCCGAGAATGGGCCTCGGCATTGGACCACGGCCCATTGGACCGGCTCCGCGTGGGAGATTCGCAGCGGGGACATCCTGGCCGACAACAACTACGACACCGGTTCGATCTACATCGAGGCTCCGGACCTGTGGCGAATCATCGGCCCCAGCCAGGACGGTCCGCAAGCGTTCAACACCGGTGGAGAAGTTGCGATGTGGATCAGCCGGGATCAGGGGAAGAGTTGGAAGCTGACTCGCCAGATGACCACCGGCAGCAAGTACAATCACACCTACCTTCGCCGACCGGTGAACGCGAACCCGGACTTCTACGGCTTCTGGGCCGACGGGCACGCTCGTCAGCCTTCCGACTCGCGGCTGTACTTCTGCAACCAGGCCGGCGATGTCTTCCGTCTTCCGGTGACGATGTCAGGTGATTCCGCCAAACCGGAGAAGGTCTCGACCGAGCGGTAGGGCCGCGGCAGAGCCACGCCGAGCTGTGGCACTGGGTGGATACAGAGCAGTCACACAATGAAGGGGTGACGGCGTGGAGAGCCTGGCCGCCGAGCGTCCTCAACCTCCAAGCGGCAAGAAACGCACGCAGACCGGCGAGGGGACTTCGGCCTTGATTCCGCGGTCCTCGAGCCGGCCGGTCTTGGGGTGGATTCGAAAGAGAACCAGCGAGTCGGCATTCTGATTGGCCGCCAGCAGCCACGCGCCGGAGGGGTCGATACCGAAATTGCGCGGGTTCTTGCCCAGGGTGGGCTCGTGGCCGACGACGGAGAGCCGGCCGGTCTTCTCGTCGACAGAAAAGACGGCGATGCTGTCGTGGCCGCGGTTGGAGGCGTACAGGAACCTCCCGGAGGGATGAACCAGGATGTGGGCGGCGAAGCTCCTGCCCGACCAGTCGGCGGGCAGTGCGGAGAGGGTCTGGATCTCGCGGAGGGTACCGGCTTTGGGATCGTAGTCGAAGGCGGCGACCGTCGAGGTCAGCTCGTTGATCACGTAGGCGTGCCGGCCGTCGGGGTGAAACGCGAAATGACGCGGCCCGGAGCCGGGCGCGACCGAACCGGCAGGGGGCTCATTGGCGGTCAAGGAACCCTTGGCGGGATCGAACCGATATACGAAGAGCTTGTCCACACCGAGATCGGCGGCAACGGCGAAGCGGCCTTCGGCGTCGAGGTTGATGGAGTGGGCATGCGGGCCTTCCTGGCGCCCGCGGTTGGGACCCGAACCCTGGTGTTGAACCATGGCCGTCGGCTCACCCAGCATGCCGTCGGCTGCGATGGGGAGCACGGCCACACTGCCGCTCGAGTAGTTGGCGACCAGGACGTTCTTGCCCGTCCCGTCCACGGTCAGATGGCAGGGCCCGCGCCCGCCGGAGGGCTGTTGGTTAAGCAGGTTCAGCTTGCCGGAGTCGGCCGCAATGGAGAACGCACTGACCGCGCCGCTCTTCTTGCCTGCGAAAGTGTCCAACTCGCCCGCCGCATAGAGGAATTGCCCGTTCGGGTGCACGGACAGATAGGAGGGGTTGGCCACTTCGCCGGCGAGGCCTTCCGGCTTGAGCCGCCCGTCGGCCGTATCCATGACCAGGGCGTAGATCCCCTTGCTCTTGGGCCCGGTGTACGTCCCGACATAGATCCGGAACTTGGCCGGCCAAGGCGAGATCGCGACCCGTTCCCGCGAAGCCGAGGAGGCGGACGTATCGCCACCCCCCGCCAGGACGGACGCGCCCAATAACAGTGTGGCACAAAGCCCCGATGCGAAGAAGATGGGGGTCGGTTTCATGATCAAGTGGCCAGGATACGCAGCAGGTAACAGGGCTGCAACCAAGATCGAAAACGCAACAAGCCGGCAACGCGACGACACTCGTGGCTACCTGACCTCGGCTCCTCGCCGACCGGCATCCGGGCAAAGAGCACCGCCGAGACCACCACGGCGTCGATCACGGTCGAGGCTACGAGAACCCAGATGAACAAAGTGACCGTCGTCGAGGCTCGTCAGCGGCTGGCGAAAGCCCCTCGAAGGGCGTCGGAATCGAATGCTCCCGGCACCTTCCCGTTGGAGGCGTACTGGTAGAGTGCCCCAACAATGACGGCGTGAAGAGCGGACGAGATCAGCGAGACCAGGATGACCAGGACGACGCTGACAGCGATCCCCACCGCCATCAGGACCATCTGGCCGTAAACCAGGCCTGCCACCGCGCCCAGGATGCCGGGCACGAAGCAGATCAGTGTGGCGAAGAAGACGACCAGGCCGATGCCGATGTTGGAGACCAGCGCTTCGCCCCAAGCCCGCCTCAGGATGCTGACGCTTCGCTTGATCGCCTCGAATGGGCCAACCTTCTCGACCACCAGGACAGGCACGACGAAGTAGGTGGTGACCCCCCAGGCCATGCCCAGCAGGCCGGCCACGAATTTCCCGATCCGCTCCGACCGAGACTCGATGGCCTTGAGGATCACACCCACGGTCGCGCTGACCAGGGCCCAGGAGGCAATCTGAGGAAGCCGGGCAAAGGCGATACGGAAGCCGTCCGCCACCGTGGGATCGCCGCCCTGGAACCGGATCATCGCGCACCCGACCAGGGCCGAGTTGAAGAACACGATCACGAAGTAGTTGGCGAAGTAGAACGCGAACAGCACCACCCACAGCAGCGGATCGGATTGCACCTCGGCACGAATGGACTCGTCGTCCACAATGGTCTGCACGTAGTCGCTACCGATGAGTGGAACTGCAAAACTGGCTAAGACCATCAGGCAAGCGATACCGCTGAGAAGTGGAAAAACCAGCAGTTCCTTGTCGAGCTTGAGGACTTCCCAACTGGCCCGGGCCAATGACAGTCCGTTGGTCACTCTCGCGAACATGACGGCACCTCCATCCCTGTCGACGGTTCAGGCATCGCCCAAATCGGACGAGAGGCAGCTACAGTTTCCGTGATTCGCCTTTGGATCCACGACCACGCTTGGCCTTGCTGACGCGCGAACCGGCTTTGGACCGCGGGCTCACCTCCGGGACCTGGGTCACCTCGACCGGCAGGATATCCAGTTGTGGGTAGTGCTTCTGGAAAGCCCAGCGGCGAGCGACGCGGTAGTACCGGCCCATCTCGCTCCAGTCGAAGTGGGTCGCGTACGTCTCGACTCGGTTGCGAAGCTGAATACGGTCCCGCCGGCCCATCTGGGTGAAGCCGTGCAGCCAGGCGGTGATCTGGCTTACCGTCTCGTGAAACGGCTGGCCCCGCCGCCGAGCGACGAAGATCCCGTTCTCGTCGTGGTCCGGGAAGTGGCTCATCACGTAAGCCCCAAAACCACTGAGATCGCTGGTGATGGTCGGGATGCCCCGGACGACACATTCCATCGGCGTATAGCCCCATGGTTCGTAGTACGAAGGAAACACCCCAAGATTACAGCCGCGGACAAACTGATCGTATTCCAGGCCGAGAACAGGGCTGGTCGAGGTGATGAACTCCGGGTGGAACACCACCTTGACCGGGTCGTCGGCCGCGTTCAGCAGATGGCGGTGCCGCAAGTGCCGCAGAATCGCATCGTTACCGTCGTCCCAGAGGTCATGGGTCACGATCGTCGGCTGGGCGTACTTCCGCCAGGCATGCATCATTCGCTTGACCCGGACGCGAGCGTACTCGTCCAGAAGGTCGTCCAGGGTGGGCATGCGACCCTCGGCCACGGTCTGAAACAGGCGGTGACCCATGTTCTCCTGGATCGACTCGCAGGTATCGCGGAGTTCGTGGAACATCGCCTGGCGGTTCAGCGTGTCCACGTTGAGCGCCCGGTAGGAGGCCGGAGCGATGAGGAACGCCACCACGGTGACATCCGACGGCTCGCTCTTGAGCCACTGGTTCAGCTGGAACAGGGCCTCGATGAACATGTCGAAGCCCTTGTTGCGGTACTCGTAGCGGCCGGCAGAGAAGAGGTACAGTGTCCGGTCGAGGTCAAACGTGTAGCTGGAGAAGAAATGGCCCATCACGAACTCATGGATGAGCTGCTTGCACTTGCGATGCAGATTCTGGAACTCGTAGGGTGCGGAGAACCGCTCCACGTTGAGGCCGTTGGGCACAAGCACTTCCGGCTGGCGGCCAAGGAATTGCTTGGCCTCCATGGCGGTGATGCCCGACACGGTGGTGAAGACGTCGGCGGAGTGGGCTGCGGCCCGTTCGATGCTGTAGCGGTGGCTGAAGCCATGCTCGTAGGCCACCGCGGCGCCATCGATCTCGTGGAGATGATCGTACAGGTTGGCGTTCGCAGCGCTGAGGCTGCGGCCAACCAGCGTCGCATGGGTGGTGAATACGGTCGGAAACTCGACCTTGCGGTGCTTGAGCAGAGGCAGGGCCACCGCCGCCTGCCACTCGTGGAAGTGGGCGAGCATGGGGTAATCGTCCAGAGCCTCGTGGACGGCTTGAAGCAGCTCGGCCACCATGAAGCCAAAGACGACCAGGTCGTTCAGCTCCGAGTCGTTGTCGGGGGTGCCGATCCCAAGGTCCTTCCAGAGGTAGTACTTCATCTCGCCGAGCCGATCGTGCATGCCCCGCATATCGGCGAGCAGGACGTGCGGCCGGCCGGTGATCAGCCATCGCCCGTGATGGAAGACCACCCCCCGCTCGCGGAGCTTCTCGAGCACTTGAGCCACCGGGCCATCCGGAGTCTCCAGCTCGAACTCGACCGCGGCGGTGTGCTCCCGGTACGGCCCGATCAGGAAGTAGTGATCGCCCCAGCGGCGGATCGCGGCCGGGGCCTTGCTTCGCAGGACGGTGTAAATGCCTCCCGCCTGCGAACACACTTCCCACGAGAGTTCGAAGAGGTACGGGGCGATGTGCTTGCCGTTACCCGAAGGAGACTGCTGGACTGCCGCATGCTCCTGAACCATGACTTCAGACCTTCCTGCAGCGACTTGTTCCCCGCCCGAGGTGCCCATGATCCGATCGGCCACCTTATCGCTAACGCACCAGCGATTCAAGCAGGCGGGCCGCTTCCTGGATATCAGCCAGCCGCTGATTGCCCGCCTCGCGCTCGATCACCAGCGGTCCCCGGTAGCCCTGGGCACGCAGCTTGCTCACAATCCGCGGAATGTCCGCTTGGCCGGTACCCAGAACGACCTCCGCGCCCCAATCCCGGCCTGGCTTGGCCGACCAGTTGGCGTCTTTCATGTGCACATGGACAATCCGCTCCTTCAGCAGAGCCACCGCCTCAAGCGGCTCACCTACACCGTACAGAATCATGTTGGCCGGATCGAAATTCACGCCGATGTTCCTGCACCCCACGGCCTCGATGAAGTCGATGAGCGCTTCCGCCTGCTCTTGGCCCGTCTCCATCACCAGCGTGATGCCCCGGGCACCCAGCGCATCACAAATATCCCTTAGACGGCCCACCAGGCGCAAATACTGCGCGTCCTCGCGGTCGTGCGGAACGAAGCCAACGTGCGCTGCCAGCAGCTTGACGCCCAGCTTGGCCGTAATGTCGGCCACAGCAATGGTCTTGGCCCGACGCTCCTCCCACAAGCTATTGGGGATGTAACCACCGCTGGCCGCTATGTTTTGGATACTGGAGTAGTCCTCTCCTGCGAACCCTACGCAGGTGGCGCTGACTTCCAGACGGCTCTCCGTCACAAGGTCCACCATCTTGTTGATGTCCTTGTAGCCGTCATCGAAGAACCCGACCTGCACCAGGCCGAGCTTGAGCTTGTCCCGAACGGTCACCAGGGCCTGGGCGAGATCGGGAATCGCCAAGGACCACGAGCATACGCCGATCTGAAGCGGTTGCATGAGTACCCTCTCCACAAAATGAGCCAGTGACAACGACGGATGGATACTCTGACGCAAGAACACGATTTGGGCAAGGGGAGCCACTCGATCAGGGTCGGCCGAGGTCGCTGGTTGCATGGGCCGGCCATGACGGTCCCCAGAGACTCTGCCGCAAGCGCAAGCCATGGCGTGTGGGCAGCGTCGCCCTCGCCGCTCCATCATGGACTGCCTGGTGGACGTGAGCGGCGGCGGCGGCCTCAGATCCATGACCCACCCGGGACTCTGCTCGGAGACGACACAGCTGGTAGCGGCTACTGTGGGCGTGGCCGCAGATCACCGTCCTCTTCGAGGCAGTCATGTCTGGCACTGCCCGCCTGAAACGCTGGTTCTCGAGCAGGGCTACTATCCCTGACAAGCCGAAAAGCACCCGGAGCGGTGGAGCCCGAAGGCGGAGGCCGACTCCCCAGCCGGACGAGCCGGGAACTGTGGCACCGCCCTCCGACCCGCGCCGGCCGTCGGCCGTCCCGGCTTGCCAACCCCATCTGAAACTGCGTTGCCGGCCCTTGAGACCGCCGTCCGGATCGGCTATACTTTGTTCCTCAGACGGGGTAACCCCCGCCTCCTTAGCTCAATTGGCAGAGCAGCTGACTCTTAATCAGCGGGTTCAAGGTTCGAGTCCTTGAGGAGGCAATACACCAATACACCTCAAGAACGCGTTTTTCCTAAGGAATTGAGCGATTTCTCCGATTGGTCTCTCCTGCAACCGGAAGACTCGGATAGCCCTAACAAACCCCAGATGTGGTTGTAACGTTACAACAGGTTGGCCCGACGCAGGCCTTGGAGTGAAGCCGCGGGAGCCGCACCCGCCCGAGCGTTCAGCACCAGGATGCCCGCACGGCAGTCTTAAAGGTCGGCAAGGCCAGATGGCGGGAATCACGATAACCTCTGGCTCGCGCAGAGCCCAGAGGGTCGTTTGGGTATTCGAGGTTCGTTGGTTGCCCTGCCGGGGGACCGCGACGTAACTGTTTGGAATTGCGTGGGTTCCGAAACACGCCCTGCGGTTTCCTGCCGCTATCGTGCTACCCGGTCGGCTATGAACTCGAGAACGGCAGGTTCAGTACAGTGTTCACGGATGATCTGGTTCTGAGTGCATCGTGACATGGGAGGGGCCTGAGTTTCAGGCCACGGCCACAAGTGCCGCCCAGTTCGGCGACAGGCTCACGTCCCACAGGCCGATCCGTTCGAAGCTCGGTTCGGTGCTCTCGTCGGCCAAATCCAAGCCCAGCGTTCGTCTCTGCCGCTGATCCAGTTCGATCTGTGACCGCTGCAGCATGTGGGAGCCGAGCGGCTTGATGGTCTGGAGCACTTCCCCGGTCTTCACACCCACCAGTCGCAGGTATAGCAGGCAGGCCCGCGATCGGCACGACGCTGCCAGCTGCAGATGCTGAAGCTCAACATACGGTCGTCGGCAGCGAACTCATGCGAGATCGCCTCGCCGTTGAGCCGATCGTGGCAATGTAAGGAAAGAGGGCGTGCGATGTCAAACGAGTCGATTGTCGATGCGAACACAGAACTGACCGCCAGCTTCTTCAGCCTTCTTTATGAAGAGCCATCTGATCTTGACCGCCTGATACAGGCCGACCTGAGTCGCCAGTTGTTCGGTGATCCCGACGCAGTTCATCTCTTGGCCAACGTGGACGAGGACGAAGACGAGGTGGGTGACGTTACAGCCGACGTTGAGATCGAAACCTACCGGAAGCACTTCTTTCAGGTCTTCCATGACGAGTTCGACCGGCTTGTCGCATAACGGTCAAGTTGGCTGTTGACAATGCTCAGGAGTTGACATGCCGACCAGGATGAGCACGGCAACAAAGGGGATCAGGCCTCTTGGCCCTCCTTGGCAAGAGGCGTGCTTCCAAGGTCGTCGATTACCTCAGCGTGAGTCGATGTCAGCGGTAGGGGTTCTTGACCTTACAGCGGAAGCTCTTGCTGGAGAAAGATCGACCGAAGGCCACGCCATCGGGTGCGTCTGACACGTGGCCGAGTATGCATGGTCTGCGAGGAGCTGTTTCTGTTCCGCGAGGGTAACGCTCATAGTCGCCTTCACACCCTTGACCCGCACTCCCCGCAGTACTTGGCCTGCCGTGCGATGCCGCCATCACACACCGGGCACCGCCGGCCGAGTTCACCACCGGCTTTCATCGCCTGTCGCACAGGCATCAGTAGGACGAGCAAGGCGAGAATAACAGTCAAAGCCGTGCCTGTTAGGAATTCCTGCCGAAGCCAGTTCGCCCACCCGATCGCTTCCACTCGATCAAGCCAATGAGCGAGTAGCAGAATGTTGGCCAACAGGAACACCGAGGCCACCGATCCGAACACGATCAGCTTGCGGATTCCAAGTGACATGACACACCATCCTTTCGCCATCCAGGATAGCGCGACCCTAGCGATCGCGCAAGTCTCTTTGCGATGAAGAAAACAAGATCGCCGCAAGTGGTGCGCGGAAGCGCACTTACGGGTTGAGCGCCGGCACCACGCCTACATCATCGGTCCCCTCATGCCGAACGGATCTCGCATCTGCTGCATCCACTCGTCTTCCATCTGTTGTACCGGGGGCTGGCTCATCGCTGCCGCCTGTTCATTCCACGCGGAGTTCATCAAGTGTTCCAAGCCAGCCTCCTGCTCCTGTGGAGGCTCGTCGTACGGGTGGTTCGGGCAGGAGTCGGTCGGATCGCCCATGACCTGCTGGTCCATCGAGGTTGAGATCTGTCGAACAGCCTCATCAGCCAGCCACTGGTCGTTCACCACATCGTCCAGCGACCTGGACATGCCCCTGTCCTTTTCACCCCACCCATCCGAGGCAAGTGACGCCGACTCCGATTCCAACGAAGGGGAGGATTCACGGCCGGGGAAGCCGTACAACTCCGGCATGTGTTCATTCATGAACTCGGCCAGTCGGACGCCGGCTGCGTAGGTGGGAGCGTGCTCCACCGGCGGCTTCTCAACCGGGTCCAGGCGCAACGGTGGGGTCGGATGACCATCCATGCTCCACTGATATCCCTCGTACTGCGACTCGCGGAACTCAGGCGAGCCAGGATCAGGTTCGTAGGCTTGAAACGGCTGAGGTGTGCCGACTTGTGGTGTGCCATGAAAGGCATTGAGGTTGTAGGGGCGGTGTTGCCGATTGTACTCGATGCCCGGAACGCTGCCGTCGAGCGAGAGAGACCGCCTTCGCGTGCGGCCAAGGAAATAGCCATTCACGATCATCCTCCCGTTCCGCCCAGACAGGGCTGCAACGGGCATGGTAGCACAAGCGAAGACAGCCACGCTGACGAGCCGGTGACGAGGAACGACTCAGGCGGCGGCTGCGCTGCCGGGTGTAGACACTGACGCCACACTGTTCGGTGTTTCTTTCGCAGCGTCTTCGATCAACTCGCGGGCCGCGGCGCTGATCCGCGAGAGGCTAGCGCCCAGTATCTTGGCATCGCCGTCCCAGAGGGCGATATACCGACTGGCTCGCAGCTCGACATCCAATTCGAAGTGCCGGCACACCAGATAGGCCACTGCTTCAGCTTCCGATTCTCGCATCTCCCTCGTCGTGTGAGGATCAACCTGACCGTCGGCCGAGCGATGGATCCTCTCATGCGCCAACTCATGGGCGAGTGTTTTCGCCTGTTGTGCGGTGTCATGACCCAGGGCGATCTCGATTCTACCGCCTTGGCTGTTGCCGTAATGGCCATCACCAAGTTGCCGGTACGCTACCTGAATCCCGCGCCGTGCCGCCACCGCCTCGAGTTTGTGCAGCAGATCGTCCGCGTGGCCAAGCACCTCGGGCACTTCGAAGCAGGGCAGGTCCTTACCACTGGTCTGAGAGATGTCGAAGACGCAGGCGGTCTTGAAGAAGACGCGTTCTTCTTCCTCTCCGGTCTTCTCGTTCTCACGCCTGACCGGGCACGGCGCCAGGATGCGGATGGCTTTCTCGCCGGGTTTGACGGTCCTGCCCATCTTCTTCCATTGGGCAAAGCCGGCCACTCTGGTCGCGTCAGGCCTGCTTATCGCGATCAGCAGGCAGTTGCCCCACGAGTAACGGTGGAATCTCGCCTGGAAATCCAGCAACTCCTTGAACTCCTTCGAGGCCCGCTGTTCATCGACAGCCTTCGCGAGTTGCTCGAGCTTTGTCTGGATCGACCGAGTAAGCTCGGCTGCTTGTGTACTGTTCATCCTCCCTCACCTCGATTCGAGGTATCGCAGTTGGCCCCGGCACTCTGCCATGAGCTGGCGGATTGCCGCTGCAGCTTCCACGACGAAATCAGCCTCGTTCTCGCTCCGCTCCAGGGCATCGCGGACATCGGCCTCGATGCTGCCGCTGCCGTGCTTGAGAGACACCAGCCAGCAAAGAAGGGAGTCGCTCAGATCGTTCGAGTTCATCTTGTCACCTTGGGACATGCCTCTATCGGGCACGTCCTCGATCGGAGGGACGTGCCCGACGACGCAAAGGGTGAGGCTTGAACCGCGACCTGCTACCGAAGCCTCCAGGCTAATGCGGCCG
>JAKLEZ010000015.1 GCA_022711465.1 Planctomycetota bacterium | reverse complement strand
CCCTGCTTGACTTCGCGGCTGCGCACAAGACACTCTTCGTGATCAGCTTCGTCTCGCGCGATTACGACGCTCTGTGGGAGAGGATTCGATCTTCATCACCGGAAGTGTTCATGGCCTGGCGCGACTGTGGCCTGGTCGATGAGACCGGTCAGAAGCGTCCGGCCTTCGGGGTGTGGAGGCATTATCTGGCTCTACCGTTGGCGGACACGCAGGCAACGCAGCCCGCTCGCAAGTGATCTGCGGGTCTGATCATGACTGCGGCCGAAAGTGGCCGAGAAACCCGACGCCTGCTACCCAGCTCAGAGCCCGCCGGGCCAGCTCGTGGTCACCAACGACGACGCCAGGAACGGCCCGCACCCCCGAGGTGGCGGGAGGTGGGCGAACGACGCCTGCCGGGCTCAACTCCTCAGTGCCGTTCTGGCCCACGGGACTGGAATTCGGGGAGCAGCAGAAACGCTGCGACGCGTTCGTTCAGCACGCTCGGGAGAAGGCTCGCCAGTATCTCGAGCGAACCATCGGCGACTACCCCACCACGCCGGCCGCCCGCCAGGCGAAGAAGATGCTGAACGATCTCGAGCTGGCTACCTCGCAGCCGCAAGCGGCATCGCAGCCAAGCTGACAGGCTTCTGTGAATCCCTGAATCAACGCCGATGGCGATGTTGACCAAAGTGACTTCGGCCTCCTCCGACAGTGCTTCTCCGAAGCGGGCATGGCCGAGAACCCGGCGTCCACGGCCGGGCCGTGAGAGCTCGGACGGCAAATGTTACCTCCGACAACGGGTAGAAGTTGCCGGCATAGTACTTGCCGGTCCGCTTGCCTTCGGCAGTGCCCTGTTTCAGCAGCTCGCACGTCCAGCCGCTGAAGGTGAGGCCCCCCTTGCTGCGCCCGTAGATGCCGTCAGAGAAACCCACCTTCAGGATGGCTTCCTGCGGCCGGTCAGTGACTTCCATGATCCGCGGCGGGAACGAAAGGAAATCCAGGAGCAGCCGTCCGTCGCGAACCAGGCCGCCGCTGGGCACGTGACCGTGACAGAGCACCATGTGCCTGCGGGCGTGCCTGGCCGCGTAAGCCCGAACCAGGGCGAACGCATCTGACCAGTGGGCCAGATCGCGGTCGTTGCGGTTCATGATCTCGACCTGGCCGAAGTGGATCGCTTCACAGCCCGCGTCGATGCAGGCGGCCGCCTGGAAGTAGAGCCAGAGTCTGGTTTCGTCGCGGCTCAACAACTCCGGTCTGGACAACGATGAACGGGATCATGTAACCTCCACCGCGGATCGGGTGTACGAGGCCGTGCAGCAAGAACGAGTTTGTGCGGGATGAGATGTCGCTAACACAAACAAGCTCCAGCCAAGCTGAGGTCCGATTCATGAATCGAAACAGCCGGTGGGCGATCGTCATCGTGTTCGCTACCTCAGTGTGGGTGTCGGCTCAGGCTCCCGTCGTACTGGAGCATGATCAGCTCCTCGTGGAGTTCTCAGCACAGGATGGCTCCATAAGCCGGTTGCGCAACAAGAAAGTGGATCTCGAGCTGGTCAAGACCTTGCCGAAAACCCGGCAGTCCTGGGCTCTGTTACTGGCCCCTCTCGATCTGGTGTCCGATTTCACGGAGTTCCGAATCCTGCGCGACCCCGAAAGCCCCACCCGACGGGTCAGTCTGGAGTGGCGCACACGCCATCAAATCACAGTCAAGGCCAGCGCGTCGCTCCAGACTGGCTCGGACGAGCTCGAGCTGAGGTGTTCGGCCGAGAACTCCGGCGATCGGACAATCATTGCCCTGCGATATCCTGCCATCCAGGGCATTGGAGCACTCTGGGGGGACGGCCAGTGCGATCGGCTGCTACACTCGGCGGCGATGGGGGCCTTGTTCACGGACCCTTTTCATCTTTTCCAGACCGATGGTCTGTCCGTCCAGAGCCGCGGTATGGTCATCTCACGTTATCCCAACGGCTTTCACGGATCGCCACTGCAGATGATGGCCTACTTCACTGAGGGGCACGGTGGATTCTACGTTGCGGCCAAGGACAGTCTCTGCACGGATAAGGACCTGAACTTCTACAAGTCGCCCGGTGGCGACCTGGAATGCGAGATTGCCCACATCCAGTGGGATGCCCGGCCCGGCCGCAGCCTGGTGGTTGACTACCCGGTCGTGATCGCCGCCCTGACCGAGGGAACCTGGTATGAAGCGGCCGAACGCTACCGGGCCTGGGCAACGCAGCAGCCATGGTGCCGGCGAGGAACGAGAAGGGATCGCGTGACCAGAGGTGATGCGTGCCGGTGGCTGCTGGAGGAGGTTGGCGCCTTGGGGGCCTGGTGGCCCTTCAGGGGCGATATCCGGGCGGAGATCGCACGAACTCGGCGGTTCTTCGGGGCGCCGCTACTGCACCTCGAGCTTTGGTGGCGAAACCAGCCTTCCCTGGAAGCTGCCCAGACTGGAGGTGATCGCTTCGGGCCTTTCTACTTCCCCTTTCTGGCTCTCAAGGGCAAGCAGACCTTCGAAACGCATGGCCAGGATCGAATCGTGCCGCTTGCGACCCCGATTTCACCGGATTGGGTGGCCATGTGCCCGGCCCAGCCCGGCTGGCGGGCGGTGGTTTGCGAATCGGCTGAAGACATGACCAGCAAGCACACTCTGCGCCACCACCAGATCTGGGTGGACGAAAACACTACCGGCTGCCAAGCGGACTGCCTCTATTATGACGTCGGTCCCTGTGCAGGCGTACCCACGCATTGTTACGCGGCCAACCATGCTCACGCCCCCGGCGCAGGACGGGACATTACCCAGGCGTACGTCACCCTGTTTGAAGAGAGCCAACGTCGGGCTTCACTCCAAAAGGGCAGCTACGTGCCGGTGGGAACCGAATGTGTCAGCGAACCGTTCGTCGGTTGCCTGGACCTGTACTATGCTCGCAACGCTGGCTTCAATCCGGATATGGAGGTGGGGCCCTACGTTCGGCAGCTCACTTGGCTCCCGGACGGCCGGATGGAGATCGTGCCACTCTTCGAGTTCATCTATCACGACTACGGCCCCGCCGCCGTCCAGGGGATATACCCGGTCTATCCCTGGAACGTACCTGAGGCAGATGATTTCTTCACTTGGGCTGAGGCCCGCTCCGTTCTTTGGGGCGGCTTGCTGGTCACGTTTCCTGTCGTTTCGCAGCCTGCTCCATCCGAAGACCGAACCCGCTTCATTCGCAGCCTGGTTGCCGCCCGCACAGACTTCGCCCGAGAGTTTCTGGCCTATGGCCGAATGCAGCGCCCACCAATCATCGAGTGTGAAGAACTGGCCATCAATCATGGCCTGGCCAAAGACGGGTGGTTTCGCAGGATTCGCTACCCGCAAGCCGAACCAGATCTGAAGGCGGCTCTGCCGACATCCAGCCAACCGGGTGGCGAGCACCGAGGATCGGATCAGCTGTCAGTCGAGGAGTGGGCCAAAGACCTATTGTCCACGCCGGCCGCGCTGGCCAGAGAACCGACCATCCGCGTGCCTGCGGTGATGAGTCAAGCTTTCACGCTGGAAGATGAGCGGCTGGGGATTCTCCTGGTCAATTTGAGTCGTGACCGTGGCGAAGCCGTGCGTGTATCCGTAAACCCCGGTTCCTGCGGTCTGCGAAAAGGGAGCTACGAGCTTCGACGGGTTACGGCCGCCGGTGGCCAGAATCTGGGTGTATTCCAGAACCGCCGCGAAGCCGAAGTCCAACTCCCCCCTCGAGATCTGGTGCTCCTGGCAGCCCGATTCATCGGCGACTAGCAAGATTGACTCGACGCGGGTTGGGGGTATGCTGGGAGCAGACGCGGTTGCCGACGCAAAACTTGCCAACTGGATCCTGAAGACGGTGGGGCGTGACCCTGCATGGCTAGATGGTGTCAAGTATCAGGGATCCAATTCGGTGGAGGACCTTTTTGCGACAGGATACGGTGCCCGATCCGGCGGCCGGCTTCCAGTACAGCTACGACGAGGAGAACCGGCTGACCGCCGTTCGGCGGGTGTCGGGCAACGCCCTGCTGCAGGAGATCAAGTACGATGCCCTCGGTCGTCGGGCCGAGACCCTGGCCTACCTGGATCCGACCACCGGGGTGGTTTCGACGACGCCAGTACGCACTCGGCACATCTACAACGGCCTCAAGGTCATTCAGGAATACACTGTCACCGGCAGCAGCGGCGGTCGCCCAGTTCCCGCAGAGACGGTGAAAGCCAGATTCCTCGAGCGGGCGTTGGCGGGGGATCCGTCGTGTAACGGGCTCATTCCGAAGGACGAGCCGCGGGAAGACGCCTTTGAGCGGGGCCGGGAGTACTGCGGCCGTCGGCTTTGTACTTCTCCAGCAGGTTCTTGAGTCGCTCGACGGTCTCGGGCTTCTGGGCATACAAGTTGACGCACTGAGCTAGGTCGTCGCGCAGGTCGTAGAGTTCCCCGGCTGCGGTATTCGGCGTGTAACCTCGTTCCTGCTTGAACCAATCGGGCTCGCCGCGCTTGCCATTATCATCCCCCGTCCGAGCATCGATCAGCACCCAGGGGCCCTGACGGAGAACGAACTTGCCGCTACCGCTGTGCAGCACCGTGGCCTCGCGGATGGGGCGATCGAGCTTCCGGCCGCGCAAGACCGGTAACACGTTGTAGCTGTCGACACCGGCGTCAGTCGGAAGTGTCGCGCCAAGGATCGCGGCGCAGGTGGCCATCAAATCGACATGGCAGATGATCTCGTCGTTTACCGCGCCCGCGGGTATCTGTCCCGGCCATCGGGCCAGGAACGGAACACGGTGGCCGCCCTCCCAAGCGTCTCGCTTGACGCCGCGCATACCATCCATGCTCCGGTGGCCGTACTTCTTCGCTCGGTCGTAGGCGCCCGGATCGATCTCGACGCATTCCGGACCGTTGTCGCTGGTGAAGATGATCAGCGTCTTCTCGGCCACACCCGCGCGGGACAAAGCCTCGAGCACCTGCCCGACCGTCCAATCCACCTGAGCGACGAAGTCGCCATACTCGCCGGCCCGGCTGCGACCCTTGAACTCGGGTGTGGGGACGACGGGGTAGTGCGGAGCAGTGAGGGGAAAGTAAAGAAAGAAGGGCTTGTCCGGTTTCGTTCCGGCTGACTGCTCGATGTAGCGGACGGCTCGCCGCGTCAGTTCCGGCATGATGTCCACGAGCTTCCAGCCATCCACCATCGGGCCCGGACGGTTGAATCCTCCTCGTTCCATTGGAGCCGCGACGGACGGGACTCCCACCGTGTGATCGTTTTCAATGAAGCAGTAGGGTGGGTAGTTCGGCAGGTCGACGCCAAAATACGTATCGAATCCGACCGAGGTCGGCCCATCGGTGATCGGCCGGGTGAAATCGATGGTGTTCAGGGCATCGCGGCCCAGCAGAGGCTTGCCATCGCGGGTCGGCCAGGTCCAGCCCAGGTGCCACTTGCCGATACACGCGGTCGCATAGCCGTGCTGGCGGAGCAGTCCGGGGACGGTGAGTCGACCAGGTTCAATGATCGGCGCACCCCATGGCGGCAGCACGCCGGTCTTAAGCCGCGAACGGAAGCAGTAACGGCCGGTCAGCACTCCGTAACGCGTCGGTGTGCACACCGCGTCGGGCGCGTGCGCGTCGGTGAAGCGAATGCCCTCGGTGGCCAAGCGGTCGAGATTTGGCGTGGGAATCCGTGACGCCGGGTTGTAGCAACCGACGTCGCCGTACCCCAGATCGTCGGCGAGGATGTAGACGATGTTGGGTTTGGCCTGCGGCGCATCAGCGGCATGGAGCGCGGCCAGCGGAGCCAGCAGTAGGCTGGTGAGGACGGCGACCATGGCTCGCATCGCTGCAAACGCCCCCAGGGTGGTGGAGCGCGCGGCGGTCAGAAGGCGCCCGCTGCAGACCGAAGCAGCCCGCGTTGGCGGATGGCTCCGGCCAGCTGTCTGACCAGCCAGATCATCTATTCTCGTGTTCATCAATCGGTATTCCCCATAAGAAACGGGCTGTCGGCACGAAGACCGGCTGATCAGCTCTGATCAGGACGCACCCCTTCCCGAAGGGCACGCCGCCAGGTAACCCCACACATAAGCGTTTCCCGCCATGGGCTTCTGCACCGTGTACTCGCATACCAGTGGATCCCAAAAAACATCCCAGTACGCCTCGATCGCCGGCCACTCATTCCACGCTGGACAGAACACCCGACCCGCGAACTGCCCAATGAACAGATCCTTCGGGTTCTGGGTCGTATTGTCCATGGGGCCGCCGACCGTGATCCCTGGCGGCGGGGCTTGATGCGTGATTCGGTGGTCGATCTGAAGGGGGTGCTGCGGACACTTGCTGCCCACGCCGGTGGTGTAGCACAGGTTCACCGGGTTGGCTCCCGCGCCAGTCTGACAGGCCAGCACCGCCGCCCGCAGGTACTTCGGGTTGCCCGTCAGAACGTGAGCCCGAACCACGTTGACACAAGCCTCCGGACTGCTCAATGCCCCGAAAACAACGGGAGCATAGTTGTGCTTCGCCCAGCGGAATCCCGTACGCTCAACACACGCCACCCGGTCGTCCGCCTCGGCGACGATGACCTGACGGCAATGCGCCTTCACGCTCTCGTCGGTGCCAGCCTTCTCCGATCGCGCATAGATCCACGCGGAGTCACCCTGATCCAGGCTGTCCCAGTTCATCGTGATCGTGGCCCCAGGCTTTCTGAACCGGGTGGTTGCCAGAAAGAGTTCATTCCACTTCGCTTCGCCCGTGAGACAGAAGAGTTCGGCTGCGGCGTAGTTTCGTGCGTCGCGTATGGCCGGGTGCTTGGCCATCAGATAGTCTTTTTCCTCCCGCTCGCGGTCCGTCTCCGCCCATTGCATGGCCTTCAACGCGCTCTCCCGATAGACCGCCGCCCGCTGTGCGTCCCGAGTCGTCAGCCATCGCGCAGCCTGCGCCGCCACCCCGGCGTACACGTAGCTCGAGAATACGTCCGGCGCGTAGGCCATCACGGTCTGTGACTCCTGAAAACTCGCCTCCCCACGTCGCGGATGCTCTGAGGATTCGATCCCGCCACGGATACCGCCGTCGGGCAACTGCATCCGCCAGTAGCAATCGAGGTTGAACAGGGCTTCGTTGACGATGTCCGGAAGCCCGTTCCCGGATTCCGGAATGTTGAGCGGCAGGCTAACGAAGTACTCGGGGAACAGCTCCGCCAATTCCAGCAACAGCCGCGTGCACTTCAGATGCTGGATTCGTCGGTCCCAGTCGCCGGCGTCCATGTAGCCGCCCCAGGCATCGGGAACGATTTCGTCCTTCTTGCCCTTGACCAGGTTCCCGAAGTTAGTGTCTTTCTGGTTGAGGCCATTGCCGGTGTCCATCAGCGGGGCCTTCGAGGCATAGACCTGCAATCCGTCATCGGGATGGAAGGAACGGGGTCTTGTGTAGGCAGTGTACGGGGCGCCCAGAGCAATGCCGCTCCGCTGGTGGTAGAACCCACGGGCCGAGGTGATGAACGCCTTTCGCCAGACGTCGTCCTCGATGGAAAAGGGGTACGAACATCCAATGCCTGGCACGCAAACGCGGTACTTCCCCGGCTTGTCGAGCGGGGTAAAGTCCAGTGCGTATACGTCCGTGCCGTTGTAGTTTTTCCTGTAAGCATCCTCGTCTTTGACTGAGGCGGCCTTGGACAGTGTTGCCGTGCCCTCGAAGACCGATTGGCCTGTGGCCTCGTCGAGCACTGAGAACGGAAGTTGGCCCCCGTACTTGAGCCCGCCACCGGTGCCCATCCAGCAAGACAGGAAAGCGATCTTGCAGGGCTCCTTCCGCCGGAAGCCGACCTGGTTCACGTGTACGGCCTCGCTGCGCAGCTTGGCCGGATCGTAGTTCAGTCGCTGAGCAGGCAGTTTGCTGTTGTTGAAGGAAACGACATAGGTCTTTTCGACCTCAAGGGGAGCGGCCAGTTTCAGGTAGATGACGCTCTCGGTGGGCGAATCGAACTGGTACGGGCCGATCATCGCCAGATCAGACGGTTTCGTCTTGCGGTACACCGACGCCGGTCTCTGCGGCGTGCGGTATCGAGGGTCGTCCAGCGAGGTCATCTCGTAGCTGGCAGGTTGGTCAGCCCATGCCGTATCCAGCCTGTCCCCAATAACTGCGTCCATGGTGCAAAGGGTGTCGCCCTTCTTGCCGACCAGCGTGCCGATGACCTTGCCGTCCCGCCAAACGAAGCGATGGATGTCCGACGCGTTGACTTTATCGCCGGCTGTTCGGGTGTAGGCCACTTGACGCCCGTATTCGGCTCGGCCGGCCGTGATCGTGATCCCGATGATGTCGGGTGCGGCCATCCCTACGTGCTCGACCCGCAGCGGTTCGTCACCAGCCGAAGCGGCCCAGGAAATCGACAACGTCAGGATCGTCAGCAAGATCATCGTCACGCCCTCGATACCCAGGCAGTGCGGCGGGCGGTGTTGTCCGGGTCCTGCTGCCCACAAGCGGTGCAGCTGACCGACCTATCGCCCACTCAAATGCCTTGAACTTGGTGAACGGTACCGGCGCACAAGGATACAGGGACTACTTCAGGCAATCCACCGACACTGAGCGAAGGTGGGATTCCAGTCGGGGGCCTCGTTGATCTGGCCGATCACCACCGTCTTGGGATTGTCGAACACAGCCTGCAAAGGGACACCGCCGAAAGACTCGAAGGCTTTGAGCAAGGCCCGGATGAGCGGCTCGACTTTCTCAGTGGGCGCGACGGCCAAGGGCACCTACGGCGATCATATCCACCGGGCCTTCAAGATGACCCGCCAGGGGGTTCGCTGGCGCTTCCAGCGGCTGCTGGGCGACATCTACATTTCAACTGCGCCTGGCCCTTGAGAATCATCCGTTCCTGTGCCATGATCATGCCTGGGTCTCCTTACCAAAAGGGCGAACATCGTCCTTGATCAGCAATGTTCCACCTCTGGAGACCCTTTATATCACTCGCAAAGCACATTTGAATGCTTATATTATAGGACCTTACGAGGGCGCGCCCGGCGAGTTACACCCGTCCGATATCCTCCGGCATTCGACGAAGTCTGAAACCGGCTTCGACCCCTGCCCGGGATCGAATCCGGCACACATCGCCCAAAGAGAACCCGAATGCTCTGGTTTCTCTGCGGTTCCCGAGAACCCCAATCAAGCTCATGCACATCACGATGCGGCGCGGTACAATAAGAACAGAGCGCATCCAGCTCGGACACGTGTGGGGTGAGTCGAGACGACCGCATTCGGAAAGTACCAGTCTTATGTTGTACGCCAGAACATGGAGCGTCGTGTCTCTTTCAATCCTCAGTCTCCTCGTCCTGGGCCAGACCGGGCCGTGCGGGAGTGAACCTCAGGTCGTCCAAGACAGCGACGGCGACGGCATCGTGGATTCGATCGACAGCTGCCCCGACCTGGCCAACGCCGACCAGCTCGACTCCGACGACGACGGCGTCGGGGACGTCTGCGAAGACTCGACCGGCGGGGGAGGCGGCGGTGGAACGGATCCGGGGCCGGACAACGCCACCAAGACTTATCCCGAGAACAAGCGGCGATGCGGGGTGTGGTCGGGAACCATCCTCATCGAGGAACACCGTATCCGCGACTGGGAATGGACTTGTCCGGAAGCATACTACAGCTGCTACAAGGTCAACCGCGGCAAGCAGGACGAGCGGACCGCCGCTGACGCCACCGTGCTGCTGCGGGATGAGGCACTCTGGCACTGGTTCCCGGTGTTCGAGGCAACCGGAAGGGTGACCTACGACGAGGTGAATACCGACCATGTCGAGGCCTACCCGTCCAAGTGCCTGCTCCTCCAGGACGAGACCGAGGAACTCCACGACACCTGGGCCATTGACCATCCCCAGATCGAGATCCACACGTCCGGATGGCCGGAGGGATTCGACCCCTCGTATTACTACGATTTCGATGTTGACACCCTGACCTTCTACCCGTGGGGCGAGCGCGACGTTGACGTCACCGTCACGCTCATCATCAACCCTCCGGACGACGGCAAGCAGGTGCACTTAACCACGACGTACACGGGCGATTACCAGTGTTCCGGCAACGGCATCCCGGAAGACGAAGATATCCTGGTCGACCATCCGGGCTTTATCTTCCTCGATCTGAAGGGAACCTACCACTGGGATCCGCACGGGAACGACCGGCTGGATGTCAGTCTGTCGGACGACGTGCCCAAGATCTTCGAGTGCACCGCGTGCTGCTCCCCCGGATCGTGCGCCGACTCGCAGAGCACGATCAAGTCCTACGAGATCCACCTGACGCGTTTCCCCGAGGGTGACCGTGACAACGACGACGTGTGCGACAGCATCGACAACTGCCCGGACGCGCCGAACGGGGACCAGCTGGACTCCACCGGCGACGGCGTCGGCGACGAGTGCGACCCGTTGGCGCCCCTGGGTTGAGAGCGGAGATGAGAACGACCTCCCTCCGCGGTGGGAGGTGGCTTTGCGCGGACGGGAATGCAGGCATTTCCGCGCGCTGAGGATGAGAACCGCGGCGAACTCTCACGGCATTTGAGGCCCGCTCCTGCCCGGGGCAGGGGAGGCAGGCCGGCGCGGGAGCCCCTGCGAGGCCGCCGCTTTCATTTCCAGCGATGTCGGTCTGAGAACCGCCAGTCTCCGCTGGCTCGATGGCCAGCCGCTGAACAGGCAGGGCGAGGAGAAGAACGCAAAGCCGCCGCCCCTCGCGGAATCAAATCTCCTATCAGTAAGCCCCTCAGAATGGCCTCCGCTGGGATGGACCACGGGGATGCCCTACGCCGATCCCAAGAAACGAGGCTGAAAAGCCCCCCTGGCACGCTTGGGAGGGGCCGGTCCAGCCCGTGAGACCGAAGAAGCTCGAAAAGATGATTGGCGCAACGGGGGGGTGGTGCTCGTATAATGGTCGAACATCGCCCGGCAGCAAAGCCGGGTGGAGGTCACATGAAAAATGTCGGCTCATCAGTCTGGCCGCGGGTCCGGCAGGGCTTGTCATCTCTCGTGGCGGTAGAGAGTCATGGCCAAACATAACACGCGGAAAACGTGGGTTGTTACAGCACTTCTCGCGCTACGGAGCCAGACCGATCACCAGGGTTCCCGCCAGGTCGCCGGCGTATGTCCTTTTGATCTCCTCGGTCGGCAATCCGATTGGGCCTGGGGCCTTGGACGTGGGGGCCGTCGAGACCGGGATCTCGACCAACGACGGGGCCGGGACGACGGAGGTTGTCTACGACCTCAGCGCTCGGCAGATCATGATGCTGGTCGCGACGTCGCCCAGCTCGACGGCGGGTGATCTGTACGCCCATGGCCTACTGGTCAAGCTGTTCTACGTCACCCGGGACTCCCAGAGCGTCAACGAGGTCCAGTGCTCCATCATCACCGGAGTCTATGATGTGGGAGGCGAGTACACGGGCAACTGCGTCTAGCGGCGGGGGACTCGTCCAGCGGGGGTAGGCCCATGATCTCCCGAGCCCGCGTCACCGCCCGGGCGTAGTTGCCCCGGCCGGAGCACAGGTGGTGCTTCGTCCGCTGGTATTTCAGAAACCACTCGTTGCGCGATTGGTCGAAGTGTGGCTCTGGCGCCCAGCCCATGGTCAACCTCCATCCCGCCGCGAATGTACCCCGTCCCAGAGTACGAAGTCGAGAGTACAAAACGGCTGGTTTCGGACGGTCTGGGCGAGACGGTTTCTGGTCCCAGAAATGGCCCAAGAGTACGAAACGGGCTCAAGAGTACGAAAAGAGGCCCCTCTACGAGCCTCTTCGCATCACGAAACGCTAACATCTACAAGGGTTTGTAATCGGGGCGACAAGATTTGAACTTGCGACCTCTTGACCCCCAGTCAAGCGCTCTAGGCCAGGCTGAGCTACGCCCCGATGGTCTCGGACCCCTGCCCAGCCAGCGGAGACCCACGCTACCCCGTCGCCTGCCACCGCGCTGCCCGCTTGGGCGGAGTCCGGTCGTTCTTCACTTGTACGTCATACTACCAGATCGTGCCTTGGCCGTAAACAAGGCTCCCGCCCCCGACGAACCGGGCCCCTGAACCGGCAAAAGACCCGATCTGGAGGCGATCTCGCGGATCCGACTCTTGGAACACACCGGCCACCACCGCTTCAGGACTTCCCCGACGCCGGTTCGTTGCCGCAACGATCATCGTGATGATATGTGAGGCCCCCAAGCGCGGCGGTCATCACCGGCCCGGCCTTGGGCCTCACCTGGCGTTGACGACCTGTGAGGCCGGATGGTGCTCCCGCAAGCGGTTCAGGTGCGAGTTGCGGATGACCACCTCCATCTCCACCGCGTGGTCAGCATAGCGGCGATCCAGCACCTCGGCGTGCCGTTCGACGAAGGCAATCGCCCGCCCGTCGGTCGTACGCAAGCGGATCACCGCCCGCTGGGAGGGGCCGCCCGCCAACTCCCGGACCTGTTCGGTCAGCTCCGTCAGGCCCACCGCCGTCCGAGCCGAGATCGGCAATGCGTCCGGCAACTGGTGGCGGAGAACCTGGAACATGGCCTGATCCTCCACCGCATCGGTCTTATTCAGCAAGACGAGCGAATGGTGCCCCATACAGCCGAGCTCATCGAGCACGCTGGTCACCGCCTGGTACTGGCTCCAGGCCGTCGGAGCAGAAGCATCCACGATATGGAGGAGCAGATCCGCGTGAATAGCCTCCTCCAGCGTGGCCCGGAAGGACGCCACCAAGTGGTGCGGCAAACGCTGCACGAAGCCAACGGTATCGCTGAGCAGCACGCAGTCGCCGGCCCCCAGATTCCAACGTCGCGTTTTGGTGTCAAGCGTCGCGAACAGCCTGTCCGCCGCGAGCACGCCTGCGTCCGTGAGGGCGTTCATCAGCGTGCTCTTGCCGGCGTTGGTGTACCCGACGAGCGAGACATTGAAGTGGTCGCCTCGCGAGCGGACTTGCCGGACCTTGCGGCGATCGATCTCGTCGATCTGACGCTTGAGCATGGTAACCCGGCGGTTGACGATGCGGCGGTCGATCTCAATCTGCCGCTCGCCCGGTCCACGCGTGCCGATCCCACCCACCGAACCGACCCCGGTTCCGCCGCCCGCTCCGGCGATCCGCTCCAGGTGGGTCCACATGCCGCGAAGCCGCGGCGCGGTGTACTCGAGCTGGGCGAGTTCGACCTGCAACCGAGCCTCATGTGTTCGTGCCCGGTTGGCGAAGATGTCCAGAATCAGCTCGCTGCGGTCGATGACCTTACACTTGCACGCCTCTTCAATCTCGCGAATCTGGGCGGGCGAGAGGTCGTCGTCGACGATGATGACATCGGCCCCCTGCCGCTCGACAGTTTCGGCGAGTTCCTCGACCTTCCCTTTGCCGATGTAGTAGCGGCCGTCCGGACGCTGCCGGCGCTGACGCACGACACCGATAATGCCGGCACCGGCCGATTCCGCCAGCGATGCAAGTTCCTTCAACGATGCCGCAGGATCATAAGGGGAGTCGTCGAATGCAACCCCCACCAGGACGGCTTTCTCGCGTTGAACCGAGATATTGTCTCTTAGTTCCGTTCCCAACTCAATTCCATTATAGCCGCCCAACGCCGCCAGGGTCAATCGGTCAGCTTGAACGTCCGCGTCACGGCCCGCTTGAGTCCGTGATGCTCGACCTCAACCGTGAGGGTCGGCCGGCCGTCGGGCATGAAGAACGGCATCGCGAAGTAGCCGCTCGGGCGGACGGTCGGGACCGGCCGGCCATCGACGGTGACTTTGGCACCCGGCGAAACCAAGCCCCGGATACCGATGTGGCGCGGGCCTGCCGGCACCACCGTACCTTCCGGCGGAGAGGTCTGCACGACCAACAGGGGCCCGGTTCCCAACGCTTCAATCTCCTCGGCCACCGCCTTCCGGGCCTCGAGCAGGACGTCCGGGTTGCGGGTGTAGTCGTGGAACGACCCTATGACCCGCCGGCACAGCTCCAGCGGGCGCTGGCGGGGATCGAGCCAGAAGGCCTCCTTCTCGCCGACCTGCTGCTTGATCTGTCGCAGGCGATCCTCGAGGACCCAGAGGTACTCATAGTCCTGCAGCCCGTCGCGCTGGGCGCTGAACCGCAGCGAGCCGACCAGCCCGGTCCGGCCGGGGTAGGCGATTGCCCGTTCGCCCGGCGAGTAGGGCGATCCAATCGCTTTCTCGCTGTACGGATCGCCTTCCGCGAAGTGGTTCAGTGCCCAGTGCAGGAAACCGCGGAGGTCGTACAGGTAGTTGAGCCAGTGCAGCACGCGGACGTGGAGCAGTGGCTGATCGACCCATCGGTTCGGGTATCGCCCCATGGGATGGCAGCAGATGTAGAACCACAGCTCGGCACCCTGGCGGCGGGCCTCGTCGAACTTCGAATACCACAGGTTCAGGTGGCTGTATTTGGGGATCCAGATGTCGAGCTTGCCCAGGTACTCCGTTTCTACCGCCTCGGCACAGCGGACGCTGGGAGCGGTGTGGTGAACACGGTCGACCAGCCCGGCATACGTCTCCTCGTGATGCACGAATGGCTCGTCGCTGATACTGACCACGAAACGCCTTGACCAGCCCCGGCGCTGAATGAGCTGCTCCAGGGCCGCCAAACGCCGGAAGTTAGGCTCGATCGCGGCAACGCGGCTGGCTGGATCGAGGATCTCGGCGGTGAGGCGTCCGACCGAATGCAGGTGAATTTGCCGGATGCCGGCCTTGAAGGCCGTGTCGGCGTATCGTTCGAGCTTGCCGGTGTCCTGGGTCCAGCCCTTCTGGTCGTCGCCGGTCTCGTCGATCAGCCCGATCGAGGTGTTGATGTCCGTCTGGCGATGCTCGACCAGGAACGCGCAGAAATCCGCAAGCAGCTTCCAGTACTCGTCGCTGTACGGCTTCACGCGGTCGTCGAAACCTGGACCGGGGAACCGCCACCAGTTGATCATGGACAGGTGACGTTCACGTGGAAGCTCGAAATCCCATACCTGGAGCCGGACCTGCAGTACGGCCGGGGCGACGCCGCCCTTCACCTGGAGCTCACCTGTGTACGCGCCCGCCGGGGCATCGAACGGGACGTGGAACTCCAGCCAGATCGGCTGGGCCTGGTTGGCCTTCACCGTGATCGCGGCATCCTCCCAGTACGGATCGGGCAGGCTGACCGGGGCGGCGGCCACCAGTTCATCTGCGGGTACGCCCTGGCTGTTACGGGTCAGGTCGATGTAACGAACCCACTGCAGTTTGACGCCCGAGGCCGGGATCCTGGCATCCGAAGAAGCGCCGACCAGGTCGCTGATACTCAAGGTTGCCGCGGGCAGATCGGTCGGTACCCGAAACACGGCCTGGGCACTGACGATCTCGCCGCGAGCACCCGATACTTCCAGGGCCAAGGGAGCCGGGCCTGCCTCGGCCGTTCGCAGAACCTTGGCCAGGCAGCTCTCCGGCCAGAGAAGCCGTGCCTCCGCAGCCATGCCCGAAGACAGACCAGCCAGTTGGATGGTAACCGCAGCGGTTGTGATGCAAGCCTTCCTTGTCGTGTTCATGGGATTCCTCGGTCCAATAGACCCAAATACCTCCGAAGCCGGGCAGCGGCCCGCGGCCCTTTCCGAGCCGTCAGCCGTCGGTCCGTGCCCGCTCATGGCACAATCAGGTAGAAAAGCACCCGCGGCTTGAGCCGAATCTCGCTGGCGGCGCCGAGTTCCGTCGCAGGGCAGCCGTTGAAGTTGAGTCCCGTGGCCTCGAGCCGGCCCGCGTCGGCACGTGGGAACTGAACGAGACCGGCCAGATCCTCCACCTGCTCGACGGCCTTTTCCTGTTCGTCGGGCCGTGCCCCTCCGCGCGGTGCGAAGGGTACGGTCCTCGGCAGCAAGCAGTCCAGGTGGCCGTGGTGGTTGTTGCTGCCCTCGAATCGGAAGGCCACGGTGTGCTTGCCTTTGCTGAACGGCGCCCCTCCACAACGAAAGACGGCGCCAGTGTCGACACGATTCATGTGTGCAGTCTAGCGGCGGCGAGATCGCGGCTCAACAGGGTGGTTGGTAGGCGGCCACGCCGGCGACGGGAACGACCGGCTCAAGTCTGTTTCTCGCGGCCCAGCCCATAGATACTGCTCTGGCAGCGGACGATGTGGTGGATGGGGATGAAGGGCTACCTTGCCTTGCCGTGCAGGAACTCGTCCAAGTTGTTGAGCATCTGGGCCCGCCGCCTGGGTTCACTTTCCAGGAAGGTGAACATGGCCGCAGCCACGACCTTCTCTCGGACATAGCCATGCTTGGCAGCTTCCTTGTCAAAGGCGGCGATCAGTTTCGCGGGCAGGTAGTACGCCCGTTTGGGCTTGTCCATCGCGTTTCTCCTGTCACAGCATCAAGCATTCCTCAGTACATTAGACAGGCGACAACCGGTGGTCAAGGGCAAAAACCAGACAAAACTGCGAATCTACCTCCATGACGTCTTTCCAGTGCCGAACAGGCGGGTCTCAAATCGAGGCTCGATCCGGAATGCCACGAGAGGCTCGGGTGCGAATCACCTCCTGGACTGCGGGGGTTATCTCCCTCCAGGGAAAGGCGGGCCACGGCGCGGTCAACCGGCCTCCTGACGCATGCGGGCGAATGTCTCAATCACCGTCGGCGAGGGGGGCTTGTCCAGCAGGCTGACGGTGACGATCGCCAGACTGGCCAGGGCAAAACCTGGAATCATCTCGTAAAGGCCCCACAAGCCGTAATGACGCCAGAGAATCACGGTGGCGGCGCCGATAAGCATCCCGGCCAGTGCTCCGCGGCGGGTCATGCGCAGCCAGATCACGGAGCAGAGCACCACAGGTCCGAAGGCGGATCCGAACCCGGCCCATGCGTAGGCGACCAGGCTCAGCACCCCGCTGTCCGGGTTGGAGGCAATCGCAATGGCGACGGCGGAGACCAGCAGCAGCATCGCCCGCCCGATCCAGACCAGCTCCTTCTGCGAAGCACGCGGATGACAGAAGACCTTGTAGAAGTCCTCCGTCAACGCAGAGGAGCAAACCAGCAATTGGCAGGAGAGCGTGCTCATCACCGCCGCCAGGATGGCCGACAAGAGAATGCCGGCCGCCCACGGGTTGAACAGCACCTGAGACAGCGTGATGAAGACGGTCTCGCGGTTCGCCCGCACCGGCGCTGCATCCTCCGGATGGGCCGCGAAATAGGCGATGCCGAAGAAACCGACCGCCATGGCGCCCAGCAGGCACAGGATCATCCAAGTCATCCCGATCCGCCGGGCACTGGGGATGACCTTGACCGAGGAGGCGGACATGAAGCGAGCCAGAATGTGAGGCTGGCCCATGTACCCCAGCCCCCAGGCCAGCAGCGAGATGATCCCTACCCACGAGGTGCTGCGAAACCAATCGAGACGAGTGGCGTCCACCGATCGGATCACATCCCACGCCGCTGCTGGACCGCCCACCTTGGCGAGCACGACGACTGGAGCCAACAGTAGAGCGAGGATCATCAGTGTGGCCTGGACAGTGTCGGTCCAACTCACCGCCAGGAAGCCGCCCACAAACACGTACAGGATGGTGGCGGCCGCACTGGCCCAGAGGGCCGTCGGATAGTCCATCTGGAAAGTCCGTTCGAACAGACGAGCTCCCGCCACCATCCCGGAAGCGCAGTAGATGGTGAAGAACACCAGAATGACCAGGGCCGAAAACACACGCAGCAGGACTCTCTCATCCTCGAAGCGATGCGTGAAGTAGTCGGGCAGCGTGAGGGCATTTCGGGTCAACTCGGTGTACACCCGCAGCCGGCCGGCCACCAGCCGCCAGTTGAACCAGGCCCCCAAGGTAAGACCAAGGGCGATCCAGCTCTCCGATAGCCCGAACGCGTACAATGCCCCAGGAAGGCCCATCAGCAGCCAGCCGCTCATGTCCGAGGCCCCGGCACTCATCGCTGTGACGAAGCTGTTCAAACGCCGGCCGCCGAGAATGTAGTCCGAGAGGTTCCTCGTGCTCCGCCATGCGGCGAATCCGATGACGACCATAACCGCGATGTAGATCAGGAAAGCGATCGTGGTCGGATGGCTCAGGTTCATCAGAGAGGATTCCCAGTGACCTCGCCGGATCAGCCAGGCACCTTACCTGTGAACCTGTGCCACTGCAATGTGCCTCGCCGGTTCAGGGGTCCGAAAGAGCGTCGTGGTTGCCTTCCACGTCCAGTACCTTGGTCGTATCATGCACAGCCGGGTTCGAGGGGACATTGTCCGCCGCTCAACTGGGAGATCATTGATGAAGCCGCTGCTATCAGGTCCGTGGGCCATATTGACGGTCGCCGCTGCTGCGGGTGTCTTCGCCGAAGAGGCGCCGCGGACCATCGGGATGGAGGAGCTGCATCGGCTCGACCTGCTGCCGGCCTTCAAGACGTCGGTCAAGGTCGCATCCATCTCCACCTACGACCACACCGGCGGCAACGACGACGGCTTCTCCGGCAAGTACTCGTTCGTCCGCAAGGAAGGCGACGATCTGGTTCTGGCCGACCTGAAGGGCCCCGGCTGTCTTTATCGCTTCCACACTCCCACGCCGACAAACGACTTGATCGAATTCTCCTTCGATGGCGAGGCTGAGCCGCGAATCAAGCTCCCCCTGAGGCAGATGTTCACCGGCCAACACGAGCCCTTCGTGGAACCGATCTGCGGCCACGGGGCCGGCGGGTTCTACAGCTACGTCCCGCTGACGTACAAGAGGTCCCTCAAGATCCTGCTCAGAGCCAAGTCGTTCCAGTTCTATCAGCTCAACTACGCCACCTATCCCGAGAACGCCCTCGTCGAGACATTGACGCCGGTGCATTCGGCTGCGTACCTGGCTCACCGGGCGAAAGCCGCGGCTCTCTTCTCACAACGCGGCCAGGATCTCTTCGAGTTCAACCTGCCGCCGGGAACGGCCGTGAAGCGTCAACGCATTGAGGCCTCGCTCCAGCCGGGCCAGACGGCCACAGTATTCAAGACCGAACGCCCGGGCCGGATCGCCGCTCTTCGTCTGGGACCGGCCGACGCCCTGGCCGGCAAGGACCGCGACATCCTCCTGCGAATCACCTGGGACGGCGACGATCAGCCTGCGGTGCTTTGCCCGGCCGGCGATTTCTTCGGCTACGCCTGGGGAAAACCGGCCACCGGTTCGTGCCTGCTGGGCACCGCGAACCAGGCCAACTACTGTTTCCTGCCCATGCCGTTCGATCGCTCCGCCGCGATCGAGCTGATCTCCGCCCGCCGGGAGGGTCCACCGGTCAGCGTGTCCGGCGAAGTGGTCACCGCCGAGCTGCCCCGCCGGCCGGAGGAGGGCAAGTTCTACGCCGTCTGGCACCGGGAGAACCCCACCACCAAGGGCAAGCCGTTCACCTTCGTCGACACCCAGGGGCGCGGGCACATCGTGGGCCTCATCCTCCAGGCTCAGGGCCATTCGACCGGCACGACCGGGTTCTTTGAGGGCGACGACCAGACCACCATCGATGGCGAACTGGCCGTGATCGGGATCGGATCGGAGGACAACTTCAACGGCGGATGGTATGACGTGGTTGACCGGTGGGACGGGGCCCTGTCCCTCCCGTTGAGCGGATGCCTGGGCTATCAGAAGCACCTCGGCCGCACCGGCGGCTACCGCTTCATGATCGGCGACGCCTACAGCTTCAGGAAGAGCGTGCTCCAGACCATCGAGCATGCCCCCGAAGGCAACACCATGATCACCGATTACTGCGGCATGACCTACCTCTACTGCGAGCCGCGCCCCACGGTGGCGTTCCCCATGCCCGACGCGGCCGCACGCCGGGTGGTCGATTTCAGCAAGATCACCTTCGCCGCGGGGTGGAGTCTGCCGATCCGCGGCTTCTGCTATCAAGGCGGAACGCTGACCAAGCAGGGGGCCAAGATCGACGGCCGCGATGTCCGCTTCCTGTCCCTGCGAGCCGAAGGGCACGACTTCTTCGGGCCGCCCTTCGTCTCCATCACGTGTGACCTGCCTGAGACGGCCAGGTACGTGGTGCACATCGAGCCGGTCAAGGGGCCGCAGCAGGGTTGCGTGCAGCTCTTTCAGACCGAAGCACCGGTCGGCGAACCGGCGGACCTCTTCGCCGAGCAGCCGACCCGGAGCGGACCGATCAGAATGGGCGTGATTTCCGCCGCCGAAGGCCCCAACCACCTCATGTTCAAGATCGTGGGAAAGAACAACGCCTCGAAGGCTCACGGCTTCGATCTCGTGAACATCATCTGCGAACGCGAGAGGTAAAAGCCTCCCGGGGCCGCGGATCGTGATGCGGCTGACTTGCAGGTGATCGCATCCGGCGGCTCCATGCTCAAGCGAATCCCTTCCCGAAATCAGGTCAGAAGGCGGAGTACACGCCGAACCAGCGGCGGCTGTTGGACTCGCTGCCGATCACCTTCAGCTGCAGGGGTTCTCCTGGGGTGGCCAGGGACGACGGCAGCGTCAGCGTGAACAGCCCGGATTCGGGGAGCGACGGGTCACGGGTGTATTTCAGCTCGACCTTCTTGTCCGGGCTGGACCACACGGCGTCCTGCTCGCTGATCGTGGGGATGTCGATGGCCTTCAGATCATTGACGTATAGCGAGAACGAACCTTCCGGCTGGGCGAAGTAGCCCATGCCTCCGTTCCACGAAACGGTGAATGTCGGCCGTTCGCGCACGTTGGCGGGTGCGGGCCAGGTTTCCCAGGCAAGCGTGTTCTTGCCCTTCATTGCTCGGGCGACATCCAGTCGCCAGAAGCCGGGCGGCAGGTTGTCTTCGGCCGAATCGCCTGCGGTCACCGTCTTCTGCCAGCCGGTCTGGGCTTGAACCGCGAGCTTGACCTCGCCACGTGGTTTGAAGGCGTCCGACCGCGCGTAACGAATCAGACCATCCAGGATGCAGGTTCCCTCGGGATGACCCGCAAGCAAATCCAGCCCGAAGGTCAGCAGGACCCGTCCCGCTCCGACGCGACCCTCCGCCCCGTACAGGAAGTAGCAGCTTCCACCCTCCCCGACGGCGAACATCTCGTCCGGCCGCAGTCCGGACAGGGCCGGCAGCCGCAGGCCTTGTTTCAGGATCCTGAACGCCAGCGGCGAGAGATGGCCCGCATGCGGAAAATCGCCCAGAGCCGGATGCCGGGCAAAGGCGGTGCCCACCTGCGACCCCATCCACCACCAGCCGAGGCTGACGTTCGGGGCGCCTTCCGTCCGGTTGATGAGGATGACGCTCTTGCCGGCCGCCAGGGCCGGAGCCACGTCGGGTGAGCCGAGATGGGAGATGAGCAGGCTCGCCTTCTCCGCGTCGGGCGCGCCGGCCTCCGCCAGATCGCGGTACAACGGCCTCAGCGCTTCCCTCAACGCCGCGGAGACGGCGATGCCCTGGCCGCTCGCCGTCGTGCGTGTGGGGAACACCCAGAGATCCCAGGAGTTTTTTATAGGGGTATTCTCGATGGACACTTCGAGCGCGGCATGCGAAGGCCGGTTGAGGCCCGGGATCTCGATCTCGGCCTGGGCCAGCTCGCGCACGGCGCCCGGCTCGACGGGCTCACCTTCACACACCACTCTGGTCAGAAGCGTCTCGCCGGCACGCAGCGTCCAGATGAGTCGGGTCTGCTCCAGCCTCCGCGGACCGTAATGCGAGACCCATAGACGCAACGGGAGACGCTCTCCGGATACCGCGATGGGCGGCTGGCGCTCCGTCTTGAGCAGCAGGACGGTCTCACCATTGAACAGGCGGAATTGCTCGGGAGTCGAGCCGTTGGGTTTCGGCTCCCAGAATGCGTTGAACAGTCCCTGGGCACTGTACGTCCTGCCCTGGCTCACCATGACGTCCACAATCGTCCAGAAACAGTATCCGTCGCAGGCGGGATCCATGCGCGCGGCCTCGATACCCTGCTTCTGGTAGTAGCCCTGCAATGCGTGGGCGGCATCCTGGCAGGCGTCGCCCCAGCGGCGATCAAGTCCCGCCTCCGCCAGCCATTGGTCACGCATTTCTAGCGTCACCGGCGGCTGCAGGACACCGGTGAACCTCGGGGCCAGACGCGGATCGAGCTTGACGCTCAGATTCAGGTACTCGTGGGCCACGAAAGGCGCCTCGCAAGAAAAACTGCCCGGCGACCAGACGTTGATCGGACCGCTCCGGTAGTCCGAGTTCTCCGCGCTGTTCAGGGTGCCGTCCTGGTGCAGCACCAGACGGTCCGGATCCAGGCGTTTGGCCAGCTTGTACAACTCGTGATCCAGCGGCCGTCCCAGCAGCCCCTCGTTACCCATGCAGTAGGTGGCCAGCGAGACGTGACGGCGGTAGTGGGTGATGAGCTCCTCCAGATCACGCAGCGGGTCAAACGCGAACGCTTCGGTCGGATAGTCGCCGTAATAGGGCAGCTCCGGCTGGATCAGAATGCCAGCCTCGTCCGCGGCCTCGAAGAACTCCGGTAGCTCGCAATGGGTGTGCAGGCGGACATAAACGAAACCCGACGCCCGTGCGGTTCTGAGATGCTTGAGGTGCTCCTCGCGCGAGGCGGGCGACATCAGCGTCAGCGGGTAAACAGCGTCGTCGCCGTAGCCGCGGAAGAAGAAGGGAACGTGGTTGAGGAAGAAGCGGTCCCCGCGGACTTCAAGTTTGCGCACGCCGAACCGTTCCGTCCAGCCGTGCACCGGCCGCGTGCCATCGCAGAGCGTCAGCTCGGCGTGGTAGAGCGACGGCGTCTCGGGCGTCCACGGCTGAAAGAGCGTCAGCGGGACGCAGCAGACCACTTCCGCCCGTCTGTCCTTGTGGCCAAAGGCGATCTCCTGGGTGCCCTCGCCCGCGAGCTGACCGTCAGCGGTCTTCACCCTGGCCCGCAGCACCGGATCGCTGAGCATGGCGTGCGGCTCGCTGAACGCGAGCGTCGCGTGGATCTCGGCCGTCCGCCGGTCGAAATCGCCCCGCACCCATGCGTAGTCGATGTGCGTGTCGGGTGTCGCCTCCAGCTCGACATCGCGGTAAAGGCCGCCGAAGCGATGAACCGCGCTGAACAGGCCCTTTCGGCTGGGCAGGACGTTGCTGACCTCCGCAACGATGGTGGCCGGCTTTCCAGCCTGGACCAAGTCGGTCACGTCGTACTTGTAGGTGCCGCAGTAGTGGTCGACCCAGGCCACCGGTGTATGGTTGACCCAGAACCAGCCCTGCGAGCGCACGCCGCCAACCTTGAGCCACACGCGCTGCCCGCGCCATGACTCGGGAATGGTGACCGTCGTGCGATACCAGGCGTCACCCTTGTACACGTGGCGCAGCGGCTTGGCGCAGTGGTCCCACTTGCAGTCCCACGAGTCGCCCATGCCCGGCTCGCCAACCCCTTGGGCCTCCCAGCATCCCGGCACCTGAACCGTACGCGCGTTCGGCCAGGGCTTGGCGAAAAACGCATTCCAGGTCGGGTGACGCAGCGGACTGACGTCCCGGGTGACGAACTCCCAGTCGCCGCGCAGCGAAACCGCGGTCTGCAGCGGCGATCGCACAACCGGATTCACTACCGCCGGCAGTGCCTGCCGCCCGGCCCACGAGTCCGCCCCCCGCAACCAGCCGCCACCCTCCTCGGCCCGGCTCGGATTCGCCACGACCAAACCGGCCAGAATCAAAGCCGCCACGGCGGCCCGAATGCCTCCGGCCTGCCTGGTCAACAGGTTCGGGCAACCGGTATGGACCAATCGTTCTGACATCGCGTGTTTCATGGCAGCTGCCTCAGTATCTGATGGCCACCGATACCCTGCCTGCCAGGCCGGTCAGTTCGACGGTCTCTTTCTCCTTGCTGAAGCGGCTCCATGGCTCGCCGTTGACCTGCACGCCCTGGATGGGGAACGCCTTTGGATGGCGGAAACGCAGGAATACACGCTGGGGTGAGCTCCGATTCGGTAGGTCAACGGTGGCGGTGATCCTGCCGTTGTCAGTGTCCGATACGATTTCGTACGCCAGGGGTCCGAAGCAGGTCGGAGCGTTCCTGACCGCGACCCTTTTGCCCTGCTCCAGCCAGGCTCGCGGCGTGGCCCGGGCGATCCACAGGTACGGACCGTCCTCCATCACCAGCAGATTGCGGAAGTTCTCCATGAACCAGCCCGCCGTACCGTTGTCCGGGGCTTCGCAATTCGTGTACCCGCCCAGGTGCCAGTGCTCCCAGAGCTTGCCGTCGGCGCCCACCACGGCGGCGTAGGAGTTCATCCAGAACCGCAGAAAGTTCGGCACGTCGTCCTGCAGCAGGTAGGCGTTGGCGGTATGCGAGGCCTTCGGCAGGATGACGTAGGACTTCCAGAACCAGGCATCGTCCGTGCAGAGCCCCTGCTTCTTCCTCGCCTCTTCCAACTCGCCCACGGCTCTGGCGGACGTGCCCATCTCCTCCATGATGCTCACCGTGTCGACCATGCGACGATCATCGGCCTCCACCGCCGCGAACGGCTCGACCAGTGGGAGCGCACCCATCCAGATGTCGCAATCCGGGAACTGGGGGGCGCCCAGCTCGGGACCGGTCAGGCCGTGGGTATACGGCATCCGCGGAATGTAGTGGTGATACATGCCGTCGAGGCCGAGCCGGACCGGGGAAAGAACCGCATCACGGTCAACGACCCGGCGGAGGTCGCTGCGAAACGCTGCGGCCTCGTCGAGGTATGCGCGAGCAGCCGGGGGATCGAGCCCTGCCAGGGCGTCGGCGAACCGCTGCAACCCCTGGAGTGCAAAGGCGTTGTCACAGTAGTACCAATGCCAGTCGCAGGTCGGTATGGCATAGTCACCAAGCATGCAGGGCGGCATGAGACCGGCCACAAGGAGGTTTCGACGGTTGGGAATGTCCTTCATGTAGAGCGCTCGCTGCCGGATGATCCAGTCGGCCGCAGCCTGCATGCGGACGCGGTTCCGCACGAACCACGCCTTGTCGCCGGTCAGGAAGAAGCGGTCGGCCATGCCGAACAGGAGCCTGCCCGTCGAAGCGTGCGTGCCGTCGTGGCTGTAGCCCATGTCGTGTCGCATGGAACTCGCCCATTCCAGAGCTCCGTGGCCATCCGTGTAGTCGCCGTCCGACTTGACCCCCGGTCCCTTCAGGAAATGCTGATAGACCTTGTCAGCCTCCTCGTGCAGACCGACGAGGTCCATGCCATGAGCGACTCGGGCCACCTCGAATGCGAGCCCGCCCCACATGTGCTTGCCCTTCAACTGGAACGAGCCCGCCCGCCAGGCATCAGTCCAGCCCGGGTCCGGCAGGTGAACCTGCACCGGAGGGTCCTCGACCTTGGGAAGCGGTGGGATGGCCGTCCCCGGCGGGCACGTCCACAGCCTGACTTCGCGCATCACCTCGTCCCATGAGGCGGCCTCGCGATGCTCGCGGGTCATCTGGCAGATGCTCTTGAGGTTCTTGGCCGCCAATTCGCGGACGAACTCCTTGGCGGTTCTGCCGCTGCCGGCCTTGGTGACGAAAACGCCGTGCTCGGGAATGAGGATCGGTCCGTTTTCAGTGTCCCTGGGACGGAAAGTGAAACCCGTCGTCCGGGTCCAGACCGTCACGCGGGTGTCCAGGGCGGGGCGGCCGGCGGGAGCATACAGCATCGGCACGAGGATGCCCCGCCTCGCCCCGCCTGCCCCGCCTCGTGACTGCCAACTCTCCGTGCCGGTCACCGTGGTACTCTTGTCCTGGCTCAAGGGCGACACGGAGCCGATGATGCCCACGTGGGACTCGACCCGGCCGTCAAAGTCCGCCTTTTCGGTTCCTTCCCGGAAGCCCCACTCGATCTCCAGGTCGATTCGCTGCCATGCACCCACCTCCGGGCTGGTGACGCGGATGCTGGGCACGGCAGCCCGGGGACTGCCCTGCGTCGGTTCCACTTCGCAGAAGACCGCGACCATTTCCGTAGCGGCGTCGACCTGGGTGCTGTAGGCAAAGTCCATCTTCGCACCAGGTTCGCTCTTGTAGGTCCACGTGTGCCGATCCGCCGATAGCTCCGGCTTGGCCAAGATCCTGTCCACGGTCCAGCCAAACCAGCCATAAGAGGTGGGATAGACCCGAACCTCGACCGCTTCCGGTGGCGGCATCGTCTGGACGTTCACTGGCCAGTGGAGTTTCACCTGGTAGTCGGCCAGTCGGCCGGTCCAGAGCAGTCCGGCGAGCAGTTGACCTTTCGGTTTGGGCGGAAACGGCTTCAGGAGATCGGGCATCTGGTAGTAGATGCTCTTCAGCTCAGACTCGGGCAAGGCCTGACGTGCCGTGCGATAGATCCGGTCCAATCGCTCCAGGCGCCGCGGAATGAAGTAGGCCTCCGGCTGTGCTTGGGCCGCCAGATCGGCCCGCCACACATACCCCCATGGCGCAATGTCGATCGGCTGGCCCGCCAGCTCGTCCAAGTCAGTCCTGTCCGTGTTCGCCCGCTGTGGATTCGGGGGCTCCGCCGCGGATGTCGTCGATGCGGCCCGGGAGGCCAACATCGCCGCCAGCAGGACGACCGTGGGTCCGACATTCGGGATGAGAAGTGTCATTCTGGCCGCATCGTACTGAGACCGTCCGGCTCGTCAACCGGCCGCACTCGCAGGGGGGGCTCGCCCGATCGTGAGGTCCTGAGCCGGCGACCCCATACCACGCGCCGGTCATCATCGTTATGATCACGGAGTATCGAAACGAGACAGCCCCGCGTATCCCACGCGAGGCTGTTTCAGCCGCGCGGCCGGCAGGTCATGGGAAGCGACTGGCCGCGCTTTTGATCGAGGCTCTTGCCAAAACTCGTGAACGTGCGCACTGCGACTCGCACGAACCCCCGGACTCAGGCAAGCCGGCGCTTGACCCAGCCAACCAGGCCAAGTCCGAACAGGCCCAGCGCAATCGCCGCGGGGGCTGGGACGGCCGGCGTCTTGGTGTCGGGCACCGCGATCTTGCAGAGGGCATGGCCCTGGGCGTCGAAGGCACCCGAGAAGTTGTATGGGTCGGCCACCGCCACGGTGAAGTCCTTGTTCCACGCGGTCGGCACTTCCGCGTTCGCGCCACCCTTGGCGTAGAAGTTGCCCCACATGGCCGTACGATCCGAATCGAACGACAGCGTCAGCAGTGAGGACCCACTTCCATCGAACTTCAGGCCGAAGAGGTTGCCCGGTAGATTCGGGTTGGAGTTGCCCATGGCGCCTGGCCGGTACGTACGAGGATCATCAGAAGCCGGCGGAATCGAGGGCTGTATCAGGTCGGTAAGCGTGAAGTTGTCCGAGACCTGAAGCAGCATGTGACTGATGCTCTTGGTCAGGGGGCCTCCGTCATCCGCGGACAAGGTGTACACGTAGTGCAGTGTTCCGTTGTGGTTGTCCGTGATGTTCCAGGTGATCTTGAAGAACGGCGCCTCCGCCCACTTGTTGGCCGCCGTTACCCCGCCATTCATCGAGGTCAGCGAGCCCGAGCTCAGATCCGCTCGGGCAATGACCGGGCACAGCAGCAGCGCCGCACCTATGGCGCCGAACAACCGCAGTTTCCAGCTGGTTCTGGGATTCATGATTTGAACGCTCCTCTCCATTCTCCCAGGGGACTCCTTCCTCTCGTTATTCAGCGAACGCGCTCGCTTGAGACTGCTACCCCAAGCATCACGTTGCCCAACAGAACCGTCCGAGGAGAGAAACCCCCGCTTGCAGCCATGGTCCCCGACAGACCGATTCACACTACTGCAATCATAAACTGTCACCGGAGAGATAGCAAGTGTGATTCAGAGGAAACACGCAGCATGAGGAAGTCTTCATGAGCATTATCGGACGATTGGACTGGCTTGAAGAGGGAATCGGCGAGTCATCCGGTCACCTTCACCACGCCATCCTGCGCGACCGGAGCGACATCAGGATTCGAGAGACGGCCGCCTGGTTCGAAACGTCGTTCCACCCCGCAGCCACTCGGCCGACGACGGCCACTGCCGCCGCCAGCGCTCCGGCCAACTGGTCTTTGCGTCTCTCCGGGACCCCCATTAGACTGACCGCGGTCCCGGATCGCTCGCCGGCTCGGTCAGCTGAGCGAACGGTACGCCAAGATATAGAGAGCAGCGAATGCACTCAAGATCAATCGCCCGAACGTCTCGTGTCTTCGCAACCACCGGCCTGGCCGCCGTCTTCCTCGGATCGCTGGTCGGCTGTACCTCTCCTGAGACGCGGATCAACCTGACCACCTTCGATGCCGAAGGGCAGACTCAGCAGCACTATGCCACGTTCACCCAGGCCAGCTACCGCCTCACGCCCGGCGGCACTTTCGAACTGGCTCTGCAGACCACGCGGCCCAGCAGCCTCGATGCCACCCAGAGCATCACCCAGATCATCTACCTGAAGTGCCTGTGGACGCCGCGACCGGGCACAACCTACGCCGAACCCTCACAGATTAACGCCAAGGTCCAGTACGCGATCGTCACCCCTCCCACCGGAGTGCGCTACGACGGCAGCGCCTTTCTCTCCTGCAAACTCGATCAGGGCACGGGAATACTGACCGGTCGAATCGAATCCGGCACCCTTTCCGCCCGATTCCGCATGGGCGAGGCGATCGAGCCATTCGCTTTTGCCAAGTTCACCGGAGCCTTCACGGCCGTTGACAACCCCCGGGAGGTGGTCCGCGCCGCCCAGTTACTGAACGCCCAATTCACCGCTCCGATCGGCGAGGAGAAGCCTTGATCACCGCCATCTCACCCCGGATTCTTCGCCGTCGTGCTATAATCCGATAGACGAAGGACCCTAGGTCCGCGGAGTGTCCCTGATGTCCGTTCACTGGCACATCCCGGCTGGCGTATGCGCCGTGACAATATCGGTCCTGGCCGCAGTTGGCGCTGATCTGACCGGCTACGAGTCGCTGGCCGACTGGTCGGCCCTGCCCAACCCCAAGGTCGGCATGGTTGCCGGATTGGCCAGCAGCTACGATCGGGCCGGCGCCAACAACGATTTCAGCCAGTTCGAGTCACCCGCCGGCCTGGTGACCAGCGACGTGAACACGGTCGTCAAGACCATCACCGGCCCCGGGGTGCTGACCCGCTTCTGGATGCCCCACGCATGCGCTGACGAGGCCTTCACCGTCAAGCTCACGATTGACGGTACGCTCCTCATCGACACCACGAGCAATGTGGTCCTCGGAAGCGGCTACGGCTACATGCAGAATCCCCTGGTCCGTACCCTGATCGGCGGCCAGGTGAGCTACGAGCCGATCGCGTTTCAGAACTCCGTGGTGATCGAATCCAACAACTACGCCGCCGGGCTCCATGCCCGGACCCACCATTTCTACCAGTACGGCTACCACTTGTTCACCGGTGGGCAGACCATCCCGTCCTATAGCGGCTCGTTGAACGCCGCCCAGCAGGCTGCCCGCGACAGCGTGGTCGCCATGCTCGGCAACGTCGGCGAGAACCCGGCCGGTACCAGCGAGCAGGCCGCTTTCATCGCGACCGAGGGGCAGTCCGTTGAGGCCGGCCAGGCCCTGACCTTGTGTGACCGCCTCGGCAGCGGACGAGTCCGGGGGATCAGCCTGAAAATGACCGGGGCCTCCGATGAAGCCCTCGATGGCCTGCGTCTCCGCGTGCGCTACGGTGGGCGAAGCCAGAACGTCGTCGATGTGCCCGTCGCCCACTTCTTCGGGGCCGGACACAAGCGGGTGGCCTTCAAATCGCTGCCCCTGGGAACGGATGGCCCGGACGGCTTCTACTGCTATTGGCCCATGCCCTATCGCGTCGGCGTGATCATCGAGCTGTACAGCAGCACCGCATCCGCCATCGCCATCGATTCCGCGCTCGTCGAGTATGAGTCCGGCGCCCAGCCCGCGGTGATCGGCTGTCTCCACGCCTCGTTCAGCGAAGAAACAACAGTCAGCGGACAGAAATACCATCAGTTGATCAGCACAACCGGCGCCGGGCACTACGTGGGCAGCCTGCTGTATGTCCAGAAGGCCGGGGCAGCCAAGATCCTCCTCGAGGGCGACGAGATCGTGACCGTGGACGGCACCACGACGCTCTTCGGCACCGGCATGGAGGACGCCTACAACGGCGGTTACTACTACAACAACATCGCCAACAGCCCACAGCGGAATACACCCGACGATCCGCCCTGGCCGGACAACGGCGTCGCGCCCTACCACGGTCTGCTCAATATAGACGACCCCGACCCCAAACGCCCGGGCAGTACCGATACGGTCTTCCGCGCCGACCAGTACCGCTGGCTCATCGGCGATGTGGTGCCTTTCACAACCGGCATCGACGTCAAGATCGAGAACTACGGGGCTTACGCCAATACGCTCTTCGGTTCGACCGCTTTCTGGTACCAGCTCGATTGGGCCGCCGATTTCGATAAGGACGGCGACGTGGACCCCGACGATTTCGCTCACCTTCAGCGCTGCCTGAGCGGCCGCGGCCAGCCGTTCGAGAGCGGGTGCGACAACGCCGACCTTGACGTGGACTCCGACGTCGACGCCGATGACCTGGCCGCATTCCTGCCCTGCGTTTCCGGAACCGATGCCCCTGCCAACCCGGGCTGCAGTTCCTGATGATGCCTTGGCCGCTTGACGCCGTCCGTGTCCACTGACCACACCCCGGCGTCCTGTCCGATCCTCTGTCGAATCGGCGCCGCCCACCCATTCCCCCGGAACAGCCCAGGCGGCGCCGGGGCAGAGATGCGGTACAATGCCAAGACGCAGAACGGGGAACGTGGCCGGGCGAGGACCGCCGGGACAGAGGTCTTCATTTCGCAGATCAGGAGAAACGCCATGGGCAGACTGACCAAGCGGCTCCGCTCGAGCCGGCGAGGCTTTCTGAAAGTCGCTCTCGCCGGTGGCGCCGCCGTATCGGCGCCTTGGATCGTGTCCTCATCCGCGTGGGGCCGAGCGGGCGCGGCCGCGGCCGGCGAGCGGCTGACCTTGGGGGTGATCGGCTTCGGCCCACGCTGCAAGTACGACCTGGCCGCCATGCTCAAGTTGCCCGACCTGCAATGTGTCGCCCTGGCCGAGGTGCAGGCCAGCCGGCGCGATGCCGGCAAGGCCATGATCGACGGGCACTACGGCAATAGAGACTGCAAGGTCTACCGCGACTTCCGCGAGATGCTCGATCGCAAGGACATCGACGCCGTGCTCGTCGCGACCGGAGACCGCTGGCACGCCCTCGCCTCGATCCTGGCGGCCAAGGCCGGCAAGGATGTGTACAGCGAGAAACCGTGCGGACTGACTATCGCTTGGTGCCAGGAATTGGCCGAGACGGTGAAAGCCACCAAGCGCGTGTTCCAGGCGGGAACGCAGCGCCGCAGCGTGCCGAACTTCCAGCAGGCGGTGCAACTGGCCCACAGCGGCAAGCTCGGCCGGATCCATACCGTATACGCCTCGGTCTATACTCCTCAGATCGAGACCACCTGGCTGCCCGGCGAGCCGACCCCCCCGCGCGAGGTATGCGACTGGAACCTGTGGCTCGGGCCGGCCCCCTGGCGGCCGTACAACAGCAGGTACGTGGGCGGCGGCTGGCGCGGCTACTGGGACTTCGATTCGGGAGCCCGCCTGCTGGACTGGGGAGCCCATACCGTCGATCTCTGCCAGTGGGCCAACCACGCCGACGATACCATGCCGGTCGAGTACGAGCCGTCGAGCACGAACATCACCTGCCGGTACGCCAACGGGGTTAAGCTGGTGCTGGATTTCCTCAAAACGCCGTTCGGCGAGCGACCGGGGTGGATCACGCGGCTGGGAACCTGCCCGGTGCGGTTCGTGGGCGACGAAGGCTGGGTGGAGACCGGTGACAACGGCGAGACCGAGGTGCATCCGGTGTCGCTCAAGAGCGAACTGAAAGCGGCCGCAGCCGGGACCCAGGGCCTCGACGTCTCGGCCCATGCGCGGAACTTCCTCGACGGTGTCAAGTCGCGCGGCGAAACGGCGGCCAACCCGCGGGTGATGCGTCATTCGCACATCGCCTGCCATGCCGCCGCGCTCGCGTGGATGTTGAATCGGAAGCTGTCGCTCGATCCGGCGAAGGAAGCCTTCGCGGGTGATGACGAGGCAAACGGGTTGCGATCGCGGCCGGCACGCGACTATGGCGACTGTTCCAAGTCATAGGAAGGTGGAGAATGCGCACACACATGGACCAGTGGATGCTCAGCGTAGTGACGGCGACAGGGTTTGCGGCGACCTGCGCGGGGGCGGGGATCAACCTCGCCCCGATGGCCAAACCATCAACTTCGTTCGTGTCCGGGCATGAGACGCTCGATGCGATGAACGACGACTTCGAGCCGGGCGGGGTGAACGACCACAGCCACGGATGCTACGGCAACTGGCCGCAGACCGGCACACAATGGGTGCAGTACGAATGGAGCGAGCCCGTCAGTACCCGCAAGGTCGATGTGTACTGGTGGGACGATGCCCGCGGCGTGCGCCTGCCCAAGGCGTGCCGGCTGCTGTATTGGGACGGGAAGGGTTTCGTACCGGTCAAGGAAGCGGCTGGGTTCGGTGTGGCCGGCGGACAATACAACTCGACCACTTTCACCGAGGTCACGACGTCCAAGCTCCGGTTGGAGTTCGACGGGAAGGAGCGGTTCTCGACCGGCATCATCGAGTGGAGGGTCTACGACTCCGGCAAGTCGCCGAAGTTCGCGCCGCGCGTGGAGGCGGGCGTCGATCGCGTGACCGTGCTGCCGGCCAAGACGTATCTCAACGGCGAGGCCCGCGGAGTGATCGATTCGATCGCCTGGAGCAAGGAGACAGGTCCGGGGACGGCAACGTTCGCAGAGGCGGACAAGCTGGAGACGACCGCGCAGTTTGCGGAGCCCGGCGACTACCTGCTGAAGCTGACCGCAAGAAACGGCGACCGCAGCGCGTCGGACACGCTGAAGGTCCGCGTCGAGCGAGCCGCGACAGCCCGTCATCTTCAGCCCGTGCCCAACGCGGGGTACAAGGTCAACAGCCCGTTCTGGGGGCCGCGGCTGAAGTACCAGATCGAAAACTGGATCCCACACTGCATCGCACAGCTCTCCAAGCCGGGCCTCAAGGAAGGCGGCTTCGAGAACTTCATCCAGGCGGCAAACAAGAACGCGGGACGCCCGCACCAGCCCCACGTCGGTCCGCCGTGGGCCAACGCCTATACCCTGAACACGATCGAATCGATGTGCCTGGCACTCATGGTGGACGCCCAGGGCGATGCGGATCTGGCCAAGGCCCAGGCGGCGATCCGCGCGAAACTCGACCAGTGGATTCCGGTGGTGCTGGCCGCCCAGGAGCCGGACGGCTACCTCCAGACCCGGTTCACGCTCGGCGATCCGAACGAGAACGACCGGCCGCCGCCGCGCTGGTCGCGACGCGGCGACCACGAGGGCTATGTGGCCGGCTATCTCATCGACGCCGCAATGGCCCACTACCGCCTGACCGCCGGCCGCGACCGGTGTCTTTACGACGCGGCGAAGAGGATTGCCGACTGCTGGGATGCCAACATCGGTCCGCCGCCGAAGAGGTCGTGGTATGACGGGCATCAGGAACTCGAGCAGGCCCTCATCCGCCTGGCGTGGCTGGTGAACGAGGTCGAGGGCGGCGGGAAGGGTGACCAGTACCTCCAGCTCTCGAAATTCCTGCTCGATTGCCGTCGCGACGGCGAGACCTACGACCAGAGCCACCTGCCCGTCGTGCACCAGTACGAAGCCCTCGGCCACGCGGTTCGGGCGGTCTACTGCTACGCGGCGATGACCGGCATCGCCATGGAAACCGGCGACCCGGAGTACCACAGTGCGGTCAGGTCCCTCCACGACAACATCCTGAATGCCAAGTACTATGTCACCGGCGGCGTCGGCAGCGGCGAGACTTCCGAGGGATTCGGCAAGAACTACTCGCTGCCGAACAACGCATATTGCGAGTCTTGCGCGAATTGCGGCCAGGTCTTCTTCCAGCATAACATGAACCTCGCCTACCGCGAGGCTCACCATGCCGACCTGATTGAGGAAACCCTGTACAACGCGGTGCTGGGCTCCGTGGATCTGCCGGGCAGGAACTTCACCTACACCAACGCCCTCGACTCCAGCGAGGCTCGATATCTCTGGCATGGCTGCCCGTGCTGCGTGGGCAACATCCCACGTACCCTGCTCGATCTGCCGAGATGGATGTACGTGAAGGACGCGGAGAATCTGTACGTCAACCTGTTCATCGGCGGAACCGTTCCCGTCGGGACCGTGGCGGGAACCGACGTCGAGATCGAGCAGCGCACCGAATATCCGTGGAAGGGGCGGGTCGAGATCGTCGTCAGGCCCGCGGCGGCCAGGAGCTTCACGCTGCGCGTGCGCGTGCCACAGCGCAATGTGAGCGCCCTTTACCACGCTACGCCCGAAGCCGGCGGTCTGATCTCGCTGGCGGTAAACAATACGCCGATCACCCCGGAATTGAAAGACGGCTACGCGGTGATCACGCGAACCTGGCAGTCCGGCGACACCGTTCACCTGGAACTGCCGCTGCCGGTTCAGTGGATCAAGGCCGACGAACGCATCATCGCTGATCGCGGACGGGTGGCCCTGCGTTGCGGAGCGCTGATCTACAACATCGAAAGCGTGGACCAGAACGTCGACGGCGTGCTCAAGCCCGACACGCCCCTGACCACGGAATGGAAGCCCGACCTGCTCGGCGGAGTGATCGTGATCCGCGGCCAGTTCGCCGACGGCTCGCCACTCCTGGCCATCCCGAATTACGCCCGGCTCAACCGTGGCGGGCGGTCGATCGTCTGGATCAGGGATCAGTAAACGACAGGCGCTCGAGCGGCAAAGCGCCCAGCACCCGACGCTACGAGAACCGCAACCCGCGGACCCTGGCGTCCTCCAAAGCACGGTCGCGATAACCCCGGCCCCCTCAAGTTGTCAGGCGGTCAAGGACTTCCGTGCAGCAGATCAACGCTCGAGGCAGATGGAACGGATCCTTGACCGGCAACGCCACGACGGTGGTGAACGGCCGGCCCTGCCGATCCAGCTTCTGCGTCCACTCGCCGTGCGCCTTCACCGGATAGTGACCATAACTGTACTCGCGGATCCGCTCGTGCCACTGCAGGCACCAGTCCTCCCGGCAACACTCGTAGGCCAGGAGCGTCGCATACAAGGCCTCGACATGCGGCCACCAGAGCTTGGAGTCATGGAACGGCCAGGCGGGCTCCCTGCCGCCCTCGGCATCCACCGCCAGAAACAGGCCCCCGTACGCACTATCCCAGCCGATCTCCAGGTGCCGCCGGATGGCTCGAACGGCCCGATCGATGGTCGCCAGATCACCGGCCGAGCGCGCGAGGTGAATCTGGAACCACATGGATTCAATGGCATGGCCGGGCAGCACCACGGTCCGGTCCGGCGGTTCGACCTCCCTGCCGTCAACGGTCAGCCACTCGAAAACCAGGCCGCGGTCCGGCCGCAGGAACGCTTCCATCACCCGGCGATGATGGCTCCGAGCGGCGCCGCGCACGGTCGAATCCCCGGTGGCTTCCGCCAATTCATGATACGCCAGCGAGAACAGCATGCTGATGCCATGATTCAGACGGTCGGAAGGGATCGGGTAAGGCCAGGCGGGCAGCGGCTCGTCACCATGCAGGGCGTGCTCACTCCCCTGAAACGTATCCATGGCCAGATCGAGCACCGCTCGCTCCCCTGTCGCCCGCCACAGCTCGACCAGGGCGTAGATGGCGAACCCGTCGGCGTAGATGCTCTCGTAGCCACGCGTGATCCGCCCCTCGCCGTCGACCAGCAACGGCCAGTGACCGTTGGCCAGCGGGCCATGAGCGATTTGGAACCGGTAGATGCCCCGGGCAATGTCCAGCCATTCCGGCCGATGCTCCATACCGTTGTACAGCCTGCTGAACACCCACACGGCCCGCCACTGCGACCAGCTCCACCGGTCTCGACTGACCACCCGTCCATCATCGGTGATGCACGAGTTGATCGCCCCGTCGGCGTCGAGGGCGTGCCTCGTCCAGAAGGGGATAACGTCATCCAGCAACGTGTCGCGGTAAAGCTGGAGCAGCCCTGGGAGATCCATGCCCTCAGCTTGGACCAGGCAGAGATCGGCGTCAATCCGGACAAGTCTGGCAAGAGGGCAGGACTGCGCCAGGCGGGCGGCTTCGGCCCGTTCGCCGCCGAGGGCGGATGCGTCGGGGTCGCAATCGCTATGCCGGGCGAGTCGTCGCGGCGCCTTCGGCGCGGGTCTCGCGAGGTTTGAACGCCAGGGCCTGGGTCTGGGACCAGACGCCGGGAATGGCCGTCCCGCACTTGGGACACTTGCCCTCTTTGACTGCGTTGGCGGCGATGCGATAGCCGACCCGGCGAATCAGCTCTGCCTTGCACTGGTGGCAGTAGGTGTTCTCGCCGGGATGTGACGGCAGATTGCCGACGTAGACGTAGTGCAGCCCCGTCTCGAGGGCGGTCTTGCGGCAGCGGTCCAGCGTGGCCGCGGGCGTGGGCGGCAGATTCTTGACCCGATAGGTGGGACTGAATCGAGTGAAATGCACCGGCACGTCCGGCCCGAGGTTCTTGAGTATCCAATCGCTCATCTGCCTGATCTCGTCCGCCGAGTCGTTCTTTGTCGGGATGATCAGAACCACCAATTCAAACCAGATGCCGATGTTCTTGAGCGTCTTGAATGTGTTCAGCACCGGCTCCAGCGAGGCGGAGCACATCTCCGCGTAGAAGTCCTGGCTGAAGGCCTTGAAGTCGATCTTGACCGCGGTCAGATGGCGACACAGCTGACGAAGCGGTTTCTCCTGCATGTAACCGTTGGAGATGATCACGCTGCCGATCCCCGCTTGGCGGGCCAGGGCAGCCGTGTCGTGCACGTACTCGTAGGAGATGGTCGGCTCGGAGTAGGTGTACGCGATCGTCGGGCATTCTCGGGCCTTGACCAGCTCGACGAGCCGCTCCGGCCTGACCTCGACGCTCTCGACCTGCTCCGGGCGAAACTGGCTGATCTCCCAGTTCTGGCAGAATCTGCACTCGAGGTTGCACCCGGCGGTGGCGATGGAAAACGCCGACGAGCCGGGCAGATAATGGAACAGGGGCTTCTTTTCGATCGGGTCGAGGTTGGCCGAGCAGAGTGCTCCGTAGACCAGTGTCTGGTACTGCCCGCCCTGGTTCTCACGCACGCCACAGTAGCCGCGCTCAAGATCGACAACCTTGCACTCCCGCGGGCAGAGCAGGCACTTCACCTCGCTTTCCTTGTGGGTCGGCTCCCAGAACATCGCCTTGTGTCGGATCACGCCCTTGAGCTTCGGCCCGGACAGCTCGCCCGTCGCGGACGTATCTTCGGCCATGACCGGCATCGCCCGCCACATCGCCCCGCCCGCCAGACAGGCCGCGCACGAGCAAAGCATGCTTCGCCGGCTGGGCAAGCCGACACCACCCTGGGCAATTCGCGTCGCACCAGCATCTTCCCGACGCGACTCCGGCCCCTCGCAACTCGTCCTGCGAATGCTGTTCGACACTTCCACCATGCCCTCCATGATGCTCCGCGCCTCAGATCTCGACGCGTTCGATCGCGGCCATGTCAGCGACACCCAATCCGCGAGCACCCGCCGTCTTGATGTGCACCGGCGGGCGCTTCTCCTCGGCCAGGGTCCTCATGCCTTTGGCCTGGCGCTGCTGCTCGAGCAGGTCGGCACCCACCGCGTCCACCGCCACGAAGTCGGTGCCCACAATCATCCCGCCCAGCGACCAGGCGAAACCGGGGTTCCGCACCGGGCCGGCGTTGTATTGGCCCCGGGTGCCGTCGCATACCGTCAGTCGCCATCTGGGGCGGATGAACCGGTGCTCGACCACGTCAGCAACATAAGGGTCGCAGTGCTGTTCGTGGTACTTGTTGGGATTGTGGATGGCCCCGAAGAAGTTCTTCATCCCCAGCGTTACGCCGGCAAACGGGTGGTCCTTCAGAATCGGCACGCAGATGAGCGCATCCACCTGCTCGGCCACGATCTTCGAGAAGCACGAGCCGATCCGGCCGCTGGTCTCGACTTCCTTCTGGTAGCCGCTGCCGTAGCTCTCGGCGTCGGTGCCGTAGCACTGCACGCCGGTCTTCGAACGGTTGAGCTTGTAGCCGGCCGCGGTGAGCTCGGAATCAAACCGGTCCCAGATGATGATGTTCTCGGCAGGCACGTCGGCGCTTCGCAGGCCGGCCACGACGGCGTCGACCACGACCGGCTGAGTCGCCAGGCCCAGCGTATTCACCTTGATGCCCACGCGATCGCCACTCTTGAAGAGCTTTCGCCAGGCGGCTTTGGCGTCGGCCTGACCGGTCAGCTTCTGCATCGAGGCGTCCAGCATCCTGCGAAGCAGCTCCCGATGCCCCTCCATTTTGCCCCCGGTAACCGCCTCGTCGCGGGCGATGACCACGCGCGGCCGCGGCTTGCCGGCCGGGGCGGAGTCGCTGCCCGGGACCAGCGAGCCCGATACCGCCAGGCCACACGCCGCGCCGCCGATCCGGCTGAGCATCTGTCTGCGATTGAAAGACTCTGGCATGAACGTACTCCGGGTGATGAACAGACTCAGTCTCTTGAGTCAGCCGGTTTCGTCGTCGGCTTGGACTCGCCGAAGACCTCCGCTTCAAAGGAATACAGCTTGGCTTCCGGCCGCTTCCAGGCGTCGGCCGGCAGACCTGCCTTGTTGACGCACAGCTGGGTCAGGAACTCATCGCGCGTCCAGCCGCGCTCGTAGGCCACCTGGGGCAGGAATACCGCCCGCCGCGAACCCGACTCGATCAATACCCCGTGCCGCCCGACAATGATCTCCTCGACTTTGCCCACCGGTTTCATCGGCGTCAGGTAACTGATCTCAATGTGCAGGTCGTCCAGTTCCCTGACCGTCACCGGATTGTCGGCAAAGCGATAGTCCTCGGTCGCGGCGGAGATCGCGTTGTGGATCACGGATTCGACCAACGGCCCGCGAGCTTCCATGTTCCCAATGCAGCCCCGGAGCTGGCCGCGGTTCTGGAGCGTGACGAAGCAGGCCCCTTTCTCACGAAGCGCCGCCGGCAGCGTCGCTAGGTCGGGACGCGGCGGATCCTTCTTGCTGAGCACAGCCGCCACGGTCGCGCGGGCCAGCTTCAGGGCCGCGGCCCGCGCGTCGGCCGGCAGCGCCCCCGGCCGGGCAGTGAATACGAACGACTGGTAGGTGACGCTGTTCTCGTAATCGTTGGTCATCCGGCCCGAGGTGTCGAACGCCGTGCGGATGCCCAGGGCCCCTCCCTGCATGGACAGCACGCGCATCAACAGCAGGATCGGCTCCCGCCCGCAAATGGTATCGTCGGTGTCGACCAGGTGCTTCGTGAAGCCGTCAAAATCGCAGTGCTCGATCGCCGCCGAAGCCTTGTCGGCCAGCTCCTTCAACTTGGCGGGAATGTCCGTGCGGAACGGCTCGTAGCCGTAGTTCGGCCCGAAGTGCGTACAGTCGCTGCTGACCACCAACAGCGTGTCACTGTCCAGCAGCGGGAGAATCGCCGCCGCGGCCGCCGCGTGCTCGCCGACCGACATCTTGCCGACCAGAAGCGGCACGAGCTTGAAGTCCTTCAGCGCCCGCTGCAGAAACGGCACCTGCAGCTCCAGGGAATGCTCGTCGGCGTCGACACCCGGGTGGGAGGCGAACAACGACTTTCCCTTCAGCTTCTTGACCGCTTCAGTGTCTATCGGCACATCCCCCAACGGCGTACGGTACGCGGTCCACTTGTCGGGTACGTCGATCCCCCGATAGCTGTGCGCATACCGGTGGCTGAACGCCAGAGCAATGACCCGTTTGTAGCTCTGCCCGCGAAGACAGCGGTATCCGGCGGCCGCCACCGGAGCACTGAACCGGTATCCAGCGTGCGGGGCAATCACCGCCCGGGGCTTGCCCGCCAGCTTCGCAACCGGTGCCCGGTCCAATAGCTGGTCGATGAGGGTGGCCAGTTCGGCGGAGTCCCCGGGATACCACGAGCCGGAGAACCGAGCCGGTCGGGGGTCAGAACCGCCCCCGGGGGCGGACTGTCCGTGCGCACTTGTCAGAATGGCCATTGTGAACATACCCCCTTGTAGGAGACAGGAGGCCTTCATGTTCGGTCACCTCTTTGGACGCGGCACCGTAAGTTTACCACAAAACAGCCGTCGCGGCTCAGAAGCGCCCCGGGTACGATACCGGCCATGAAGAAGGTGACCATCTACACCGACGGCGCTTGCCAGGGCAACCCCGGTCCGGGGGGTTGGGGCGTCGTCCTGAGCTACGGCCGAGCCCGCCGCGAGCTGGCCGGTGCCTGCCCGGCCACCACGAATAACCAGATGGAGTTGACCGCGGCCATCGAGGGGCTTCGGGCTCTCAAGGAGGCCTGCGAGGTCGACCTGTACACCGACTCCAGGTACGTCCAGCTCGGCATGCGCGAATGGCTGCCCGGCTGGAAGGCCAAGGGCTGGCGCCGAGGCAAGAAGCCGGTCAAGAACCTCGATCTCTGGCAAACCCTGGACGCCGAGGCTTCCCGCCACAGCGTCCGTTGGCACTGGGTCAAGGGCCACGCCGCCAACCCGGGCAACGAACGCTGCGACCAACTGGCCACCGAGGCGATCGAGAAGATGCGGGTCGGGCTGGGCGAGAATCCCCTTCGCAGGGCCCCGGCCGAGTTCATGAATCGTGACGACGAGAAGCGCAGCCTCTCGAGCGATTGAACGCCGGGTGACAGTGGCCCGCATTCGCCTCACGGCCATCTCCGACGATGGATGTCCGCCGAGGTCAGCACATGGAGATTCGTCCCTGTCCGAAGGTCAACCTGCAGGTCGTTGCCAGCAATGCGGCAGTTGTCACCTTCTACCGGAAGCTCGGCTACCACGTCGAGGAGCCGGTCAGTATGGGAAAGGTGCTGCAGACTCGCGGTCCGTACGGAATCCGTAGAGAGGCGTCAAAGCGACAGTACGCACCGATGGTCGGCCTCCTGATCCGGCATCGCTGACGAGAAGCAGTCCTCGCCCCCGCGTCGATACCCCAATGGCATCGCCGGAGTCTCACGCCCAACGCCGTCACGAGGCTCCATATCCCATCGCCGGTACCCTCGATTCCTCCCCACTTGCGCCGGATTTGTGGTACACTTGAGAAGGAGAAGCAGGGGGGCCTAGGGCCACACGTGGAGGGCCATACCATGGTCGGCATCAGACCATCCCGGGTGTATGCCATGGGGACACTCGTTCTGGCTTTGGCCAGCGGGCCTGTCACCGCACACGACGTCACCGCTGTCCTGGCTGACCCCGGCCTGCCGGTGCAGGGCGAAGCGATCACCTTGACGGTCATCGGTTACTTCTCCGATGGGTGCGAGCGCACAACCTCCGCCACCGCCCAGGTCACCGACCACCGCATCCTGATCACTCTCGTGGCCGTCAGTGCGGAACCCGGTTCCGCATGCCCGGCCATCGCGGTGCCATTCGAGCTCCCCGTAGTGATCCCCAAGCTCTCCTTCGGCAACTACATCATCGACGTGAGCCTGATTTCGAGCGACAACCAGTCCAAGTTCTATCCCGCCGTAAGTGAGCTGTACGTTCACCAATCGCGGATCCCCTACAAGCTCCTGCCCGACAGCTGGCTCATGAACGATTGTCCCATCTGCGATAACATCCCCATCAAGTGGCCGATGACTGGTACGTTCGACCTCCTGCCCATCGGGCCGGGTAACGTGTTTGATTTCTACGACGTCGCCGCAGTCAGCTTCCATGCCAAGGGCTACGACGTCTCCGCCCAGGGTCGATACCAGAAGTCCGATCCGCACATCGCCGGTCTCCAGGCCATGAACCTCGATGCGACCGTCAACAAGGAGACCGGACTGGTTCTGGAGAGCCGGCTCGTTCCGTTCACTGGCGGGGGCATGCTGCCGCTGATCGACATCGAGGTGTCCGAGGCAACCGACAGCAACACCCGCGTCTACCGCATGAGGATCGTCGCCGCGCCCCTGCCCCCCTACCCCGACCTCGACGGTGACGGCGATGTCGACGCCGACGATCTCGCCGCGTTCACGGCCTGCGCTTCGGGTGCAGCCGTCCCTTACGCCTACGGCTGCGACCGAGCGGACTTTGACGGCGACAGTGACGTCGATCAGTCCGACTTCGGCGCCCTGCAGCGATGCTACAGTGGCCAGAACCAGCCCACGGGCGAGGACTGCACCTCCAAGATACCCCACATCGCCGCGAGCTGGCAAAGCGACTGCCGGCCGGGCAACCCCTCGATCGACGATTACCCGGGTTGCGGAAAGGACGAGTTCGATCTGGTCGCGCAGGGCCACGCTCTCCAAGTGACCCACCGAAACATCGTCTACAACTGCTGCTTGAATGGCATCTCGGTTAGCCTGGAGGCGAACGGAAGGCACCTTCGGTTCACCGAGAAGGAGGACCTTGCCGCCCCGTGCGACTGCCTCTGTTGTTACGACACCTCGACCACCGTCGAGGGGCTCATACCCGGCGGGTATCTTGTCGAGTACTGCTGGGTGGAAGACAGGATCGGCCCCACCTGCCTGACCTGGGAATGGACCCTGGTTCCCTGATCCCGGCGACCACTCTCCCAGTGGCTGGTCTAAGCCAAGGACGATACAATGCGGCTTGTAGCCCGGTGCCGTCGATGAGCCGTGTCACCGGGCGGCACTGGGCAGGGTGTGGTACGCCTGCGATCGCCCGGGACGCCGGGCGGCCGTCTATGGTCGCCGCGGCCCGGATCCATCGGGCGAGTTCAGTACGGGTTTCTGTCTTGTGAGAGGAAGGCACCGATGTGCAAGGCAAGTGCGTGGACCCTGGTGGGTGTGCTGGTTCTGCTCGCGGGTGGGACTGCCCGAGCCGAGGTCAAGATCGTGACGGATCGCAACCAGGACAACGCGACCGGCCAGTTCAAATTCTCCGGGGTGCCGGCGCCATCCAGGACGGACGCCGGGACTGCCGGTCGATTCAAGGTCCTGCTTGGCCAGCGCGACCCCAACGGCGGCGATGTCGAGAAGCTGAACGACGGGGTCGTGCCCGACGAAGCGGACCAGCCGGCCGAGAACTTGTTCTTCGACGCCGGTACCGAGGGTGGGTGGCTGCTCGCCGATATGGGCAGCGTCATAGAGGTCAAGCAGGTCAACAGCTACTCATGGCATCCCGGTCCCCGCGGCCCGCAGGTCTACAAGCTCTACGCCGCCGACGGCAAAGCCGACAGCTTCAAGGCCGAGCTGGCGGCCGGCGACAAGCCGGAAGCACTTGGCTGGAAGTTGATCGCGACCGTTGACACCCGGCCGGCCGACGGAGAAGTCGGCGGCCAGTACGGCGTGAGCATCTCCGAGTCCACAGGCCTGCTCGGTAATTACCGCTACCTGCTGTTCGATATCTCTCGCACCGAGGCCGACGACACTTTCGGCAATACTTTCTTCAGCGAGATCGATGTTGTCGGCACGTCCGACAAGGTCCAGGCGTCGTCGCCGCGGGGTGGGTATGAGATCGTCATCGACGCCTCCGAGACCCCTGACCTGAAGGGATGGATCGACACCAAGCTCAAGCCTACGCTCGATGCCTGGTATCCCAAGATCGTTGAGATGCTGCCCAGCGAAGGATTCGTCGCTCCCAAACGCATCGACATCGCCTTCCGAAAGGACATGCGCGGCGTCGCCGGTACGGCCGGTACGCACATCTCCTGCGCCGAACGGTGGTTCAAGGACAACCTCGACGGCGAGGCGGCGGGAGCGGTCGTGCACGAACTGGTCCACGTCGCCCAGCAATACCGCAGCCGGCGCAATCCGGGTTGGCTCGTAGAGGGCGTCGCGGACTACATCCGCTGGTTCAAGTACGAGCCAGTCTCCAAGCGGCCTCGGCCCAATCCCGACCGGGCCAAGTACACCGACAGCTACCGCACCACCGGTGCTTTCCTCGAGTACGTGGCTGCCTGTCATGACCACGAGTTCGTGGTCAAGATCAACGCGGCCATGCGCGCGGGCCGCTATTCCAGCGATCTTTGGCAGGAATACACCGGCAAGACGGTGGACGAACTGTGGGCCCTGTATGTGGCCGCACTGAAAGAAGGCAAGCCCAAACCCGCCGCGGCAAGGTCCGGCCCGAATACCCTCACCGCCGAGGAGGAGAAGGCCGGATGGCGACTCCTTTTCGACGGTGAGAGCCTCAGCGGCTGGCACAACTTCAAGCGCGAAGGCGTCCGGCCCGGCTGGCAGGTGCAGGACGGTATGCTGGCCTGCGTCGATCCCAGAAACGCCGGCGACATCGTCACCACCGACAAGTTCGCCTGGTTCGAGCTGACCCTCGAGTACAACATCTCCGAGGGCGGCAACAGCGGCATCATCTACCACATCACCGACGAGGAGGGCGCCGCCTGGGCGACCGGACCCGAGATCCAGCTCCAGGACAACGCCAACGCCCACGACCCGCAACTGTGCGGCTGGCTCTATGCCCTCTATCAGCCACCCGACGACCCCAAGACGGGTAAGCCCATCGACGCCACCAAGCCCTTTGGCCAGTGGAACCAGGTCCGCGTCGTCATCAGCCCGACAAAATGCGAGCACTACGTCAACGGCGTCAAGTACATCGAGTACGTGCTGGGCAGCGAAGACTTCAACACCCGAGTGGCCAAGAGCAAGTTCGGCGGAATGAAACGCTTCGCCAAGGCCGGCAGCGGCTACATCGGCCTCCAGGGCGACCACGGGAGCGTGTCGTTCCGAAACATCAAGATCCGACCAATCGAGCCCGGCAAGTAACCGCCCGCGGAAGACGCAAAGAGCTGCGGCCGAGGCTTCACCTCAGGGCATCGGCATCCTTCGCCTGATCCAACTCCACCCGGATCATCCAGTCACCCTCTCCGAGCGGTCCGCCCTTCTTGCCCGGCGTGGCCACCCGGGAGTGTCCCTGACCGCTTGAATCGAAGCCTACATAGACGCCCTTGGTTGCAGTCGGCTTGAAATCCAGGCAGATCTGGAACTCGACCGGGACGCGCGTCGGCGGCACCTCGAGGCGAGTCCAACTCATGTTGCCGTACTCGAAGCTGCCGATCGGTTTCCGCCAGGTGGCTACGACGGCCAAGTCCTTGTCGCACAAGGCGATATCGAACGGCGACGGCGGCGCCTTGGGCGTGCCGTAGCGGGCCCCGTAAACCGAGATCGCCCGGACGTACCACTTGCCGCCCGCCGGAGCCTTGAACAAAACCGCATGCCCGCCGCCGGCGATCGACTTCTTGCCGTCGCAGCTGTCGTCGTCGTACTTGAGCAGCGTGGGCTCACCACTCAGCTTTGAGACGGCAATTGTCTCCGCCTTGGTCTTGCTGACCGCTACCTTCTCGACAAACAGCGGCCCGGCCACCTTCCACCATGCGGCAATCGCGTCCTTCTTCGCCGGCTGCATCTTCTCCAGAACCGCCAGCAGGCCGGCGTCGGGCTTGCCCGGGTCCACCTTGGCCGCCTCCCAGGCCGCGAAAAGCTGGGCGAACTGGGTCGCTCCAGTAATCGCCTCCAGCTTCTGCCACTGCCCGGCGCCCTGGTCGATCGGCGAAGGCTTGGCCGCGGCCAACTGCTTCTTCAGCCTCGCCGTGCCGTCCTCCCGGTAATCGTAACGGTCTGGCCAGAGCTTCTCGCCCTTGGCCGTCCAGACCCGGTCAACGACCACCGAACCGGCATAGTGAGCCCATCCTTCCGCCGCCGCCGAGGTCATCCAGTCGCGACTCTTGAGCGTGCGGTACATGGCCATGTGGCCCAGCTCGTGGCACATGCCGTACAGGTTGAAGACGCCACTCTTCGAAGGCTGGGCCAGCTTGTCCTGCGAGGGCAGAGAAAGAAACAGCCGATCCTCACCGTCGGTGTAGAGCCGGGTGGTCTGGTCCGGCCCGCATTTGACTTCCAGGATCACGGTGTTCGGCATGTCGAACTTGAGGGTGTCGGCATAGACTCGCCTCGCGGCAGCCAGAGTCTCCGCCAGAGCAGTCGCATACTCGGAGCTGATCCCCTCGTAGCTGACCTTGGCGTGCGCGATCTCCTTGACCTCGGCCCTCCCCGGGGCGGCCAGAATACCGGTGGCAACCAGGACGGCGGCAATAGACAACATCGCAATTCTCATGTTCCTGCTCCTTCGAAATGCGCGTGGAATTCCACCAAATACTGTGTTAGACGCGCACGCCGTGGGTTTGTTCCTTCTTTTTCCGCTTGGCCTCGTGAAAACCCCCTTCCCCGAAGCCCCTGCCCGGCCATCACCCGGGTCTCCTGAGCCGCTTCCGTTGATGGGCGCCCAGGGCGGTCCGGATCGATCCCGAGGACGACGCAATCGCCTGCCAGCACGGCTTCCATTCGGGATCGGGCCGGCCCGGACGCCGAAGGTACTGCTTGAGAAACCGCAACCGGTCGGTCCGGGTAAGCCCCCGGCAGTGGTCCAGACTCACATTCAGTCGCGCGATGGCCCGAAGCTGCCGGGCTTCGGTCGGTCGGCGAACCTGACGCAAACCGTCCAGGTCCACCAAACTGAGCCGCGGCAGATCATCCGAAATCGGTGACCACTGGACCATGATGTTGGGAGCCTTGAAATCGCGGTGGACGAATCCCTGTCCATGCATCAGCCGCACCAGCCGGGCCAGCTCCTGCGAAAGCCACAGCTTCACCCGACGTTCCCGGTCGGCCGGCAAGGCCCGAAGCTCCATCACCAGCAGCGAATCCAGATCGTGGCCATCTTCCAGGTACTCGGTAATCACGAAGCTGTCCAACACCAGTCCAAACCGACGACGCTCCAGCACCGCCAGCGGGCGGGCGGTGGGAATGCGCCGGTGTAGGAGAGCGTTGCCCTTCTTCCAGGTCAGCATCGGCCGCGAACCCAACAGGGCGTACCGCAGCAGCTTCAGCGGGTTTCGCGGGCGCGACCGCTTGCACACGACTTCCAGCGGTTCACCCTCACCGGCATCGAGACGCTGCCGGCAAACAATGGCCGTCGTCGAGTCCTTGATGACTCGGCTGCGGTCCGTGGGCGTGAACCAGGCGGCCGGCTCGCCAAGCCACTCCCGCCACTGCTGCCCGGTGAAGATCATGCGTGACACCCGCGAGCCGGGCATGGGGTGCTTGCACGCCAGGTAGGTGTGGGCCCGCCAGCCGTCCGGCAGATCGAGCCGGGCAAAATATGATCCCGTCCGCAGCAACCGCCGGTCGCGCCGGGCGTATAAGGCATTGGCGTGACGGCGAATCGCCCATTCCAGGGCCTCGATGAGGCCCCGGCGGTCGCCACGCAGTTCACGCCCGCAGGCCGCGGCGCCGCGGACCTCCCTGTGCCAGTGCACATAGCGCTCCAGAAACCGCACGCGATCGCTCACCGTCGCGTGCCAACTGAACCACTGGTTCAACTGAGCCAGATTGCGCACAATACCCGCATCGCTCACCCGCCGGCCGGTGCGAATGTCGTGCAGGTCGACAAACAAGGCGCGGTATTCCCCGCAGCGAGTCCGGATGAGCACGTTGCTGGCATGTAAATCGAAATGCTCAAAACCGTTCTGATGGGCTCGGGCCAGAAGCTCGGCCACGGCGTCGATCACCGCATTCTTGAGCCGGCGCTGACCGGCAGCGGCACAAGCCAGTTGCTGCCAGCATTCCTCCAACGGCCGGACCTCCTCGCGGCCCAGCGTGATGTAGATGCTGTCGACCTCACGACCACGGATCGCAGCCTCGGCCGTCGCGACCGGCTCAACCGCGCCGATTCCGTGAGAGCGGGCGTACTCCGTGATACGCCGCTCCCGGGCGGCATCCGAACCCGCCAGCTGACGCCGCAACCAGCCCCACCACCCGACCGGCCGGAAGAGCTTGGCGTACAGAACCACCTCCCCGGCCCGCACCCGGAAGACCTCACGGCCCCCTTCGCTGCCCTTCACCCGCTCGGCCCGCGGATCCGCGGCAAGGTCCAGCCAGTCCGGCTCACCGACATCGTCAAAGAGATGAAGCCACTTCGGGTCAATCCGCCACTGCCACCGCCCCCGTGTACGCCCCACCCACGCCTCGGATGAGCCCCTCCCAGAACCGGCCCCTGAGCTCGGCTCGCGTTCCCCGTCAAGTGAGGCGTCTGGCGTCGTCTGGCATTCTCTCATCGCTACCGGCGGGTTATCGTATGGGGCGGCGAACAGGCCTGCAAGCTCGGGATCGGACCCACGTGAAACCGGTCTCAGCAGACGCCGCGCCGCCGTCTCCCCGATGCGGGTTCAGGCGGGATTCCCGCATCCCGAGGTTTGCTGGAACAGCCTCTGGTGCGGTTTTCCGGGTGGACAGAAGCAGTTGAGCGGCCATGAGTCTCATGATGAGTGACGACGGCAGTGACCTGACCGCCGCGCTGGCGGGTGACCGGGAGGCGTTCGCGCGACTGTACGACCGCCATGCCGCCGTCGTCCTCTCACTGTGCCGGCGAGGCTGTTCGCAGGCCGAGGCCGAGGACGCATGCCAGGAGACGTTCCTGCGGGCGTACAGTCGGCTCAGCCAGGTGCGCGACCCCGCCGGGTTGCGGCCCTGGCTCTACGCCATCGCCCGCCGGGTCTGCTCGGATCGGCGACGATCGGCCGAACGCCGCGGCCGGCACGAGGAGCAAGTCGGTATGAACCTGCTGGCTTCACCCCCGGACACGCCAAGCCCGCCCCAGGCGGCCGAACAGGCCGAACAACTCGACCGGCTGACCGCCGCCCTCGACCGGCTCCCGGATGAGGAACGCTTGGCCATCCACCTGTTCTACCTGGAACCCGATCCGCCGGTGGCAGCTTCGGCGGTACTCCACCTCTCACGGAGCGGGTTCTACAAGCTGTTGACCAGGGCCCGCGAGCGGCTGGCCCGTCTGATGCGGGAGGTGCAACCCGTATGACCACGTCACACAATCCGTCACGGCAACCGGACGACCCGCGGGACGCCGGCCCACCCCCAGCCGACGAACTCGACCGACTCCTCCGCGTCTGGCACGAACAGAATACCCAACGAGCCCACGACCTGCGCGACCGGCTCATGCTCGCCATCGCGAAACAGGACCAGACCAACCCCGCACCATCCTCCCTCGACGACCACGAGCCTCAGGTCGCGGCCGCATCCCGCCGACCCACCACGCCCAAGCCATCACGCCTCTACCTCGTCAGGAGATTCCTCTTGAACCGCTACTCGCCAATCGCCGCAACGTTGATCCTGGCCGCCGTGCTTGTTCCGCTGCTCATGCCGCCGGGCACCTCACCAACCTACGCAAAAAACGTGATCCTCGCCCCCGAGGGCGGCCGGCTCGATGCCTTGGACCGCGACGGCCAGATCATGGGACCCTGCCCGCTCCGCCACACCGACGTGGATGTCTCCATCAGCGCTTTCTTCAGTCGCGTCCGCGTGACCCAGCGGTTTCAGAACACCTACTCCGACAAGGTCGAAGCAGTCTATACCTTCCCGCTCAGCCATCGTGCGGCCGTCGACCGCATGACCATGACCGTCGGCGATCGCGTCATCGTCGGCGAAGTCCACGAACGCCAGCGGGCCCGCCGGATGTACGAAGCTGCCCGCGAACAGGGCTACGTCGCCAGTCTCCTTGAACAGGAGCGCCCTAACCTCTTCACCCAGTCGGTCGCCAACATCGAGCCCGGCGCCGAAGTCACCATCGATATCAGCTACGTCGAAATGCTCGAGAGCAAAGATGGCCTGTATTCATTCGATTTCCCAATGGTCGTCGGCCCACGGTACGTCCCCGGCACGCCCACGGGCGACCCCGGGGCAGCCGAACTCCCCGCCGGCCTGAAGCGACGCGGCGGCATCACCCTCATGGCCCCGGCGACACTCACCATCGGCGACGCCGGCGATACCAGCCGCCTGGGCACCCTCCAGGGCGGCAGGCTCGACACGCTGCTCCGAAACGCCGTCCCCATCAGTGTTCCAGATGCTATCTGGTGGGCTAGGCCTGGCCAGGGTGGCAGTGGTGTCTCGCCAGCGTCCTCGGGTGGTGAGCCGGCCCTCTGGTACCGTTTCGAGGCCTCGTATCCCAACGGTGCCAAGGAGCGCGGTACCCTGCATACCGACGGCACAGGTCAGATCAACGGCCGGTGGTTCTACGTGAACACCCAGGCCGGCGCCGAGCCGGGCACCGGCTTCTCGCCAAATACCGACCGTGTGCCCGATGCCGCGAAGATCACCCCCATGCCCGTCAAGCCGGACAAGCGCGCCGGACATGACATCTCTCTCCGCGTCACCATCGACACCGGCGGACCGGGTATCCTCTCAACCAAGTCCGAGCTCCACGAGGTCGTCCGAACCGAAACCGTCAAACGCGACGACGGCAACCCCCGCAAGCTGACCCTCGAACTGATGAAGGCCGACGAAATCCCCAACCGCGACTTCATCCTCAACTGGCGCCAGACGGCCGATACCATCCAGGAGGCAACCTTCACCCACACCGACAAGAACGGCAAGTTCTTCACCCTCATCGTCCAGCCGCCAGATCGGGTCACCGATGAACAGGCCGTACCCCGCGAGCTCATCTTCGTGCTCGACTCCTCCGGCTCAATGAGCGGATTCCCCATCGAGAAGGCCAAGGAGGTCATGAGTAGGGCCATCGATACCCTCCGCCCACGGGATACCTTTAACCTGATCACCTTCTCCGGCGATACCCGCATCCTGTGGGACAAGCCCCGCCCATTCAATCAGACCAACCGCGATGAGGCTCAGGCGTTCCTGGCCGCCAGGCAGGGCAGCGGCGGCACCGAGATGATGAAGGCAATCAACGCCGCCCTCATCCAGACGGCGAGTTCCGCGGCGGAGGCGATCACCCTTGAGCGGCTCGCCAATCTGCCGGCCGACGGCCGCACGGTGAGCGTACGCCTCGACTGGAGCAAGCACGCCAGTTCGATGCTCAGCCTCCCCTATAAGATCGAAGGCGACCGCAGCCCCCTCTCCTTCGCGCTCAAGAACGGGGCCGCAATCGAAGCCCACATTCCCGTGAGCGGCCTCCAACAGGGCGACAACAGGGGTCTCAAGATCAGCGTGCTCACCGGCAAATGGCAGACCAGACATGGCCATGCCATGCTCATCGTCGATCAGGTGGACTGGATCCGGCCACCGACCGAAGGCCCGGTCCGCATCTGCTGCTTCATGACCGACGGCTACGTCGGCAACGACATGGAGATCATCGACGCCATCCGTCGCAACGCCCACACCACCCGCGTCTTCAGCTTCGGCATCGGCAACAGCGTCAACCGCTACCTGCTGGACAATATGGCCAAGGCCGGCCGGGGCGAGGTCGAGTACGTGCAGGTCAGGCCGGGTTCCGAGGCCGCAAACCAGCCCGGCGGCCAGAACGATGTCGTCGAGCAGGCCGTCGCCCGATTCGCAAAGCGGATCCAGACGCCGGTGTTGATGGACGTCTCGCTGGCGTTCAGCGAGAACCTCGACGTGACCGACCTCGTGCCCGCCCAGGTGCCCGACCTCTACGACGTCAGACCGCTGATCCTGCACGGGCGGTACACCAGGCCCGGCAAGGGCACACTCACCATCCGCGGTCGCAGCGGCTCCGGGCCGTATCAGCGAATCCTCCAGCTCGACCTGCCCGATTCGCAGCCCGAACACGATACCATCGCGACACTCTGGGCCCGGGCCCGGGTCGAGTCGATCATGAACCAGGACCTGGCCGCCCTGCAACGGGGTACGTTCCCCGAGTCGCTCCGAACTGAGATCGTCGATCTCGGCGAACGGTTCGGGATCATGACCCAGTTCACCAGCTTCGTGGCGGTCGAGAAGGCCCGGATGACCATCGGCGGCCTGCCCCGGCTCGTGACCGTGCCCCTCGAGATGCCCCAGGGCGTCAGCTACGAAGGCATCTTCGGCCCGTGCATCCAGGGTACGGCCAGTGCGGATGCGTTGTCCAAGGATTGCCTGCGCGAAATCCGCTTCGCCGCCAAGGCGACGGCAACGCAGGTCGGCCAGGCTGCGAGTCGACAGTCCGACAAGCCGGCTCTCACGCCTTTGAGAGTATTGAGTGAATCGCAAGAACAGGATTCGACGCTGAACAGAAATGCGAAGAAGCCGGAGGGGAAGGTCAGGGGAATCGAGGGGGAATCGAGCGGCAATGACTTCACATGGGGATTGCGCCCGGAACACCGGTTTCGAGAGTCCTTGGACAGTCAGAACAAGGAATGGGCAGATGCATCAGCGCTGGCTTTCCCTGGCCTTATCGAAGAGGGTCGGTCCGACGTTTGGGCGCGCGGGTACTTCTCCTCCTATTCCCCGAACTCCGCGTGGGACTTCGCAGACGCCGACGGTGACGGGAACTCGGTCAGCTACGGCTTCCAGGTCCTGTACGGTAATACGAGTGCGGAGGACTTCTACGGACTACCGGGCCAATTGACGAACGAGCAGATGGTCGGCCTCCACTTTCAGCCGCCTACGCCCGGGATAACGCCCTCCACGCGATATGATCTGAGCGCACCGTCCGCAGCGACCGCTGGAGAACAAGCCATTGAAGCCTTGATGGAACCAGAGTTACGGCTGGGGTCGACGGCCACTGCTTTCGAGGGCGCCAGCCAGAGCGAAACGGTCCAACTCCGAAAGGGCAAGGCCTCGGAGGTGGCCTCTAGAATGAAGGAGGTATTGAGCTCTGGAAAGCACTTCGTGAGAGGTGCCCCCAACTCGCTGAAAGTGACGGCTGACGATCAGACTGACATGTTGGTGCTGACCGGCAGCGACCAAGAGAGGGACCTGGCCAAGCGAATGCTCGTGACACTCGACCTCAAAGCCCCCGCGGCGAGTCAGCCGGGAACGCAACCGGCTCAAGCCGCCATTTCCCCCCCGACCGGCCCGCCTGCCACCGCACCGGCTGCATCATCCGAGGCGACCGAGATGGTCGCCCTTCTCGCCACCCTGGGCACCGACCAGGGCCGAGCCTGGGCCACGCGGACCCTGCTCCGCGAACGGCTGGCTTTGCTGGTCGCCGCCCTGGTGAAAGAAGGGCGGATCGACGAGGCCCGAAAGCTGGCCGACGCCCTGGCCGCGCTCGCTCCCGATTTCCCCCCCGCCGTCCAGATGGCTAAGGCCCTGGCCAACCCCTCGCTGGCACCGGCCGAGCGAGACAGGCAGATCGCCGCCCTGTCCGATGAAGCCCGTAAACCGATCGAGGCCGCCCTCCACCGTGCCAAGATCATCCGACGGCTGCACCCGGACCTCCAAAAAATCGTCAAGAACCCGGAAACTAAACCCGCCGACGCGCGTATATCTGATGCCAACGCAGACCTGATCGTCACCGTGCTGGCGACGGATACACAACCGAATACTCTGGCCGCCCTGAAGCAGGCCGGTTTCCGGGTCGAAGCGGTGGCCGAACGAGCCAAGCTGGCCGTCGGCCGCATCGCACCCGACAAGCTGGAGAACGTCGCATCACTCGACGTCGTTCGCAAGATCGATCCGGACAAGCGGTAGCGTCAACGCGGCGCGGACCCACTACTCATAGGGGTATCGTGCCGGGGCCCCGCTCTCGGGCGAGCTTGCGGAATACCTTTCTCCTGCAGAAGTAACAGGGCCGGCCTGACGGAACAGGCCGGCCCTGCGACTTCCTGCCTCGGATAAACTGCCGAATCTACCCGATCCGCTTGCCCAGCAGCCGGGCAACCTCCACGCAGTCCTTGTCACCCCGCCCGGAGAGGTTGATGACGATCGTGTAGTCCTTGGGTAGCTTGGGCGCGACCTTGACCACGTGGGCCACCGCGTGGGCGCTCTCCAGAGCGGGGATCAGCCCCTCCGTCTGGGACAGCAGCGTGAATGCCGCCAGAGCCTCGGCATCAGTGGCCCCGACGTACGCGACGCGACCACTGTCCTTCCATGCCGAATGGAGCGGCCCCACACCAGGGTAGTCGAGCCCGGCCGAGACCGAGTGAACCGGCGAGGTCTGACCGTCCGCGTCCTGGAGCACGTAGGTATACATGCCGTGGATCACCCCGGGCGAACCCTTGGCCAGGGTCGCGGCGTGCCGATGCCCGTCAAGCCCCTCGCCGGCCGCTTCGACACCAACCAACTCGACCGACTTGTCGGACACCAGCGGAGCGAAGACGCCAGCCGCATTGCTCCCCCCGCCCACGCAGGCCACCACCATGTCCGGCAGTCGCCCCTCCGCGGCCAGAAACTGCTCACGCAACTCGCAGCCCTCCACCGACTGCAGATCGCAGACGATCATCGGGAACGGGTGCGGGCCCATCACGCTGCCAATGATGTAGTGGGTGCGCTCGACGCTACCCATCCAGTCGCGCATCGCCTCGTTGATCGCATCCTTCAACGTCTTCTGACCGCTCTCGACCGCAACCACCCGCGTGCCCAGAAGCTCCATGCGAAACACGTTGAGCTTCTGACGGCGGACGTCCTCGGATCCCATGTAAACCACGCAGTCGAGGCCAAAAACCGCCGCCGCGGTCGCCGTCGCGACCCCATGTTGCCCCGCCCCCGTCTCCGCGATGACCCGCTTCTTGCCCATCCGCATGGCCAGCAGAGCCTGCCCGAGCGTGTTGTTGATCTTGTGCGAGCCGGTATGGTTCAGATCTTCGCGCTTGAAGAAGATCCGGGCCCCGCCGAGCTTCTCGCTCAGCCGCCGGGCAAAGTACAAGGGGCTCGGCCGCCCGACGTAGTCCTTCAGGTACCCCCGCAACTCGGCCCAGAACGCCGGGTCCTTCTTCGCCTTGTCGTACTCCCGTTCAAGCTGGTGAATGGCCGCCATCAGCGTTTCGGGCACATACTGGCCGCCGAACAGGCCGAAACGACCATGCTCATCCGGGGCGGAGAAAACGTGGCTCGCGGATGCTGTACTCATGGCCCAGATTATAGCCGGAACCCGAGTGAAGGTCAGATGGGTCAGGTTCAGGCTTCAGAGCCCGACCCGGCCGGGGTGGAATCGGCGAGACGCCGCGAAGGAACTGGGTGAGGAATCTGCATCAAGCCCCCTGACTGCAGAGCTTCCCGTCTCTGGGAAAGCGCCCCGGTCCGGGGCCCCCTCGCCACTACGGCCCACAATCGCCGCCAGATCGGTCGCCATCCCCAGGACCGACTGGGCAAGGGTGGCCAACGCCTCGGCCGCCATCACCGCTCGCTCAGGTCGTCAATTCGCCGGTCATCACCATGGCCGCCGCGCCGATCAGGCCAGCATCCGGACCCAACGCTGCCGCATCAATCTGAACGTGCCCGGTCGCGTTCGGCTGCCCGACCTCCGCCAGGCCACGTCGCACCGCCTGAAGATAGGTCTCCCCTAGCCCCGAAACGCCTCCGCCGATCAGGACCTTGTCAGGCCGGTAGATCACCGACCAGGAGGCAATGCCTGCCCCCAACCACCAGCCACATTCATCGATCGCCTGCTCGGCCGCGGCGTCACCTTCGGCCAAGGCTCTCCCGATCTCCACGCCGGTCAGCCGACCATACTCCGCTTTCATCGCCGCCAGCCGCGACGCCGGCTGAGCATCAGCCAGCTCCGCCGCCCGCCTCTCCAGGGCCGGACCCGCCGCCAGAGATTCCACGCAGCCGCGAGCGCCGCACTTGCACGCCGGACCCCTGGCGTTCACGATCACGTGACCCAAGCTGCCGGCGATGTGGTGCCATACGCGAAGAACCTCGCCTCCGAGGATGACGCCCGCACCGATCCCCGTCCCGATCGTGGCGACAATCAGACGATCCACACCACGGCCCGCTCCGAATCGCGACTCGCCCACCGCCGCCGCATTGCAGTCCGCATCGAACACCACCGGCAGCGAGAGCGCATGCCGGAGCCTGGCTAGGAAACCACACTGGTTCAACGTCGGAAGGTTCGTGGCAAAAACAAGCTCGGTGCGGTCTCGGTCCATGTACCCCGGCATGACCATCCCCATCGCCGAGGGGGCATGCCCTTGACTGCGAGCCTGCCCGACCATCTCCTCCACCCCGCCTGCGATCAGGTCCGTGATACGCTCCACCGGCCAGGTCGCGTCGACCGGTATCTGCCGTCGAAGGCACACCGTGCCGGTGTCCTGCACCGTGGCCAGCTTGACACTCTGACCGCCGAGATCCACGCCGATCGCACACCGCCCACCCGTCACCACACGTCCTCCATCCGCTTGTCCATGCCGCAGTGTCATCATCACCGGAGCGTGAACTCCGGGCAATTCCCCCGGGCCAGGCCTCTCCACCATCGATCGGACCGCAAACGAGACGGCGTTCGAGCAATCGGAATCGCTCGAACGCCGAGATACACGTGCCGCCCCAAGAGAATGGCGCCGCTACATTCCCAGGCGAGGCAACCGCCCACCCAGGCTCTATTGCTGCGGCGTTCCACCTCGGGGTGGAACACTCTCGCCGGCGACGGCCCGTACGCCTTCATCAACCTCAAGCATGGCCAGTTGAGAAGCCACGCCTGGCTCGTTGTGGTTCAACTCGTACGCCTTACGCAGCGAGTCAAACGCCATGGCTCGATCGCCGGTCCTGATATACAGCCGGCCCAGCTCGCTGTACGCCCGGGCCGCACGGGGATTCGTCGTCAGGGCCAGCTTGTAGACCCGCAAAGCCTCATCATACTCCCCCCGGTCGCGATACTGATTACCCAAAACGACATAGTGTTCCCAGTGCCCGCGGTTCGTGTCGGTTACATCCTTGGCCACCGTCAGTGCCTGATCATACTTGCCGCGGGCCTCAAGAGCCTCGGTCTTGGCATCGATGGCGGCCATGTAGTTCGGCCAGCTCTTCACCGCTTCCGAGAAGTACAACACCGACGTGTCGAGTTCCCGACACGCCGAGGCAACGTCGCCGTCCCGGAACTTGCGGGCCGCCATGGCCCGATAATTGAGCCCCATGTAGTAGTTTATCTGCGGATCCGTGCGCTTGATCTCCAGGGCCTCACGCAGCGTGGCCGTCGATTCCACATATTGCTGGTTACGGAACTGCTCGATGCCCGCTTCACGAAGGTCCTTCAGGTCGGGCGCACAACCGGTCAAAACCCCGACCACAGACCCCAGAAAAACCAGCCCGCCAAACCCCAGACCCGTCTTCGTTTGAACCACCGTGTGACGCATAGCCGCAGCCTCCCTGACCATGGCTTGATACATCCCTGTCCGCAAGATCATAGGCCCGAGCAGGGTCGGGTTCAATCGATCCGGGGGCTATAATACCGTCGATGCTCAAGCCAACACAACGCTTCGTACTGCTACGCCATGTAATATCGGACAACCGTCACTGGGATCTGATGCTGGAAAAAGGCAACCACTTGGCGACGTGGCGACTCCCGACCCATCCTTCATCACTCGCGTCGACCGGTCCAGCCGACCAACTGCCAGCCGAACGCATCGCCGATCATCGGCTGGCCTACCTGACCTACCAAGGCCCGGTCTCGGGGGGGCGAGGCGAAGTCACTCGAGAGGACGCCGGCGAATATGAGTTCTGCCACGAATCCCCCGACATCTGGCAAGTAAGGCTGACGGGAAACCGACTGAACGGGCTCTTCGAACTCCCCATCGCGACTGGAAAGGGGCACATCCGACGGGTAAGCCCTGTCAGCGACTCCGGTGTGAGCCCAACGGCTCCAACGTCAGGATTAGGATCCCCGGCTCTGCCCTGACCTCCGCAATTCGAAACCGCCGCCGAACATTGGGCCAGTCCCACTCGTTGGGCAGCAGGATCCCCTCAAACAGACCCGTGAGCGAGGGAATCGGCCACTCGACTTCCCCACGGCCTCCCCTGCTCCGCAAAGCAGCGTCGATCTTGCCCAGTTGATCCTCGATCAAAGCTCGTGGCACCGGCAGTGAGCCGCAAGTGACGTCCGTCAGCCACACCCGGATGCCCTTCTCCTCGACATGAGCCTGCACCTTGAGGCCCAGCACGGTCTCCACCCCGCCAGTGCGGGCGGCCACCGCCAGGCGAGCACCGTCTGGCTCAATCACCACCATCGGATCACGCAGCCCGGAAGGAAGCCATTTGCGGGTCATCGGGTCAATGGCCTCACGCCCTGCCACCCAGGTGTTGAGTTGCGCCTGCGTGAAGCGACACTCGAATCTGCCTTGGGCGCTGTTCAGCCCGCCACCAACCCCGTCAATCATGTTCGCAAACTCGGTCCTCACCGTCACGGCCGCCTCGGGCGAGATCTCCATCGGGCGGTACCACGCCGGAATGTGCTGGAAAAGCAGCCAACCCGTGCCCGCAACCACGACCAGCAGCAGAGCGGCAGCAATGCCTAGTCGCTTCGACCAGACCGCCCAACGCCGACGCGGCGGCACACCCTGCGACGCACTCATGGCCTAAGGGTTCCCTCCACTGATGGCCGCTCGGGCGCCCGGATGGTTCGGGTCGATGCTCAACGCTCGCCGCAACGCCTCCTCCGCGTCCGATCTCTGACCCAGCCGCAGGTGAATCGTCGCCCGGGCGAAGGGGTAGTCGGCCACATCGGGCTCGAGCTGCTCGGCTTGCCGGATGGCCTCAATGGCCGCCCCCGGTTCACCAAGCTGCGACTCAGCCAAGCCAAGATTGTACCAGTACCGGCTCTGGCCGCGATCCTTGCCAATGGCCGCCCGTATCGCATCGCGGGCGTCCGCGATCCGACCCAGTTCGGCATAGAGCAGCCCCAGGGCATAGGGATAGGCTGACTGGCCGGGCTCGATCTCCGCAGCCTTCCGCAGCTGCATGATCGCCTCCTCGGACCGGCCAAGGCTCTGGAGAGCGATGGCCAGCCCGTGCCGAACCGGGGCGGCGGCCGGATCCCATGCGATCGCCTTCTCATACCACGGTAAGGCCTCCTGGGTCTGGCCGCGATCCATCCACAGCGCCGCCTGATGTAACGCCCCAGTCGGCTGGTCCTGGTGGGTCGCCAACAAGCCCACCAGGTCCTTGCCCGCAGTCGAGTCGAGATCGAGCCGTGTCCGCAACCCCCAGGCGGCCTTCACACGTACCAGCCGGCTGGGACTCTGCAGCTTGGCGGCCAGCGGCTCGGCCATCGACTCGGCATAGGGTTCCAGCGACTCGATCGCCACGGCCTGCGGCAGTGGGGCGGGATCGTCCAGCAAGCGGATCAGCGACTCGACCGGCACACGCCGAGCCCCGGGATCACGCGCCTCCAGGGCGAACGGGGCCAAGAACCGGGCATAGACTGCCCGCCACGTGGGGTTCTTCTCCTCTTGGAGCAGCTTGACCACATCGGGGATGGCGCCCGCATCGCTCTTCTTGAGCCGCGACAGCAGCCGCGATCGCACGGTTGTCGGACGGTTCATACGCGGGCCGTACCACTGCCGTACATAGTCGATCGACCACTGCAGCCCCTTGTCCGCGTGGCAGCGGGTACAGGCGTTCGGGACGCCGTAGTCGCGCGTCAGTTCCGGGTCGGGCACGGTCATGCCGTGATCATGTCGCGGATGCCGCTGCATGAAGGGCGTGACCGGCATGTGGCAGTCCACGCACAAGAAACCGCCCTTGTCCCGCGGATGAAAGCTGTGCTTGACCTCGTCGATCGGGATCTTCGTGGTAATGCCGTTCTCGTGACAACGCAGGCAGAGGCGATTATCCCGCCGCGTGGGCTTGCCGGTGTGCCACTGGTGACAGTCCGTGCAACGCACCCCCCATTGCTGCATGTGACTGAGACTGAAAGCCGCAAACTCGAAATCCTCGTCACGCACCTGGCCGTCCGGGTAGTACAGGTCGGTCGGATCCGGAACCATTAGCTCATAGTGGTCGGAGAACTCGTCGCCCACCATGAAGTTTCCGGTCAGATCCGCACGCCGGGCATGGCAGGAACCGCATACCGATAAATACTTCTGACGATCCATCGGCGTGATCGTCGGGTCACCCTTCTGGTCTTTGTGGGCCCGCTGCCATTCGTTGTGAGCCCGCATCGGACCGTGGCACTGCTCGCAACCGACGCCTTGCTCCACGTAGGTCGAACGGTACCCGTCCTTGGCCGGATCATAGTTCTTGCGGAAACCGGTGGTGTGACACGCGGCACACATCGAGTTCCAGTTCATTCCCCGGCCGGTCCAGTGACCCCACTCGCCGGCCTTGCGGTCCTCGCTCCCGTAGACGTTGAACCACTCCTTGCGAGCCGGCTCGAACGCCAGTTCCGTGACCTGCAGCCGTCCACCCGGCGCCGGAATGAGGTACTGCCAGAGCGGATCAACGCCGATCGCCCCAATCGGTTCGAATGCCTGCTGCGTGCCGTCCAACCCCGTGGTCGCGATCGAGAACCGGCCACCCTCCGTCTGGGCCACGGATAGCTGCGAACCGTGGGCGATGATCTGCAGAGGTTCGAACGCCTCGCCGTCCAGCACCGCCACAATCGGCCGCTGAGCCTTGGCATGGTGCGAGCGCTTCCAGTCATCGTACGCCTGCGGGTGGCACTCCGCGCAACTCGCCGAGCCACCGTAGCTCGCGTAAACCCCCAGTCCCGCCGGTTGGGACATCGGCGGCTCGCCCCCGAACGAGGTGCACGGGCTCATCGCAAGCCCAAGGTTAACCACGGCAAGAAGCCCGCTACCCTTCACCGCGATGACCCCCTTGCACCAAGACCGCGGACACAGCCCTCGCGACTCGCCTGGCAAACCGGGCCGGGCTTGAGGTCGCAGGCCACGGGACTCGTCCCTCGTCACTCATCAGCGTTCCTTGGGCAGAGGCAGATAGAGTAGGGCCACGTGTCCGGTGCATTGCAGAAGATGACAGGGGACCCGTCGGGCCAGCTCTGCGGCGAGATCCTTCGTCTCCTCCACACCCTCGGCCGCCAGCCGTATCTTGAGCAGATCCGTGTGGGTGAAGGCGACTCGAACCTGGACCACAAAGGCCTCGCGCAGCCCCTGGCGCCCAAGGGCCAACTTGGCCTTCAGGGCATTGCCCCGGGCGCTCAACGCCTTTCGCTTGGCAGGCTCCGGGATGGGCCCCGGCTCACGTTCCACGGCGGGTCGATTCATGCCCGCCACCTTACCGCCCGCGGCTCGTGATCACAATCTTGACACCCCTCCCCGCCTTCTTACAGTTGAGACCGGTTCCGCTCAGCAAGAGACTCGGGCGGGTAGGCGAAATGGCCAGACGCTTCTTCATCATCGACGGCCTCGGTCAGATCTTCCGCTCCTACTACGCGCCTTTCCAGCACCTCAGTTCACCCCGGGGCGAGCCGACCCGGGCCACCTTCGTCTTCACCCAGACGCTCCTCCAACTCATCCGCGAGCAGAAACCGGACTACCTGGCCATGGCCATGGACAGCCCCGACGCCGCCGTCTTCCGCCGCGGAATCGATCCCCAGTACAAGGCCAACCGCGAACCGCCCCCCGAGGACCTCGCCCCACAAATCCAGCGAATCCTCCAGATCGTCGCCTCCCAGTCCATCCCGATCATCAGCATCCCAACCTTCGAAGCCGACGACGTCATGGCCACGCTCTGTCGAAGACTGGCCGACCAGCAGGACCTTCAGATCTGCCTGGTCAGCAAGGATAAGGATCTCGACCAGTTGCTCTCCGATCGCGTCTGCCTCTTCGATCCGGGAAAGAACGAGTTCCTCGGACCGGAGGATCTCCGCAGGGCCAAAGGCTACGCGCCGGACAAGGCCGTCGAGATTCAGACCCTGACCGGTGATTCGACCGACAACGTGCCCGGCGTCAAGGGGATCGGCCCCAAGAAGGCCGCCGACCTCATCGCCCGTTTCGGCTCCGCCGCAGCCGTGATCGAACATGCGGCTGAACTCACCCCCGCCATGCGCCAGAACGTGCTGGCTTTCGCCAAGCATCTCGAACGAACCCGGCAGCTGGTCACCCTCCGCCAGGACGTCCCCTTCGAGTTCAACCTCGAAGCCTGCCGGTGGACGGAGCTGAATGCCGCGGCCCTGCACCCGGTCTTCGTGGAACTCGGCTTCCGCCGCCTGGCTGACCAGTTCGCGGATCTCGTCGGCAATGCCTCGGATGCCGGTGCCAAGTCAACTCCCGCGCCGAGCACGCCTCAGGCCGCCAACCGCCCAACTCAGAGCGGCCAGGGCCAACTCTTCGGTCCGCAGCACGACCTCTTCTCGGGTCTGAGCCCGGTCCGCGCGGCACACGAACCGCCGCCATCGGAACCGGCACCCGCCGCACCCGGCCCGGGGCAACTCTTCGCCGCCCGCCCCAAGCGCGAGTACCTCCTGATCGACACCCCCGAATCACTCACCGCCTTCCTCGCCGAGTTGCGGAAACAGCCTCGCTTCGCCTTCGATACCGAAACCACCCACATCAACCCCGCCTGGGCCAAACTGGTCGGCCTGAGCTTCTCCTGGAAGCGCGATACGGGATACTACCTGCCCGTCCGAGGCGTGGGCCGGACACTGCCGCTGAAATCGACCCTCGAAGCCCTCCGGCCGATCATGGCTGACCCCAAGGTGGGCAAGATCGGGCAGAACATCAAGTACGATCTCGTGGTCATGATCCGCCACGGCGTGCCAGTGAACGGCATCGAGTTCGACACCATGGTCGCCAGCTTCGTGCTCGACTCGTCTCGCCGCTCGCACGGCATGGACGCCCTGGCCCGCGCACTCCTCGGCTTCGAACCCATCCCGATCAGCGACCTCATCGGCAAGGGTAAGGATCAGATCACCTTCGACCAGGTGCCCACCGACCGGGCCTGCGAGTATTCGGCCGAGGACGCCGACGTCACCTGGTCGCTGTACAAGGTCTTCTCCACCCAAATCGCCGGCAGCGATGTCGACAGGCTCTTCCACGACACGGAAATGCCGCTCGTCGAGGTTCTGGCGGCCATGGAAGCCGAGGGCGTCAAGCTCGACGCCCCATTCCTCAAGAAGATGAGCGGCGAGCTGGCCGGCCGGCTGGGCGACCTGACCCGCCAGATCCACCAGGCGACCGGGCATCCGTTCAACATCGACTCGACCAAGCAGCTTGCAGCGGTGCTGTTCGACGAGCTCAAGCTGCCGTCGGTCAAGAAGACCAAGACCGGCCAGAGCACCGACGCCGAGACGCTGGAGACCCTCGCCTGGCAGACCGACCACCCCGTGCCCAAGCTGGTCAAGGAATACCGCGAGCTGGTCAAGCTCAAGGGCACCTACATCGACACCCTGCCGGAAATGGTCTGCCCGGACACCGGCCGGGTCCACGCGAGCTTCAACCAGACCGTGGCCGTCACCGGGCGCCTGTCGTCCAGCGATCCGAACCTCCAGAATATTCCCATCCGCACCGAGATCGGCCGGCAGATCCGCCGGGCCTTCGTCCCCGGCGGTAAGACCCACGTGCTCCTGACTGCCGACTACTCGCAGATCGAGCTGCGGGTCATGGCCCACTTCTGTCAGGACGCCGCCCTCATGCAGGCGTTCGTCGAAGACCGCGACATTCACCAGTTCGTGGCCGCCCAGGTCTTCGGCGTGCCCATCGACGAGGTCACCCGCGAGCAGCGCGGCCGGGCCAAGGCGGTCAACTTCGGCATCATCTACGGCCAGACGGCCTTCGGCCTCTCGCGGACCACGGGCATGACCGTGGGCGAAGCCCAGACGTTCATCGACAAGTACTTCGCCCGCTACCCCGGCCTGCGGCAGTTCATCGACCAGGCAGTGGCCGAGGCCCGCCGAGCCGGCCACGTGCGGACCATCCTCGGCCGTCGCCGGGCGATCGAGAACATCAACTCGCGCAACACCGGCCTGCGATCAGCCGCCGAGCGATTCGCGATCAACACCATCATCCAGGGCAGCGCCGCCGACCTCATCAAGCAGGCCATGATCAACATCCACCGCAAGATCCACGAAGGCAACCGCTCGACGCGAATGCTCATCCAGGTTCACGACGAACTCGTCTTCGACGTGCCCCGCAGCGCGGTCGAGACTGAGGCCGAGTTCATCCGCCAGGAGATGTGCAACGCCCTGCCACTGCGCGTGCCGGTCAAGGTCGATCTCGCCTGGGGTGACAACTGGTTCGAGGGAAAATGATCCGTCAAAGACCACCCGGGCAGCGAGGCCAACGAACGACTGTCGACCAGGCGGCTGGAGCGGTTTGTGGAGAAGCGGGGACGGCACGTCCCGAGCGACAGGGCTTCATACCTTGGCCATGTGTGCGGCGCCCCGGCGAGCAGGCCCGAGTCGCAGCGTGTATATGAGGTCATCGCCGGCTCGGGTGATGGTTGTGCGCCCTGGCCGGTGCAGGTCCTTCATCGTCGCAGGGCCCAGGCCGGCGAGGGGAGCGGTGGCCGTCGCGCCGCCGATCAGGCGGGGGGCGACGAAGATGATCGCCTCATCCGCCAGGCCCGCGTCGTAGAAGCGGCCCAGGGTCTGGCCACCCCCTTCGACCATCACGTTGGTCATTCGCCGGCGGCCGAGTTCATCGAGGAGACAGCCGAGGTCCAGCCGGGAACGTGTGGCAGGGACGCCGAGCACCTCGACGCCGGCGCGGGCCAGCCTGCGGGCGGCCGGGCCGCAAGCCGATCGCTGATTGGCTACGACCATGGTCGGCACCGTTCGGGCGGTGCGAACCAGCCGCGATCTCAGCGGGAGGCGGAGTTGCGGGTCGATCACGATCCGGGTGGCCGTCCGCCTGGGGCGTCCGTGACGGCAGGTGAGCAGCGGATCGTCGGCCAACGCGGTCCCCACGCCGACGATGACGGCATCGACCCGGCCGCGGATGCGGTGAGCCAAGGCCCGCGATCGCTCGCCGCTGATCCACTGCGAGTCGCCGCTGCGGGTTGCGATCTTGCCATCGATGCTCTGGGCCCATTTGAGGATAACCCACGGCCGGCCCTGACGCTGGAGCTTGAGGTACGGCTGGTTGAGCTCGACCGCGTCGGCTTCGCCCAGGCCGACCGCGACCTCGAGCCCCGCCGCCTTCAGCTGTCGGAGACCTCTTCCTGCCACCTTTGGGAAGGGATCGGGCGTCGCCACGATGACGCGGCTTATGCCGGCCGCGATGAGCGCCTGGGTGCAGGGCGGAGTCTTGCCAAAGTGGCAGCAGGGCTCGAGGGTCACGTAGGCGGTGGCACCCTTCGCGAGCCGCCCGGCGCCTCGAAGGGCATGGACCTCGGCGTGTGGCCCGCCGAACCGGCGGTGGTATCCTTCCCCGACCACTCGATTTCCCCGAACGATCACACAGCCGACCATCGGGTTGGGCTCGACCGAGCCTTGCCCGCGAGCGGCCAGGGCAAGTGCCCGCCGCATGTGCTGCTCGTCGTCAGGCGTGAAAGCCCATCGAGGCATTGAGTATCTTCCACTGGCAGATCGGTGTGCCACGGGCTTCCTGGCCGTGGTTCTTCTCCCCGGGTGTCAAGGACTCTGGCTCGCCTGCGGGTGGACCGCCCTCTCCGCCTTCCGCTCCCACCAGAAGTTCAGCATGAGCAGACCCACCCCCACGACGAGCAGCACGTCGGCGACATTGAACACCCAGGGCCAGATCTCGATGTGATGGCCGGCGATCGTGAAACGCGGCTCCATTTTGACGAAGTCGCGAACCACGCCCTGCTGATGGAACCGCGGCTGGAGAGAGTCAGGAAACGGCCGCGGGTGCTCGCCATTGGGCCAGGTTCCGACCATCTTGACGCCGGGGTAATCCAGATCCGGGAGCCGCTTCACCGCGTCCGCATACTCGCGGCCGCCCACGGTGTAATGGACCACGTCGGCCACCATGAACACCCGGTCGTACATGTTGCCCAGGGCGCCCGCCAGGACCAGCCCCAGGGCCACGTGAAGGCTTCGGCGTTCGCGGCTGCTGTGATAGAACAGGTAGAGGACGAAGGCCAAGGCGATGACGGACGCGGCGATGAACAGGGGCACCAGGCCTTTGCCCATGCCGAACAAGGCGCCGGTGTTCAGCGACCGCCGGAAGGTCATCAGGTGGGGGATGATCTCCATCGAGGTCGAGGCATCGGGGTTTGCACTCAAATGGGAGAAGGCCCAGTCCTTGGACCAGAGATCCGCGAGCAGTCCCAGGGCGGCCGCCGGCCACAGTCGGAGGTGCGACCGCAGATCACGCATCGCAGATGGGACCGGGAGAGCAGGGGCTGAATCCAGTCGCTGAGACGCGGTGATTTGGGGGCTTTCTGCCATAGAGGAGATCGGGCGAGGACGGCTAGACTAATCCCAGCTCACGCTTGCGGGCATACTCGATGCAGTACTTAGCCCATGGCTTGGCTCGCAGCCTGGCCTTGGTGATCGGCTTTCCCGTGGCCAGACACATGCCGTAGGTGCGATCCTTGATCCGCTCGAGGGCTTCGTCAATCTCGCGCAGCAGTCCTCGCTCGTTCTCGATCAAACCCAGGGTCAATTCCTGTTCCCAGGTGTCACTTCCGATGTCGGCCATGTGGATGGGCATTGACGACAGACCGCTGGTGCTCTGCCCCCCCCCCGAACGAATCGCGCCGTCCTCGAGGTTGGCCACATCGCCGATCAGCTCGTGGCGCTTCTGGAGCAGCATCTCGCGGAAGCCTTCGAGCTCTGCCGGAGTCAGGTACGTTGGCGGAATCTCCGGGGGCAACTCGAGGATCACGGGTCGCCGGTCGATTCGCACCGGCTTGGCGTGCCGGATTGACGCCGTTCCGTCTGCCGGGCGGGGCTTGGCCTTGCCGTGGCCATCGACACCTGAGCTTCCAGCCCGCGGGCGGTTGTTGCCGCCTGGAGCGCGGTCAGCGGGCTCGATCTTCACAACCGGGGCCTTCTTGATTTCGGGGGTGGCTTTCTTGGTCAGGGTGGGCTTTCTGGGTTGTGATGAGGTCACGATCTCCCGTACGGCCTTCTTGGCCGGCCCGGTTTTGACTGGGAGCTTGCTGGGCTTGGCCGGCTGGTTCGGGCTGCGCGAAGGGGCCTGCTTGCCGGCAGTGGCGCTGCTGGGACGAGGTGCGGCACTCTTGGCCGGCCGAGGTGATTCCACGGCCTTCTTGGGTCGGGTGATCTTGCCCGCCTTGGGTGCCGCCTTCTGGCCTGTTTTCTTAACTGTCGCTTTTTTCGCCACGCTCCACCCTCGTTCGCGCAACCTCATATCTGACAAGATGAAAGGATAAGCCCTAAGCCTTGTTAGTATATGTTCAATTGGTCTTAATGTCAAGGGCAGACGCCTCGGCGATTTCGGCCAACCCCGGAAGCTCCCGAAACAAGGCCTCCTGCGCGGCCGTCATGTCGGTTTGTCGTCTGGCCATGACCCGCTTGGCGACCTCCAGGCACCGTTCGAGCTCGTACGGTTTGCGGGCTGTCGCGGTCAGCCAAGTGAACGACGGAACGAACTTGGGGGCGAACTCGCAGGTTGCGATATTGGACCCGAAGCCCACCACGGCTCCGGTGGGAAACATCTGGCCGATGCCCGTTTTGGTGTGGTCGCCAATCGTCAAGCCCGCGAACATCTGTCCGGATTCGACCTCGACACCGTTGATTGGTACGCGAACCGTGCCATAAGTGTTCTTCAGATCGCTGTTTACTGTATCGGCGGCCAGATTGACCCATTCGGCCACGTAGGAGTGGCCGAGGAAGCCATCGTGCTGTTTGTTGGAGAAGCCGTGGATGATTGAGGACTCCAGTTCGCCGCCGACCTTGCAGCGTGGTCCGATGCTCATGGCGTCGCGGAGTGCGGCTCCCGGCTGGATCAAGGTGCCGTCTCCGATGTAGCAGGGGCCTTCGATGCTGACATTGGGGGCGATGGTGACGTCCTGGCCGATGAAGATGGCCCCATGCTCGGCGTCGAGGACGACGCCGGGTTTCAGGACGGTTCTGGACCCGACGTGGATGGCGGACTCGTTGAGCAGGTGAACGCCCTGACAGACGCGGCCGTCCACGCCGGCCGGCGATCCTGCCCGCCTCCATCCGAAGTTGAGCATATCCGGGTTGGCGGCGACCAGGTCCCAGGGGTAGCCGATCAGCTTCGGCGATTCGACGAAGCGATGCTCGGGGATGCCGGCGAGCACCTGTCGGAGAAGCACACGGTCGAGCCAGGTTTGAGGGCTGAGTTTCTCGAAGATTCCCCGGTTGGCCCGGAGGGCGACGAGCCAGCCGTCCTGCCACTGGGCGGAAGGCAAGGGTGCGAGGTCCAAAGGGCTGGTCAGGAGGAGGCGGCCATTGATGAAGACGGCCGCCTCGCCAGCCGGGACGCGGTTGACCGGCTGGGCGAAGCGTTCGGCCGTCACTGCTGCCATGACGGGGCGGCAATAGTATGACACCTCCGAGTGGTTGAGGCTGGCGACGATATGGTCGGTCAGTCGGCCATAGCCGGTGCGCAGTTCGAAACAGGTCCGCCAATAGGTCAGCGGGAGCAACTGGCGATAGGCTTCGTCCTCGAAGATGACGGTGGTTTCCATGGCTGTTGGCAATATCGGACGGGCTGCGCGGGGGTCTCAAGGAAAGCGGAGCGGATTGGCGGGTGGGCAGCGGTGGGGAGGCCGGTGAGTTGGGTGGGCGGCGGAATGGCGTCACCTGGCCAAGAAGTTGGTGATGCCTTCGGCGATGGCGGCGGCCAGCTTGGCCCGATAGGCGCCATTGTCGAGGGCGGCGGCATCCTGGGGGTTGGTCAGGAAGCCACATTCCATGAGGACGGCGGGGCGGGAGTGTTCGCGCAAGACGTGGAAGTCGCTCCGCCGGATGCCCCTGGTTTCGATGCCTGACCGCTTGAGGGCGGCGACAATGCACTGAGCCGCTCGGCTGCTGGTCGAGGTTGCCTGGGAGTAGATGTGGGCCTCGACGCCGGAGGCGCTGCGGTTGCGCGGGGCGGAGTTGACATGGATGGAGACGAACAGGTCGGCGCCGGACCGGTCGGCCATCACGGATCGCTGTTCGAGACTGGGGTACACATCGGACGTGCGGGTCATGATCACGCGGACGTTGCGGGCTACGAGGATCTGGCCTATCTGCTTGGCGATGTCGAGCACCAGGGTTTTCTCGGGGTAGGTGGTGGAGTGTCTTGGCCAGGTACCGGCGTCCTTGCCGCCGTGTCCTGGGTCGAGCATGACCGTGCCGCCGACCGGTCGTGGTGCAGGCGTGGGGTGACGTGGGGGCAGGGGGGGGAACGTCTGGGTGGGTCGTACCGGAAACGGATGGTAATAAGGTCCGGGCAGGTTGGTGATGACCGACTCTCGTTGGGGGCAACCGGTTAATGAAACAAGGGCAGAGAGGCAGAAGGCCACGGCGACAGGGCGTCGGAGACTGGACATCACTCCAGGAGTTTAGTGGCCGGGCGTCAGCCGTCAACCTGCGGTCGTGGCGAGTCGCACGCTGAAGGTGGTGTGGGGCCACTTCTGGTCGAAAAGCGGAAATAAGTCTTGCGACGTGGGGGCGTGTTTCATATTCTCTTGTGGAAGGGAAGACAAGGGGACCCAGGCGAGCGGGTGCCCTCATGCGAAGATTTCTGGGCGAGGACCGCAAGAGTCGTTGGAAAGGCGATCGATTCAATCCGTCATAGGGCCGGCAGACCGGATGGGCCAGGGTTTCCTGGCCGGCATTCGGGCATCGCTGCGGGATGGGCCGGTTCTGGATGTCCCGGCCGCGCCGGCGGGCACGACCGATCTGGGGGCGGAAGGCATCTACAAGTCTTTCGGGGACGTTGAGGTTCTGACCGACATCAGCTTTGGCGTCGGGGACGGCGAGTTCGTGACTCTGCTGGGTCCGTCCGGTTGTGGGAAGACCACGTTGCTGAGGATCCTGGCCGGTCTGGAACTGCCTGATCGCGGTGAAGTGACCCTGTGCGGCAAGCGGATGACCGGTTTGCCCGCCAACCGCCGGCCGGTGAACACGGTTTTCCAGAGCTATGCCTTGTTTCCGCATCTGGATGTGGCCGAGAACGTTGCTTTCGGTCTTCGTTCGCGTCGGACGGCCGCCGCGGAGGTGGAGCTTCGGGTTGGCCAGGCCCTGCAGATGCTCCAGATGGAGCCTCTGGCCAAGCGTTACCCGCACCAGCTCTCCGGCGGGCAGAAGCAGCGTGTTGCCCTGGCCCGAGCGTTGGTGAATGAACCGGCGCTGTTGCTCCTGGACGAGCCGATGTCGGCGCTGGATGCCAAGCTTCGCGCCGAGGTGCAGATTGAGCTTCGGCGGCTGCAGCGTCGTCTGGGGACGATGTTCATTCTCGTGACCCACGATCAGGAGGAGGCGATGACCGTCTCCGACCGGGTGTTGGTCATGCGTGGTGGTCGGATCGAGCAGAGTGGCGCGCCATCGGAGGTTTACGAGCGTCCGGTGAACCGTTTCGTGGCCGAGTTTCTGGGTTCGGCGAATCTGATCGCCGGGCGGCGTGTCAGCGGTCTGGTGCGGACGGAAGTTGGGCTGCTCAAGATGGACGAGCCGCCGGCGTGGGACGAGGGCACGCTGGCGATTCGTCCTGAGCGGATCCAAGTCTGTGGTCACCGGCCGGAGGTGAACGGAGTTTCCGGCCGGGTGCGGGAGTTGATCTACCGAGGCGATCATATGGACCTTTTCGTTGAGCCGGGTGCTTTGCGGGTCCGCACCGCGCCACGACCGGAGTTATGCGTGGGGGCCCGGGTGTGGCTGGAGTTGCGGCCCGAATACCTGGTGCCCTTAAGTGACTAGACTGCTCATCTGGTACGGGGAGCTGGCCACCGGGCGGCGGCTGTTCTGTCGGGGCGCGTCCTTTCTTCTGCCCGCGTTGTTGTGGTTGACTCTCTTCCTCATGTTGCCCTCGATTGCCCTGGTGGCCGTGGCCTTCGCCCAGCGCGGCGCGTACGGCGAGGTTGTCTGGCAATTCACGCTCAAGAACTTCCACCGGCTTCTTGGCTATGGTCTGTTCGGCTGGTCGGCCGACTACCTGCTGATCCTGCTCCGCAGCGTGTGGGTTGCACTGGTCACGACGGTACTCGGGGTGGTGTTGTCCTATCCTCTGGCCTTTTTCATTGCGTCCCGGCGGGGCCGGGCTCGCTACTTATGGCTCGCCCTGATCATCCTTCCCTTTTGCACCAACCTGGTGATCCGCACCTATGCGTGGCAGTTGTTCCTGTCGAACCAGATGCCGCTGGCCCGGCTGGCTCACTGGTTTGGCTGGCTGCCGGAGGGCTGGGCGCTGTACCCGGGGACGGTCGCCGTCTACCTGGGCATGGTCAGCAGCTTCCTGCCCTTTGCGGCGTTGCCGCTGTATACCAGCGTTGAGCGGCTGGACTGGTCGGTGGTGGAGGCCGCCCAGGACCTGTATGCCTCGCGCTGGCGGGTGTTCGTGCACGCCATCGTACCGCAGACGATTCCCGGCCTGACGGTGGCCCTGATCCTGACGTTCATACCGGCCATGGGCGTGTTCGTGGTGCCCGACCTGCTTGGCGGTGCCAAGCACATGCTGATCGGCAACCTGATCCAGCAGCAGTTCGGAGCGAGCCGCGACTGGCCCTTCGGGGCGGCGATCAGCATGGCCCTGATGGTGTTGACGCTGGTTGGTTTGTTCCTGCTTCGCCGTTCTGGCGGCAACGATCGGGGAGGAGGGGACTGGCCGTGAACCGCCGCGTGCCGATGTGGGTATCCGTCCCGGCCGTTGTGACGCTGGCGTTTCTGTACGTGCCGTTGCTGGCGGTGGCGGTTTTCTCGGTGAACCTGAACCGGCACGGTCTGGCCTGGAGAGGTTTCACGCTGAAGTGGTACCGCGAGCTGATGGGCAATGGCATGGTGCTGGAGGCGGCCTGGAACACTCTGGTTTTGGCGGTGGTTTCGACGGTCATGGCCACGGTTCTGGGCACGCTGCTGGCGATCGGCATGTCGCGGTTTCCCTGGTCGCGTTGGACGCGTGGTTTTCTGGATTTCTCGCTGTACCTTCCGGTGGTGACGCCGGACATCATTTTTGCGGCCGCCCTGGTGGTGGCTTTTGGTCTGCTGCGGATGTTTTCCGACCTGTTCAATCCCGGCATGTTGACCATGATCATTGCCCACGTGACCTTTCAGGTGGCCTTTGTCGCCCTGGTGGTTGAGAGCCGGCTGGCGACCATTGGCCGGACGCTGGAGGAGGCCGCCCGCGACCTGTACGCCGACACCCCTTACCTGTTGCGGCGGGTGATGCTGCCGCTGCTCATGCCCGGGATCGTGGCCGGGGCCATGTTGGCCTTCACCCTGTCGCTGGACGACTTCGTGATCAGCTTTTTCACTGCCGGTCCGGAGTCGATGACGCTGCCGATCTACATCTATTCGTCTCTTCGTCGCGGGATCAGCCCGCAGCTTCACGCCCTGTCGACGCTTGTTTTCTTGTTCACCATCCTGTTGGTGTTCGGTTTGCAGGGTTTGGCTCGGAGGGGGCAGGCGTGACGGGCGAGACGGGGTGTCCCGCTGTTCGGGGGGGATGACCACCTTTGCATGGCTTGGGCGGGCTCTGTGGACAGGCGGGGGGCGTTCGCCGGGCGGCTCGGGTTTGCACCGGATCTGGAGGCGTGGTTGAGTCAGCGGCGGCCGGGGGCCCGGTCGGTTGGGGTGGGTGGATGGTGGTGGCCGGGGATGGCTTTGACGAAACGAACCCAAGGTTTCGAGGCGGAAACCGCGTTTCTGAGCGTGCCAGAGGGGTTTGGTGCCGGATGTGGAGAAGGCATTTGCGCCAAACGAAGCCAATTGGCGGGCTGGAGACGGTTGTGGCCTTCCCTCTCGCGGGCTGGTCTGATTGCCGAGCGGTGATTGCTGTTGGCGAAACGAAGCCATTCGCACCTCTCTCTGTCGCCGACATCCGGGGGGTCGGGGCTCCCGGGGTTGCTGGGCGCGGGGTAGGGCCGAGCGGGTTCTTTGGGCGAATAACACGTCGGCTGTCCCGGGGAGCGTTGTTGCTCAGTTGCCTGAGGTTGAAGGGTGATGTTTTCCAGGGGCTGATCCCATTCGCCGGATCTTCGCCTCCTGTTCGCGGTGCTGCCGCTTTTCGCTGTTCGGCGGTGGATGGGCTTGCGTTGGTGGCGGTGGTCGTTGTGCAGGTATTGAGGCGGTACCGGTGGTCGTACTGACCTTTGGCCGGCGTTGTAGAGGTCGTCTGTTTGATGGTGCCGGAATGGTGATCAGACGGGTGGGGCCGCGTCGAGATCGACGTTGGCCAGCCTGGCCAAGACGGTGGCGAACCACTTCTCGCCGAAGCGTCGGCGTCCGTGGAGGCAGACCGCGCCTGCGGCGATGGGGGCGATACGGGTGGCGGTTGTGAGGAAGGGGAGTGGGGCGTCGGGCGTATCAGGCAGGGCGACCACGGCCTCATGCTCGTGGTCCTGGTCGTGGGCGATTCGCGTTTCCAGCTCGGAGCGGCGTAGAGCGAGTTGGGCGTCGAAGATGAGTTCGGGCTGGCGGATCCAGGCGTCGCGGATGAGCCCGATGCAGACCAGGTCGGCCACCTCGTCGGTTGTGACCATCAGTTCCTCGCTCAACTCGCGGCGCAGACTGGCGAAGGCATCGAGGGTGCCGTCGGGCCGGCGTTCATCGGCTTCGAGGCTGCCGCCGAAGGTGTGGATGTAGCCGGCATGGCAAGCGACGCGGTGGCTGCGGCGGCCGTAGAGCAGCCAGCCGTCGGAGGTAATGACCGTGGCGGTCGTGCCGATCGGGTTAGCGAAGTGTTCCCAGCCCAGCCTGTCGCCGAGGTGGTAGTTGGCGTAGTTGGTGCCCATGAAGTTCGCGTAGTCGGTGGGTCCGACCTGGATGGTAAGGGTTTGGCCGACGATTTGGTGGTGGAGGAGTCGAGCCAGCTGGCCGTTGAACAGTCTTCGTCCCTCGCGCCGGGCCTGGTCGTGGAACCGCGTCCACGCCTGTGCGACCAGGGTATCGATGGCCGGGTATGGGGGCCGGGGTTCTTCTCGCCACTGCAGGCGAAGGTTTTCGGGGGTGAAGTGGCCGAAGACATCGACGGTGAACACGGGACGAGGCATTGAGGCGATCATAACCGGCGGGGCGAGGAAGCGGTACGGGTTCTTTTCTCGGGTCGGGGGTTACTGATCGGGTCGGGGGCCGCGGTGTGCGTCCGGCCGGTTCAGGAGGGGGCGTGTTTCCCGGGCTCACCTCCGGGTGAGGCTGATTCCGCTTCTGCGAGCGTGGTTTTGATGAGCTCACGGAGGACCTGATCGTCGTCTTTCGCCATGACCATCTCGATTCGCAGGGCCAGCACCGGGGCGGGCCATCTGGAATCCAGGCGTCTGAGCTTGACGGCGTCTTTTTCGGTGGTCACGATCGCGTCGAGCTGTTCCTCTTGGACCCACCTTTCGAGGGTTTTGGCATCCGTGGACTGGTAAGGGTAGTGGTCGGGCACGAACTGATTGGCGACCGGGTGGATGTTGAGGTTTCCGAGTGTCCGGACGAAGGTCTCGGGGCGGGCGATTCCGGCCAGGCATCCGATTCGTTGGTGTTGGCCGGGATGGGTTTCCTGGCCGCTCAGATCGACGAAGCCTGCCGGGCGGTGGACGGCCTGGAGAATGGGCACGTCGGCTCTTGCTCGCCGGCGGAGCGTCTGCTCGATGGTGGTGAGCTGGTCGGGGGTGACCTGATCGCTGCGGGTGATGACCAGGACATGGGCCCGAGCGAGGCCGGCCAGGGGTTCGCGGAGCAGTCCGCGGGGGAGGACATGTCCGAAGCCGAAGGGCCGGGTGGCGTCGATGAGCACGATTTCCAGGTCTCGGCTCATTCGTCGGTGTTGGAGTCCGTCGTCGAGGATGGCGGCCGTCGCTCCGTACTCGGTGATGGCCAGCTGGCCGGCGGCGAACCGGTCGGGGTGGGCGATCACGATCGCCTGGGGGCACTGGCGGGACATCATGACCGCCTCGTCGGCGAATCCCTGGGGGGAGGCCTTGTATCCTCGGCAGAGCACCGCCGGTTTGAGTCCGTGTTCGATCAAACGGTGGCAGACCCAGACGGCCATGGGTGTCTTGCCGGTTCCGCCGACGGTGAGATTGCCGATGGAGATGACCGGGACCTCGAGCCATCGCGGCATGGCGAGCCGGTCGTACCAGTGGTTGCGGAGCCGGAGCGCGCCTTGGTAGGCGAGGGACAGGCCGAGCAATCCCGCTCGAGCCGCGGCGGCGGCCAAGCCACGGCGTTGGCCGCTGATCAGGTCGACATAGGACGAAGAGAAGTCCAAGCGGGGCCATTCCTCTGCAAGTCGGACGTTCTATCGGTGTTCCCGAAGTACAATCGACGCGCATGTCACGCATGTGCCGCTGGGCCGGTCGGAGGCCTGGTCGTAGCGGAGCACCTCGGCCCGGGCGCGAGGGAGGGCGGTCATCAGGGCGAACAGGCAGCCGGAGCTGCAGATCCGCGTGCTGTTGTCGTGGCTCCGGATGACCTCAAGGAATTGCCCGGCATCGCCCGACACGAAGGCCTCCAGTGCCGCCCGATCCTTCAACTCGACCTCCTTGCGGAACTCGTCGTCCAGATCCCGCTGGTCGCCGAACCGCGTGCCCACGTGGCTGAGGTCGGCGCCGGCGACAATGATCGTCTGGTCGGGGTCCTCCTGGACCAGATCGCGGAGGGCTTCGGCGAACACGCGGAGGTCGACGCCGTTGCCGTCATACGGTCCGGTGCCTGACGGGCCGCACGGATCGTGGCACAGCACGGGCACGATCTGGAAATGACCTGCCCCGAGAACGTACTGGAGCAGCATGAGCTGCAGCTCGACCGAATGCTCGCGCTGATGATCGAACTCGTACTCGCACAAGTCGGTGTGGCATCGTTCGCTGAGCCGGTGGATGAAGGCCCGATCGGTCGAGGTTGTTCCGAGTGAAGTGACGAAGTCCTTGCCGGTGGCGACCACGGAGGTGGCCTGGCCGAAGTGGTTGGTGCCGAGAATCACGAACCGCCTGGCGGGGCAGCCCTGGCGGAGCAGGCTGTAGGCATCGGCGTAGCAGCGTTGGCCGCGGGGGTAGTCGAGATGGGGAGCGACCAGGCCGGCGATTCGGCCGCTCGCCTGGTGGGGTGGTGCGGGTTCGTTCACCCGGAAGAGGCGTTCCAGCATGTCGGCGGTGGGCTGGTGTTCCTCGCCGGGTTCGGTTTGACTCTCGGCCGATCGCCGGGCTGGGGCTGCGTGGTACTCGGCGTGGAGTTTCTGGACATGGTTGAGGAAGGAGACGCTGTCGAGGTAGCGGGCCTGGTCGAGTTGTGCGACGAGGTTCTCCAGCTGGTTGAAGGGTAGGGTAGCGCCGAACTGCTGACGGAAAGCCGCCTGGATTTCATCGGGGCCGTTCTTGCCGTCCAGGAGCGAGAAGATGAAGAGTCCGGCGGGTGACACGGTTATCGGACTGACGGCCAAACCGGCGGGGTCATGGACGATGAGGACCTTCTGGCCTTCGTGTTCACCGGGGAAGACCTCGACGGGCCTGAGGCGGGGGTAGGGTTTGGAGAGCGGCATCAGGGATCTGCCTTTCGGTCGGTGAGCGTCGGTTGGGGCATGATTCAAGAGCATACCCGATGGGAGTGGCCAAGGCGACTTTGGCATGTGTTTTGGGGTCTAGGGATCACGGCTGGTGGGGTGAACGGCCGATGAACACGGGCGGCTGAGGCGGGGTGGGGGGCGTGGTTTGATCGGGGTGATTGTCTTCGGGTATAGTGTGGGTTTGCGAAGCGAGCAGCGTGCTTGCGGGTTGGGAGACGGTCATGGCCGCCTGGGTGGGTGGCATGACCCGGGAGTCGAAGTGGGTGACTTGGATTGCGGCGCTGATCTGGTTGACTTTGACGGCGGCGACGCTGCCGGCCGGCTCGCACCCTGCCTTGGCGGGGGATATTGGCGGGTCGGACGATTGCCCGGTGTCTGACCGCCCGGCGTGTCCGGGGCGGGAGGGGGCGGGGGTGCCGGGGTCGCAGCCGCGAGCGGTGTGGGTCAGTGCGACCTTTGACGTGTGGGATGGCAGTTTGGCGCGGGCCTCGGTTGATCCTGCACCCCGGTTGCCCATGGTGTGCTCTTCGACGGGCAGCGGCATTCTGGACGGCGACACCCGGGTCGGCTGCTGGCGGTCGAGGACCGAGATCCGCGGCGCGAGCGACCCGTCTCAGCACGGGTGGATGGCCTGCCGATATGCGCACGCCCCGCCTGTCTTCTGCTAACCGAACCGTTCGGTCGTGTCCGGTGCCGTCTCGCGGTTCGGGCTCCGGCCGCTTGACCCTTCACGCATGTGGATGAATCGGCGTTTCCGTCAGAGAGACGAACTCACTTTCCGCTGAGGAACAGACATGGGCGATAAGAATCTATGGTCGAAGTTGGGACTGATTGTTGTTCTGGTTGGCCTGAGTGTCTGGCAGATCTGGCCTTTGGACAAGACGAAGCTGAAGCCGGGGATCGACCTGGGCGGCGGGCACAGTCTGCTGTTCGAGGTTGACGACAGCGGGCTGGACTCCAGTCAGAGGAGTGGTCTGGCGGAGAAGGTCACCTCGATTCTGAGGCAGCGGGTTGACCCGCAGAACAGCCGGAATCTGGTCTGGCGTTCGATCGGCTGGAACCGGATTGAGATTCAGATGCCGAAGACCGAGTCGGTGAAGCGGGAGGCGTTTGACGGCGCGAAGCAGGCTCTGGTTGCCACGAGCATCACGGAGGCCCAGATTCGGGCCGCGATGACCCTGCCGGCCGACCGGCGTGAGGTGGAGTTTGATGCCCTGGTGAAGGGTGTGCCGGCGCGGAAGGCGTTGTTCAGCAAGTTGGCCGAGATTCATGACAAGTACGTGCAGTTGTCCACTGCGGCGGCGGGCACTCAGCCGGCCGAGGCCACCAGCCAGCCGGTTGCCACGCGGCCGACCAGTGCCGTTCTGGCCAAGGACGCGGACCAGGCGTTTGTTGACCGTCGGAAGGCCATCGAGGAGATACTCAAGACCAACCTGGACATCCGGGTGCTCATGGACGTGCTGGAGCTGGACAAGAAGAGCGAGGTGCGTGCGGATCGGCTGAAGACGATCAAGGAGCAGCACGCGGGCCTGGCCGCCCAGATTGACGCCCTGATCGTCGGGTATGACGAATGGGCTGGCCAGAAGGGCTCGCTGGACGATCCGTCGGATCTCATGCGGCTGCTTCGTGGCGCGGGCAAGCTCGAGTTTCGGATTCTTGCGGAGCGTGACCGGAGCAATCCGGGCCGGACGGACTGCAACAATGCCGCCTACAAGGAGGACATCAACAAGTACGTTGACCAGCTGAAGAAGTACGGGCCGCGGCCGCGGGAAGGCGACAACTTCCGCTGGTTTGAGGTTTCGAAGCCGGAGGAGAACAGCATTACCTCGCCCGGGGCTTACATTGTCGAGGAGTACCTGGGCGTCAAGTACGTGTTGACTCACGCCACGGCGGACATGGGTCTGCTGAACGAGGGCACCAACGACTGGTCGCTTCGCGGGGCCTATCCTGGGCGCGACCCGCAAGGCCGGCCGGCGGTGAATTTCGAGCTGGATACGCGTGGCGGCAACCGGTTTTCCAAGTTGACCCGCGAGAACCTCCAGCGGCCGCTGTGCATTTTCCTGGACAACACGGCGATTTCGGCGGCCACGATCCGCAGCGAGATCAGCACCAACGGGCAGATCAGCGGCAACTTCTCCATCCAGGAAGTCCAATACCTGGTGAACACCCTGGACGCGGGTGTGCTTCCGGCTCGTCTCAAGGAGACGCCTCTTCAGCAGAAGAGTGTGGGGCCGTCACTGGGGGCGACGAATCACGCCAAGGGCGTTTACTCGGCCATCCTGGCCACCGTCCTGGTGATCCTGTTCATGGCCACCTACTACACGTTCAACGGGGTGATCGCGGACATTGCCCTGCTGATGAACCTGGTGATCACTCTCGGCGTCATGTCCTTCCTGCAAGCGACGTTCACGCTGCCGGGCATTGCGGGCATGGTGTTGACCTTGGGCATGGCCGTGGACGCGAACGTGCTCATCTACGAGCGTATGCGTGAGGAGTTGAGTCGAGGGGTGTCGGCCCGGATGGCGGTCAAGCTCGGCTATGAGAAGGCCTTCAGCGCGATTCTCGACTCGAACGTGACCACGATTCTGACGGCGGTGATCCTGGGCTCGCTGGGCAGTGAGGAGATCAAGGGTTTTGGTCTGACCCTGGGCATCGGTCTGACGATCAGCTTGTTTACCGCGTTGTTCGTTACCCGCCGGTACTACCACTTCATGACTGCGCCCGAGCCGGGCGTGGAAGAGACGCGTAAGGCCTGGATTGCGACGGGCATTCTGGTGGCCGCCGGCGCGATCTGCATGGGGCTTGGCTATCTGCTGAACACCGATCCCAAGGTTCGAGCCGAATCCGGCTGGTGGGGCCTAGGCGGCCTGCTGCTCGTTCTTTTCCTAACCTCGTTGCTTCTTCTGGGCAGCCTCTACGCGTTCCGGTTCGCGTATCGCGTGACCGGGTACTACAAGGCCAATCGACTGCCGATGCTCAAGCTGATGAACCTGACCAGCATCGACTGGATGAGCATGGTCAAGTATCTGTGGCCGTGCTCGGGCATCTTCATCGTCCTGGGATTCACTTTGCTGTTCACCATCGACAAGAGCCAGTACCTGGACATCGAGTTCCTGGGCGGTACGGGGGTACAGGTTCAGATCAAACCTGAGCGTAGTGCCGATTTTGCGGTTGAGGGTGACGAGAAGGTGAAGGCGTATGTGACCAACGAGCGGGATGACACGCCGGCGACGGCCGTTGGTTGGCTGCGGCATGCGGCCAAGCAGGTTGCGGAGGCGAGCGTGACGGCCTCGACGCAGGGTGCGGACCAGTACCTGATCACGACCGGCGAGCGTTTCACTCAGGCCCAGATGGAGGCGTTGCTGCTGCCCACGCTGGAGGAGTTCATCGTCCGCGGCGGCATCCGGCCGGCCGAGAACGGCTACCTCATCCAGTTCAATGCGGAGAAGATCCAGGGGCTCGTCACCGACGCGGCCTCGGCCCAGGTCAAGGTTCGGAGTGCCTCCGAGTACATTTCGGCGGCCGCCAATCTGATGCGCGGGGCGCGGGTCCAGCTGGTCGAGGAGGGTTCGGGGAAGGAGACGCTGAAGGCCTATGAGATCATCGTGACCGAGACGCAGAAGACGCTGGTGGCTGAATCCCTGCTGGCGGCCATGCAGGATGTCCTGAAGGTGACCCAGTCCATCCAGGCCAAGATTCCCGAGAAGGCGAAGGCTACGGATGGTGTGTTCCCGATCAAGATGGGGGACAACACGCTGGTGGACGCGATTGGTGAGGATCTGGCTCGCGGTTCGGCCGAATCGGTCGCGGCCTTCAAGGGGGGTGTGGCCATCGTGTTCGACGATCTCACTCCGGTGGTCACACCCAGGGAGATGGAGCGGCGGCTCCGGAACATGCGTCTGCAGCCCGATTTTGAGGATGCCGGATGGCGTGATGCCAAGGTCATTCCGCTGATTTCCGAGCCGGCTCCTCCGGGAACGTCGGCCGAGGATGTGAACTGCAAGCGAATTGCCATTCTGGTGTCGGACCCGGCCATACCGTACATCGAGGGTGAAGGCAACGAGTCCTGGAAGACTCAGGTTGCGGCCAAGGAGCTGAAGCTGGCGGGGGAGGCTCTGGCTTCCTCGCGGGCCCTGGAGCGCGTGACCCAGTTTGCCCCGCAGGTTGCCCAGGAGGCGGTTCAGAAGGCGATCATCGCGATCGTGCTATCGCTGATCGCGATCGCCATCTACGTGTGGGTTCGGTTCGGCTCGGTCGATTTCGGTCTGGGCGGCATCATCTCCCTGTTTCACGACGTGGCCACGACCATCGCCGCGCTGATGATCTGCCACCACATTCACGACACCTGGCTGGGCAGGCTGCTGTTGCTTAGGGACTTCAAGTTTGATCTGAACATCATTGCCGCCCTGCTGACCATTCTGGGCTTCTCGATCAATGACACGATCGTCATCTACGACCGTATCCGCGAGATTCGTGGACGGCTGAGCACCGTTTCGCCGAGCATCATCAACAATGCGGTCAACCAGACGCTGTCGCGGACCATCATCACGTCGTTCACGGTGTTCCTCTGCGTGGGAGCGATGTACTTCTTCGGAGGGGACGGGATTCACGGCTTCTGCTTCGCGATGCTCTTCGGCGTTTTCACGGGCACTTACAGCACGGTGATAATCGCCAGCCCGATCCTGTATCACCCGCGGGTCATGTGGGTGGCGACGATCCTGCTGAGTGCTTTGACCGCCCTGTTGATTGCCACGGTAGTGAGCATGGGTTGGCTGAGGAACACGCTGATGGTCTTGATCGTGGCCGGCGCGTTGTTTGCCCTGGTCCGGCAGTGGGCGGCCACGGCGGGCGCGAGGGGGCCGGTCCGGGCGGGAGCGACGGGGTAGTCAAGACCGGGACTCGGGCACCTGCCCGCAGACTCTGAAAGTCAGAAGCCTGGGACAGCACTTGCTTCCCGGGGCCTCTTTTGGAATCAGGGTTCAGCCGCCGGCCGGGTTGTTCATCTCCCGGGCGACGAGGAACACGCCCACGAGAATCAGGGCGATACCTGCCCATTGGCCGGAGGACAAGGTCTCGTGCAGGTACTTCCAGGCGACGATGGCGATGATGGCGAAGCCCCCGCTGACCATGATCGGGTAGGCGATACTGATTTTCAGGCCAGACAGGGAGTAGGTGTAGAAGGCCACGTTGACGGCGAAGCAGATGAGTCCGGCGACCAGGACCCAGTTGGTCAGCAGGCAGCGTGTCAGGGGGACGAGGCCGGGTTCCAGGTGAGCTCGGGCTTCGTCGTGCCGCTGGACGCCGAATTTCATCATCAGGTTGGCGGTGGCGTTCAACGTCAGGGCCAGGATCAGGGCAATCCAGTATTTCATGCTTACAGCTCCGTGTGGCATGGTATCCAGCCGGTCCGGATTGTATAAAGAGCCTGACGGACGGACCACTCGAGAGGTGGCTGTTCGACGGGAGGACCAGGCGATGTCCACCTTCGTTCACGCGGTCTTTTTCACGTGCAAGCCGAGCGCGACCCCCGAGCAGATCAAGCTGCTGGCGTTCGACTGCCGTTCGATGCTAACTCAGATCCCATCGGTGCGGCAGTTGGTGGCGGGGTGTCGGGAGGAGAGCATGACCCGCCCGGTGAACGACACGGCCTACCATGTCGGGCTGGTGGTTCACTTTGACGATCTTTCCGGCTATCGGCTTTATGCCGACCATCCCTTCCACATGGAGTTTGTGGCCAAGCACAAAGAGCTTTGGGCCGACCTGCGGGTCTGCGACTTCGTCGCGGGGTGACGCAAAACCGTCTTCCGAAGGATTATTCAGAGCCGGGTGAGTTAGGATTCGTTCCGCGGGGAGCGGTCCCGGACCGGGTTCGTGGCGGGTCCTCCGATAACGTAGGAGAGTTAACGGAAGGAGGGCCTGGACAATGCCGATGGATTGTCCGGATGGAGTTATAGCACCTTGATGGCGCGGTGTGCGCCGAGGTGTGGACCACCGTTCACGAATGCTGAGGACGTCGATTCATGCGACCCAAATGCTGTCTTCTCATCAGTGTGGTGCTAGGGTTCTCGGCCGTTGCCTGTGTTCCCGGGGTGAAGGAGTTGGTCGATCCGCTATTTGAGGCCACTGCCGGGGCGACCGCGGTTGCTCTTGGGGACATCAATGGCGATGGTCTGACTGACGTGGCTTCCATCTCGAACGAGTCGCAGCCCGTTCAGATTCACGTGCGCAACCCGATCACGATGAAGTTTGACACCTACACCATTGCCGGGGGGGCTCCGCTGTCGCGGGCCAATGACATTGAGTTGGCGGACCTCAACAGTGACGGCAAGCTGGACATCGTGGTCCTGGTGAATGACACCGGCTTTGTGCCGCCTGAAGGGGCGACCAAGTCGGGTGCGATTGTCATGCTTGTTCAGGGAGCGGACCCGACGGTTCCCGGCGACTGGACTCAGGTTCCGACTCCTGGACAGCCGGCGCCGGACAACCTCAGTTTTGCGAGCGATGACACAGGTGTGACCGATCTGGCGGTGGGCAATCTGGACGGCTGGACGGGGCCGGACATTGTGGTTCTCTCCAACGAGGACGAGAAGACGAACGTTTACCTGTACAGCAATCCCGGGGCGGCCAGTGTGACCGACCAGACCGCCTGGACGCCGTCGGTCATTGAGGCAGATGCGGCTCCGCTCGGGCAGGTGAAGGTGAGCGACCTGGACGGAGACGGCGATGCGGACATTGTGTTGAGCGTTCCGACGGCGAAGAGTTTCAATCTCCGCTGGCTCCAGAATCCACTGGTTGATCTCGGGTCAGCGACTCCCAATCCGGTGCCGACCTTCACGCCGAGCCACATTGATCCGGCGTACGAAGTCAGTGCGGGCGCGAAGGCCACGGTCGCGGGTGATCTCAACAATGACGGCTGGCCCGATCTGGCCTCGATCTCGGACGAGTCACAGCCGGTTCAGGTTCATCTGCGCGACCCGCTGACTTCCACGTTCGAGACGGTGACGATCGCGGGTGGTTCGCTGCTGGCCAAGCCGAGCGTGATCCGGATGGCGGACCTGAACGGTGACGACAAGCAGGATCTGATTGTGCTGGTGCAGAGTACCGGATCAGGTGGTTGCGGCGGACCCGGGACCACGGATCCGGCCGATTGCACGGACAACCGGGGTGCGTTGGTGCTGCTCATTCAGGGGGCTGACCCGAGTGTTCCGGCGGACTGGACGCAGGTACCGCGGACCACGGGGAGTCCTTCGGCCACTTTCATTCTTGGGGCGGAAGCCACGGATGTGGTGGTTGGCGACATGGATGGGGCCAACGGGCCGGACATTGTGGTTCTCTCCAACGAGAATCCGGGCAACGAGCTGAACGCGGCCTACTTGTTCACGAATCCGGGGCCGGCCGGTGCCGCCGACCAGACGGCCTGGACGCGAACGTGGATCGAGCACGATCTGCCGGCCCTGTCCAAGATGGACCTGGCCGACGTGGATGGTGACGGTGATCTGGATGTGGTGCTCGGGGCGCCGACGGCCCAGAGCTTCAATGTGCGCTGGCTGCAGAACCCTCTGGTTCAGCTGGACACGGGGGCCCCCAATCCGATTCCGACGTTTGTTCCCGATCTGATCGACCCGTTGCTTGAAGTCACGGCAGGGGCCAAGACCACCGTCCTGGGCGATGTGAATGCCGACGGGCTGCTGGACATCGTTTCCGTTTCGGACGAATCGCAGCCCGTGCAGCTGCATCTGCGCAATGCCCTGACCGGCAAGTTCGACACGTTGTCGATTGCCGGTGGTGCTCCCTTGGCCAAGTCGGTCGATCTCGGTCTTGGCGATTTCGACATGAACGGGAGGATGGACATTGCCGTGCTGGTCAACGACACCAGTTACACCCCGCCGGAGGCCTGGAAGGCTCAGAAGGTCGGGGCGTTGGTTCTGTTGTTGCAGGGAGCGGACCCGACGGATCCCAACGATTGGTTCCAGGTGGATGCCGCGGACAGCAACTGGCGGGCCTCGCCGGTTGAGCCACCTGCGGCCGGCACTGACATGATGCTACCCGGAAACACGGCCGGGCCCCTGAGCCTGACGGTTGCGGACTTCGATCAGGACGGGCGGTCGGACATTGCCCTGACCTCGAACGAGCCGAACGACCCGGGTGACCCGAGCATTCCGCGGCGGTTTGTGAAGCTCTTCCTGAATCCCGGGAGGCTCGGGCAGTCCTCGGCGGATCCGGCCAACTGGACTCGGACGAGCATTTACGCCACGACCGTCGATCTGAACCAGGTGTTCTCGACGGATGTGGACTTGGATGATGACATTGACGTGGTGGTCACCTCGCCGACGGCGAAGAGCCACAACATCAGCTGGCTTCAGAACACCGGCAACATGGCGGTCTGGACGGAGAAGATGATTGCCCAGCAGGAGGGTGGGGCGGACGCGATCGCGCTGGGGGACATTAACGGCGACGGCAGCGTGGACGTGGCCGCGGCCAGTGCTGCGGACAAGCTCACTCAGTGGTTCGTCAACCCCGGCCCGACGGCTCTGGCTCCCGGCACGGCTCAGGTTCCCTGGTACGTTTTCAACATCGGGACGCTTGATGAGGGTGACATCAACCAGGTCCGGCTGGTGGATCTGGACAACAATGGGACCTTGGATTGCTTTGTCACCGCCAGCGGTGTGGGTTACGGCTTCCGGCGGCAGACGGACATTGAGCATGTCTGGGACGCGTTCCCGATCTTCCGATCTGATCCTGTGGCCACGATTGGCGGGGCCAGTTTTGCCGATTTTGACGGTGACGGGAAGGTAGACGTTGTTGCCCCGTTCAACCGTGACGGTTTGGTTGATGACCGGTTTGTGCTCTACAAATCGGTGGCGGCGAGCCTGTGGTATCGCCGGTTGATCGGCCAGCAGCAGGGCGGGGCGAACCTGGTTGCGGCGGGGGACATTGATGCGGACGGGAACCCGGACGTGGCCGTGGCCAGTGCCGCGGACCGACTGACCCAGTGGTTCAAGAATCCGGGTACTGCCGCGGTGGCGTTTGATGCCCCGCAGGTTCCGTGGCAGGTTTACACGATTGGGGCATTGGCGGCGGGCACGCTGAATCAGATTCAGCTGGTTGATCTGGACAACAACGCGACGCTGGACGGTTTCGTGACTGCCAGCGGCCTGGGCTACGGTTTCCGCCGCCAGGCCAACGTTCAGCACGCCTGGGATTCGTTTTTCATCACCGCGACGGATCCGGTGGCGGTGATTGGGCAGACGGCTTTTGCCGACTTCACCCGCGACGGGCGGATCGACTTTGTGGCCCCGTTGAATGCCGACGGTTTGACCAGTGATCGGATTGTTTTGTACACCTCAGTGACGGCCAGCCTGTGGCAGCGCCGGCTGATCGGGCAGCAACAGGACGGTGGCGACTGCATTGCGGTGGGCGACATCGACGGCGACGGGAGCCCCGATCTGCTGGCCGCGAGTGCGACCTACGGTGCGGCCCAGTGGCTGAAGAACCCGGGACCGCTGAGTCTTCTGCCCGGCTCGACGCAGGTGCCTTGGACGACGTACACGATTGGCCAGATATCGGACATTGACGTGGACGGTGCGGCCGGTAGCGGATCGATCAACCAGGCTCATCTCGTCGACATGGATGGCGACGGGCGTCTGGACGTGTTCCTGACCTCGGACGACGAGGCGAAAGGTGGCGTGGCCTTCATGTACACGCAGCTGGTGGATCCGCGATCGACCTGGCTGGGCTCGCCCCTGTTCACGACCGATCCGGCGGGCCAGTTGGGGACGGCCGGTTTCATGGACGTGGATCTGAACGGTTTCATGGACATCATCGTTCCGGTGAACCGTGCGGGCCTGATTTCTGACGACGTGGTGCTCTTCGTGAGGTAACGGTTTCGCGGGGCATCCGGTTAGCGTTTTGAGGTCTGCAATCACCTTGGGCCGATCACCTTGTCGAGGGTCTGGGCTCTCAGCGATTTGGCCATCCGCGGTCTTCATCCCGAGCGTGGGCCACGAAGGTGGGGCTTCAAGCGGTCATGATGTTGGCGAGGCCCCGCCGTTCAGCTGGGGTAGCGAGCGGCGTGATGTATCCTGAGTGGGTCAACCGGCTTGTACAATGGTGCAGGCGAGCCGGTTGTGCTGACCGGGAATTCCAGCCCGGGAGGCGAGGGGGTATTTATGGCTGGTACAAGTATCGAGAGGGTTTTCCCTCGAGAAGTTCACACATCGAAGAGCGCCAAGGGCCTGAGGCGAGAGGACCGGCGCGCACTGATTCGTGCGCCGGAGTCAGATTACCCCGTGAGGTCGAGGAGGAGCGTTTCATGATGACTCGCGTGCTTCTGGTTTGCATTGTGACGTTGGTGTGTCTGGTTGGGGGGGTGACCTGCGGGACCAGTACTCCGTTTCCCTCCAGTTTCTCGGCGTTTCCGAATCCGATCGAATTCCTGGTTCCCGGGGAGGAAATCTACCTGACGATCGAGGCGAACGAAGGATCGCTCGCGTCATGGTCGGTCAGTGCGGCTGCGAGCTGGATTCTGATGGAACCCACAAGTGGCACTGGCAACGGGCGTGTCAAGGTGCATATCGATCGTGAGTCGATGGCCCCCGGGGAGTACTCGGAACCGATCCAAGTGGTGACCAACCTGGGCACCACGACCGTCACGGTCATGACGACCATTCCCCAGGGAACGGGCTTGACCGGGGAGATCGCGTTCGCCAGCCATCGTGACGGCAATTGGAACATCTACGCCATGAACGTGAACGACAAGTCCGTTCGCCGATTGACCGACAGCACGGCCGATGATATCGCGCCCTTCTACGCCCCCGACGGCAACACGATCGTCTTCGCCTCCAACCGGTCAGGCAACTACGACATCTACACCATGCCCGTCGACGCCGGCGGCGGCACTCCGGTGATTGCCGATTCGGCCGATGACCGTTACCCGAGCGTTTCGCCCGACGGGACGAAGATCGCCTTCATTCGCCGCGAGGGTGAGGCGGAGGAGCGTATCCTCTACGTGGCAACCATCAACGGCGGGTCGATCACGCGGATGAAGAACGACCAGATGCTGCGTTACACGTACTCGGCGACCGCGTGGCCCATGGATGAGGTGCACCTGGGCGACAGTCGGCCGGCCTGGTCGCCGGATGGCAGCAAGATCTACGTCTCCTACTGGGTCATTCCGGGGCCGACGCCGACACAACGAGCATGGAATATTGCCGAGTTCAGGGCCACAGATCCCAACGCCGATCTTCGAGGAATCGGGGTCAACTCGGGTGTGGGTGGGGATTGTGATACGTGGAGTGATGTCTCGCCGGACGGGACGAAGATCGCCGGCGGGGCTGACCCGAGGATCTTCGTGGTCGATCTTGACGGTGGGGTGGTCGATCCCATCCTTCCCACGGACAGTGACAATGACTCCGCGCCGACGTGGTCGGCGGACGGCCAGCACATCGCCTACGGCTCCAACGAGACCGGTCTCAACCGCGACATCTGGGTGGTGGACACCTTCATGACCCGCGGGCAGTACCTGCGGGTTCAACTCACCGACGATGCGGCGGATGACGAGACGCCGGTCTGGCGGCCGCAGTGAAGTGCACCGGGGTCGTTGTATCAGACGAGCGGCGGCGTGGTGGGCGTTTGCGCTGGGCATGGCATCATTCCGGGGATGAGGGCGTGTTCAAGGACGGCACGGGTTTGAGCGGGTGGTGGGCCGATCCGGATCTTGGGGTGATGGGTTGCTGGCCGGCATCGGCGCCGGCCGCGATGTCCGGGGCGAAGAGGCCTGGTCACGGGGCCTGTTCCGGCTGATCGCGGAGCAGTGGGGCGACGCTGTTTCTGGCGAGGGCCAAGTCGGCCGGGAAGTCGATTTCGCAGCAAGGCAGGTCGCCGATATCGACCGGGGTCATGTTCCACCGCCCGCAGAGGGCATTGACTGCTTCTTCGAAGTACGCCTTGAGTGCCTGGACGTGTCCGCCCTCGACGGCGGTGGTCAGGGTCTCGACGAAGGCGGGGGCCAGATCGGGTCCGAATCGGGCCACGCCGACGAACTCGCCCTGGCAGGCGGCGGGGTTCAGCTGCTTGCCGATTCGCGTGATTCGCCGGCCCTTGACCATGACCTTGACATCTTCCAGCCCGCAGGATCCGAACCGGACGGCGAATGCGGTTGAGGTGGGTTCCGCGTGCAGGCGGAGGGCCAGCCGCCGGTCGAAGACCACATCCGCGTTGGCGTAGTAGAAGGAGCCGGTGATGTGGTGCCTCGCGAGGTAGAGCGAGTAGAGGGTATTGGTTTCGGCGAAGCGTTCGTTGACCACGAAGGTGAACTGTCCGGGCAGATCGGCCAGGTGGGCCTGGAGCTGGCCGCGTTCGAAGCCGAGGACGACGACGAATTCACTGATGCCGGCCGCGGAGAGCGAAGCCACCTGGCGGCGAATGATGCTGGTGCCGCCGACGTCGGCCATGCACTTGGGGTAGTTGAGGCCGAGGCGCCTTCCGATGCCGGCCGCGAGGATGATTGCCTTCATTGCCCACCGGGGTAATCGAGAAGAATGCGTTCGAACTGTTCGAATGCCGCCTCGCACGGTTGCTCGACGATCCGGGCGATAGCCGAGAAGAGTGGCACCTGCAGACGCAGGGCGGCCATTTCGGACACAGCCGTCGCGGTCATTGCTCCTTCGACGACCATATTGACTCTGGCCAAGGCCTCCTTGAGGGGTGCGCCGCGGGCGAGCAGTTCGCCGAGGCGGTAGTTGCGGCTGTCGGGGCTGAAGCAGGTGGCCACCAAGTCGCCCAAGCCGGCGACGCCGAACACATGGTCGGTGGATATCTTCAGGAAGCCGGCCAGTCCGGCGATCTCCTTGAGTCCGTAGGTCAGGAGCAGGCCGATGGTGTTTGCTCCGAGCTTTCGCCCGGCGATGACGCCTGATCCGATCGCGAAGACGCCCTTCATGGCCGCGCAGAGTTCGACGTCGACCTTATCGCGGGTCATGTCCAGGTGGAGCCGGTCGCTGCGCAGGTGATGGGCGATCTGGAGGAGGACGTGGACGTCCTCGCAGCCGAGTACCAGCTTGGCCGGTCGGCCCTCGGCGATTTCGCGAGCGATGGTTGGCCCCGACAGGACTGCCACGGTGGCCTCGGGGAGGACGGCGGAGATGACCTGGCTCATGGTCCGGAAGGTCGCTCGCTCGAGGCCCTTGGATGCGGTGACGATGGCCGGGTAGGGCGGGTGGCATCGCTCGCGGATCTGGCGGGCGACGTCGCCGACCGCGGCCGAGGGTATCACGATCAGGGCCACGTCCTCCGGGTTCAGCGGCGAGGAGAATGCCATCTCGGTGATGATACCGTTCCGGTCGCCGCCGCGGGTGTGTTTGAGTGATGTCAGGGCCGGCTCGATCAGGTCGGGCGATTTGCACCACAGTCGCACTGTCTGCCGCGGGTTCACCAACCCTGCCAGCGTTGTGCCCCAGTTGCCCGAACCGATGATGACCACGCTCATGCCGTGAATCCTGCGGCCGCCGCTCACCTTCAGACCGGGCCATACCTTATATGACGGTTCCAGTGGGTGCAAACGCACTGTCGTGACCGACTGGAGCAGGCGGGAGGCATGAATCGCCACGGTCAGGAGGCAGGAACGGTGGTGGCCGATTTGCCGGTCGGGTTTCAGCCGGCGACGTCGTTGGCCGCCGCGTCATTGCGGTCCAGGTTTTGCTGACTGCCGCGTTGTTGGCGCCGGGTGCGGCCGTTGGGAGGTGCCCTTTCCTGTACCAAGGGGTGGAGTGGTCATCGAGCGGGTGTGGGCCTTTGGGCTGGGGTGTGTGGTGGGCTCCTGACGATGTGGCCCCTTGACCTGCGGCCCGGCAACCGCGATACCTGTGGTATGACGGTGTTTTCGGGTCGATGGTCGCTTGGTCTAGCCGGCGGGTTCTCGGTTATCTTGGCGGTGGTGGCGTTCTGGCCGTCGCTGTCCAACGGTTTCATGTACGATGACGTGCCGCTGGTCGCGAAGAATCCGCTGGTGACTGAGGCGGGGTCGTGGTGGCGTTTCTGGGTGGAGCCCTGGTGGCCGCGTGGCTCGTCGTTGGACAAGCTGTATCGTCCGTTGACGATGTGGAGTTATCGGGCGAACGCGGTGCTGGCCGGTGGTGGTACGGAGCTTGACCCGCGGTCTTTCCGGCTGACGAATCTTGGGCTGCACGCGTTGGCCGCGCTGGGTGTGGTATTGGTCGGGTGGCGGCTGACGGGGAGTTCGGCGGCGGGGTGGATTTCGGGGTCGCTGTTTGCGGTTCACCCGGTGCACACTGAGGCGGTGGTTACCTGCTATGGCCGGGCGGAGGTTCTGGCGGGCTGCCTGGTGGTTTGGCTGGTGTTCCGGTATTTGAGGCCGCCGGGCGCGGGGCGGTCCTGGCGATGGCACCTGGTGAACGCGGTGTTGCTGCTGGCCGCGGTGATGAGCAAGGAGCATGCTGCATTGATCTGGCCGGTGTTGTTTTCGATTGACCTGTGGCGTTGGCGGCGGATGTCGGCGGGCCCGAGGCCGGGCTGGCGGTTGTGGCTGAACGGCGCGCTGGCTCCGGCCCATGTCGGCCTGGTCCTGGCGTTGGCGGGGTTCTTTCTTCTCCGGTACAACGTTTTCGGGTGGACGTACGTGGGTGACATGACCCAGGTACGGGCGTGGGAAGTGCCGATGGCTGAGGCGACCGCGGCGGAAAGGCTTCTGACCCCTTTTCGGTTGGGCTGGATCACGCTGCGTGTGCTGTGCTGGCCGGCGGCCCTGTGTCCGGTGTGGTCGGTTCCGGCGACGATGCCGGCGGGGGGTTTGGCTGCCGATGTGGTGGGCGGGATGGTCCTGGTGGTTGGCGGCGTGGTCCTGGTGGGTCTGTGCTGGCGGCGGGGCTGGCTGGCGGGCACGATGGTACTCGGGGGGCTTGTGATGATGCTGATTCCGGCGCAGGCGTTGGCGGTGACCATGTGGTGGTATGCGGAGCGATGGTTGTACTTGCCGAGCGTCTTTGCGGCGGTGGTTGTGGGGGTGGCCCTGGCCCGTCTGGGGGTGGCGGGTTGCGGGCTCGGGATATCCCTGGCGTTTCTCCTGTTGCCATCTTCGTGGCAGTATTGCCCAGTTTTTGCCAGTGATCTGGCAATGAACCGGGAGGTGATCCTCCGCCAGCCGGACAGCTTCCAGGGCCGCCGGAATCTCGCCCTGGCGCTTTACGAGGCGGAGCGATACGAGGAGGCGATTCAGGCGGCCCGGGAGTGCATTGAGCGGTTCAACGGCCGGGCGAGCCATGGGCCGAGGTTCAAGCCGGTCGAGGAGCCCTACTGGGTTCTGCTCAAGAGCTACCTGGCGCTGGGTGACGGAGCCCGGGCTCTGGAGGCCTTGGACACATACGAAGCGATGCGGGCTCATCTCCCGGCTCCGCGTCTGACCGAGGAGCGGCGGCGGGCCCTGGCGTTGATTACCCGGGCGAGCTCCCGGCCGGCGGCTTCGGAGGCTTCCGGCCGTTGATGGCATCGATTTGGTCTGGTCCCTATAATCGGACCCGCCGGGGTTGTCTGTTCGGCGTGCAGACGGCTTTTGCCCCCAGCTGTCGGGCGCCGGGCCGAGGGGTGTCCGGCCGGTCGGATGGCGAAGAATACGCATGTCCACGGGTCATCGATGTCTGGTACTGATGCTGGGAGCGGCCTTTGGGCTTGGCCTTTGGGCAGGGGGCTGTTCTGAGCGGACGCCTTATCCTGGGGCGTTGAATTCGCCGCGTCCGGACGAGCGGGCTCGGGCGGCCATCCGCGCCGCGGAGACTGGCGACCGTGACGTGATCGGGATTCTCGTGGATCGGTTGGAGGACCCTGACGAAGGCGTTCGGTTCTACGCGATCCTTGCTTTGGAGAGGCTGACCGGCACCCGGATGGGGTATGATTACCGGGTGGGGTGGAGCCAGCGGCGGCGTGCGGTGCAGGAATGGCGGCGGTACCTGGCCGAGCAGGTGAAGGTCGGCACCGGGCGAGCGGGAGGTGAGGGTGGATGAGGACGAGCGGGGCGCAGCCTGTGGATCAGCCGCTCGTGCTGGAGATCACCAGCGACACCCGGCATCTGGCCGGTGTCCGGGTGGCGGTGCTCGGTGCGGCCCAGGCGGTGGGCTTCGTCGAGCCGCAGCTGTCGGGCATTGCCCTGGCGATTGATGAGGCTCTGACCAACGTGATCCGGCACGGATATCGGGGGCAGTCGGGGCGACCCATTCAAGTGACCATTCAGCCGGTCCGGCGGGGCGAGGGGTGTGGTATCGAGGTGACGATCTGCGATTGCTGCCCGCAGGTGGATCCGGCCACGATCATGGGTCGTGATCTGGGGGATGTTCGGCCGGGCGGACTGGGCACGCACATCATTCGGACGGTCATGGACGAGGTGGAATACACGAAGCGCGAACCGGCGGGCATGCGTTTGCGGCTGTTGAAGATGCTGGGCGAGGGTGGTACCGGGCCCCGGGTGGGCGGATCGGATCCCACGAGGGAGAAGTCCTGAGATGGCGGAGGCGCGCAACGTGGTGCGAGAGATACGGCAGCAAGGCGGAGCGACCATTGTCGTTCTGTCTGGCGAGGTGGATCTACACCACACGCCCGAGGTTCACAAGGCCCTGGTCGGGGCTTGTCAGCAGCGGCCCGAGCGGCTGGTGATCAACCTGAGCGAGGTGGGCTACATGGACTCGTCGGGGATCGGCACGCTGGTGGAGATATTCCGCCGGGTGAAGGGTTTTGGCGGCAAGCTCGTGCTATGCGGGCTGAGTGAGCGGGTGTACAGCGTGTTCGAAATCACCCGGCTGGACAAGTTCTTCAAGATCTGCGAGACCGAGGAGGAGGCTCTGGCCGCATGAGTGACACCGCGACCGAACCTCGGGCGGGTTTTGTCGTCGGGGGCATTACCGCCCTGGGGCGAGCCGGTTTTCGCGCCCGGGGTCGAGTGGTTGAGGGCGTGCGGTATGCGGGCGGCATCGGTTATCTGCTGGTCGATACCGCCCTGTGGACGTTCCGCGGGTTGTGCCTGCGCAGCGCCCGGTTCGGCTGGTCCGCGCTGTTCAGCCAGATGGTCCGGGTGGGTGTCCAGAGCATCCCGATCATTGTCTTGGTTCAGACTTTCATCGGCATCATTCTTGCCCTGCAGCTTCAGCCGACGCTCGAGCAGTACGGTTCGACCGACAAGATCGCGAACATCATTGGCATCGCCATGTTCCGCGAACTTGGGCCGCTGCTGTCGGCGGTGGTGCTCAGCGGTTTTGCCGGGGCATCGATCGCCGCCGAGATTGGAGCCATGGTCGAGTCCGAGGAGATCAAGGCCCTTCGGGCCCACGCCCTGAATCCGATCCGTTTTCTGGTTGTGCCCCGGACGCTGGCCACGATCATCATGCTCACCGGCCTGGCGATCATTGCGGATGTCGTGGGGGTGTGCGGCGGGATGATGATCTCCTGGTGGGTGCTGGGCATTGAGCCGGCCCAGTATCTGGACAACACCCGCATGGCCCTGGTGTATCGTGATTTCTTTACCGGGTTGAGCAAGGCTGCGGTCTTCGGGATGCTGATCTCGATGATTGCCTGCTACGAAGGGCTGACGGTTCAGGGCGGGGCCGAAGGTGTGGGCCGGGCGACGACCTCGACGGTGGTCAAGTCGATTGTGGCCTTGATTGCGACTGATTGCCTGTTCACGGCCGTTTTCTTCATGTTCGGCCTGTGATCGATTGGGCGTGGTGAGGGATGCACGTGGAGGACGGTTTTGTCATCTCGATTCGCCAGCTTGCCAAGGTCTTCCCCGACCGGGAAGGCCGCCCGGTTCGGGTGCTGGACGACATCAGCTTCGACGTTCTGCCGGGCGAGACCCTGGTGGTCATGGGCGGGTCGGGCTGCGGCAAGAGCACGCTGCTCAACTGTCTGATCGGCGAGCTGTCGCCCGACGACGGCCACATCCTCTATCGCACCCGGGCGATGGCCGCCCCGGCGGACATGGGGGCGATGGGCGAGGAGGATCTCAACGCCCTGCGGATGCATTTTGGGATCCTGTTTCAGAGCGGGGCCCTGTTCAACTCCATGAGCGTCGCCGACAACGTTGCCCTGCCGCTCCGGGAGCATTCCTACGTTGACCCGTCGATCATCGACATCGTGGTGACGTTGAAGCTGCAGCAGGTTCACATGCTGCCGCACCGTGACAAGATGCCCGCCCAGCTGTCCGGCGGGCAGAAGAAGCGGGCCGGCCTGGCCCGGGCGACGGCCCTGGATCCGGAGATTCTCTTTTACGACGAGCCGTCGGCCGGGCTCGACCCGGTCACCAGCGCCGCGATCGACGACCTGATCATCGATCTGTCCAAGAAGCTGCGGGTGACCAGCATTGTGGTGACCCACGAGATGGACTCGGCTTTCCGGATTGCCGATCGCATGGTGATGCTGGATCGCGGGCGGGTTCTCAAGATTGGCTCGCGGGCGGACTTCGAGAGGATCCGGATAACACCGCCGGCCGATCTGACCGACGAGAGCCAGCGGATCATTCACCAGTTCCTCAACGGCGAGACGGAAGGACCGCTGACCGATGCCGAAGGTCTGAGCGAGTACGAGAAGTGGATCGTACAGGGATAGTAACGGGGAGCCGACATGCCTGTGTCACGTGACGCTTTCAAGCTGGGCCTGACCATGATGATCTTCCTTGCCCTGCTGCTGGCGGTATTGATTTTTCTGGCGCCGCGGGGGGCGGGGGACATGGTGTTCAAGGTGCGTTACCCGGTGAGCAAGCTGAGCACGGTGCTCAAGCCGGGCGGGCAGGTGCAGTGTGGCGGTCTCAAGGTAGGCACGATCACCAAGGTTGCCATCGACGAGGTGGCCGATCCCCAGAACGGGCACAAGTCTCTCTTCACGGTGATCACGTTCAAGGTGCAGTCCAGCCTCGGGCTGCGCGACGACTGCAGGATCGTGCCGGTTGGCCTGCTGCTGGGCGAGGGCGGCTCGCTGGTGATCCAGGACCGCGGGGTGGGCCGGGAGCTGGCCGCGGGGAGCACGGTCCGCGGGACGCCGGTCGCGGATCTCAGCAGCCTGATGCAGACTCTGTCGGGCCAGCTTGACCCCAAGGACCCGACCAGCCTGCTGGCCATGGCCAAGAGCCAGCTGGACGCCTCCGACGCCAAGAGCCTGCTCGGCAAGATCCACAAATCGCTCGATGACATCAATGCGGTCACCCGGAACATCAGCAATGACTTTGACCCGCAGCAGAAGTCGGCCTTGCTGGCCAAGCTGCACGTGGTCATGGACAACTTCAATCAGACCACCGGTTCGCTTCGTGAGCAGATGGACCGGTCGGCCAACCTGTCCATGCTGAACAAGCTGCACAACACGCTGGACAAGCTCCAGGAGGGGATCCAGACTGTCGCGGACATGCTGCGCGACAATCGCGAGCCGATCACACAGACGGTGGCCAACGTTCGCGAGACCAGCGAGATCGTGGACAAGCAGATTGCCGCCCGGATCGCTGAGCAGCTGGACCCTGCGACGGCCACCAGCCTGATGGCCAGGGTTCATACGGTGGTTGAGCGGCTGGAAATGTCGCTGAAGGACATCAACAGCATTACCGGCACGACCCGAGAGATAGTGGTCCTGAATCGCGAGCAGATCACGGCGATGATCGGCAATCTCAAGGAGACCAGTGACCACCTCAATGCGACCGCCGAGGAGGTCCGAGCCAGCCCATGGCGCCTATTCTACAGGCCGACGGCCCAGGAGAGCGCCGAGGCCCAGACGCTGGACGTTGCCCGGACCTTCTCCCGTGCCGCCACGCGTCTCAACGATACCGCTGCCCGCCTGCAGGCTCTGGATGGGGCTGTTCCGGCCAAGGATCCGCGGCTGGCCGAGATTCGCTACCAACTCCAGGAGGTTTTCGTCGACTTCCAGAAGGCTGAGCAGGCCTTATGGGAGAAGCTCAAGGTGAAGTGAGGAGCGGTGGTCAGCTGGCGGCACTGAGCGGTCGGCCATGCCGCCACCGTTTTTGACCTCTATATAAAGGCAAGACGGCGCGGCGTTCATCATTCCTGGGCCTGGCGGCCTTGGGCGCGGAAGCCGTGCAGGCCGAATCTGCCGCCTGGGAGCCGGACTTTCCGGCCGACCGGCGGAGGGATGAAGGTCTCGAACCGGCCGTCGCGCCACTGCAGCCAGCGCAGCGACTTGTCTTCCAGGGGCACATGGAAGCGGAACAGGGCCTCGGTCGGGCGTTGATCCGGTCCGAGTTGAGTGATCTCGACGGTCATGCCGGAGAGCTCGATGCGTTGACCGACGGCCAGGGGCCGGTCTGGTCCGCGAACCAGTGGATCGGCCAGGCCGTTCAGGAAGCCCGCCTTGGGGCGGAGGGTGAGGGTCTGTTCGTCGAGGCGTTGCACCTCGACCGGTTGCAGGCGGCTCGAGGTCAGGGCTCGCAAGCGCCGGGGCAGGGGTTGTCCGTCGGCGGACCACTTCAGGACGGACTCCATCAGGACCAGGGCCTCGGGGGGATTGACGACGATCAGCGTCTGGCCGGTGATCGACGGGTCCATTGGCTCGGCTGGGCGGAGCTGGTCGAGGAGGCCGGGTGGTCCCATGAACCATGCCGCCCGGATCGGCATGATCAGCGGGGCGATGATCAGGTGGGCTGCCACGAGGAGCCAGCCCAGCACTCGTGCGGGAGACCGGCGGAAAGCATCGTCGGCCGGTCCCCGGATCGCATCACCGACCCGCACGAGGAACTGAGCCGCCAGGGCCATGGTTCCGATCCCGATCCACACCAGCATGCGGTCCATGGGAAAGGCCGCGCATGCGGGGAGAACGGACAGCAGCATGCCGGTCGCCCAGAACCGGGCGGTGCGGTCCTGCCGCAGGAGCGGCGCGAGGATGAATGCGATCACGGTCAGGCATGCGACGGCCGCCCACCACACGGCGGGCAAGCCCCGGGCGAGGGCAGAGCTGACCTCGCAGGGCGCGAATGTCCATTGGGCCAACAGCAGCAGCGGGGCGCGCTCGATGAACTCGCGAGCGAACCGCAGGGGCTCGGTGAGGGGGTCCACGTAGAGCGGGACCCCGACGATGCCGTATCCCAGTCCGGACCAGACCAGTCGCCAGGCGAGTACCACGGCCGCGTAGGGGGCGAGGGCGAGGAGTCGCTGAGGCCATGGATCCTTGCGGAGAGACAGTTCATAGGCGGCCAGGTAAGCACAGGTGGCGATGCCCGCCTCTTTGAACAGGAGGCTCAGGAGCAAGCTGATGGGGGCGGCGACGGCCCACGGCCACCGGCCTTCGCGCCGCCAGCGATGGTGTGCGAGCAGGCACAATGCCCCGCACAGCAGGGCCGGCAGGTCGCTGCGATTACACACGAAGCCGGCCACGTTGCCATGGGTGTCATCGATGGCGTAGAGCAGTGCGGCCAAGCCGGCGGCGACGGTCGGACCCATGAGCCGGCGGTACAGGACCGCGACCATGGCCGCGGTGGCCGCGTACCACAAGACACTGTGGAGGTGCATCAGGGATGGGGAATGCGGCCAGAGGGCATAGTCGAGGCAGTGTGTTGCCGAAGCCAGCGGTCGCCAGAAGCCGGCCCGAATGTGCCCGGACGTCCACCAGGGTGCGCCCATGTCTCGAAGCTGGGCGAGTTGATCGGGGCTCCTGAAGAAGCTGAACAGGTCGAGGGCGGAGGGCATCAGGCGGGCTGGGCTATCCGGCCGGAGGAAGAAGATCTTGGCGTGGTAGTCATCGAAACTCAGTCCGGAGCCGACGGAGGGGAGGGTGAGGAGGAGGGCGGCGAGTGCGACCACCCACGGCCATCGGGCATGGGTGATGATGGGTTGTTGCAGGCGAGCGAGGATGCCGCCGGGCTGGGCTTCGTCTTCCGCCAGTTCGCCCGGGTTTGCCATGGTCAGCCTCTGGCTCCTTTGGAATCTGCCCTGTCAGGTGTGGGACGGGTGTCCTGCCGCCCCGATGACCGACGGGCGGCCGTCCCCGGACTTCCGACGGAGACGTGCGCCCACTGTCATTGGCTGGGCGGGGGTCGATCCTGACAAGGAGGCTGCGTTTCTGGGCGGGCAGCCTTGCAGGGAGGGGGGTGGTCCGGGTGATCCTGCCCTTCCGCGGCCACGGGGTTGACGGGGCCCTGGGTGGCGGCCGCTTCCTCTTGGTCGAACTCGGCGAGCATCTGTCGGAGTTCGAACCAGAGTGCTCGCTGACTTTGCTTCCAGTTGCGGTAGGTGAACGTGAAGCCGATCGCACAGAGGCCGAGGTAGGAGACGGCATACAGCACCATGATCAGTGTGTGGTGTTCCGGTCCGAAGTAGCGACGGGTCATGAGGTTGACCACGAAGGTTCCGGCGACCACTCCGAGCAGCAGGCAGCCGACGCCGGCGACCCAGTAGTCTTCTGGCCGCATGAAAGCGTAGCGTTGTTCGGCGGCCGCCAGGAACTGTCGCGTCGGGGAGGTGTAATCGATCTTCGCCATCCGGCGGAGCCGGCGGAGGAGTGCGGTGGTCAGCAGGAAGTAGATTGCAGTGAGGACGATCCAGAACAGCACTTCGCTGGCCGGTCGAGGTCTTGGCGGGAACCAGGTCATGACGACGAGCACCAGGAGCCAACAGAGCACGGCAATGGCGTACAGGGGGAGTGCTTTCCGCATCCCCCCGCGCATCCGGTCGTCGGCGGCGCGCAATCGGACGATGAGATCGGCCAGCGACCGGGATCCGTTTTCCTGATCAGCCCGGCCGACGGGTGGAGCCTTGACTTGCCGGACCTTATCCTTGATGCCGTCGAGGTTCATGATCGTTGCACTCCCAGAGGTCCTTCAGTTTCAGTTTTGTACGGTGCAGTCGCACGCGCAGATTGCCCTCGGAGATGCCGAGGATTTCGCTCATTTCGCGGGCATCGACATCTTCCAGGTAGAGGGCGATGAGTGTTTTTTCGAGTGGAGAAAGCCGGCGAATGCACTCGTGGAGACGCCGGACCTCGTCTTCCAGGGCGGCATCGGCTGGAGGTGCGGCTTGGGGAGGGATGTCGGGATCATCCAGCGGCCGATTGTCGATCAGGCGGTTGCTGCGCTGGACCGCGCGGAGCTGGCTGAGACAGGTGTTGACCGTGACGCGGTGGATCCACGTGCTCAGGTCGGATCGGCCCTCGAAGCCGGGCAGGCTTCGCCAGATGCGGACCAAGACCTCCTGACAGGCATCCTGACGCTCGTGCTGGTCGCGGATGTAGCAGCAGCAGATGCGGTAGATCCGGTCCTGGTGGGCTTCGATCAGGGCCTTGAATCGTGCGTCTTGGTTCACGGAGCACTCTCCTACCGGTTGGACGCCGGCCGGCGTCGGGGTGTTACAGTGGGGATGGTTCAGGATTTGGGTTTTGGGGTCAATGCCGCCGGCAGCGCACTGGAGCGTCGGATCGGGTAGACTCTGAGGTCCGGGTGCGACGGCCGCTCCCGAGGGATCGACCTGTCGGTGCGGGGCTGCATCCGCGGGTCGCGAGCAAGCGAGAGGCGAGCCCAAGTGCCGTCGCTGATGATGCACTCCTGGGGAGACTGGACATGAGAGGACTACTGGTCGTCATTGTGGTTTTGGCGGCAGCGGCGGGCGGAGGGTATGCGTACTGGCATTACTCGGAGGGTGAACCGCCTTCGTACCGCACCGCCGTAGTTCAGCGTGGCGATCTGCTGGTGAGCATCAGCGCCACCGGGACGGTGGAGCCGGAAGAGGTCATTGACGTGGGTGCCCAGGTGGCGGGCAGGATCGAGATGTTTGGCCAGGATCCCCGGGGCGAGACGGTGGACTACAGTTCTCCGGTGGAGGTTGGCACGGTTCTGGCCCACATTGACGATTCGCTGTATGCGGCCGATGTGGCCCAGGCGGAGGCTCAGCTGGAGCAGGCCAAGGCCAGTGTGCTGAAGGCCCAGGCTGATCTCGAGCAGATGAAAGCCAAGCTTCACCAGGCGGAGAAAAACTGGACCAGGGCCAAAGAGCTGGGCATTTCCCGGGCCCTGTCGGCCACGGACTTCGATTCCTACGAGGCCGCGTACGAGACGGCCAAAGCCACGGTGGGTGTCGGCGAAGCCACGATTGTCCAGGCACAGAAGGCGGTGCTTCAGTCGGAAGCGAGCCTGCGGCGTTTTCGCACCAACCTCGGCTACTGCACGATCAAGTCGCCGGTCAAGGGGATCATCATTGCCCGGCGGGTCAACATTGGCCAGACGGTGGTGGCCAGTTTGAACGCACCGAGTCTGTTCCTGATTGCGAAGGACCTGACCCGGATGCAGGTCTGGGCGTCGGTGAACGAGGCGGACATTGGGCGGATCACGGTTGGCCAGCCGGTCAGCTTCACGGTTGATGCTCATCCGGGCGAGGTTTTTCACGGTGAGGTCAGCAAGATCCGGCTGAATGCAAGCATGACCCAGAACGTGGTCACCTATACGGTGGAGATCACGACCGACAACTCGAACGGTCGGCTGCTTCCTTACCTGACGGCCAATGTGCAGTTTGAAGTGACCCGCCGCAAAGATGTGTTGATGGTGGCGAACGCCGCCCTGCGGTATGTACCCGCGCCGGAGCAGGTTGTTCCGGAGGCTCGAGCGGAGTCTGGCGGCATGGGCAGCCGGGGCATGGCGGCCTCACCCTCGGGTTGGGCGGTTTCCAGGCCGGTCTCATCGAAGCCGGCGGGTTCAGGGCCTCCGGGTGTCAAGAGGTCACAGAACAAGGGTACGGTATGGGTTCAAGATGGTTTGTTGGTTCGCCCGGTGGCGGTTGACACCGGTTTGACCGACGGATCGATGACTGAAGTGCCGGGGGGTGTGCTCAATGAAGGGATGGAGGTCGTGATCGGGGAAGTCATCAAGATTGACGGAGGCGGGACCCGGAGTCCGTTCACGCCGCAGATCAGGAGTCAGCGTCGGCCGCAGTAGGCAGGTTGGAAATCGGAGAGCGTGTTCGTGGATCTGATCAAGCTCGAGGGTATCGAGAAGACCTACTACCTGGGTGAGGTGGATCTGCCCGTGTTGAAGGGCATCTCTCTGCGTGTGGCCCGTGGTGAGCTGGTGGCCTTGATGGGTGCTTCTGGTTCGGGCAAGACGACGTTGATGAACATCCTGGGGTGTCTGGACCGGCCGACCGGGGGGCGATACTGGCTGGATGGCCAAGAGATCGCCAGTCTGTCGGCGGACGCCCGGGCGGGCTTGCGTAACCGCAAGATCGGGTTCGTGTTTCAGAACTTCAATCTTCTGGCCCGGACCAGCGCCCTGGAGAACGTCATCATGCCGTTGTCGTACACATCGGAGAGCGTTTCCGAGCGGGAGGCACGGGAGCGGGCCATCGGCCTGCTCAACCGGGTGGGCCTGGGGGATCGGTTTGGCCACGAACCCTCTCAGCTTTCGGGCGGGCAGCAGCAGCGCGTGGCCATCGCTCGATCGCTGGTCAACCGTCCTTCTCTCCTGTTTGCCGACGAGCCGACCGGCAACCTGGATTCGCGGACCAGTGAGGAGATTCTGCGGATGTTCCAGCAGCTCAACACCGAGGAGGGCATCACGATCATTCTGGTGACCCACGACGCCACGGTGGCCCAGCATGCCCGGCGGATCATCCGCATTCGGGACGGCATGATTGAGGACGACGCGCCGGTTGGCGGTGTTCATGGATCCGCGGAGGTGGGGCGATGACCGCCTGGCTGTCGGCGCGACTGCATGCCCGAATACTGCGGACGGCTTTTCGGGCCCTGCGGCGCAATGTCATGCGCAGCGCCCTGACGACGCTGGGCATCATCATCGGCGTATCTGCGGTGATCGCGATGATGGAGATTGGCAACGGCACCTCGTCGTTCATCAAGAAGTCGATCACCAGCATGGGGGTAGACAACCTGCTGGTGGCTCCCGGGTCGGCGGCGAGCGGGGGGGTGACCTTTGGTGCCGGCAGTGTCATGACCCTGACGCCGGAAGACGCGGATGCCATTTTTCGAGAGTGTCCGGCGGTGAGGGCGACGGCGCCGGTGGTACGGGCGCGCACACAGGTGATTTACGGTAACCGGAACTGGGTGCCGACGTTCATCTGGGGTACGACGCCCTCGTTTCTTGAGGTTCGCAACTGGGGCAACCTGGCCGAGGGTGAGCCGTTCACGGACCAGGATGTGCGCAACGCGAGCAAGGTATGCCTGCTTGGCCAGACGTTGGTTCGCGAGCTTTTCCTGGGCCAGTCGCCGATCGGGCAGGAAGTCCGGGTTCAGAATGTGGCCTTCAAGGTTGTGGGGGTGCTGGCCCCCAAGGGGGCGAACCTCATGGGCATGGATCAGGACGATGTGCTGCTGGCCCCGTGGACGACGATCAAGCGTCGTGTGGCCGGCACGAACCTGGCCAGCGTGAATCAGAGTGCCGCGAGCTCTTCGGGTTCGAGCTCGGTCAACACGCTGAGCGAGCTGTATCCCGGCAAGGAGAACCTGTATCCGGTTCCGTCGCAGACCGAGCTGGCGAACACGCCCACGTTGGTACGATTCACGAACGTGGATCAGATCATGGTTGCGGCCGCGTCGCCCAACGAACTGGAGCAGGCGATACGTCAGATCACGCAGCTGTTGCGTGAGCGTCACCGGATCGGCGAGGGCGAGCTGGACGATTTCAACATCCGGGACATGACCGAGATGACCAAGATGTTTTCCTCGACGACCAGTCGAATCACCAACCTGTTGTTGTGCGTGGCGTTCATCTCGTTGATTGTGGGTGGGGTGGGCATCATGAACATCATGATGGTCTCGGTGACGGAGCGGACCCGGGAGATCGGCCTGCGGATGGCGGTGGGGGCGAGGGCCCGGGACATTCTCCGACAGTTTCTGGTTGAGGCCGTGGTTTTGTGCATGCTTGGCGGGGTGATTGGGATCCTGCTGGGCCGGGGCAGTTCGCTGCTGGTTCGGGCGTTCATGCAGTGGCCGACGGAGCTGTCGGTTGGGGCGATTGTGGCGTCGGTAGCGGTCTCGGTGACCGTGGGGGTGATTTTCGGTTACTACCCGGCGTGGAAGGCCTCGCGGCTGGATCCGATTGAGGCGTTGAGGTACGAATAGGGCCGGGGGGTGGTGGGCGTTCAGGGGTTCGGCGGCTGCTGGATGGCGTAGAGTCGGGTCATGGTGGCCAGGTAGAGGGTGCCGTTGGCGGCGATGGGCGTGGCGTGGACGGGTCCGCCGAGGTTGATGGTTCGGATGACCTTTTTTTCGCGTTGGGCGGCGAGGATGGAGAGCTCGCCGCTGCGGCTGGCGGCGTAGACCTTGCCGTCGGCGACGAGCAGCGAGGCCCAGATTTCACCGCGGACGCGGTGGGTCCAGTAAGGCCGGCCGGTGTGGGCATCGACGCAGTGGACCTCGCGTCCGCAGTCGCCGATGAAGACCAGATCGCCCATGACGGAGGGTGTGCTCATGCAGAAGCGGTTCAGGGGGTAGGACCAGAGTTTGCCGCTGCGGGTGATGTCCCCGGTCCCGGTGGCGTCGATGCACTTCAGCCAGGTCTGGGGCTTTCCATGCCAGTAGTCACCGCCGGCCTCGACGTAAACGCGGTTGTTGTGGAACACGGGCATGCCGGTGATGTTGCTGGGGCTTTCGGTGCGGTTGTCCTGGTACTTGAAGACATCCTCCTTGGGGGCGGCCGGGTCGCAGTCGAAGCTCCAGACGCGTTTGAGGTTGTGGACTGAGTCGCCGGGCGGAGGCGAGGAGACGGGTTCGAACGCGTACACGATGCCATCACCGCCGGCGAAGAAGATCAGTGGCCGGCCGTCGACCTCGCCGAGGGAGGGTGAGGACCAGGTGTTGTGGATGGTTCGGGGGGCCATATGCTCGTTGTCGCGGGCCACGAGTTTGCCGGTGTCCTTGTTGAAGACGACCAGGCTGGGCGCGTCGGGCGAGGGGATGCTGAGGTGATCGTCGGCCACGCCGTTGGAGGTACACAGATAGAGGCAATCGCCATATACGAGGATGGAGGCGTGGGCGGCGTCATGCGAGTGGACGCCCAGCTTCTCCATGTCGTACAGCCAGAGGATGTCGGCGTCGGTGGGATTGACCGGGGCCGGTGGGGCGTCGGGCGCCGCCATGTGTCGACCTTCGTCCTTGTAGGGTCCGTCGTTGCCGTTGGCCATGCCGTCCAGGTCGAGGCACATGACCTCGTTGCGGTTGGAGACCAGATAGACGCGGCGGTCTTCGACGGTGACCGGCGAGACCATGCCGGTGTTAGGCCAGTCCATGAATGGGTTGGGACCCTTCTTGGGCACGACGAGCTGCCACACCAGCCGCCCGTCGCCCTCGTCGAGGCACAGGACCACGCCGCAATCGCCCTGATGCTGGGGATCGCGCGGCTTGGCGTTGTTGGTGCCGATGAAGACTCTGCCGCCCGCGACCACCGGGCTGGAGTTGGTTTCCGTGCCGAGCGCGGCCGACCATTTGACATTGCGGTCGGTCTTGAGATCGAACGCGTCGGGCAGGTTTTTCTCATGGGAGATCATGCTGCGGGAGAATCGCTCACCCCACTGGGGCTGATCGGCGGCCAGAGCGGCCGCGGTGACGATGGCTGAACCCAGAACACAGAGCCAGAGTGCCGATCGACTGCCTGTTGCGTTCATAAGCGTCTCCGTGGCTCGAAGCACAAGGTATCTCCAGCATAACCGACGTGGTGTTATCCGGCGACCTCGTTTTCGAGGTGGAGCGGTGTCCGGTGGCGACAAGCGGCGTTCTGTCTCGGCCCTGGGACGGGCGTGGCTCGGCCGGGAGGGGGGTGCCTGGTGGTGGGTGGTTCCGGACCGCCGCGGAACGGCATGGGCGTCGGTTTCAGTCAGCAGATGCTGTTGGGCACATGGCGGCGAGCGGGCATTCCACGCGTCCCGGAAACCGGATGCAGGGGGTGCGTCTTTTCCGGTGCAGGGTATGTTACCTGCCATCGCGGAGGTGCTCCAGCGCCGGCGCTCGGCGGCGGTGGGTGAAGGGGGTGGATCTTGAACGATCTGGGGATACGATAGGGCCGTCTGCGATTCAGTGGGAGCCGTTCGCTCTCGAGGGCCTTAGCTGCAGGGAGACTGGTGATGTGCCAAGCGATGTTGGTCTCGTTTCTGGTGTGCGTGGGTGCGGCCACTGATTCGGGAAACCAATTGGGCGGAGGGACGACGATGCTTGTTCCGATACCGGTGGAGATGAAGGCGGGTTCGGGTGGATTCACGATCACCTCCGGGACGGTGGTGGTGGCGAGCGGTCCTGCGGTGGCCGAAGCCCGCAAACTGGTGGACGGGCTTGCCCCAGCGATGGGTTGTCGTCTGCAGCTCGCCGACGGTGGCGAACCTCGGGACGGCGCGATCGTGTTGCGGATCGACGAATCGCTCCGGCAGCTTGGCGACGAGGGCTATCAGCTGGATGTGGCGGTGAATCGCGTTCTGATCACCGGGCCCAAGCCGGCGGGTCTGTTCTACGGGATCCAGTCGCTGCTTCAGATGTTGCCCCCGGCGGTCTTCCGGCAGGCTCCGGTGGTGGGGGCGAGCTGGGTGGTGCCTTGCGTGTCGATCACCGACTATCCGCGGTTCGGTTGGCGTGGCCTGATGCTCGACACCTCGCGGCACTTCATGCCGAAGACGTTTGTGCTCAAGCTCATCGACGTTCTGGCCCTGCACAAGTTCAACAGTCTGCAGCTTCACCTGACCGACGATCAGGGCTGGCGGATCGAGATCAAGAAGTACCCGAAGCTGACCGAAGTCGGGGCCTGGCGTGACGAGACGGTTGTCGGGCATGCCGGCAAGAAGCCGTGGAAGTTTGACGGCCGCCCGCACGGTGGCTTTTACACGCAGGACGACCTCCGGGAGATTGTGGGCTATGCGGCCGACCGGCACATCAACGTGGTTCCGGAGATCGAGATGCCGGGTCACGCCCGGGCGGCGATCGCTGCGTATCCGGAGTTGGGCTGCCACCCGGACCAGCCGCTGAAGCCGTGGACGGTCTGGGGGGTCTGCCCGGACATTTACATTCCGACGGACAAGACGATCGGGTTTGTGCAGGACGTGCTGACTGAGGTTCTGGCGCTGTTCCCGAGCAAGATCATTCACATTGGCGGCGACGAGGCGACGAAGGAGCAGTGGAAGGCAAGCCCGGTGGTGCAGGCCCGCATCAAGGAGCTTGGCCTGAAGGACGAGGACCAGATGCAGAGCTGGTTCATCAAGCAGATGGACACGTTTCTCGCCCAGAAAGGGCGGCGGCTCATCGGGTGGGACGAGATTCTCGAGGGTGGTCTGGCTCCCGGCGCCGTGGTCATGTCCTGGCGAGGGGAGCGAGGGGGCATCGCCGCGGCCAAGGAGGGGCACGACGTGGTCATGGCCCCGACGGGGTGGACCTACTTCGACTACTACCAGGGTCCTCCAGAAAAGGAACCGCTGGCCATCGGAGGCAACCTTCCGCTGAAGAAGGTGTACGAGTACGAGCCGATTCCGAAGGAGATGAAGCCGGAGGAGGCCAAGCACATTCTCGGGGCCCAGTGCCAGCTGTGGGCGGAGTATCTGCCGACCACGCGGCAGGTTGAGTACATGGCCTTTCCGCGGGCGGCGGCCATGTCGGAGGTGTTATGGTCACCGGCTGAGCGGAAGGACTACACCGCGTTTCTGGTCCGCCTGGCTCAGGATCTCAAGCGGCTGGACATCCTGGACTGGAACTACCGGAAGCTGGACAAGGAGTAGAGACTTGTCCGAGCGGCCGCTTGCTCCTTGTCATGGTCAGGGGTCAGGGACTTCTGCCTGTAGGGTGTTTACCGGCTCTTGCCCGCCTTTTTGCTGACGATTCTTCACATTCCCTTAAGGTACGCTGCCCTAAGCTGAGCAGAGCCTCGCGTGGCGGGTCTCGCGGGCGGCTTGGTGGTCGTGGTCGATGGCGAGGGTGTCGGCTGTGTTCCTGTGGCCTTGAGACCGAGGGGCAGGGCCGGCCGTGGAGGTGAGATCGTAGCATGGGAACCCTGGCGGTCGTTCCGATTTTCATGAGTGCTGGTGCTGCGGTCTTGCCTGCGGTCGTTGCGGCGGTGACCAGTGTGGTGGCTCTTGCGGTCAGGCCGCGTGAGCTGCTGCGGCTCTGTCGGAGGCGGCCGGCTGCGGTCGGGGTGTCGTTGGGTGTGATTGCGCTGGGCGTGGTGGCCGCCACCTGGTGGCGGACGTCTGACACGCGGGCGGCGACATCGGGGCGGGGGGAAGCTCGGGCGGCGGCGCATCATGACTGGGCCCGTGTTGCGGAGGACATCATCGCCAGGGAGCGTGCCGCCGGGGTGCTCACGGCTCGGGCGCCAGCCGGGTTGCCGACGGCGGCTCCAGGCCAAGCGACCGGGGCTGGGCAAGGAGGGGGCGGCTCCCCGGCGGGTTCCGTTTCCCTGCCGAGCCATGGGAGTGCAGGTGGTCCTCTGATTCTGGGGCGTGATGCCTCGCGATGCAGCTACGGGACGGGTCCGTCGCCCGTGCGGCTGAGCACGTTCTGGCGTTATGTGCCGGAGGAGACGATGTTTCTTTCCGGGCCCCTGGTGGCCGGCAATCGGGTCTTTGCCGCCGGGTGCCAGAGCGACTTGGGCGGGTACACCGGTCTGCTCGCGTGCCTGGACGCCGAGACTGGCAAGCCGATCTGGGAGGTGACGCAGAAGGGCGATGACGTGCTGCGGCCGTTCTTCAGTTCGCCGGCATTGACTCAGGATGGCAAGTACCTGGTGATCGGGCAGGGTCTGCACGCGGACCGCGAGTGCTCGCTGCTCTGCTTTGAGGCGGCGACCGGGAAGCTGCACTGGGAAGTGAAGACCGGGCTTCACATCGAGTCGTCTCCTGCGATTCATGGTGATATGGCCGTGGTGGGAGCCGGGGCGATCGAGGGTCGGGACGGCAAGGCCACGGGCGACCCTGGTTTTGTGCTGGCGGTGCGTATCTCCGACGGCAGAGAGCTGTGGCGTCAAGCGGTCAACGATCCCGAGAGCGCGCCGGCGATTGATGAGAACGGCACGGTGTACATCGGGAGCGGATTCAACGGTTCGGCCGTGGTGGCGCTGCGTAGCGAGCCGGAGGAGCAGTTGCGGGCTGGCGAGCTTGATCGGATTCTGTGGCGTACGGCGGTTGCTCATCCGGTGGTCAGCGCGATTGCCCTGGCCGGTGACCTGGTGATTGCGGGCGGAGGCAACAGCGACGCGGTTCATTCGAACCGGAATGCGCAGGGCATGGTGGTCGCCCTGGACCGCAAGACGGGCCGGATTCGCTGGCAGACGTTGTTTGAGGACTCGGTACTGGGTGGGTCTGCGTGTCGCGAGGACCGGCTGGTGTGTCCGGTCCGTACAGGCGAGGTGGCCGCGCTGTCGCTGAAGGACGGTCGGGTTCTATGGCGTGCGGCGATCAGCAGTCAGGCCCCGGTGATTGCGGGGTGCGCGTTCACCGGGCAGCGGGTTTACGCGGTGAGCAGCGACGGTTACCTGGCGGTTCTGGATTCCAGGGATGGCCGGGTTGTGGAGAGAGTCTACCTGAACGACCAGGCCAGACCGGGTACCGGCCTGGCGATGTGCTTGCCGCAGGTTTGCGGAGGGCGGGTGGTTGCGGGAAGCGAAACGGGGGGGCTGCATTGCCTGGTTGGCTCGGAGGGCAATGAATGAACCGGGTATCGGCCTACACTCAGGATTTGTCCGAATGCCGCGACGCGTCGCAGGTGGGAGGCAAGGCGGCCAGTCTCGGTCGGCTTGTCCGAGCGGGATTCCCGGTTCCCGGCGGGTTCGTCATCAACACTCGGGCGTTCGAACGTGCCAGAGGTCGATCGTTTGCGGTGGGCGTGCCGGGCGGGTTGCCGGACGAGGTCGCGGAGGAGATTCGACTGGGGTATCGAGCGATGGGTGGCGGGGCGGTGGCGGTTCGATCGTCGGCCACGGCGGAGGATACGCCGACCGCCTCCATGGCCGGGCAGTATGAGACCTTCCTGAACGTGGAGGGCGAGGCTGAGGTGCTCAAGGCGGTGCGGGAATGCTGGGCGAGCCTGGATACTCCCCGGGTTCGGGCCTATCTCTGCGAGCAGGGAATTGATCCTGTGCACGTGTCGATGGCGATCATCGTTCAGCGTCTGATTCCCGCGGATGCGGCGGGGGTGCTTTTCACCGCCAATCCCCACGGTGACGGCCGCCGCGAGATGCTGGTTGAGGCGAGCTGGGGGCTGGGCGAGTCGGTTGTTTCCGGGCGGGTTCAGCCGGATGTTCTCCGGCTGGAGTATGAATCGGGACGTGTTCTGGCCGCGACGATTTCGGACAAGCAGGTGTACCTTTCCGCCGGGGGGCGGGGGGAGCAGCCGGTCGACGAGGCCCGGCGCAAGACGGCCTGCCTGAGTGGGCGGGATATTCAGCGGCTCTGGCGATTGGGCAGGCGTCTGGCCGAGCATCTCGGCTCGCCCCAGGATATGGAATGGGCGATCCATGGGGGCGAGCTGTATCTGCTGCAGGCCCGCCCGATCACGACGCTGCGGGCTGCGGAGGGGGATGAAGCCGTGCTGATGGCGGTGCGTCAGCGGCTGAACAATGAGCTGTCGGCGGGGCGTGGTCCGTGGGTGCTGCACAATCTGGCCGAGACGTTGCCCCATCCGACGCCGTTGACCTGGAGCGTCATTCGGCGATTCATGTCCGGATCCGGCGGTTTCGGTGCCATGTACCGGCAGGCGGGTTTTCGGCCTTCGCCGGTCGTCGATCGCGAGGGGTTTCTGGAACTCATCGCCGGTCGGGTATACATGGACGTATCGCGTGCCCCGGAGATGTTTTTTGAGGGGTTTCCTTTCGCATACGACCTGGAAGTGCTCCGCCGAAGCCCGGATGCGTCGCAGACGCCGCCGACCCTGCCGCGAGGCTCGTTCTCATCGCGTATGGTTGCCCGGCGGCGCCTGGCGGCGGTGCAGAGGAATCTGCATGCCCTGTCCGCGGATTTTGATCGCCGGCTCTGCCGCAACCTGTGTCCGCGTCTGGCGTGCTACGTCGATCTGGCCAAGCAGATCGACTTGCGGCTGGTCTCCGCCGATCGTCTGATTGGTCTATGGCAGGAGCACGAGAGGCAGGTGCTGGATACGTTCGGTCCGCACTCGCTGATGCCGAGCCTGATCTGCGAGATGGCCATGGCGGAGCTTCGGGAGTTTCTCCAGGAGTGCTTCTGGGAAGAAGACGCCGATGATCTGGCCGGGTTCATCTCGGCCGGTGGTGCGCTGAACCGGACGCTGACCACTGACGTCGAGTTGTATGAAGTGGGGAAGGGTTCCCGCCCACTGGAGAGGTGGATGGCCGATCACGGTCATCGAGCGGTGGGCGAATTCGATCTGGCGGCTCCGCGCCGGCGAGAGCAGCCGGCGGCGGTCAGCGATCTGGCGGCCCGCCTGGCCGCCGGCGTCGGACCGCTGGATCGACACGATCGCACCGTTGGGGAGGTGGGTTGCCGGGTCGAGTCACTCCGTGCCCGGCTGTCGGGCCGCGATCGCAGGGAGTTTGATCGTCGTTTGGATCTCGTCCGCCGGTACATGGCCTTTCGTGAGGACAGCAAGGACTTCCTGATGCTGGGTTACGATCTGCTGCGTGACCTGGCTCTCGAGGCCGGGCGACGGCTGAATGTCGGCGAGGAGGTCTTCTACCTGACACGGGAGGAGCTCTTCGACGGGCTGCGTGCCGGATCCGCTCCGCGTCAAGTGATCGATCAACGGAAGGCGGATTACGAGGCCGAGATCCGGATCGACCTGCCGCGGGTGATCGAGGGAGCGATGATCGAGGTGCTGGGCGAGACGGGGGTGGAGGAGGCTCACACTGGCAGCTACCAGGCCTTGGGGATTTCGTCGGGCGAGGCCGTGGGGCCGGCGAGGATTCTCCAGTCGCCCGCGGAGAGGTCGGATCTCGGTCGCGGCTACGTCCTGGTTTGCCCGAGCACGGATCCGTCCTGGACGCCGCTGTTCGTCAACGCCGCGGGACTGGTGCTGGAACGTGGCGGCACCTTGTCGCACGGGGCGGTGGTGGCTCGGGAGATGGGTTTGCCGGCCGTCGTCCTGCCTGATGCCGCGCGGTTGTTTGCGGAGGGTGAGGTGCTTCGCGTGGACGGTCGCCGCGGGCGGGTTGTCCGCGAGGGAGAGGCGCCGTGTGGGGTGTCGGCGTCGGCGACCTGTGATGTGTTGGGTGGTTCGGGGGGGGCTGATCGAGGGTTGCCCGGCCCCGACGACGTATGCGTCTCGCGGGACGCGGTTCCGCCGCCGTTTGGCCGGAAGGATCGCAGGGCGGCGAGGATGCGAAACGTCCTGGCCCTCGCGTGGACGGTCTTTCTGCTCGGTTTTTTCCTTCTGCCCGAGTCCTGGGTTCATCAGCCATCGCTGGCGGCCATGGATTGGGTGCTGTGGCCGATTGTCCGGTTTTTGGGCAAGCCTGGGGTCGTGGTGGTGGTTGCTGTGGGCCTGGCGTTGCTGACGCTCCTGATCCAGAAGTATCTCACCGACAATAGACGTCTTTTGGAGGCCAAGCGTCGAGCCGCGGTGCTGAGGATTCAGGCTGACGGTCTGCCGGAGGGCTCGCCGAGGCGCCGAACACTGACCCGGCTGGCGGCGGGTGTCCAGTACCGCACGCTGATGGCCGCGCTGGTTCCGGTGGGCGTCTTGCTGGGGCCGATGGTCATGCCCTTCGTCTGGTTCAAGGATCGCGTGGATCCGGCGGCCGGCAATGCGCCAGCGGGCTCGCCGGTACAGGTCGTTGCGCTGGTCGACGGGGACTGGCTGGATCCGGTTCGGATCGAGACGCCGCCGGCGATCCAGGTGGACGACAGCACGCCGTCGACACGGATGCTGCCGCCGCTGCGCAAGACGTTGGAGCGACTGCTGAGCCTGTACCGCCAGCCGCAGGAGGAGTCTAGGGAGGCGTGGGAACTGAAGGTGGGTCCGGATCTGACGCGTGAGCAGGCGGCCAAGGACCTGCAGGCCTATCTCGAGGCGGGTCTGCCGCCGCGAGGCATGACCTGGATAATTCGCCCGCCGGCGGACCTGGACGGTCGATTCCCGGTGACGGTGGCGACCGGGGGTCATCGTCCGGTGACGATCCAGGCGGTGGTTGGCGACAGGTGTGCCCCCGCTCCCTCGCTGGTGACGGGTGACCGGGGCTCGCCGGTGCGGGAGCTGCGTGTGGTCTACCCGCGGCCCAAGCAGGCGCCTTGTTTCTGGCGGCCTTTTGCGGCGTTTGGGTCTCTGTCGCCGGATGCGGCCGTGGCGGGTGAGGGCAGTCGGCCGGTTGTCGGGAGGCTGGCGGCGGTCGACGTTGGTTGGCTGTGGTTGTACATCATCGTCTATCTGCCGACGTTGCTGACGGCTCGGGCGGTGATGAAAGTCGCGTGATGGCGAGTCATGGCGGCCTTGAGGCGGTACACTGGTGTGCGAACGGATGCGGATGATGCTGTTGAGGGGTGCCCGATGAGGCTCCTGGTGATTGAGGACGAGCCGGATCTGCTGGAGGTGTTGGCTCAATCGCTCCGCGAGGCCGGATATGCGGTGGACGAGGCGTCCGATGGGCCGACCGGATTGTACAAGGCGGCGGGTGCGGACTACGATGCTGTCGTTCTGGATCTGATGTTGCCGGGCATGAGCGGGTGGGATCTGCTCCGTGAGCTGAGGAAGACGAAGGCAACGCCGGTTCTCATTCTGACCGCCCGCGATACGATTCCCGATCGAGTCAAGGGTCTCGATGCCGGGGCTGATGATTACCTGACCAAGCCGTTCGAGTTGCCGGAGCTGCAGGCTCGGCTGCGGGCCCTGATTCGCCGATCCGCGGGTCAGACCAAGGCCACTCTGGAGGTGGACGACGTCGAAATTGACACGGCTGAGCGTACCGTGCGCAAGGCGGGGCAGCCGGTTGCGCTCACGCCGAGAGAGTATGCCCTTGTCGAGTTGCTTGCCCTGCACAAAGGCAGACTGGTGACCCGGACGATGATCTACGATCATCTGTTCGACGAGGCCGACGACAGCCTGTCGAACCTGGTGGACGTTCACGTCGCCAACGTCCGGAAGAAGCTGGGCAAGGATTTCATCATGACTCGGCGCGGCGAGGGGTACCAAGTCCATGGCTGAGAGCCTCTCGCCAGATCCGGGGTGCTCGCTCGCCGCACCGCGCGGTCAGCGGTCTTCTGGTGCTGGCTTCAAGTCGATTCGCTGGACGCTGCAACTGTGGCATGCTGGTCTGCTCGCGGTAGTGCTGACGGCGTTTGGCTCGATGTCGTACGTGGGCATCAGTCGGATGCGGTACCAGGAGGTGGACACCGATTTGGAGCGATCGGTGCAGGGCTTGGTGGTGGGTCTCCGGCCGAAAATGCCGGGACGACCAACTGGCGAAGGACCCCCCGGAGTCCCTCCGATGGATCCGCGTCCGACCTGGCCGGAGGGTGACACCGGGCCGAGGCCGGAGCCGCCTGACTGGCGTGGTCCGGGCCCGTTGGAGCGACCGGTGGGCCGGCCGCCGGACGGGCCGCATGCCCGGGAGCGGTCGTTTCCGCCCTGGCTGGAGTTCGAAGCGCCCGTGGAACTAGATCGACGGGCGGCGACAGGCGAGCTGTACTACGTGATCTGGGGTTTCGATGGTCGTGTGCTCAAGTCCTCGGCGAACGCCGGGGAGGTTCCTGATCCCGGATCGACGTTGTCGAGTCCTCCGAAGCCGGGGCCGCCGCAGATACGTCAGCGAGGTGAGGTGCGCGAGGCTTACGTTTATGGGCCATTTGGTTTGCGCGGCCTGGTTGGGCGTTCGATGCGCCCGGATCAAGCGGCCCTGCACCGCCTGGCGTTTCTGCTGGTCGCGGTTGGAGCCGGCGTACTGGTGATCGGGCTGGCGGGCGGGTGGCTCGTATCCTTGCGCGCGGTGCGGCCGATCGAAGCGATCACGGCGGTGGCTCAGGAGATCTCGGCCTCGAATTTGTCCAGGCGGATCGATCTGGCCGGGACCCAGAGCGAGCTGGGGACGCTGGCGGCGGTACTGAATGACACCTTCGCTCGCCTGGAAGCGGCGTTCCAGCAGCAGGTTCGGTTCACTGCGGACGCATCGCACGAGTTGCGTACTCCCCTGGCGGTCATTCACACGCATGCCCAGTTGGCCTTGTCGCGGCAGCGATCGGCGGAGGAGTATCGGCGGATGTTCGAGACGTGCCTGAGGGCCTCCGACCGGATGAAGAACCTGGTGGACTCGCTGCTTCTGTTGGCCCGGGCGGATGCCGGCCGGCTCTCGCTCAACCGTACCGAGTTGGACCTTCGCGATCTCGTTGCGGAGTGTGTCGAGATGGTGTCTCCCCTGGCTGCCAAGAAGGGAGTGACGGTTGAATCGGATCTGGAGTCTGTGACGCTGCTCGCGGATGGGACCCGGGTTGCCCAGGTAGCGACCAATCTGCTGACGAACGCGATTCGCTACAACCGCGAGGGGGGGCGGGTGCAAGTCCACGTTGGTGCCAGTGGCAGTGATGCGTTGCTCAGCGTCACGGATACGGGGGTGGGCATTCCGGCGGAGAGCCAGCCACACCTGTTCGAGCGGTTTTACCGGGTGGATGCGGCCCGCAACCGGGAGGAGGGGGGCAGCGGTCTGGGCCTGGCGATCTGCAAGAGCATTGCCGAGGCTCACGGGGGGACGATCACCTTTTGCAGTGAGGCGGGCAAGGGAGCGGTTTTCCTGGTTAGGCTGCCCCGGGGGGGGGCGGATGGCGGATGTCCTGCGGACTCTCTTCCGACGGAAAACGGTCCGTCGGCGTGTGGGTAGCGGGGTACTCGGCCTCGGCTGGCGGCGTCATGTTCTTCATCTTGTCTTCAGGTGGGGTTTGGTAAGCTGGGGAGCGATGTCCGATGTTGCCCTGGTTGCCGATGGCGAAGGGGTAGTTGCGGGGCGGTTGGCCTGGTCGGCTGCCAGGCTGGTATTGGTGAGAGGGCGGCGGCTCGCGTGGCGTTCGATGAGTGCCGTGGTTCGCCCGATCACGAAAGGAGAAGGCCGATGTCGAATCGAAAGTGGTGGCTCGCGATTCCGGTGGGTGCGTTGATGGTTTTTTCGCTGGCTCTGGCCCAGGATTCCGGGCGAGGCGGCCCCGGTCCTGGTGGTGGTGCGGGAGCCGCTCCAGGTCAGGGTCAGCCGCCGCCTTTCGGGGGTTTTGACCCTGCGCAGTGGCGTGAGCGAATGTCGAAGATGATGCAGGATCAGCTGGGGGCCAGCGACGATGAGTGGAAAGTGTTGTATCCCAAGATTGAGAAGGTTCAGACGGCCCAGCGAGAGTCTTTCAGTGGTTTTGGGATGATGGGTTTCGGTCGCCGTCCTGGCGGCGGCCCCGGCGGGCCTGGTGGGGGGCCCGGTGGACCTGGTGGCATGGGCAACCAGCAGCTTAGCAAGGTGGCCCAGGCTCAGACGGACCTGCGGGCGCTGCTGGAGAAGAAGGATGCCAGCGCGACGGACATTGCCGGCAAGCTGGCCGCCTATCGCGAGGCCCGCGAGAAGGCGCGCACGGAAGTACAAGCCGCTCAGAAGAGCCTGAAGGAGCTTGTGACGCAGCGTCAGGAAGCCTCTCTCGTGCTGATGGGTGTTCTGGAGTAACTCGACGCTCGGCGGGATGGGTTGAAGGCGAGCCGTGTTCCGAAGCGCGGCTTGGGAAGTGTGGGGTGCGCGCCGCTTGTCCTGCGAGATGGGTTGATGACTGACTGGACCGACACAACGCGCATGCTTGGTCGAGGCGGGCGAGCGACGATTCTCGCTCTGATCGAGTTTCACGCCGACTATCTGTTTGGCATCGCCCGGGCGCTGGCCGTCGATGCCGCGGATGCCGAGGAGCTGGTGGAGGGGGCGCTGGCCCGTTACCTGGAAGGCGGTTTCCGCCCGGGGGTTTCGGTTCGGACATCGCTACTGGCTGCATTGGTGCGCGAGGCGTGCCAGACTCGCCCGGCTGTATCCCGTTGCGTACCTTCAACCGGTCTGGCGAAGGGGGTGGCCCGTGTACCCGGGGGTCAAGCCGCGGAATGTGCCGGGACAGTTGTCGCCGAGCCTCGGCCCGGTTTGTCGGCGGTCCTTCGCGACCTGGCGATGGAGCATCGCATCGTCATCGTTCTCCGGGAGCTGGCAGGGATGACGTACCAGGAGATGGCCTGCACCCTGGAGGTTCCGCAGGCGACCGTGGAGGCCCGTCTTCGTGAAGCCCGGGAGGCGTTATCGAAGCGGGTGCTGGCCACTTTAGGGGATCTTCCCGCCGGTCGACAGCCTGTCTTCACGTGACGTTAAGGTTCACCCGGCTATGTTGAGTCATGTCAGGATCGGATCCGCCCGCGTGATTTCGGAGATGAGGGTGACGGGCGGGAGAGCCTGCAGAGAGGGCCGAGCTGTGTTTAAGAGCATCACAGGGTCTTTAGGTATCGTCCTGGCGCTGGGTGTCCCGATCGTTGGCGTCGCTCAAGCGCCGCGGAGTAACGCGGGGGTGCCGGCGTCGCAGCCCACGCCCGATCGCGGGCCGTTTGGGGGTGGTTTCTTGCCCTTTTTCCCCGGCTTCGGGGAGATGACGGCGTTTGGAGAGATCAAGACGCGGCTACGGGCTTCGGACGAGGAGTGGAAAGTGATTGGTCCCAAGTTGCGGCGGGTGATGTCAGCTCGGCAGGCGACGGAAGCGATGCTGATGCCGGCCGGCCCGGACGAGAACAGTGGCCTGTTGGGCGGCCCGATGGGCCGAGGGGGGCGGGGTGGTGGCGGCTTTGGTCCACCGGGCGGGCCGGGTTTCGGTGACGACAGCAGCTTCCAGGGTCCTGGAGGGTTCGGTCCGGGGGGTCCTGGTGGTCCCGGGGGCCGTGGGCCTGGCGGTCGTGGTCCTGGGGGTTTTGGACCGGGAGGTCCGGGGCCCGGCGGTTTCGGGCCTCCGGGTGGTTTTGGTCCGCCGGATGGTTTTGGGTCTCCGGCTGGCCTCGCTCCGGGCGGTCGCGGCCCGGGGGGTTTTGGCCCGCCGGATGAGCGAGGTCGGGGTGATGCGGCGGCAACACGGCCCGGAGCCGCAAGCCAACCGGCGTTCGGCGGTCGTGGTGCTCGTGGCTTTGGTCGGTTTGGCCCGGGTGGTGGTCCTGGGGGTGGTGGACCGGGCGGGCCGCCGGGTGGCGGACCTCCGGGTTTCGGTGGGCGCAACATGGTGGTGATGCAGGCCTTGTTCGAACTGCAGGCGGTGCTGGCGGACTCGAAGTCGACCGCGGAGCAGATCGAGGAGAAGGTAGCGGCTGTTCGCGAGGCCCGCCGCAAGGCTCGGATTGAGTTCGAGGAGGCGGAGAAGGACCTCCTGCTGCTGCTGACTCTCGATCAAGTGGCGGTGCTGACGGAGCTGGGTTACCTGGACTGATGACCTACTCGGGGTGGTACTGGATGACGGTCGACTGCCTCGTTCTGTGGAGTGTTCGCGATGTGGTGCATGAAACGCACGTTCCTGAAGGGCACTTTTGTGGCTCTGCCGTTCCTGCTTCTGTGTCTGGCGACGCCGGTGCAGGGATACGTGGATCTGGCCCCGACGCTTTCGAAGGTGGTCGGCGATTCGAAGCAGATTGCGGTGGTAGAGGTTGTGGAGTTCAATCGCGAGAAGCGCACGGTGACATTGAAGCTGGTGCGCAAGTTGAAGGGTGATGCGATCACCGGGGTGGTCAAGCATGAAGTGGCAGTCTCCCAAGGCGCGGCCATTCCGCGGCACATCATGCAGTGGGCGGATCCCGGTTCTCAGGCCGTTCTGTTCGTGTCTCGCAACACCGGGTTGGTCTGCGTCGGCCAGGGATGGTATCAGGTTCGCTCGGCCGGGACGGATGCATGGAAACTGGGAGTCGAGCGACCGGATCTGCCGCTGGCCTACTATGGTCCGGTTTCGCGCCTGGCTGACGGTATCGAGAGCATGCTTGCCGGCAAGGACGCGGTGCTTTCGACAGTGGCCCACGGTGCCGACGAGATTGCGGCCAGTTTTGACCTGGCGCTCAACCGTGCCAACCTGCCGGGACTGGTCAAGGTCGAGCGCATCCGGGCCAATCTGAAGATGCCGCCGATGGTGTTGGCCGCCTCGGCCAATCCTGCCTATCTGATTGGGCAGGGGCCGGTGGACGAAGCGGATCTTCCGGCGCTGATCGAGAAGCTCAAAGCGGCCGACGCCGCGGTGCGGGCCGACTCCGCCGACGATCTCGGGTGGTTGGCCGCCAAGGGTGCCAAGGCGGAGGAACCGCTGACGGCTCTGCTGACGGATTCTGCGCCGCGGGTAAGGGTATCGGCGGCGACGGCGCTGCTGCGTATTGACGCGAAGCATGCGGAGGCCCTGGTCGTCCTGAAGCAAGCGTTGGTGAGCTCCGACCACGCCACCCGCCTCCAGGCGGTGAAGGGCGTCGGCCTGGTGGGTTCAGCGGCCGCTCCACTCGTTGATGTGTTGGGCGGCTTGTTGAAGGACGGAGACGAACCGACGCGGATTGCGGCTCTTCAGGCCATCTCGATGCTGGGCCCGGTGGCGGCGGCTCAAGCTGGGGCCGTCACCCGCCTGCTGGACGACCCGGAGTTGATGATCGATGCCGCGGACGCGCTGGGCCGGATCGGTGCCACGGCCCGGCCGACGCTCAGGCGACTGGCTCAGATGCTGACCAGCGATCAACCGGCGGTCCAGTGGGCGGCAGTGCGGGCGATGTCGCAGATCGGCGGCGAGGAGGCCCATCCGGCCGTCGACTTCATGGTCAAGAAGCTGCCCAGCGCGACCGAGGTGGAAGGCTACAACATGATGATCTACCTGGCACTGCTGGGACCGGCGGCCAAGGATGCGATTCCGACGATTCGCAGCGTTCGGATCAAGAATCCGGTGCTCCCGTCGGCGACCTGCTGGGCGATCGAGTCGGACAGGAGTTTTCCATGGTTGGGCGGGGGGCGTGGCGGCCCGGGCGGTCCGGGGGGTCCTCCGGGCATGGGTGGTGGCGGAGGCGGGCCTGACTTTGCCATTTATATCTACGAAGCCTACGTGGCCGAGTTGGGCGATCGGCTTCGTCCGGCGGCCCGGCTGCTTGCCCAGAAGATCGCGGACGGGACTGCGGGTGACGTTCCCGACTGGGGATACAAGATTCTGTCCTGCGGCCGGGACGAAGCTCTTGGCGTTTTGCTGCCGCTGCTGACCGACAGCGACAAGGTGATGCGTGAGCGCGCGGTGGTGGCTCTGGGTTTCATGGGTCCGTCGGCTGATGCTGCCCGAAGCCAAGTTGAGATCGCCCTGCAGAGGGTGTCGAGCGAACGGGAGAAGAGGCTGATTCAGTGGTGTCTCCGGGAACTGACCGACGGCCGGCGTGGGTAGATGGGGTGGTCCGAATTGTGGCCGGTGCGGATCGCGGGGGTGCCGGGGGGCCGGGCCTTTGTCGCAAAAGGACAAGTCATTTACGCAATGCGGCGTTGTCATGGGAAGCGGGCCCGGTGGTAATATGGCCGATATACTCGGGTAGGTGATGGTCCGCCTGGCCGCACCCTCGGCGGCGGTACCGTCGCGGTTGCCGAGGGGGGGTAGTCAGATCGAGACGGAGGTCCCAGCGATGTGTCCGACAAGCGTGACCGCAGGCGTGAACTCTCGGGAAGGTGGACTGGCCCGCGGGCGTCGGTCGAAGGCTCGGCTTCGCCGTTCGGGGTTCACGCTGATCGAGGTTCTGGTGGTGGTAGCGATTATCGCGCTGCTGATTGCGGTTCTGCTTCCATCGCTGACACGGGCTCGGGAGAATGCCCGTCGTGTGGTCTGCGAGAGCAATCTGACCCAGCTGCAGAAGGCGACGGTCTTCTATCAATCGGACTTCAAGGGCATTTTCCCGCCCCACCGCACGGCGGTGGCCGTTGGCACGAAGGGTCGCGACGATCTGGGTGAGTGGGCGTGGTTCAGGCAGCTGGAGAAGTACACCAAATCGCCGGAGATACCGCATTGTCCGACGCTGGGCACCTCGACCCAGCATGATGCCGGCGTGACCTGGAATTGGGAGTATAGCCGGCTGGAGATCGGCTACGGCTACAATGCGTGGTTCCTTGGTTTGTGGAATCACACCACCGAGGACTATGGCGTGATCAAGAGCACGCCGTGGTTTCCCGAGAGCCGAGTGAAGCGGCCGTCGTCCAACATTCTCTTCGCCGACGCCAATCCCAAGATTGACATGCAGTTCGGCGGGCAGCTCTGGTGGCCCTACATCGAGGGCGATGCCACGGAGAGGTCGACGGGCGGGACGGGGGAAGGTGTGAATGTCACCAGGCACCTGAAGATGGGCAACGTCGTATTCAACGACGGTCACTGCGAGACGCGAAGGGCGGGCACGATCAATCCCAAGAAGAAGCTCTCCAACGAGTTCCTCCAATACTGGGATCCGCAGCTCCGCCGCATATCGAACTGATTGGGTCGCCCTGTTCAGTGGTCGCCCGGCCTGGTCGGACCTTTGGCGTGTGGGCTTCTTCTGCCAAGCGGCCCGACGGTCGGGTATCTTGCCGGCGTGTCGACGATCCCGGTTTCTCAGCAGGATGGCGGGTCAGTCAGCGGTGTTGTCTCCTTCCGGCGGAGGCGTCCGAGTCGGGCGTTTTGCGGATCTCCATCTGAGGATGTGTCATGCTGCGAGGGTCCGGCTGATCGGCCATGTCGGGCTGATTCTCCGCCCTGGTCGATCAGGCCGGTGGGGTAGCCTTCAGTCGTGGCGGTACTCCTCATCTTCTCGGGTTACTGCTTCTCGGGCTTTTGCGTCTGCATCGTTCCGCTACAATGATCGTGTTCCGGACCGGGATCATTCTTCGGGAGGAGTGTGATGACGGGTGGTGCGGCCTGCCGATTGACGTATGTCTTGCTGATGTTCGGCGTGCTTGGGGCGGGTGCGAATCCTGCCCGGGCGGACGAGGAGCTGGTGATCGACCGGGACAATCTGGTCATCACCCGGTCGGTGAGCATCAAGCCCGGCCGGTATCGGGTCCGGGACGCGGACGGCAACGGCGTTCTGCAGGTCAAGGCCGACGACGTGGTGGTGGACTTCCGGGGCGCGATCCTTGCGGGTATGGACATCGAAGGCGCCGATCTGAGCAAGGCTGAGGGTGTCGGTCTCTCGGTCAGCGGGGTCAAGAACGTCACCATTCGCAATGCCAAGGTGCACGGCTTTGCCTTCAACATCCGGGCGGTGGACTCGCCGGGGCTCAAGCTTGAAGGTTGTGATGTCAGTTACGCCAAGGCCCAGCGGATCGCGGCTGGCGGCCGGCCGATCGAGATCTGGCTTGTTCTTCGTTCCCTTGATGCCTGGCGGAGCTACGGGGCGGGCCTGTGGCTTGAATCGTGCAGCCCCAGCAACGTCAGCCGGTGCCGGGGTACGGGGACGCAGAACGGCTTGTTGCTGGTGCACTCGGCGGAGTGCAAGGTCAGCGAATGCGACTTCTCGTACAACTCGGGTTTCGGCATCGGTCTGTGGGGCTCGTGCCGCAACGAAGTTTCCTGGAACCTGATCGACTTCGTGAACCGGCCGTGGGGTGGAGGCTGGGGTGGCGACTCGGCGGCCCTGGTCGTGGTTGGCGGCTCGCACGACAACTATCTGGTCGGCAATTCGATGACGCACAGCGGCGACGGCTTGTTTCTGACCGACGAATTGAACGGCGGGCTGAACGAGCAGACCAGGACCTGCCATTTCAAAGGCAACTGCAACAACAACATCATTGCCCGGAACGACGGTTCATGGTCCACGGCGAACGCCTTCGAAGGCACCTTCTCGTTCGCCAACGTCTACTACGAGAACCGGGCCAACGACTCCAGCTTCGGTTTCTGGCTGGGTTTCTCCAACGACTCGATTCTGCTGAGGAATGAGATCCGGGACAACCGCAACGACGGGATTGCCATCGAGCACGGGCACGGCACGCGGATCGAGGCGAACACGCTGGCGGGCAACCGAGGCGCGGCGATTGGGCTATGGGCCAGCGGTCCGGAATGGCTGCGGAGCCTGTGCCCGTCGAAGGACATCGACATCCGCGACAATGTCATCGATCGCTGCGGGCGAGGTTTTCGCCTGGACAACTGTGACCTGGTTTCCGTCGGTGGCAATACGGTTCAGAATACCCCTGAGGACAACTACGTGTATGCGAAGCGGGCGGCGCCGCGGGTCCTGGCCAAGTTCGAGAGCGGCCCTCGGTTTCTGCGCCTCAAGCGGATCCTCGATGCCTGCCCGCCGGGTTTCAGGATGTACCGGGAGGGCAGCGGTCCGAAGGGCATCGAGTGGCTTCAACCGGACGATTTTGCGCCTCGCGATTCGCGGGGCAAGCTGGCTACCTGGCGCCCGCGTGACGCCGCGACGCTGGAGCTCTTCCCGCTGGTGAAGGAGGAGTTGAGGTTTCAGGGGCCGGATTGGATCCAGGTGACGCGAGACGAGAAGGCGGGGGTGTACGTCGCGTCCGCCAGATCGACGCCGGGACCTGGTGAATGGAAGCGGTACATGTTGACGGTGACTTCGACGCATGCCGGCGAACCGCAGAAGGTCGAAGGTGCATTTCTGACGGCCGAGTGGAATACCCGCTGGTTTGGCTGGGGCAAGCCGACCAAGCTCGCCTACGACGACGCCGCGGGCTGGGCGAGGCTATTCGCGTCTCCGCCGCTCCATGAGCAACGCACCCGCGAGCTCAGTACCAGGCTCTGGCGGCAGGGTTTCCCGCCGGGTGTTCCGCACAACGACTTTGCCATCCTGGCCACGACCCAGGTTTGGATGCCGGCCGGCCGGTACCGACTGTCCACCCTGTCGGACGACGGCATTCGCGTGTTTCTCGACGGCAAGGAAGTGATCTCGCGCTGGAACCATCATGGGACCATGTCAGACGCGACCGAAGTCGATGTGGCCGAGGGTGTGCACGAGTTCGTCGTGCACTACTGCCAGGAGGATGGTGCGTCGACTCTGGATTTCGGGTGGCAGAAGCTGGACCAGCCATGACTTCGCGGGAACGCATCCTGGCGGCGCTTCAGCGACGGCCGACCGATCGGCTGGCGGTGTGTGAGACCGGCTTCTGGCCGGAGACGCTCGATCGATGGCGAGGTGAGGGTTTTCCCGCCGATGGTGATCCGGTCGACTATTTTGGCCTTGATCGCATGGCCTTCGCCAACGATCTGTTCGAGCCTGCGTTCGGGCTTCCGGAGCAGACGCTGGAGCAGACCGACGAATACCGCGTTTATCGCGACGGTTACGGCAAGACGGTCAAGGCCTGGCTGCATTCCTCTCACACGCCCAGCATTCTCGAACCCGCCCTGACCACCTGGGACGGGTGGCGGCGGCTCCAGCCGACCCTTAGACCCTCTGAAGAGAAGTTCAACAACCCGCAAGCCGAGCGGCTTTACCGGGACGGTCGAGCGGGCGGTCATTTTCTGTCCATGACGCCGGCCGAGCCGATGTGGTTCGCGATCCAATCGGTCATGGGCTATGAGCAGGGTCTGTTGGCCATTGCCGAGCAGCCCGAGCTGATTGCGGACATGGTGGGCACGTATACCGACTACTTGCTGGGCATGATGGATTTGTCCTGGGAGCGCGGGTATCGCTTTGATGCTCTCTGGTTCTGGAGTGATCTGTGTTACCGGGGGGGAATGCTCTTCTCGCCCGCGGCCGCCCGCCGGCTGGTGCTCGATCACTGGAAGCGGCTTGGTCGATGGGCTCACGATCGTGGGATGCCGTTCATCTTTCACTGCGACGGCAACGTCGGGCGGTTCATTCCTTTGTTGATTGAAGCCGGCTGCGATGCGATTCATCCGCTCGAGGCCCGGGCGGGCAACGACGTGCGAGAGTACAAGGGGCAGTTCGGCGACCGGATCTGCCTGATCGGCAACATCAATGCCGATATCGTGGCCTCGGGCGACCGGGGGGCGATTGAGCGTGAGGTGGTCGAGAAGATCCCAGTGGCCGCCCAAGGCGGCGGGTACATCTACCACATTGACCACTCCGTGCCGCCGACTGTCTCGCTGGATTCGTACCGTTTCCTGCTGGAATGCGTGCGCAAGTGTGGCTGAGGCCACCGACGTGCTTCTCAGGGCCGGAGGATCTCGAAGTCATACGCATCGAGCGGGATGCGGGTATGCCCCATGCGGCTGGGCTCGGGGACGTAGAAGATCGGTCCGAGGCCGGGACCGGGGTAGGTCAGTTCATCGTGCAGTACGCCGCCGGGCACGGTGAAGTAGCTGGTTTCAGGATCGTTGGGCTGCAATTCGAGGATGAAGAAATCGCCGGCGGTCAGGTCACCTTCCGCGGCCTTGGCCTGGAACTCGGCGGCCGGGCAAGTGCCCAGCACATAGAGGAGCGGCTTGCTGGCCGGATCGGCGAAGAACAGCCAGCTCTCGGCGTCGCCGTGGGCGGCGAGGTGATCCAGCTTCGTACGGTTGCATGCCACGACGAGCATCTGCCAAGGGCCGGTGTCTTCGGCGGCCAGCTCGACTCGCTCAACGAACTGGTCATTTTCGCTGACCGTGCGGGCCTTCTCCGACGGCACAAGTCTGCGGAGTAACCCGCGTCTTTCCAGGTTTTCCATCAATTCGGGCGTCGCCTTCTGGGCTCGCAGGGTGATGTGTTTCATCGTCTTCGCCGGCCTCTTCGGTAGTAGTTGTATCCGAGTTCGTCTTTCAGACGTTCGAGCATGTCGAAGATGATCGGGCAGGTTCCGGCCCGTTCGATGATACCGACGGTCCGCGACGCGATGTTGCCGCCGATGTACGGGTAACCCTGGCAGACCTCGGGTCGGTCCTCGTAGACCGAGCAGAGGTTGTCCTCGAGGAACGGGCATGGCCGGGCGTCGATACCGGCGTCGTGCTCGCTGGTCTCGGGTTGGACATAGCGGCTGGCGAACTCGCCGGGGGTGAGGTTGAGGCGCTTGGCGAGGCGTGCGATTTCCTGATTGTTGACCGGGATGTAGTTGTCTCGGCAGCAGGCGGCGCAGGTCGTGCAGTTGATCTGGGCCTCGGCCTGGCGAGCGAACTGCTCGGCCAGGGCATCCACTCGGCGTTCGGGGAGTTTCGAGTACGCCTTGAGGAATGTGCGGAAGCCCCAGTTTTCGTCTGCTCGCTCGCGGGCCCGGCGAGCCACGATTTCGGGGTCTATTTCCATGGTCAGCTCTTTTCGGCGAGTTGGCTGCGAATGGTATCGATCGCGGCGCGCAGCTGCCGATCGATGATGATCTCGAACCGTCGTGGTTTGCGTTCGCCGGTGGGGGCGGTGGTCGTGGCGGGTGCGGACGCGGCCGGGGTCGCGGTTGGGGCCTGCTGAGAAGAAGCCGGTCGACTCTGGGCTGGGGCGGTGGCAGTGGTCGGGGTAGTGACTGCCTGGGTGGTGGTCGGGTAATCGCCGGCCGCGTAGACCGAGAGCCAGGAATCGAGCAACTGGGCGCGTTCGTCCGCGGTGAGGATGACGGCCCGATCGGGCTGGACGCCCTTGCCGTGGATGCGTTCGCCGTTGGGCAGGTAGTAGTATGCGGTGGTCAGCTTGACCCAGCCGTTATCGTTTTCGACCTCGAGGATGGTCTGGACCGAGCCTTTGCCGAAGGTCTTCTCGCCGATCACGGCGGCGCGTTGGTGGTCCTTGAGTGCCCCGGCGAGGATTTCCGAGGCGCTGGCGGATCCGCCGTTGACCAGGATGGCCAGGGGAATGGGCGGATAGGTACCGTCGCGGGTTGCGATGTAGGGTTTGGGTGGTGCGAGGCGGCTCTTGGTACTGACGATGACTCCTTCGGGGATGAAGTAGTTGGCGATCGCGACGACGACGTCGAGCAAGCCGCCGGGATTGTCGCGCACGTCGATGATCAGGCCGCGGATCTGCTCGCCGTTGAAGAGGTCGTCCACGATCTGGCGGAATTGTTCGTCGGTGTGGCCTTCGAAGCTGAGGATGCGGACGTAACCGATTCCCGCGGCCCGATCGATGACGTATTCCCACTTCCAGTCCTCGGTGCGGGCCCATCCGCGCACGGTGGGCACGTTGACGATTGCCCGGGTGATTGTGATCTTGAAGGGCTCGCGGATGCCGGTGCGTTCGATGGTCAAGGTCACGCGCGTGCCGGCCTCGCCGGAGATGAGCTTGACGCACTGTTCCACCGACTTGCCGCGGGTTTCCTCGCCGTCGATGTGGGTGATGCGGTCGCCGGACCGGATGCGGGCGCGGAAGGCGGGGCTGCCCTCGATCGGACTCACGACCAGCAGTCCGCCGTCGGTGTGGGTGCCGACATGAACGCCGATGCCTGGGAACTGGCCCTCGGTTCGTTTCTGGAATTCCGCGTATTCGCCTTCGGTGTAGAAGGTGCTGTAGGGGTCGAGCCGGCTGAGCATGCCGTCGATGGCCCCGTGCAGCAGGTCGTCCTCCTTGACCTGCTCGACGTAGTGTTTCTGGATCTGAAGGCGGACGTCGAGCAGGGGGCTGAACTGGTTGTAGAGTGCGTCTCGCCGGATGCGGCTTTCCGGTCCCTTCCACAGCAGCACGGCCACGGTGACGGCGATGATAATCCAGACAATGTTGCGTTTGGGCATGTCGCGGGCGTACTCCCGGTCCGGTGGCGTAAGGGGGGTATTGTCGCCCTGTCCGCTGGGCATGTCAATTCGAGGGCCCTGAGGTGTGTGGCCGGGATGGAGGGAGGGCCGAGAATCGAGTATGGTCAGAGGCCGGCGAGACCGGTGGTTTCCTGCCGGTTGCCGACGGCAGAGTGCTGGAAGAGACGAGATGCCCGCGCTGCAGAGCATGAAGGCCCAGGCCAAGAACGAATTCGAGGCCTGGGCGGAGACGTATGACGAGTCCAGGCTCCACCGGTTCATGTTCCGGCCGGCCTACCGCGTGTTTCTTGAGGAGGTTTACGTCTGGCGGGGATCAAGCCGCGAGCGGTTCGACGTGCTGGACATTGGCTGCGGCACCGGCCAGTTCGGGGCGATGCTGGCGGTTTCGTTTTCATCGGCCCGGGTGACCGGGCTCGATTACGCCCATGGGATGTGCAAGGTGGCCGGGCGCAAGGCCGCCCGTGCCGGCGTGTCCGACCGGATGGGATTCGTCACCGGCGACAGTGAGCATCTTCCGTTTGCCGATCACTCGTTCGACCTGTTGACCTGCAGCAACTCATTTCACCACTATCCGGGCCAGCAGGCGGTTATCCGGGACATGCATCGCGTGCTTCGTCCGGGCGGACGGCTCCTGCTCATCGACGGCTTTCGCGACAACGTGGTCGGCTGGGTGGTTTTCGATGTGATCATTGCCGCGGTCGAGAAGCACGTGTTCCATGCCCCGTGGTCGACGATTCACGGTTACTTCGAGGAGGCGGGCTTCAGCCAGATCCGGCGCCGCAAGTTCAACTTCTGGTTCCCGCTGCTGCTGACGGTGGGGGTTGCATAGGTCCGCCCGGTCCGGGCCGCATTGGGCGGATTGGAGCCGGCCGGGGCCCTCGCCTCGGGTGGCGGTCTATTTCGGCGCGTTGCAGATGGCGGCGATGAACTCGGGGCTGGTGCCGCAGCAGCCGCCGATGATGTTCGCCCCGGCGATGACCAGATGCTTGACCTGCTTGGCGAACTCGTCGGGTTGCATGCGGTAGACGACCTTGCCGTTCTCGATTTCGGGCATGCCGGCGTTGGCCTTGACCCAGATGGGCTTGTCGCATGCCGCCTTGAGCATGGCGGCCACCTTGATGTAGTTCTCGATGCCGATGCCGCAGTTGCAGCCGATGATGTCGGCTCCGGCGTCGGTCAGGGCCTTGGCGGCCTGTTCCGGGGAGACGCCCATCATGGTGCGGGTCCGGTCGCGTCCGGAGTCGTAGGTCATGCAGGCGGCCACGACCAGGCCGGTGGTTTTGGCGGCCCGCACCGCGGCGGTGATCTCGGCCAGCTCGGTCATGGTCTCGACCACCAGGGCGTCGGCGCCGCCCTCGGCCAGGGCCATCGCCTGGTCCTTGAAGGCATCGAACAACTCCTGTTCGGTGACCTCGCCGGTCATCACCATTCGCCCGCTTGGCCCGATCGAGGCGAAGACCTTGGCCTTCTCGCCGGCGGCCTTTTTGCTGAGCCGGGCCCCGGCCTTGTTGAACTCGGCGGTCTTTTCCTCGCGGCCATGGCGGCCCAGGACGAACCTGTTGGCGCCGAAGGTGTTGGACAGAATGATCTTCGAGCCGGCGGCGACATAGGAGGCGGCCACCTGCTCGACCAGTTCCGGCCTGGTGATGTTCCATTCCTCGCGGCAGAAGCCGGCCGGACAACCCAGCTTGTCCAGTTCGGTACCCCAGGCACCGTCGGCCACGGTCACTTTGCCCGCGTAGTCACTCGCCTGCACCGCCATATCCCACCTCGCGCGAAAGCCTGAGAAGGCGGGGGGCATTATAACCCGGGTGCGGCTACAATGCCCGGGTCGCAGACCGCGTCCCGAGCGCCGGACGGCACCGGCAATCGGCCGGTGGGCCTTCGAGGGCTCAGGGCGCACCGCTGTGGGAGTGTTTGTCTTGAAGATTGTGCGTGATCCGCAGGTCTATCTCGTCGGCCGGCAGTCGGTTGACGCCGCCGAGATCGAGCGTTTCCTGGCCGACCATGACGTCTCGCAGTGGACCACTGACACCGAGGTGACCGGGGAGAAGCTGTGCGAGATGGCCGGGCGGCTGTGCTACATGAGCTTTGCCCGGCCCCGGCCGGGGGGCAACAAGGCCTACCTGGACCACATCCTCGAAGTCGGGCATGGCAGTGTGCTGGAGCATGCGGTTTTCAACCTGCTGATCACCGGCGTGTCCCGCAGCTTCACCCACGAGCTGATCCGGCACCGGGCGGGCTTCGGCTACTCCCAGCTGTCGCAGCGGTATGTGGACGAATCCACGGCCGACTTCGTCGAGCCGGACTGCATTGCCGAGGATCCGGCTCTGCATGAGGTCTGGATGGCGGCCATCCGGCACGCCCACGAGGCCTATTGCCAGCTGGTTGACGGTCTGGCCGACCGGCACGCGGGCATCGCGGACAAGACGCTGCGGCGGAAGATTGCCCGCCAGGCGGCTCGCTCGGTTCTGCCCAACGCGACGGAGACCAAGATCTTCATCACCGCCAATGCCCGGGCCCTTCGGCATTTCATCGAACTTCGCTGCAGCGAGCATGCGGAAGTCGAGATCCGCAAGGTGTCCGGGCAGGTACTGAGGGTCCTGCAGAAGGAGGCCCCGCATCTGTTTGGCGATTATGAACTCGTGGATCTTCCCGACGGCACGCAGGCGGCCCGGACGGAGCATCGCAAGGTCTGACGCGAGCTGCAGGGCCGCTTGCGGTCGAGCGTCCGTCTTTGTTAAACTCATTCGATGCCAGCCCCGGAACTGTACAGCTTCATTTCCGCATCGGTCGTTCCTGTGGTCATCATCTCGGCCTGCGGTCTGCTGTGCCTGGCGTTCTACAACCGGCTGGCCTACATCGTCGCTCGGCTTCGGTCCTTTCATCGCGAACTCTTGACCGAGCAGGAGGAGTACACCAAGGACCTGGCCGCTGATCCGACCGACGAAATCACCACGCACCGTCACCGGGAGGTCATTCGGATGCTCGAGGTTCAGACCGAATGGGTTTACCGGCGGGCCCAGCTCATTCGCGGCAACCTGCTCTGCCTGCTCATGACCATCGCTTGCCTGACGATCTGCTCGCTGTCCATGGGCCTGGCGACGCTGTACCGGGAAGTGGTCTACGTCTCGCTCGCGACGTTCGTTGTGGGAGCGCTTTTTCTGCTGGGCGGCGTCATCCTCGCGGCCATCGAGATGTCGTTTGCGCTCAAGCCGCTGGAGCTTGAGAGCCGCTTCGTCAGCAGGATGTCGTTGGAGCTGGTCAAGGATGTGCGGAAGCAGAGTCCACGCCCCGAGGAGAAGCCGGTTGGGTGAGGTGCCGACATGGAAGCCGCGGGGAGTCGTATGAGACTGCCGGTCATCTTCAGGGTTGCGGTTTGTCTGGTCAGCCTTCTCATCGGCGCGTTTTCTGGCTTTCTGGCCGGGGCCGGGTACCTGATCTGGCACGGTGAGACCCCCGGCATGCGGGCTTCGGTGCAGATCCTCCTTGCCACGGGCAGCGGGACGGGTGGAATCGGCGGGGTACTCGCGGGACTGATCTGGTGTCGGGTGATGTTCCGGAAGGTACTGAGCGGCGTGTCCGGCGGGAAGCTGATCATGGCGGGCGGGAAATGGGGGCTGCTCGTGGGTGTCGCGACGACCGTGACCTTGCATGTCGTGCTTCTCATGACGCTGATCGGAGTGGCCTTGCTGCCTGCGGCGGCGGACGTCATGTTGCTGATCGTCATCGGCCTGGCCTGCGGTGTTGTGGCCGGGGGCATCTTCGGGCTTCTGAGCGGCGCGGTGTGCGGCTGGCTGGTCAGGCGGGCGAGCTCGCACGGCTTCCCGATTGACGTCCTGCCGCCCGTCTCGGAGTGACCTATGGGGATCGCCACGGCCCTGCAGGTAGTTCGGATGTTCGCCCGGCTCACGGGTCGCGTGCCGGCCGGGCACCTGTGGTATCTCTTCCGCCGCATGGCCAACGAGAGGCCGCACCGGTTCAACGGCCAGACGCGGATCAATACGTTCTTCCCGCCCTACCCATCCGCGGCGTTCGACCGATTCTGTGCGGCCGTCATTGCCCGACGGCGCGTGCCGTTCTCGGTCTATCTGGCCGTCACCGGGGCCTGCCCGTTTCACTGCCCGCACTGCAGCTACGCCGGGCGAGCCAACGGCCGGATGTCGCGTGAGCAACTCCTCGACGCGGTGCGGCAGATGAAGTTGCTGGGCACGTGCACGCTCGGCTTCACGGGTGGCGAGCCGATGCTGTGTGATCAACTGGAAGACCTGGTGGCGGCAGCGGCTCCAGAGATGGCCACGATTGTCTTCACCACCGGGCATGGGCTTGACGATTCGCGGGCTGGCAAGCTTGCTGCTGCGGGCGTGTCCTGTGTGACCATCGGCATCGAGTCGGCGAACGCAGGGGCTCATGATCGCGTCCGCGGCAAGGCGGGTTCGTTTGCCGAGGCGGAGGCAGCGGTGCGGGTCTGCCAGGATGCCGGCCTCTATACGGCCATCTCGACCGTGGGCACGCGTGAGCGGATCGCGGGCGGTGAACTGGGGGCCATGTACGACCTCGGCCGCCGGTGGGGCGTGGGCGAGTTTCGGCTGCTCGCGCCGGTGGCGACCGGGCGTTTGCGCGGCTGTAGGGCCGCGATGCTGGGTCCGAACGAGCGACGGGCGTTGTTCGATTTCCACGTCGAGCACAATCGCCGGGGTGACGGGCCGGCGGTGAACTCCTTCGCGTATCTGGAGTCGGATGAGTTGTTCGGTTGCGGGGCGGGCTATCACCACCTGTACATCGACGCCGCCGGGCAGGTCTGTCCGTGCGATCTGACGCCGCTGAGCTTCGGCGACGTGACTGCCGAGCCGCTGGCCGACATTTGGCGACGGATGGAGCAGTTTTTCCCCCGCCCGCGTCGTGGCTGCCTCATGGCTGTCCTGGCCGGCCGTTTGGATCCCGCCGCCGACCTTCCCTTGCCGCGCGAACAGAGCGAGTCCCTCTGTGCGTCTTGTGGTCCGACGGCTCTGCCCGAAGGATACCGACGGCTGTTGACTCCGGCCTCGCGGGGTGGCGGCGGGGGTGTCGGCGGTACGAGGTGAGCGTGGAGACGAGATGGTGTCCCGGTACGTCTCCTCTCCGTTCATGGCACTCGGCTTTCTGTGCCCTTGGTGACGGATGCGCTGCCAGTGCCCCAACGACTCGCGATCTTCACGGAGCCGGAGGTTGTCTGTCTCGATGAAACGTGAATCTCACGAAAGGAAGTCTCACAGGTGCGGCCTCTGTTGACTCTTGCCAGGTTGGCCCTGGTCGGCCTCTGCTCTTGCGCGGCCGGGCAGCCGGGCCGGTCCTTCGAGCGATACGTGCTCAAGTATGAGTCGCCGGTTGACGTAGCCCTGCAGGCCAAGGTCGAGGAGATTGACGCCTCGCTGCGCCGGCGGTACGGCATGACGACGGAGCAGACCGCCGTCGGCGTGCTGGACCTCAGGGTGCTGCGCCTGGCCCTGATTCACCCGGATCGGATCGAATACGCCGCCAGCGTACCGAAGATCGGGATCCTGCTTGCGTACTTCCAGGTGCATCCCGAGGCCGCGACCCGCCTGGACGCGGTCACGCGACACGAACTGGGCCTCATGGTCAAGGCCAGCAGCAACGAGATGGCCGCCAAGTACTCGCGGGAGCTGGGTCTCCAGGTCATCCAGGGCCTGCTCAACGACGGCGGCTTCTACGATCAGGCTCGCGGCGGAGGCATCTGGTTAGGGAAGCATTACGGCAAGGGTGACGAGCGGTACCCTGACCCGGTCGGCGATCACTCCCACGCTGCCACGGTTCGCCAGCTGCTCCGTTACTTCCTGCTGCTCGAACAGGGCAAGCTCGTCTCGTCTGAGGCCTCGCGGACGATGCGTGAAATATTCGCCTCCCCCGAGATCCCGCATGATGACATCAAGTTCGTCAAAGGGCTTGCTGATCGGCACCTGGAGATCATCCGCAAGTGGGGCTCGTGGGAGGACTGGAACCATGATGCCGCGGTCATCACCGGCCCGGGCCGCCACTACCTCCTGGTGGCACTCACTCGCCACCCCAGGGGCGACGACTACCTGGTCGAGCTGGCGCAAGCCATTGATGACCTGATGCAGCCGAGGAAGCCCTAGGCTCAAACCGGGGGCCAAACGAAGCGGACGCACGAAGGCCATCGGTCAGGGGGGTGCAGCTCGCGGGTCAGGTCGCTGCTGTTGCCCTGCGAGGTTCCCGGAAGCGGGGCCGGCCGACACCATGCATTTCAATGACCGGCTATTATGGGACTGTCCGGGTTTTCTCGGCGGGGTGACCGTGACCTCGGACCTCGGTTCGGCGTTCGACGAGGGCCAGCCGGTTAGGGCGGGCATGAACGATCAAGTCTCTTCTCATTCGGACCGTTGAAGATAGCAGGTCAGGGTCGAGGGTTTGGCTGGGCGGCTTCGACGCACGACCTGGGCCGTGGCCAGGATGCGTCGGGTCCGGATAATCCATCGGAGTTGCGGAATGGTCCCGTTGTATGCCACCACGCTCTTCATCAGCGCGCTGCTGTTGTTTCTGGTGCAGCCGATGGTCGGCAAGATGGTACTGCCCAAGCTTGGAGGCACGCCGGCGGTATGGAACACCTGCATGGTCTTTTTCCAGGCCATGCTTCTCGTTGGCTATGCCTACGCGCACGGTGCGTTGGCCGCTTTGAGTGTTCGGCGGCAGATGGTGCTGCACTTCCTGCTCATGCTCGCCCCGCTGGCGGTATTGCCAATCGCCGTGGCGGCCGCATCGAATCCACCCTCGACGGATGAGCCGATCGGCTGGCTGCTGTGGCAATTGCTCCTTGGTGTCGGCCTGCCGTTCTTTGTCGTGTCGAGCAGTGCCCCGGTGTTGCAGAAGTGGTTCGCTGTCGCGGGGCACGGCGAATCGCGGGATCCGTACTTCCTGTATGCCGCCAGCAATGCGGGCAGCCTGCTCGCCCTGCTGGGCTACCCGCTGCTGGTTGAACCGCGTCTTCAGCTGGCCGATCAGAGTCGAGTATGGGCCTTCGGCTACGTTGGTCTCGTTGTCCTGGTGGGCGTGTGCGCGGTCGCGATGCGGCGATCATCGCACCGGCCGTGCGGACCGGCGGTCCGTGCGACCGCGGGTGAGGTCAAAGCCTGTTCGTCCGGCCGTGACCAGGGGCAGAGCTGCCGTCATCGACCGGTTGCGTCCGCGGCGGGTTCCCCCTGTGCCGGCCGGGTCACGTGGGTTCTGTTGTCGGCCATTCCCTCGAGCCTGATGCTCGGCGTGACCACGCACATCACTACCGACCTGGCGGCCATCCCGCTGATGTGGGTTCTGCCGCTGACGTTCTATCTATTGACCTTTGTCCTGGTTTTTGCCCGGCGGCGATGGTTGCCGCACGGCCTGATGGTCAAGCTGCTGCCCTATCTGCTGTTGCCCATGGCCATCCTCTTTTTCGGTCGGCCGGAGCGGATGGAGTGGCTGATCATTCCGGCCCATCTTTTCACCTTCTTTGTGGCGACGATGGTCTGCCATGGCGAGCTGGTACGGCGCCGGCCGCCGGCCGAGCGGTTGACCGAGTTCTACCTGATGATGTCGATCGGCGGCGTGCTCGGTGGTTTGTTGAACGCCATGCTGGCCCCGCGGCTCTTCTCGGGGATCATCGAGTATCCCCTGGTGATGGTCCTGGTCTGCTTTGTGCTCCCGCGTTCGGCGAGTGGCGTGGATGCGCCTGGCGAGCGGCGGCGCGACATCGCGGTGCCGGCGGTCCTGGCCGTTCTGGTCGCTCTCGGGCTGGGGATTCTGCACGCGACCTCGCTTGATCGGGCGGGAGCGACGCTGATGATCACCTTCGCCGTTCTGGTGCTGGTCTGCTTCACATTCAAAGCCCGGTCGGTTCGGTTTGGTCTGAGTTACGCGGTCATGCTGGTGACGTTGGGCTTGCTGGGCGATCTGAGAACCGGTGACTCTCTGCACGCCGAGCGCAATTTTTTCGGTGTCAAGAGAGTGGTGCTCGATCCGAGCGGGCGGCTGCGGTTACTGGTTCACGGAACGACCAGCCATGGTTGTCAGTCGGTCGATCCGGTGCGGGCCCGCGAGCCGAGCTCCTACTATCATCGCAGCGGGCCGATCGGCGACCTGTTTGCCGCATTGAACGAGGGCGGGCGCGGCTGGCGGGTGGGCGTGATCGGACTGGGGGCGGGCGCAGCGGCCGCCTACGCCCGTCCGGGCCAACATTTCACCTTCTACGAGATCGATCCCGCGGTCGAGCGGATCGCCTGTGATTCTCGCTATTTCAGCTTTCTATCTGGTTGTCGCGGCCGCTGCGACATCGTTCTGGGCGACGGCCGGCTGGCCGTGGCCACGGCGTTGCCGGGCGAGTTCCAGCTCTTCCTGCTCGATGCCTTCAGTTCCGACTCGGTGCCCACTCACCTGTTGGCTCGTGAAGCGGTGGAGTTGTATCTGGCCAAGCTGTGTGATCACGGCGTGCTGGCCTTTCACGTCAGCAATCGGTTTTTTGATTTCGAGCCTCTGCTGGCCCGGGCGGCGGATGACCTGGGCCTGGCGTGCCTGGCGAAATTCGATGCCATCCTGACGCGTGAGCAGCAAGCGGAGGGCAAGCTCAGTTCACACTGCGTGGTGATGGCCCGCCATGCCGAAGACCTGGGGGGGTTGGCTGCCAGACCGGGCTGGCACGCGCCGAGCGCCCGGCCGGGCATCCGGATCTGGACCGATCAGTACTGCGACGTGGTTGGTCTCTTTCTGGCGGGCAAGCGGCTCGACCTCGGGCCCCGGGCGGCGGTGGCAAGTCCATGATGTGGTGAAGGGCGTGATGGTTGGCCCACACGTTGACGTTGAGGCGTGCCCCTGCTATTGGCCCGCGACCAGGTCCGCCGTGGCCGCGATGCCCACGATGACGAACTCGAGGTATACCGCGTTGATCGCCCGGCGGACGGGAAGCTGGGTGGCTGCGATCGCTGCGGCGATGGCGAGGGTTACGACTGCGAGGTAGATTCCGCCGCATCCGAGGCGGTAGGGGGCGGGCAGGACGGCCGCACCGGCCAGCAGGGCGATTTGGGCCACGCGGCGTGCGAGTCGCGGGCGGCGGCTCAGCCAGGTGGGGATGTGGATGGCCAGATCGCCCTCCAGATCGCGAAGGTCCTTCAGGATCTCGTAGCCGAAGCTCGAAAGGAACATCCACACCGGGAACACCGCCAGTGTCCAGGCCCGGCTACTCGTCGCTCCGCCCGCCTGAGCGAGTGAGAGCGGATAGATGCAGGTCATGAGCGACGCGACCAGCAATTGCTTGCCGATGCCGAGTCGCTTGGACCACAGGTTGTAGACGACCAGGCCGATGGCCACGACACCGAGGGCGAGCATGAACGGCGGGCGACAGAAGGCGGCCGAGAGCATGGCGGCGGCGAGCAAGGCAACCGCCAGCTTTGCCGCGGTCCGGGGCTTCACCTTCCCTGACGCCAAGGATCGATGCGGGGCGTTGATGCGATCCACGGGCAAGTCGCACACGTCGTTGATGATGTAAGCCCCGGCCAGGACGAGCATCAGGGCGAGCGTGGCCAGGATCGTGCCCGCGGATGCCATGGCCTGCGCGAGACCCTGGGCATAGCAGACCGTGAGCGTGAAGGTCAGGCCCATCGGCACCGCGTAGTAGAGGCGGCAGAGGCGGAGCAGTTCGATCATGGTTTCGCTCCGATGGCGGCCAGATAGCGGTGAGTGATGGCGATGCCGTCCTGGTTTTGGCGCTGTCGTTCGAGGATTCGGGCGAAGCGGTCGAAGACCTGTTCCCGATACCGCTCGTTCGAGGCAAACTCGAAACCGGCTGCCGCCCCGGTCGCGGTGAGTCGGGCGATGGCCGCCGAGCCGTCGGGGACCAGGTAGCTCTGACGGCCCTGCCAGGAGGCCTTGACGGCGAGTCCGGCCGTTCGCATGGCGAGGCCGAGCATTCCGGGCGACGGCAGGAAGTGGACACGCATGGCGTGGGTCAGGGCCTCGGGTCGTTCGGCGAACGCGCACATGGAAGCCCAGAGGATCTCGGAAAGGGAGAACAGCGAGTTGTCGATGATACCGAGCCGTCCTCCCGGCCGGAGCACGCGGGCGATCTGGCGAACCACCTTGAACGGTCGGCTGTAGCCCAGACCCCAGGCGCAGGTGACGACGTCGAAGCCGGACGGTGGCAGCGAGCGCAAGTGTTCGAGAATGTCGGCCTGAACGAAGGTGCAACTGTGGCGGTGCCGGCATTGCGCGATCTCGAGCATGCCGGCCGATCGGTCCACGCCGGTCACTCGGCCGCCGGTTCGGCGGGCGAGTTCGCCGGTGACGTAGCCGGTGCCGCAGGTGAGATCGAGGCAGGTAGCGCCCGCGGGCGGGGCGAGGCGGTCGAGCAGGTTGGCGGACAGGTCGCGCATGTGATGCGTCCAGGCCTGGTCGTATCCGGCGGCGATTCGGTCGTAGCTCTGCCGGACCAGCTGAGCCGTCCGTTGCGGCTGACCGAGCATGAGTCCGAGGGTCCGGGCGGTGAGGCGAAGCCAGTGGCGGCGAGGCGGTCGCAGGTTCTGTTCGGCCACGTTGCTGCTTCTCCTTGGCGGGCAATCGCGAGCCGGATTATACTGGGATTCTGGTCGAGAGACGGCATGCAAGCCCACGTGGGAGACCGGCGTATGGAGTGCAAGAAGGAACGGAACGAGGAGTTCTGCAAGTGCACGTACTCGTCCTGCGGCAGGCGGGCGGTCTGCTGCGACTGCCTGCAGTATCACCTGGCGAGCCGGCAGCTGCCCGGCTGCTGCTTTCCGCCCGAGGCCGAGCGGACATATGATCGCAGTTTCGAGGCATTTGCCAAGGCTTGGAAGCTGTGAGCGACCGACAACTGGGCCCCGCCCGGCGGGTCATGAACCTCCGATCATCCCAAGCCGATGGTGACGATGGACTCCGTCGCCATCGGGGCCAACGCGGTGGTCCACAGAGACGTTGAGTCGGACTGTTTTGTGGCCGGCACCCCCGCCCGCGTAGTGAGACGGGCTCCATCCGAGCTGAACTCGGCGGCTAGCAACCCGTGCGATCAAGCACTTCGCGAACGCGCTGCAGGAGTTGTCCCGAGTCGAACGGCTTGGGCAGGAACTCCAATCCGTTGTCGAGGACACCTTGGGTGCTGATCAGGTCCGAGGTGTAGCCGGAGACGAAGAGGACTCGGAGGTCCGGGCGGGTGGCGCGCAAGGCATCCGCGAGCTGGCGACCGTTCAGGCCGGGCATGACCACATCGGTGACCAGGAGGTGGATGGGTCCGGGGTAGCTGGCCGCCGCCTGAATGGCTTGGCTGCCGGCCTGGGCTTCGAGGACGGTGTAGCCGGCGTCGCTGAGGACTCGGCTTGCCAGTCGCAGGACCAACCCCTCATCTTCGCAAATGAGCACGGTTTCCTTGCCCCGCGCCTCCGGTCGGTCGGCCAACTCGGTTGCCGTGTCTTCGGGCTCGGAGACGGCCGGCACATGTATCCTGAACGTCGTCGGTCCCCCGGGCGTGCTCTCCACGGTGATGTGGCCGCCAGCCTGGGTGATGATTCCATACACCGAAGCCAGTCCAAGTCCGGTTCCCCTGCCAGCCGCCTTGGTCGTGAAGAAAGGTTCGAAGATGTGGTCGAGGGTATACTGGTCCATGCCGGTGCCGGTATCGGTGATGGTGAAGACCACGTGAGGGCCGGTTTGAGCGCCGACATGACGGCGGCGGTAGGCTCGAGTGAGGTCCAGGTGTCCGGTCTGAATGGTCAGCGTGCCGCCCTGTGGCATGGCATCGCGGGCGTTGAGGGCGAGGTTCATCAGTACCTGCTCCATCTGGCCCACATCGGTGCGGATTCGTCCGATGCCGGGTGTCAGGATGATTTTGAGGACGACATGTTCGCCGATCAGACGTCGGAGGAGTCGTTCCAGATCCGCCACGATCTGGTTCGGATCGGCCACCTGGACTTTGAGGACCTGCTTGCGGCTGAAGGTGAGCAGTTGCCGGGTGAGTGACGCCGCTCGCTGGCCGGCCTCCTCGATTTCCTCCAGGCAGGAGCGCACGGTTGCCGCTGCCTCCAGCGCAGGAATCCCCGGAAGTCGATCCAGGGCAACGTCCACCGATCCGATGATTGCGGTCAGGAGGTTATTGAAATCGTGGGCCACGCCCCCGGCCAGTTGGCCCAGGGCCTCCATTTTCTGGGCGTGGCGGAGATCGTTCTCCAGCTGCTCGCGCTCGCGGGCATCGCGCTGCCGCTCGGTGATATCGCGGACATACACGATACCGAGGGTCTCCTCGCGGATCCTGACCGCCCGAGCATTGACCTCGGTGGGGAAGACAGCGCCGTCGCGGCGCTTGCCTACCAGTTCAATGTGGAGTTCGCCCTTTCCGATGTTCTCGCTGATGAGCTGGGGGATCATCGCCGCCACATCGGGCGGCGCGAGATCACTGACCTCCAGCTTCAGAAGCTCCTCCCGTACATAGCCGTACATGCGGCAAGCCGAGTCGTTGCAGTCCAGAACGCGCCCCTCCGGCGTCGCCAGGAGAATGGCGTCCGTGGATGTCTCGAACAGCGTTCGATACCGCAATTCGCTGTGCAGCAGCTTCTCTTCAGCTTGCTTGAGACTGGTGATGTCGCGGGAGATGCCCATCACCGTCTCAACCACGCCGTCCTTGCGGTCCGCCGGCGTCAGCGTGGTATCCAGCCACACGCTTCTGCCGGGAATGACGAGTCGATCCACCACCGATAGTTTCTGGCCGGTCCGGAACACCTGCTGGAGGTGTTGGCCCTGTTGGTGGGCGATATCCGGAGGGAACAACACCTCGCGTTTGCAGCCGATGATTTCCTGGGGGGTGCAGTGGAGGCTGGCCGCGGCGTAGGAGTTGACATACCGAACGCGATCTTCCCGGTCGATGACGAAAATGAAGTCTTCGGCGCCTTCGGCCAGTGCGCGGTAGAGCTGCTCGCTGCGTTGAAGTCGCTCTTCCACTTCTCTGACCTGGGTGATATCGCGGCAGAGGAACTGGATGGCCTCCTCGCCGGTCTCGCCGTCCTTCAACAGGTATGCGTCGAAGAGTGCCCAACTCAGCTCCCCTTTGAGCGTCCGGAAAGGGCATTCGAGATTCCGGACTCGTTGATGCTCGCGGAGGGTGGCCCGGAGACGTTCGGGCGGCTCGAGGTAGGAGATGAGCTCGGCGATGTTCAGACCGACCACCTCGCCCGGAGCCTTGAACCGGTCCTGGAGATCGAGGATCCGCAGGGCGCCACAGTCGCAGCAGAGGATGGTCCCGTCGAGTCTCTCTCGGAGAAGGCCGATTCCAGCGAGGTCCATGGCCTGCTGCCGGATGAGGTCCATCTCCTTGGGGCTGAGACCACAGTCTTCGCGTCGGTCCATGCGGCTCTTCTCCAGTCGCGCCAGGGTCATTGTACTCGCCCGGCGGGTGCATACGAGATCGACCAGACGCTGGAAGGGCGCGGAGCGGAGCGATTCCTGGCGTTGCCTGGCCCCACCGAAGCGCAAAGGGCTGCCAAACAGGGGCTTGTACGCTCCGGGATCGTCGGGAGGGTGGTGCCATGTTGCCGCAAATCAACAGTGCCGCATAGGCCGGAACTCACTGACCAACCGCCGGCCTTGGACGGCGTATCGGTAACTTGTTTTCTTTCATGGTCTTATGTCATGCCGGGAGGTGTTGTGGTTTCTTGTCGGTCTTGGCATCGTCGTTGCTGTCTCCTGGCTGCCAGGGCTTCATTCCTCGGCCGTGCAGAAGGGATGGGTGGGGGATGAGGCAGGGGTGATGGCCACGCCGCTGGAGGGCAAGCTCTCCCGACGAGGCCGGCCGGAGGATGAGAAGATGGACGAAGGCGCGTTTCAGAAGAGGTTGGGTGAATTGGTGGACGAGATCAAGGCGCTGCCGAAGCCGGATCGCGACAAGCTGGCTCTGCTGGCCGAGGAAACCAAGCAGCGGCACCAGGAACTGAAGAAAACGGTCAACAATCTGCACGAGAGCATCGATTTCCTCCGGTTGTCCATCAAGTACCTTCTGTTTGATCTTGAGGCGACTCGTCGGGAGAACGGCTACCTGCGGAAGATGCTGGAGGAGCAGGCCGGATCCTGAGGGTGGCCAAGCGAGGAGAGAGCGTCTGGCCCGGATGGTAAGTTCGGTGGGGGAATGGGAGGTATCCCTCTGAGGTATTGAGAGCGAGATCTCAAGAGGGCTGGGCGGCGAACGTGAACCCCGTTCATGTTCGCCGCTTTTGTTTGTGTCTCTATTGTGGCTGGGGTCGGGTGTCGATAATATCCGCGAAACAGCGGTTCAGGCCCTAAAGAAGGGCCTGAGACGGCTGGGTCGCCCCGATCGACGGGTCGGGGTAGTCCAAGGCGGCGAGTAGTCCATGTCACATGGTGCGGAATGGATGATTGGGTCGGGGGCGGGCAGAAGCGACGTCCGCGTCCTGTTCACCAGCGGTGGCCGGCGGATCGAGCTGATGCAGGCGTTTGCCCGAGCCGCACGAACCCTCCATCTGGCCGCATCCTGGCACGTGGTCGACGTCGAGGCTCACTACGCTGCGGCCTGTATGGCCGATCACGCTCACCGGGTTCCCCGTATCGCGTCACCGGGCTACATCGGGGCCTTGCTGAGGATCGTCCGCCGAGAGAAGATCGATCTGTTGGTCCCGCTGATCGACAGCGATCTGGTGAAGCTGGCCGAGGCGAGGCCGCATTTCGCCCGCCTCAGATGCGGGGTCCTCATCTCGTCGCCTGAAGTTGTCGCTACTTGTCGGGACAAGCTGCGGATGTTCCGTTTTCTGAGCCGGCAGGGGATCGACACGCCCCAAACCTGGGCAGGAGCAGAACTTGCGAATCTCCGCGGTATCCGCTTCCCCGTGTTCCTCAAGCCCTGTTTTGGCAGTGCGAGCAAGGGCAACTTCATCGTTCGCGATCGGAAGGCTCTCAAGGCCCTGGTGCCGTTGGTACCCGAGGCCATCATCCAGGAGTATGTGCCCGGAGTCGAGTACACGCTGGACGTCTACACTGGATATGATGGCCAACCGCGCTGCGTCGTGCCCAGGCAGCGCATCGAAGTCCGTGGCGGCGAAGTGACCAAGTCACGCACCCGCAAACACGCCCAGATCATGGCGGTTGGAACTCAGGTTGCCCGGGCGTTGGCGGGTTGCGTGGGACTCATCACCATCCAGTTGATCCTCGCCTCGAGCGGCCGTATCCGGGTCATCGAGGTCAATCCCCGCTTTGGCGGAGGGGCCCCCCTCGCCATACGGGCAGGGGCGGATTTCCCGAGGTGGTTGCTGGCCGAGTGGCTCGGACGGAGGCCACGCATCCGGGCGGACCAGTTCGAGGACGGCCTCATGATGTTGCGGTATCACCAATCGTTCTTCGAGAAGACGAGCGGCGCGGACTGATCGCGGCAGCCCGATACCCCACCTGCGACGTTCTGTTGGTGAGGCGGTGCAGCCTCTGGTAACGGTGTTTGGCCTGCGGCCCCGCAGGTCGCGGTCCCTGGCTCCTGACCCATGGATCCGATCCGATTCTCCGGCATTCGTGCGGTGGTTTTCGATCTCGATGACACGCTCTACGCGGAGCGGGCGTATGCCCACAGCGGCTTCGCGGCCGTCGCCCGTTGGCTGCAAGCTCGATATACCTGCCCACTTGACCTGGAACAGCGGATGAGAGCCCTCTACGAGACGGAATATCGTCCACGGGTATTCGATCGTCTTCTCGTTGAGATGGGACTGAGCCCTTCGGCCGGCTTGGTTTCTCAGATGGTCGAATGCTACCGTTCGCACAGGCCAGTGATTGGGCTTTACCCGGACGCGGATGCGGCCCTGGACCGGTGGTCAGGTCGCTTTCGGCTGGGCTTGATCAGTGATGGACCGGTGGGAGCCCAGCAGCGGAAGGTGGAGGTTCTGGGTGTGGCGAGTCGGATCGATCGCATCATTCTGACGGATGAATGGGGTCGGGAGTACTGGAAACCTCACCCTCGGGCCTTTCTGGCGATGGAGGAGTACTGGGGTTGGCATGGAGGATCGTTGCTCTATATTGCCGACAATCCCTCGAAGGACTTTCTCGCTCCGCGGCGTCTTGGTTGGCGGACGCTGCGGGTTTGTCGTGCTGAGGGTGTCTACGCGCACCTGCCGGCGGTTGCGGGTGCCGAAGCCGAGCAGTCGGTGTCAGCGCTTGATCTTGTTGAGGTAACCTTCTAGTTCAGCAGAGGTTGGATCAGGCCGTGGGCGATTCTCGAACGGGTGGAGGTCCTCCGCAAGCGGTTGACGAGCCGTCTCCGATCGCATACAAGTCAGACGAGCTGAACCTCAACCGCCTTCATGACGAATGCCGATAACTAGGCGACTATCGCGCAGGATGCCTGGCATCCGTCGGATAGGCGGCGAAAGGCAGATGGTGGGGGGCGCCAGTGGCGAGCCCTGCGCCCGGGGTGTAAATCGGCGCGATGCCCAGGGCGTGGCTCGGGCTTGGTGTGGATCCAAATAGTGTCCGGTGTCGGTCTGAAACCGACGTTTACAGAACAGGTACCCATGCGATACCACGAACCGAGGTTAGTGCATCGGTTGTCGGCAGCATTCCTGGTGTCGGCGGCCTGTGCGGCGGGCACAGGGTGCGTGTCTCCCTGGTGGAACGGTTTTCTGACGCCACAGGAGCTCGGCAACTTCCGGGACAACCAGGTGAACGAGATCCAGCGTGCGATCAGTTTCAGGGACAAGCCCCTGGGAATCGCCGGGGCCGTGGATCCGACGCCCGAGGATCTCGTCGCCTCGGTGGAGGAGTACATGATCGGAGCGGGGGACATGCTCTCGATTCGTCTGATGGACTTCCTCCAGCTCGGAGTGGAGACCGAACTGACTCCGATTGTCGACGAGCGTGGTTACATTCACGTACCGCAGCTGGACTGGATGCATGTCGAGGGCCTGACCCTTCGGCAACTCCAGGAGGAGCTGATCCGCAAGGGCAAGGAGAAGGGCATCTACGCGGCCGAAGCCGAACCCACCATGGTGGTGCAGACCCTGACCCGTCAGCAACGGCTGTACAACATCTCCGGGGCCATTGGTGTTCCGGGCACTTTCCCGATCATCCGCCCCGATTTTCGGCTTCGTGAGGCCATCAACCAGGCGGGCAACTTCGATCCGAACATCCGCTACGTCTACATCTTCCGAAACGAGCCGCGACCCAAGAAATACAGCTCAACCCCGGCCAAGGATCGGCCGGTCAATGGCCGAGAACAGACTCCGCCCGCACCTCCGGTGACGCCGACGGCCATGTCGGACATGAGTGCGGCGGGGAGTCCTCCTCCCCCGGCTGCCGCGGGTCAGGCCCGGCCGGCCATGCGCGTGGCCGCGGCCCAGAACGATGCCGAGCGTGAGCTTCGGGAGGCCCTCGCCCCTGGAACCACGCCGGTCGGTACGCCGAAAGCGGCCGGCCCGTCGGAACCGCGAACCACCGCCCCCGCCGCGCCGCCGACGATTATCTATGTCAACGACGGCTTCGTGGCGGGTCCTGCGCCGGCTCCAGGGAGCACGGCTTCAACACCGCCGGCCACCAAGCCTCTGCCGGGCCCGGAGCAGGTCGCGCCGCCGCGAGCCTCTGCTCCGGCCGCCGAGACCGTGGACTGGGAGTCCCTGGCCGCCGAGGGCCAGCAACGGGTCATCCGCGTTCCCGCAGATCGGCTCCGCTCCGGCGACGCCAACTACAACGTGGTGATCCATCATCAGGATTGGATCGAGCTGGACCCGGGTTCGGTCGGCGTCTTCTACATGGCCGGCCATGTCAATCGGCCGGGCGTCTACAGCTTGAGCGGAAACGAGATCACTCTGACACAGGCCATCGCCTCTGCGGGCGGACTTGACCAGCTGGCGTGGCCCACCCGTTGCGAGATTCGCAGGCGGATCGACGGAGATCGCGAAGAGACGACCCAGTGGGACCTCTCGCGGATCGTGGACGGCCAGGACCCCGATCTGTTCATCAAGAAGGATGACGTGATCAATGTCGGCACCCATGCGATCGCTCCGCTGCTGGCCACGATTCGCAGCGCGTTCCGGTTCACGTACGGTTTCGGATTCGTTTACGACCGGAACTTTGCCGACATCGATGCGTATGCCCCGCAGGTCAACGCCAACGATCGGCACAGGGCGGAGCGGGCGGCGCGCGGCCTGTTGAACTAGGGCCGGGTATCGGCGTCGGGAGCTTGCTGTTCCTGGAGGTGATGGGTCCCTGTTCGGGTCCGTTCCTTGGGACGGGCGTAGGGTAGCGTATGGTTGAGGCCGCACCACAATCTGTCTTCCCGCCTCGGCGCTCCTCGTCGGCAGGCAAGGCCTGGTGGACGCCGGTGATGAGCATTCAAGCGGCCCTGCTTGCGGTCGTGCTGGTCATCTACTACCGCAACGTCCTGTACAGCCTGGTCTACAAGTGGCAGAATGATGGCGACTGGTCGCACGGCTTTCTGATACCCTTGTTCAGTCTGTATTACCTGTACCTGCAGCGAGATCGGATGCCGCTGGGGCTTGTCGATCGGCGGGTGGCGGCCAGACTGCTGGGAGCGGCCTTTCTGGTGCTTGCCTTCGCCATGTATGTGGGTTGTACGCTGGCTCGGATCGATTACCCCAAGAGCGTCTCCCTGGTGCTGAGCATCCTCGGCGTCGTGCTGATGGTCTGCGGCTGGGTGTGGACCCGGTGGAGCTGGTTCGCGATTCTCTTTCTGTTCTTCGCCCTTCCCGTTCCCCAGCGACTCTATGTCCAGTTGACCATGCCCCTGCGCTATATCGCCGCCGACGTCTCGGCGTCCGTGCTCAACGCGGCGCTCCAGGACATGGACGCGGTGTCCAAGGGGGCCCTGGTGGAGTATTCCTACGAGGGCAAGTCCGGTTCGCTGGACATCGAGCAGGCCTGCAGCGGGATCCGGCTGCTCATGACCATGATGGCCCTGGGTGTGGCCATGGCGTTCGTGAGCGATCGTCCCCTCTGGCACCGGCAGGTGATGATCCTGGCCTGCATCCCCATCTCCATATTCTGTAACATCATCCGGGTGACCACGACCGGTTTCATGGTGGTCTTCGGCAGGGATGATCTGGCCCGAGGCTTTGCCCATACGCTGCTCGGGATGGGAATGCTCTTCATCGCGTTCTCTCTGTTTGGCTCGATTTCGTATGTTCTCAACCACCTGTTCGTCGAGGATGAAGGTGACGACAGGGGATCGTTCGTCACGGGAGGTTCCTCAGCATGACCACGGTACCGGTCACCACTCAAGATCGGATTCCAGTACCCATGAGCGTGCCGGTTCGCCCGGCTCAAGTGCCCATGGCCATGGGCATGAGCCTGCCGGACATCTGGCGGGTGATCAAGCAGCGGTTCCTCTGGCCGATGCTCCCCATCCTGATCATCGTGCCGGGCCTGTTCACGCTGGCAACGTACCTGCTTCTTCGCGGGGCCACGCTTCCGATCTTGGGCGAGTATCCGAGATTTGAGGCTGTTGGGGTGGTCGGCGTGCAAGCCCCTCGCCTCAAGCCGATGGAGTTCGGAGAAGGCCGCGAGACTGTCGATGCCATCAATCGGAGCATCGCCAACGAGATATTCCGCATCAGACAGCCGGATATCCTCTCCAGAGTTCTCGGTGACAGCCAGGTCATGCAAACCGACTGGTACAAGAAAGAGACGGATAAGGACAAGTTGCTGGTGGCCTTGCAGAAGGACCTGGAAGTCCGCCAGGCCCCGGATGTCAGCGCGTTCCTCGTCATCTTCGAGACCCGCAAGCCGAGCGACGCCGTGGTCATCGTTAAGCAACTCATGCAGATTTATGGTCAGTTCGCTGCCAGCGAGTCCAGGACCAAGTACGTCGATGAGAAGACCCTCGTCTTCCTGAAGCAGCAAGCCGAGTTGAAGACCCAACTGAAGGACGTCACGACTCAGATAGAGAGTCTCGTCGTGCAACAGGGCAGCGTGGCAGGGTTGGCTGAAAACAAGAACCTCGAGAGCGAGAAGCTCAGGGGCTTGCTGATCGAGTCCGCCCACGCCGAGGCGGACAAGGCGCTGGTCAAGGCCCAGTGGGATTTCCTCCGCATCATCGATCCTTCCCAGCTCGAGCCTACCCCCGAGGTGATGGCCGCCCTGGACAGTGACCCCCAGATCTTCCAGCTCAAACAGGCTCTCTTCTTCGGCAGGCAGGATCTGGACGAGCTCTTGAGGCGACTGGGCCCGAACCACAAGTCGGTGTTGGCTCGGCTCTCGCAGATGACGTCTCTTGAGAAGGAACTGGAAGGACTGATTGCCCAGAGGCAGAACCAGGGCATGGAGCTCCAGCGTCGCCAGGCGGAGAGAGCTTACGACGCTGCCTTCAAGACGGCCTTGGCGATTCAGGAGCAGATCCTCGAGGAGAGAGCCAAGGCCAAAGATGCCGATAAGATCCTCCTGAAGTACCAACAGCTACTCGAGCAGCAGAAAGCTCTGGAAGAGGAGCTCGCCAAGCTGAACGAACACATCAACCAGCTCGATCTGATCATCGAGAATGAGGACCAGCGAGCGAAGGTCAGCATTCTTCAGATGCCGAGGGAAGCCAAGAAGCCCAGTTCACCGAAGTATCTGGTCAACGTGCCGGTGGGGGTCCTGCTTGGCATCCTGCTGAGCTTCGGCGTGGCCATGCTACTCGAACTCATGGACACCTCGGTGCGGACCAGCCGTGACGTGGCCCGGCATGCCCACATCCCCATCCTCGGGACGATACCCGACCTGGACTTCGAGGAGATCCCCATCGAGACCATCGAGCTCGCCCTCCATGCCGCCCCGCGTTCGATGATCGCGGAGGCGTTCCGGACGGTCCGGGCCAACCTCACCCTCACCGCGCCCGCGGAGCGCCAGAGGTCCATCCTGGTGACAAGTGCTCAGCCGGGAGAGGGGAAGACCACGGTGGCGGTGAATCTGGCCATTGCCATTGCCCAGAACAATCGCCGGGTGCTGCTCATCGACGCCAACTTCCACCGCCCCGCGTTGCGGCAGTTCTTCGCCAACATTCCCACCGAGGGCTTGAGCAACGTGCTCATTGGCCAATCGAAGCTGACCGATGTGGTCGTCAAGACGAACCTGCCAAACCTGGACGTGGTCGGAAGTGGCCCCATCCCGCCCAATCCGTCCGAGCTGATGACCAGCACTTACATGCGGCAGTTGCTGTCCCAGGCCACCGACACGTACGACCAGGTGGTTTTCGATGGCCCACCCGCTCTGCTGGTCAGTGACGCGATGGTCCTGGCCGGTTCGCTGGACGGCGTGATCCTCGTGTGCCGGGCGAACAGCACCTCCCGCGGAGTGCTCCTGCGGGCCAGGGAACAGTTCGAGCGAGCCGGCATTCGCATCTTCGGTGGAGTGCTGAATGGAGCCAGCGGATTCCGGGGTGGCTACTTCCGCGAGCAGATCCGCAGCTACTACGAGTACCAGCCGGCCGCGGAGCATCTCGCCGGCCCGACTCCCAAGGCCCTGCCGGGCGAATCCAAGGGGCCGCAGAAGCTGTAGCTTCTGGAAAGAATTTGTGCGACACGATTCGAACGGGCCGGCCAAGTCGTCGACGGACGACGTGGCTGGCCCGTCCCGTTGGGCTGCGGCCCGGCAGCGTGTGAACTGTTTTTCGGCTGGTCGTTCACCCGGGGAAGGAGAACGGAGACACGAGGCCAAAGAAGAAGGCCGACGCCCACCCCGTGTGCTTGCGTCGGCCTTCTCATGTTTAAGTGAGGATCCGGGCTCGCCGTGACCCGGACCCTCCAAGCCAGGCTGTCCGCTCCTCTGAGCGGAAGACCTACAGCCTCTACGGCTCTATCGAATCCCTGGGTGGGAGCCTTTAGGTTCAGGGTTGTAGTTGGCCTGGCTCTCGTCGTCGCAGTGTCCTATCGGACGCTCCGGCCGCTTATCGGGCGGAGCGAGGGGCTCGGGGCCCCCCACCTTGATCCGCGGCGTGTGGGAGCGGTGCCTCCGCTGGTGTTGGACTTCGCCGCAGGGGGGATATCACAGGCTCCTGAGGGCACGATCAGGACGGCCGAATGCGAGTGATGTAGTCCTGGTCATCGGTGCCCAGACCGCGTTCGGCCGCGGCTCGTATGTGGGCGACGCGACCCAGGAAGTCGCCGATTGGGCGGAGTTTGGCCTGGAGTCGGCGCTCGTTGATGATGTCGACGCTCATCTGGTCCGCCGCCACGGGGTCCTTGCTGACGAGAACTCCGGTGTGCGGCCACATTCCTTCCGGGCGAGCTTCCGGGCCCTTGTCGAACACACCTCGCAAGCCATTAACGATGTGCAGGCGGAGTTTGGGCAGGATCTCGGCAAGGGAGATGATGTCCGCGATGTGGGGTGCCCCACCGTCGCGGAGGTAGAGGGTCTGCCTCCGAACAAAGGGGATGGAGGCGTTGAGCAGACACCCGCTGATTCCGCAGAGATTGTGGGTCTTCAGGAAGGGCACGTTGACGATCGCGGTGACCTGGTCGAGAACCGCCGCCAGTCGTTCCTTGTCGTTGCCCAGCGGCGTCTCGGCGGTCCGCCAGCCGAAACGACGCGGTTGGGTGCCGAGCTTCTTTACCAGCAGGTTGGGCACGTCGATCAAGACGATGCGCTTCCGCTCGACGCCCGCGGTTTCGAGAGACTGGATCAACTGTCCGGCAAACACCTCGGTCGTTCCCAGTTCCTCCTGGCCAACCTCATCGAACTTGATGCCGACCACGTCTTCCGGGCGGAGCAGGCTCCGCCATGCGGTGGCGGAGGAGTCTTGGCCGGTGGCCAGGCAGACGCCTATCCGGATCATGTCTGCCAGGGCAGGTTCGTGGATCTTGTACTGGGAGATGATCATCGGGTTGATCAGGTCGGCAACGATCGACTTGCTGACCGCTCCGGACGACTTGGTGGTTGCCCGGGTGGTGGCGGGCGGATCGACCACCGGAGCGGGTGAGGTGCCGGTCGGCTGCGCGGCTGGCAGTGACTGGCCGATCCCCCTCGGCTGAGCGGCCAGCAGGGCCAGGCCTGCGCCCCCCGCTTGGCGGAGGAATAGTCGGCGGGTGGATCTGCCGCGGGCGGGCTGATCGAGAGGAGGGCTGGGCATCATCATTACGCTTTATCGGCTCTCAGACCGGGGGACGATGAGATCCCCTGCGGCGTTGTCGAGCTCAAGCCCTTCCGCTAGTATTGGGGGATGTCAGAATCGAACACCCCCTAAAAACGCCCCAAAAACGCACTTTCTTGAGACGGGCGGCGCAGAATCCGGCGCACCAGCCCCCGAAAATGCTCCATCCAGCCCTCCGGCGAATGGCGGCCCGCCGAAGCTGTGCGATGACCTGAAAGCCCTGGCTGACGGCTGGGCGTCACTGCCTGAGGCCGCCCGGCGGGAGATTCTGGCGATGGCGAACAAGGCGGATCGAAGGGGCCAGCAGTGAACGTTTTACGGCAAGTCGCCAGTGTCACCGTCACCAGAACCCCCGCCGGCGCTAGCGACACGAGGGGGGTTTGGTGGCACTGTGCCGTCCTTCTTGGTTTCTGTCGACGCCCCGAGTGATGCGGACGCCCCCTGCCCCCCGGCCGGGCAGGGTAGCGCGATTAGGTTGGCCGGTGATAAGGATGTTAAAATGGGCGATTTAGATCTGGAGAACGAGCTCGCAAACGCCCGCGCCGAGCGGGATCGGCTCGCTGAAGAGAGCCGGCGTCATGCGGCAGGAACGGCGATCGCGGCAGCCTTCATGGCCCGTGGGATTCACGGCCCGGCGGCCGTCGAGGTGGCCGAGGGCCTGGCCCGATCAGCGGAGCTCCTACCTGACGGAACCCCCCGGATGGGCGGTGCCGTTGGGGCCGTTGCGATTGCCGAGGCCCACCTTGAGGGGCGGGGCGCGTTCCTCTTGACCACGGCGCGCGCGCGGCTGGAGCGGGCGACGGATCGGCCGGCCACGGCCGCCGGCTGGGACATCCAGAAGGCGACCACGGATATGGCGTACGATCTGGAATGGAAGAATGCCGACCTTGCCAGCAACAAGGCGGCCTGGGAGAAATTCTTAGCCGAGAAAGAAAAAAAGTTGAAACGTGGCGATGGCCGGAAGTGGACTGCGTTCCATTGATATAGGAGAAAAAACATGCCCGAAGACGAGAAAGCGAAAGCGTTTGTGACTGTTTGGGACGATTTCTCGGATTGGATCAATGACACCCAAACGAGCATAGCCGACGCCGGCCGCTGGCTCCAGGAGGCTGGCTGGAGAATCGGGGACTGGCCCATTGTTCGCGAGGGGGCGAAGGAGCACCCCTATCAGGCGGCATGACGCCCACCTCGGGCGGGGCGGGTCCGATTCTCCGCCCGCCCTGCCCCATATATTAACGGTGCAAAACATGGACCTTCACGTTAACACGTTAACCGCCGCTGTCCGGTTATTGCTCCGGGCTCGCGGGCTGCGGGGCTGGCGTTTTGTGCGGGCGATGCGGCCCATCGAATCGTTTGATTCGCGGCTCGCGGCCTTACGGGCGGTGGCCACCAGCGACCACGGCGTGCCGCAAAAACTGGCGCCGTGGGAGCTTAGGCAGCTTGCGGCGACCTTCCGCAGCTTGGGCTTACGAGCCCTTGAGCTTATCGAACACGATCGCGCATGGCCGGGCAGGGCCGAGCTCGAAGGGCTTGTCGACGACCTACGCGAGGGGTGGGCAGCGTGCCTGCGGCGAGCGGAGAAACTGGAGCAACGCCGTGAGTAGCTCCGGCGCGCATTTATCGACTGAAGCGAAGATTGAATGGGCGGCCGAGCTTATCCGGTCGTCGCCCGGTCTGACCGCATACCAGCTCAACACGGCGCTTCGCGAGCACTTCGGGATGTCCCGACGCGTGGCCCAGAACATTCTCGCACGAACACGTAGCCGAATGGCCGAAGGTAATATAGAAAAACTCCGAGATCTGGCTACGGAATTGCCCGACCTGTACCGCGATTGCCTCCAGCGTTGTCGAGCGGCTGGCAACCTGTCGGCCGAGGTAAAAGCGCTGCGAGGCATTGCCGCGATGACCGGCGCGGTCGAAATCGCCGCACCCCCGGCCCCCACACCATCGGCAATTGAGTTCCTGGTCGTGGGCGACACCTTCAGCCCCGACGGGGCCTAGTTCCACCGACCGCCGAGCGCGAATGGTAACCAACTAACTACTGCTATAGGGTTCGGGCCTTCAATGCGCCCCGCCCCTCCTCTGCCAGGCGGGCAAACCTGGTCCGACGGCGAAAACTCACAGCCTGCTGCCCTGCACACGCCGCACCCCCGTCCCCATATAGCATACTATCCCAGAGAGAACAGTACGTGAACCGAGGAGGTTTTTCTCGAATGTTGACTTTGAACGAGTTGTGTGTTCGTATCGGATTAAACCGGAGTCGGCTACTGCGCGCCTTACGGAGTTGTGGCGTGCGGGCCGACGCTCGTCGTGGGCATGCCCTCGTGTGGCGGGCGGAGCGGTTGCCCGAGATTCGACGAGCGGTCGGCGCGACAACAAAGCATCGTGATCTCTTAGGGCCAGTCAGCTAGAAAAAAACCGCCGGCGACCGCTCGTCGGTGACCGGCGGAAGGGGATAGCGATGCAAAAAAGTACCATAAAAAACAGTCCAAGTCAAACGCGCTTGGCCTTGCGTCCCAGGGAGGCTGCGCGAGCCCTTGGTATCGGGGTTCGCCTCCTCTGGAGCCTCACCAACAGTGGGCAAATCCCGTCGATCAGGATCGGCCGATGCCGGGTTTATTCTGTCGCTGCCTTAGCCGACTGGCTTCGCGATAACACGCAGGGGAGTCAGCCATGACGCCTACTGCTCTCGCAGACGCTGCCCGCTATTACGCAGGGTTGGGGTGGCCTGTCATTCCGCTTCACGCCATTTTCGGGGGTTCGTGCACCTGTGGGCGCGAGGACTGCGCTTCCCCGGGCAAGCACCCTAGAACCCCCCACGGTTTGAAGGACGCGAGCGTTGACCCTGATATCATCGCGTCGTGGTGGCGAAAGTGGCCGGCAGCCAACGTTGGTGTGGTGACCGGCGCGGGCTCTGGGCTCGTTGTGCTGGACATTGACCCGCGGCACGGCGGGGATAAATCGCTGACCGAATTGACCTGGCTCCACGGCGAACTGCCTGAGACCGTAGAGGCGGCGACTGGCGGCGGAGGGCAGCATCTATTCTTTATGCATCCCGGCGAGCCCATCCGCAACCGCGCGAATATTCAGCCTGGCATCGACGTGCGGGGCGACGGGGGATATGTCGTCGTCGCGCCGTCGGTTCACGTAAGCGGTGGGGCGTATTCGTGGCTGTCGGGGCACGCGCCGGGGGAGATTGAGCCCGCTTCGCTGCCTAGGTGGCTTCTGGAGCTACTTACCGAACGGAATGACTGCGTCCGGCGACAAGAGGAGGCTGCGCGGCCGATACTGCGACGCTTCGGCGATTTGAGCCCGCTCCTGGCTGCGGCCGAGCGATACGCCCTCGGTGCGACCCCGGTTGCCAAAGGGGCCCGAAACTCTGCCGCGTTTAACTTGGCGGGTCATCTGGCAGCGTTCACAACGGATGGCGGTTGCCGGCTTGCGGAGACACAGATTGCGAAGGTGATGTGCCTCTGGAACGAACGGAATCAACCGCCTCTCGCCGATCGCGAGCTGCGCGCGGCGGTAAGGTCAGCGATGACGAATGGCGTGCCCCGGAGCCCACACGTCGTTTCGACATACAGTGGGTCGGTGACACGGCCGCGTCAGGAGAGCGCGCCCCCGACTCCCGCTGGCCCGGCTCGCCTGGTCGAGCGATTTGAACCTCTCCCCGTGGACGTGCTACCTGAACCCGTGCGGGGTTTCGTGGTAAGTAGCTCGAAAGCGATCGGCTGTGATTCATCCTTCGTGGCGTTGCCGTTGCTATCTGCTCTGGCGGCGGCGATCGGCAACACCCGGCGTATCCAGCTCAAGCGCGGTTGGACCGAGCCGGCCATCATATGGGCAGCCATCGTGGGAGACTCCGGCACCCTGAAAAGTCCGGCGCTCGAGCTGGCGTTGCGGCCAATCCGGAAGCGGCAACAAAAAAACATGCAGCGGCACTCCGCTGCAATAGAGGCGTATGCTACCGAGCTCGCTTTCTACGAACGGGCGCTCGCGGAATGGAAGCGCGGCGCCAGTGCCGCCGACCCGCCGCGAAAACCTGCGGAGCCAGCTGCGGAACGTTGTTTCTGCGACGATATCACGATCGAGGCGTTGGCGACGTTGCTGATGAACCGGCCTCGTGGCCTACTATTGGCCCGCGACGAGCTGGCTGGCTGGCTGGGTGGCTTCGATCGCTACGCACAGGGGAAAGGGGGCGACGCGGCGAAGTGGCTCGAGATGTTCGGCGGGCGCCCGGTGGTGGTCGACCGCAAGGGCGGCAATTCGCGAACCATTTATATACCGCAAGCGGCGGTGAGTATTGCCGGCGGCATTCAACCCGAGACGTTGCGACGGGCGCTGGGGGTGGAACACAGGGAGAACGGTCTGGCCGCGCGACTACTTTTGAGCTGCCCGCCGCGGCGGGCGAAGCGGTGGACTGAGGCAGAAATCGACGAGGCCGCCGAAGCGCAGCTCGAGCGGCTCTTCGAGCGGCTCTATGAGCTCCAGCCCGACGCCGACGAAGAGGGCGAGCCGAGGCCCCGCTTGGTAAAGATGACCCCCGCAGGCAAGGCGGTTTGGGTCAGCTTTTACAACGCCCACGCGGCCGAGCACGCGGACCTGACCGGAGACCTGTCTGCGGTCTGGTCCAAGCTGGAAGGTTACGCCGCGAGGCTGGCGCTTGTGGTGCATTTCATCCGGTGGGCCGCTGGGGACCCCAGCTGTCACCCTGAGCTGGTCGACGAAGTGAGCGTCATGGCGGGCGTCAAGCTGTCCCGGTGGTTTGGCGTCGAGGCGCGACGGGTCTATGCAATCATGGCGGAGTCAGAGGTCGACCGGGATCGACGGCGGCTCGTCGAGTGGATTGCGAGCCACGGAGGCGCCGTGACGGTCCGTGAGTTAACCCGCGGCCTATGGCGGTACCGCGGCTCTCCCGACGGGGCCCGGGCAGCCCTTGAGCAGCTGCAGGAGGCTGGCCTGGGTCACTGGGTTCGACCGGCACCGGACGCCGTCGGTGGCCGGCCGACGCAGCGTTTCGAGCTCATCGACAGCATCGCCATCGACGAAACCGCGGTTATCGGCAGCGCTAGAGGGGGTTTTGTCGATGGCGATGGTGGTGATGACTTGCTGCGTGACGAAGTCGACGACGGCCGGTACCCTCCATGTTCCGAGGTTGGCGTCGGTGGCGATGACACCAGAACCCCCCGTGGCGCTATGAAAAATGAGGTTTTCGGTGACGTTTTCGGCGGTGACGACCTGTTATGCGGCGACGCCGTCGGTGGCCGGCCGACGCAGCGTTTCGAGCTCATCGACAGCATCGCCATCGACGAAACCGCGGTTATCGGCAGCGCTAGAGGGGGTTTTGTCGATGGCGATGGTGGTGATGACTTGCTGC
>JAKLEZ010000014.1 GCA_022711465.1 Planctomycetota bacterium | reverse complement strand
AGGTCATGAGCGCGGCCCCAACGGGGCCTTCCCCATGTGATTGCCCCCAGCGGGGGCTTCACGACGCGCTCGGCCCGCTTGGGCGGGCCTTCCTAAAGCCACGGCCTTTGGCCGTGGTCGATTACCCGGGGGCGCGAGTCGATCCTGCCGAACGAGCCCCCTTGGCGGCTCGTCGTCGGGTCTGATAAGGTCGGCTCGGCGCTGGTGGGTGAGCTTGAAAACGGGTATCATTTCACCCTCTGTATGCCCAGGAGGGGGCTTCGGCCGGTGGGCTGAGCCCGCCCTGTTGACGAGGAGCCCCGATGGCCCAGGATTCCGAGCAAGCCGGTCCGCCCAGTGATTTCCACATCACTGATCTGCCGATCGTGGAGGAACTCCAGGACTCGTACCTCACCTACGCGATGAGTGTGATCATCTCGCGTGCCCTGCCCGACGCTCGCGACGGACTCAAGCCCTCCCAACGGCGAATCCTGGTGGCCATGAACGACCTGAATCTGGGGCCGCGATCCAAGCATCTCAAGTGTGCCAAGATCGCCGGCGACACGAGTGGCAACTATCACCCCCACGGCGAAAGCGTGATCTACCCCACCCTGGTCCGCCTGGGCCAGGAATGGAACATGCGTTACACCCTGGTCGACGGGCAGGGCAACTTCGGCTCGATGGACGGTGACCCGCCGGCGGCCATGCGCTATACCGAGGCCCGTATGACCGCGGCCGCCGCCGAGATGCTCACCGACATCAAGATGGAGACGGTGGACTTCGAGCCGAACTACGACGAACGGCTCGAGGAGCCCGTGGTCCTGCCCGCCAAGTTCCCCAACCTGCTGGTCAACGGCACCACCGGCATCGCAGTCGGCATGGCCACCAATATGCCTCCGCACAACATCCGCGAAATGGCCGAGGCGATCGTCAAGGTGATCGACAACCCCAAGGTGACCATCGATGAACTCATGGCCGTCCTGCCCGGACCGGATTTCCCGACCGGCGGGTGCATCTGTGGCCGGCGCGGGATTGCCGACGCCTACAGGACCGGCCGCGGCTCGATTGTCCTCCGGGGCAAGACCCACACCGAGGAACTGCGCAACAAGAACCTGATCGTCATTGACGAGATTCCCTACCAGGTGCTGCGTTCGACGATCCGCGACAAGATTGTGGCCTGCATCAAGAGCGGGCAGCTCTCCGACGTGTCCGACGTCCGCGACGAGTCCGACCGGAAGCATGCGACCCGGCTGGTGGTCGAGCTGAAGCGGGACGGAAACGCCGACGTGGTCCTCAACCAGCTCTACCAGTTCACCCCGCTGCAGACCAACTACACGATCATGAACATCGCGATCGTGGGCCGCCAGCCGCGGACGTTGAACATTCGCCAGCTGATCGACCTCTACATCGACCACCGCAAAGAGGTAATCCGCCGCCGGACGCAGTTCCTGCTGCGCAAGGCCCGCCAGCGAGCCCACATCGTCGAGGGCCTGCTGCTGGCCGTGGGCGACATCGACGAGATCATCGAGCTGATCAAGACTTCGCCGGACCCGCCTGCCGCCAAGGAGCGGCTCATGGCCCGTGGGTTGCGCCTGCCGGAGCAGGCGGCGTTCAAGAAGATGCTGCCCGAGCGCTTCGTCCGGCTGGCAACAACATCCGACCAGCGACTGACCGGCACGCAGGCTGACGCGATTCTCTCCATGCAGCTCCAGCGCCTCACCGGCCTGGAGATGGAGAAGCTGGCCGAGGAGTATGTGCGGCTCTCGGAGGAGATCGAGGGCTACGAGGCCATCCTGCGCGACGAGACCCTGGTGCTGGACATCATCCGCGAGGACATCTACGAGATGCGCGACAAGTTCGGCGACAAGCGCCGCTGCGAAATCACCGGCGAGGTCACCGAGTTCCAGATGGAGGAGCTGATCCCCGACGAGCCGGTCATTGTCACCATCTCGCGCGACGGGTACATCAAGCGGGTCGAAGTCGACGCCTATCGCAAGCAGGGACGCGGCGGCAAGGGTGTCAAAGGCAGCGATACCAAGGAAGGCGATTTCCTCGAGCACCTGTTCTCTGCCAGTACCCACGACTACCTGCTGGTCTTCACGAACCGCGGGCGGGTCTACTGGCTGAAAGTCTACGACATCCCCCCCGGCCAGCGAGCCAGTCGCGGGCGGGCCATCGCCAACCTGCTCCGCATGCAGGCCAACGAGACCCACAAGGCCGTTCTGGCCATCCGCAGCTTCGAGGAACGGTTCGTCTTCTTCGCCACCGCGAAAGGCGTGGTCAAGAAGACGCCGCTCAGCGCGTTCAGCCATCCGCGGGCCGACGGCATCATCGCCATGGGTCTGGATCCCGACGACGAGCTCATTGGTGTGGCCGAAACCAGCGGCGCGGACGAAATCGTGCTCGGCTCCAGGGGCGGGCAGGCGGTGCGATTCACCGAGCAGGATGTGCGGGCCATGGGTCGTACGGCCCACGGCGTGCGCGGCATGAAGCTCCGCCGTGATGACCGAGTCGTCGATCTGGTCGTCACCAACGAGGCCGCCTCGCTGCTCACCATCTGCCAGTTCGGCTTCGGCAAACGAACCCCGGTCACCGAGTATCGCAAGACCAAACGCGGCGGCCAGGGGGTCATCAATATCAAGACCACCGAACGAAACGGCAACGTCGTCGCCATGATGAGCGTGGTCGATACCGACGAGCTCATGGTCGTGACCGCCCAGGGGATCGCCCTGCGAACCGATCTGTCCGAACTGCGCGATATCGGGCGGGCCACGCAGGGGGTCCGGCTCATCCGGATCAGTGAAGGCGACGAGGTTGTCGCCGTGGCCAAGATCGTGCCGGACGACGCCGAGAGTGCCAAGGAGGCCAGCGGTTCGGGCGCTCCGCGACCGGGAACGGCGGCCGAGGAGGAAGACGGCGAGGAGGATCTGGGCGCGGAGGACGAAGCCCGGTCGGAGGAGAGGACCACCGAGACCGAGACGGTTGACGATGACGTGGACGGCGGCGAGGAGGCTGCCGGGGATGAGGCCGGAGAGCAGGAATCCCCGCCGGCTTGACCGGTAACCTCAAGTTTGGTCTTGAGTTACACCCCGTTCCGTGCCGAAGGAAAGATCAGCGGTCCGCATCCCGGGATGCGGGCTGGCCGTACAAACAGGTGACGACTTGGTGACACCCCACATCGGGCTCGAGGTGGGTCTCAAGCGGAGATACGTCCCATGACCACGAAGACGCGGAAGATCACGGCGGTTGTCGCAATGGCGGTTCTGCTGTCAGCGACCTCCCTGTGCAGCTACGGCGATGACACCACGTCGGGCACCGGCCCCTCCGCGCGGGTTGGCAAGGCCCAGGTGAATCACGCCGCCTGGCAGACCACCGCCCTCAAGCAGGGCGGCGGCATCACCCCGGCGACGGAGAAGCCTGAGACATACGTCATTCGACACCAGGTCTTGATCGCGACTTTCGAAGAGCTGTTCGCCCAGCTCACCGATCTGATGGACATGCTGAAACTGGCGATCCAGGCCTCTCGTCTGACCTCCTGACCGAGGTCGCCTTCCAACGCGTCTGCCTCAGGGTGGAACCGAATTCCGGCTTCGATCGAAACCCGACGCGCAAGCGGACGCCGCCGCGGAATCGCGCCCGGCGGCCGTGACGCCGGCCGGGACAGAGGTCCGCCGCTCAGCCCGCCAATCGTTCCTGTCGGAGTCGAGGTTACTCGAGTCGCCATGGGTCTCGAGGATGAAACTCCAGGAGCTTGTTCGCTTCCGGATCGTCGAGAATGGTCTCCGTCTTGGCGTCCCAGCGAAGCCGTCGTCCGACCCGATAGGAGATGTTGGCCAGGTGGCCGAGGACCGCACCGAGATGGCCGGTCTCGGCGTCAGCGTTGGTGCGGCGGCGCGTTCTCATGCAGTCGAAGAAGTTCCGCTCGTGCTCGACAAGAACGGTATCGCCCTTCTCGCTGTAGTACGGTTTGCGGGTTGCCCGGTCGCCGTCGTGGAACATCTGGAAGCCGTTCCGGTTGACCTGGAGCGTGGCCTCGGTGCCGAAGAACTCGATGCCGTGGTCCATCTGGCCGTGGGGCTGCCAGCCATTCCCGTGACGCATCGAGTAAACCATCGTGTAGCCGGGGCATTCAAAGACCGCGCTGGCCGTATCCGGAGTCTCGCGGGCGTCTTTGAAGACGTGCTTTCCTCCGACGGCAGCCACGCTCCTGATCTCGGGTCCCATGGCCCAGGTCACGACGTCGAACAGGTGAATGCCCCATTCGCTCATCATACCCCCCCCGTAATCCCAGAAGAAATAATGAGATCCATGCCAGCGCAGGGGATTGAACGGCCGCTTGGGCGCCGGGCCGAGCCACATGTCGTAATCCACGCCCGGCGGCGGATCGCTGTCCGGCGGATGGCCGAGATCGCCGAACATCTCCCGCGGATTCCACGCGTTCCAGACGTGGATCATATTGACTTTGCCGAGTTCGCCATCCTTGATCCGCTGGACAGCGTTGATCCACAGGGGCGTGGACCGCTGCTGGGTGCCGTTCTGGGTGACGCGGTTGTACTTCTTGGCCGCCCTGGCCAGCGCCCGCCCTTCGGCCACGGTGCGACCAATGGGCTTCTCGACGAAGACATCTTTGCCCGCAGCGCACGCCTGGATCGCCGGAATGACGTGCCAGTGGCCGGGGGTGACGACGAAGACCGCGTCGATCTCCTTCATCTCCAGCAGCTTGCGGAAGTCCTTGAACGCCTGAGGCGAGGACCCGGCCACCTTGACGGCGTTGTCCAGGCGGCCCGGATCGACGTCGCAGACCGCCCCCACGCGAATGTCCTTCATTCGCGCCAGCCCGTGCAGGTGGGCGGTTCCCTGCCCGCCGACTCCGATGTGGCCGGTGACAATACGCTCGTTGGCCCCCAGGGTGCCCAGGGCCGGGCTCAGGCTCCTGATCATAGACAGGCTCGCCGCGCCGGCCGCGGCACCCTTCACCAAACGTCGCCGGGAAATGGCTCGCCGGTCCATCGGTTTCTCCTTTCAGTGTGAAATGGATGTGAGCGGAACGATGACTCGCCCAACAGTGTTAAGTTATACCCGTTCCTCATCGCGCGATCCAGTGGAGAGCTTGCCTCGGGGAAGCAGGCCTCGGAACGGACGAAAGGCCTGGTGGATTCCAGCGGCACCGGGCGACGACACCGCCTCGGGTTCACAAGGCAGATATGACCTTCATTTCAGGACGAGGTCGCGTTCCAGGGCCTCACGCAACTTGGCCAGGGCCACGTTCTGGATCTGCCGAATCCGCTCCTTGCTCAGGCCGATGGAGCGGCCGATATCGCGGTAGGTCCGGCTGGTCGGCAGATTCTGGGGAAACCGCTGGGTGATGATGCTCCGTTCCAGATCGCTGAGCGACCCGAGGTTGTGGTCCAGGACTCGTTCGAGTCGTTCAACGTAGAGCTCGGTGTCGACATCCGACGGCGGTCCGGGCCGCTCGAGAGCGGCGTCGTGCTGGAACGGGAACAGGCGATGGTAGCGATTCTCGCGCCGCGACGCCCGAACCAGGGCCCGCATGATGACGTTACACGCGTACGTGCTGAAGCGGTATCCCTTCCAGGGATTGAACCGATCCACGGCTCGCGAGAGGGCGCAGAGGGCCTCGCTGAGCAGATCGTCATCGTCCACCAGGTGCTCGGCTTGGCGAACGCTGAACCGGCCGGACATGGCGTGAGCCAACCCGAGGTTGCGCTCAAGAAGATGACTGCGAATCAACTGCCACCGGGCCACCCAGGCTTTGCTCCGGGCGGAGTTGCTGCCTCGCTGCTTGGCAATCGAAATGGCCCGATACGCACAGGTGTGCAGGGCGATGAACAGCAGGGTTTCCTGTTCGTGGAGGGATTGTGCGGAAAGAGGCTCCACGCCGGCGGCGACGCAGCCGGCAATCCGAGAGGCCTCCCTTCGGGCAGCGACGGTCCTCAACTGCCGATGCGGGACGTACCAAACTGACGGCTGCATCTGCTATCTCCTTTCAAGACAGAGACTTGCATATGCAATACGCACAGCCCGCAGATTGGATGATGCCCACCCTCTCAGCCCCATAGGGCCGAGTTCCCATCTCAAAGATACACCATGAATTGAACCGGGGCGCACCTCCGTGCCGTTTTTGACACAAAAAAGCCCGGGTCCGCAGTCAGTCGACCAGACGCCGGCAGGCGCTCGGTGCCCTCCAGGTGCTCATCAACTTTCGTGACGAGACGTCTTTCGTGGCGCGACCCCACGCATCCGAGGAAGCTGGATGCGAAGGCGGTCAGGCGCCGGCCCTCAATGAACCTTCAGCACGACCAGGGTCAGGTCGTCGGTTCGGTCGGCGAGTCCGCGAAACCGCCGGATGTCCCAAAGGATGTTCTGAGCGATACGTTGGGCAGGATGGTCGGCATAGCGGCGGAGTGAATCGGTGAGCCGGTCGGTGCCGAACTGCTCGTCGGCGAAGTTGAGGGCTTCGACCGCGCCATCGGTGTAGAGGAGCAGGATGTCGTCCATCTGCAGATCGATAAGGCCGCGCTCGAAGGTCGCCTCGGTTTCGATGCCAAGGACGATGCCTCCGGTCTCCAGGTACTGAATCTCGCCCTGACGCAGCAGCATGGGGGGATTGTGGCCCGCATTGCAGTAGGTGAACCGCCCACTGGCCGCGTTGATCACTCCGTAGAAGAGACTGGCGAACTCCCCGGGCGTCGTGTCCCGGCACATGTGGCGGTTGACCTCGGCCAGGATGCGGTCAATGTGGTACATGTGGTGGGCGTTGACTCTCAGGGCTGCGCGAAGCGAAGCCATCTGCAGCGAGGCGGGAACACCTTTGCCGGAGACATCCGCGATGGCCACCCCGAGGTTGTTCCTGGCCATGACGATGAAGTCGTAGAAATCACCGCCGACGTCGAAAGTCGGCCTGTAAACCGCACCGATCTCGACCCGCTCGCAGCAGGGCGGGTTGGCCGGGATCATCCGCCGTTGGACCTCGCCCGCATAGGCCAGCTGGCGGGAGACTCGCTCCGCCTCAAGGGTCTCGGCGAAAAGCCGGGCATTGATGATGCCCGCCGCGACCTGTGAGGTGACCGCCTGGAGCAGGGACTCCTCAAACGGTGTGAACACATGGGACTCACCGGTGTAGACGCGGAGCACGCCGACCGGCTTCCCGCGGTAGATCATGCCGCAGACCAGCAGGCTGACCAGGCCTTCGTGGCGAGCTTCCTGGGGGTAGCGGATCCTCGGATCATTGGGGACGTCGTGGATTCGTATCATTTGACCTTGCAAAGCTTTGGCGTCGATCGGGTTCTCGTCGATGGTCACCGGACCTTTGTTCAGATATTCGTCGGAGAGATTGTGGACGGCCATGATCGCCAGCCGACCGGTGGCCTCGTCAAGGAGTCGGATACTGCACGCCTTGACTTTCATGACGTCGCAGACCACCGCCGCAACCTTGTGCAGCAGTTGCCTGAGGTCGTGCGACGCGGCCATCAGGCCGGCGATGTTGTAGACCGCGTTCAGTTCCTCCACCCGGCGATCGAGCTCACTTTCCTTGGCACACAGTTCACCGAACAAATCACCCAGAAGCTGGCCAAGACTCCGGGCGGCTGAAGCCTGGGCAGGCGTCCACGGCTGAAGCCGGCTGGCGGCCTCCTGGAGAACGCCCTCGTCCACGCCCGCTTGGGCCGCGATCGCCGATACGATTTGCCTCGGGACAGGACCACTCCCCTGGTCGGCAATGGTCAGTGATCCCGCCCGCCGATCAGCAATGGTGAGCGGAATGGCGAAGCAGCCCAGGAGGCCGGCCAGAGGAACAGGGGGTGACGCTGGAGCGTCAGGGTGGCTGTTGTTGAGGCACGCTTTATGGGTGGCCAGGACCAGGGAGCGGCCTAGGTCTGTAGTCAGCAGCGCCCGGATGAGAGGATTGCCGGGCACTGGGCCGGCGAGCACGTCGCCAGCCACGTCGAAAAGCACGAGGGTGGCTGATGTGGCCTCGGCGAGCACCTCAAGGGCGTGCTGGAACGACCGCGATGAAATCGCGTTACGCAGTCGTCGAGGGCAGAAGGTCTCATACTCCATCCTGGTTACCTGTCAGCGGCGTTCCGACCACCACCACGGCCCGAGGGAGGCGGCATTATAGCGAAGATACCGCCGGTTGCGAAAAGCCGTATAATTGCGAGCCATGCATGGCTCAACGAAACTCGTCAGACTGGGTGTAGTCAAGTTCTTGAACTCCAAGCCGCTCATCGAGGGCCTTGAGGGGCGCCCGGATGTGGAACTTCACTTCGCGGTGCCATCAGCCCTGGCGGGTATGCTGAAGGCCGGTCAAGTGGACGCGGCATTGGTGCCGGTCATTGACTGGGCCCGGGCGGGGGGCGCCTGGGAGCGGGTCTCCGACGCCGGAATAGCGTCTGACGGACAGACTTTGACCGTGCGGATCTACTCCCGCGTCCCCCCTGAGTCGATGACCGTCCTGCACGTGGACGGGGATTCGCACACTTCCGTTCGCTTGGCACGGCTCATCTGGGAGCATGTGTATCACCGGCGTCTGAGACAGATCCCGCTATCGTCCGCCTCGTCCATCAGGGACTGTGAATCAGTGTTGCTTATTGGAGACAAGGTGGTTACCACCGCCATGGTCGACTTCGAGTACAACATCGACCTGGGTGAGGCCTGGAAACGATGGACCGGCTTGCCGTTTGTCTTCGCGGTCTGGGTCGCCCCCGCTGGTCTGGCCATGAATCAGGAACTGGGCACGATGCTGAACGAGGCCAGGGATCGAGGCGTCGCCAAGGCCGGTGAACTGGCCGCTCGCCATGCTCCCGATTGTGGCTGGCCGGTGGATCTGGCCGTCCGCTACCTCACGCATTACCTCACCTATCGGATCACGCCCGCCGCCCGACAGGGGATCGAACGGTTTGTCACCCTGGCGATGATCGAAGAGGAGGTCGCGGCGTGCTCAACGCCCAGCGCTCTGGCCGCAGGGAAAGCGAGCCCCCATGCGCATTAGTGCCGCCGAGGCTCTGGCCCTGTACTCCGAGAGCTCGATCCACGAGTTGGGCCGCCGGGCGCATGAGATCACCTCTCGTCTTCACCCGGAGTCACATCGCACCTACGTTGTCGACCGCAACATCAATTACGCCAACTGGTGCACGGCTAAGTGCACCTTCTGCAATTTCAAGGCCACTCCCCCCGGCTCGACCCGTGGTCGCACCGGCTTGCCGGGCGGATACGTGCTCAGCTTCGAGGAGATCGGCCGCAAGATCCAGGAGCTCGTTGACATCGGCGGCACGCAGATTCTCATGCAGGGCGGCCTGGTGCCACCGGGAATTCTGCCGTTCCAGTGGTACATTGACTTGCTGAGGTTCATCAGGAAGAGCTTCCCCAGAATTCACGTTCACGCCTTCAGCCCACCGGAGATCTTCGCGTTCCACCAGGTCTTTGGCATGCCCATCCGCGACGTCTTGCTTCGCCTGCAGGCGGCAGGTCTGGACACTATTCCCGGCGGCGGGGCCGAGATCCTGGTCGACCGGGTACGCGACAGGATCAGCCGCGGCAAGACCCGAACCGGCGAGTACCTCGAGGTCATGCGTCAGGCTCACCTGGTCGGCATGAAGACCAGCATCACCATGATGTTCGGGCACATCGAGACGGTTGCAGAGCGGATCGAGCACCTGGCCCGGGTCCGCGAGCTCCAGGACGAGACCGGCGGCTTCACTGCGTTCATCTGCTGGACCTTCCAGCCGGAACAGACTCCCCTGGGCCGGCTCCGCCAGCGCCCCGCGAACTGCACCGATCCTCCCGACGGCAAGCACCTGGTTCTTGCGGGTGCCCACGAGTACCTTAAGACGCTGGCTGTCGCCCGGATGATGCTCGACAACGTAGCCAATCTGCAGGCAAGTTGGGTGACGCAGGGTCCCAAGATCGGCCAGCTCGCCTTGTTCTTCGGAGCCAACGACATGGGCTCGGTGATGATGGAGGAAAACGTCGTCTCCGCGGCCGGCACAACCTATCGGCTGAACGAGAAAGAGATCCGCCACCTCATTGCCGACGCAGGCTGGCAACCGAGAAGACGGAACTGCTATTACGAACTGCTGAATGAGCCGGAGAGGGGAATCGAAGATCAGCCGTCCTGATTCCTCTCCGGGGCGTCCGATGACATGCGGACAGTCAGAGGGCCCGAGAGGAGAAACCACAAAGCGTCACATGGCTCGGAGAAAGGTGCTGAAGGCCTGTGCGGCGGTGCCGGCAAGCCCGGTCGCAGCGGGCATCATCCGGCGCCCAACGGCCGAGCAGGCCGCTTCGTCCGATGCGACCAGGAAGATCCGCATCGCGATCATCGGTGTCGACGGGGCAACATCTTCCTCGATGCGTCGCTGCATCACTTCGTGGTTCTGAACGATCGCCGGGTTCCCCGTAGCAGGAACAGGCCGGCCATCATGATGCCCAGCTCTGTTGCCCCGAGCGTCCCGCAGGGCAGCAAGGGCAATGGACTCGTGGTTGTTTCCGCGGCACGAGTCACGGTCAGGGTGTAGGTCTTCTGCGTCGTCCCATCCGGTGCGGTCACGACGATGGAGAACGAGTTCGATCCGACGGCCACAGGCAGCACCGTGATCGTACCGCTCATCTGGGCGGTCCCGTTGACGGTGATGGTCGCGCCGGCCTCTGCGGCGGTCGGGGTGATACCGATTACGGGGATGGTGTAGTCCATCGCCACCGTGTAGGAGGTCACGTTGGCGTCGAAGGTCGGTGAGAGCTCGCCCGGTGTGACCGCGAGCGTTGCCAGGGTTGCATCGGTGGACGCCGCCCGGTTGATGGCGACCTGATAGTCGCGTCGGAAGGACCGATTCTCAGAGATCGTCTCGATGGTCAATACGTTGGCGCCGACGGCGAGATGGAGAACGAAGGGTGCGGTGCTCTGCTGCTGGATGCCGTTGAGCTTGAGGACGCCCCTGACGTCTCGGAGAGTGGGGACGACCTGGATCGTGGACGTGTCGCTGTCCACGTCCACCGAGTAGGTGAACGTGTCCGCGTCGAAAGCCGGCACCAGGGTACCCGGCGTCAGTGTCAGGTCGGTCAGTCCGGTGATCGATGAGCCGGAGGACGAGGCCCGGTTCACGGTGATGGTGTATTCCTCGGTGGTGGTCTTGTTTTGGGCGGTCACGACGACGTGGATTACATTGGCCCCCGGGTTGAGGCTCACGCTGGTCGCTGCGCCGGGCGTCACTGTGTTCCCGTTGAGCGTGATCGCCGCGTCCTGTTGAGCCGGCGCGACCGTGACCGCGATGCTTGTGGTTTGACTGGCAACGGTCACGGCGTAGGATGTCGTCCGGGCGTCAAATGCCGGTGTCAAGGTGCCGGGGCTCACCGAGAGCGAACCGAGCGTCGCGATGGCCCAGGGGGCCAGAAGGACCACGTCATTGCCGTCGCCGCCGGCGTAGTCGATGAAGAATAACACTCCGTTCACGGTGATGCTCTGGCCCTGGGCGAATTGGCCGACGACGGCATCGTTTCCGTCGTTGCTGATGATCGTGAATGTGTCTCCGGCCGACGGGGTGAACACGCCCAGATCGATCCCCAGGGTCGCGCTACTCAGGTCGACCGACCCGGTCACATTGAGCTGATCGTACTGAACACCGGCCGTGGTGCCGTTGATTTCCAGGCTTAGGGAGTTGGCCGCGCTGAGGGTCAGATTGCCGCACGCCAGAGCCCCGGGACTGACCCCGGGGGCGAGGGTGCCGCCGGTCGCGGTGATCGTTCCGGCCGTACCCGTTCCGCCGAATGTGCCGGCCGTCAGCGTCGTCGCGCTGTTGACGATGCTGCCGGTGACCTGCAGAACACCGGCGTTGACGGTGGTTGCCCCGGCGTAGGTGTTCGCCCCGGTCAGCCGCAAGGCGCCCGCCCCGGCCTTGGTTACGCCGCCGTTGGAGGTAACCGCACTGATCTGGCAGTCCACATCGGCGCCGCCGTTGGCAACGGTGAAGGTCCGGATGGCGCCGCCCAGGTTCAGGTTGCCGCTCACAGTCGCGGTCGCGTTGGCCGCGCCGGCTACGGTGACGTTGCCACCCAGGGTGAGTGTGCCCGCTCCGCTGGCAACGGTGCCGCCGTCCATGGTCAGGGTGCCGATGCCCTTGCTCTGGCCGTTCAGATCCAGCTTGCCGTCTGATGCGACGCTGACGTTGGGTGTGCCCACGATCTGACCCGCTCCCGCGAGTTGCAGGATGGCGCTGTCGGCCGCCCCACTGCCGTCGCCGAGAACGAGGTCATCGGCGGTGATGCTCATGGTGGCAGATGTCACCGTGCTGTTGGCAATGGTGACCGTCGGAGCCTCGAGCGAGATACCTCCGGTTCCGGGCGTCAAGCCGTTGCCGGCGATGGTGATCGACGTCATCGCGAGGAGCGAAATGCTCCCGCCGCCCGCGACGCTATTCCGGATCCACCCGCTGGCGTTCACGGTGATGGTAGTGAGCGAGTTGACCCCACCCGCGTCGGTGGTGGTGAATGATCCTCCCCCCGTCGTGATCACAAAGTAGTCGACGGTGAGCGTGTCGTTTCCACCGAGGGTGGTTGAGGTGTCGATGGTGATCGCGCACTCAGTGCCAAGGCTGAGCATGGAGAAAACGGTTGGAGCGGCCGCATTGCCCAGCGTGATCAGGTCATCCTGGCCATTGCCGACGTACTGGAAGCCGACGGCCCCGACGAAAGCACCGTCGTTGATGGTGACAACCACCGAGGTAGTGCCCGAGCCGACGACGTTGACGCCCGAGACCGCATTGACGGTGATGTTCTTGGCCGAGGTGAGGCGAACACTCGGCCCACCGCCTGGTGTCACGATCGTCAAGGGAGTGGATTCATCCGACTGGTTGGTCACAATCAGGGTGCCGAATGCCCCGCCGGTGTATTCGGCGTCGAGGGTAACCGCCGCGTGCGCCCCCGCGCTCATGACGAGAACGCCGATACCCACCGTCACGCTCCGCATCATCTTGAAGCTCATGTTGACCTCGGTTGATAAGAGCCAGAGACTATCTGCCGTCCACCTTCGAAAACGACACCATGCATCGCAGCAGCGACACAGAACGTCCTGCCGGGATCGAGAATCCGCGAGTCCTGAATCCGTGAGCTCGACCGCCCCAGCCTGATGTAAGTGCCTCGTCCAGCAGAGGATATCGGCAGAAGGGGCTCTTGAACCTGAAACGAAACCCATGCATCGCATGGGGGTCCTCCTGGGGCCTGCGGCCGAGACGGCTGCCCGTCCGTGGCCCGATGACGCTTGGCCAAAGGCCTAGCGCTGCGGCTGGTGAGTCCGGGCCAGTTCCTCCAGCCGGGCGACCCGCCCGCGGAGGGCGTTGGCCTGCGGACTGAAAGGGTACTCGGTGACGATCCGCCGGGCCAGGGCCAGGGCATCCCAGTACTGCTGCTGCTTGAGGCAGTCCTTGAACTGATTCTCGAGCTGCTGGCGGATCTGGATCTCGGCATTGGCCTCGAGGGTATCGATCTGGGTCCGAAGGTTGTCGGCGTCGGGGCCGACGGGGAACCTGACCAGGAACTGGCGAGTACCCTCCGCAGCCTCTTTCCACCGTCGCTGATGAACATACCCCTGGATCTCCTCGAGGATCCGGACTCGCTGCCGCTGTTCGTAAACCTGGCGTTCACGGCACACGTGTTCGATGAGGGCGACGGGGTCGGGAGCGCTCGGGTACTTGTCGGTCAGCTCGCGGGCCAGCTTCTCGGCCTCGTCCCACCGGTTCATACCCATGAAGTCCTGGATCTGGCGGCGGACGTTGACGATGTCCTGCTCCTCGGCGGCCTTGGCCACTCGCTCCAGCGTGCCTCGGGCCTCGCGAATGCGATCATCCTCGCCGAATCGAGCGGCCAGGATGTTCAGCTCCTCGCGGGCGTGGTGGAAGTCGCGTGACGCCGTGCACTGCCGGGCCCGGGCCAGACGCTGGGAGAACTCAAACTCAATGATCTGCTCGAACCGCCGCTGGCGATGCTCTTCCGGCAGAAGCAGGATGTCCCGGATCTCGGTCATGAGCCGGGGCAACTCGGTCAGATCCAGTTGCCCGATCGCCGACTTCTCTTCCGCTTGCCGGGCAACACTCCGCTCGGCCAAAATCGCGGTACCGTGTTCGATCGAGGCCGCCTGTTCCGACAGCTGGCTCAGCTTGCGCAGTACGCAGATCCCGACGATCATGAGCCCGCAGGCACTCAGACCGAAGGCGAGCAGCACGACGACGGCCAGCATGGGGCCTCCGCGGCCGGCGGCAGAGGGCGCCCCCATGATGACACCCGCGGTGACGACGCCGATGACCATGAAGGCGGCAATGCCCGCGGTCATGGCAATCAGGGCCTGGACGAGCCGCGGTTGCCGCGGCCGAGCCTGGTCGATGCCTTCATCCATCACCGGAGTACTACCCAGCGCCTCATCCAGTAGAAGCTCACTGCTCACAGTCTGCCTCCCAAAGGTCATTCCTGTGTGCCCGGCGGCGGTTCTTCGGGCGGCGATTCCTCGCTCTCCTCCTCGGGCAAACGGTGCATCGCCCAGACATCCCCATTCGGCGTGGCCGCCGGGGGTTTGCGCAGCAGCCACTGCCGGAATCGCCTGCTCCAACGCAGAAAGGCCAAGGTGCCGACGGAAAACACGCCGAGAATGACAAGCATCAAGAAAAGAAACTGCCGGATCGCCTGGGCCCACGAAGAGCGTTGCTCGGCGCTCATCGTCGTCACCGGCTTGGTGACGGTCTCCATTTCCTCCTGCTGACGAAGGCTGAGGATGAAGCCGAGAATGATCAGGCCCGCTCCGAACAGGACGAGAATCAAAGCAGTGCGCTGACGGCGGTTTTCCTCGACGCCGGCCATCCCAGGACTTCCTTTCACCAGCCCAGCCCCTGACGGGGCGAATCTTCACCCACCATGCGCAGTTGCTCATACAGCTCTCGCTGCCGCGGGGTGAGCGATTTCGGGGGAACGATCCGAATCACGGCATACAAATCGCCCGGCGGCTTGTCGCCCGGCGGTTTCACCCCCTGGCCCTTGAGCCGGAGCTTCGAGCCGCTCGGCGTGCCCGGGGGCACGGTCAGGACGCTCTTACCCTCCAGCGTGGGGATCTCGACCTTGGTGCCCAGCACCGCCTCGCTGATCGTGAGGGGCAATTCGAGGTAGATGTCATGGCCCATCCGTCGGAAGAACGCGTGCGGCCGGATGTGGCAGACAATGTAAAGGTCGCCGGACGCACGGCCCGCAACGCTGGGCCCGCCCTTGCCGCGGACACGAACCCGCTGGCCCTCGGCCACACCCGGGGGAATCTTCACCCGGACGGCCTCCGCCACGCCGCCGCCCGCCGGGGTCAACTGCAGATCCAGGGCCGTGCCGTGAACCGCCTGTTCGAACGTCAAGCTGACCGGGTGCTCGATGTCCTGGCCCGGATCCTGGTGGCCCTCGGCCGCCTCTGTGGTCCGATCACGCCCCCCACGACCGCTGCGACCACCGCGCCCCCGTCTTCCGCCGAAGAACTGCTCGAAGATGCCATCGGCAGCACCCCCGCCGCGCCCCCCGCCGCCTAATCCGCCGAAGCCGCCCTGGCCGGCGAAAACCTGGAACAGGTCCTCCAGATTCTCCGCCGGAATGTCCGGGCCACCGCCGTTCCGCCAGGTATAGACGTGCTCGCGGGCCGGACCCGAACGCCAGCCTTGCGGACCTTCACCTGAACGCGGCCCGGTGTAACCGAACGTGTCGTACCGCTGACGCTGCTGCGGATCGCTCAGCACTTCGTAAGCCGCCTGAACCTCCTTGAACCGGGATTCAGCGGTCTTGTCGTTGGGATTGCGGTCGGGGTGGAATTTCTTGGCCAGTCTGCGATAGGCGCTCTTGATCTGGTCAGGAGTCGCGCTCCGCGAGACACCTAGCACTTCGTAGTAGTCGCGCTCAGCCATAATCGCGCTTTATGCCTCCAGCAGTACGAATTATAGGGATACCCAAGAGCGTTGCAAAGCGAGGGCGCGCATCCTACGATCGGTGCCGCCATGGAACCCCAACAAGGCAGGATCCGACTTGCCGCCGGCCAGATCACCGCTCGGCTGATGAACGAGGCCACCGCCACGCTCGCGTCCATCGAGCAGGCCATGATCCAGGCGGCCGCCCGGCGTGCCGAATTGCTCGTCCTGCCGGAATGCGCTTACCCGGCCTATCTGCTCGGCTCGATACGCTCCTACCGTGAAGGCGACCATCTGAACAGTGAAGCGTTCGTGGCCTGGCTGGCCCGGCGGACCGCAAAGCACCGTATGACCTTGGTCTGCGGGTTCGTGGAGGACACCGGGGCGGCCCTGCACAACACGGCCGTGGTCATCGACCACCGTGGGTGCGAGGTCGGCCGGGCGCGCAAGCGGTTCCTGTGGAATGCAGACCGCGACTGGTACACTCCAGGTGACGAGATCCGGGCGTTCGACACGCCGGTCGGGCGGATCGGCGTGGCCATCTGTGCCGAAGCCCGGGTGCCGGAGATCATTGCCACGCTGGCGGCCGACGGAGCGGAGTTGATTGTCCTCCCGACCTGCTGGATCAATGCCGCCCGCAATCCGGGGGAATTCGAAAACCCGCAGACCGGCTTCATGATCGAGGCTCGGGCTCGGGAGTTCGGGCTGCCGTTCATCTGCGCCGACAAGGCCGGCCTGGAGATGCCGGGTACCGGCTACGTGGGCATGAGCCGCATCGTCCGAGCGGACGGGTCGGTCGCCGCCGAGGCCCCGCCGGAAGGCGATGTCGTGGTCGTCGCGGAGCTGCCGCGCGGGGCCTCCCGACGCGTGTGGGTGGCGGATGCGTGGCGCGAACGGCTGCTAGACGACCGGCCGCCGGTACGGCCCGCGAGCGGCCAGGCACGCGAGGTCACCGTGGCGGCCGTGCCCACCCAGGTGATCGAGGGCCGGTTCACCGGCGGGATGGGCGAGAACCTCTTTCAACCGCTGCAGCGCCAGGGGGTCGAGATCCTGCTCGCAAACATGACCGGGGAGGAATCGGCGGAGCGGTTGGCGATGCTGGCCAACGCCTTTGGCATTCGAGCAGCGACGTTTCCCATGCGGACCGACTTGTTCACGTTGGGGCCGGCCCGGGTGGGGTGCGTCTCCGGGCAGGCGGTCCGATCGTTCACCGGGCCGAGATGCCTGGCCCTGGAAGGTCTGGAGATCCTGCTGGTCTTCGATGCGCCCGAGGATCTGGCCCTGCTGCGAACCCGGGCCCTCGAAAACCGCGTCTTCGTCGCCGGCGCAAGCCGGCAGACGGGGGTCATCATCCATCCGGATGGCTCGGTGCTGGCCCATGCCTCCGCGAACGATCCCAGAGAAGCCGTCGCCCGAATCGACCTGTCGGCGGCCGGCGACAAAACCGTGGCCCCCCGGACCGACATCTTTGATGAACGCCGCGTGGCGCTGTATCGTTTCTGAAAGGAGGAGCTCGCACATGCGCCAGGACACGCACCAGATTGTGTTTCCCGCTCTGATCGCCGGCGCTCTCATGCTGGTGATTGGTGTCTGGTTCCCGCGCATGGGTGCGAGCGATTCCGACTTCTACAACAAGTCGGTCGAGGCGTTCAACTGGATGATGCGGATCGGTGGCGTGGCCATGCTGATCGTCGCCGCCCTGGCGTGGACCGGATGGAGCGGGGCGCTCCTGGCGGACGCGATCGCTTCGGGCGTGGTCGGGCTGGCCCTGGGCATCGAGGCATTAATCTGGCTGTCGCAGGGTGACATCCCGAACGGCGTCCTGGTGCTCATCTTCGCGCTGATGTTCCTCAACTCCGCCCGGCACAGTTGGCTGGCGAGTCAAGCCCCCGCCGGCGAAGACACATCGACGTCGGGATCGCCTGCCGATCCGCCTCGTGAACCCGAGGACGAGGATCGCTGATCCTGGTTTGACCCGCCCGGCCGCGTGCTCTACAACATCAGCATGAGTTCTCTGAGCTACGAGCAAACCGGCGTCAACTACGGCACGCTGGACGCCTTTAAGCGGGTCTGCCAGAAGCAAGCGGCGACGACGACCGGCGCGTTGAGCGGCCACGGGCTCTCCGAACCGGCCGCAATTCGCGGGGAGAGCGCCTATCTGGTTGAGACCCCGAACGAGTACCTGGCCCATGTCGAGGAAGGCTTGGGCACGAAGAACCTCGTGGCCGACGCCATGCTCACACTCACCGGGCGAAGCCTCTACCGCAACGTGGGCATCGATACCGTGGCCACGATCGTCAACGACCTGGTCACCGTCGGGGCTCTGCCGATCTCCGTGGCCATGCACGCCGCCGTCGGCGACGCCGCCTGGTTTGAGAATGCCGCTCGTGCGGAGGACCTGGCGGCCGGGTTCGCCGAGGGATGCTTGCAGGCCAACGCCGTCTGGGGAGGCGGGGAGACGCCGGCGCTCAAGGGCATCGTCCGCCCTGATGCCATCGTGCTGGCGGGATCAGCCATCGGACGAATCGCCCCCAAGTCCCACCGAATCGTCGGCGATGTGCGCGACGGGGACGCCATCATCCTGCTGGCCAGTTCCGGCGTGCAGACCAACGGGCTGACCCTGTGCCGGGCCCTGGCGGATCGGCTGCCCGAGGGTTACCTGGCCCGCATCGATGATGGCCGGACCTACGGCGAGGCCCTGCTCGACCCGTCGGTGATCTACGTGCGATTCGTAACCGCCTGTCAGCAGGCGGGGATCCGCCTGCACTATGCCGCCCACGTGACCGGGCACGGCTGGCGCAAACTGATGCGCCTGGAAGAGCCATTCGTCTATCGCATCACCGAAACCCGCGAGCCGCCCCCGGTTTTCAGGTTCATCATGAAGGCCGGACCGGTGGACGTCCGCGAAGCCTTTGCCACGTTCAACATGGGCGTCGGGTTCGCGGGCTATGTCGCCCCGGAACAGGCCACCCCCTGCGTCGAGGTCGCCAGGCGAACCGGCTACCACGCCTGGCGAGCGGGCGAAGTGCGGCGGCAGGGCTCGCGCAAGGCGGTGGAGATCGTGCCGCTCGGCCTGACCTTTGAAGGAGACACGCTCCAGGTCCGGTGAATGCGGCGAGCCTTCCACGGAGGATCCGCCTCATGATCCGATTCACCTCAATGCTCGCCGTCGCCCTGTCGGTCTGCATACCCCTTTCAACCTCTTTCGGGCAAGACAAGTCGGAACGACCTCAGAGCCGGCCGGAGGCCGTGAGTCTGGTCCGGAATGGCGCGTTCTCGATCGTCAAGAATGACAAGCCGGAGGGATGGCAGATCGCCGGCGACGAGCATGTCACCCAGCGGCTCGACGTTGAGATGGTGGGGGGCAATCCCTGCGCAAAGCTGACCTGCACCCGGTGCGAGGGCAAATCCGGGGCGAGCCACGCAATGCTGGCCCAGGTCGGGCTTGTCAGCCTGGAGAAGGGCAAAGTCTATGAGTTCTCCTGCCGGGCTCGGGCCGAGGGACTTGCCGGCGGAAACGTGAACGTTGCCATCAACGACACGCGTTCATGGGAGTCATGTGGCTTACAGGCCGGGTTGCCCGTCACGCCCGCGTGGCAGGAATTCCGCCGCGTCTTCCGGGCCACCGCATCCGTCAGCCAGACCAGTCGACTCCAGTTCTGGTTCAACGAGCCGGGCACATTCTATCTCGACGAGGTCAGACTCCTCGAGGTGGCGGGCCAGCCGATCGAGTTCACCGACACGATCGTTCCCGCGGGCGGCCGCAATCTGGTCCCCAATGGCTCCTTCGAGCTTGGAGCGGCCGGGTGGTCCTCGCTGGGCAGAAAAGTCGGCTGGGGATGTCTGGCCGGCCTCCACGGGAATGTCCAGACCTCGGGCGGCACTTCGGGAGCGTCGTTTCTGCGCATCTCCCTCGGCGGCGGTCGGACACCGGTTCTCTACTTCGACTACTTCAAGCCGACTGTCCATCACGAACGGCAGCCGCTGGCCGCTCACGTCGGCTGGATTCCGGTGGAGAAGGGCCTGGCCTATACGATCTCCTGCGACATGCGGGCGAGCCCGAGCGGTGTCAAGGCGATTCTCGGCGTGCGTTCGCAGGATCCCGAGGGCAGCCCGAAGGACCTGAGACAACAGGTCACGCTTTCCGATTCCTGGAAGCGATGTGCCTTCACGTTCCGTCCCCCTTACCGATTCGTTTTCGCGACCATCGGGCCGGACGTGAGCGAGGAACGAGACGTCAGCGTGGATATCGACGCGATCCAGCTGGAGAAAGGCGAGCGGGCCACGTCCTTCCAGCCGAGAGCGGCGGTCGAGGCGGCGTTGGATCCGCCGGGAAACTCGGGCATTTGCGAACAGGGTGAATGTATCGCACTGCGCTTGCGGGGATACAACGATTCCCCATCACCCGCCGACGTGAAGGTCAGCTTCGAGGTCCGCGACTTCTTCGATCGCCCGATCACCCTTCCCGCGGAATCACTGGCCGTGCCGGCCGGATCGGCGGCCGAGCGCGAGATCCGCCTTCCGGCTGAATGGCGGGGATACTGCCGGATCCTGGCCCGGTTCGATCTGGAAGGCCGGATCGAGTCCCGGAGCCTGTCGCTCGCGACGGTCCCCAGGCGAACCACGAGCGACACCGTGCTGGGTATCAACCATGCCTTCGCCAGCGCCGATCTCATTCGGCTGGCCGGCATGGCCGGCGTCTCATGGTATCGCGACTGGTCCCTCAAGTGGCAGGACATCGAGCCGTCTCCCGGCGACTTCCATTGGCAGGCAGCGGACGCTCAATTGGACCGCGTGCTGGGCGCGGGGGCACAAGTCCTGCCGTTGCTTCCTCCTTTCCCCTCAACACGCTGGTCATCGGAGGCGCCGGCGGACCTGCCGGTTGAGGGATACCCTGGTGTTCGGCTGCGACAGTCCTGGGGGCCGAAGGAACCCAGGCACTTGGCCGACTTCGCCGAGAAGACCGTGGGCCGATACCGGGATCGGATCCATGTCTGGGAGTTCCTCAACGAGCCGATCTACACCGATTACGCCCTTCCCGGTCAACGCATCCAGGGCTATCCCGGTAAGCGCTACACGCCGGCCGACTATGTCGGGCTGTTGAAGGCCACCGCGGCCGCCATGCGCCGGGGTGATCCCGGCTGCAGGGTCATCGGCGGTATCGCCGGCCCACCGGGCCTGATGACCCGCGAGGTCATCGAGGCCGGCTGCCTGAAGTACGTCGACATCTTCAATCTGCATGCCTATCCGGGTCGTGGTCGCCCCGAGGGCTTCATCGCAGAGATGGACGCCCTGGCGGCACTCATGGACCAGCACGGCGGGCGCAAGCCGATCTGGATCACCGAGGTATCCTACTACGCGGTGGACGACCTTCCCTGGCGACCATTCTTCGAGAACGGATGGTCGTGGGTCAGCCCGCTGGCAAGCGAACGGCAGTGCGCCGAGTACACCATCCGGCTGTTTACGATCATGCTCGGCCGGGGCGTCAAGAAGCTCTTCCTCCATTCAGGGGCCAACGAGGCGGTGAACGAGTGGGGATTCGAGTGCTGCCTGTTCTCCCGCGGCGGCGCTCCCCGCAAGGTGTTTCCGGCCTTGGCCGTCTTCACCGACCTGCTGGGGCCCGAACCGGTTTTCGCGGGGGACAAGAACCTGCCCGGGTCCGATCACTGCTATGCCTTCGAGTCTCCAGGGAGATCGGTGCTTGTCCTCTGGCGGGAACACGAGTCGCCGCATGGGACGATCACCATTCCGGCTGGGGCGCGGTGTTTGGACCTGATGGGCAATCCGGCGGCGACAATATCGGTCCTGCCCACACCGTCGCCAGTCTACCTGGTGGGTTCGCCGGGCAGGGCGAAGCTGCTGCTCGATTCCCTCGGCGGGTGAAACCTGTCCGAATGGCTCTGGCGCACAACCTGCCGGCTGCCCGTGCAGGATGCGACGGACAAGCCGACCCTCCAACAAGCCTCGAACGACGCCAGGGCAAGCAGGAGGCTGGAACTTCGCTGAGCCCATGAATTGGCCGATATATACGCCGCCGGCGCGTGAGTCGGCGAGATGCCCCGCGCCTTCGGAGAGGAGTGTACGGAATGAGAAAAGTATCCCTGCTGTTGTCGGCGTTCTGTGTTCTCACCAGCTTGCCGGTCTCGGCCTCAACACTGCATTGGGATGGCCTGGGCACAGGCCTCGGCGGCGCCCACAACACCCCGCCCACCAGCGGCGTTGGCTACGGCTTGCCGTACTTCTATCGCTGGTCCGCCGAGATCGTGTTCGACCAGGTGACCGGTGTTCCCGGTTACGCCGGCGGTCCACTGGTGACCTTCTGCCTCGAATACGACGAGCCGCTCTACGGCGAGAACAACTTCAACGCCGCAATCAGCAGCGCTGCGGTCAAGGGTGGATTGAGCGGCCAGACGCTGCCCGACTATGACCCACTGAGTGAAGAGTCCGCGTGGATCTACGATCAGTATGCTGCAGGCAACACGTTTGGCATCAGCGACGCCAATCAGCGAGCCGCCGCCGCTCAGGAGGCCATCTGGTCCTTCGAGGGCGAGTTGGTGAACCCCTTCCAGTACGCAGGTACCTCGGGTATCAAGGCGGCGGCCGGCACCGCTGTGCTCGGGGGCTGGAAGAACACCACCATCAGCGTCCTGAACCTGACCTGGGCCAGCACCGGCCAGGATGGGCAGGACGTGCTCATCCAGATTCCCGAGCCCATGAGTCTGACCCTCTTGGCGCTGGGCGCAATCGTCGCACACCGCCGTCGCAGGGCTTGATCGCTCGCCGAGAGAAACAAACCTGAGATTCGGTCAAACCGGCCGGACGCCAGACGGGCTGTCCGGCCGGTTCTGCTTTGCCGGCACGGTTGCTGGTGCCCAGTCGCCGTCCAGGCTACCATGATCGGCCAGCGGCGTTGTCGTCCGAGACGGAGGGCGACATGCGGAACGGCGATGGTCCGATGCGGCCGCAGGGGCGGGAGAGATGCGACGCCATCGCGGGCTGGCCGCGACTCCCCCGTCCGCGTGACGACCAGCCCGGGAGACGGAGTCGGCAGCATGAGCACGTCCCCTGCAACAGCGGTCCCGAAACGCGTTCTCATGACCGGTGCGAGCGGCTTGGTCGGATCGGCCTTGTCGGCCTGCCTGGTGGCCAAGGGCCAGCAGGTTGTCCCGCTGGTTCGACGTCCGCCCCGACCCGGGTCCAGGGAAATCGAGTGGGATCCGGTCCAGGGTCGCATCGATGTCGACGCGTTCCAGGGTGTCGATGCCATCGTCAACCTGGCGGGTGAGAACATCGCGGCTGGCCGTTGGACGGCAAGCCGCAAGAAGACCATTCTTGAGAGCCGCCTCCAGGGCACGCGGCTGCTGGCCGAGGCCATGACTCGATTCGAGCCGCGCCCACGAGCGTTCATCTCGGCCTCGGCGGTGGGGTACTACGGACACCGGGGCGAGGAACAGGTGAGCGAGGACAGTCCCGCGGGATGCGGTTTCCTGGCCGAGGTCTGCCGCCGGTGGGAGCAGGCGACCACCGCGGCTCGCGATGCCGGCGTACGAGTCGTTCTCCTGCGCCTCGGTATCGTCCTGTCCGCTCGCGGCGGAGCCCTGGCCCGCATGCTGACGCCCGCCAAGCTCGGTCTGGGAGGACCGTTCGGCAGCGGTTGCCAGTGGATGAGCTGGATCGGACTGACGGATCTGGTTCGCTGCGTGGAGCACCTGCTCGCCAACGATGTCTTGAGCGGCCCGGTCAACGCCGTTTCTCCCCATCCGGTCACCAACGCTGAGTTCGCCGCCACCCTGGGTAAGGTGCTTGGCCGCCCCGCCATCCTGCGAATGCCCGCCATGGCGGTGAACCTGCTGTTCGGTGAAATGGGCCGTGAACTGCTCCTGGCAAGCACTCGGGCGGAGCCGTCGCGACTGCTGAGCACCGGCTTCTGCTTCGCGCATCCCGATCTGACATCCGCACTTCGAGCCGAGTTGTCCGTCTGAAGACGATCGTCCTGTTGACACGGCCGCCACCACCATGTCAACATGGATTGCCGTGGGACGGATCTGCCCCCGTTTCCGGAGCGTCAGCATGGAGCCGAGGTGGTGATGTCGAAACGAAGCCAACCAGTGCTCGGACGGCGGGCGGGGCGATCGGCTCTCCTGGCGGCGCTCGTCACCTCGGCGGCGATGGCGGCTGATGTAAGGGAGAAGCCATCCCAAATCGGCTCACGATTGACGCTGTTTCTCGATCGCGAGCTCATTGCCGGGATGAAGCACGCCGCGTTGAGGCTGCACAGTCCGATCCCGCGGGGGGTGGTGTTTGCATTCGATCAAGCCTGGGAGGGGGGGCAGAGCGCGTATGTCACGGTTCTGAAGGACGGCCGGCGGTTTCGGATGTATTACCGGGGCGGAGGTGACCTGGGCCGCGAGTGCACCTGCATGGCCGAGAGCGATGATGGCATTCATTGGGTCCGCCCCAAACTCGGCCTCTTTGAGCATGCTGGCTCCAAGGACAACAACATTGTCTGGACGGGCCGATGGAAGGCCTACGACGAGTGCCACAACTTCTCACCGTTCATAGACTCGAATCCGGCGGCCGGGCCGGAAGAACGATACAAGGCGGTGACGCTGGCTCGGCCGGGGGAAGGCGAGCAGAAGCGGAACGTGCTGGTGGCGTTCGTGTCCGCCGACGGCATTCACTGGCGGCGACTCCAGGACGCCCCCATCATCACCGACGGCGCGTTCGACTCGCATAACACCGCTTTCTGGGACGTGGCCAGAAGGCAATACGTGTGCTTTCTCCGGGCCAGTCAGCAGGGCAAGAAGAGCATCGCCCGGACGACGTCGCCGGACTTCGTTCATTGGGGCAAATCGGAGTTGCTGAGCTTCGGCGATACTCCGATCGAGCACTTCTACACCAACGGCATCGTGACCTACTTCCGAGCGCCGGAGGTTTATCTGGGGTTCCCCATGCGGTTCATTCACCCCAGGGATCGGGATACCATCGGCTTCAAGCCTCGAAAGACGGACGGTTTCTCGGATGCAGTCTTCATGTCCAGCCGGGACGGGCGGCATTGGGACCGCACGTTCATGGAGGCGATGATCCGGCCGGGTCTCGACCCCAAGAACTGGGGCGGGGCCCACGGCAACAGCACGCCGTCGTGGGGGATCGTGCAGACCGGCGACACCGAGCTGTCGATCTACTGGGCGGAGCACTACGACAACTACCCGGCCGAGGAGATCATGCCTCGGCTGCAGCGCGGGACGTTTCGACTGGACGGCTTCATCTCCGTCAACGCTCCGTATGCCGGCGGCGAAATGGTGACCAGGCCGCTCGTGTTCTCGGGCAGCAGCCTAGCCATCAACTACTCGACCAGTGCTCCCGGCAGTGTCAAGGTCGAGATTCAGGACGCCGAGGGCCTGCCGATCCCGGACTTCGCCCTCGATGACTGCCTTGCGATCTGGGGCGACGAGATTGAGCGTACCGTCGCCTGGAAGAAGGGCTCTGACGTGAGTGCGCTGGCCGGTACGCCCGTGCGGTTGCGGTTCGTGATGGTGGATGCGGATCTGTATTCCATCCGATTCCGGCCATAGGTCCGTCTGACCGCGTGTTTCCCGAGGGCGCTGGGGTCTCGCATGAATGGAGTGCGGTATCGAAGTGCCGTCATGGCGATTTCCCTTTCTGCAGCGGCCTGCCTCGCGAGCGGCGTTCTGGCGGCTGATCCCTCTGGCTTCGTCGCCGGGTCCTATCAGCCTGATACGGTCTATCCGGAGTTCATGCCCTTGTGGCGCGAAGGATGGAAGTGGACCGATGAAAACGGCGAGAAGGTTCGGTATGCCTATGAGGGCATGCCGCTGGGCGGATACCTTTTCGTTCAGCTCCGCAACACCGGGGAAACACCGCTTGCGGTGAACGATGTGCTGTTGGACGGAGTGAGCCTGGCTCAGGGCATTGCCCCCGAGCGGGCGCTGAGGAATGAACCCGACGAGGTCTATCCCTCGAGCCTGCAGTTCTCGAAGCTGCCCGCAAGCGAGGTCGGGCGTCTGGTGGCAGTCGGCGAGCCGGTCTGGTGGAAAGCCGAGCCGGCGGACATTGCCCCGGGCGGCCTGGGACAGATCACCGTGCGGCTGCGTCGCGATCCGAGGGTGGATTCGATCCCGGTGAGGGTTCCAGCGGCCGGCACTCAAGGGTCGGTGCAATCCGCACCACGCCAGCCGCGGTTCTTCAGTATTGGCTTCTCCTCCGAACTGGATCGCATATTCGCGTATGTCCGGCATCCTTCCGGCCGGGGCGTAGCTCCCGCGCGCGTGCTGATGGACGACGCCGATATCACTGCCCGGTGTGTCGTGGCCGCCGATCCTGCGGTAAACACCGTGCCGATCGTGATCCCGCTTGGGCAACCGCTGAAAGAAGGCACCTATCATGTGTTCCAGGCGGTCTATGCGGATGGGTCGTCGGCCTGCACTGGGATAGCGGCATGGCGGCAGGAGATGGTCTATGGGATGTGGGGTTACAGCAGGGAGGGCAGGACGCCGCGGGAGCGGGCGGACCTGTACCTCGCCCAGATGTACGAGCATGGCATCAATGCCCTCATGTACTCGATCGGCAGCGAAGTCATCGACTTCCTGCACACCCCGGAAGGACGCGAATACGCAAAGAGAACCGGCTTGCGGCTCATGGCTCACTGGCCGGGCAATCAGCCCGATCCGGTGTACACCTTCCTGATCGATGAGCCCGATGCGGCTGACTTCAACAGCAAGATGCTCGATCCCTACAGGCGAATCGGCAGCCGCGGGCAATGCCTGGTTCGCCGAGCCGCGTGCTTTCGTCGCAAGGACCCCCATACCCCGATCCTCCTTAACGTGAACAACACCTTCAAGCCGGAGAACTGGTATACCTACGCTCAGCTGGCCGATGTGGCCGGTGCCGACCCGTACTACCAGGAATCGGTGCAGAGCGTTCTTCGGAGCGACCCGACGAACCTCGGAGCGTACCTCAAGCCAACCTATGTGTACGCGGTGGGAGCGGTCTACCAGTCGGCCGCAGCCCCCAAGCCGATGCACCTCATCCTGCACGCCTGCCGCTTCGATCTGAAGCCGGAAGAGTGCCCCTACCGCGGACCAACGCCTGAGGAGAAGCGGGTTGAGGTTTTCTATGGTCTGGCGGCGGGGGCGAAATCGTTCTCGTACTGGTGGTATACGCCGTATGGGGAGTACTACGGCGTCGGCGGCGACTCACCGGAGATGAAGGCGCTCTGGCGCGAGATCGGCCTGCTCGGGGCCGAGGTCCGTACCGCAGGTCCGCTGATCGTTCGGAGTTCGCCCGCCGACCTGCCGGTGAAGGCCCCGCGGCTGCTGTGGGTCCGCACGCTGCTGGTCGGCGACGAAGCCCTTGTGGTGCTGGTGGTCAACGACAACATGGCTTCCGATCGACTGGGCACGATCATCCGGCCGGTGCAGAGGGCGGTGCTGGGCATCCAGGTGCCCGGCTGGATGCCGCCCGCAGACGTGTTCGAGATCGCCGCCGACGGCGTGCGCGATGTCCGGTGGAGCCAGGACAAGGGCACGGTCTCGGCGGATCTTGAGACCGTGCAAGTGACGCGGATGCTGGTCGTGGCCAAGGATCCCCATCTTCGTGGGCAATTGAAGGCCCTCTACGAACGCGACTTCGCGGAACACGCCCGGAAGCTTTTGGCTCAGACCATCCCGAAGCCCAAGGAGAGATGAATCTCGGGTCGTCCGGGCCGATGATGAAATGCCTGCTTGCCCCGGTTCCGTGCTTGCCGTGGCAGGTCCTCCCGACGCCGCCCACCCCGTTCCGGGCGGCGACACCGCGTAAAACGCCCAACGGCGAACGCTGCGGACTTGATCTCCGGGCGTTCGCCGTTGACGCAGTAGTTTTTGGCTCTCGGCGCCGTCAGCTTCGCGGGCCGATGCCTAGGCCCGATCAGGGCCTCTCTTGAAAGAAACGCACTCGGTCGCCAACTCGGCGACCTGTCGTTAAGGTCCGTCTCAGGAGGCAAAAACCTCCTTCACGCAAGCACATACAACGACAATCGGCCGCTCCCTCACAACAACCCCCACTCCCCCCTCCGAGATATGCGGGCCTTGCGGGCCGGCCGATGTACGCTTTTCGCTCTCCGCTTCTTCTCTCCTTCCCCCCAGCCGCCGTGCTCACGGAGGAGCACGCTCTCCCTCACCGGAGAAATCGACCAGACGCATAGTTAACGGGGATACGGATACCCCCGATTGGCTGTGCCGCAACCACGGGTGATCCTTGCTCGGGCGGTCGTTGGACTCCTGCCCGCGCCCCCGGGGGGCGCTCATGCCACCAGCCACCCCGGCTGGCCCCAGGTCCTGATCCTGGCCCATGATTTCCGGCATCTGAGGCATCGTTCAGACCCTCATCAAGCCATTAGGAATATACGTCACGTTTCGGCCCCGGGCAAAAAAGGGTCGCGACTTTCAGCTCCTGGTCCGCCTCCAACCCTCTGTGCCCCAGGCCACAGTGCTCCCCGTCGTTTGGTGCGGTGGTCGATCAAGCTTAAGATGGGTGGGTCGGTAATGGTGCCGGCGCGTCTTGTAGGGAGAACACGGCTTGACTTCCTTGCCCGTCCTGCCGCCAGAGCATCCTCCTCGGCCGCAGCGTCGCTTGCCGCCCTGGCTCAGGCGCCCGCTACCCATCGGCGGCCAGATGGCCGGTACCGGACGCATCGTCGCGGAAAGCGGTGTTGCCACGGTGTGCCAGGAAGCCCGGTGCCCCAACCTCACCGAATGCTGGTCGCATCGGACCGCCACGTTCATGATTCTCGGCGACCGCTGTACACGGCGTTGCCGGTTCTGCGCGGTGACGACCGCCCGTCCCGACCCGCCGGCAACCGACGAGCCCCATCGTTTGGCCGAGGCGGTGGCCCGGCTTGGCCTGCGGCACGTCGTCGTGACCGCCGTCGCTCGCGATGACTTGGAGGACGAGGGGGCGGGCCAATTCGCGGCCTGTGTTCGCGCCATTCGAGGGCGCGTGCCGGAGGCTTCGATCGAGGTTCTTCCGGCCGATCTCCACGCCCGGCCGGAGTGCATCGCGCTCATTTGCGATGCCCGCCCGGAGGTCTTCAACCACAACCTGGAAACCGTCGAACGATTGACCCCAATCGTGCGCCCGCAGGCGGAGTACCGCCGTTCCCTCGCCGTGCTTTGCCACGTCAAGGAGCGATATCCGGAGATGACCACCAAGAGCGGCTTGATGGTCGGGCTGGGTGAGAGCCAAGACGAGCTCCGCCAGACGCTGGCCGACCTGCGGACTGTCGGCTGCGACGTGGTCACCATCGGGCAGTATCTGCAGCCCACGCCCAAGCACGCCCCGATCGCACGCTTCTACGAGCCCGCCGAGTTCGACGAACTCGCACGAGTCGCCGAGGCTCTTGGATTTTCCGGCGTGGCCTCGGGCCCGTTCGTGCGGAGCAGCTACAACGCGGCCGAGGTCTTTGAACGGGCGAAGCGATAGCGTACCATGCGGTCATGAATCAACTCTGTTACGACGTTGTCGTGCTCGGGGCGGGGGTCGCGGGCGCGACCTGTGCCCGCCTGGCCCAACAGCGCGGACTCCACGTGGTTTTGGTCGATCCGGTTGACCCCGGCCGGCCGACGCCCGCTCGACCCGAGTGGATTACCCGGCCGGCACTCTCGATCCTCGACGAAATGGGTGTCGCCTCCACGGCCTTTGCCAGCGAGCCGATCTCCGGCGCCGTATTCCACAATGCGGATCTGGAACGAACGGCCGAGGCAAGCGAGAAGGAACCGCCCGCCTTCCGAGTCGACTACGGTGAGTTGAATCGGTCACTGGTCGAACAGGCCGTCGGCGCAGGCGCTCGGGCGGTGTTCGGAGTCGCGCCCGGCAAGGTGCAGGTGCGCGAACGCGCGACGCTCGTCCAGTTCCCGAATGGCGAGACGATCCAGGGGCGTTTCCTGGTCGTGGCCAGTGGTTGCGGCACGCCGCCGGACGCCGGTGATCGTTGCCAGGGCCGCTGGCTCGCCGCTTATCAGGGGCGGACCGCGAAGGACGGGGGCGATGACCGGCTTCACTGGGCTCTCGGGCGTCACGGCATCGTGTGGTGGCAGACCTCGGAACAGCTGGTGGTCACGCTGTGTGCGCCCGGCAGCCGCGAGCATGTTGCGGCCCTGTTACAGGACTTCCTCGTCGAAGGGGGTGAGGCCCGGGTGTTGCCGGCGACGGTCGGCGATGCCCTCATCATCACCCGTCCCGCACCCGCGGTTTCAGCACTGGAAATGGACTCGCTGGTCGATAAGGGGACCTTACGGATCGGGGATGCCGGGGGGTTCGTGTGCTTCGCAAGCCTGGAGGGCATCTACCCCGCGATGTGGTCCGCGAAGCTCGCGGTGGACGTGCTTGCGCAGGCCGTTCGCAGCGCCCAGCCTCAAGACACGCTTCAGGATTTCGACCGCCTTTGGCGGACAGCGATGGCCGAGTATCTTCGCCCCCCGGACATCGAGACGCCGTTCCTCCTTCCGCTGGTGTTCTCCAATCGGCAGATGGCTGCGCGGCTCGCCGCAGCTTTCTGGCGAGGCCAGCGGACCGAGTAACCCGTTCTCTTGGACACCCGCCCGGCCCGTGCCTAGAATTGGGCGTGGAGCGGGTGGGAGACGAACAGCAGAACCACGGGGCGCACCTCTGAGTTGCCCGGCGATCGAGGACCCATCCCTTGCTCCGATCGGGTCGAAGGCCCGATGGTGGGTCTGGCGTGGGCCTTTAGGGTGGTCTTGCAACATTCGCAGGTGATGCATGGATCAAGCCGATCACAGAAGCGCGGATTTCGTGAAGCAGCTCACACCGCTGATCGAACAGCACGACACGGAATCTCTTCTCGCCTGGCTGGATCGGTACTGGCCACGTGAATCGCTGCTCGACATGCTCTCGAGCGACAACGGTGACGCGGTGAAGATCGCCCTGGTCTGCCTTGCGTTTGTCGGCAGGATGCCAGACAGTCCCCGTGTCGCCCGCCTGCTGTACAGCCCGGATTCCGCCACCATCGCCTATGCTGAGCACACCCTGTGGTCGATCTGGTTCTGCTCCGGGAATGAGGCCCAGAACGCCGGGCTGATGCAGGCCGTGGGTCTGATCGCCCATGACCGGTTCGAGGACGCCATCGAGGCACTGGACGCCCTGATCGCCAAGGCCCCGTGCTTCGCGGAAGCGTACAACCAGCGGGCCATCGCCTGTTTTCTGGCCGGCGAATACGAGCGGGCGACCGAGGACTGCAGGCAAGCCCTGCGGCTCAATCCGCTCCACTTCGGGGCCATGGCCGGGCTCGGACACTGCTATGCTACCTGCAAGAGGCTTTTGGATGCAATGGGCGCTTACCGCGCCGCCCTGGCCATCCATCCCCGGCTCGAGGGCCTTCGTCAGTCGATCCAGTGCGTTCGCGAGTGCCTGAGGCGGGATGCCGACCAGGGCGATCCGCTGCTCACCTCCGAAAGCACATTCGATGCGTATCCGCTGAGCGAGTCATGAGCGACGCGAGCTGCACCCCGATGACAACGAGGCCGCAGTGGCCATGAGGGAAACGCTCCCCACCGCCGACCTCTCGCCCCAAGCCTGTCAACCCGCCTCGCTGGACCTCGAGCTGGGACGTCAGCTTCTGCACGTGACCTGGAGCGACGGCCTGAAGGTGAGCTACCCCGCCGGGTTCCTGCGCAACCGATGCCCCTGCGCCGCCTGCAGCGTGCATCGCCGCAGACAGGCCGCGGCCTTGCTGCCGGTTCTCTCCCGTGCCCAAGCGGCCGCGGTTCGGGCGATCGGCGGATACCTGGTCGGCAACTACGCCCTGAGAATCGAGTGGAGCGACGGCCACACCAGCGGCATCTTCGATTTCCGCCTGCTGCGCTCACTGGCCCACGAATGTTCGCCCGGCACGGGCCGAGCGTGACACCGACGCCGGACAATGACGCCCACTGGACGACACCCTCGAACCCGGAAGGGCGCGGGCTCAGTGCACCGACGCCTCCTCGGCCTTCTCCTTTAACTGCGGTTCGACCGGCCTGGTCGTGGGCAGCGTTCTCAGATACTCCTGGTAAGCCGCGTAGCTGGCCCGACTGTCGCCCACCTCGGTCTGCGGCAGGGCCGGGTTCCAGAACTCCCACCCCCAGCTCACGATATCCGTGCAGTATCGCGACGCCAGATCGAGCTTCAGAGCATTCCGCTTCATGTCGAACGACCAGGGATACGCTGTTCCACTCGCGCGGTGCTGCCTGAGCCGCCGACCGTACTCCCCCCAGTCTTTTGCCCGGTACTCCACCATCTCAACGTTGCCCCAGAGCTCGGCCCCGCGAGCCACGGCCGCCCTCCGCATCGCGTCCAGGAAAGCCATGCGGGTCGATGGCTCTACGCATTCGCAGTGCTCGGCCCCGGAATCCTGGAGCATGACCACGTCGATGCCCGCCTGGCGGATGGTCTCGGACCACCAGCGGCCATACTCGTCCGGTGTCGCGTACCGGAAATCGCCGCGGACGTGATTCTTGTCCGCCAGGAAGAACGGCGAGATGGTCAGCTTGGCCGTCGGCGTCGCCTGTCGCGTAAGCTCGCCGATGCGATTGTACAAACGACGGATCATCCGCGACTTCTCGTCCCATTCCATGTAGATCTCGTAGTTGATGTACCAGCCGAAGAAAGACGAATGGCGCCCGTAGCGCCGGGCCAGATCGGTGATGTCGGCCTCTTCCGTCTTGACCAGCGCTGGGATGTCCCATCGGTGGTACCAGTCGCCCATTCCTGATGTGGCCAGGATCACGCGCCACCGGCGCCGGTCGGCCTCGGCGTAGATCCGCTCAAGCAGTGGGGCCGCGGGATCGATCAGCCAAGTCTGCGGCCCAAGGATCCAGAGCGTGTTCATGCCGACCCGGTCCATGGCGTCGAGGATCTCGAGGAGCTTGGGGCCATGGGCGGCGGGGTCCACCCACCAGAGAACGCCGTGAATCACCGGTTCGCATCGCGGCGCCGGGAGCGCGGCTCCCTCCTCGCCGACGGCGGGTGAGCACAGCTGGAACCCCGGCCACAGCAGCAAACATGAGCCGACCAGACCGAACCGCACGGTGCGTCGTCCTGCACCGGATGATGGAAGGGCAGTCCTCATGAACACAGCGTAGGTGCGCCGCGGCCCTGCCGCAAACACAGGAGGCCGCGGCTCGCGTTTCACGAAGGCCCCGGTCTCCTGTTCAGCACGGGTGTCCCGCAAGACCGGGTCAGCCCGGGACGACGGTGGCGTTCTTGACCTCGTAGAACGTCGGCGGCTCGTAGGTCCACCCCGATTGGAGCCTTCGAGCCTCTTGCTTGAGCTTGCGGCGGATGTAGCGGCCGACGAGCGGGGCGGCCAGTCGAGCCTTGAGGCCGAACTCGCTGTACAGGCTCTGGAGCGTGGCTCTCAAACGCGCCGCAACCGCCGGTCGGTCGCGGAACCACCAGAGGGTGGCCCAGATCGCGCCGGCATAGGTCGCCGCCAGGTCGCGGGCCTCGTAGGCGAACCGGGAACGGATTCGCCGGTCGGGATGGTTCCTGTATTTCCGGTAGCCCTGCAGCGTGGTGCGGACCACGCGGGCGATACTCGGGCCGTTGACCTCGAAATCGCGCTCGAAAGCCCGGATCAGGAACTCGGTCTCCTGCCCGTCGCGAATGTGCGGGTGGCGATAGTTGAAGCGGAGCTGGCCGTGGACGTCGGCCCACTCGTGATCATCGAGATCCAGGAGAGTGCCCTCGGCCTCGTGCTGGGCGTGGAGCGGCGTACCCGGGATCGGCGTGTACAGCATGAACTGGTGGAACTCGGTATCGTGGCTGGCGGCATGCTCGATCGCCGCGTCGATGTTGGCCGGCGTGTGGTCTTCGAGGCCGATGATCGTCGAGCCGAGGACGCGGATGCCGTTCTCCTGCAGGGTCCTGATCAGTGCCCGGGTGTCGGCCCCGCTCAGCTTGGCGTATTGCGAATCCTTGCCTTCGATGCCCATCCAGACCCAGGAGACGCCCAGGCTCACCAGCTGCTCGATGGTGTACGAGCGGAGCACGTTGGCGGAAGTGAAGACGTAGAGCGACCAGGCCTTGTTGTGCTCGATCATCAGCGAGAGCAGGCGGAGAGCCCGCTTGCGGTGCAGCAGGAAGTTTTCATCCATGACGAAGAAGGAGCGGGTCTTGAGATCGCGCTCCAGATCGCACATCACCTCGAAGAGCTCATCGCCGGTCTCGAAGAAGTGCACGCACTTGCCCTTGCCGCCGAACATGGCCGACGTCGAGCAAAAGTTGCAGCCCATCGGACAACCCACGGAGGGAATCAGCGTCGCGGCGACGTCCCCGGGTTTCTCCCTTACGGTGACGCCCAGGGACCGGGTGCCGATCCCGGAGACGATCCTCGGGTGGCGAATCGGCTGGGACTCGTCTTCGCCCAGGAAGCGGCGCATCCAGCGCACGCCTTCTCCGCGGACGACGTGGTCGACATCGATCCGCTCGTGCAGGTCGGGCACGTTGGCGATGTGCCCGCCGACGATGATGGTCGCCTCGGGCTGATACTGGCGGATCAGCTGGCACATTTTCCGGACTTTCAGGATGTTCGGAATGATGGAAGTGATGCCGATCAGGTCGTAGCGGTTGGTGGTGATCTCCTCGACGAAGCGGTCCAGGCTCGGGAAGTCGAGTACCACGGACGGGGCCTGGATATTGGCCTGAATGAGCATGATGCCCCAGGAGCGATGGAACATCCGCAGCGAAAACGGCCCCTGGACCCGGGTAACCTGGTTATGGTACAGCTCCATCGGGTTGAGAACCCGGCTGCCGTATTCGTCGTTCTGAGCGTAAGGTCCGAAAACACTGGTCAGCAGGACCTTGGCGCGCGATCCGAGAGGATGCCGGGCTTCCACGGGACTCCCGGCAATGTCGATCGTACCCACTGTTGTCATGCGAAAACTACTCCCTGCCAAAGAACACCGGAGGGCTGATGAGCCACCCCCATGAGAGGCGCATCGGGCCAGACTACCCGACTGCGCCCTCTGACTCATCAAAGGCGAGTTCGCGGGTAAGAGGGTCGTATTATCCGCGCCAGCCCGCAAGATAGCAAGGGCGGTGTCTTTCCCGGGTTCAGGGGTTCAGGGCCGGGAGGACGATGCGCTCACCGTCAAAGGGACCGGGCTGCCGCCCGGGGTGCCGGGCAGCGCGTGGCTGGCGGCTTGGCCGTCCGGGCCGCGCATCGGAATGAGGCTGGCCGGGCTGCGCTCGCTGCGGGCGATGCCGCCGCCCCGCAGGCGCCCGGCCCACCCCAGCGTCCGGCGGATGGTCTGGGTCAGCCCCCACATGCCGATGACCTGCATGCCTGCGTCGGCCAGGTAGAGCCGGCTCTTGGGCCGGACCAGGGCCCATGCCATCCGCAGGGGATTATAGAAGTACAAGTAGGCGATCATCAGATTGAGCTGCTTGCGCCAGGGACGCGGGTGCCGCGAAGCGACCACGTAGTTGCCGTCGAGCATGTGTGCCTGGACCTGCCGGCCGCCCGCCGACCGGTAGACCAAACCAGAACTATAAGATTCGTCATAGATTCGTGAACCGGTCGCGGGAGTGATCATCAGCACTTGCAGGCTGATGGCCCCGGCCTTGCGAAGCACTCGGATCTGGTTGAGCAGGCCGTACGGATGATCGCCGCGGGTGAGCAGCGGTTGGGTGTCGTGGTGCATCATCATCGGCATCGGGCAGATGCCGTACCTGCGAAGCACAGCAAAGGCCTCGGTGGTCTTATCAACGCTCTGCCCCTTCTTGACCAGCGTGGCGGTCATGTCCTCCACGCCGAGCCAGAGGGCCCGTATCCCCGCGCTGCGCACCAGCCGCATGTTGTCCTTCATCTTCAGGGCGTCGTGTACCGTCACCTCGGTACCCCATTGAAATCGGTATCGCTTTCCGCCGTGATTCCTGCGGGCCAGGGCCACCGTGCCGAGGATGTCCAGAGTCCGATCGTGATCGTTGAAGAAATTGTCATCCGCGCCAAAGAAGTAGCGGATGCCGTAGGTGTCGGCAAGCCGGACCATCTCGTCCGCGATCCGCTCGCCGCTCTTGACCCGGTGCTGACGCTGGTTGTAGGCCGGAATCGGGCAATACGGGCACGCGAACTTGCACCCGAAAGTCAGCACCAGCGAGGCCAGCCGGCTGTGCCTGCGAACGGCGCTGGTCGGGAGGGCGGCGGCGCCCAGCGTGATCTTGCGACTCGGGGGCTCGAGAACCGAGTAGCCCAGGACGGGATGGGGCAGTTCATCCAGATCGCCGACCAGCCGTTGCACCCCGGTGTCGACGAGTTCCTCGGGCACGCCTTCGAGATCGGTGCGGGCATAGACCAGTCCCGGGATCTCGTCGAGCATCCCGCCGTCGCGGGCCCGCATGAACGCGGATCGCAGCGGCTCGCCCCGTCCCCTGATCGAGAGCAGCACCTCCAGCAGGCTGAGCAGTACATACTCCTCGCCGGTGACGGCCACGTCGGCTCCCCAGCGATCCCGGGGATCGGCGCTGAACACGTCCCACGGCTCGTAAATGGCCTTCGCTCCGCCGGCAATGATCAGCGGGCGCCGCCCGGGATCGATTCGGCAGACATCGTGGATCAGGGCTTTGCACTCCGCGGTGTGGATCTGCATGCTCGAGACCATGAACAGATCCGGGATCCGCCCGTCGAGCCGCATCTCCGAAGGCCGGAAGTTGCGGTTCCACTGCTGGAGCACGATCCGTGTCTTGTGGAAGCCGGCATCGAGCATGGCCGACGCGATGGCCCGCACCCCCGCCGGGACCATGTGCATGTCGGCATAGATGAACGGCAGCATGCGGGTGCGATGGTCGAAGGCGCATGCAATCACCGTCGCCAGATCATGATCGCGGGACAGGTTCCGCAGGCGGGCGCGCAACGCCAACAACTCGCCCGGCTTGAGCAACTCGTCGCCGCGCGAGCGACGCGGAAGTTCCATGCATGCATGCTCCAAGGGTCTGACATCACCACGGACACCGGGATTGTAGCAGCGATGGGCACAGCAGAACACCCAGTCTCAGAGCGGAACCGATCGCGGGCGGCCCCGGCCCTGGGAGGATCGCTCCGGGCCGTCGTCCCAGACGCCCGGGACGGCCGTCCCGCACTTGGGGCATCGGCCGGCGCGAACATGGTTCGCCTCGACCTGGAAACCGTAACGCTTCACCAGCAGTCCGCCACAGGCGGGGCAGCGGGTGTTCTCGCAGTCGCCGACCGATCCGGGCAGGTTGCCGGCGTAGACGAACTGGAGCCCCGCGGCCCGCCCCAGCTCCCAGGCCCGCAGCAACGTGCTCGGCGGCGTGGGCGGCGAATCGGCCATCTTGTAGTCGGGGTGAAACGCGGTCACGTGCCACGGGATCTCAGCTGATACCCCGACCAGAAAACGGGCAATGGACTCGAGTTCCTGCTCGCTGTCATTGAAACCGGGGACGACCAGGGTGACGACTTCGACCCAGAAACCCCGCTCCTTGAGCCGGGCGATGGTGTCGAGTACCGCCTGCAGCGTCCCGCCCAGCTTGCGGTAGTTGCGGTCGTTGTAGCACTTCAGATCCACCTTGTAGAGGTCCGCCCACGGACGAAGAAACTCGATGACTTCGGGCGTGGCGTTGCCGTTGGAGACGAACCCGCATCGAATCCCGTGCGGACGGGCGAGCTTGAAGATCTCGACCGCCCAGTCGGCGGTGATCAGCGGCTCGTTGTAGGTGCTGACCATGACCGGCGAACGGTGCTGGACGGCCAGTTCCACGATCCGCTCCGCCGTAGCCGCTCGGGGTTCAGCCACCGCCTGGTCATCGCGCAGCGTCTGGCTCGAAATCCAATTCTGGCAGTACGAGCAGTGGAAGTCGCACCCGAGCATGCCGAACGACAATGCCTCTTGGCCGGGGTAGACGTGATAGAACGGCTTCTTCTCGATCGGATCGACCTGGAGACCGGCCACGTAGCCGCCGGGCACGCGGAGTTGGCCGGCGGTGTTGAAACGCACCTGGCAGACACCAGCCTTGCCCTGGCCGATACGGCATCGGTGAGCACAGGCCAGACACCGAACGACACCCTCGCCCTCGTCGCGGACGAGCTCCGGAGCCGCCGCGATGGTGTGGTCCGCCAGAAGTGTTCTCAGTGCAACCGCCATGATGGTTACCTGGACTGCCGCCCGCCAAGCCCGCATCCGAGCCCGATGCCCGGATCCTGCACGGCCACCGCCGGAGGATCGTGGTCTTGTGACCCGGTCGGGTGGCACCGGAGTATTATAGCGTGCGACCATTGCTCCTCGACGCCCCCATATTCGACCGATAGAATCGAATGTCGGAATCGAGATCGCATGCAGCAACCTCACTCCAGACTCCCCGTCGTTCTCTGTGCGGCCGCCTCGCTGGTCTTGGTGACCGCGGTGGGAGCTGGAGCGGCTCGGCAGACCGCCCCGCCGGCGAATCGGACCCAGAGCCGGCCGGCACAAACGCAACACGCGTCGGCTGGTCCCTACGCGGCGGTGCTGCATCCCAGCGAGGAGGCGAGCACGCTGCTGAGCCGGGCGAACGACGGCATCGAACGGCAGGATTGGAAGCTCGCCATCGATTCGCTGCAGCGGATCATTGAACTGCCCGGCGAGCATGTGCTGACTGCGGACGGGCAGCTCTATGAGTCGGCTCGGCGGTACGCCCAGCGGGCCCTGGCCCAACTGCCCGGGGCGGGCCGCCAGGCCTACCGACTCGTCCATGACGGCGAGGCTGCCGCCTTGTTCGAGCAGGCCAGGCGCGAGCACGATCTCGACCTGTGCCGGACGGTGGTGGATCGCTTCCTGCTAACCGGGGTCGGCGACGAGGCGGCCGTCACCCTGGCCGACTGGCTGATGGACGAGGGGCGGTTCTCTGAAGCGGCCAGCGTGCTGCAGTGGCTGCGGGCGGTCTGTCCGGATTCCGATCTTCCCGCCTGGGTCGTACCGGCCCGCTGGGCGATCTGCCTGGCCAGACTGGGCCAACCCGAACGTGCCGCCGAACGGCTGGCCGAGGCGGCGACCGCCCAGCCGGATGCGGCGGATTCCTCCCGGCGGGACGAGCGGGTCCGGCAGGTGCGGGTGTCCCTCGACAAGGCTCAGCCCGCGCGGGCCACGCAGCGGGCGGCCGGTTGGCCGATCGCGATGGGCACTGCGGCTCGTTCGGGGCCCATGCCGGCGGTCGAGCCGGCCTTCCCGCCCGAGTTGCCCTGGCACATGGCCTTGCCGATCACGCCCCCGCGCGAAGGACTGGGCCGGCTCCAGCGCTTCGCCGTCCGGCAGAAGCTTCTGCCCGCGGCCCTGCCGGTCACGGATGGTCGGCTCGTGCTTTTCAAGGCCGCAGACCGCTTGCTCGCCTTGGATGGCGAGACGTTCGAGATCGTCTGGCAGAGCGAGACGCCTGCCACCGAGATCGCCCAGGTCTCCCCGCAACTGATCCAGCAGGGTGTCGTGCTCGGGCCGGGCGGATGGGTGGTCCAGGGAGGTAACGACCCGGACGCCGTTCTGGCGCGGCATTCGCTGGTTACCCAGGTCTATGGCGACAGTGTCGGCGGAGGAGTGGCACTGGCCTTCGGAAGCGCACTCACGATCGAGTGGCCCGTCCGGCTGCCGGATCCGATTCCGCTGTGGAATCCCAACGGCCAGCCGATGCTTCAGCGGGGCTACTATGCCCCCGCCGGGCTGGTTCCGAACCGGCTGGCGGCCTACACCGTGGCGGACGGCAAGCTCCTCTGGTCCACGGAGAACAGCCCCGATCTGGCCGGGGCCCAGTTCCTGGCCGTGCCGGTGGCCTTGGGCGATCATCTGGTGGCCCCTTGCCGGCTGGGTTCGGATCTGTACGCCATCGTGCTTGATCCTCAAACCGGGGGACTGGTCCGGCACGTCTACCTCTGCGGGATCGGATCGGAGCTGTTCGATCCCCTGTACGCCTTGTCCCCGTGCGTGGTCGACGGGGTGGTCTACTTCCCCACCGGGCGGGGCGTCCTCGTGGCCATGGAAGCGAGCGACTTCTCGATTCGCTGGGTATCGCGGTACGACCAGGCCGCAGGCAAGACCGTCGGCGATTCCTGGCTGCCCACACCGGCGATGGCCGTGGCTGACGTAGTACTCCTGGCTCCCCAGGACGCCGACTTTCTCCTGTGCATCGACCGGGCGAGCGGGCGGATCCGGTGGATGGTGCCGCGGGCCAACGCCCAGTACGTGATCGCCGCAACCGATCAGCGGGTGTGGCTGGGCGGCGAGACCGTGGTGGCCGTGGATATCGAGACCGGTCGGCCGGTGTGGACGCAATCCTGCGCCGAGGCCAGCGGGCGGGGTATTCTCGCGGGCAACCGGCTTTACCTGCCCACCGTATCCGGTCTGGTGGCGATGGATGCGGCCGGTGGGCGAGCCATCGATGTGCCTCCACAGGAGGGGCGCGAGCCTCCGGGCAACCTATTGGCCTGGGATGGAGCTCTGTTCAGCCTGGCAGCCTTCGACGTCCACAAGTATCCGGACCTGGGCCAGGGCTACCAGGACGCCTTGGCCCGGCACCGCGCCGAGCCGGCCGACGGTTCCGCGGCGATTCGCCTGGCCTGGCTGGAACTGCTTCGCGGCAAGCCGGACGCCGCCCTCGTCGTCCTGGGCGCGGTGCCGCCCGCGTTCGAGGCCCACAGTCCGCAGCGCTACAACCACCTGGTTCACCTCAAGGTGACGGCCATGCTGGACTTGGCTTCGGGGCCCGACCTGGCCCCCGCCCGGGCCCTGGAGTTGCTCGAACAGGCTCGAGCCATTGCTCGCTCGCCGGGCGATGCCATCCACACCGCGGTGGCCCTGGGCGACTATTACCATCGCAACCGCCGTGTGCTCGATGCATGCCGTCAGTACCTTTCACTGGTACTGAGTGCGGCCGGCGACGAGATGCTGAACCAGAGCGAGGGGTACGAGAGCCGTGCGCGCATGCTCGCTGCCCGGCGGCTGGCCAAGGCGCTGGGGGATCTGTCCGAAGGGGATCAGAGGGTCTTTCTTGCTGAGATCCGCACTCGTTTCCACCGGGGAAGTGAAGAGGAGGAGCAGGCCTGCCTGGGCTGGGCGATGGAGAGTGAGGAACTGGGTCAGCCGTCGTGCGAGGCCGCCGTGCTGCTGGGCACGTGGGCGGCAAGCGAGTATCGCTTCGAGCAGGCCGAACAGTGCTTCGCTCGAGCCATGCACCATCCCGCGTCACCGCCCGGGGTGAAGGCCGAGGCCATCGCTCGGCTGGCGGCCCTGTATCTGCAGCCCGAGGATCTGCATCAGCCTGCCGCGGCGGTCGCATTGCTGGATCGCCTGGCCGGCGAGTTTGCCTCGGTTCCGCTGCCCGCGGACCTGCTGCTCGATCCTTCCGCCGAACGGGCGGCGGCGCCGGCCGGTGAAGACCGGAAGACGCTGCCCGCCGCGCAGCTTGCGGCCCGGCTTCGAGAGCGCGTGGCGACGGAGATGCTGACTCGCCATCAGGCGGCGCTGGCTCCGGCGGTGCTCGGGGCACCGGGCCCGCCTCAAGTGGTTTCGCCAAGTGATCGCGTCCCGATTATGGTCAGGGGTGACCGTTCTGAGCCGCTGGCTGACAAGCGACTTGTCCTGGAGGGCACGAGCCGGGTGGAGGCTCAGGCGGCTGCGGTGCTCGCCCCGCCTCTCTGGGAGGCCGACCTGCGCCTGCTGCACGAACTGAGTGTCGAATCGGAACAGGAGAGCCAGCAGGAGCGCAGGATGGACTTGCTGCTGCGTCCCGGCCGGCGCAACCGTTCGCGCGTTCGAGGAGTTATCGAGGGGCAGACGCTGGTGATGAGCAGTCCGGTGGGCCTCTACGCACTGGGCACGCTGACCGGGCGGCGGCTTTGGTCGCGGCCTTTCGATCCCCCGGTCACCGCGGCTCGGGAATCGGCGTTCTCGGACGCGTGGGTGTGGTTGCACCAGGGATCCGTGATCAGCGCTGACGCCCGTGGCCGGCTTGAGGTCTGCCGGGCCGATGCCGGCGACCGCGTGCTGTGGCAACGGACGAACCACCGGCAGTGCTGGTACTGGGTCCGGGCCCGTGGCGAGTATGTGGTCGCGATGGAAGCCGGCCTCGAGCACGTGGACATCTTCGCTCTCTCCGACGGGCGAACGATCGGTTCCTGCTCATTCGTTCAGGGCGACGATCGGGTCAGCATCATGTTGTTCGACGGCGTGATCTGTGGTCCGGTGCAGGCTCAAGACGTGGCGGCCTTCAACCTGGCCACACCCGGAGTGGAGCGCTGGCGGCTGGCGGGAACGGACCGAATCGCGCAGCTCTTCAAGCCTGCGCCGGACCTGCTGGCCGTCGCCGATCAGTCCGGGCAGCTTTCGCTGGTGGATCCGCTGAGCGGCAAGGTGCGCTGGCAGACCCGGGTTGAGGCCTGTGCGGAGGGTGTTCTCGACGGCGTTGTCGAGGGCGGCATCCTGTACGTATGCGGGATGCAGAGACGTGCGACCGGGGGCGTCCGGCTCGGCATCGAGCGGCAGCGGTGGGGTCTGGCCGCCCTGCGGACGGCCGATGGTTCGGTCATTTGGCAGCAGGGTGAGCTTCCCGCCCGGACGCATCTGTCGGCCGAGGTGCTGAAGGCCTCGGCCAACGCCATCCCGATCGCTTCGATCGTGCCTGCCGATGCTTCGCCTGTCCGGGCCGGCGGCCAGGCTTCCGACCATGACCAGGACGTCGTCGCGGTGGAGCCGCGTCTCGGGGTGATCGTTCCGCGGCTGCTGCTCCTGGACAAGGCGACCGGGCGGGTCATTGGCCAGCCGGCCGTGCCGACCCAGCCCGCGGGAGTTGCGGGTCGGTCGATCCTGGATGTTCAGGTCTGGCCGGAGAGGGTCGATGTTCTCCTGGAGTCGAACTGGCTTCAGTTCCCCTGTCCGCGCTGAGAGGCGGCTCGGGCGGGGATGGTCGGCGTCCGCCGAGTCATCCCGGCCCGAGCCGTAGATCCTTTAGCCACCTTAAACCTCTTATGCTCAAGGGCAGTTCAGCGGCGCCTTGCCCAGGTTGAGGCGCACGGTGGTCATGTCCAGGGTGTTCACTCTGCCGTCCACATTGAGGTCGGCCGTGAAGTTGGTGGTCACGAGGGTGGCCCCGGTGTTGTTGCGTACCCGGGTCATATCGAGCACGTTGACCCTGCCATCCTGGTTCACATCGCCGATCTGGACGCAGATGCGGGCCGTGTCGGTCACTTGGGCGGTGGGGGTACCGCTGGCGGCGATGCCCGCGAAGCCGACGGCGAGGACGGCCGAATCCGCGGCCCCGGTCAGGTTGATGGTCAAGGTGGGGCCGTCGATGAGCAGGGAATCGACCGTGCCGCTGGAGAGGCTGACGTCGGCGTTCGTGCCGGTGACTTGCTCGATGGCCTTGTCGAAGGTGACGACCAGTTGGGTTGGTCCGCCCTTGCGGCACTCGATCGGCTTGGCATCCGTGTTGAGAATGTCGAATGTTCCGGCGGTACCGTGGCCCTTGCGTGAGGCCATGGAGAGAACGACCGGCGGGGTGACGGGGATGCTGCCGGGCAAGATGCCGGGGCTGCCCAGGTCGTAGGTTATGTCGGTCTCGCTGGTCGCGCTGCGGTAGGCCCCGTCGGTGCCGTCGACCGAGAGGGCCCAGTGGGTTCCGAGGTCGTTGCCCGTGGTGGTCAGGGATCCGGCCTTGAGGTAGATGCTGGCCCTGCCGTCACTGCTGGGCCAGCCGTTGGCGCTGTCGACTTCGTAGACGACGGTATCGAGGACGGCGTTGTCCGCGCCGATGAGGGTGAGGGTATCGCCGCCGGTGTTGTTCAGGGCAGGCAGGATGCTGGTGCCGCTGATGGCGAGCACCTGGTCGGCGGTCAGAGGCGACCATTCCGCGAGGAACTCGGCGAGTGTCCGGGGGTTGAAACCAGCTATTTCCTCCTTTAGGATTATTCTGGTTTCGTGGGCCAGCAGGGTCATGCCCGCCAGGTTCCCGTCGTTTTCGTTCTTGGCATCGTTGAGGGTCTTGAGGTCGACGGGGTTGTCGGTCAGGTTATGGACTTCGACCCATTCCCAATTGGCGTCGAGGTTGCTCGGATTGTACATGATCTCGGTGATGATCACCTTGTCCGGGGCGGGGGGGATGATGTGGACGGTGACGGTGGCCGTCGGCGAGTCGTTTGAGCCGTCGTTGACCTTGTAGGTGAAGGTGACGTCGCCGCTCACGCCCGCGGCCGGGAAGTAGCGGACGTGGGTGGCGGCCAGGGTGCTGCCGGCGCCCACGCTGGCGTCATTGTTGTCCGGGTCGATCATGGTACCGCTGGTCGGATCGGTGACGATCAGGAAGGTCACCTCGCTGCCGTCCGGGTCGGAGCCCACCAGGGTGATGGCCACGCCGACCGAGCTGTCTTGGGTGACGAAGGCCTCGAGGTTGTCGGCGGTTGGCGGGAAACTACAGTCACTACTGGGTATGACTCCCGGGCTGCCGATGTCGCCGCCGGGGGTGGTCCAGGCGTCACAGGCGCCGGAGACGGACAGCTGCCAGTTGGTTCCGCTGTCGTTGGCGGCGGTGTCGATGGCGTCGTGCCGCAGGTAGATGCTGCTCTGGTAGTTGGCGATCGGCCAGCCGTCGCCGTTGGTGAAGGCGACCACGTCGAGCAGTCTCCCGTCGGCGTCGAACAATCGCAGGAGGTCGCCGCCATTACCCAGCCGCGGTTCGCCTTCGAGTCCGTAGCCGAACATCTGGAGCACGGTGGTGTCGGCCAGCGGGCTCCACTCGGTGAGGAACATGGCTCGGGTCCAGACTGCGCGGTCGGGCTTGGCGAGCACGAGGGTGGCGTTGGCGGGGAGGGTGAGATAGTAGAGGTTATCCTGGGTGGTGAGGGCGCCGTCGAGCAGTGATCCCAGGTAGATGTCGGCATCGGTGCGGTTGGTGATTTCGACCCACTCCCAGTCGCTGTCGAAATTGACTTCGTCGGGATTGTTGTTAGCCGGTGCGTACATGATTTCCGTGATGACCGCCCGCGTGGTGTCCTGGATGAAGACGTTGACCTTGGCTTCGCCGGTGCCGGCTCCATCGTCGGCGGCCAGGGTGAAGACGAACCATCCGCTCGCGTCGGGGTTGGGTGTGAACACGACCTGGTTGCCGACCAGCGGTCCGCCGGCGGTCACGTCATTGCCGGCCGGGGTGCTTGCGGGGTCGGTCAGCGTGCCGCAGAAGGGCAGGCTGAGCGAGGGTCCGGTGCCGGCGGCTCCGCTCTTCACGCTGTACTTGAGCGGGAACGGTCCGTTGTCCGGGTCGGTGGCCTGGATGGTCAGGGTGACGGGGCCGGCGCCCTTGTTGATGGCCAGGGGGGGCGTGGCGAGGACGTTGGGCGGGAAGTTGCCGTTGACCGGGATCACGTCGGACTTGCTGCGCAGCAGGAGCTGGTAGCCGGCGGCGGGGTTGCTGGAGTTGTACTGGCTGAAGATACCGACCAGGTCGACCGCGACGGTCGGGATGGGCTCGCCCACGAGGTTGAGGAGGGTGGTGGACACGCGGGTGGTGGCCGCCGGTGTTGGAGCGGGGTTGTCAGCGTCCTTGACCTTGTAGTTGACATTGTAGGCGAAGTTGCCGATCTGGGTGAAGAGGACGTTCCCGAGCTTGACCAGCTTGCTCTCCAATGCTTCGGCGGTGGGGCTGTTGTCCTGGAAGTCGGCGACGGTGACTTCGGTCGGCGCCGGGATGCCGGGATGTCCGAGCTTGACCACATCGGTGAAGGGGGTGCCCAGTTCGAACAGCCCGTTGTAGATGACGACCTTACCGGTGATGCTGATGGCGTCGCCTTCCCCGGCGATGGCGAGGATGGCCCCGATGGCCGTCGGTGAGCCGTAGAGGGTGAGGCCGCCGGTTTCATCCTGGATGTACATTGAATCGCTCGAGGAGCTGTTGACCAGGTCGGTCGTGGAGGTGATGACCGCACTGTCGATCGTCACCGTCTCACCCATGGCGTGGGTCTTGGCGTCGGCGATAGTCGCGGCCAGGCCGGTGCCGGCGGTCACGGCCAGGGTTGCGCAGGCGAGGACAGCGATACGGGGGGTGCGATGGGACATCGTGATGACCTCCTTTCAGAAGTGAGAGACAGGCATGGCGCTCTGGAGAGCACTGCTGCTGCCGCGTCTCTCGATCCGGGACCCTCTCGGGAAGAACAGGGGCGCCTCCGACACCCCCCGCGAGTGGGCTCATTATCTCGATTCGACCTGTGGAAACCAAGTCGAATTTGTTCAACGCTGGTAAGCCGGGCGTAAAGCCGGTTCACAATTCCTGCCGGCCCGGCCTGCTGCCCGGAGAGGTCCACGGTCAAGGGGGCGCTAAGCCGAGCACTCAGAGTACTTTAGGCTCGTCGGTCTCGGGTGGCGAGGCCGTCGGGGCGTTCTTTTGGAGCACGACGGGGAGTCCGTCCGGCTCGATCAGTTCGCCGCCGCGCCCGGTCTTGCAGCGCGGGATCCAGTGGTCGTTCTCGAAAACGCGGAGGATGTCGCTGGTGAAGATGCCGAAACGAACCCACGAACCGGTGGTGATGTAGTCGGCCGGGGCGTTGCAGAGGCGGAACGCCCGGACCTTATCCAGATCGAAGTCACCGCTGAGCACGAGCCGGGTGTGGCGTGAGCCGAGCTTGTCGAGCAGATCGCGTATGGTGTAGGCGGCCTCGATGGTGACGCCCGGGCCGAAGCCGTGCCGGGCGAGGGCGGCCATGGCTGCCTTGCGGTCGGCGGGGGGGACCTGCGAGAGGATGCGCATTTCCAGAGCCCGGTCGGCCTTTTCGTGTCCGCCCTGGTGGACGCGATTGGCGGGGGTGTCCAGCCGCACGCCGTACAAGCTGGATCCGAAGCGCTTGACCGCCTCCGAGCAGATGTCTCGCTCGCGTCCCTCGTCGTCCAGGAGCACAGTGAGGGATGCGGCCGGGCAGCGGTGGTTATATGCGGCTGCACTTTCGATGCTGTTGCCGCCGTAGACGGCGTTGAGGGCGTGGGGGATGGTTGCATGGAGTCTGAAGGACGTCGAATCGCGTGAACCGATCTGGATGCGGTCGTCGCTGATGCCGTAGCGTGTGATGACGGCGGCATGGCCGAGCGGCGTGGTGGTTCCGGCGGCTCCGCCGACTGCGGCCGCCTCGGCGATCGCGACCAGCAGTTCGGGCGGGTAGTGCCGGGCGGCCATATCGATGACCTGGGCTGGATTGGCCGCCTCGACGATGGCCGCCATGTTGGCGGTTGCGGCCGACAGGGACAAGATGCCGAGGTAGGTTGTTTCCAGGGTCACCAATTGTCCGAAGGGGCCCTCGAGGGTCATCACGATGTGCATGGGTTCGAACCGATCGCCGTCGGACAGGGCTCGGACGGTGACTGGTCCCGGGCAGTGGTTGTTGATCAGCTCCAATACGTCCTGCATGCCGGTGATCATTCCTGGCTCGCGGCAGAACACGCCGTAGACGACCGGCATGTGCTCATAGGGTGTACCGGTCACGGTCTCGTACGAGCGGTTGAAGTATTCGTCGGCAGCGTCGAATCGGGGCATGGTAGCGGTTGGCGGTCAGCAGTCAGCGAGTAGTCATCTCAGGGTAATCGGTTCTTGGCAGGAGTCACGTGAATCCTGCCTTTGCGTTGCCCAGCTTAGCGTCTCGAGTGCTGGGCGTGAAGTTCGGAGCGCCCATCTGTCGTGGAGCCCGGTTGAATGGCACGGCAGTTCTCCTTTGCTCTACCCACTGGAACGGGGGCGCGATCCGAGGTATGCGTATTGGAGCCTCATGTTCAGCATGGGGTGTGGGTGTCGTTTGGCCGGGCGTGCGGCATTGGAGCGAATCGATCTTGCGGCCACATTCCGAGTCAGACCCGCGGAGCGACGAGGACCTTGTGATTGCGGCCCGGGCGGGGGACTCGGCGGCCTTTGAGGCTCTCTACTACCGCTATCGTGATTGGGTGACCCGGCTGGCGCACCGCTGGACGGGGCATCCTGACGACGCGCTCGATGTGCTTCAGGAGACATTCATTTACCTCCTGGGCAAGTTGCCCGGTTTGCGGCTGTCCGCCCGCATGACCACGTTTCTGTACCCGGTGGTGAAGCATCTCGCTCAGGCTGCCCGGCGTAAGCGAGGCCGGTTTGCTTCGGATGAGGCGGCGATGTCCGCGGCGGCGGCCGTTGCTTCCGAGTCCGGACCGATGGCTCGTGCGGACCTGCTTGAGGTGCTTTCCGGTTTGCCGCAAGCCCAGCGGGAGACGGTACTTATGCGTTTCGTGGACGACATGGAGCTGCACGAGATCGGCGAGGTTCAGGCCGTACCGACGGGTACGGTGAAGTCGCGGCTGCATCATGCTCTGGCCGCCTTGCGGGCGGACCCGCGGACTCGGAGGTACTTTGGTGCCTGACGCATGGTCGTGGTTCATGGGTGTGTTCGCAAGCAACCTGGCGTCGGGTGCGGATGGGTTGAACCTTTTGGCACCTCGGCGCCCTTGAGGATGAGGAGACGATGACATGGCCGACCGGAATGGTCCCAGCTTTGATACCGGGGACCCCGAAGTTCCGCCGGAATTGGCAGGTGATCTGCGTGGCTTGTTTGGGACGGCGCCGAGGGTGCCGCCGCTGGTGGATGAGGATGTGCGGGTCGCGGCCCGGCGGGTGATGGCGGGGCAACGCCGGAGGCGGTGGGTGGTTCGGGCGGTGTCGATCGGGGCGGCGGCGGCCTGTGTGGCCGGCATCTTGTGGATCGGGGGGCTGATTGAGCGTCCGGGGCGGGAGACCGCGTTGCCGGGGGGACGTTTGGTGACGGTCGCCCAGGCTGATCGGGAGGACGTCAATGGCGACGGGCGGGTGGACATCCTGGATGCTCTCACGTTGGCCAGGGGCATCGACAGGGGTGTTCCGGGGCAGGCGGCCTGGGACATGAACCGTGACGGTGTCCTTGACCGCGGGGATGTGGATCTGGTTGCGTACCGGGCGGTGCGTCTGACCAACTGATCAGGCCTGCTGGGCGATAAAGTCATGAGCAACATGAACTTGGCGATATTGACGTTGGCGATGCTGGGCCTCACTTTTTCTGGCGAAACGAAGCCAATGGGAGCGGTCAGCGGTCAGTGGTCAGCGGTCAGCCGTCCAGGGGTCAGCCAAGGCGTGCGGGCGGGATGGTGGCAGGTGCTGTTTGGCCAAACGAACCCAACGATGACGACTGATGCTCAGGCCATCGCTGACCTAAGAACACAACCGGTGTTCCGCTTTGAGGCGGTTGATGTGTACATCGATTCACGGGGTCAGCGGTTAGCGGCCTACCAGGTGGAGCTGATGGCCGAGTCGGGTGTGGTGAAGATCGTCGGAATCGAGGGTGGCGAGCATGCGGCGTTCAGCGAGCCGCCGTATTACGATCCCGCGGCCCTGATGAATCATCGGGTCATTCTGGCCGCGTTCAGCACGGGGAAGGATCTGCCCAGCGGGCGCACGAGGATGGCCACGATTCACGTTCAGGTCAGTGGTGGCGGCCGGCCGCGATACGAGGTCAGGCTGCAGACCGCTGGGGATCCTGAAGGCAAGTCTCTGTCGCCCCTGGTGGGCGTGGAGGAGCGGGTACCGAGCTCAACGAGTACCGGCCCGGCCGGAGGGCGGTCGTTGGACTGAGATGTCGAGATGTCGGAACACCGAGAAGGTGGGTTCAATCGCGGTACGAGGAGTATGTGGATGAAAGGGACCCGAAGGATCGAATGGCTGTTTCTCCTCCTGGCGTGTGGTTCGTTCAGTCTGGTGCTGAGCGGCGGGGGGTGTTCGGAAGGGCCGCGGTTTGGCGCTGCGGTGGGATTGCCGGTTCAGGTCCTCAAGGGATCGCCGAGGAGTCACTCGGCGAAGGGGGCGGCGGGGATTCCTGAAGCCCCGCCCGGCTCGCTGCCCTCTCCCGAGGAGGAGCTCTGGGTCATTCAGCGGCCCGAGGAGTCTGTCATCGAGGCGGCCGAGGGTCAGCCCGGCACTGGCGCGCTGATGGCCAAGATGCCGGGTGACAAGGAGATCCCCCTGCCGCTGAAGCACACCGATGTCAAGGCGGCCATCAGCGGCTACATCGCCACGGTGGACGTGACGCAGCAGTACCACAACCCTCACGAGGGCAAGATTGAAGCCGTTTACGTTTTCCCGCTCCCGCACAACGCCGCGGTCAACGAGTTCGTCATGACGGTGGGTCAGCGCAAGATTCGCGGCATCATCCGTGACCGCAAGGAAGCCGAGCAGATCTACCGAGAGGCCCGCGATCAGGGCTACGTTGCGTCGCTGCTCACCCAGGAGCGGCCCAACGTCTTCACTCAGAAGGTGGCCAACATTGAGGCGGGCAAAGCCATCGACATCAACATCCGTTACTTTAACACCCTGGCCTATCTCGACGGCGGCTACGAGTTTGTTTTCCCGATGGTTGTCGGTCCGCGGTTCAATCCGCCCGGCAGCACGGACGGTGTCGGTTCCGCCCCGCGAGGCCAGCCGGGCCGTTCGGGCCAGCGCACGGAGGTGACGTACCTCAAGCCCGGCGAGCGCAGCGGGCACGACATTGCCGTCTGCGTCGAGATCGATGCCGGCGTCGCCATTGAGCAGATCGAGTGCCTCAGCCACGTCGTTGCTGTCCACAGGGGCGGCCCCGAGAAGGCGACCGTGGCGCTGAGCAATCTTGACGCGATTCCCAACAAGGACTTCGTTCTCCGCTACCGGGTGGCGGGCGGCACGGTCAAGTCCGCCATGCTCACCCACCAGGATCAGCGCGGCGGGTTCTTCACGCTGATGGTTTATCCGCCCGAGCAGCTCGCGGCACTCAAACGCAAGCCAATGGAGATGATCTTCGTGCTGGACTGCTCGGGCAGCATGAACGGCCAGCCCATCGCCCAGGTCAAGAACGCGATCGAGCGGGCCCTGCACCGCATGGAGCCGGGTGACAGCTTCCAGATGATCCGCTTCTCGAACAACGCCTCCGCCCTGGGCCCGAAGCCGCTTGAAGCCACGCCCGCCAACGTCGCTCGCGGATTAAGGTATCTGCGAGGCCTGGAAGGCGAAGGTGGCACGATGGTGATCGAGGGCGTCAAGGCGGCCCTCGACTTCCCTCACGATCCGGGTCGTCTCCGTTTTGTCTGTCTGATGACCGACGGCTTCATTGGCAACGAGGCGGAGATCATCGCCGAGACGCACAAGCGGCTGGGCGCGTCGCGTATTTTCAGCTTTGGCGTGGGCGAAGCGCCCAACCGCTACTTCATGGAAGGCATGGCCAAGGTAGGCCGCGGGGCGGTGGCCTACCTGAGCCTCAAGGACTCGGCCAGCCGGGTCATGGATGCTTTTTTCGAGCGGATCAGTCATCCCGCCATGACCGATCTGCAGATCGACTGGGGGGAGCTGCGCGTAACCGACGTCTATCCGGAGCAAGTTCCCGACCTTTTCGTGGGCCGACCGGTGGTCGTCACGGGCCGGTTCACCGGCGCGGGCGGCCCGAACGTACGGATCACCGGCCAGGTTGGCGGCGAGAGCCGTGACATCACCGTACCCACGCACCTTGGTGAGGCCTCTGCCCGCCACCCGGCCCTGGCCGCGGTCTGGGCGCGAATGAAGATTGCCGACCTCTCCGACTGGGCGACGAGCGAGCCCGCGAAGACGCGGATTGACCAGATCAGGTCCCTGGCCCTCGAATACGGTCTGATGTCCGCCTACACGGCCTTCGTCGCGGTTGACTCGCTCACCCGCACGGCCGGCAACCACGGCACGACCGTCCAAGTTCCCGTCCCGGTCCCGGAAGGCGTGCGATACGAGACGGCCGTCGAGGGAGCCGAACGGGGTACGGGCCGGAGCGATCCGGTCGCAAGCGATCGCGACGTGCAGCGGATACCCTGACCTTGCGTTCCAGGGCCCACAGGTGAAGCAACGGCTCGGTACTCACACCATCCGCCGGTGCCTGGAGCGGCCAGCTGATCGGTGCGGCGATTGAGGGGCATCTCATCAAGGGTCGCGGACTACTGGAGCCGATCTGCGGGAAGTGTCTGATGCGGGAGCCATTCCTGGGGGATATTCCGGCCAAGCAGCGAGTTGTCGTACCGATCGAATACGAGGATAGGGCTGTCATTTCTTGTGGCGCGTCATTGGCCGGGCACGGATTCGAGTGCCGGCCCCGACTGGATCAGCAGTGCTCCGGAGTGGCCGGGAAGCAGGATCCGGTCGGTGATGTGCCTCAGTGGCCACATGCCGGCCAGATTTGCATCGGCGAACAGGGACCAGGGGCCGGTGGGGAGCTTGAAGGTGGTGTCCATTCCGGCGCCGTTGAGCAGGACGAGAATGGAATCTGCCGGCTCGCCGGGCAGTTCGCGGCCGTTGATGCGGCAGACGACGGAGCGAACAGAAGGGCTCTCTGGAAACGAGACCCGCTTGCGGACTTCGGCGGCGTCGGCGAGTCGCAGGGCGGGGTGGTTCTTACGGAAAGCGATGAGTCCCTTGAGATAGCCGAATACGGAGCGATGGTTGAGCTTGGCCGTCCAATCGAGCTGATTGATGCTGTCGGGCTTGTTGTAGCTGTTGGTGCAACCCTGCTTGGTCCGGCAGAACTCCTGGCCGGCGTGGAGGAGGATGCGGCCCTGCGAACAGAGCAGGATCAAGGCAGCGAAGCGCATCATGCGTTCACGGGTGGCGACGGATGCGCCCGGCGTGCTGACCAGGAGCTTATCCCAGGCGGTGAGGTTGTCGTGGCATTCGAAGTAATTGAGTGTGTCGAGGGGGCTTGCGGGCCAGTGCTCGGCGACACCGGCCAGGCCGCGTCGTATTCGCGCGGCGTAGACGCCGGTCTGGACGAAGCCGGGGACGATTCCCTCCCGGTCGCCCTTGATCGCATCTCGAAACTCATCGTTGAACGCGGCGATGCCGGTTCCGGGCATGCGGGTCTTGTCGGACTGGTTGCGTAATCGGGTGCGGGCGGCGGTCCAGGGCTCACCGTGAATCAGGATGCCCGGATCGATCTTGCACAGCTCGTCTCGGATTGTTCGCATGGTTTCGAAGTCGATGAGGCCCATCATGTCGAAGCGGAATCCGTCCACCTGGTACTCCCGCACCCAGAACTTGAGCGAGTCGAGGATGAACTTGCGGGCCATGGGGTTCTCGGTTTGGAACTCGTTGCCGCAACCGGAGCCGTTGCCGAACCGGCCGCGGCCATCGAGGCGGTAGTAGTATCCGGGCACGTGGGCTTCGAAGGCCGCCAGGGGGGAGGTGTGGTTGTAGACCACGTCGAGGATGACGCCGATGCCCGCCTGATGGAGGGCATGGATGGCGGCCTTGAGCTCGGTGACGCATGCAGGCCCGTCTGACGAGCTTGCGAACCAGGCGTCCGGAGAGTTGAAGTGTACGGGCATGTAGCCCCAGTTGTAGGTGTTGGCGTCTTGGATGTTGCGTTTATCGAACGCCTGGACGGGCAGCAGCTGCACGTGGGTAACGCCCAGTTCGCGGAGATGGTCGATTCCGGTGCTGACTTCCGGATGACCGAGGAGGTGGATACCGAGTTCGGTGAAGGCGAGGTACTTGCCAGGATGTGCTGCTCCGGAGCTGGCCGCGATGCTGAAGTCGCGGACGTGTACTTCCCAGATCACCACGTTAGCGGGTGGTGATGGGCGGTGGTAGAGATGGTCGCGAAAGCCGGGTGGATCGGTCTTGACCAGATCGATGATCATCGCCCGGGTCTGGCCGGTCTGAGCGCAGACCGCGTAGAGATCTGTGACCTCGCGACGGGGATCGAGACCGGGGCCGCTGAGCTTGTAGGCGTAGTATCGGCCGGCGAGATCGCCCATGATTCGGGTTTCCCACAGGCCGTGGTGATCGGCGGCCATATCGTGCTCGCCAAGTTGCTGATCGCTTTGGGGTGCGTTGGCGACGACGAGCTTCACCTGTCGAGCGGTGGGTGCGAACAGTCGGAAGGTGGTGGCCGCTGGGGAGTAGGCGGCGCCGAGTTGAGCGTAGGGGGCGGCGAACCGGCGTTTCCGCAGGATACGGCTGTTGCGCAGTCGGATTCGGGCGAGTCGCCTGTTGTGTACGGACTTGGAGGGGCCCATGGTTGTCACGGTCTTCTCCGACACGAGACGTCTGCCGGCCTGGGCGGATGCACGCCCGCGGAACGCGAATCGAGGATCAGTGCCCGGGCGTCAGCACGCGGACCTGATGGCCGGCCATGCGCACGCTCGCGGCGGGCATTGTCTCTCCGGTCAGCTCATCCTTCCATTCTGTTGTTGCCGCCAAAGCCGAGGGCAAGGTCAGGGTGCTGGTGGTTGAGGCGGGATCCAGGCTGACCAGGACGATCGCGCAGTCGCCTCCTTGTCCGCGGAGGCAGGCGAAGACGGTTTCGCCGGCGTGGACGGCCTGGTAGTCGGCCGGGCCTCGCGAGACGGCCGGCAGTCGTTTGCGGCAGGCGATGAGTTTACCGAGGTAGTCGACGATTGGCTCGCCCTTGCCGCCGTAGAGGGTCGGGTTTTCCTCGCCCTGGTAGATCATGGGTACGCCGTCGATGAGGCAGCACAAGGCGAGCAGGCTGCGGGCTCTTTCGAGGCCGTAGACATCGCGGGTTCGCTGTTTCTGGAAGGTCCACGAGACGGTGTCGTGGTTGGCCGTCCAGCGCATCTTGACTGCGCCGGGGGGGAGGGTGAGGGCTTGGTCGTGGAGGAAGTCGCGGAGACTCGCGGCCCACTCGCGGGGCGAGGCCTTCCTGGCATGGAGGTCGACGAACAGGAAGAAGAGCTGGGCATCGTAAGTCAGGTCGGCATCGCGGTAGAAGATACGGGCCCCGGTGTACTCCTCTGGCAGGAGGAGGGCTTTTCCATGCACGCGGAGGAAGCTCTCGCGGATGGCCCGGTTCATGCCGAGGCCGCCGCCGAGTGTGGAGTAGCTGGGCCGGTAGCCGGTTTTGGGATTCCAGTTGGGCGGGCTGCCGGCGGCCACATCGACGCGGGCACCGACCACGCCGAACTCGCGGGCGTGGTGCTGGGCGGCTTTTCCCATGTACTCTTGCCAGCCGGGGTTGGCGTTGTCGAAGGCCAGTTGGCCCCAGACGTAGGTTGGCTTGCCGGCCTCGTCGAGGCAGACCCACTCCGGACGGGTTTTGGCCAGAGGTGTGTGATCGGGTGGTCCATGCGGAACGAGGTCAAACATCAGATGGATGCCTGCGGATCGGGCGGTTGCGGAGAGTTGTTTCAGCTCTTGCGGCGTGCCGTAGAGCGGACTGATCTGGAAGTGATCGAAGGGCGAGTAGAGATTCCATTTCTGGCCATCGCCGTGTTCGAAGACGGGCAGGAGCCAGAGGAGATCGACGCCCATTTTCTGCAGGGTGGGGACGTAGGCTTGGAGGGCCTTGAATCCGCCGAAGCCGCGGTAGCCTTGCTCGGGCATTCCACCGGGGTGGCCGCAGTAGAGGATGCGTTCGCGGAGCTGCTCGATACCGTTTTCTGGGGCTTGGAGATGGACGATACGGAAGATGGCCTGCACAGAGCGAAGGATGTCGTCGCGAGAGCCGTGGGTCAGCCAGGCGTACTGAGTGCCGAGCTGGAGTTGTTCTTTCGGTGCCAATCGGGCGAGTGTGCCCGGCGAGTGGCTGACGCGTGCGCCGTTCGCGGCGGGGGCGATGGTGGCGGGAGCATACTCGTCCTCGGAACAGAACCACGTTCCCCATCCACGGCTAGCCGAGGGGCTCCACAGGTAGACCAGGCCGTCCTGGGAAGATGGGCGGATGACCTGGCCGGTGTTTAAGTTCTGGACCGGCTGATCGCCGACGGGAAGCGAGTCGGGTGCGATGGCGGCGGTTCTCGGTCCGGGGCACAGCGATGGGAGAGGGCAGGCGAGGGCGCGCACGACTCGCGGGCTGGCGGATGTGTTCTGGATCTTGAAGCGGCGGGAGACGGCACAGGGGCCTTGTTCGAGCGTGTAGGTGGTCTGGACCTGGAAGGGGTTGAGGCGCATGGTCAGGATCAGCGTGGGGGGGTTGTCGGACGCCTGATGGTCGATCAGCGAGGCCGTTGCGGGCGCGGGCATATCCGCCGCCGGCCCGAGGCGTACCGGCCCCGCGATTCCTCCGGAGAAGGCGCCGTTGTGGACGCGAATGGCCAGCGTGTTTGGCCGTCCAGGCTGAACGAGGCCGGCGGGCACGGTGTAGTGCCGGGGTGTTTCCCAGTGGTGGGGTGTCTCCTGGCCGACGGCTCCGATCTGCTTTCCGTTGAAGTAGGTGGTGTCGAAGTCATCCAAGGCTCCGATGACCAGGACCAGGTCGCGGTCATGCCATGCCGCCGGTGGTGTGACCGTGGTTCGGTACCAGAAGTTGCCCACGCGGTCCTTGAGCCGCCGGTCGCCGGTGTCATCGCGGCTGGGGACGGGTGTTGTTTCCCACGCCTGGTCGTCGAAGTCGGGGGCGGCGGGTTTGCCGGCGTCGGTCTTCTCCGGTTCGGGTGCGAACCGCCAAGTGCCTTCCAGCGAGATAGCGCGGCCGGCCTTGACTGCCGCATCCAGGGCGGCGGCATCGAGTTGGGGGGTGGCCAGTCCTTCCGGCACGCTGGCGGCGGGAGCGACGACCAACTCGTCGCCGGACTGCTTGTCGACCCAGCCGATCCACGCTCCGGTTGACGAATCGAATCGCAGGGCGACCTTCTGGTTTTCGAGGATGAGAGGGTCGGCGGCGCCGGTGGTCGCGAATGCCACGAGGACGATTGGCGTCGTGGCGGCCGAGATGGTGGTGACCATGGTTGAGTTCCCTTTGGGTCCGCAGCTTTTTGTGCAATTCGCACGGCTTCACGGGGATGTATCACGACGGTTGTTCCCCGGGAGCCACTTCAAGTCCGTCAACCAGCCGATTTCGTGGACCGCCCAGAGGCCGATCAGCACCGCTTCGGCGGCGTCATGGCGGAGCGATGTCGGTTTGGGTGTCCCGGACCGCTCGATGACTTGGCGAGCCAGGTCGCAGGCGGATCGCTTGGCCTGAGTGCCGGTGCGCTGCCGGCTGGGTTTCAGCAGGCGGGTGCGCCACTGCTCCGCGCTGACCTGTCGGATATCGAGTCCGCGTCGCCGGGCCTCGCGGTTCCAGAGGTTGTACAAGGTTCCGCCGCCTTCGAGGACTAGGTATTGCAGGTCGGGCAGCTCGTTGAGCAGGCCGTATACGGCTCTTCGCAGCCGGTTGGCTGTGCCGAAGTTGCGGCTCCGGTACCAGATCAGCCGACCCTGGCCGTCGAAGAGGGCGAGGCCGGTCTTGATTCCCAGGTCGACGGCAAGCAGATAAGGCATGGGCATCGGCCTCGCAGACCGGTTGGCGATCATAACGCCGGGAGGGGGTTGTGGGTACGGTGGCCGGGCCGGTCATAGGCTCTTTGGTTCCGGCTGGGTTTTGCCGACGGGGAGACGGGCGGTGAACTCACATCCTGGCCCCGGTCGGTTGCGGACCTCGATGTCGCCCCCGTGCATGCGGGCTACGGCCCGGGCGATGGCCAGACCCAGGCCGGTGCCGCCCTCATCGCTGCCGGGGACTCGGAAGAAGCGGCCGAAGATCTGGTCGAGGTGTTGGGCGGGGATTCCGGGGCCCCGATCGCCGACGCAGACCTGCACCTCCGATCCGCGCAGGGACACCGCGATCTCGACGATCTCTCCTGGAGGCGAATGGCGGACCGCGTTCTGCACCAAGTTGAGGATCATGGAGCGGAGCAGCTCGGAGTCGCCGCAGACGGTTGGCTCCTGCCCGTCCGGGCCGGGCATAGCCAGGGTCGGGAGGAGGCGTACGCCGCGCTGATCGGCGTGGGGCTGGCTTCGCTGAATCACGTCGGTGACGACGTCGTGGACGGACACTGGCGAGACGGTTTCCATGGGCAGTCCGGCGTCGGCCCGGGCGAGAGTCAGAAGGCTGATCACCATCTGATTGATCCGCCGCATTTCCTCCTGGACGCTGATGAGGAAGTTCTGGTATTCGTGGAGTGAGCGTGGCTGACTGGCCAGGACCTGTGCCTGGCCGAGAAGGACGGCGGCGGGTGTCTTGAGCTCGTGGGCCGCGTCGGCCACGAATCGTTCCTGGGCCCGGAAGGCGGCTTCCAGCCGGTCGAGCATTTGGTTGATGGTGACGATCATTTCGGCGACCTCATCGCGTCCCGGGGGCAGGGCCAGGCGGCGGTCGAGATGGGCGGCGGTCAGTTCGCGGGCTTGGCGGGCGATCTGGCCGATGGGGGCCAGAGCTCGTCGGGCCAGCAGCCAGGAGGCCGCGCCGGCGATGAGGAGTCCGGTGGGGATAGCGCCCAGGAAGAGGCTTCGGAGCTGGGCGATGGATTGTCTCATGGGTGTCGTGCTGACCGCGATTTGGAGGAAGAAAGGTGGGCGATTTGTTGGGGCGTGGTAGAGGGTCAGCAGGCGCAGCTCGCCGCCCTCTCCGGTCAGTGCCACGGCGAGGTCGCGGTGGACGGTTTCGAGCTGGGCGGCGCCGGCGGTTCGCGATGCCTGGGCTGTGGCGGTCCACGGCAGAGTTCGTTGGCCCATGTTCTCCGACCGTTCGATGGTTGTGCCGTCCGCCGAGCGGAGCTGGAAGAAGTACCCTGGGAAGCGGAACGGGATGCGTCCACCCGCGCCGTCCACAGCCGGGAAGGTGGCGGGTGTACGGTTCTCGACCAGGGAGATCGCATAGAGCATGCTCATGGCTCGGCCGATGAGTCGCTGGTCGAAGTCCTCGATGATGTACTGTTCGCGGATGGTGACCAGGATGATCGACAGGCCGCCGAGGAGCACGCCGAACACGGCCAGGTAGAGGAGGGTGAGTTTGAGGCGAAGAGTGAAGAGAGGGCGGGTCATGATGCTTCGTCGATTCATGAGGAGGTCGCGGAGCGCATGCAGTAACCGGTGCCGATGACGGTGTGAATCAACGGCCGGCTGAAGCCCTTGTCGACTTTTCGGCGGAGGCTGCTGACATAGACGTCGATGACGTTGCTCTCCGGGTCGAAGTTCATGTCCCAGACGCGTTCGCTGATTTCGGTTCGGCTGAGCACCCGGTTGGCATTTCGGATGAACATCTCGAGCATCGAGAACTCCTTGGTTGTCAGTTTGATTTTGTGGCCGGCCCGGGTGACCTGGCGAGCGAGGAGGTCCATCTCGAGGTCCTCGAACTTGAGGGTGGTGGCCTCCTGGGCCTGTCCGCGGCGGAGCAAGGCCCGTACCCGGGCGATCAGTTCCACGAACTCGAACGGCTTGGCGAGGTAGTCGTCGGCGCCGGCCTCCAAACCAGCGACCTTGTCGGAGGTTGAGCCGAGGGCGGTCAGCATGAGGATGGGCGTTCGAACGCCGCGTCGCCGGAGATGGCGGCAGATGGTGAAGCCGTCCTGGTCGGGCAGCATGACGTCGAGCACGACGCAATCGTAGTTACCGCTGGCGGCGCAGGCTTCGCCGTCGTGGGCGGTAACGGCGACGTCCACGGCGTAGCCTTGTTCTGTGAAGCCCTGACGGATGAAGTCTGCCATCTTGGGGTTATCTTCGACTACGAGCAAGCGCACGGTTCGGTCCTCAAGCCATGACGGATGTGTCCCTGCTGGGGATTGTAGACTCGGTGGGCGGCTTGCTCAATGGACCGGGCTGGAGCGTGGAGGTGTGCTAACCACGGGCCGGGGTTCTGGCCGGGCGGGCGGTCTTTCTTCGGCGAAGGCGAGCGGCCTCGGGGGCCTGGACGATGCAGGTGCCCAGCACCCGCACGGCCTTGCTCAGCAGCCGGGCGGTTCCGCGTTCCAGGCGGGCCGGATCGCTGCCCACGTCCGGCCAGCCGTTCTGGTCGGGAGTGAGACGTTCCCAGTTGTGGAAGAGGCGTCCCCAATCGCTGTGCAGGATCTGGTGCATTCGGCTGCTGCCGTTGCGCGGATACCAGTACATATCGTGATAGATCACGCTGGCGATGTAGGCCCAGGGAGCGAGCCAGGTTTTGAGCGACCACTCCAGGGCGGTCTTGAGTCTGCCCCAGTAGATGCGATGCTGCATGCGGCTGGCGAAGGTCATCTGTTTGAAGGGGCCGTCGAAATGCCAGTTTTCCTCGGCGGCGTGGACATCTCCCACGATCTCGATGTCGCGTACATCGCCGCAGCCCAAGCCCAGGTCATGAGCCAGGCGGATGAACCTGCAATCCTTCAGTGGGTCGAAGCCCATGAGCCTGGCGGCAATGGCGTCGATGGCGACCTGGTCGGCGGACGCGAGGAGGATGTTCTTGAGGTGGGGTATCATGCACCGTGGGCCGGGCCCGTCGCCGGCGAAGGTGCCGTCCATGACCGCGAAGAGTCCGCGGTGAATTTTCTTCTGGATCATGAGCAGGTCGACCAGGGTCTCGTGGATTACGGGGTGGGTCCAGTGTCGGCGTTCGTTGAGCAGGCCGCCGAAGGCGTTCTTCATGGCACCCGTGGTGGTGGTGAACACGTGGGTCTTGATGGTTGGCAGGTGGATGATGTTCTCGCCGATGAAGCGTTTGGGGATGGAGAAGCCGTTGGGGTAGACCTGGTTGAGGCAGAGGAATTGCCTGGTCAGATCGCCCACCGCGTCGCGGACGTTAATCCACTCCTCGCCTTCATAGAGATGCACGTTGCGCAGCCCGTGGGCCTGGACGGGGCAGATCTGCTTGTTCTCTCGCTCGCCGAGATGGGCGTCGATGACGACGGTGCGGTTATGGCAAGCGTGGATCAAGTTGGGGTCGTAGCCATCTCGTTTCATAGTCCGGATGACGCCCTCGAGCTGCCAGGGCGTGGTGCTGGAGCCGGGGTAGAAGAAATGCCAGGATATGTTGACTTTCAGGGCGGTGTCGGTGTGGGGGTCGATGACGTTCCGATAATCGGCCAGGTTCATGAGACGGTGGTAATCGGCCAGGACGGTGGCCGGCGTGGTTCGGATGATGGCGACGCGTGATCGACTCATCCGCGTATTCTAGGTATGGGCGTGGTGGGTCGCAATGAAGCACGGCCGCCCGTGGACCACGCATGCGCGGACCGCGGGAAGCCGTGCGACCCGATAGAAGGACACGAACGAAGCTTAACGAGGTCAGCTGTTCTGGCTCAAGGATGCCTGAAGATCCGCGACCGCCAGTGATTTGGCGGTGAACGGACCGGCAATGTCCGGCCTCACCAGGGTGGCGCTGCCCTCGGTCCAGGTGAACACGTCGCTGGCGGATTGCAGCGGCTGTTTGCCGTTGCTGTGGTACCAGCCGGTGTGGCCATCCGGAACGCCCGGTTCAGGTTCCTCGAAGTAGGCGATGAACTGATGAAGGTTGGTTGATTCGGTTGCCGCCATGTGACCCTCCCATAACCTAAAAGCCATCTGGTCCCGTGAGTATTGACTCTACGATATGTTCGCCGTGGTGAGGCTCTGCATTCGGGCAAAAATGGAGACTGGGGCGGGTGACGGTTCGCTCGCTGTAGCCGGATGGGCGGGCGGTGATGTAGGGCGATATTTCCGGGCGGGATGGGGGTTTCCGCCGGGAGGGGGTTCTTCGTTTTACGGAGGTTGTTGCGCGGTGTTGCCAGGACGGCCGGGCCCCCCGGCCCGCGCCAACTGCGTTGGATTGCCTTATACTGATGGGCGAGAAGGGACGCCGGGTGTGGCATGGAGGATCGGGAACGTGACGGCTGTTCGCGGGCGGCCGGGGGCAAGTGTGAAGCGGGCGACGCCGCACGGCTGTGTTTCGTGCGTCCCGGTGTCCTGGTGGATTCGCTTTTTGGCTTTGGGTTTCGGCTCCCTGTTGTGCGTTTGGCTTTGTGAAGTGTGCCTATGTCTGCCCCTCGCTTCATCCAGCATCGTTTGGAGAACGGCCTGCGGCTTGTGATCGAGGTCATGCCTCACGTGCCCTCGGTGGCCTGCGGGTTTCTGGTTCGCACCGGGGCTCGGGACGATCCGCCGGAGATGGCCGGGGTTTCCCACTTTCTCGAGCACATGTGCTTCAAAGGGACGGCGAAGCGGAGTTGGGAGCAGGTCAACATCGAGTTTGACGAGATGGGGGCTCAATACAACGCTTTCACCAGCAAGGACCGCACGTTCTATTATGGTTGGGTTCGGTCCGAGGATTTCGAACGACAGCTCGGGTTGCTGGCCGACATCATGCGTCCGACGCTTCCGGCGGGCGAGTTCGACATGGAGAAGAACGTGGTGCTGGAAGAGATTGCCATGTCGAACGATGATCTGGCCAGCAACGCCTATGATTTTCTTTACGAGCGGATTTGTCCGGGCAGTCCGCTGTCCTGGCCGGTGTTGGGTTACGAGCGGACCATTCGGGCCATGACCCGGGACCAGATGGCGGCTTACCATCGACGGCGGTACGCGGCGAGCAATCTGGTTCTGATCGTCGCCGGGGATATCGAGCCGGGGGCGGCGATTGCCGCGGTCGAACGGACCTGCGGCGGGTGGGAATCCGACGGGGTGACCGACACCCGCCGGCCGCCGCCCATCGCCAGCGGTGTGGCCGTTCGTCAGCTGGAGCGTTTTCATCAGCAGGCGGTGCTGCTGGCGTTTCCCGCGCCGTCGGCGGCCGACCCGCTGGACGAGACGGCGGAGGCGGTGGCGGCGATTCTGGGCGGCAGCAACTCGCGGTTCTACTGGAACATTGTGCAGAAGGGTTTGAGCACCCGAGCGGGCGCGTTTCGCGAGGAGTACGGTGACTTTGGGGTCATGCTGCTGTATGCCCTGTGCGAGCCGGAGCATTGTGAGCGGGTGCTTGACGCCATGCGCCGCGAGGCCCAGGCGCTGGCCGACTGGGGTCCGGAGCCCAAGGAGCTGCAGCGTGTCAAGAATCTGCGTCGTACGTCGCTGGCCACCGAGTCGGAAGCTCCGTTTTACCGGCTGGGTCAGATTGCGGACGACGTCGACTATCTTGGCCGGCCGCGACCCGCCGAGGAGCGTTTGGCCGCGGTCGACGCGATCACGGCCGAGACGGTGGGGCGGTATCTTGGTGGGTATTCGGTGACTGGCCAGGGTCATCTGGTGAGCGTCGGCCCGAGGGCCTGGCCTGCGTAACTGCGGTGGTGGTGGGGAGTTGCGGAGGCGCGGTGGCCGGCGGGGGGATTCTTTGACCCCTTCTGGGAGGCGGGCGAGGATCGCGATGATGCCTGATGGGATCAAGGTGGTGTGGGTTGGGCTGTTCCTTTTGGTGGCCCCCGGGTTCGCCTGGGCCCAGAGTGGGCCCGCGGATGCGGGGACGGTCAAGGATCCTCTGGCTGCTCGGCAGGAGATCGTTCGCGATCGGATGACGCAGCTTGAGGACCGGATGTACCGGCTTGCGGAGAAGCTCAAGGCGACGGAGCCGGAGCAGGCCAAGCGGCTGGAGGCCGCCCTGCACCGGGCTCGGGAGCAGCTGCTCCGGCGATTGATGGATGAGAGCATCGATCTGCTGGACAAAGGCGAGCTGACCGAAGCGGCCGATCGTCAGGCGGCGGTGCTGGCAGGGCTGGAGGGTTTGATGAAAGCCCTGACCGAAGAAGAGGACGGCCGGGACGAGCGGGCCAAGGCCATCGAGCGGCTCAAGGCGATCGAGGAGCGCATCCTGCAGTTGCTCGACCAGCAGAAGCGGCTCAAGGGGGCAACGGACGGCCAGGGACGTCAGGATGCGCAGGGGGCCAAGGGGCTGGCCGACAAACAGCGCGAGCTGCAGAAGAGGGCGGCGGAACTAGCCGACCGGATGAAGGGTGGGGCCTCGTCACAACCGAGCGATGGCGAGGGGACGACGAAGCCCGCGACCGACCGGTCGAAGGGTGATTCCTCGAAGCGATTGCCGAGCAACGGCAAGGACGAAGGGGGTTCGCAGAAGGGCAAGCCGTCATCGGGCGACCCGAGGCAGGGTGCGCAGGGCAGCCCTTCCGACCCGCAGCCATCTCGGGAATCGCCTTCTTTGGACGGCCAGGGTGGCCAGAACGGGCAGGATCAGGAGCCGGCGCCGGGGGCTGACAGTGTGGAGCAAGCCGGTCAGCACATGGGTGATGCGGCGGACAAGCTGGGCGCGCAGAACAGGGGTGATGCCAGTCAGGACCAGCAGAAGGCCATTGATCAACTCGAGCGGGCCAAGCGCGAGCTAGAGGAATCGCTCGATCAGCTTCGCCGCGAGCAGCAGGAGCAGATGCTGGCCGGTCTGGAGTCGCGGTTCCGGAGCATGCTGATCAAGCAGACGACCATCAAGGAGGGGACGGTTGCCTTGCAGGCGAAAGGTCCGGCCACCTGGGCCCATGCTGACGAGCTCAAGCTGGCAGGGCTGGTCCAGGAGGAGACCGGTCTGGCGGGTGAGGCGGAGGACGCCTTGCGGATTCTCAGGGAGGAAGGCACGACGATCGTGGTGCCGAGGCTGGTCGAGCAGCTCCGCGAGGACATGCTGGAGATTGCCCGGCGGCTGAAGGACAAGAAGACCGACGAGCCGACTCAACAGATGATGGCCGAGATCATCGCCTCGTTGGAGGAGCTGATCGACTCGGTGAAGCAGCTTCGCCAGCAGATTGCCTCGGGGGAGTCACCGTCGGGCGAGCAGGGTCAGGGGGCGGAGTCGCCGCTGCTGCCGGCCTCGGCCGAGCTGAAGCTGCTGCGGTCCTGCCAGGTGCGGGTCAACCGGCAGACGGCGGAGCACGAGAAGCTGGCGAGCGAGGGGACGGATCGCGACCGGCTGATGCGCAGGACCGCGGACCGGCAGCGCCAGGTAGCGGAGATGGCCCGGAAGATGAACGAGAAGGGGGCGGGGCAGTAGTCCACGTCGCTTCGCGACGTGGCAGTGGGAGGTGGGAAGTGCGAAAGGGGCGAGGGGAGCAGGTTGTCGAGAGATGATCACGATGTGGCGTGACAGTCCCACTTGGTTTAGCGGCGCGCTTGTGGCACTGCTGCTGTGCGCGCAGGCATTGGCGGCGGCGGGCTCTGCGCCGGCGTTTCGGGTCGTGGCAACTCGCCCGGCGGCTTCGGCGCCGGCTGGCGAGTTGCGGCCTATTCTGTCACCTGAGGCGGCGCGTCGGGGGGCGGTGGAGTTGATCGATCGGTTTGTTGCCCATGTTCAGGGCTGGCCGGATGTGGAGCCGGCGGCGAAAAAGGCGGTGGCCGAGGGGTGGAAGACGCATCGCGAGGAGAAGGAGCCGCAGGGGTTTCTGACCGCGGCCCTGGCGATCGTGTCGCCGATGTTCAGGACCGCTCTCGATGCGATCGAGAAGGAGGAGTACGCGATTGCCGAGAAGGTACTTGGGCCGCTGATGACGGACAAAGATGGCTACGTCGCGTTGCATGCGACGGCGATGCTGGCCCGAGCCCTGGTGGAGCAGGATCGCACCGACGAGGCCGAGCCGTTGCTGGCCGCGCTTGTCGGGCGCGAAGCCGAACTGATGGAGAAGACGTTCCTGGAGGCGGAAGTGGATTTTCTGGCCGCGTACTGCCAGGTATCCGATCTGCGTTATGAGGAGGCGTTGGCGTCGCTGCAGCGGTTCGAGCTGCAGCATCCGGGCGCAGCGGACAAGTATCGTTTGCCTGCTCGGCAGATGCTGCAGGAATTGAGCGTTCGGCGGCCGGAGGGGCTGGGTGACGTTTCCGACCTGATGACGTACGCGAGCCGGCGGCTGGCGAAGGGTAACGCGGGGCAGCCGGTTCGCGACAAGCAGCAGCGGGCAGTCGAGCTCCTCGACAAACTGATCCAGGACGCCGAGGAGCAGGAGAAGCAGCAGCAACAACAGCAGCGGGCCAAGGGGGGCAAGGGCGGGCAGGGCGGAAAGGCTGAGGGTACTCCGGTGGCCCCGGCCGGCGACTCGATGCTTCCGAGTGGCGAGGGGGGGAAGGGGCCGCTGCATCGCCGGGCGACGGCGCGGCCGGGAGAGCAATGGGGGCAGATGCGTCCGGAAGAGCGGCAGCGCATCCTGCAATCTCTGCGGGAGAGCTTTCCGAGCCGATACCGCCAACTTGTCGAGCAGTACTACCGGCAGCTGGCGAAAGAAGAGTAGCTTGAGCGTCGCTTTTTGCGACGGTCAAGAAGTGAGAAGTGAGAAGTGAGAAATGAGACGGGTATATGGGGACACGCCTCACGGAGAACGAGGTGTGTGCGGCGACGGTTTCTCCTCGGGGGGGCATCGCTGGTTCTGGCGTGTGCTACCGGGCCGACGTTGGCCGCCGGGCCGGCGGTTCAGGTGATTACCGTTGAAGGGAAGACGGTCAGCGGTCGGTGGGTGGGGGCTGGCGGGGACGGCTCGCTGCGGCTGGTCGAGGGCACGCAGGAGTTTTCGCTGAAGGCCGATGACGTGATGGTAGTGACCTGGCCTGGGGCTGGCGGTTCGCGATCGGCGATGCGTGCTGGAGCGGGTTCTCAGCCTTCGACGATGCCGGCCGAGGGGGTCGAACTCGTCATCTACCTCAAGGACGGCAGTCAGTTGCCTGCGCGCATACTGGCAGGTGGTCGCGAGGGGATCGAGGTGGCGGTCGCGTTGGCCGACCGGATGAAGCTGTCGCTGAGCGACCTGGCCGGCGTTCGCTATGTGGGTTCATCGAGCGATGAGGCTGTGCGGGCTTTTGGGAAGGCGCTTGACCGACCGGATGCCTCGCAAGACGCGCTTTTCATCATGGGGGCCAACAACAAGATGCAGACTCTGCGCGGCACGCTGGAGTCGCTTGACGCGAAGGGTGGCTCGTTTCGCTGGCGTGACAGGAGTGTGGCGTTCGCTGCCCAGAAGGCTTGTGGTCTGGTGATGGCCGCGGGGGTGGGTGGTGGGCCCGCAGCCCCGGCCAGGTGTATGCTGGACGACGGGTCGATTCTCTGCGGGCGAATCACGGGTGGTGACGTGGAGACGATCCGGCTGGTCATGGGCGGCAACAAGGCGGTGGTCGTGCCGGTTTCGCGGCTGATGGAGATCGGGTTTCGCGGGGGCCGCCTCGTGTTTTTGAGCGACATGGAGCCGGCGGGGTACGCGTTCGAGCCGTTCGGCGTGACCCGCTGGCCGTATCGCTACAACCGCTCGGTGGCCAACCGTGAGCTTCGGATTGGCGGTCGGCGCTTTCTTCGCGGCATCGGCATGCACTCACAGGCCGTGCTGAGCTACGAGCTGAAGACGGGCTATGATCAGTTGGCGGCCACGATCGGGATCGACGACGGTGCCCGGCCGCTGGGCAACGCCATTTTCAGCGTTCTGGCCGACGGCAAGGAGGTCTACCGCAGCGAGCCGGTGACCGGCCGCGACAAAGCGATGGACATACTCGTTCCCATCAAGGGGGCCAAGCGGTTGGAGCTGAAGGTGGATTTTGGCGAGGAGCAGGACATCGGCGACCATGCCGACTGGTGCGACGCGCGGTTGATCAAGTGATCGGCCTGGGGGACCGGTTTCGGGTTGCGGCGTTCCTCGCGGCGAACCGTACAGGAGAGGGATGGGGTACCATTCAGTCGGATGCCAGGTTGGCAGTGGGCGGTTGGTTCTCCGAGTTCCCGCGGCCGCCCTGGGCAGGGGCCGGCATCCGAGGCGTGGGGCGACGTGCAAACAGGAACAGGAGCGCCCATCCGTAGAGCGACTGCAGACTGAGCACGAGGACGTAGAACCGCGGGGGTTGCTCCTCGAGGCCGCCGCGGGCGGGGTTGACCAGTTGGCGTATAGCCACGTAGGTCCCGACGGTACTGACGAGGATGACGAGCGCGGCCAGGAGGTGCAGCGGCCTGGTCTGCCTCGTGGCCAGCGAGAGAATCGCAGCGCATGTCAACAGGACGGCCACGGCCATCATGCTCCATCGCCAGATGTAGGTTGTGGTCTCCACGGCTTCGCTCTGACGGGCGAGGGATTCGTGGAAGAGCGGCTTGGCTGGAGCGGGTGTGGTCTGTTTCTGTCCGGGCAGTGGAAAAGGCAGGGCGGTCTCGTTGCCCGAGTCGGGTGAGAGACTGGTTCCGAACATGACCGTGCCCATGAGGCGGGCGAGGTTGCTGTGGTTGACGTGGTCGGCCGCACCCTTGGCTGCCAGGGCCCACAAGGCGGCCACCGCCAGTGTGACCAGTGGGCAGATCCAGTCGCGAGAGCGGGCGAAAGGCCGGCCCGGGGGTGGATGGGGCGTAGGCGAGACGCCTGGGCCGCACCATGGTCTTGGGGACGTTCCGTCGAGTTCGGGGCACGAATGGGGTCCGTGGGTCATCAGGCCGATTCCGTGGGCGCGGTCATGGTTGCCGGGTCGAGCAGCTTGCTCAACTGTTCGGGCGGCAAGACTCCTTTGGCCAGGGCCACCTGCCGGACCGTCTGGCCGGTAGCCGAGGCTTCCTTGGCGATGGCCGCCGCCTGGTCGTAGCCGATGGCCGGGGCGAGGCTCGTGCACATCGCCAGCGACTGTTCGATCATCTGCTCGCAGCGCTGCTGGTTGGCTTCGAGTCCGGCCACGCATCGTTCGGTGAACACCTTCGATGCGTTGGCCAGCAGGCGGATCGACTCCATCAGGTTGCGGGCGATGAGCGGCATCATCACGTTCAACTGAAACACGCTGTCCCGGGCGCCCAGTGTAACCGCCAAGTCGTTGCCCATCACCTGGGTGCAGACCTGAATCAGCATTTCGCTCATGACCGGGTTGACCTTTCCGGGCATGATGCTTGATCCCGGCTGGGTGCTGGGGATGCGGATCTCGGCCAGCCCGCACCGCGGTCCGCTGGCCAGCCAGCGGATGTCGTTGGCGATCTTGGTCAGGGCGACGGCCACCGCTCGAAGCTCGCCGCTGGCGCTGCAGACGGCGTCCTTGGTTGCCTGGGCCTCGAAGTGGTTCTCCGCCTCGGTGAACGGAATGCCGGTCAGTTTGGTCAGCTTGGCGGCCATCCGCTTGCCGAACTCCGGGTGGGTATTGATACCCGTGCCGACGGCCGTACCGCCGATGGGTAGTGGGCCCAGGGCCGTCGTTGCCCGCATCAGACGTTCCTGGCTCAGTTTCACCTGGGCGGCCCAGCCGCTGATTTCCTGGCCGAGCCGGATCGGTGTGGCGTCCTGCAAGTGGGTTCGCCCGATCTTGAGGACGTTCCAGTAGTGGTTGGCCTTCTCGGTCAGGCGTTTTCGCAGGGCGTCAAGGGCGGGCAAGAGGTCGACGGTCAGACCTTCGGCCGCTGCGACATGGATGGCCGTGGGGATGACGTCGTTGCTCGACTGGCCCATGTTGACGTGGTTGTTGGGGTGGACCGGCTCGCGCGAGCCGACCTTGCCGCCGGCCAGCTGGATCGCCCGGTTGCTGATGACCTCGTTGGCGTTCATGTTCGTGCTGGTGCCGGAACCGGTCTGGAAGATGTCGAGCACGAAATGGTCATCGAGCTTGCCCTCGATGATTTCTTTGGCGGCCGCAGTGATCCACCCGGCTCGGCGTTCGTCCAGCAGGCCGAGTTCGCGATTGACGTGTGCGGCGGCCGACTTGATCAGTCCCATGGCCCGGATGAACCGCCGGTCGAACCGATACCCGCTGATCGGGAAGTTCTGGACGGCTCGCTGGGTTTGGGCTCCCCAGAGTGCCCAGTCGGGTACTTCCATGTGTCCCATGCTGTCCGATTCGATTCGTGTTCCGCCAGTCGACATGGCCGTGCACCTCATCCCAAGTCCCGATGGCTCGGTTCTTGGGTCTCATGGTCCATCGCGCCTTCGTGTCGAGGGTCTATTCTGGCCCAACAGCTGCAAGTGGTCCAGGCAGGGAGCGGATGGGTGCGAATCGAGTGATGAGCGTTTGCGGGCATCACCGCCGTCCGGCAGTGACGCTGGCATGCCGAGTGGCCTTTCTGGCCAGGTGGTGGCTCGATCTGGTCGGAGATTATCAGACGGTGATGGATGGAGGAGTGGAAAGCCGGTGTTGTTTGGGTGTGGGGCCGCATGCCGGCGGTCCCCGCCCGGGTGGCGTTGGGGAGGTGGGGTGGCGGGGAGATTTCCTCAGGGAGCACGAATTATGCTGGAGCTTGATTTTGCATGGTGTTTTGCGGTATTCTGGAGAAGGTGCATACCTGGGCCGTGTTGCGGTTGCCGCTTTGGATTGTCTTCTTACTGAATCTGGGGTTGGTGCGCCCGGCCTGGTGGGCGGCTGAGGGGGGTGAGGGCTTGGTCGCGGATGGAGGGATCGGGAAGGAGTCGGTCATGGGATGGAAGCTGAGCGTCTTGAGGGGGGTGGGGGCGGCGCTGGTTCTGGCGAGCGGTGTCTGCCCCGTAGTTGGCCAGACCTGCGAGGGTTGGCGCAAGCCTCTGCCGGACCCGCGGGCGTCGCTGGCCATGGTCTACGACAGTGGTCGGCAAGTCACGGTCATGTTTGGGGGCCAGCTTGGTTTCTCATCCGGGGAGACGTGGGAGTGGAGTGGCTCGGCGTGGTCCTTGCGTTCCATGTCCGGCCCGTCGGCCCGGTACGGCCATGGGTTGGCCTACGATGCGGCTCGCGGGGTGACGGTTCTTTTTGGGGGCACGGCAGGCAGTTCGACCTCGTACAGTGACGAGACCTGGGAATGGGACGGCACGAGCTGGGCCCAGCGGAATCCCGCCCACAAGCCCCCCGCTCTGACCGGCCATGCCATGGTCTACGACGCCACCCGGGGTGTGGTCGTGCTGTTCGGAGGGTGGAAGACCGGCGGTTACACGAGCGACACATGGACATGGGACGGCACGGATTGGACGCTGCTGGATCCGGCGTTCCGGCCGTCGCCGCGGTACAAGCACGCGATGGCCTACGACAGTGATCGGCAGGTGACCACGCTCTTCGGCGGGTGGGGCAGTGGCGGGGCGGTCCGCGAGACGTGGGAGTGGGACGGGACGGTGTGGACCCAGCGTAGTCCGGCGGCCAGTCCGTCGCAGCGTGAAGGGCCCGCGATGGTGTACGACAGCGATCGGCGGGTGACCACGCTGTACGGCGGCAAGACCAGCCCCTACACGAGCGAGACCTGGGAATGGGACGGCACATCGTGGGAGAAGCGCACGCCGGTGGCGAGCCCTTCCGCGCGATCGGATCATGGCATGGTCTATGACGTTGCCCGGCGGGTGACGGTCTTGTTCGGAGGAGCCCTGCACTCGGGCGGCGCCGGTGGTGACACGTGGCAGTGGAACGGTGGCGACTGGATGCAGATCGCTACGAGCGGTCCCTCGCCGCGCAGGGCGCACGCCATGGCGTACGACAGCGACCGCGAGGTGGTTGTTCTATTCGGCGGCACCTACGGCGGGGCGGAGACGTGGGAGTACGATGGGGCTCTATGGACGCTCAAGGCGACGACCGGTCCTTCCTCTCGTTACGGCCATGCGATGGCGTACGACAGTGAGCGCCAGGTGGTTGTTCTATTTGGTGGCAGCTATGGCGGGGCGGAGACGTGGGAGTGGGATGGTGTCGCCTGGGTGAACAAGACTGCGGCCGGACCCTCGTCGCGTACAGGCCATGCGATGGTGTACGACTCTCGCCGCCGTGTCGTGGTTCTGTTCGGCGGGTCCACCGGGGTGTCCAGCAACGAGACCTGGGAGTGGGACGGGGCGGTGTGGACGCAGCGGACGCCGAGCAACAGTCCGTCGCCGCGACATCTGCATGCCATGGTCTATGACTGCGACCGTGGTGTCACCGTTCTGTTCGGCGGCTACCACTACAGCAGCTACTCCACGTATTACCGGGACACCTGGGAGTGGGATGGGGTGGACTGGACCCGGCGCAGTGCGGGGGTCAGGGGCGAGCCGGCCGCACGGCTGGATCACGCCATGGTCTATGACCGCCACGGGCGGAGGACGGTGCTCTTTGGCGGCCGCATCGCCACCTACACCTACCAGAACGACGCCTGGTGGTGGAACGGGGAGAGCTGGGCGCTGATGCGGTTCACCGGGGCAGTGCCGCGGGCTCGTGGATCGCATGCGATGGCGTATGACAGCGCCCGAGGAGCGATCGTGCTTTTCGGGGGGGACACATACAACGGTTACTCGGTGATCAGCAATGGCGAGACCTGGGAGTGGTGTTTCGGGTTGACGCGGCCGGTGCCGGCTCACGTGATCGTCACCACGCCGTTCTTGTTGTTGTCACCCGGCGTTCCCAGCAGGCAGCTGGAGGTTGAGATTCGCGGCCCGGCGGGCGAGCTGCTGCCGACCGGCGACTATTGCCTGGAGTACTACGGCCTGAGTGCAAGCACAGGCACCGTGGATGCGGCCGGTGTGGTCACGGCGACACCGTCGGCGATCGCGTCCGGGAGCTCGAGCTGGGTCGAGGTCTTGGCGGACGGCGTCCTTGCCGACAACCAGGCGCTCATTCGCTGCGTCGATGCGGACCTGGGTGTGGAGCACGAGGCTTTTCGGGGCGATCGGATCGCGTTTTACGCTCCGGGGCTGATCCAGGGCTTTGACCTCGCGAAGCTTGCCGCGGACTACGATCAGGTTGCGGCCACGGATATCGCCTACCGGGCGCAGCGTGATCTGATCGGGTCGCTGCCCTATCGCGGCGGTCTGCACTACTTTGTGTGCGACGTGACCAACGACGATAGCACTGCGGTGTGCGGTCTTGCGGGCACGAATCCGATCCGGCTGGGATGGTCGTTTGTCAGCCCTGATCCGAAGAGCTGCTACATCGTCGCCGATCCGGTTCGTCCTGTTCCGCAATGGGGGATCATCTTTCACGAGCTGGGGCACAATTTCATTCTCGCCTCCGGCCCGCTGTACCAGTTCATCACCACCCCGGGCAGTATGCTGGACTTCACCTACAGCGAAGGGCTTGCGACCTTGTGTGGGATGTGGACTCGCCACTGCCTGGCGGCATGTCCCTCCGCGGTCGGATCGTTGGGGCGGGGGAGCATTGACACCGATTTCGACAATGCCAGGGCCTCCTACCAGCGGCAACTGGTGGAGTATAAGAATGCCGGCAAGAACTACCGGAGCCTGACGCCGGACCTCATGGATGGCATTTTCTATGAGGTATACGAGGCCTACGGCCCGAAGGCGTGGTTCGATCTGTTGAGCACGTTCCAGCCGGCGTGGGAGGGGTTGCCGGTGACCATCAATGACGAAGCGAAGCAGGCCACGTGGATCGTCGCGGCGTTCAGCGCTTCGGCCGGGCAGGACCTGCGCGATCATTTCTCCTCGGAATACGGCTTTCCGATTGACAACACGGCTTGGCCGTCGATGTTGGCCGCGGCGCAGGCCCGGATTGCCGCCCGGCCGTGGCGGCCGCCGTTCTCGCCGGACTTCGACTGTGACGGTGACGTGGACGGTGACGATTTCGTGGTTTTCAGGGGATGTTGGACCGGGCCGGCGATGGGTCCGTCCGTCCCCGGCTGTAAGCGCGCGGACTTGGACGGGGATCTGGACATCGACCAATCCGACTACGGCATCTTCCAGCGCTGTTACAGCGGTGCAGGGCCGGTCGTTGCGGGCTGTGCGAACTGACGGTTGCGATCTCGCCCGGCCGCTCAGCCGGGGTCTTTGCGTCTGGTGGTCGTGCTCTCGGCGTCCAGCACTTCCATGAGTGTGTTCCCGCAGCAGCCTGACGGCGGCTTGATTTGGAGGATGTTGCAGACGGTGGGGGCCAGGTCGGCGGGGCTGACCCGCCGGTTGACTCGTTTTGCGGGGATGCCTGGGCCGGCGACCATGATGGGCACGTAGGTGTCGTAGGCATGTGGGCCGCCGTGCATGGCCGCACCGTACTCGGGACCTGGGTAGAGGAACCAGAACGGGGCGGGGGCGATCAGTACGTTTCCGGTCCGAGTGGGATGGGAGGAGTTGAGGAGTCTCCGTCCGAGCTCGTTGTCGGGCACAGCGCCGGCCAGCAGGTCGGTTGGAGTCGCCGCGGAGGCGAAGCCGGGGATTCGCATCACCCGATCGGCCACGGTACGTTGCACCTGGGGCACGCTGCGCTTCAGTTGGCCGATGGTCTTCAGGTCGAGGTACAAGCTGGGATTCCAGAACCAGGTGACCAGGTCGTGATTGATCTTGTACTCGGCCTTGAGGTGGTCGTTGAGCTGCTTGATGAATTCGGCAGGGTTGTGACGACCGGCAGGAAGGCCCGATGCCCGAGCGCACTCGGGGACGTCGTCCATGCCGTGGTCGGCGGCGAGCAGGATGGCGCCACGGTCCTTGGTTGAGGCGCTGAACACGCGTGATCGGCCGCCGGAGGCCAGGATCAGTTCGTCCCCGACGGTGCTGGAGGTCAGGCTGAGGGGCGAGAATCCTGTTCCTGGGGCGGCCTGCTGGCCGATCAACGGGTGTTCGTCGTCCTGCACGGAGTCGGTGTTGCGGCCGAGGGTGGTGTCGTACCAGTCGTTTCCGACGGTTCCGTGATCCGCGGGCATTCCGCCAGTGAAGAGGGTGGCGTGTCCGAGACAAGGCCCAACCACCGTTCTCGACAAATACACCTGGGGCTCACACGCGGCTAACATTCGAAGACGATTATCGACCTAACATGGGGTAACGCGTGCGACCCGGTGGGGCGGTCGGGCGGCTGCTTCCTGGTCGCCGCGTCACGGGTGGCCGGAACGCGGTGCCCCGCGCCGTTCGGGGGTGATCGTGTGGTGTTCGCCTTCCGGCCGGTACGAGAAAGTGAGGATCCGATGTCCTACCATCTTTACTTCTGGAAAGAAGTATTTCCATCCGGGCTGGAGCCGGGCGTTCTCTGTGACCTGGTCTGCGAGCACGAGGAGCCGGAAGGCATGGCCCGCCTCTCCGTATCGCGCCTCAAGACCCTGTTCAACGAGGCCTTTCCGGGGATCCAGGATCACGGTCCCCAGCTGGTCTGGGAGGAAGGCGACGATGGCTTCGAAGTGGCCTGGCCTTTCGTCCCGACGTCGACCGAGACCTTTGCTTTTTCGGTGAATTGTGCCGACGGCTTGCTCAGGGACCGTGGAGCCGTGGACCGGATCATTGCCATCGCCGGCCGGCTGGGGTGTGCCCTCTATGACCCACAGGTTGAACGGCAGTATATCCTGGCGGACGCTCTTGAAGCGAGGGCCGCGACCTACAGCACGGTGTGATGCGGCATTCATCGGCCGGCCCGGCACCGCCCAAGCCGCGCGGGGCAGTCCGCGGATCGACACCTGGGCGGGCCACATCCGGGCGGGTTCATCGAGCGGCCAGGTTCAGCCCTGCTCCTGAATTCGCGGAGCACCCTTGGTGCGGCCCATCCAGGATAGATTCTCGAGCGTGCCGAAGGCGTCCCTGAAGATCCGGTAGTACATGAGCTCTTCCTTGCTGTTGAGCACCCAGCCGTTGTGTAGGTTCCGCTGGCGTCTGAATTCCTGATTGGAGATGTGCTGGTCGGCGTAGTCTGACAGGAGGTCGCCGACGCCGGCGCCTTGCCAGAACTTGGCCTTGGGTCTATTGAGGACGGCCGGGGGCAGCAGGTCCGTCATCGCCCGGCGCAGGATCCACTTCTCGACGCCGTCGCGGATCTTGAACTCGACGGGGATGCGCATAGCGTAATCGACGAGGGTCGGGTTGACGAAAGGAACGTGGACCACGAGCCCGTGGGCGGCGGCCGAGCGATCGACCCGCTGCAGGGCCGTGTTGTGCAGCCGCCCGATGATATCCACGAGTTCTTGGGCGAGATGGCGGCTCTCCAGGCTTCTGAGATAGTCGTAGCCAGCGAACAGCTCATCGCCTCCTTCGCCTGAGAAAGTATCGGGAGCGAGCTCGGCCATGCGTTGTGCAACGAGGTAGTTGATGATGCTGGAGCGTACGAGCAGGGCGTCAAACGACTCCAGGTGATAGATGACGGTTGGGAGGGCGTGGAGCATTTCCGGAAGACTGATCACGACCTCGTTGTGGTCCGACCGAATGAAGTCCGCGACCTGTCGGGCGAAATCCAGGTCGGGTGATCCTGCCACGCCGCCGGCGACGGTGTACAGCCTGCGCACGTGTGGTCGGACCAGGGCGGCGATGGCGCTGGAGTCGAGTCCGCCGGACAGCCACGCGCCCATGGTGTGTTGATGAATGCGACTTCTGACCACGCCGTCCAGGCAGGCCCACAAGGTGCGGGCGACATCTTCGGGCCGTTCGGTGATGGTTTCCCTGACCTGGAGCTCATCGCCTCGGGTCAAGTGCTGGCCGTCATACTGACAACCGGGCGGAAGCTCGTTCACATCGCTGGTGGTCTCCAGCAGGCCCTTGATCTCCGAGGCGAAGCACAGCGAGCCGTCCGGGTGGTGTCCATAGTAGAGCGGGACGGCTCCGATGGCGTCGCGTGAGAGCGTCAGGGTGCCGTCGTTCGCGCGGGCTTGCGCGAACTGCCCGTTGCCGACGGAATCGCAGGCGACGTGGTGCTCCCGGAGGATCGGGCTGCGAGCGCCGACCGGCCACACGGCGCCGAGCGTTGTGCCCTTCATTTCGACCACTTCATGTCCGGCCCGGCCACGATGGGCCATTCGGTTCAGCATCCGCCTGACGGATTCACCCTTGCCGGAGCCTACGATTCCCGCAATACCAGCCATAGATACGGTCTCCTAGGGGGTGCGTTGAGCCGGCAGTCTCAGATCATCGAGAACCATCTCCATCCGGGTGGCGGCAGGGAGGGGGTTGCCCTGTGGATCGACGACCTTGACGGACCCGCGTATCAGCCGGGTTGGCCAGCGGATGGCGCGTTGGAACTCTTCCCGGCATTCCCACAGGTAGGGAACGGCGAGGAAGCCGCCTGCGAGGATGCGATACAGCCCCTCTGGAGAGCACGGTGACGGTACACAGGTCTCGATAGCCGCGAGGACGGCTCGGGCATCCTGCAGCAGCTCGTGGGTTCGCTGGGCGACTTCCGGATGCCCGGTCATGTCGTCCACATCGCCCTTGGCTCGCAATCGCCGGTACTCGGCCAGGGCATGGCGAGTGATCTGGATGCTCTGGTCGACCACAGGGGGATCGGCCAGGTGTGAGGCTTCGGAGTAGCTCACCACATGGATGACTGGGGGGCTGTCCGGATTCTGAGGCTCGATGTCATCCATGAGGGCGGTGACGGCCGCCAGTTGAGCCTTCGCCTTGGCCAGGTCGGGGGAGAAGTAATCCAAGCCCGCGCGGGGCTGCAGGATGAGGTGGAAAGAATCGTCCTCCAGTTCGCGAACCAGCTGCAGCATAGCACGCGACTTGGCGAGATCCTGAACGCCCCAAGTGGACCTGGGGGTGTTCAGCATGTTCTGCAGTACGAGGTGGCGAATACCGTGGTGCTTGGCTGCTCTGGCGGCAAGCACCACCGAGACGACAGCGGTGACATCGTCTGCGCCGCGAAAGGCGAAGTGGTGGGGTACATTTGGCTCAAAGGGCTTGCCGACGGACGCCACGTACCTGATGGTCTCGAGATGGTGTTCCAGATTCTCCTGCACCGAGTAGGGGCCTCGGCCGTCCATGCGGCAGAACCACCACAACGAGAGTGCATGCCAGGCCATGTGCAGTGTTTCTTCGTACATCCTGGCCAGCTTGGGAATGTGGGTTGTGCCGGCATAGGTGCGGACGAGCATCGGCCGGGCGGCCTGCCATACCGCCGCGAACTCGGTCGGGGAGTTGATGGGTACTCCGCCCCCATTGGGTTTGCCATTCCAGTCTTCCCCGAATGCGGACTGAGTCAACTGGGAGGTTCCGATCGACAGGATGTCGAGCAAGCCGGATCTCGCCAGCTGGCCGGTCCACTCAAGGAACAGAGAGACGGCCTGGGCCCGGTCGGCCAGATAGGGTCCGACATGGGCTCGCATCAGGGGAGGCAGTTGGCGGGTCGTGGCATGTTCCACGCGTCGGACCAGGGTATCCCGCCGGGTGCCGAATTCTCCACAGCTGCTCCGGTCGACGGGTTGGACCTGCAGGTAGTCGCCCTTCTGGATCAGGTCTCTCCCGAACGACAGTCTCGCTTGGTCATAGCTGGCGCCTTCGGCGAGGTTCCTCGGCATGGTGTCCGGCCTGATGGCGAGCATTGCCAGGGTCTCCATGGGGGTCTCGTCGCCGCGGAAGACGCCGGCGACCTCGGGAACGCGCTGTTGCACCAGCGCGCACGCTTTGGGCAGGCCGGCGAAGTAGACCGCCTTGAGAAAGCCGCCCTGTTCAGCGAGCAGCCTTCGGGCCTTGAGCTGGTGGATCAGTCTCTCGAAGAGGGTGGCTCCCTGGCGTGGATCCAGGCGGTAGCTGAAACCCAGGATAGTGATCCGGTTATCGCGCAGCCATCGCTCGATGGCCGCGAGATGGCGGGGATCTTCGGGCCGGTTGAACGCCTCACAGGTCGGGGCGTCGCCCACGACGACGGTGTAGCCACAATCTCGGAGGATCTGTTCCACCGAGGTGATGCCCAGGGTGTGGGCTTCGATGGCCGGTCGGACCAGACCGAATCGATCAGTCGTTGTAGGTGAATGCGTCTTCATGCGGTCTGGTATCCGTTTTCCACAGTTCTCCTTCGAGCGAATCGCCATCCAACGGGTGCTGGCTGTGGGGTGCGTCGGGCACCGGGGTTGCCGGTTCCGCTCCCACGACCAGGAGACGGATGTCCTTGACCGACATTCCGGCGATTCCCAGTCGTTGTACGGTTCGTCCCTCTGCCCAGTAGTCCACATTGTGCATGACGCAAGCCAGGTGAATGACAGTGCGTATGGTTGGGGTGGGTACGCCGAGCATCTGGCCGATGGAGGCGATGGGTACGAGGCTCATGGGTACATCTTCCGAGATGTAGCGGTGCTGCACGGTGGCGACCGACCGGATGCCGCGGTATCCGGGATTTGCCTGGATCGCATCGAGCAGTGTCTTGCCGGCCGCGTTGTACGCCAGGTAGAGCCACTCGCGGGCGGTGTGGGCCCGGATGCCCAGGGCGCTGGTGACGGCGATCCGTTCCCGGTCAACGGCCTCCAGAACGGAAGCGACGGCCGGTGTCACGCCTCGAACGTAGTACTCGAAGTCACCGTGGGTATCCTCGATTCGGCCCGCGTTCAAGACGGTGATGGCCGGATGGAACACCGCCCCGATGTTGTCGAGGCTGGTTTTCAGGATATTGTCGCCGGGGATGAACTGAGGCAAAGCGCTCCGGATGACCGGCAGGATATCGGCGATCTGATAAGCCGGCAGAGCGGCGACGGGAACTGAGCTCTTGATACCGAACACGTGCACCTGGCCGGGATTGGTGAGTCTCGACGCGTACAGCAACGTCTGGGCCTCGGCCACGTAGGGGCGGGCCTGTGGATTCCTGGCTCGCAGCACTTGGGCCACTTCCAGCGCTCCGCCCGTCCGACCCGGATTGAGCACCAGAATCTGCCCATCCTTGACGTGCGGGGCCACGAGATTGGCGATATTGCGGTGGGCGGTGGCCGGCACGACCACCATGAGCACATCCGCATCTCGTATGGCATCGCCGACACTCGTCGTGACGAGATTGAGGGTGGCAAAGCCGTGGACCTCGCCGGTGACACGGATGCCGCCGGCCGCGCGGATGGGAGCAAGCCGTTCTTCGCTGCGGGTGAAGAGGTTGACCTTGCAGCCCGTCAGGGCCAGGTGCCCGGCCATGGCCAGTCCGCCGGGCCCCGCCCCAATAACGCAGAAGGCCGGCATGCCGTCTGCGGCGACGATCTCACCCAGCGGGTCTTCCTCCTCCGCCAGGCGTTCAATTAGTTGCTCCGGCGACTCGGCGTTGAGCAGCGACTCGACCGCCTTCTGGTCGGAGCAGAGTCGGGCGATGCGACTGAGGACGCGAAGATACAGCCCGCGGGTTTGGGGCGGACCGAGCAGGACGACAACCAGATGGGCTCGGTTTTCCGGGTCGTCGTCCCATTGTACGCCCTCACGGCAGGTAGCCATGGCGAAGAGGAGCTGTTTGCAGGCGCTCGTGGTCGCGTGAGGCACGGCCACACGATAGGGGCCCAGCGGCAGAAGGACGGCCCCGGCCCGATCCCTCGCGCGGATGTCGCGGAGGGCCAGTTCGACATCGACCCCGCGGGCCTCACCAAGGGCGGAGACAAGCCGATTGAGGGCGGCTTCCTTGCCCGTCACGGAGATGCCCGTGAGGACGCAACGAGAGTCCAGGAGTTGGGAGATACGCATGTGCTTCTCCTTGTTTCGCGGATTCGCCGGTCACCGGTTCGCGGCGATGGCTACGCCGGCGCGGCCGCGGCCTTGTCGAGGTAGGGGTGTTCGAGACCTTTACCCGCGAAGGGGTCCGAGCGCCCCAGGCAGGACTCGCAGAACCTCGCCCTGACTCGAATGCCCCCGGCCGTCGCACGAGTCGCAGGGCTCCAGGCCGTTGCGACAGCGGATGCACGGCTGGCGAGCGTACGAAGCGATGACTCGCAGCGTCGCTTGCGGCCCGATCGTATGCCCGAGCCATCCGAGCAGTTACGCGTCCGTCGGATGCGGGCCGGAGGTCAGGCCGGCGCTGAACAGGGAGAGTGCTTTGGTTTCCCCCAGGGGCTTCAGAAGGGCGGCGATATCCTGCATGGTATTCTGCAGGCGGCCGTCCGGCGGGTTGGCCCGTGAAGGACCACATCAGCATCCCTTCCCGGGCTCAGCCCGATCAGGCACAGGCCTCTCTCGACAACATCGCCGCGGCTTCGGGCTGGAACAGGAGTCGCTCGATCCGCATTCGTCTCGTCCCGGCCGGCGCGTGCACCCGAATCGTATCGCCGACCTTGCGTCCGAGCATCGCGGCCCCGATTGGCGATACGACGGAGATTCTGCCCTCGAGGATGTCCGCGTTCTCGGGGAAGACCATCACATACTGTGTTTCCTCGCCCGAAGCCAGGTCGCGGAGCAGCACCTGCGAGTGCATGGTGACGATGTCGGCAGGCATCCGCTCCGGCAGGACGACGACCGCCCGATCGAGTTCTTCGCGCAGGGCATTCAAATAAGTGATGTCTTCCTGGTACCGGGCCCGGGCGACGCGCACGTACTCCGACAGGCGGGCCATGTCCTCCACGGTAATGTAGATGCTTCTGGCTTTCATGACATCAGCCTCCTTGATCGCTTCCGGCGGCACATTTCACGCCTCACGTCCCGCCGCGGCGGTGGCCGGTCGCGACAACTCCCGCCGCCCGGGCGTTTTCGCTCCGGTTGGCTGGCCAACGACCACCACCGAGTTCCACCCGCCCAGCGGTCCCCGTTCCACGCCGAAGGCCGCAAAGTCGAGGTATCGCTCGCCATCGGCCAGGTACTGAAACTGATACGCTCCCGGCCCGAGGCGCAACCGGCGGCTCCACCATCCATCGCCTCTCTTGCGCATGGCCGCTTCCGATCGGCGCCAGCCGTTGAAGTCGCCGACGAGGCAGACCCGCTGGGCGTTGGGCCGGAAGAAGCGGAACTCGACGTCTCCGTTTGGATAGTGAGTGACCATGGTCGGCCTCAATTCATACTCGCTGGCGCCGTCCTGATGCCGTACCTGGACCCGTGGTGCTGTTGCGACGTCAGGTCGCGCAGTCCCTCAAGCAAGCCCTCCGAGAAGATGAGCCGGTCAGTCGCATTCGGCAACCAGGGTTTGAGGTTCTCGGGATTTGCGCAGAATGCCATCAAGTCCTTCACGCGGCCGGTGCCCGGTTGCCCCAGTATCAGCTGCAGCAGGTGGCATGCGGCGTTGTGCAGAATCCGGCCCTCTCCGCATCGCCGGCGGAAGTATCGAACAACCCGATCCGTCTCGGTTGTCATAGAGCACCTCCCGGAAGTCGTATCCTGGGCGGAGGCCCAGGATACAGGCAGACCCTGTTCTGCCGACTCTGGTTCTCGTTCAGTTTCTGTGGCTGAACACCCGTGACGCGCCTCGCAGCCGGAACGGTTCGTCGTTGCCTCGCAGGGTTGCACGTCTTCGCACTTCCCAGCGGCGACGCAGCTCGCGAGCCACGGCCCGTCCGGCCCGGTCCGCGGCCCGATCGATGGCGACCAAGTGGTCTACATCGCAGTCCTCGATCATGATCGTGCCGGTCGGGGACAGGTGGACCATGATCCGGCAGGATCGATCTGCGCCGCCCCGATCGCCGTTGATGTCGGCCAACCGGACGACGACCTCGCGGACGCGGGTCGAGAACCGCGACATGGCGAACTGCAGCCGCCGCCGGATATGCTCCTTCAAGGAGCGATCGAGGTCGACGCCCTGCCCGTGGATCGTGATGCGCATTCTCGTCTCCTTCCTGTATGACGGCATTGAGATCGTCCGCCACAGATATATACGCTTGGTTGCTCCATTTGGATTCTTAGAATCTCGCTCATTGACACATCGGAAAAATCGAACTATGATCCGGTGATGGACTGGCTCAACTACCATCACCTTTACTACTTCTGGACTGTGGCGAGAGCAGGCTCGATTGCCGCAGCGTCCCAGGAGCTGCTGCTCGCTCCGCCGACGATCTCGGCCCAGATCCACGAGCTTGAGCGTTCGCTGGGCGAGAAGCTGTTCGACCGTGTCGGGCGCAGTCTGGCGCTGACGGAAATGGGGCGGGTGGTCCTCCGATACGGGGATGAGATTTTCTCGCTTGGCCGCGAGATGGTGGACACGCTCAAGGGTCGCTCCGTCGGGGTCTCCATCCAGGTGAACGTGGGGATCAACGACGCGATCCCGAAACTTGTCGCATACCGGCTTTTGTCGCCGGTGATTCACCTGCCGGAACCGAGCCGGATCTCGTGCGTCGATGGGTCACCCGCCCAGTTGCTGCCTGCTCTTGCGGTCCACGATCTGGACCTTATCCTGTCCGACGCGCCGGTGGGCCCGCACATCAGAGTTCGGGCTTACAGTCACCTGCTCGGCGAGTGCGGCGTCACCCTCTTCGCCTCGCCCAAAGACTCTCAGCGGATGCGCAAGGGCTTCCCGCGATCCCTGCACGGCGCGCCGGCGCTGCTCCCGGCGCCCGGCGGTGCCTTGCGGGCCGCGATCGACCGGTGGCTCGAGGCGGTCGACGTGACGCCCAAGGTCATCGGGGAGTTCGAGGATATCGCCCTGCTGAGCACCTTCGGCGAGCATGGCGAGGGGTTCTTCGCGGGCTACGATGTGGTGGAATCGGACATTATGCGGAGGTTCCGTGTCGAGCCGATCGGGGCGATCGAAAGCCATCGGGAACGCTTTTTCGCGATCACGGTTGAACGTCGGATCAGGCACCCGGCCGTGGCCGCCATCATGAAGGCGGCTCGAAGCCAGCTCTTCAAGTGACGGCCGAACACAGAACCGAGGTGCCGTTCGGAGCCCATTTCATGGTTGGTGGCAGAGGTAGTCTGACATTGGCCGCCAACCGCAGAATTGGGTGAACCACTTCTCGTGCGGCACGAGGCCGCGGATCGATTCCCCCCCCCGTCAGCACTCAGAGACGATGAGCGATCATCCCCTTGGCAGGCCCGGCTCGCTGCGGTAAAAGGGGATCCGGCGGGCCTCGATCGGCGGGCGATCCGGCCAGGCCGGCCCTTGGGGACAGCGTCATGGACCGCAGTCGACTCAAGATCCGCCCGATCATCGGACTGGAGATTCACGTTCAGCTTGCCACCAAGAGCAAGCTGTTCTGTTCGTGTCCGGTTGAGTTCGGGGCGGAGCCCAACAGCAATGTGTGTCCCGTCTGCCTGGGCATGCCCGGTGTGCTCCCGGTGATGAACCGCCAGGCGTTCGAGTTCTCGGTGCGCACGGCCGTTGCCTTGCACTGTGAGATTGCCGCTTTCACCAAGTGGGACCGCAAGAGCTACTATTACCCTGATCTGCCCAAGAACTACCAGATCAGCCAATACGATCTGCCGCTGAGCTTCGATGGTGCGTTTGACGTGCCTGCCGGGGTCGGCGGTGGGACTCGCCGGGTGGGCATCATCCGGGCTCACCTGGAGGAGGACGCGGGCAAGAACCTGCACGAGCACCCCGGCATCACCCGGGTTGATCTCAATCGCACCGGGACCCCGCTGCTCGAGATCGTGACCGAGCCTGATCTGTCGTCGGCCGACGAGGCCTACAACTTCTGCGTAGAACTGCAGCGGCTGGTCACCTACCTCGGGGTGAGCGAAGGGAACATGCAGAAGGGCCAGATGCGCTTCGAGCCGAACGTCAACGTGGCCATCGAGCATGATGGGCAGGAGTATCGCACGCCGATCAGCGAGGTGAAGAACCTCAACAGCTTCCGAGCGGTTCGTGGAGCCATCGCTCACGAGATCGAGCGGCAGGTGAACGACTGGATGGCGGATCGCGATTACGTCATCGGCAAGCGTCCGAAGGAGAACCGCGGCTGGGACGACGTCCGAGGTATCACCGAGTTCCAGCGCAGCAAGGAAGAGGCCCACGACTACCGCTACTTTCCCGATCCCGATCTGGTTCCGGTCGAGATCAGCGACGAGTGTCTGGAGCGGATTCGGGCGTCGGTGGGCGAGTTGCCCCTGGAGCGCGAAGCCCGGATGCAGGCGGACTACGGTCTCAGCCAGGCCGATGCCGCGACCATTCTGCGTGACCGGGCGACGGTGGATCTGTTCGAGGAGGCGGCGGGGTTTGGCCATGCGCCGACGCTTGGCAAGCAGTTCATCAGCTTCTGGTTGGCCCAGGCCAATGCCCGAGGCTGCAGGATTGCCCAGTTGGGCATTGACGCCGGGCGGCTGGGCGAGCTCTCGCGAATCACCGCCGACGGGGTCATCAATGCCACTGCTGCCCAGGCGGTGGCCGAGAAGATGCTCGACTCGGGGGACTCCCCGACTGCGATCGCGGAGCGCGATGGGCTGGTCCAGGTTCGTGACCAGGGAGCCATGGCCGGCTGGGTGACGCAGGCCTTCGAGGCCAACGCCAAGGCGGTCCAGGACGCCCTGGCCAATCCCAAGAAGAAGGCCCAGGCGCGCGGTTTTCTGCTCGGCCAGGTGATGAAGATATCGGGCGGCCAGGCCGACCCGAAGATGGTCGGCAGGCTGATTGACGAGAAGCTCTCCGGCCTCGGCGGGTCCTGAACAGGTTATAACCTCCTTTTTCCATCCTAACGGCGGCCGATTTGCCGTGCTTGCGTCGCGACACGTGAACACAAGCCCTTGGTGCGACAGGAAATACAACTTCTTGTACCTGGAAATCCCGGAAATCGCTGGCGGGCCGAGACAAGGCACCTAGAATCGCCTGTTCGGGGCCGGCATCGATCTTTCACACCCGCACGGCGGGCGAGGCCGGTGTGATTCTCAGGAGACTTTTGTAAAAAAGGAGAGATCAGAATGTATGGCAAATCGGGGATGTTGTGCGCGCTCAGCGCGCTCGTTGTACTCGGCCCGGTCCTCATGGCCGACGCCGATACCATCTTCAACAACTTCGGGCCGGATGATGCTTTCTCAGTGGGTGGCCGGCTGCTCCAGGGCGAGACTTTCGGCACGATCGGCAACGTTGACCAGGCGATTTCCTTCACTGTCGGGCCGAGCAGCTACCTGTTGACCCAGATTGTGCTCGGTGTCGGCGTAGCCGGGCCACCGAATACCGGCACTGGCCCCCTCGATGTCGTCATCGCCTCCGACGCGGCCGGCCTGCCGGGTGGTGCCCTCCAGACCTCGGCCCTCAACGTCAACGTCACCGGCCAGCAGGTGCTGCACGCGCCCTTCCCCGGCACGCTGCAACTCGACGCCAACACCACGTACTGGGTGATCGCCGATGCGAAGGGGAACTTCGACGGCGGCTGGGGCTTTAACAGTACCGGCGACATTGGTCCCACGGCCGGCCGCAGCGACAATGGTCCGTGGAACTATCGCCCAGCTGACGAGCGGATGGCCACCCGGGTCGAAGGAAGAGTGGTTCCCGAGCCGGCCTCGCTCGCCTTCCTGGGCATTGGCGGGCTCGGCCTGATTGGCTTCCGGAATCGTCGCCGGGTGAGTTGATCTTGATGGCTGGTTTGGGCCGGCCGGAGGGGCCCGGATACCCGGGCGTGATGACCCGAGGGCAGGTTTCGGACCTGCCCTTGGGCTTCCGGGGACCGGCGCGCTCTTTTTGGGAGTATCGTGGCTGTCTTGCGACTCGTTACGCGCGAGGCGCCCATGGGGCATGCCCCAGCGACACCGTTGTTTCAGCCGTCACGCGAGAACCCGCTCCTGGCCGTTTTCGCGGCGGGTCGAATCTGCGGCCGACACCAAGTAAAACGCATCGCCAGGGCCGTTGTCTACAGCTTGACGAGTATTTCGCTTCAGGAATCGGCTGCCGGTCTGGCCACGTCGTCGCCTGGGTGTTTGCAGGCTTGCCGTTCGCTTCGGATTCTGGCATGATGGGAACGGGAGTCGAAGTGGAGACGGGGTGGGGACGGAGCGTGGCATTCTCGGCCCGCAAGCACGCCGCGGCTCGCGATCTGGTCGCAAACCGAGCGGGGACAGTCACGTCTTGACCATCAGACGACGAGGCAGTAGGCTACAACGCGCTACAGCAGATCGGAGAGGTAGTGCTGGTGAGCAGTCTCTCTTCCTCTCACGGGTTCCTTCTGCAGTTACAGTCTGTGCACACTTGGCAATGGCTCGGCTGCGTGGCCGATTCGGGCGAGTTGGTTGTGGGGACCTCAGTTCGGGAGGAGAAATCACGCGTTGTGCTCGTGTCGTGTTGGTCGTCAGGGTTATCTCGCAACCGTCACTTCAGAAGAGGAGAACAGATTCCTCGTGGCCGCCCTCGGCGGGCCGGACGCGGTCGACATGTGTTGGCTCGGAGGTTACCAGGACACACTTGACCCGTCCTACAGCGAACCTTCTGGAGGCTGGAAGTGGATCACAGGCGAACCCTGGCTCTGCACCAACTGGCTGCCCGGAGAACCTAACGATTCCTGGGGCTTCGGAACCGAGAATTGCCTTGAGTACTACTATCATTCGGCCGGTTGGAACGACAAGGTGCACGACATGCTGTGGGAGTTGAACGGCTACGTCGTGGAATACGCCCCCGAGCCCACCAGCGCGCTGCTGTTGGCCGTGGGCAGCCTGGTGGTTCGGCGCGGAAGAAGATAGCCCCGGCAGCACCTCGTGCCTCGAGCGATGACCGGGAATCGAAACGGAGACGCCTGCGGGGTGAGCCCTGACCGCCGCCATGACACCGGCGGCCTCCGGGAGTACGCCCACAGGGCCGCAATCTCCCGAGCCATGGAGAACGGTACCTGGTTCAGCGTTTGTGTCTCCTTGGCCGGCACGGCGATAGGCCATCTTCACGCGCTCCAGGTGGATGTAGCATCGACGCCAACATGACAACGGCTCCAGGGACATCGACGCGGCGAGCCCTGCTGCAACGCGCCTCGCTTCTTGCAGCAGGTGCCGCAGGCATAGCCTGCCCAGGATGCTCCCACCCGCGCCGCGACAACACCCGAGCCCAGCAACCGCTGCGGATTGGCCTTGTCACCGACGTCCACTATGCCGACAAGGAGGCCGCTGGAACCCGTCGTTACCGCGACAGCCTCGCGAGGTTGTCATCAGCCGTCGCGCACTTCAACGAGCTGAAGGCCGATTGTGTCGTCGAGATGGGGGACTTCATTGATGCAGCTTCTTCGGCCGACCGGGAGTTGAGCTGGCTGGAACGGATCGAATCAGTTTACGCGCAAGTGCGTTGCCCGCGTCATCATGTTCTCGGCAATCACTGCGTCCAGACGCTCACGAAGGAGCAGTTCCTGGCCCAGTGCGGAGCCAGCCGCTCCTACTACTCGTTTGATCTCGGCGGCTTCCATTTCGTCGTGCTTGACCCCTGTTTCCGACATGATGGGCAGCCCTACGGAAACAAGAACAGCGAGTGGACCGACTCCAACATCCCACCAACGGAGCTTGAGTGGCTGGAAGCGGACCTGACGGCAACGCGGCGTCCTACCGTCGTCTTCGTCCACCAGCGGCTGGACGTGGACAATCACTATGGCGTCAAGCAGCGGGTTGAAGTTCGCAAGTCACTCGAAGCGTCGGGCAAGGTGTTAACGGTTTTCCAGGGGCACAACCACCTGAACGACCTGAGAGAGATCAATGGGATACGGTACTGCACGCTGGCAGCGATGGTGGAAGGCGAAGACAATGCGTATGGTCTGCTGACGTTGCACGAGAATGGAGCAATTCGCTTGGACGGTTATGGTCGGCAGGAAAGCGTGGCATCGTGAAACGCCTATTCGAGTTGACCCGCGATCAGGCAGATCAACAACAGGCCGCTGGCCCGCTTCGGAGTATCAGCAACCATGACAGCGCGATTACGCACTTGGACTAGGGTCACCCCCTGGCTTATCGGCGTTCTGCTCTCAACGACCGCGATGTTCCTCTGCTGGGATTGTGGCAACGAGATAGCCAGCGGATTGGGGGGCGAGCCAGGAATATGGGCTCGTTTGGGCAAGGGATTAGTCATAGGTCTCGTTATAGCAGGTCTGCAGTGGCCCATCGTTCGGGCTGCTGGTGTGCGCCCATTGCGGTTTATTGCGTTCAGCGGTATCGGCTTTGCAGCAGGTTATCCTCTTGGGCAGACCGTCCAGCTCATCATGATTCTGGATTGGAGGTTGGAGTGGATGCACTGGATGGGATATGGATCGGCGCTGGCCACATTCGGGTTGAGTCTGGGTATACCACAGTGGTGGCTGTTTCGTCGGCACATGCTCCGCGCAAGGCTGTGGATCGTGTTTAGCGTGGCAGCATGGATGCTGACAGGTACGGCCTGGGTTGTCTTCGGCAACCGCTCTGCGGAAGCTGCTATCGTGTACGGCATCGTGGCTGGACTTGGCCTCGTCTGGCTTGCGCATCCCCGTCCATGTCCGGGCGGCACTGAGGGGGCTTCATCGCGTCATGGGGGCGGGCTATACTCTCGCCCATGAGCGACATCTACCAGAACCCGTTGGTATCCCGTTACGCCTCGCCGGAAATGGCTCGCCTCTTCGGGGCCCGGCATCGGATCCTCTGCTGGCGCAGGATCTGGCTGGCCCTGGCGGAGTCGGAGGCCGAATTGGGCTTGCCGATCACCCGCCGGCAGCTTGACCAGCTCCGCCGGACGATGGAGCAGATCGACTTCGATGTGGCCGCCAAGCACGAGAAGCGTCTTCGCCATGATGTGATGGCCCACCTCTACGCCTGGGGCGATGTGGCTCCGGGCGCCCGTGGGATTCTGCATTTGGGGGCGACCAGCATGGACGTGGTCGACAACGCCGACCTGATGATCCTCCGGGATGCGCTGGTTCTGATTCGCGATTGGCTGGCCAACGTGATTGACGCTCTGGCCCGCTTTGCCCGCAAGTATCGTGGCCTGCCGTGCCTGGGCTACACGCACTACCAGCCGGCACAACTCACGACCGTCGGGCGGCGGGCGTGCCTGTGGGCGTACGATTTTGTCCGCGATCTGGAGGCAGTCGAGCAGCGTCTGGGCGGTCTGCGATTCCGTGGCATTCGCGGGGCGACTGGCACGCAGGCGAGCTTCCTGGCCCTGTTCGAGGGCGATGTGCGGAAGGTGGACCGGCTGGAGAGGCGTGTGATGGCGCGGCTGGGGTTCACGAAGGCGGAGCCGGTGACCGGCCAGACCTATAGCCGGAAGGTTGACGCCGACGTGGCCGCCGTCCTGGCCGGCATTTCGGTCAGTGCCCACAAGATGGCCAACGATTTGCGGCTCATGGCCGGCATGAAGGAGATGGAGGAGCCTTTCGAGGCCCAGCAGGTGGGTTCGTCGGCGATGGCCTACAAACGGAACCCGATGCGCTGCGAACGGATGACGGGTCTAGCCCGATTTGTTATCTCGATTCTGTCCAGCCCGTTTCAGACGGCGGCCGAGCAATGGTTCGAGCGTACGCTGGACGACTCGTCGAACAAGCGAATCGTCTTTGCGGAGAGCTTCCTGGCGACCGACGCGATTCTACGGATTGTGACCGATGTGGCTCGGGGGATGGTGGTCTATCCGCAGGTGATTGCCTCGCGGGTGGCGGCCGAGCTGCCCTTCATGGCTACAGAGGACATTCTGATGGCCGCGACTACCACTGGTAAATCAGGAAAAGGGGGTAAGCGTGGCAAGATCGCCCGGGCAGGGGATCGCCAGGCATTGCACGAGCGGATTCGCCAGCACTCACAAGCCGCGGCCCGCGAGGTGAAGATGCGTGGTCGGGCCAACGACCTGATGGCTCGCCTGAAGGCTGATCCGGCCTTTGCGGCGGTCGATCTCGACGGAGCTCTTGACCCGAAGCGTTTTGTGGGCTTAGCGCCGCGGCAGGTTGATGTTTTCTTGAGGGAGGTCGTTCGTCCGGCCCTGGCTCGGCATCGCAAGGTGCTAGGGAGAGAGGCCCTGCTAGGGGTTTGACCGGGAAGAGGTTTAACAACATATATATCAAAGGTTTAAGTTCAGGCGAAGTAACGGGGCGGCTTTCTGTGGCTTGGAGATGGACCCAGGTGGCTGGCTCAAGCCTGGCTCAAGTAGTTGGAGGGGGCTCCCATCAGGTCGCGGAGCTGCTTGAGGGCTCGATGAAAGAGCATATGGACGGCGGCTTCGCTGCGGCTGAGGCGGGAGGCGACTTCTGCGACGGGCAAGCCCTCGATCAGCCGCCACACGATGACTTGGCGATAGTCTTCGGGGAGCTGCTGAAGCCGGACCATGAGGACGGCCAATCCCTCGCTCCGGGCGGCTCCTCGGCTGGGGCTTGAAAGTGGCGAAGTCACTGCGTCCAAAAGGTTTACGTACGATCCGCTCTGGACGCCCCAAGCGGATACTTGTCGGCGGACGTCACGTTTCTCGGCCAACATGGCTCGTTGGATATCGATCAGCTTGTTTTCCGCGATCTGTCGCAGCCAAGCCAGGAAGGGCTGGAATCCGTCGAAGTTCGCGTTGGTCAAGCTGGCCCAGCAGGCTGCATAGGTTTCCTGGATGATATCCTCGGGTTCCAGTTGGGCCTTGGCCAGGGCTGCGCCCATCTGTTGAGCCACGGCCGCCCGGAGGGGATCGAAGCTGGCGACGAGCAGGGCGTCCATGGCGGCCGTTTTCCCGGCTTTGGCCTCGGTGAGCAATTCCCTGAATCGTGCGTCTTCCATGGTGTTCTGGTTCGCTTGTGGTGGTTGCTGACCGCATAAACGCTTTTCAAACAAAAGCTTACCACCGATATCGGCACATCGCCAGGGAGAAGTGCTATGGGACAGCGCGATTCCGGGGGTGATGCGACGGTCGGGGGAGAAAAAAAAGGAAGAAAAGTCGTTCCTGGTGCGTTAGTGGCGGCCGGGGATTCCGTTGAGATATTTAACGGCAACCCCATAAAATGCTCCGGTGCCCGGAAGGATCTCCCAGACCTGCTTCCCTCCTCTTGACAGGCTGGACGATTCTCCCGGGCACCTGGCTTTTTACGCTGTGTTGTTGCCTGGCGAACAAGCGTCTGAAGTAGGCGAGACACCCCGTTGCTGGTTGGTCTCCAGGGAAGCGTGTGACGGCCGTCGTGCTGGGCCTGGTCATGCTGAGACAGGGGGTCGTGCCGAAGGGTTATCGAGCCGGGCCGGTTGAGGTCGGCGTGGTTGGGGGCATGGTGGTCGGTGGGGGCGGATTGGTCGGGTCGGTTTGGGTTTCCCACAGCTTGATCAGCCCGTCTTGTCCGCAGGTGGCAATCGTCCGGCCGTCCGGGCTGAACTTCACGCAGGTGACGGGGCCGTTGTGGGCTCGGGCGCTGAACACCTCGCTTCCGCTGGCGACGTCCCAGATTTTGAACATCATGTCGGTGGTGCAGGAAGCGAGTCGTCGGCCGTCGGGGCTGAAATCGAGCCACTCGACGGACCGCTGGGGTCCTCTCATGGTTGCGGTTCGCAGGCCGGTGGAGGTGTTCCAGAGGGAGATGGTGCCGTCGCGATGGGCGCTGGCGATCGTGGTCGAGTCGGGGCTGAACCAAGCGCCGCTCAGGCTGGTTCCGGTGGCGATGGAGCGAAGCTGTTCTCCGGAGGCCGGATCGCGAATGACGACATCTCCGTCGGACAAGCCGATTGCGAGCCAGTGGCCGTTGGGGCTGAAGATGGCGGTCATGGGCTCGCTGGGGTGGGGGATATTCCGGAACTCCTGTCCCTCGGGGAGCCGTCGCAGGGTCACGAGGTTGCCGGCGGTACTGGCGAGGAGGGTGTTGTCCGGGCTGAATCCAGCGCTGCGGGTGCTGCCGAGGAGGGCAGGAAGAAGCATTTGCCTCTTTCCGGTGGTGGCATTCCAGACGCGGAGGGTGCGGTCGGCGCCACCCGATGCGATGTGTTTGCCGTCTGGGCTCCAGGCGAGTCCGAGGACGGCGTCCTTGTGTTCGGTGAGGACGAAGACAGGGGAGGCGGATTGCAGGTCCCAGACGCGGACGGTGTTATCGGCGGCCTGGCCGGTCGGGCCCTGACTGTCGCCTGGTCCGCCGGCGGAGGCGAGGCGTTTTCCGTCGGGGCTGAAGGCGAGCCGGAGCACGGAGCCGGAATGGCCGCGCAGTTCGCGATACTGGGCCGGAGCGGTGCTGGGCCAGGCCCTGAGTCGCCCGTCCATGCCGCCCGAGAAGACCCGGCTTGAATCGGGGCTCCAGGTCACGGCCTGTCCTCCGTGATCGTGGGCCGAGTAGGTATTCAGTTCCTCGCCGGTGTCGGCGTCCCAGATTCTCAAGGTGAGATCTGATTCCATGCCGGACGCCGGGGTGCGTGGGGTTCCGGCGGAGGCGAGGCGTTTGCCGTCGGGACTGTAGGCCACGGCGTTGACGAAGCCCTCGTGGCCGCGAAGGGAGAGGAGTTCCTCTCCGGTGGTGGTGTCGAACACCTTCAGTGTGCCTCGTGCGTCGCGGCCGGCCGGGGCCATACCCCCGCCGGAGGCGATGCGTTTACCGTCCGGGCTGAACGCAACGGACAGGACCGCGCCGGGATGAGCGGGGAGGTCCTTCAAGAGCTTTTTGGAAGCAACGTCCCAGATTCTAATCCTGCTGCTTGCGCCGGACAGGTTCAGGTACTCGCCGGATGCCACGTGCTTCCCGTCGGGGTCATAGGCGACGCAGGAGACTTCGTTGCCGTGAGGAGCGGAGGTGCCGACGATTTCTCCGCGGGGTACGGTCCAGAAAGTCAACGTCTTGGCCTGTCCTCCGGCGACCAGGCCTGTCCCGTCCGGGCTGAACGCCGCGGAGTTGATGTACTGTTCTCCCTCTTGGAGGATACGCGGGGTATAGGTTCGAGCATCCCACAGCCGCAGGGTTCGATCGCGGCCGCCCGAGGCGATCCACTTGCGGTCATTGCTGAAGGCGAGGGTGTTGATCTGGTCGGTGTGGCCGGTGAGCTGAGCGATGGGCGCACCGGTGGATACGTTCCAGATCCTGATGATTCCGTCGCATCCTCCGGTGATGATCTGTTCGCCGCTGCGGTCGATGGCCAGGGCGGTCAGGCCTTTCGGGTCGGCGGCGATGTCCAGGGAGGTAGGCTGTCTGGAGAGCCGATACAGGTAATGCCACTCCCAGCCGCGCAGGCTGGCGGGGCAGGCGTCGAGCAATTGTCTGGCTTGGCCGAGGTACTTCTGGTCGTAGGCGTTTCGGGCGAGGGCGATCTGGTTGAGGTAGGTGACACGGCGAAGCTGCTCGGCCTGTTCCTGGGCGACGGCTCGTTCGCGTTCGGCGATTCCACGGGCCTGTTCGGCCTCGGCGGCCTTGGCATCGGCGCGGCTGCGTTGCCGATCCTGTTCGAGCCGGGCGGCGATGGCTCGATCACGTTCGACCACGGCTCGCCGCCAGAGGGAGACCGATGCCAGCAGGGAGGCTCCGACCAGGATGGCGAAGGCTGTGGCCACCATGACGGGCACGCGGTGGCGGAGGAGCATCTTACCCAGGACGTACAGTCCGCTGTCGCTTCGGGCGGCGACGGCCTCGCCGCGCAGGTAGCGCCCGATGTCGTGTCCCAGTTCTCCGGCGGTTTGGTATCGGCGATGGGGTTCCTTTCGCAGGCACTTGAGGACGATCGCCTCGACGTCGCGGTCGATCTCCCTGCGGACGGTGCTTGGCCGGGTCAGTTCGCCGCTGACGATCCGGTTGAGTACGTCGCGTACCGGTCCGACGACCTGGTAGGGGAATGTGCCGGTGAGCATCTGATAGAGGATCACGCCGAGGGCATAGACGTCGGTTCGCGTATCGACCTGATCGAGCAGTCCCTGGGCCTGTTCGGGGCTGCTCCACGGCAGACTGCCCACGAACTGGCCGGCGAGGGTCATGCCCGAGGCGATTTCCGTTTCCGTGTCGTCGCCCTCGACCTTGGCCAGGCCGAAGTCGAGGATGTGCGGCCGTCCTTCCTCGTCGATGCGGATGTTTCCCGGTTTGAGGTCGCGATGGATGATACCCTTGACGTGGGCGGCGTTGACCGCGTCGCAGATGACCACAAAGAGCCGGAGCAGTTGCTCGATGGCTCGGGGGGCGTTGCGAATCCAAGCGTCGAGGGGCAATCCGGGGATGTAGTCCATGACCACGAACTGGCTTCCTGCCGCCGTGCCGCTGTCGTGGACGTTCACGATATTGGGGTGCCTCAGGGCCCCCAGGACCTGGATCTCGCGGTCGAAGCGGGCCCGGTCGCGCCAGCCGGCGAACGGGCCCTCGTGCATGATCTTGATCGCGACCTCGCGTCGCGTCGCTCGTTGGAGGGCTCGGTAGACGACCCCTTGTCCACCGCGGTGGATTTCGCTGAGGATCTCGTAGCCGGGCAGTGAATCGCGCGGCGGGGGGATGTCGGGTGCCTGGCCGAGTGGCCCGCCGGAGGATACCCGGCCGACCTGGCGGAGCATGGTGAATTGCTGGCGCAGTTCGTCGGCCAGGTCGGGGTTGGCCTTGATCAGTTCCTCTTCGCAGCCGGCCTCGCCTTTTTGAGTGCGGTCCAGGAACTCGTTCAGGACGCGGCCGATCCGTTCGTCCCGGGGATCCAGCTGCTCGGCTGCCATGCGAAAGCACCTCTGAACCGACCTCGTCAGGTGTGAGACCGGCATCGTGCCGATCAGGTTCACCGGCTGGAGGCCTGCCTGACACTTTCCGCGGCGATGGGCTCCTCGCTCCCGGATGCCTGCCGGGTGCTGAGTCGATGCGAAGAAGGGTCCTCGCCGTGCCGCCGGCCGGGTACTACGATGGTGAACAGGCCGGGCGGCGAAGACCGAGTTCCTGGCGTGGACTGTAACGCGCCGCCACGGTTCTTTTCCAGTCTCGGCGTGGGCGTTGCCCGGGAGCTGCCGCCGGTCCGGCTTGGCGCGTTGATCGAAGCGACATACTCTCCATACCGACGGGCATCGCCTCATTCTGTCCCGGTTGCACATGCTGGAGCCGATTCATGGATGCGAGCCTTGGCTTCCTGTTGGCGGTCGTTGGTGGTGTTCTCATGGGCAGTTTCAGTCTGCCGATGAAGCGGACGGCCAAGTGGGCGTGGGAAGCAACGTGGCTGGTGTGGGCGGTTGCGGCCCTGGTGATTGTGCCCTGGGTCATTGCCCTGACCACCTGTTCCGATCTGATGACGGTTTATGCCCGATCGGGCACAGGCACGCTGGCGATGATTTTTCTGTTCGGTGTCGGCTGGGGCTTAGGCGCGGTCACTTTTGGGCAGAGCATCTCCATTCTGGGGATGAGTCAGGCGTTCGCGATCAGTATTGGCTTGACGCTGGCCCTTGGTTCGCTGGTTCCGATGGCCTCTGAGCCGAGGGTGTTCCTGACATGCGGCGGCGCGACGGTGACGGGCGGCATTGCTCTGATGGTTGTCGGGGTCGTCGTCTGCGCCGTGGCCGGGGCTCGGAAGGAGGCCCAACTGCGAGCGTCGGCGGGAAGGGTGCAGGCGGGGGCTGAATCGCCGGGCGGGGTCTCCGCAGGGGCGTTCGTCAAGGGGCTCACGCTCTGCATTCTGTCGGGGATTTTCAATCCGATGATCAATTTTGCGAACAACTACGCCGACCCCCTCAAGGATGCGGCCAAAGGGGTGGGGGCATCGGCGGGGGGAGCTTCGGATGCCATCTGGGCGGTGGCGCTGCTGGGCGGGTTTGTCACCAACGCGGTCTACTGCGCTGTCCTGCTGATCCGGAACCGGACGTGGGTGGGGTACGGAGTTCCGGGCACCGTCAGCCACTGGCTGCTGGCGGTTCTCATGGGAGTGACCTGGGTGTTGTCGATCACGCTGTTCGGCCGCGCGGCGGCGGCGATGGGTGAGCTGGGCAATTCCGCGGGGTGGGCGATCACCATGGGTTGCTGCATCGCGGCTTCCAATGCGTGGGGCATCTTGACCGGGGAGTGGCGCGAAGGACGGGGCAAGCCGCTGCGGACGATGTACATCGGCCTGGCCGTGATTCTGCTGGCGATAGCAGTGATTGGCTACGGTAATTCACTGGCCCGGTAGGGCGGGGCAGGGCGGGGCTTGTGGTCAGGCTGGGTTGGGATCGCAAGTTGTCGGCCGCTGTCAGGCGCGCGGCAGAGGCGATTGTATGGCGGGCTCATTTCTCCTTGGCCTCGGGTTTGGCTTCGGGTTTGGCTTCGGACTTGGCTGGGGGCGGGCTCAGTGAGAGGCTGGACTCGGGCAGGGCCACGACCTTGGCGATGAGGGCGGCGTTCTTGTCTCCGGGCTCGATGATGGAGATGGCCCAGCGTATTCCGAAATGCGCCGGGGTGGGGTCATAGAGGACGATGCGGGGGGCGGCGCCGGAGTTGACGATGCCGATGGGGTTGTAGACGTAGGGTTGGCCTGAGGTCGGGCAGGAGAAATCGCGCACGTTGTCGAAGCCGGGGACGTGGGCGAGTTCCTCGATCCTGGCCGGCAACTGCTGATGGGTGGCGTAGTAGAGCAGGAGTGGGCCGCAGATATCGTGCAGACGCATGGCGCACGGGTCGGTGTTGCTGTTGGGTGTTTGCCTGGCCGGCGTAGCGGACGTGGCGGGCCGGGTGGGCGTGGGGGGTGGTTTGCCGGGCGGGCTCTGGCAAGCTCCGGCCAAAGACAGGGCCAGGAGCAGGCCGAATCGCAGCCCGCGGTTCCGCGAGGTGGGGGTGCTCTGGCCGGGGAGGCCGGCGCTCGGCAACGAAGCCGTCTTGGGAGGGAGGGTCACGGATCATTTCTCCTTCGCGGGCGCCGCGGGCTGGGTGGCGGCGCCACCGCCGCGCTGCAGCCCCTGCATGTGCTCGTCGAAGGCGCCTGGGTAGACCGCGCCAGGAACCAGTTTACTGCCTTCCAGCTCGTCTTGCGACATCGGTTTGAGGTAGTCCGGCTGAGAGGCCACATGGGGTGTCAGGAAGATGAGCAGCTCGGTCTTGCTCTTCTTGTTCTCCCGGCGTTTGAAAGCCTCGCCCAGCAGGGGGATGTCGCCGAGCAGCGGGATCTTGTTGATCGTCTCGGTCTGGCGATCTTCCATGAGGCCGCCGATGACCACGGTCTGGCCGCTGCGGATTCCGACGCGCGTCTGGGCGGACCGCTTGGCGAAGACCGGGGCGGAGACCGTCTCGGAGATGGGGACCGTGGTGCCGGTGAGGGCGGAGATCTCGGGGGCGACGTCGAGGATGACGAGTCCTTCGGGATTGATGTGCGGAATCACGTCGAGCAGGATGCCGATGTCGCCGTATTCGATGGTGTTGATGGTCTGGCCGGTGTCGGTGAGGCGGGTGTTGGTAATGAAGGGGACCTCCTGGCCGACGGTGATGCTGGCGAGCTGGTTGTCGGAAGCGAGGATGTAGGGTCGGGAGAGGACGTCGAGCTTGCCGGCGGTCTCCAAGGCGTGGATCACGGCGGTGTAGTCGGTTTCGAGGATTCTGACGACCACGCCGGTGGTTTGGCTGCCGACGCCGAAGTTGTCCGAGTAGGTCTGTCCGAGGCCGTTGGCCCGGATGTTGAGCACGGAGAATTCGGCCCCGATGTCGAGGCTGTTGTCGTGGGTGACCTCGGCGATGAGGACCTTGATGAGGACCTGGGCGACGGCCCGGTCGAGCTCGGCGAGGACCAATTTGACCTGCTCGTAGTTTTTCGGGTTGGTGCGAACGAGGAGCGAGTTGGTGTCCGGATCGGCGATGACCGACACCTGGTCGGCCAGGCGGGCGGCGGTGCCCATGGCTGAGGAGGAGAAGCCGCCGAATCCGCCGAAGCCGCCGCCGAACCGGCTGGTGCCGCCGAAGCTCGATCCGAAGCCGCTGGAACCGAAGCCGCTGGAGCCGAAACCGCCGCCCGAGCCGAAGCCGCCGCTGGAGCCGAAGGAGCCGGACCGGCTGCCCGTGGCGCTGCGGGTACCGCCGGTGCGGGTGTTGCGGTTGGTCATGCCGGTCGAGCGTGTTCCGGAGAGGCTGCTTGTGGACCCTCGGTTGCCGGTGTAGGTGCCGTTGAACAGGCTGTTGACGACCGGTTCGATGTTGATGGCCACGGCGTTCTTGAGGCGGTAGACGAAGACGGTGTCGTCGGAAGCCGGGTTGGCGTCGAGTTCCTTGACCACTTGGGCGACGATCTGGAGGGTATCGGTCGGACCGGTCACGACCAGGGTATTGGTGCGGTCGTCGGAAGAGGCGGAGAGGCGGGCGGTTGAGCGTGCCCCGCCCTGGGAGGATCGGCTGCCACCGCCGCGGTCGCCGCCGAATCCGCCGCGTCCGCCGAATCCGCCGAATCCACCCGGGCCGCCGCCGAACCCGCCTGGACCGCCGCCGAACCCGCCGAATCCGCCGAATCCGCCGGAGCCACCGCGGCTTCCACTCTGTCCCTGGCTGCCGAAGACCTCGTTGATCAGTCGGGCGGCGTTAGCGGCGCTGGCGTACTTGAGTTGGAAGACCTTGACTTCGCTGGTTCCTGCCAGGTGGGTATCCAGAGAGCTGATGATCTCGACGAGGCGTCGGATGTTGGCGGCGGTATCGGTCACGACGATGGTATTGCTGGACGCGTTGGCGGTCACGTCGGCGTCCGCACTGATGAGGGGCTGGAGGTCCTGGCGGAGCTGGGCGGCATCGGCGTAGCTGACCGGGATGACCTGGGTGATGAGTTCATCGGTGGGCTCGATCTGTGCGGGATCGGAGCCGGTGCGGACCGGGATATTGGCTTTTTTGGCCTTTTCGCGTTGAACGATTTTGAGGATGCGGCCCTGCTGGATGGCTGCGTAGCCGGCGTTCTTCATCACCGTGTTGAGGAGTGAGATAGCGTCGGCTGGGCGTACGGCCTGCTTGCTGACCAGGGTGACACGGCCTTCGAGGGTTGTTTCCTTGACGACGATGAAGCCGGCGATGGAGGAAAGCTCATCGAGGACGGAGGTGATGGAGGCGTCCACGAAGTTGAGCAGGAGCCCGCCTCCCGGCTGCACGATGATGTGCGGTCCGCTGTTGTTGCGGGGGGTGGGCGGAGGGGGAGGGGCGGTTGGCTGGGTGGCAGGCCGTGTGGCGGGCGCGGGCTGGGAGGTGGCGCCGGGCTGACTGGCCGGGGCCGTCTGAGTGGTGGGTGCCGACCCGCCGGGTGAGGCGGGCGGTTCGGGGGCCTGCCGTTCGGAGGCCACGGGGGTTTGGGCTTGTGAGACGTACGCGGTGAGTGCCGGCACGATTCCGCAGGTCAGTGACAGGACCATGATCAGACGGCGATTGCGACGCATGTTCGGCTCCTCTTGCGTGGTTCGCGGATCCATCGGCGGCGTGCCGGGCATGGCGAAGCGCGCAACTGGGGTGATTCCTGGTTACTTCTTGTTCAGCTCCTGCATCCGGCGGAGCTTCATCTTCTCCTCGATGCTGAGATTCGGGTCGTTCGGGTTCGGCAGCGGCGAGGAGGGCTGGCTCGTACTGCTCGATTCGGTGAGCGAGCTCCCGACGGTTGTGGGGCTGACCTGTGCTCCGATCAGGTTCCGGCCGACGTCGATCCACGTCAATTGCCCCGCGTGTTCGTATTCGATGGCGTCGATTTCGATCTGAGAGATCATTCCTCGCGCGATGGGGTCGCCGACCCGGAGCTTGAGGATCGAGGCGCTGTCGGTGTTCTCGAAATAGGCGCGGAACTCTCCTTCCTCGAGGACGACGCCGGTGAGGACGAACATCTGCTCGGCCTGTCGCGGGGGTGAGAATGAAGGGGGACGGGAGTCCGGCTCCCCGCGTCCGAAGGATCGCCGCGACCGGTCGCGAAGGAAGATGTTTCGTTCGCTGATGACGCCGTAGCGCTCGGAGAAGCTTTCTCGCCGGGCGGGCTGGGAATCGGGAGGCCGCTGGGCCGCCGCGACCACCGGCAGCAGGAGGGCGGCAAGAAGGGTGGTTTTCAGTGGAAGCGTCATGGGCGTACCTCCTGGGAGCTGGGAACGGGGATCGGTCGGTCCTTCTCGGTTTCCGGGCTCAGGTAGATGGTGCTGATGCCCAGCTGCAGTGAGAGATCATCGGTTCCTTCCTTGCGGGCGGTGATCTGGAGTTCGCCGATGCGGACGGGCACATCGGCGTCCTTGAGTCGTCCGAGGAATCGGCTGATCTGGGTCATGCCGCCGGTTCCGGTCGCACGGAAGGTGATCTTTCCGAACGCCATAGGTTTTTCCGTTCGCTCCGGTTTGACGGAGGACAGGCTCATGCCGGCGTCCTGGGCCCAATCTCGGATGCGGTTCAGCACCAGGCCTTCGGCCTCGGCAGCGTCCTTGCGGCGGAGGCCGTTGCTCTGCATCTGGGCCCAGGCCTGTGATTTGCGGCGGCTGTTCTTGAACAGCCGCCGGGCCTTCTCGAGTTGCTGTTCGCAGCTGTCGATCTGGAGGTTGAGTTGGCTGTTCTTCGACACCAGCGGATTCAGGACGAACCGGTCGAGGCCGAGGATGCCCACCGCGGCCACGGTGGCGATGGCGATGTAGCGTTCTCGTTTGGAGAGTACCATAGGATCTACTCCATGCCCACGAAGGTGAATGCGATGGTGAACGACTGTTCTTTCGATCTTCCGCCGGCCACATTGACCTCGGTCATCTGAAGCGTGCGGACATCCATGAACCGGGGTGTTTTCTGCAACCGGTCGCAGAGCATGAGGATCGTTTTCTGATCAGTCGCTTTGCCGGTCAGTTGGCCCTTGCCGTTTTCGCGCAGGGTGAAGTTGGTGACCCAGATGGGCTGGTCGTCGCGGAAGGCGAGCGTGATTTCGCGCAGGCAATCGAGGATCGGCGGCCGGGCCCCGAAGTAGCCGTTGGCATAGCTGAGATGGGTGAGCATCTGTTCGGCGGACTTGATATCGGGGTCCATGGCATCGAGTTGGCTTTGCAGGTGTTTGAGTTCATCCTGGCGCCGGTGGACATTCCAGTAGAGCGAGGCAATTGCGATGACGCCGACGGCGGCCAGAACGATGGCCCACACGAAGCGACGGTCGAAGGATCGGCGTCGCGGCGGGGCGAGCCGGGAGTGCTTGAGGTCCAGGGGCAGTGTTCGCCGCTGGACGCCGGCCAGGGCCAGGGCGAGAGCGGGGGCGAACAGTCCGGGGCCGCCGGTTTCGCCGCTCGAGACGGTGTCCCTCTCGGCTTGTACGCCGAGGAGGTGCAGTCCTTCGTCGGCCCGGACGGGCATGCCGAGTCGGTTCGAGAGTTCGGAGACCTGGCTCTGGGACAAGCCGATCCCGTCCCACAGGAGCATCTCGTCGGTTCGTCCGCCGTCACCTGTGGGGGCCAGGGCCATGGAGCGCCGCAATTCCGAGCTCAGCGGGGCCAGGGCGGGAGTGCTGTCGCCGTTCGCCGTGGTCAGGGCGAAATGGCGGAGCAGGCGGGGGGTTTGGTTGTGCTGCAAGACCAGCTCGGCGTGCTGGCGGCCGAGGACGAGCATGGGCCGGTCCTGCTCCTGTTGCATGGCGGATGCCAGGGCCAGGGAGGTTGGCGTGACCGCGACCACGGAGACGCCGGCGGCGTCCATGAGCTGCTCGATTCGCTGGAGCTGCTCGCGGAGGATGCCGACGAGCATGACCTTGCCGCCCTGGGAGGCGTCGACGCGTCCGGTGTAGTCGAAGACCATTTCCCCGCTCTCGGAGACGGAGACCCGCTCGGCCTGAAGCCTGAGCAAGGCGGCGAGCTGCTCTCCGCCGGTGGGCGGGATCTGCCGTTCGGTGGCGATCAGCCAGCGGGCGGGCACGCCGATGACGGCCCGGGAGGCGCGGAAGCGTTGCTGCCTGAGAAAGGTGGCCAGGAGCCGTCCCATGGCGTCGGCCTTGTCGAAGGAGGCGTCGGGCGGCGGGGTGAACGTCGCGGTCCGACGGACCGTTCGGCGATCGCCGCTGACCGACACTTCGGCGCAGAGGATCGACCGATCGCCGAGCGCCAGACCGAGGAAGCCCGAGCCGTGTAGTTTCATCATAGAGAGCCTCCGAGGGCCGAACCGGAGACGCCGGACCAGATACTCAGCCCTTCGCCGGCACGAAGTGAAGCGAGGATTTCCGGTTCCATCAACCAGCCGCGATCGGTGATATCGCGGCGATAGACGATCTGGGGTGTCGTGCCGCTCGCATCGATGACGACGCGGACCTGCTTGAACGCCCGCCCGTTGCCGCTCGCCGCGAGGACGTAAGCGGAGTACTGGTAGCCTCGTCCGGTGATTCGGTTGCCCAGGCCGACGGCCTTCTGTCCGAGGGCGTCGGCGACCCAGGCGATGGACGTGGACTGGGTGGTGGTCAGGCTGCGGCGTTGGGATACCAGCTTGTCCACGTCGGCGGTGTCGAGGCCGTCGAGGGTCAGGAGGACCTCGCGAGGGGCGGTATTGACGTTGATCCGGCCGCGTGCGGAGCCGCCCGAAGTCACGCCATCGGTGATGAGGGCCAGTTCGTCGGCGGTCAGCTGGGCCTGGAAGTAGAGGTCGAAGATGTCCCGGAGCGGGCCGCTTCCGAGGGCGTTGGCCGCCTGGTCGCCGCGTGAGGAGCCCAGCTGGGTGCGGAGCAGATCGCGGAGCTGGCTTCGCTGATTGGGGTCGGTGAGGCTGATCTTCTGGCCACCGCTTGATGACGTGCTCGGCTCGTTGCTGTAGATGGTCAGCAGATCGTAGATGCCGCGGCGCAGCCACACATCGTCGAGCATGGACGAGCCGGACATGGAGAAGAGGGATGCCGAGCCCATGGGCAGCGGCTGGCCTTCGCCGTAGAGCAGTTCCCACAAGGTGCCGCGAACCAGCAAGAGCTCCTCGACACTCTCAAAGGAGGCGTTTTTACAGTAGTACGGGTCGGCCAGGGACAGGTAGTATTCGTTTTCGGCCCCGCCCTGGGTGAGATCGCTGTCCTCGTCGCGCCAATCGACGATCGCCGTGGCGACGTCGTCGGTCATGCAGGGCAGCATCATGAGCTGGTCGTAGGTTGCGGTATTGATGTTGAGCTTGGCGGATTCATCGATCATTCCGAAGACGGGCATGAAGCTGTCGCCGTAGTCGGGACGGAGGATCCAGAAGTACCCTTCGCCGACCGGGACGGCCGCGAAGTAGTCCTCGGTCAGGCCGGACAAGTCGCTGCTCTCCTCGGTGAGGACTGCCAGGAGATACTGTTCGGCGCCGCGCTCGATCGCGGATGCCTGGAGGATGGCCGCGTGGTTGGCGGAGGCGATGATTTCGACGCGCATGGAGCGGCACAGAGCGAGGGTCACGCTGGCCAGGGTGAAGACCAGGACGATGGCCACGATGAGGACGCTGCCCCGGCGCTGGTTGGGCGGCCATCGGCGCTGGGCAGGGAGGGTCGTCATGGCAGTGACCCTCCGGTGGTGGCCTCAGCCGGCTTGGCGCAGGCCAGGGGTATGATCCGCATGGCACGATTGGGGGTGATCTCGGTCGAAGGGGTGACTCCGTCCTCGAGCTCGATCTGGACCATGATCGCGGCCGGCAGGACGTCGCCGATGGCGGTCGAATCCCATTCCTCGAGCCAGTTCGCCCCGTCGAAGTAGCGGAGCGAGAGCGACCGGACCTCGCGGCAGAGGATCTCCTCCTCGGGTTCGACCGCGGTACGAGCGAGGAGATTGCGGGTCACGTGGCGGACCAGGACCTGCGGGGTGACGTCGGTGCGCAGGCCGAGCTCGACGTGGTGGATACCCTCGGGCATGAGCTCGTCGTCGTCGGAACCGAGGGAGTAGAAATCGAGATAATCGGCATCGCCGGTGGCGCCCATCTGCCGCACGCCGAGGAATGGGCCGGAGAGGATACCGGTGGGCGGCAGGATGGACTCGAGGTCCCGGCAGACGAGTTCCATGGCGATGGTGGCTGCCCGCACCGGCTGGACCGCGGCCATGGCGCTGCGGCGGGCTTTCATGCAGACGGCCATGCTGGCGTACATGGAGAGGGCCATCATGGCCATCATGGCCAGGGCCACGGTGACCTCCAGCAGGGTGAAGCCTCGGGATGGTCCTCGCCGCCGGATCATGGTCGTGCTCCGCCGGAACCGCCGGTGCCGCTGGAACCCGTCGCGCCGCTCGTGCCGGTCTCATCGGTCGTGCTGGCGAGGCTGCCGGTGTCGAAGGTCAAGGTGGCCAGATCGAGGGTTCGTTCCTGGCCTCGCTCGGTCCAGGTCACGCGCAGGACGAGCTCGTCCATGCTGAAGTCGCGGGTGAAGTTCTGGCAGGACCAGCGGTACTGCGGCCACTCCAGGCCGAAATCGCCGCTGGTCTGAGCCAGGAGCCAGTCGCCGGTGGTCACCAACTCGGTCAGCTTGGCTTCACCGAGGGACGTCGCCTGGGCGAGATAGCGGGCATGCGATGCGGCCGCCAAGGCCACCGAGATTCCGCGCATGACCACGGGGAGGACGATGCCCACCAGCATGAGGGTGGCCAGGACCTCGGCGAGGGTGAAGGCCCAGCGATTCGTCGCCGGGAGTCTGCCGCGCCGGGTGTGGGTATGGTGGACGGGTCTCATGGCACTGCGCCTCCCGGGACGATCTCGAAGCTCTCCGCTGGGGAGGCGCATTCGATGTCCACCGTCTCGCCGAGTTCGGAGGTGATCCGCACCTGGGCCGGCTGAGTGCGTCCCGTCGGGTAGAAGGGGATGAAGCTGTCTGCGGATTCAGGGGTGGTGCGCAGCTCGATGCGATAGCCCTGGGGCAGTTCGAACGGGCGACCGAAGCCGGACTCGAGGGGGATGAACTCCTCGCCTTCCTGGACCCTGAGCTGGTAGGTGGCGGTTGCCGGATCGATGAACAGGCGGTGGGGCTTGCTGGTAGTGACCGCCTGGGTACGAGCCAGGCGGGTGACGGCGACGAACGCGTCGACCTCGTCGTGGAGGCGCGAACCCTTGCTCCAGCCGCGCAGGGACGGAGCGGCCATGGCCAGGGTGATGCATACGATCATCAGCACCAGGACCAGCTCGAGAAGGGTGAAGCCGCGATGGGATCCGCGACGCGTCATGATCGATTCCAGTGCTGCTACCAGTTGGAGATATCGTTATCGCCGCCCTCGCGTCCGTCGGGCCCGGCCGAGCTGAGGTCGTAGCTGCCCTGGTTGTGGGCGCCGGGGTACCGGTAGACGTAGGGGTTGCCCCACGGGTCGGTGGGCATTTGGCGTTTGATGTACGGGCCGCGCCAGTTCTGAACGCCCGCGGGAGGCTCGAGCAGTACGCGGAGCCCTTCCTCCGAGGTGGGGAACCGGCCGCAGTCCACCTCGAAGGCGTCCAGGGCCGTTTCCAGGTTGGCGATGTCGGTTCTGGCGGCGGTGACGCGGGCCTGTTCTGATCGGCCGGTGAACTTCGGGACGACCACCATGGCCAGGACCGCGAGGATCACCAGCACGAGCAGCAGTTCGACCAGGGTGAACGCCCTGGCCGTGTGCCGGCCGGCCGAATGCCTTCGTCCGTTCATGTGATACATTGTTCTCATGTGCGGTACCCTCATAATGCCCTCTGTCTCAGTGGATCAAATCCTGCAGGCTGAAGATCGGCAGCAGCATGCCGACCACCACCGTGCCGATCAGCGACGCCATGATGAACAGCAGAGCCGGTTCGGCCAGGGCCACCAGCATGCGCAGGTTGCGGTCCAGGTCGGTTTCGTAGGCGATCGAGATGCGGACCAGTTCCTTGTCCATCCGCCCGGTTTCCTCGGCGACCGCGATCATCTCGATGACCGAGGGCGGGAACAGTTGGGGGGTGTTGGCCAGGCTGCGGCTGAGGGGCGCCCCGCGCTGCACTTCCTCGGTCGCCTGGGCGATGGCGTCGGACAGTGTCCGGTTGCCCAGGGCTTCCTTGGCGACCCGCAGTGAAGCGACCAGGGGGACGCCCGCGCCGGCCAGTGTGCCCAGCATGCGGCAGAACCGCACCAGTGCGAACCGGGCGGCGACCTTGCCGATGAGTGGTGTTCCCAGCTTGACGCGTTCCAGGAACCGCTGGCCCGCCTCGCTGGCGGCCAGGCGTTTCATCGCCACGATGAACAGAACCACGCCGACGGCCACGACGAGGCCGTACTTCAGGATCCAGCTGCTGGCTCCGACGATGATCTGGGTAAGCACGGGCAGCTTTCCGCCGAACTCGCCGAAGATGCCCGAGAAGGTGGGGATGAAGTACGTCATCAGGAAGATGAGTACGCCGGTGGCCAGGGTGCCGAGCACGCAGGGATAGACCATGGCGGCCTTGACCTTGCCCTTGAGTTCCTGCTCGTGGGTGCGGAAATCGGCGATCTGCTGGAGGACGACATGGAGGAAGCCGCCCGCCTCTCCGGCCCGGATCATGGCGATGTACACGGAGGAGAAGGCGGCCGGCCATCGGGTCAGGGCGTCGGCCAAGGAGGCTCCGCTGACCACGTCGTCGTGGATTCGCGACCAGACGTTCTTGGCGGCGGGGTGTGCGGTCTCACGGCGTACCAGGTGCAGGGCTCGCGAGAGCGGCAATCCGCCGGCGAGCAGGTTGGCCAGTTCGCGGGTGAAGGATTCGACCGCCGACTGGGGCACGCGGGTGGAAGTGGAGCGAGTCTCGGCTCGGGCGGCGGCCGCCTCGGAGCGCTGTTCATCGATGCTGACAGGAGAGAGCCCCTTGCCCAGGAGCTGGTCGAGGGCGGCGGCTCGGCTGTCGGCCGGGAGATTCCCTGACAATCGCTGGCCCTTCCGGTCCAGCGCGGTGTAGGCGAAGACGGCCATTAGCCATGCCTCCCGCTTTCGGCGCCGGTGGTGAAGCCCATCATCGTTGCCTCTTCGTCCTTGGTGTTGCGGAGGACTTCATCGATGGTGGTTCGGCCTTCGGCGACGATGCGCCAGCCGTCGTCGCGGAGGCTGCGCATGCCCTGGTGCGTGGCGATCTTGCGGAGTTCGTGCGAAGGGGCGCGCTGCAGGATCAGTGAACGAATGTCGTCACTGATGGCCATCATCTCGAAGATGCCCTGGCGGCCGCGGAAGCCTGTTCCCTGGCAGCGGCGGCATCCGGCGCCCTTGTAGAGCGTACCGGGGACGAGGGTGCCGAATTGCATTCGGGCCTGGGCGGCTTCCTCGGGTGACACGGTCTGCTTGCACTGCCCGCAGATCACGCGGACGAGGCGCTGAGCGACCACGACCTCGAGCGAGGAAGCGACCAGGTAGGGTTCGAGGCCCATGTCGACCAGGCGGGTGGCGGCGCCCGGGGCGTCGTTGGTGTGCAGGGTGGAGAAGACCAGGTGGCCGGTCAGCGACGCCTGCACGGCGATCTCGGCGGTTTCGAGGTCGCGGATTTCGCCCACGAGGACGACGTCCGGGTCGTGTCGGAGGATGGCTCGCAGGCCCGCGGCGAAGGTCAGGCCGGTCTTGATGGATACCTGGATCTGGTTCACGCCCCGGAGCTGATACTCGACGGGGTCTTCGACGGTGATGATTTTGCGCTCGATGTCGTTGATCTTGGAGAGTGCGGCGTACAGGGTGGTGGTCTTGCCCGAGCCGGTTGGGCCGGTGACCAGGACGATGCCGTGGGGCATCTCGAGGATCTGATCGAAGCGATTCCGGTCGGGCAGGGCCATGCCCAGGTGTTCGGTTCCCAGCATGGCGTCGCCCCGGTCCAGGATACGGAGTACGACCGCCTCGCCGTGGATCATCGGGATGATGGACACGCGCACATCGATTTCGCGTCCGGAGATTTTGAGCTTGATCCGGCCGTCCTGGGGCAGGCGTTTCTCGGCGATGTCGAGGTGGCTGAGGATCTTGATGCGCGACACGATGGCGGCGTGGAACCGACGGACGGACTCGGGCACGTTAGATTCCTGGAGAACGCCGTCGATCCGGTAGCGGATGCGAAGTTGCTCCTCGAAGGGTTCGATGTGGACGTCGGTGGCCCGGGCATCGACGGCCTCGGTGAGGATCTGGTTGACGAACTTGATGATCGACGAATCGAGGGCGGCGTTGGCGAGATCCAGGTCCTCGTCTTCCTCGGTATCGATGACCTGCAGGACGCTGTCCGCATCGGCGGTGAGGCTCTGGAGGGTATCGGCCCCGACGCCGAGGGTCTTTTTCAGGCAGCGGTCGATCTCGGCAGAGGGTGCCAGGGCCAGGGCCAGATCGTGCCCGCAGGCCAGGCGCAGTTCGTCGAGGGCGGTGGTGTCGCTGAGGCGGCTGGTTGCGACGAGGGTGACCCCGTTGCGCTGCTCGATGGGCAGGATGCGGTGTCCGAGGAGGAGTTTGGCGGGGAAGCCCGCGAGGAACTCCTTGGGGGGCGGCTGGCGTTCGAGCCGTTCGGAATCGATATAGGGGATATCGAAGGCGTCAGCGAGGAAGTGGAGCAAGGCCTCCTCGCTGACGCCGTCCGCGGCGAGAACCGCTTCCTCGATCGGTGTCCCCTCGGCGACCAGGGCTTGAACGCGCCCGGCGGTCGCCGGGTTGAGAAGCCCCTTTTCCTGCATGCTGGCGACGAGCTTGGACACCGATCATTCTCCTTTGTCAGCTGTCCGGAGAGAACGCAACAAGCCCGCTGAGGTTACTCGAGCATTCCTGACATGACCAGCATGGCTTCCTGCCGCTGGGTGACGACGTCCTTGAGGGCCTTCTGTGCGGCCTGGAGCTCGGCTCGGGCTTTGTCGCGCGCTTCCCGGTACGCGGTCAGCTTCTTGCTGATCTCATCCGCGGAGGCATCCTTGTTCTCCAGCAGCGTGCGCAGGTCGCGCTGGGTCTGGGCGACCTTGGTGAGCTGTTGATCCGAGGCGCCGGCCCCGCCGCGATCGCCGCCGCGGCCGCCGCGATCAGGGCCGCCGAAGCCGCCGAAGCCGCTGCGTGTCTCGCGCTGGGCGGACATGACCTTCTCAATCTTGGGGGCCAGGACCTTCCACTCGTCATCGGTGGAGCCCATTCGCTCCTTGAGGTTGTTCATCATGCGTTCCCGGAACTGGGCGGGGTCGAAATTGCCTCTTCCCCGATCCTGTCCTCCGCGGTCTTCCCGCCGTCCGCCCTGATCCTGGGCCATGGCGAACGAGAGCATCGCCAGGGCGGCCACTCCGACGGCCAATAGTGAAATACGACGTACCATGAACAAGCTCCTTTCGTGAGCTCAGCGCGACGTTGTCTTTGTTGTTACTCCGAACGGCCGGATTCAGGTCGTGACGTCGCGCGGTCATCGTCCTGTGGTCGGCCGTGTTCCCGTCCTCGCCCCCCCTTGTCTCGATCGCCACGGGGACCCCGGTCCCACTCGCCCCGGCCACCTGGACCGGGCGGATGGCGTTTGAGAAACATCTCGTATTGCTCGCGCTGTTCGGGCGTGAGAATGCTCTTGGTTCGCTCGACCGCCTGGTCGTAGGAGTTACGCCACTCACGATCCAGGGCGGCGGTCTTCTCGGCGTAGTCCTTGAGGATCTCTTCGTGCCGGGTGGCGTCTTCGGGGCGGATCAGGGCGACAATGGCGTTATCGCGGGCCTGGCGATACTGTCTTCGCCGTTCCTCCTGCTCCCGGCCGCCGAACCGGGCGGCCTCCAGCCAGATTTGGCGCATCTGTTCCTGCTGGGCGGAGGTCAGATTGAGTTCCGCCGCCCACCAACCCCGAGGCGGCCGCGAGGGCTGGGTGGACGCCGGCCGGGCAGTGGAAGGTCCGGGCCGCCGCTCCATGCCGACCATCAGGCCGGCGATGAACGCCACCAGGAAACCGATGACAACGGTCAGTCGGGTCATCGCGGTTCCTCCCCCGAGCCGGGAGAAGAGAGGTCGGCCACCATCCAGCGAGCGACCTCGACTGTCTCGGTTGCCGCGTCGTCGCTTGGCTGGATGGGGGGCATGACGGCGGCCAACTCCCACGTTCCGGTTCGGCTGGCGGCTTCCACTTGCCTGTGCGGGTAGCCGGCGAGGGTGATCGCCAGGACGGCGGCGGCGGCCGCGGTCATCCAGCCAGCCAGTCGTCTGACTTCACGATCCTGAGCGGAGCGCGACGCCCACTGCAATCTGTTGACCAGGCCGGGGGGGGGATCCTCCAGGGAGCACGCGCGGAGGATACGGGATAGTCCTTGGAGATCCGCGAGGAGGTTGCGGCATTCCGAGCACTCGTGCAGATGGGCTTCCACGGACAGCTTCTCGTCTGACGACGCTTCGCCGTCGTGGTAGGCATGGATATGGACGGCTTTGTGGCAGCTCATGGGTTGCTCCTGTTCATAGGTCAAAGCACCCGCCGCGTCTTGCCCTTACGACCCATAGCCCTTGAATCGTGCTCTCAGCCGCTCCCGGGCTCGATGCAGCCTCGATTCCACTGTGCCGCGTGGCACGCGAAGCTCGGCCGCGATCTGCTCGTAGCTCATCCCCTCGAGTTCGCGGAGCACGATGACTTCCCGGTGCTCCGGCGACAGTGTTTCCAGCATTTGCGAAAGGTCCATTCGGGCCTCGCTGCTGGACATGGTGGGCGACGCCGCCGGTTCCATCGCTCTCTCCCCGTCGGTTTGGGCATCGTGTTCCCGGGCTGAGAACCACGGCAAGATCAGTCGCCATTTGGATCGCTCCCTGGAACGTCGCATGGCCGCGGCTTGCCGCACCAGGATGCGAACCAGCCAGGTGCGTACGGACGCTTCGCCTCGAAAGGTTGACCGGAGGGCTCCGATCCATGTTTCCTGCACCAGGTCTTCGGCATCGGCCGGATTTCGCGTGAGACTATGGGCGATACCGTACAGATAGCGTGCATGACGGCTGAGAAGCTCGCGGAACGCTGCCTGGTCGCCCTGGCTGGCGGTGCGCAGCAACTCCTGGTCATTCGGCACCTTCCGAAGGTCGTCCGAAACGCATGGTGCCGTCGTATCCAGTGTATTGTTGCGGGAGAGGGCCATTTTCTTCCATGGTTTTCTTCGGCAATCCGGCGCGCCTCGCACCAACCAGGGTGTAACGCCCGCCCGGGCGGTTTATTCGTCGGCGACGGGGGATTCCCGTCTTGGCTGGGCTCGGTCGCTCTCGTCCATTAGCGAGGGTAATTGACCCCGTGTCACGATCTGGGACTTGGTGGAGCCGAGATGTTGACAAATACTGACAAATGGGTGGCGGTCACACGTCTCGGGGAGCCGGTGCGGGCAGATAATCGTGGTCGCACCGATGACGGCTGGGGCGCGGAGTGAAAGGAGTTCATCGCGGGCAAGCGTTCCTCGGTGCCCGACCTGCTTGTGCGTCATCTGGAGGAAGCTCGCAGTGGTCGGCGGGCTGATGCTGGAGGTGGCCCGGTCAGTCACCACGTCGCTGGACGGCTTTCTGTCCGTCGGGCGCCGGCGTGAACATGTCCGTGCGTTTGAGGCCCAGTTCCTTGGCGGTCGCGATGCTGTATTCCAGGAGGCCCATCTGGGGGTAGCGTCCGTTCGAACCGAAGGTGAATTTCGCCCCCGCTTCCTTAGCGATCCTGAGGAATCGGAGTTTGGGTAGTCTGAAGCTCGAACTGATCTCGATCGCGACCCGGCGCTTCACGGCGGCGTCGATGACCTTGGTGACACGGGCGTCGGTCCAGAGCCGGTCATAGTCGTTGGCCAGGGGTGCGGGCAGCCAGGACACATTGGCCAGGATGTCGATGGGTTGCCGGTTGATGATCTGGACGTTCCAATCGACAAGGCGATCCATGAAGGCCTGGTGGTTGCTCATGTCCACGCGCTCCTCGGCTTGCTTCTCCCACAGCTTGACCCGTTTGCCGTCCTTGCCGGGGAAGGTCATGGCGTCGGTGAGCACGTAGTCGAGCAGGGCCAGGGTTTTGCGGGAGAAGCACTGAACCCAGTCGGTCCATTCCGTCTGAACCCCTTTGTAGAGGTCCCTGCCCTTGAGCTTGTTCACGTACGCCCGCAACTCGTCGTCGTTGCTTATTACCACTGGATAGATATTTTCCCTGGTTCCGGCATGCTCGACGATGCCGAACTTCACCTTCCGCCCGCGCGCGAGCGGGAGCACCTGGTCGATGGTGCTGTTATCTAGATGGACGTGGAGATCGACCAGCGGGAAGTCGAGTTCCTTGGCGGCATCCGGCCTGCTGTCGGCGGCCAGGAGTTCATGATCGAGCAGCGAGGCGGCGCATGCGCCCAGTGATGCGCGGAGGAACGCGCGGCGCGATTGTGAGTGGTCCATGGCCATGAGTGTCCCCTGCCGTCACGGTTGGGATCGGCTCCCTGGCGTGCACTTGGCACCCAGACGGCTCCGAACGGCAAGAGTCATGGTATGGCGGCCGATGGATGATGCAAGGGGCGTCAATGGCCATGCTCTGCGGCGAACCGCCGGCGCGACTGCCGTTGACGGGTTCGGCCATTCGGTGCGGGCTCGAGAGGCGGGCTGGACCGCGCGATGAGGGGCTGGTGGAGGAAGCAGGAGGGCCAGGTCTCGTCCGGGTGGGCCGCTGCGCGCGAGGGCGGTCAGATCGGGTCGGCGATGGGAAGTCCGGCTCTGTCGCACCCGTAGAGGGCCGCGCCGATTCGGGATGCCGGCTGGGTGCTCGGTGTCGCTGTTGAGGGGACGGCGGGGTGATGCGGATGGGAGACGGTCGGTTGGGAGGTCGTTTTTGGGGTGACCAGGGCCGATCCGGTTTCATACCCAGCGGGGTCAGCGGCGAGGCCGGGCGTCGGGGTGGATGCCGGCCGTGATTTCGGCGGCTCGAGTATCGGCAGGGGCAGTCCGGTTGGGACCAGGGTGACATCGGGCCGGGACGGACACATTTTCCCGCTGACGAGGACGCAGGCTACGGCCACGGCACAGACAACGACGACGACTGGAACACGTTCCGACATGGTCGGTCCCCTTTTTGGGCGGGCCCAGTGGGTTCCTCTCGCGGCATATTTCTCGTCTCATGAATATTGACACCCGTTAACTATCGGCGTTAGCCGCGAACTGCCGCCGTGGTCGTGGTTAGCTATATTATCTTTTCTGACAATAGGTTATGACTATTTGTCGAGGCAGTTCGGTTCGGGTGGGATGTTTGTGCCGCTGAGACAGTCTTGGAGGAGCAAGCGGTCGGCGGCATCCACGTCGTCGTCTCCGTCCAGCCGGGCGTCGTTGCAGTCCGGGTCCTGGGGAATGACGGCCGGTCCCTCGAGGCATCGCTGGAGGTGGGCGAAGTCGTCGAGGTCGACGTCTCCGTCGTGATCGAAGTCGGGCCGGACGAGGAGGCGGGCGCGGAAGGTGTAGGCGTTCGCCTGAGGGGCGGCTGGGTAGGTGAGTGAATCGGACCTTGCCCGGTAGAAGTAGGTCTGGTCGGTGGCAAGCCCGGTCAAAGTCAGGGCATGGTCTGTGCGGGGGCTTGGATCGGTCAGGGTGGATCCGTAGGTGGTCGTGGTGCCATAGTCCACCGAGGAATCGGACGGCTGGGGGGTTTCCCAGCAGATTCGAGCGGTGGTGTTGGTGATGGCCTCGGCTCGGAGGTTGGCCATCAGCCAGCTTGTGGCGAAGATTCGGAAGACGGACTGGCCGGATGCCTCGGTAGTGGTAATCAGGCTGCCGTCGCAGTAGCCATAGCAGATGGCCTCGCCCTGGAGGGGCTCGGGGACAAGCTCGCTGAGCAGGCTGAGGGTTTCCGGTGTTTGCTGGAAGATGGCGTCGAAGGGCTGGTTGGGCGGCAGGACAAACTCGTAGGCGAAGGCGTAGGTGCGGATGATGAGCCGCCCGCCGTCGGCATGGATGTCGCCGCCGGTGACCATCGCGGTGAAGATGCTGGACACCTTGGGTGTCAGGTCGGCCAGGTACTGGAGCACATGGTTCTTGGAGCTATTCCACGCGATGGATGCGGCCGGCAGCTTGAAGACCAGGGCGATGTCGCGTTTATCCGTGGTTCGCTTGGTGACGATGTAGATGTCTCCGGTGGTGGGATGCACCATGAGGCATTCGGCGTCGTAGCGATCGGTGTCGGTTTCGGCGGGGAGTGAGGGGTTAGAGGAGCTCGGATACTCGAAGCGCAGGGAGTCGAAGGGACAGGTCATGGTGATGGGCGAGCCGGCCGGGTCGATGGTCGGCTCGGTGAAGCGATGGATCTGCTTTCCGCTTCGTTCGCAGGGGGGGTTGTCACCGCCGTCGAAGAGGTAGATGGTTCCGTCGGGTCCGCTGGCGATGTCTTCCCAATCGTGATTGCTGGCTCCGGTCAGTTCGACGCGTCCGAGGTGTTTGGCGATGCGAGCGGCCTTATCCTCGGGAGCGAGGCGGAATGCCCAAACCAGGGGCTGTGCCGCCCCGGCGTCGTTGTGGGTCCAGTAGACGCAGGGATTCGTGCGGCTGGCGACCACCCCACTGGACTCAGATGCGAAGAGTGTCTCCGAACTCGCGACGAAGGCGTGGTCGCCGTAGAGGAGGGTTGTCCATTCACCGCAGGCCGGCGTGCACCCGGGTGCGAGCACCATGGTCATGACGATGACCCACGTTCGAGCCACGTTTCGCACTCCACGACGTTGGATGGACAGCCTGCCAAGGGTCCATCGCGACTCTGTCGTTGACGTCGCCATTATACCAGGAACGCCTCTTGGGGAGGTTCACGGGCAGGTGAAACAGCCGGGCCTGCCGGGCCGATTGTCCGATACGTGTACAGGCACTACGATACTCGGCTTTGGCGACCGGCCATTGGAGTGTGCATGCGATCCGACTTTCTCGACCTGCTGAACCAGCGTGTGGTTTTCCTTGACGGAGCCATGGGTACGAGCGTGCATGGGTACGATCTGCCGCTGTCCGATTATCGGAACCACGAGAACTGTACCGAGATCCTCTGTCACACCCGGCCGGACGTTGTTGGTGAGATTCATCGCCGTTTCCTGGAGGTTGGATGCGACGCTGTCGAGACAAACAGTTTCGGCAGCAACAGGATCGTTCTGGCCGAGTTTGGTCTGGCGGACCGGACCCGGGAGCTGAACCGCCTGGCTGCCGAGATTGCCCGGGACGCATGCCGGCGTTGCGGCACACCCGGTCATCCCCGTTTCGCGATCGGATCGATGGGTCCGGGCACGAAGCTGGTTTCGCTCCGGCAGACCACGTTTGACATTCTCCAGGGCAGTTACGCCGAGCAGATCCGCGGCCTGATGGATGGCGGCGTGGACGCGTTGCTGTTCGAGACCAGCCAGGACATCCTTCAGGTCAAAGCCGGTCTGGCTGCCGCCGAGCAGGTGTTCGGGGAGTTCGGGCGGCGGGTGCCGATCATGGTCCAGATCACGATCGAGACGACTGGCACAATGCTGGTGGGTACCGACATCGCCGCGGCGGTGACCACGCTGGAGGCTTATCCTCAGATTGAGGTCATCGGCCTGAACTGCGCCACGGGTCCGCAGGAGATGAGCGAGCACATCCGCTATCTGAGCGAATACTGCACGCGGAAGCTGAGTGTGGTTCCCAACGCCGGCCTGCCCCAGGTGGTTGGCGGAAAGCCGGTGTATCCGCTGACCCCGGAGGAGCTGGCCCGCTGGCTCAAGGAGTTCGTCGAGGCCGACGGGGTGAACCTGGTTGGCGGCTGCTGCGGTACGACGCCGGAGCATCTGGCCGCGGTCGTGAAGGCCGTCGGTCATCGGCCACCGATCAAGCGTGAGCCGCGTTTTGAGCCTGGCGCGTCCAGCCTGTATCAGTCGGTCGCCTTCCGGCAAGACAACAGTTTCCTGATCGTCGGCGAGCGGACCAATGCCAACGGCTCCAAGAAATTCCGGGAGCTTCTTGCGGCCGAGGACATCGAAGGCATGGTCCAGATGGCCCGCGACCAGGTCAGGAGCGGCTGCCACATGATCGACGTGTGCGCCGCCTACGTCGGCCGGGATGAGGACGCGGATATGACCCGGCTGATCAGCCGTTTTGCCACCGAGGTCCAGGTTCCGTTGATGATCGACTCGACCGAGACAGCCGTGATCGAGACCGCCCTGAAGCTGGCCGGTGGCAAGTGTGTGGTGAACAGCATCAACCTCGAGGACGGAGAGCATCGCTGCGCCCAGGTCCTGCCGCTGTGCCGCAAGTACGGGGCCGCGGTGGTGGCCTTGACGATCGACGAAGAGGGCATGGCCAAGACCTGCGAGAGGAAGGTGGCCATCGCCCGCCGGCTGTATGACCTAGCGGTCAGCAAGTACGGCATGAGGCCGAGCGACATTCTCTTCGATCCGCTGACCTTCACGATCTGCACGGGCAACGACGATGACCGCCGGCTGGGCCTGGAGACGCTCGAGGCCATTCGCCGGATCAAGCGGGAGATGCCCGAGTGCCACATTCTCCTGGGGGTCAGCAACATCAGTTTCGGGGTCAAGCCCGCGGTCCGGCACGTGCTCAACAGCGTGTTTCTGCATTACGCTCGCGAGGCCGGGCTGGACGCGGCCATCGTTCACGCCGCCGGGATCGAGCCGCTCTTCAAGATCGACGAGGCCTTTCGCGAGATCGCCCGCAAGCTGATTTTCGACGAGCGCGCTCCTGGTTACGATCCGCTGGCCGATTTGATCAGCCGCCTGACCGGTGAGCGAGCGGAGGAGCAGGAAACCGTCGCCCGGCCGGCCACGGTCGAGGAGCGGCTGAAGCAGAGAGTGATTGAAGGCGACCGTAAGGGGCTGGAAGCCGATCTCGACGAGGCCCGGGCGACGCACCAGCCGCTCGAGATCATCAACGAGATCCTTCTGCCGGGCATGAAGGTCGTCGGCGACCTGTTCGGTTCCGGGCAGATGCAGTTGCCCTTCGTGCTCCAGTCGGCGGAGACGATGAAGGCCGCGGTCGCCCATCTCGAACCGCACATGGACCGGACGGGCGAAACCGGCAAGGGCTCGATGGTTTTGGCCACGGTCAAGGGTGACGTTCACGACATCGGCAAGAACCTGGTGGACATTCTCCTGACCAACAACGGTTACACCGTGTACAACCTGGGCATCAAGCAGCCCATTGATGCGATCGTGCACGCCTGGCAGGAGAAGCGGGCCGACGTCATCGGCATGTCCGGTCTGCTGGTCAAGAGCACGGTGGTCATGCGCGACAACCTGCTGGTGCTCAACGAGCGAGGGGTTTCCCCGCCGGTCATCCTTGGCGGCGCCGCGTTGACTCGCAAGTACGTGGAGCAGGATCTGCGACCGCTCTACAAGGGGCCGCTCTTCTACGCCCGGGATGCCTTCGCCGGGATGGACCTCATGGCCAAGATCTGCGGGGGCAGGCTGCCCGAGCTGATGGCCGGTGCCCGGATGGTGGATGCGGCCGAGATGTCCGAAGCCGATTTGGAGGCGGTGCGCCTTCGTGCTGCGGCGGTTGGCGGGGCCACTTCGGACCCGGAGACGTCGATCGAAGTCCCCGCCAGGAGCGGTGTTTCTGTGAGCGTGCCGATTCCGAAGCCGCCGTTCTGGGGCCGGCGGGTGATCGAGAAGGTTCCGCTCAAGGCGGTCCTGGCCTACCTGAACGAGGTCATGCTCTTCCAGGTGCAGTGGGACTACCGCAGAAAGGGCCGCTCGCAGGACGAGTTTGACCGCTACATTGATGCCGAGGTCCGGCCCATGTACCGCGATCTGGTGGCCCGATGTGAGCAGGAGGCGATTCTCGAGCCCAAGGCGATCTACGGTTACTGGCCGTGCCAGAGCGAGGGCAACGGTCTTCGGGTCTATGATCCCGAGGACCGGGAACGGCTCATTGCCCGTTTCGATTTTCCCCGCCAGAAAAGAGCGCCTTTCTGGTGCCTCTCCGACTTCTGGCGGCCCGAGTCCAGCGGTGAGTTCGACGTGGTCGCTCTGTCGATCGTCACCGCCGGCCGACGGGCCAGCGAGGTCGCCCGGCAGTGGTTTGCCGAGGGCCGTTACCGCGACTACCTTCACCTGCACGGCCTGGGTGTCGAGACCGCCGAGGCCCTGGCCGAGTACATCCACAAGCAGGTTCGCATGGAGCTGGGCATCGCCGGACGGGATGCTCGCGAGGTTCGCCGGATCTTCCAGCAGGGCTACCAGGGCAGCCGTTTCAGTTTCGGTTATCCCGCCTGCCCCAACCTCGAGGACCAAGCCCGTCTCTGGCCGCTGCTCAAGCCGGAGGATATCGGAATCACCCTCAGCGAGGAGTTCCAGCTTGATCCGGAGCAGTCCACGTCGGCGATGATCGCCCACCATCCGGAAGCCAGGTATTTCAAGGCCTGATCTGTCCCCGGCCCACTCGGCCGGGGTAGGCTCGGGGAGTTGCAGGGTTTGATTACCGTGTCACGGTAACACCCTCCGGCCCGCATGTTGACGCATGTTCATAATCTGCTTGACTTCTTCCGCCAAGAGGGGTAAAAACAGGGGTGTTCGGGTGGAGCTGTCTCGGAATCGGGTCGTGGTCTGTCGTGGAGCATCGCCCCGGCAAAGTCGCGTTGGGCCCCCTCCCGGATATCCCCGCGCATCGTCGCATGGTTGCTCGCTGGTTGGCAGAGAGACAAGGAGCATTTCCCCCATGAAGCCATCCCGTATCTGCACGAGGGTGATTACGGTCGCGGTACTCGGGATGTGGGTCCCGCCCGGACCGGTACTGGCCACCAACATCACCTGGGACTTCCAGAAGGTGTCTTCGCCGCCCCCCTCATCGCCGATGGTAAGCCTGGGCATGCGCACGGGAGACACCTGGCCCACGGTGTTCTACAATCGAGCGGGATTCAGGGCTGCATCGCTTACCCCGGTCGGGTGGTCGGAAGCCACTCTGAGCACCAGTGCCGACAACTTCATGAGAGCGAGAGCTCGCGATGGGAATGACGGACGTGTCGGCGTCGCCTGGCTCAGCGACAGCCGCGAAGTGCGGTTCGCTCAGTCATCGCGATACGGCTGGCAGGCGTCGAGCGTTGGCACCGCGGTGACTTCGAGTTCGGTGAGCGGACCGGATTTCGCCTACACGTCCGATGATCGGCCGGTGGTCACGTATACCGGCTTGCTGGGCAACAAGACCGGCTTGGTGGTTTCGGCTTATGACGGCCTGGGCTGGAACACGGAGCTGGTCGACAAGGTGACGGTGAGTCAGACGGTCCGGATCGGGGGAGACCTTCCGACCATTGCCATCGACAGTCAGGATCGCATCGGCCTGGGTTTCCGCTCCGGTTCCGAGGTGATCTTTGCCACGAAGGACCTCACCCAGGGATCGTGGTACGGTACGAGTCTTGGCAGCACGTTCCCGTCGTCGTCGAGCATGATGCTCTCCCTGGGATACGGGGCCAACGACAATGTTGTGATGGCGATCAAATCGAACAACATGCTCTGGGTCAGCCACTTCGACATCCAATCCGGGGCTTGGATGACGGAGCAACTGTCGGCGACGGTTGCCAGCCAGCGGGTGAATCTGGCCTTTGACAGCCAGGGGCGTCCGGCCGTGGCCTTCTCTGGCAGTGACGATGTGATTCACTACATGATCAACCGCGGCGACGGCTGGACGGATGTCGTACTTCCGCTGGGGGCGGATCCGGCCAGCGGCCTGACGGTGAATCCAGTCGTGGGAACCGACGCCGCCCTGGCGTTTGACCGCTCTGACAATCCCGTGATTGCCTATGTTGGTTCGGCGGGCCTCCTCCTGGCTTACGACCCCGTGGTGACTCCCGAGCCCGCTTGCCTGCTGATGGCGGTTGTCGGCATGGTTACGCTTCGTCCGCGCCGGAGGTCATGATGTTCACTACCGGACGGCAGAAGCGGGGGGCTGGAGGCCTTGACCGAGCGGGATTGGGCTGGGTCGTGGCGGGGGTGGTCATCGTTTCGCTGGCCAGCGCAGGTCGCGCCTGGGCTGATGGGGCGTTCCCCGATCTGGTGATCGAAGAGCACGTCAATGCTCTGGCGATTCCTGCCATTGCGATCGATACCAACGGCGAGCTGCTGGTTGTGTATCACGGGACGGACCCGACCGGCCTGAAGTTGGCACGGTGCTCGTGCGGCGGCACGACGAAGACCGTGATCGAGCAGTACAGCTTCACCGCGGCTCCCTCGATCGGAATCGGTCCGTTTGGGGCCGTATCCGCGGTCCTTATCCGGTCGGACGGCCGACTGTTCTACTATCTCAACGGCGGGCCGCTGCTGGGAGTGAGTTCGAGCCAGATTGTGCAGGCGAGCATGGGTGGGTGCGTGCGGTTTGCGCTGGACTCGCGTGGCAACCCCTTCGTCGTCTACACCACGAATGCCGGTCTCTACCTGGCCTCATTCCGACCCAGGACCGGCACTTGGGTCGGCGAGTCGATTCCCCTGGCCGTCCCGATCAACTCGATCGGCAGCCGAATCGCCGTGACCGTGGACCACCAGGATCGCGTGGTCGTGGCCGTTCAGGATGCGCAGACGCGGAACATCACGGTATTCACGAGAGCTTTTGGAGCATGGACCAGCCGCAGCCTCAGCGGCCTCACACTGCAGGTGGGCAGCAATCTGTCCGTGGCCGTGGACTCCGTGGATGCTCCTCTGGTTGCCTGGTCCTCCTCGGCCGGCCTGTCGGTGGCTCGGTTTCACGCTTTGGGCGCCTCGTGCCAGACCGTTCTCTCGAACAGCAGTACGGTACTCGGGCCGAATGCGATGGCACTGGATCATGCGGGCCGGATCAGGATCGCCTATGTCCGGAGGGATGACTGGTCCGTCAACCTGGCCATGAACGATGCCGGCTGGTTCTCCAGCCGTTTGGCGGGCAACGGCGTCACCTTCACTCCCCCCGGCCTGGCGATCGACTCGAGCGGACGCTGGGCGGTTGCTTTCCATGACGAAATGCAGCGGCTCCGCGTCATTGGCCCGGCGGTTCCGGTTCCGCTCGAGGGAGACGCTGACTGTGATGGGATTCCGGACGAGTCCGACAATTGCCCGGCCGTCTCCAATCGCGATCAGGACGACTCAGACGGTGACGGTGCGGGCGATGCCTGCGATTCATGCCCGCTGACCATTCCCGGAGCCGTGATGGATTCGACCAGCGGATGCCCGGTGTTGATCCCCGGCGATTTCGATCGCGACGGCGACGTGGACGCGGGTGATCTACAGCGGTTCGCCACGTGCTACACGGGGCCGGCCATCGTGCAGGAGCAGACAACTTGTGGTTCGGCCGACGTGGACACGGATCAGGACGTGGACCAGGCCGACTTCGGTTTGTTCCAAGTCTGCTGGAGCGGCTGGAACCGGCCGGCGGACCCGGCCTGTGGTTCCAGGTGAGAAGGAGTACATCGCATATGGCAAAGTCACTTGCTTATCGAAGAACGATCACGGGCTCGGTTCTGGTGATTCTGGTCTTGACCTCCCCGACGCTGGCCACTCACATCACCTGGGACTTCCAGAAAGTTGTTTCAGGAGTTAGTTCCCCTCCCTTGGTGTCGCTGGGGATGCGAACCGGGGAGACCTGGCCGACGGTCTTCTACGATCGGGCGGGGGTATTCAAGGCGGCGTCACTGACGCCTGCGGGATGGTCGGAAACTGCCCTGAGCCCCGTGTCCGGCAACGCGACCATGGCCCGGGCCCACGCCGGGCCGGATGGTCGCGTCGGCGTCACGTGGATCAACAATCCCTACGAGGTCAGGTTTGCGCAGTCCTCGCGCAATGGGTGGTCCAGCTCCGGCGCCGGCACGGCCATGTCGAATTTTTATTACAGCGGTGGACCTGATTTCGCGTATCTGTCCAACAACCGGCCGGTCGTCGTGTATATGGGGAATGTGGGCCCCACCAAAGGCCTAGCCCTGTCCGTCTATGACGGTCTGGGGTGGAACACGGATCTGGTCGACAAGGTGATGGTGGGAACCCAAGTTCGCCCAACCGGGGAGAGGCCGACGATCGCGGTCGACAGTCAGGATCGCATCGGGCTTGCTTTCCGCAGCGGTTCAGAGGTCATTGTTGCCATCAGAGAGCCCGGCCAGGGAACATGGTACGGAGCCAGCCTCGGCACCAACTTCCCTTCCTCCTCGAATACGACCCTCTCGCTGGGATATAGTTCCAATGACAACGTGGCGCTTGCGGTCAAATCCGACAGCGCGCTCCTGGTGAGCCAGTTCGATATCCAGTCGGGGGCCTGGGTGACGGAGCAGCTCTCAAGCACCGTGGCCAGTCAACGGGTTAATCTGGTGTTTGACAGCCAGGGGCATCCGGCCGTGGCCTATGTGGGCACGGACGGCTCGATTCACTATCGGATCAACAACGGGGATGGCTGGAGTGACATCGTGCTTCCCAGGGGCACCGATCCGTTGACCGGACTCGTCTTGGACCCCTATCTGACCAGCGATGCCGCCTTGGCCTTTGATCGCTTTGACAATCCAGTGATCGCCTACGGGGGTGCCGCCAACATCATTCTGGCCTACGACCCGGTGGTTCCCGAGCCGGCGTCCGTGCTCATGTTGGTGGTCGGCCTGGCCATGCTCCGCCCACGCCGGAGGTAGTCATGTTCATCCGCCGGTCTGCAGCTTCGTGCCATATCCCACGATGATCGTCGAGGCGATGAGCACCACGATGCCCGCGGTGATGAGGGCATGGACCCGCTTGCTGGAGCCCTTCCACTCGTGCAGGATGATGCCCCAGATGGTGCTGAAGATGATGATGCTGGCCATGTGCAGGGTCCAGCTCGAGAACTTGTAGGTTCCCATCTGGGTTTCGCCCATGGTGTAGAAGAAGAACTGCATGTACCAGGTGACGCCCGCGAGGGCCGAGAAGAAGTAGTTGGGCACCAGGGGCACCGGCTCCGCCGCCGCGGCTTGTGGACGCACCGGTGGATTCCAGGCCGCATCGGCAGGTTCGGTGATGACTTCGAACCCACCGGCCGGCACCTCTGGCCGAGTCATCGGGCTCAGGTACTCGTGGGCGCTCTTGTTGCGGACGTGCAGGATGATGCACCAGATGCAGTTGGTGGTGAACCCGCCGGCCAGGAGGATGACGAGCACGGGCAGGCCCTGCCAAAGCGTCGTCGTTCCGTGGGCGAGGGCGGTCGTCTTGATCGGATCGCCGGCCGCCAGGCCGTAAGAGAAGCACGCGCTCATTACGCCGGAGAACGTGGCAACCAGGATGCCCTTCTTGAAGTTGAACTCCTTGATGGCCGCCGTCTTGGCCTTCTCGTCCATCTCCCGCTCTTTCCACATGCCGGCCAGGCCCGCGATGGCGATGCCGGCCAGGCACACCGCGACGCCGACCAGGATGACCTGCCCCGGCGTGGTGCGAAGGATGTTGTCGACGAACTCGCCGCGAAAGATGGGCGGCATGAGCGTGCCGAACGCGGCGCAGTACCCCAGGGCGACGGCCATGCCCAAGGACATGCCCAGGTATCGCATGGTCAGTCCGAAGGTCAGCCCGCCCAGCCCCCACATCGCACCGAAGAAGTAGGTCCAGAAGCAGCTGGAACCATGGGATTGGAGTGATTCGCCCAGCGTGCCGAGCAGGTCGGTGGTCATGACCAGTCCGATGACCCACGGGGCCACGATCCAGCTGAACACGCCGCCGACCAGCCAGTACGTTTCCCATGACCACCGGTGCACGAACCGGAAGGGTACGTAGAAGCTGCCGGAGGCGAGACCGCCCATCCAGTGCAGGAATACGCCGAGAACAGGGTTAGCGACCAAATCAGGGACCTCCGGTCAACAAGCTCAAGAATCGACAGCCGGGACAGGAGCGTCTGGCCGCCGGATGATGCCTGCCTTCGCGCCCGGCGCGAGGATCGTAAGGGCGGCAGTATAGTGGCCTGCCGCGGGGATCGTCCAGTATAAGGGACCCTGACGGCCGTGCGGCGGCTCAATTTGCCTTGGTGGTGGCTTGGCCGGTTTTCTCGGCCAGCAGAGCGTCGAGTCGGGCGCGCAGGATCTTCTCCCCGTTGGTCTTCTTGCCGCCCAGTTCACCGTACCACCAGAACCGAACAAAGCCGCGCTTGTCCACCAGGTAGACGGCCGGCCGGACCTGATTGCCCCAGGCGTCCCAGTTGTACTTGTCGTTGTCGACGGCGATGGCGAAGGTGAACTTGTTTTCGGCGGCTTTTCGGCGAACGGTCTCAGCGTCACTCTCGTCTTCCGTCTCCGGGGTATGAATGCCGATGAAGGTGACACTTTTCTTTGCATATGCGGTCTGCAGGCTTCGATAGGCGGGGTAGTTTCGGGTGCAGTTGACGTCGCTGGAAGTCCAGAAGTGGATCAGGACCACCTGTCCGCGCAGGGCGGCCAGGGTAGTCGGCTTGGCGTTGAGCCAGGTGTCGACCTCGCGGAACTCCGGGGCCTTGAAGGCCAGCGGCCGGAGGCGGGCGACGTCGAAACCCGGTCCGAGGAGTCCCCGCCAAGTCAGGCGCTGCTCATCGCTCAGGACCGCGAGGATCTCGCTCAGTCCGGGCCGCCGTTCGTCCCCATCGGCGTTGCTGACGACCCATTTTCCGCTTGACTCGCGGCCTCTCTGGGAGGCCAGGACGATGGTTTCGATTCGCCGGCGTTGTCCCGTGGTCAACCGGAGTGCCTGGGCTGCCGCTGGCTGCAGGAAGCCGCTCAACCCGCGGGTCCTCAGCATGATCTGATCGAAGCGGACCCGCTGCTGAGGCTGAAGGATCTGCTCCAGTTCCTTCTCGATGCCTGCCAGGATGGCGTCGGCCTTGGCCTTGAATTCCCTGGGGGGCAGGTTCCGGGCGCGAAACAGCGGGCCGTCGTTCTCGTCGAGAAGCGTCTCGATGCGTGTCTCCTGGTCCGCGTCGAGCTTCAAGTCCTTGTGGACGAGCGGGTCACGGATGAACAGGATGGTCATGTCGATCGGTTCGGCTTCCTCCATCTCGGCGGGCCGGCTTTGTGGGGCGGCCGGCGCTGGGGAAGGGAGGGCGGCCAGAAGGGCAAGCCACAGGGTGGACATCACACATCGGCAGAGACGGCAAGGCATGGCATGATCTCCCGGCACCACATTTCCTCACGCAACATGCCATTTTAGATCGGACGCCGTCCTTGGGCCATGGCCGCGGTTCTGGTCGGTTCTGGCCGCACCGGGCGGATGAACGGCCGGTCGGGACCGCTTGACGGTCCTTCACCCATGGTCATACACTCGGCTTGGCTGTGTTTCGCGGCCGCGGATGCCGCGGCGACCTGGTTCTTCCGCATGGAGCAGCAGCGACCATGAGCGCGATTCCGAGAGGTGTACTCCTTTCATTGGCGATGGTGATGATCATGAGCCTGGTGAGCGACTTTGTGAACGCGGCGCCTGATGCTCCTCTGGCCGTCCAGAGACTCCGCTGCGAGTATCTGGTTGATCCGTTGGGGATCGACGTTGCCTGCCCGCGGCTGAGCTGGGTGCCGCGATCGGATGAGCGCGGCCAGCGGCAGACAGCCTACCAGGTGCTGGCGGCGAGCTCGACCGATGGACTGGCGGCCGACAAGGGCGACCTGTGGGACACGGGCAAGGTGGTTTCGGACCAATCCGCGCAGGTGGTCTACGGGGGCAAAGACCTGGCCAGTGGTCAGCGGGCCTGGTGGAAGGTTCGGCTCTGGGATGCAGGTGACCGCCCGTCGGCCTGGAGTAAGCCCGCGTTTTGGGAGATGGGTCTGCTCAATGCGGACGACTGGAAGGGGCAGTGGCTGAGTGCCCAGTACGATCGTGATCAGGTTGCCGCCCCGTTCGCCCTGGAGGAGATGCGTTGGATCTGGTTGGCGAAAGAGGATTTCAAGCGCGTTCCCAAGGACCGGCCGCGTTTCTTCCGACGATCGTTCGAATTGCCGGCGGGGCGGACGGTGCTCAAGGGGCGCATGATCCTTGCGGTCTCCAACCGATATGAGCTGTCGGTCAACGATCAGGTGGTCAAGAAGGACAACGGTTTGTGGCAGCTGGACCTTCTCGATGTGACCCGCCATCTGACGGACGGCAGGAACGTCCTGGCGTTGACCGTCTTTTCGGAGGAGAAGCCGGCCGGGGTGATCGGCCAACTGCGTGTGGACTTCGACGGCGGCGAGCCGCTGGTGATCAGCACCGATGGCACGTGGAAGAGCGGGGACGAGGAGAAGCCGCAGTGGCGCATGGCCGCCTTCGACGACGGCGGCTGGGCGGCGGTGCGGGAAGTCGGCCGGCTGGGTGACGGCCCGTGGGGCGAGTTGTCTCTGCACCCCGTTCCCCAGCCTGCACCGCTGATGCGAACCCTGTTCGAGCTGGACAAGCCGATCAAGCGGGCCCGGGCCTACATCTGCGGCCTGGGATACCACGAGCTGTACCTCAATGGCCGCAAGGTCGGCGATCACGTCCTTGATCCGACGTTCACCAACTACGATCGGCGGGTTCTGTATGTGACCCATGACGTGACCGATCTGCTGAAGCAGGGGAGGAATGCCGCCGGGGTGATGCTGGGCAACGGCTGGTACAACATGCACACCCGTTGTGTCTGGGACTTCGCCAAGGCCCCATGGCGCAACCCGCCCTGTCTCAAGATGCAGTTCCAGATCGAGTACGCCGACGGCACGGGCAAGGTCATCGCGACCGATGCGAGCGCCTGGAAGGTCACCGCCGGCCCGGTTGTTTTCGATGCGGTGCGCAACGGCGAGAGCTACGACGCCCGGCTGGAGAAGGCCGGCTGGGACACGGTAGAGTGCGATGACGCCGAATGGCACAAGCCGGTGGTGGTGACCGGGCCGAAGGGCAGGCTGGTTGCTCAGCGGGTGCCGGCCATCAGGGTCATCCGTACGCTGAAGCCGGTCAAGCTGACCGAGCCCAAGCCGGGGGTATTCCTCTTCGACGCGGGGCAGAACCTGGCCGGCTGGGCCCGCATCCGGCTCAGCGGGCAGGCGGGAAACCGAGTCACGCTCCGGTATGGCGAGCGGCTGGCAAAGGATGGAACGCTCGACCAGGCCAAGATCGGCGTGTTCACTCAGCCCGGGGGGGTGCAGTTCGAGACGTACACGCTCAAGGGTGGGGGTCTCGAAGTTCACGAACCTCGGTTCGTGTACTACGGCTTCCAGTATATCGAGGTCAGCGGGTGGCCGGGCGCGCCAACGCTCGACGATCTTGATGTGCGGCTGGTGCACACCGCCTGCGAGGATGTCGGCGGCTTCGAGTGCTCCAGCGAGCTGTTCAACAGGATCCAGCAGTGCACGAAGTGGTCCTATGTCAGCAACTTCGTGGGGATTCCGACCGACTGTCCGCATCGCGAGAAGAACGGTTGGACCGGCGACGCCCAGATGTCCGCCCAGCAGGCGATGTACAATTTCGACAATGCAGCCGCGTACACCCACTGGATCGACAGCATGCGCGATGCGATGAAGCCTGACGGCATGTTCCCCGGCATCGTGCCGACCGGCGGATGGGGGTACCACTGGGGCAACGGTCCCGCCTGGGACAGCGCCTACTTCATCATTCCGTGGTATCTCTATCTGTATTGCGGCGACACCGGGATTCTGCGCGAGCACTACGAGGGCTTCAAGACGTATGTGGACTACCTGACCGCCAAGGCCGACAAGGGCATCGTCTCGATTGGGCTTGGCGACTGGGTCTGTCTCGACCAGAAGACGCCGGAGGCAGTGACGTCGACCGGCTACTACTACGAGGATGCCCGGATCCTGACCCAGATCGCCCGGCTGCTCGGCCGGAGCGCCGATGCCGACAAGTACGCCAAGCTGGCCGAGTCGATCCGAAAGGCGTTCAACGAGAAATTCGTCAATCGCGAGACGGGTCAGGTGGCGACCGGTAGCCAGACCGCCCAAGCGACCGCTCTCTACTGGGACCTGGTCGATCCGGCCACCGCCGGCAAGATCGTGGAGCAGCTGGTGGTCAACATCGCCAGATGCAAGGATCACATCAACTCCGGCGTTCTCGGCTCGATCTACATTCCGCACGCCCTGACCCGCTACGGCCGGGCGGAGGTGGCCTGGAAGATCGCCGCCCAGACCACGTACCCGAGTTGGGGCGACTGGATTACCAAGGGGGCGAACACGATGTGGGAGGACTGGGGCGGGGCCGAGTCGCTCAACCACATTTTCTTTGGGGACATCTGCGCCTGGTTCTACCAGACCCTGGCGGGCATCCAGATCGACCCCCAGCAGCCGGGGTTCAAGCACGTGATCATCCGGCCGCAGGTGCTTGGCGACATCACCTGGGCCAAGGGCGAGACGGATACCATTCGCGGCAAGGTGGCCAGTGCGTGGAGACTGGACGGCGACCTGTTCAAGCTCCGGCTGGCCCTTCCGGTGGGCAGCACGGCCACGGTCCATCTGCCGGCGTCTGACCAGGCCAAGGTGGACGTGACCGAAGGCGGCAAGCCGGTCGCCGAGGTCTCGGATGTCAGGCTGGTCGGGCAGGAGCGGGGCCGGGTCATCCTCGAGATTGGCTCAGGGCGATACGAGTTCGTGTCCCGGCTCAAGTAGGCGGGCGGGGCGGTTCGAGGGCCCATCGGAGGCGGATCGGCGTCGGGCATGATGCCGAGGTGGCCTTCGGTGATCTCAGACGAGCCGGGCCTGGTTCAGGGATCTTGCTGCTGGCTGAGACATCGCATGCCAAGCTGAAGGATGCTGCTCCGAGGACCTGTTGTTCCCACCCCTGCATTCTCCATAGCTCCGCGGGAGACGCTCCGACAGTTGTTCTCCGTGCCGGAATCTGCTATCATGATCATCCGTGAGCCGACTCGGGGGTTCAGCCGGCCCGCCCATGCGTTGCCGATGACCGTGTGCACAAGTGATCAGGCGTAATCGGAGGCATCATGCGTTGCACTCGTGACCTGGAACTCTCATCGCCGAGCAGGGATCGCTGGGTTTCTGCTTTCACACTCATCGAGGTTTTGGTGGTTGTTGGCATCGTGGCCCTGCTGGTGGCCATCCTGACGCCTTCGCTGGCCGTTGCCCGTCAGCAGGCTCGGGCCGCGGTGTGTGCCAACAACATCCGGCAGATCGGCATGGGCTGGCACATGTACGCCCAGCAGTCACAGGATTCGGCCGTGGCGGGTCGTTTCCCCAAGATCGCCGGATCGACCAATCTATACTGGGTAGGAAACGGCTGGAAGTACCGTGCCCGGTGGTATGCGATGCTGGGAGCGCAGGTTCGGTTGTATGCCTTCTCCAAGCCGAGTCCGGATTCCGCCCTGGACAACACCCAGCCGGTCGATGGGGAGATGTTTCTCGATCCCGAAGCCCGCGAGTACAACAACAGCCGCAATTACCCTTACGGTTACAACTTCCAGTTTCTGGGCAACAGCAGGAAGCGGTTCAGCGGGGGGGCGACGGATTGGATTCACTGGCCGGTGAAAACCGGGCAGATCAAGGCTCCCGCTCGCACGGTCATGGCCGCTGACAGTCTGGGAACGGCGGCGAGCACTCCGGTTGAGCAGCGGAAGCCCTACGACCCGACTGGAGCGGCCGCCAACACCGATCCCGCGCGGATCCTCAATCACGCGTGGGCTCTCGACCCGCCGCGACTGACCGTCGCCGGCGACTTCTGCGACGACAACCTCCGAGGTCAGGCTCGCTCCGCTCCCGATGAGCGGCACCGTGGCAAAGCCAACGTCGTGTTCACCGACAACCACGTGGAGCGGCTCGGCGCCAGGCAGCTGGGTTACGTCGTCAACCCCGATGGCACGGTGCCCCTGACCGGCGCAGGGCACAACGCGCTCTTCTCGGGCACGGGTCGCGATGCCGACCCGCCTTCCATTCAATAGACGCACCCGGGTGGACCACGCCGGTCAGCGGCGACGGGTGCGGCATCGCCCGAGGTTTGGGCCTGACGCCTCGTGCCGGGTTCCGATCACGGGTCGCAATTCGCGGCCGCCGGCACCATCGGTCCGCTCACGCATGCCGCGAACACCGCCAGATCAGAGCCGTCGATGCTGCCCTTGGGTTCGGCGACATCGAGGCAGGCGCACTGCTCTGAAATGAAGTTCGGGTAGCCGGTGTAACAGAGCTGGAATCGGCCGAAGTCTGTCTGGTCCACATCTCCGTCGCCGTCCATGTCGGCGAAGGGCACGGAACACGCGGCGACCTTGCGAAGCAGGATGGAATCGATCTGCCCGGTCGATTCGGCGCCGCCGTAATTGTGGCCGTAGACGCCGATCGAATCATAGCCAGCCAGGGGCAGACCCAGGTCGTCACCGCCGGCGTGGGTCCAGTCCGTAGTCCCGTGGACTCGGTAATAGAAGTCGCAGCGATACGGGTTCTCCTTCAAGACGGCTTTGACGTCGACGGGGGAGGAGATCTGCGGCGGGCGAATCGAGATGTCGTGATTGCCGGTCATGGAAAACAGATGGAAATCCAGTGTCCCGTAGCCGGTCATCATCTGCACGACCCCGACTTCTCCGACGGTACCGGCCTGGTGCATTTCCACGTGGGCGTAGTCGCCGGACGCATTCACGGCCAGCAGCGTGGCGGTCAACTCCAGGTATTCGCGACCGGCGGTCGTGTTGGTGAAGGTCTTGCTCATGCGAGGCCAGGCGGTACCCACCGTCGGATCGAGGCTGTTGCCCGCCGAATGTCCTTCATCGATTGCGATGCCGGAGTACTTCAGATAGGCCGTGCCCGTCCAGCCATTGGTGCCTACCACGTAGGAGCCTGGGATGCCGTCCTCGAATTGCTCCTGCAGAAGGATGTTGGGCGGCAGAGGCCCGGCCGAGGTGAAGCTCCAGACATCCCCGGGCACCTTCGCGGAGCCGCTCACCTCATCGACCCGCCAGTAGTACTTGGTGCCGGAGGCCAGCGTTCCCGGCGAGAAGGTAGCATCCGTCTGGTTCCTGATGAACGGCGGCGGATTCGTAGCTCCGAAGTAGATGTCGTGCGATTTCGCCGCGGTCCCCGGGGCCCAGGTCAGTTGCGGTGAAACCGGCACGCCCAGGGCGCCGTCTGTCGGCCAGGGGTTGCCCGCCTTGCCCAGGGCCGTGGATTCTCTGAGCACGATCGAATCCACGCCGCCGGCGGTGGCAACATCGGCGTTGTGGCCGATGACGGCCACGCTGCCGTAGCCGGCCAGGGGAATACCGAAGTTGTCTCCGGCGATCCAGGTCCAGTTGGGATCGCCATGGATCCGGTAGTAGCAGTCGGTGCGGTAGGGGTCTTCGATCATGGTGACTCGGACATCCACGGCCGAGGCAGGCTGGCCGGTTCGTCCAGCGATGAGGTGATTGCCGTCCAGGCCGAACATGTGGAAATCGAGTGTTCCGTAGCCCATGTAGACCTGCATCACGCCTTGCTCGCCGGATGTGCCCGGCTGCCGAAGCTCCAGGTGAGCGTAGTCGCCGTACGTGTTTCCAACGGCCATCGTGGCGGTCCATTCGAGCCAAGCGCCGGTGTGCAAGGTATTGGCGAACGCCTTGGTCATCGCCGGCCAAGCAGACGCACAGGCGACATCGTAGAGAAGTGCGGCCGCCAGGCCTTGGTCAGTCGCCGTGTCGAAGTATTTGGCGAAGCGGGTTCCCATCCAGCCGTTCGTGCCCGCGACATAGCCGCCCGGCGCGCCGCCTTCGAAGTGCTCCTCGAACAGGATGTCCGGGCCGGACCATGGTCCCTGGGTCGTGAAGCTCCAGACGTCGCCGGTCGTCGTTCCGGCGCTGTTCACCTCGTCGATGCGCCAGTAGTAAGTCGTGCTCGCGGCCAGCGTGGGCGGCGTGAAGGTGTTGTCAACCTGGCCGGCCACAAACGGCGGCGGATTGGCCGTGCCGAAGTGCACATTGTGGCTTGTCTGGCCGCCACCGGGTGTCCAGCTCAGTGGGAAATTGACGGCCACGCCAGCGGATCCGTCTTCCGGAAGGGGCTGGCTGGCCTTGCCCGGGGGGCTGGACTCCGCGATCAGGAGAATCGAATCGGTCTGCCCGTTGCCCTCGCCGCTGTCGTAGTTGTGACCATAGACGGTCACGTTGTCGTAGCCGGTCAGAGGCATGCCGAGATCGACGCCGCTGACCCAAATCCATTCCGCCGCCCCATGCTGCCGATAGTAGCAGTCGGTGCGGTAGGGTGATTCACCGAGAACGACCTTGATGTCCACCGGAACGAGGAGTTGGGGGACACGCGTCCCCATCAATTGGCTGCCGCCGAGGTCGTACATCCAGAAGTCCAGGGTTCCGTATCCGGTGTAGACCTGCACGACGCCGACCGTACCCACGGTGCCCGTCTGGTGGAGCTCCATGTGGGCGTAGCTGCCGCCGGTGTTGTGTGCCCACAACGTGGCGGTCCACTCCAGGTGTTCGCCGGGAGTCAGGGTATTCGTGAACGTCTTGTTCATGGTCACCCAGGCGCTGCCGACGGAACCGTCATATCCGCTGCCGGCCGACAGCCCCTGATCGATCACTGTGTCCGAGTACTTGAGATAGGCCGTGCCCGTCCAGCCGTTGGTGCTCACCACGTAGGCGCCGAGCGGGCCGGTCTCAAAGTCTTCCTGAAACAAGGTGGAAGCCGCCGTCAGGGGTGAAGTCGCCAGGAGGGCGATCACTGCCGCACGAGTGCACTTGCTCATAACCTCTTCTCCTTCCGTCGTAAGCCCCGGCCGCCTACGCACGCGGCCGTTCAGTTCGTCTTCTCCCGCCCGCACGGGCGGGTTGTTTGCCTTTCAATGAACCGGGACTCCATGATCAGCCGAGGGGCGACCTCGGGGCGCCGGCCCAGCGACTGGGCGAGCAGTTCCGAACAGATGCGAGCATGTTTGTCGTCCGAACTCAGTCCTACCGAGGTGATGGCCGGACAGGATAGTTCGTACATCGTGTGGTGCGGTGTTCCGTAGCCGATCAGCTGGAGGTCGTTCGGGACGCGGATTCGCAGCCGAGCGGCCGCCTTCATCGTGAGCATGGCGATCTCCGGCCGCATCGCAAGGATGCCCGCGGGGGCGTTGCCGCGGGAAAGCAGCTGGGCGATGCGAGACTCGCATTCGCCGAAGTCCTCCGGCACGGACAGATAGAAGTCCTGCCGGCGGGGCGGAGGGGCGCCGAGTTCGTTCGCGGCACGCCGCATGCCGTCGATCAGTCTCACTTCCGCTCCGATCAGCTCACCGAAGTGAAGCATGACCGCCCGGCCGCCGCGGCACAGGACCGATCCGACCGTGTAGCCGACCAGTTCCATGTCCTCGCAGATCGAGGGCAGGTTGTTATCCGGGTGCACGTACCCACTGACGATGCACGGCACATTCCGGGCGCGAAAGATCGCGTGGTAACTTTGGGGCATGCTGCACAGGACATATCCCACCTCGTTCGGGATCTGTTCGTTCTCCTCGAACATCTGGCAGAGCGCCTTGGGGCCTTTCGATACATCGACATAGATGTGGCGGGCCGAGCAGCGGCCGAAAAAGGCCGCCATGCGCTGGGCAATCCCCGTCATCTGGTACTCGTAGCTGAGGGCCTTGTGAAGCGGCGAAACGAAGTTGATGATCAGCGGCGGCTCGTATTGCAGTTCTTCCCTCGCTCGTTGACGGGCTGCCGGGATGATACGCAGGCGCGAGGTGCTGTTCTCTCGCTTGGCCCAGCCTTGCCGTTCGATGTACTTGAGGGCTTGCTGGACGGGGAATGCGGAGACTCCCGCCTGCGCCGCGATGGTTCTGACCGACGGGAGGGGGCTGTCCATCTTGATCTGGCCGGCGAGGACCTGCCGGCGCAGTCCCCGCACCAGGCAGCGGGCTGCCGGAGAGAGTCCATACAGGTTGGTCGGGTCCTTGCTCACCGAAGCTCCGTGTGCGTCGCCCTGGAGCCTATCTCACTTGGGGGTGTGGGGCAGGCTTCCGGCCTGTCACTTGACCGGCTGGATGCCGGTCCCACACCTGACGGGATAGGCTCTCACTTGTCCTTCTTCGCCGGCGTCTGTGCGTAGGGGGCCATCACGCTGATCAGGTCGGCCTTGGCCGGCGGCAGGCCGAGGTAGTCCGATTCCCAGAGCAGCAGCTCCGGTGCGCCCAGCCTGCGTACGAGTTGCGTGTCGGCCGCGAACTGGTCCGGAGACGCAATCCAGCCAAAGAGGGCGACGCGAGCCTTGCCCTGGGTCTCCTCCTGCAGCCAGCGGTAGGCCTTCTCCGCATTGCCGTCGCCGCGGTAGTAGCCCGCCGGGATGAACTCATCCACCAGCCGGTCGGTTGCCCAGCGGCGCACGTCCAGAAGCAGTCCGTTGCGGCAATCCTTGTATGGGGTCTCGTTCGGTCCACCGCGGTAGCCCCATGGGTGATGTACCAATGCGGTGATCGGCATTTTCGGATCAGTTTTCCGAATCAGCGCCGCGGCGTCGCGCATGAAGACCGTCTGCGGCTCGACTCGGATTCGGATCCACCGCTCGTCGTGGTTCGAGACCGCGGTCGCTTCGAGACCGTACTTGCTCCTAAGAACTTCGATGTTTGGCTGCTCATATCCGTGAATCGCGATGCCTTCCGCATCTGTCTGCGGGCCGTCACGCACGTCGCCCGTTCGGATCCAGTCGAAGAAGATGCCGTCGGGTCTGTAGGCCAGGATCTCGCGAAGGAGAGCCAGCTTGTATTCTCGCACGGCTGGGAAGGCGAAGCTGAGCTGCGAGCGGAAAGGACGTCCGTCGCGCCGTACCCAGCGGAGTTCCGGGTGCTGGCGCGAGAACCGGCTGATCAGGCCCCAGGCGTGATCGTCCTCGTTGATCGAGAGCCAGGCGTGGACCTCGATGCCGATCTTGTGGCCGTAGTCGATTGCCTCCTTGAATGCGTCGAAAGCCCCCCAGTCGAGCGGCTTGAGCACTTCCAGCAGCCACTCGGAGTCCCGGCCGCGGTGGTAGTTGTCCTCGTCGAAACCATGCAGCGGTTCCAGCAGACGGCTGGGGTAGAGACCGCGGCCGCCGTCAAAGCACCGCCAGTACACCCGGCGCAGCCCGGCCTCTCGGCAGCGGTCGAGAATCTGGTGCACGCCCTCGGGGCCCCACTTCGGCGCGGGTTTGCGTACCATCCAGTCCGAGTGGGTGACCGGCGACGACAGGATGCAGCGACCGTTGGAGGCGGGTTGCGTATCCGCCGCGAGACAGAAAGTCGCGAGCAGCAAAGACCCGGTCAGATTGATCGTCCAGTGCATGATGCTCCTTTGCCCACCACGATCGCCGCTCAGGGGGTCGTGCCGCCGTACCATGCCGGAGGTGTCCCGATCAGCACCATCGAATAATCGCCGTTGACGATATGCCCCGGTGGATCGCGCATCATCGCCGGGACGACATGGCCATCCGCGAACAGGAGATTGCACTTGGGCTTCTTCCGATCGTGGGTGAAGAAGCTGGCGTACCACGGGGCGGTCTTGTTGTAGGTCCAGTGCTGCGGGTAGACCGAGGTGATGTCTCCCGCCATGACGACCCGAGACGTACCGCGGATCTGCTCGATTCTCTTCTGGTAAAGAACGGGGAGGCAGTTGGCTTCGAGCCCGTAGGCCGGGCCTGAGTAGAACACACTGCCCAACGCCACGTTGTAGGGATAGCTGTTGCCCCAGCGCTGGTAAGTGTCCTTGTACTCTTGCCCGATGGCGGCCGCGTACACCGGGTTCTGAGCATCCAGTGGGCAGTGATACACGCCGCTCTTGCCGTGGATGTACTTGTTCACCGGCCGGCGACCTTTGTCCGGGCCGGAGCCGTTGACGTAGTCACCGTAGAGGTAGAACTGGTTGTTCTGGAACACCGAGACGGTTGAGTCGACTCGGCTCCCCTGGGTATACGACGGGAGGCGCCCCTTGTGGTCGTCGATGTAGATCAGGATGCCCTGGCCGATCGAGCGGAGGTTGGCCCCGCACACCGTGGTGTTGGCCTGCTTGCGCGCTCCCGCGAGCGACGGAAGGAGAATCGCCACCAGCAGGGCGATGATCGAGACGACGACGAGCACTTCGATGAGCGTGAAGGCGAGACGGGAAGGCTGATCCATTCGAGTGCGGTGACGAGAACGGAAGGTGGCGGGTATGGTTGTCGGCTTCATGGCGTGCCACCCTTCTGAGCTACTGCCACGGTGTTCGACCGTGGAACGTCGAAGACGGCGTCGTGCGCCCAGGCTCGCCCAGCACGGGCGGCCAGGCCCCTCTTCATGGCGATCGAGCCCGAACTGTAATTGCATTATTACAGAGCCGGGCCTCGCTGTCAACGGTTCCGCCGGCGATGTGGCCAGGCGTGATCGGCCATAGGGTGCGGGGTCTGGCGTGAGGGTCCATAACCACTGTTGGGCCATTGGCTTGGAGACTGATGTGGCCGTCACATTCCAGGCGTGATCCGGCCGGAGGGGCGCCACCGGTGGGTCCTGGGATTAGAATCCAGTCACGGTTTGCCGGGCGGGATGCCGCGGTTCTGAGCCGCCCGTGGTGAGCTTTAACAGCAGGAGGACTCCCGTGTATCCAACCCGCCTTGAGTCTGCGGTACGGTTTGCGTGGCGTTCGGGGCGACAACTGCTGCCGGCGGTCGCCTGTTGTCTGTGTTTCAGCGTGACGGCCGCAGCCCAGGAGCCGGTCGTCCATCCGGGGGAGAAGGCCGATCCGACGCCCGGGCCGGCCGGTCAGCCGCCGTACGAGATGGCCGGGCGGGTGGAGGAGCGTCCGCCGCTGGTCGCCTTCGACGACGTGGCCGACTGGGAGGTCGTGGGCCAGCGGGCCGAAGGTTGGCTGTATCGCTCCGGAGAGCAGCGGATCTACCAGCGCGAGCACGTTGCCAAACTCGTGTACGTGGCCAAGGGCGACAAGCCGCTCGTGACCGTTCGGCCGAAGCAGCCGATCATCGTGCCCGATCCGTGGGACACCTTCACCTTCTGGACGTACGGGGCCTGTTGGGGCTGGGCACCGGATCCGAAGACCCCGCCTGTGGGCCTGGAAGTCCTGCTCCGCGATGCGGACGGCAAGGAGTTCTCCATCTGGCCGGGGACGATCGACCACCAGTACTGGTTCATGATGTGCGCCCGGTTGAATGCCGACCAGAAAGCCAAGTTGAAGCGGCCGTTCGCGCTCGCCGGCCTGAGGTTCCACAACGGGGCCAACACCGAGAAGCGAGCCATCTATCTCGGGCCATGCTATGCCTACGCGGAAGAGCTCAGGCCGCTCACGTTCGAACCCTGGCCGGACAAGCTCCCCTTCCCGACCCGGCCGGAGACCATTCTGCCGACCAACAAGGTCGCTGATTTCAGGAATGCCGTTCGTCGGGAAGGCAAGACCACGATCTTCTCCTACGAGGCGAGCGACGGCCGGCTGGAGTATCGCTATACCCCGACCGATGGCACGTTGGGCGATCTCGAGTTGCGTTTCCGGGACAAGGTTATCCATCCCTGTGCGGGCGGGGGTGCGGTTTTGGCGAGCGCCGGTGGCGGGGTACCTGCGACCAGCCCGGCCGTTCAGCGGACACTGACCGAGGAGAAGCTCGCCGATGGTCGCTTGCAGGTCAGCTGGCGCCTCGTCTGGGGGGAAGTCGCCACCGACCTGGTCTATGAGCTCTGCATTGAGCAGAAATCGCTGATTGTGGAGATCCGCGGCAGCGAGCCGGTCGTGGAGCGGGTGGTGCTTGGCCGGGCGGACCCGTTGTCGGCGCCCAAGTTGTTCAAGATCCCGTACCTCACTTTTGGCTGGGGCAACACCGACCCGCGGGTGCTGTATTCCGACGGCCTGTTCCTGTTCACCCAGTTCGACTGGTACGTCTCGGACGCCTCGAAGCTGTGGGGTGCGGCTGAGGCTGGTCCGACCTGGGCCCGATTCAACGACGGTGCCGAGTATGCCCGCAAGACCGACGGCACGAGGAACCGGGTGCGTGAGCGGCTGTTCATCAACGCTTCGCCGGACGTGCAGGAGGTCTTCCCCACGATTCCGAACCCGCCGTCCCCGTTCAAAGACGTGCAGGGCGAGCGGCTCTGGCGGGTCAAGGACGGCTCGAACCACAAGGCCGAGATCACCGAGGCGACCCTGCTCCGGAAGCTCGGCTGCGAGAAGGTGTCCATCCGCTATCACGAGAACACCTGGCGTGACGCGGGCGAGAGCTTCACTTTCCGGCTTCACGCTGCGCCCGGGCAAGGTGGCGACGAAGGCTGCAGGGCGTTCGTGGCCGCGATCAAGGCCCTCGGCTGGCGGGCCGGGCTCTACACAAACTACATCGACTTTGCCCCGGTCAACAGCCACTGGAACGAAGACCACGTGATCCGCCAGCCCAACGGCGACTGGCAGCGGGCCTGGATGCGCTGCTACTCGGCCAAGCCGATGTATGGCGTGCAGATGGAAGCTCTGCTTGCTCCGCAGATCCATGCCAAGTTCGGCACCAATCACAGCTACTGCGACGTCCACACCGTGTTCATGCCCTGCGAGCGCGAGGATTACGACGCCCGCGTGCCCGGGGCGGCCACCTTCCGGCGGACCTATGAGTGCTACGGCCGGCTGCTGTACAACGAGAAGATGGCCCACGATGGTCCGGTGTACTCCGAGGGCCGCAACCACTGGATCTACGCCGGACTGACCGATGGCAACTATGCCCAGCTGGCCAGCGATTCGCCGCCGGACGAGCCCCTCCTGCCGGACTTCGACCTGCTCAAGATTCACCCGCTGGAGATGGACGCGGGCATGGGCGACCCGGGCATGTTCTTCAAGGGCAAGCCGTACAATCTCGATCAGTACATCGCCACGACGCTGGCATACGGGCACATCGGCTTTCTCGACTGGCCGACGCTCGAGGGCAAGCTGAAGATCTACCACCTGCTCCAGCCGGTGCAGAAGTTCTACGCCATGGAGCCGGTGAAGGCGATCGAGTACGAGAAGGACGGCAGAATGGTAGACTCCTCGGAGGCTCTGGCGAGCGGGGTGCATCTCCACAATCGGCTGCTTGTTCGGTATGGCGGAGGCCGCGTGTGTGTGAACGGCTCTGCGGAGTCGTGGGTCATCGACCGGTCGTGTGGTCTCGAACTGCCGTCGTGGGGTTTCCTGGCTCGCGGGGACTCCGGAGCGGTGAGCGGGTCGATGATCACAGCCGTGGCCGGCCGGGAAGAGCGTGACTCTCCGCGGAGGCGGCTCGACCTCAGTTACCTCGTCCCCGAAGGTCCGGGTCCGGCCCTCGCCGGGGGCCACTACTACGCCGATACACACGGCGTCTTTTTCTTCCTGCCGATTGACGCAGCCCTGCAGGGCAGTGCGGCTTTGAAGAAGGACGGCGACGCCTGGTATCTGATCCCGACCACCCAGTTCGTCGATGCCGCGTTCGCCCCCCGACTGGTTGGCAAAGCCTCGAACGTGGATGTCGTCGCGTTGAACCTCGATGATTCGCCGGCCGAAGCACCGGAGATTCGTTGGAGCCGTGGACTCCTGCACGTCATACCGAAGGGCAAGTGTGCTTTCCGTTACAGGCTCGCGCCGACGGATCGCGAACCCCCTCGGATGGCGGATTGCCCGACTCGGCTGGCCCACGGTGGAGCGAGGCTCCAGGCCACCTTGCCTGAGGGAATCGCCCCGAACGCCGGGCAACTGACGTGGGAGGTTGTGGGCTCCACCCGGCCTGCCGGCGCCGGGATCGACCGGGGCACACTCAGCTGCCAGGTTCCCGAGGGTTTCAAGGAAGGCGAGCACGCGTGGCTCAGGATTCCGGTTGGCGAGCAGGTGTTGTGGCTGGATTTCATTGTCGTTGATGCGAAGCAATGATAGGGTATCGAGAGGTGTGACCCAGAACGATGTGTAACGACGGCGACGACGATCGCGATCCCCGCTCAGATGTTCCGCCGGACCCGGTGAGGCAGATTGATGATCCTGTTTCTTGCGTTGCTGCCGCGGGCGCGACGGGCGCGGGCCGGTCGGTTCCTGTGCCCATGGCCCGGCCGGTTGGGCTGCCGGGGGTGATGACGGGTGGCGCGGTTCTGGCGATGGAATACGCCGCCGGGCCGCTCGGGCCGTCTCCGGAGCCGCCGACGTGGTATCCGCGGATGTCCGTGTTGCGGGCCATCGTGGAACTCCTGCTACTGTTGCCGGCCCTGGTGGTGGGGGCGTTTGGCGGGTATTTGGTGGGGGCGATGATTCAGCCTGGTGACGCCCGGTGGCCATTGATGGCCACCAATCTGGGCATGGGCGTGGTCAGTCTGGCCGCAGTGGTGATCATGCTTCTGGTGGCCCGACAGGGTGGTGGCTCCATCGGCTGGACCGCTCGGCGGCTGGGGCACAACGTGCTGATTGCCCTGGGTGCGCTGCTTGGCTTCTATGTGGTGTTGTATTCGGGGATCCTGGCCGCGTACGTGGTGTCGCCGAGATTACTGGACGGTGCTCCTGCCGCCCAGAGAGCCATTGAGCAGGCATTGCCGCCCCTTCCGATGGTCCAGGTGGTTGTGCTGATGATTGCGACCGTCCTTTGGGAGGAGGTTGTTTTTCGTGGTTTTCTGCTCACCCGGATGCGGGCCGTTTTCAGGAGCTGGTGGTTGGCGGTCCCGATCGGCTCGCTTCTGTTCGCGGTGGCCCACTACTACGAGGGCGTGCTGGCCATGGTGGTGATCGGGCTTCTGGCTCTGTTGATGTCCATCCTGTTTGTCTGGCGGCGCAGCCTGGTGCCCTGTCTGGTTCTTCATTGGCTGCACAATATCGGCGCGCTTCTTCTGCTCAAGACGGTTTCCACCACCTGGCGCTGAGCCTCTTGTTCGAGGGTTTCCCTTTGCATAGAATGGGGATGTCGAGTTTTGTATGCTCCGGCCGATTGGCGGGGTGGGCGGGCTGGAGCGTCCCTTCCCGGCCGCAGGATCTTCGCCGTGCCGGGTGACGGCGCGCCCGCGGTGTGGCCGCATTGTCGACGGGTCTGTCCGCTACCTCTGTCGGGTCGAGAGGAGGAGGACCATGGCCGGAATACTCGTGGTTGACGACGAGCGGGGTTACCGGGAGGAGTTGGCCAGTCTCTTCTCCTTGGAGGGTTACGAGGTTGCCGCGGCGGGCAGCGGGAGTGAAGCGATCGAGATCGGCGTGTATGAGCGTCCGGAGGTGCTGGTGGCCGACTGGATGCTCAAGGGCCAGATTCACGGTCTGCATGTCGCTGAAGTGCTGCGGATGGTTCGGCCGGATATTCGGGCGGTTCTGATCACCGGCTTCAGTTCGCGCGACTTGCGGGAACAGGCGGACAGGCAGCAGGTTTCCGATTTCGTCGAGAAGCCGTTTGACCAGGATCGCATTCTCGGCGCGGTGACCAAGGCCCTGCAGGATGAGCCTCCTAAAACCTCTTCATGCAGTGTCGCGGTGGTTGAAGTCGGGTCCGACCACGCCATTCGGTACGCCAACAGCAAGGCCCGGGGCATGTTTGCCGAGACGCTGGCCGGTTCCGGGGCCGAGTCGCTGGAACGGGTGCTGGCGACGACGTCGCTGAACGATCTCGCGGCGGTCGAGGACCGCTGGGTGCGGGTGGCGGTACGCGGCCGTCGGCCCTTGACCTGGCTGGCCAGGGCGCGGGCCCGCGGCCCGGGCGGGCGACGCCTGATGGTGCTTCTGGACATGGAGCAGCAGCACTGCCAGCACTACCCCAGCGTGGGCATGCTCCTGGGCTTGAACATTCCCGCTCATACCCACTGGCCGTTCGGCGGCCGGGCGTTGATCGTCGATCGCGAGCCGCTGGTTCGGCGGATGTTCGTGACCGCGTTCGAGCACCTGGGTTGCACCTGTCACGCAGCGGCCACCGCTCAGGAGGCCCTGCAGCTGTATCTGGCGGACGACGGCATCTCGGTGACCATTCTGGACTATGACGTTGCCGGCGAGGGTACCGCCCAGTGGCTCCAGACGCAGCGTGGCATTCGGCCCTGCACGCTTATCGGCACCAGCGCCGTCGAACGCGGAGCCGAGTTCGCGGCGTTGGGTGTCGAGCATTTCCTGCCCAAGCCTTTCACCGTCGGTGACGTGGTCGAGATGTTGACCCGGCAGACCGAGCAACTGCAGTAGAGAAGGTCCTGCATCCCGGTCGGCACGGCAGAGCGATTTGCCTTGGTGGCCCGCTGATGGGAACTGTGCATCAACAGCGAAGGGCATGACCACTCGCGGTAGAATCCGAACGGCCATGCCCCTTGCTTCGCCCGATGGGGGCAGGTTCCCTTCGGCCTGCCCTGCTGTCTTGCCCGCTCAGTTCACCCCGGCAGGCTCGGGTTCACCCGCCGCGACACAGGCCTCGATGATTTCGTCGCTGGTCAGCACCTGATCGATATTGAGCAGAATCTTGACCGCCTCTCCGACCTTGCCCATACCGAGGATAAAGGAGGTGTTCACTGCCGCTCCAACGGAGGGTGGCGGTTCGATGTTCGCGCCCGGGATATCGAGCACTTCGGATACCGTGTCCACGATGATGCCGATCTCCTTGCCCACGTCGACCACGATGATGCAGGTCTGATCGGTGTGAGCCAGCTCATCGAGCCCGAACTTGAGTCGAAGATCGATGATCGGGATGACCTTTCCGCGCAGGTTGATCACGCCCTTCATGTCCCGTGGCATCTTCGGCACGGTGGTGATGTCCATCACCCCGATGATCTCGCGGACCTTGAGGATCTCGACGCCGTACTCCTCGTTGGCCAGCTTGAAGGTCAGGTACTTGCCACCCTTGTGACAGAGGGGCTGGTTCTCGGAGGCGACCGTTCGAGTCTGGGTTGCCGTTGTGGAGGCCATGATCGTACCTCAATTGACTGGTTCAGAGACTAATCGGATTCCCGCCTGTGCCGTCGTCCCCGTCGAGTGCGAGTGACTCGTCGGCGCCGCCCTGTCCCATATCGGTCGTGGTGCGAACCGGTAGGGCGGCCGGTTCTGTCATGTCGGCCGGAGTGACCAGGGTCTTAAGCTGCTTTCGCCGGCCGCGACCGGCGTGTGCCTTTCGTCGTCTTATCGGACGGCTCGCGGAGTCGGTTAGGAGGGCGCGCCGATGGCCGACATGAGGGACACCGGCCGGGCGATCCGGCGTCTCCCGGTGCGCGGACCCGGGGAAGCGGCTGGTCCCGGCTTGGCGGATCGCATCACCAGCGATACACTCCCCTTGTGCCCAGGGAGGAGACCGTGACGGCGCAGGACCATGGATTGAGGGCAGTCAGCGACCGAGTCCCGCCTCGCCGGTTGACCGACGTGGAGAGCGCCCAGGCCGGTCTTCATGGAGGCCGCGGGGGCCGTGACACGGTGATCGGTCTGCGGCCACCACACCCTCTCGACCGGACCGCCTTGCCGATTCGCCTGATCGCTCGGCTGATGATCGCCCTTCTCGTGCCGGCGCCGGGTTGTGCGAAGGACAGCCCGGCGGGCACGGCTTCAGCTCCCGCCGCCTCCGAACCTGCGGCGCCGGAAATCGTGCAGGGTGTCCGGATCGCGCCATGGAAGCCGGTCTTTGCCGGAATCGAGCTGTGCCAGGCTTCGGTTGTCACTCCCCGTCCTTTGCGGATTCACGCTGCCCGCATCGACCTGACGGCCGCAGGCATTCGGCTCTTCGTCACGCCGTCCAACGGCGATCTTCCAGGCGAGGTTAATGGCCGCCAGTCGCTGAAGTTCCTCTCTGAGTTCAAGTGCCAGTTGGCCATCAACGCATCGTTTTTTGCCGGCCGGTTCGAGGTGGGCGCGCCGATGGACATTGTTGGCCTGTCGGTGTCCAACGGAGATGTCTACTCGCCCCCCAACGAGTTCGCCGCGCTCCTGATCAGCAAGGACAACCGGGCCCGGGTCTCGGCGCCGCCGTTTGATCTCGCGAAGGCGTACAACGCGGCGGCCGGCGACACCCTGCTGCTCAAAGACGGGCGGATTGCGGTTGACCCGAGTCTGCGGAACGGTATCACCGTGAACCGGCACCCGCGTTCAGCGGCGGGCATCAGTCGCGACGGCCGGTACCTCCTCCTCATGGTGATTGACGGACGGCAGCCCGGGTACAGCGAGGGCGCAACCAAGGTGGAAACCGCCGAGTGGCTCCGCAAGCTCGGCGCTTGGGAGGCGGTGAACCTTGACGGCGGGTACAGCAGCAACCTGGTGATTGAAGGTTCTGGCGGGCGGCCGGAGCTGCTCAACCACCCGGGTCCGGCTTTCCTCCGACCGGTCGCCAACCACATTGGGGTGTATGCCCGGTCTCTGGTCTCCAAGAACTGAAGATGTGCAGCCGAGGAGCCGTTACCACGACGGGTGCTTTGGGTGACGGGGTCGATCTCGTTCTGCCCCGCGTTCGGACTGTGTCGGACGCTTGCCGGCGGAGGGGATCTGGCGGAGTACACTTGAGCGCGCCGCCAGGAACCACGCTTGCGTTGTCGGGGTGCAGGGCCGGCATGGGTCTTTATGAGGACCTTCCCGGGCCGCTTGGAGGGCAACGGCGTTTCCCGGCTTCAGGCGGGCCCTCGGGTCCCGCTTGAACGGCCTCCGGCGGAACGTGGTATACTGGATCTGGATGGCCCGGAGGACCGCCCCGGGTCGCCGCAGAGTCGCGTCGCGGGGTGTACGCGCCCCAGATGATGGGAATGGACCCTTGGAGAATGGTGATGAGTATGGCAGCCGCACCCTGTCCTCGAACCTCGCACCCCGGGGCCAGCGAGCCCCGTACGCTCGCCATCGGTCATTCGGCATCCCCGGACTGCCCGCCGACCTCGAGGCGGGGTCCGATCTCCGATGAGCGGTTCCGCGCCCACGGAGGTGGGCGACTGATACTGTGCCTGATCGCCACGGCGTGGATGCCCAGCCTGGCAGCGGCGTGGGAGCTCCAAGAGGCCCCGATCATGACGCCCTGGGCCGAACTGGTTGACCCCAGCAACCCGCTGCCGGAGTATCCGCGCCCCCAGATGGTGCGCGGCGAGTGGATGAATCTGAATGGTCTTTGGCAGTTCCAGGCCGGCGCGATCGATGAGGCGGTTCCCACGAACCAGGTGCTGGCCGGCGAAATCCTGGTGCCGTTCCCGATGGAGTCGGCCCTGTCCGGGGTCATGCAACATCATCCCCGGTCCTGGTATCGTCGAACGTTCACCGTTCCGGTGAACTGGAGTGGCAGGCGCATCTTGCTGCACCTCGAGGCCGTGGACTGGGAGTCGGAAGTTCTCGTCAACGGTGAGAGCGTGGGCCTTCACAGGGGCGGCTACGATGCGGCCACCTACGACATCACCTCCTCCCTCAGCGGCAGCGGCCCGCAGGAGCTGATCGTGCGGGTCTACGACCCCACCGACAACGCCGGCCAGCCGCGCGGCAAGCAGACGCTCCATCCCGGCGGAATCATGTACACGTCCTGCAGCGGCATCTGGCAAACGGTGTGGCTCGAGCCGGTGCCCGAGACGAGCATCTCGAGCCTGAAGCTTGTTCCCGACATCGACGCCCGGCAGCTGGGCGCGACGGTGAACATCCGCGGACCGGCCAGCGGCATTACGGTCACCGCCGTGGCTCGCATCGGGACCGAAGTGGTCGGTACCGTCTCCGGGGCCCCCGGCGTCGAGCTGCGGCTCCCGGTTCCGAATCCGATTCTCTGGTCTCCCACTCACCCGTTCCTCTACGACCTGGACCTCACCCTCACACACGGGGCGACCGTCGTCGATACGGTGACCAGCTACTTCGGGATGCGCAAAATCAGCCTGGGCACCAAGGACGGCTTTGTCAAGATGCTGTTGAACAACGAGTTCGTCTTTCAGTTCGGCCCGCTCGACCAGGGTTTCTGGCCCGACGGGATCTACACCGCGCCGACCGACGATGCCCTCAAGAGCGACATCGTCGAGGAGAAGACGCTCGGCTACAACATGGTCCGCAAGCACATCAAGGTTGAGCCCGCCCGCTGGTACTACTGGGCGGACCGGCTGGGCATCCTGGTCTGGCAGGACATGCCCAGCGCCAATTCGTATACTAGCAATCCCCAGCCGCTGGACGAACCGCAGTTCGAAGCCGAGTTGACCCGAATGGTCGAGAGCCACTGGAACCATCCGTCGATCATCTCCTGGGTCCTATTCAACGAGTCCCAGGGCCAGCATGACACGGCGTCGTTGGTGCAGATGGTCAAGGCGCTCGATCCCTCGCGTCTGGTCAACCAGGCCAGCGGCGGGAGCCACTACGGGGTAGGAGACATTCTTGACACACACAGTTATCCCAATCCGAGTTGCCCGACCAGTTCCAGCCAGGCCGTCGTTTGCGGCGAGTTCGGCGGCGTAGGGCTGAGTATCGCCGGCCACATCTGGGCCGCCGGCTGGGGCTACATCTCGGCCACCGATGGCTCAGATCTGGCCGCGAAGTTCGAGAATTTCTGCTACGAGCTCTCCAGCTACGTGCAGAATCGGGGGTTGAGTGCGGCTGTTTACACCGAGATCACCGACGTGGAGATCGAGCACAACGGTTTCCTCACCTATGACCGCGAAGTCCGCAAACCGGACGCCGATCGCATCCGGGCGGCGATCGCCTCGGTCACGGCAACGACCACGTTGACCACGGTGGTGCCCACCTCCCAGACCCAGGCTCAGCTCTGGCGCTACCGTACGACCGAGCCCTCCTTGGACTGGATGCAGACAGCCTACAGTGACAGCGCATGGAATCAGGGCTCCGGTGGCTTTGGAGGGAACAACCCGCCCAACACGACGGGACTCATCCGCACCGCGTGGAACACCTCGGATATCTGGCTGCGGCGCACGTTCAACCCCGGCAGCCTCACGTCGGAACAGATCGGCAATCTGTTCTTCAGCGTCTATCACGATGAAGACGTGGAAATCTACGTGAACGGAGTGCTGGCCGGCAGCGCTACAGGATACACGACCAGCTACGGCTTGCTGCCCATGTCCGAGGCCGGGCGGGCGGCCATCCTGCCCAACGCCCTCAACGTACTGGCCGTCCACTGTCATCAGACGGTCGGCGGCCAGTACATCGACGTGGGCCTCACGATCTGCGAAACCGAGCCGATTGATCCGCGGCCTCCGGCGACCACGCCCACCGGCCTGCGCGCGGTGGTCGGAGCTTCGGGCGTATGCTTGGGATGGGATTCGTCGGCCAATGCGACCGAATACCGCGTCAAGCGGTCGGCGGTGAGCGGGGGCCCCTATGCCGACACGGTGGCGAGCTCGCCGGTCAACGCGGCGACAGACTCCACCGTCGGTGCCGGCACGACTTACTACTATGTGGTCTCGGCGGTCAACGCCTCCGGCGAGAGTGGCCATTCCGCCGAAGTCAGGGTGACCACCCCCGTGCGGCCGCCCCCCGAACTCGCCACCTGGTTCAAGGCCGAGGACCTCGGCGGATTGGCCAGCGGGGCCGCGGTATCCATTTGGCCGGACGCCACCGACCACGGCTATGACGCGACGCAAGAGACCTCCAGCCGAAAGCCGACCTATGTGACCGGAGCCATTCACGGACTGCCCGTGGTTCGTTTCAATGCCGCCAACAGCACCTACTTGGCGTTTCCTCGCCCGGTACAGGATGATTTCACCATCCTCTTCGTTTATCAGAGCAGCCAAGGCCGCGGAACCGGCACGCACTTCTACCAGGGGGCCGGCCTGGTGAACGGCGAAGTGGCCAATGTGGTCAACGACTTCGGCATCAGTCTCAACGCCAGCGGCAGGCTGCTTGCCGGCACCGGCAATCCCGACACGACCATCGCCTCGAGCGATTCCGGCTTCAACGACGGACAGCCGCACCTGGTGGTTTTCAAGCGAACGCGGAGCACGGGAATGCTGGAGCTCTATGTGGATGGTCTGGCTCAAGGTATCGCCACCGGTGGCACGCAGTCTCTGACGGCGCCGTCGCAACTGGCTCTGGGTGCTCAACAGACCCTGCTCTACCACCTGACCGGCGATATCGCCGAGGTGAAGATCTACGCTGGGGCGCTCAGCGATCCCGACCGCATCGCGGAGGAGAGGGTCCTCCGATGCAAGTACAGGCTCTGGAGCGGGACGCCGGAGTCTGACTGCAACACCAACGGCGTGCCCGACGAGTGCGAGGCGGACAGCGACGGCGACAGCGTCATTGACGCCTGCGACAACTGCCCGGCGGTGTTCAATCCCGGTCAAAGCCGGCACGCCCTGGATTTCGACGGTGATTGCGACATCGATATCGACGACGTGCGAGTCCTCGTCGCATGCGTTTCCGGCCCGCACATGCCCGCGGTCAGCGCGTGCCTGAGCAAGGACACGGATAAAGACGGCGATGTGGACCAGGACGACTTCGGCGTCCTCCAGCGCTGCCTCGCGGGGCCTGGCGTCGCCCCCGATCCGGAGTGCGACAACTGAGCCCGCTGCCCCCGTGCTGGCGGAGCCGGACGAGCTCCGCGTGATCGTGCGGCGGCGCGCCGGGGCGCCGGACGAGCGGACGGGGAGCATTCCGCGATCTCTCGGGCTTGCTCGGTGCGGGCCGGATCAGCTCAGAGGTCGAGGTGACGGGATACGGCCTCAGGTTCTCCTCGGTGGGGTCAGACACCGCCTGCGGTCCCGGATCCCGTGACACGCCGGGTGATATGGCCGATCCTCGGGGCCGTTCCGGGGCTGATCAGTCGCCGCGGCGGGAGGCCTCTTCCCGCCCGATCAGGGTTAACGTTCTTGTCCCCAATCAATTAGGGCTTTGCCGCCCGGAGCTCGAACCTCGAATCCGCCGAGGCGAGTCCGGGGGAATCGAAGGCAAGTCTTGATTTGACAGACACTTCCGTGCGCAGAGACCGGCTTTCGTCGAGGTCGCCCGGGTGGTCGAGGAGCCCCTTGTTCCGGAGAAGCCGGAGTTCTCTGCTTCCTGGTGAGCGGATCAGTGCACATCTGGTACGTCCTGCTGGAGTGGGCCCGCCTGGGGACCGATAAGTACGTACGCGAGGGCGTCCAAGGCGAGTCCAGCGAACGCAAGCTGTGGCCGCCCTAGGCCGATGCGGCGACAGGACCGCCACCGAGAAGCTCAACGGGATCCTCGTGGATGAGGCGAACGCCATCACGAAGGAAAACGCAGAGGACATACTCCGATGAAGACAGGACTGCTGATCGTTCTGCTGGCGACCATCTTGGCGGTAGGCGGGTGCTCCACTTCCCACTGTGATGCCCGGGGATGTGTCGATCCCTCTCTCACCAGGGCGGACAAAGAGAGGATCTGGCGCGAGTACGCTCTTGACTTGAGGACATCCAAGTATCCCCGAGTCGCGAAGCGCTAGGGGGCGCCTCCAAAGTGCCGCGGTCTCCGCCAGAGACTCAAACCTCCTCCGAGGGAGAGGCACCTTGAAGCTCGCATCTTCCCTCACTGTCCCTTGATCCTCAATGACTCCTCATACAGGTCTCCCATCACTTCAGGGGTGATGACATTATAGCCCTTCTGAACCAGCCCATCTCCCAACTGGTTCAGCCGATCCGTATTGAAATCCCAGTTGAAAAGGAAGACGTTCATGAAAAGCGGCCTGGGCAGCTTGCCCGCCCATGACTCAATCTCCTTGATCATGTTGTCCACGGGACTGGTGTTAACCATGGTGTGGAAGACTGGAACTCCTTCGACCATTTCATTCGCCTTGCTCCGGTCAGCAGTTCCGTCATGTTGTCCCATGTGGTAATCCGCCGACCCGTATCCTCCCATGATCGCCTTCATCCCGTTGATTCTGGCGTAGTATTTCAGGAAAGGACTGCCCACGCTCCCATATCCCATGACCCACGCCCATTTCTCATCCATGCGTTTGACATACGTTTCGGTGATCTTCACGAAATCGGCAAGAACAACCTCACGATGGGGCCCGAACAGGCTGGCATAGTGCTTGAGATAGAGGTATCCGATTCCTGAGACGGCGCACCCGATCGAATCATTCGGATGGATCCCGTCAATGACCTCGTCAGCCATGGGCGGCAGCAGATCATAGATCGACGGACCCATAGTCCAGCCGACTCCGTACTTCCTCTCCTTCGGCAGAGACCTTCGCATGTCATTGAAGAATCCCTGCCAGGTGTTGAGATTATCCCCGTCCGACATCAGGAGCGAGACATAGACCCCGTTCTGATCCAATGCAATCGGTTTCGGCGTCGGCTGCTTATAGGTTTTGCGATTGGTGTAGGAAGTGAGGATCGTCAGGTTGCCCGTATGATCCGTTGGAACGAGGAACTTGCCGCAGCTTGAAAGGAAAGTGACCCCGGGTCCTTCGCCGCAGCCATACCCGTTGCCGCACCAGGGATATCCCAGGACCGGAATGTTGACCGGGAACTTCGTGGCGAGTACGGACTTGAAGAATTGCCGCTCTCCGAAGGTGTCCGCACCGGGAAAAGAACCGTCCACCTGGCCGGTAATCCACATGGTGAATATGTTCTTGGCAATCAGGTAATCGCGCAGCGGACAGAGATTGACATTGGGGCCGAGGAAGGCGAGCACCGTCCTGTCAAAGCGGTCATAGTACTTCTCAGTGAGCTCCTTATACGCATCCACGATATTCGGCCAACGCCCCCTGAGGTCGATCTTGACATTCAGCCTGTATTTTTCCACCACGGACATGTCCGCCGCGAGAAGGACATCCTCCATGCCCGCGATCATGGTGGCGATGTTGATCGACCCGTAGACCTTGTCATCGACGAGGACTGCGTCCTTGAAATCATATTTGTCAAGCAGTTCACGGGCGGTGGAGACTGCCGTATATTCCTGGATCCATGATTTTTCCTTGAGGTACTCGAGCCAAGCTCTCCAGTTTCTTCCATGGATGAGATACAGCTCCGGAGGCCGGGACTTGTTGACCAGTCCCTGCAGGCTCGCAAAGAGCGTGCGGTCCTTGCCTTCCATCTTGTGCCGCTCCAGATCGAAGACGACAAGTTCCCGCGCTGGATTCGCGCATTTCGGATAGAGCCACTGCCTGTTGCTCAGGAACATCGGCTTGACCGCGACTTCGTCCTTCGACTCAATACTCGCCTTCTCGCTCTGGGCGAGCACGTCCATCCCAAATCCAAAGGAAAAGACCAAAGAAGCGAGCAGATGCGTCTTCATGCGGAAGCCTCCTCGTTCATTTCGGTTGCACATCGGTGCGGTCGTGGCGCCCGAATCGGGAATATGGATAGGTTTCTAGTGGTACCATCCTACACCTTGCGTATGGCCCAGACAAGTGATCGGCATCATGCACCGTCAGCCATCACGCTCGCCCCCTATCTTGAGTTCGTCCGCAGATTGCACAGACTGCGCAGACTAGATCCGAGCCCGACATGAGGGGTCACAGGTTGGGTTTTGAAGAGAGGGCGGCCAAGCCGAGAGGGCGGTGCCCCCGGATCGCGCGGATCATCGCCAATAGGGAATCGCCAAAGGCAATCGCACGCCCAAGCTCCCCGCCCCATTGACTCCTTCGCCTGATTCGGCGAATCTCCGGCACGACGCGGTACCGGATCGTGCCGCGCAGACGAACCAGGAGCAGGCCTATATGCAGCCAACCGCCGCCAAGACCGCCGGGCAAATGATCGTGGCCTATTTCCGGGACTTTGGGGTGCTCAGGGAGACGCGGAGGGAATACTGGGGCATTCAGATCGTCAATTTCCTGGATTGCACGTTCTATTTTGCCATGCTGACGATCGCGACGGTCTTCTTGTCGGAGGACTTGGGCCTCAACGACAAGCATGCCGGCTATTCCGTGGCCATATTCACCTCCGCGACCACGCTCATGCTGCTGGTGTCGGGCCTCTATACCGATTGGCTCGGCATCAGGAAATCGCTGTACTTCTCCCTGGCCGCGATGTGGGTGCTGCGTCTTGCCATGGTAGGGATCGCGCTCCTACCCCACCTGCCGTACCGGGGGATCTGGGCCAGCGTGCTGTTCCTGTTGATGGCCCCGTTCATGGCCGCCATCCAAACCATCTTCCAGGCCTCCTGCCAGCGGTTCACGACCAGGCGTTCGCGCAGTGCCGGCTTCAACTTGTGGTATCTGTTCATGAACGTCGGTGCCGCCGCGGGCGGGTTTATGGTTGATGTGGTTCGCCTCAGACTGGGATTGCCGAATTTCCACATCTTCACTTTGGGGGTGATCACCGCTGCCCTGTGCCTGCTGGTGGGCTTCCTGATGGTGGGCCGCGAGGAGCAACTGGTCAGCCCGGACGAACCGCCGGAAACTCAAGCGAACGAGGGCAGAGTGGAGCGCAAGCCTCCGTTGCAGCTCCTGCGTGACGTGGTTCGCGAACCGGCCATCTGGCGGCTGCTGGTGCTCATCGCCTTGATCCTGGGGGTGCGCGCGGTGTACGCCTATCTGTACCTGCTCATGCCGAAGTACTGGCTGCGCACCATCGGCCCCGACGCCGCCATCGGCGTGCTGAATACCATCAATCCCATCGGGATCGTGATCGGCCTGATTCTGTTCATTCCGATCACCAACAAGTTCAATGTTTTCTCCATGCTGATCTATGGGGCGATGATCTCGGCCTTGGCCCTGTTTCCCATGGCGCTCCCCTGGCAGACGTACGGATCGAGCATCGCCGCCGCCCACTACACCATGGCCGTGCTGTGCATGGTGATTGTGACCGTCGGCGAAGTGATCTGGTCGCCCAAGTTGAACGAGTACACCGCCGCCATTGCACCGAAAGGCCAGGAAGGCACATACTATGGCCTGTCGCTCATCCCTTGGTTTGTGGCCAAGACCCTGGTTGGCCTGATTTCGGGGCACATGCTGGAGTATTGGTCGCCGGAGACGGTGGTGGTCAACGGGGTGAGCCTGCCGCTCCAGCAGGCCATGATCCAGGGCCAGGTTCCCTATTGGCACAGCCCGGCGGCGATGTGGCTGGTTTTGGGCATTTGGGCGTTCGTCGGTTGCCTGGCCGCCATGCTCATCCGAAGTTGGCTGACCCAGGGTGCCCGGTGGAAGGTGGAACCACCACGGTAGAAACCGTGTTGCCGTGGCGCGGAACCTCGCTGGACATCAGTCTCCGCCCACTCTTGTTCTTCACGGACAGCCAACTGGACTTCGAGGCGACAACAACGCCACAGCAGAGCACGGCCAGCGTCCCTTCGTTGTGAAGATGCCGAAACGAACAGACGTTGCTTCGGCGTCTTCGCTTCGGAGGCGAGGCTGGCTCACTTCATCGCTTCTCCTGAGGCGCAGCCTTCACGACGTCGCCTGCAGGAGACTGTTCTGCATGCCTGGTCATTGTGTCCAAGGACCTTCTTGCGCTGACCGGACGGATCGAGGGCATCCCGCGAGGGTGCCCCGATTGCTCATGATGTTCTTGAATCGGGTTGCGCTGACCGGACGCTCCACAATCAGCTTTCCATCGTGGATAATGCTAAACACGCCATAAGGCGTCGGAAGCTCTCTTGACGCCTTGGCGCTCCTGATTCGAACCACTCTCGGCTTCAGCCCAAGGGCTCGGGCCGCCTGCGCAATCTCCTCCGCGCACTTTGGGACGTAAGGGCACTGATCGGCGGCCAGGATCGTGAGCCCTTTCTTGTACCTCTTCAAGGCTCGCTCCCTTTGGACGATGAAACGAGGATTGGGGGCTGTCTTCTCGAGCTTCTTGACGAGTAGCTCGTAGGGTGGGGAGCTATCCACCGGGATGAAACCGGCTTTGATGAAGAAATCACTTCGTGCCATGAGACTATCGGAACTGGTCACTACGGCAACCCCTCGACACTTGCTCTTCTTGGCGTCCCTGAGACAACTACCCAGCAGAAGAGTGCCAAGCCCTTTCCCCTTGTGTTTGCTGTTGACCATCAGGCAGTGGATGACAAAGTAACCTTTCGCCTCCACAGGTCTCCATGCCTGATTGCCATGGGCGTATTCTATCATTCCAATATCGCCGAATTCCTGTGAGCGGAGCACTTTGAACCTCAGGCCTTCCGCGTAGCGCTGCTTGAGCCAATCCGTCTTCCGACGATGTCCGAGATTGCTGCCGGCTTTGTAGCCGCAGAAGCCACAACCGCCGATGTTGTCGGCGTTGGTGTCGACGATTTCGTACTCTCTCATCTCCATGCCGGTCAGCACTCGGACGCAACTTGAGCTGATGCTTGGCTGGCCAGGTCAGCAAGGTGATCCAGGCACAGTGCTGACCAGGTCTCCATACTGCCCCGCAACGCATTCAGCTCAGATGGCGCCAGGAACGCCATCTGAGTGATCATTTGCTCTCGCTTGGTGACGAGAGCGGCATTCAGGGTCCAGAGATGTACGATGCCCAAGTGGACACTGCCGACCTCAGTAGAGTCGTCGTTGAGCAGACCGACAACCTGATCCGTATGGCGAGCCTCTACGGATACTTCTTCCGCTACCTCGCGCTCCACAGCGGCCAGATAGGCTTCGCGCAGGTCCGCAGCGAATAAGGGCAGATCATCGCCGGGATTGATGTGCCCCCCCAGCCCGATGGACCTGTGGCCCACCAACCGCGTCTCTCCGGCCCGCCGCCCGCGGACATAACTCAGGTACCGCCCGTCGTGGGCCAGAATGACATAGGGAATGAGCTGTTTATAGCTGGGATCTCGCTCAGCGAGAGACCGAGGCATGAATCGGGGAACACCCGGAACGAACAGACCCCGAAGATACCGCTCAACGTCGACAACAAGCCCCTGGAACATACCCACTTGTTCCAGTGCGCTGCGTTCAATCACCAATACCTGCTCTTCCTGAGCCATTGGATTACTCCGTCTCGTCTACCCGTCAGGGCGACTCCTCAGGCAAGGTCGGCCTCATCAAGGTCGGCCATTAGCGAATCGCATGCTAATCCGGTTGAAGCTTTCACGCAAAGGGCCGCAAGTCGTCGTCCCGGGCTTTGGGTTGTCGGACTGCAAGTGCGCATCGCATCTGGCGTGGTTTCGGAGGAAGCCGGGGATTAGATTGATGCCCTGGCCGCAATGGTCGATGAAGCTATAGTCGCCCAATCAGTTCGCGCAATTCGGATCGGCGGGCTTGTTCCCTCCGCTCCAGCATCGCTGGAAGATGCCGAAGTCCACTTGGTCGACGTCGTTGTCGCCGTCGAAGTCTGCTTTGCCGCAATCGCCGGTATGTGGAATGGCTGGCCCCGAGGCGCACCCCTCGAACGCAGCAAGGTTGGAGGAGTCAACATCTCCGTCCTGGTCGAAGTCCGGCGGGATGAGGGTGACGGTGAAGGTGAGCGCCACGTCATTCCCGTCGCCGCCAATGTAGCTGATCGTCCACCGCACGCCGGCCGCGGCAAAGGACTCACCCTCTTCCAGGGTGTTATTACCAATCATGAAGAGGCCGCCCGTCTGAACCGGATCCGATCCGTCGTTGGCGATGACGACGAAGGTCTGTTCGGCGGCGGGAGCGTAGTTCAGCCGAAGCGAGAGCGGCACGTCGCCGTTGAGCGTGACCTGTCCCGCGACTTCGAGCCGGTCGGCGGAGGCGGCGGAGTCGAAATCGAGTTCCAGCCCGGCACCGGCCTCCCAGGTTACGTCGCCCGTCCTAAGCGTGCCGGCACTGGGGCCAGGCGAGAGCGATGCACCGGGCTCGACGCGGACCGCTGCGATTGCCCCGACGCCCCCCAGCGCCCCCTGGGCCACGGTCGTTTCGCCGGTGTATGTGTTCGCGCCGTCGAGCCGAAGCGTTCCCGCGCCCGTCTTCTTGAGCGGCGTCTGGGAATCGAGTTCCGCGATGGCGCCGGCCACGGTGACATTGAAGCCGTTGGTGTCCAGGACGCCGCCGCGATTGTCCCAGTGGTCGCCGCCCGCGATGCGGATCGTCCGTCCCGGCGGCAGTGTGACGTCGGCGAACGCCCGCAGTGTGCCGGTGCCGGTTTGGGTCGCTTCGCCGTCGAAAAACCGGTAACCGAGTGTCACGACGTTGCCCGGGTCGCCGATCGAGCCGTCGGCTACGTAACCGAGGACGGCGCTGCCATACGTCGCGTCGCCGAGCTGGATGTCGCTGATGAAGGTGTTGCCCGGATGCGCGAAGCGGACCTCGTAACCGTCGCCGCCCCCGCGGACGCGGATCGGGCTTGTTCCGGTCAGCGTTGTCTCGATGATGAGGGGCACGCCGTTCGCCCCGAAGCCGGCCCCGCCCGATCCGACGGTCATCGGGAACGACGCGCCGATCACGACGGGCTCGGCGGCCGTCGAATCGCTCTCGATACCGCCGTCGTTCAGCAGTACGCCGTTGCCGGCGTCGCCGAAGCCCTGGGTGCTGCGAACGGCGACGCGGTTGCCCGCGACGACGGATACGGAGCCGCTGAACGAGTTGTCGGCCAGCAGACGGTACGAGTCGGCAATGAAGCCGGACTACCCGAAGACGATGTCGCCCGTGCCGGAGATCGGCGCCTCGATCGTGGAGCCCCCGATGAGCGTGAGCGTACCGCCGTTGCCCAGCAGCACTGAACCGGGTCCCCAGAGGCCCGAGGCCGTCTGGCGGTGGCCATCGCTGTCGCCGTCGAGGTCCCCGGGCCCAGGAATCGCGACGACGCGGAACCCACTGTAGCCATCCTCCTCGTATGTCGGACCGTAGCCCTGGTCGCGATATGAGGCCCGCAGGTGTTCGCCGAAGTACCCGAAGGACCCGCCACGCAAGCCGCGGCAATTGCCGTAGAGCACGGCTTCGTTCCACTCCCAGACATGCCCGCCCTGGTCGAACGTGCCGTAGGCGCTATCTGACAACTGAAACTCGCCTGCGGACGTCGTGTAATACGGCGAGTCGATGGGAAACGGGCTCCCATAGTAGTTCGCATTGTTGCCCGGGCTCGTGGCCTCGGTCATGTTCCGTCCAGGCATCGAATTGGTTCCCGTTGGATAGTCCCAGTAGTTGCCGGTCACGCCATCGTTCTTGTGATACGCCGCCTTGTACCATTCGTCCTCGCTGGTGATGGCCCACCTCCAGTTCGCCTTCCGCTTTACGGACAAAAGCGGGACATCCGTCGTGGCGCCGTTCAACAAGTACGCTCCATCCTCGGTCGTGCTCAGGCCCTGCAATCCGGTCGGCTGGCCGTTGCGCATCCAGTTGGCGAATCGCGCCGCGTCGCCCCACGAAACGAAGTTGACCGGGCGGTCGACGAAGGCCTCCGCGACCGAGTAGGTGCAGGGGTTGCCCGCCGTCCCGCCACCACTCTGGGTGATCCCGCTTCCGGAGCTGGTATCCGACATGGCCGGGTTGTACAGTCCGTACGTGTCAACACCGCCCACCTTGTTCAGAAACTCGGTGTACTGTCCGGCCGTCACCTCATGCTTGCCGATCCGATACTCGTAGGCCACCGCACCGCAGACGCGATCGGGGCCGTAGCCGCCGGCCCCAGCCCCCGACAGCTTCCCAGCGTTGCCCGGATGGCCCACGGGGACGGTCTCGACGCTCAGCCCTTCAGCGAAGCTCCCAGCCAAGCCGAAGACAGCCAGACAGCACGATGCCGTTGCGTGGGATGTTATCATGTTTCTCCTCCCACCGCGATGTGCTTCCGGTGCGGGTTGGCCTCACCCACACCGCGATGATCATGTTGGCCGAGATCCCCGGAAAGCCTGATGGAGCCCTGTACGCGGGTGACCTCGTCCTGAGCATACCGTATTCCGGCATGACGCGCATCCAAAAAAAGGTCGGATTGCAGTGGGAGCAGAATGGACTTACAGATGGGTGAGGGACGCCGGTGGGGAGTTGCTTCCCTATTTCGCCAGCGCCCCATCGAGCCAGATGGCCGCTTCGCGTCCGAATCGCTGCTTGACGAGGCGAGTTCTCAAGCGTGACCGAGGGTGATTCCCCATGATGACCCGTAGCCAGGAATTGTGCCGCAAACTCCAGCCGATCCTCGGCCGGAAGGTCGATCAGCTGTGGATGATGTACCTGGCCGACTCGGATCCCGGGGGCAAGGCGGACGTCGAACAGACCCTCGAGTTACCGGCCGCCAAGCACCTTAAACAGGACTACCAACCGGACCGCGCGCCGTTCCCGCCGCCGAGGCGGCAGTTCTGCATGCGGGGCGAAATTGAGCTCGGCACGGTGAGCTAGCCTTCCTATCGGTATCAGTATCAGCTAGTATCAGTTGCTCCGGGCGGTTGTCTCAGACGGCGCGTCTGTGCCGCCCCGGATGTGGTTTCGCGCCATACAAGGCCGAAAGGCGAAGAGGTTCCGATGTGTGACCAATGCACGAGACGGACGTTCCTGGGAACGGGTGTGGCGGCTGGCGGCCTGATGCTCGCAGGAGCGTCCTGGAGGCACGCTTGGGCCTCCGAATCGCCCCCCGGACCCTCGGGCAAGGCACGGATCTGCGTCATTTTCACCGGCTCCCCTGGACCGAACGACCGAGGGTGGAACACCGATCCGCCTCACTTCGAGGCCATGAAGGCTCGCCTGGCCGAGGCGGAGAAGAAGCTGGGGAACGTCGAGTTGGCGATCGGTCAGTCGAACAGCGTCGAGGAAACCGCGGCCCTGCTCAAGGCCGCAGGGCCCGGCGCGCCGGTGCTCGCCATCAACCTGAGCTGCTTCGCCCTGACCAGGGTTGTGGGCCCGATCCTTGAAGGGAACCACCCGATGGTCGTCTACTCCCTGCCGGCGAGCGGCCACGACTGGATGTATCCACACCGCTGGCAGCGCCGGGGTCACCCGGTCACCCTCATGCCCACGAGCGACTACGGTGACCTCGAGCGAGCCCTCCGCCTCCTGAGGGTGAGCCCCTTGTTGCGGCAGACCCGCATCCTGCTCTTCCCGCCCCCCCAGGGGACGGCGCCCGCCCAGTCGCCGGACGAGGTCAAGAAGCGCCTCGGGGCCGAGGTCGTGGCCGTCGACGAGAAGACCTTCAGCGACCTGATCGCCTCCGCCGATGGCAAGGCGGTCGAGGACGAGGCCGCACGCTGGACCGGGGAGGCGAAGGCCGTCTTCGAGCCCAACAAAGAGGACGTCGACAAGGCGGCCCGCGTGAGCGTGGCACTCCAGGACCTGATGCGGCAGCAGCGGGCCCAAGGGCTGGCCATCGGCACGTGCATGGGCTGGCTGCCGAAGGGGTTCCCCTGCCTGGGATTCACGCGCCTCCGCGACTCGGGCATCCCGGCCGCCTGCGAGGGGGACATGGACTCGCTCCTGACCATGCTCCTCTTCCAGTACGCCTTCGATCGCCCCGGGTTCCAGGGCAACGCGACCTTCGACACCTCGCGCAACGTCCTGTGGACCGCCCACTGCACCGCGCCGCTGATGATGGACGGCGCGGCCGGGAAGCCGGCTCCTTACCTGCTCCGCGGGCATTCGGAGGTGGGGGGCAGCGGCTGCGTGCCCGAGGTCCAGTACCGCATCGGCGAGACGATCACCCGCTCCAAGTTCGTCCGGCTGGACACCATCCTCGCCTCGACCGGCAAGATCATCGAGGTGCCCGAGAAGTCGGTTCACGCCTGCCGTACCCAGATCGTCACGGAGGTGCGCGACGCGGCGAAGATGGCCGCCAACTGGAGCAGCATCCTCGATACGGAGGACGCCATGACGCTGCTGCACCGGGTGGTGATTTACGGCGACCACATGGACAGCCTCCGCCACCTCGCCCGGCTCATGAGCCTGAACATCGTCGAGGAGGGATAAGGCGTTTCTCTCGCCGGGAGCGTGGAGGCGAGCCGGGCCCTCAGCGTCGCTCGCCCGATTCATCCCGGATCGCCTTCAATCGCGAGCCGGAGTTGTACGCAACGAAGCTGCGCCGTTTGCACCTTGGTGCCGACGCTTCGGCCCCGGGCTGCCTCGAATGAACCCCCCACCCCCGAAGCCACGCCGCCGCCGCTGGCGGAATCAGATTTCCTATCAGAGCAGTGACGAGCCGTTCGCCGACGGGCCAAACGACTCCTGCTGGAGACCGCCAGACTTGCCCCCCCAGCTGCATAATCCGCCGCATGGGTATGCGGATTACGCCGCCGGTGGGCTTCGTGGTCAACGGCAAGACACGCCTGATTCTCGATTCGGAATTCTTCATTCCCCGGCGTTGCGGTATGCAAAGCCGGGGTCTACACTCGTTCGTCATGTTGTGGCATGCAATCGCCCTGGGCGTAGTGCGCAATGCGCATGCGGCATGAGAAATGTGCGTGGCAGCACGGGCCGGACCAAGAGACAGGAGGCTTGAACCATGGGTGATCGATCGGCTCCCACTCGGCGTAATTTCCTTCGTACAACGGGCAAAGCAGCGACGCTGGCGGCCGCCACGGCCTATACTCCCGCGATTCTCTCAGCGCCGTCGCCCGGCAAAACGATCGGCGTGGGCTGCATCGGCCTGGGCACGCGTGGAGGCGACCTCATCAACTCAGTCGTGGCCGTGCCCGACGTCAGAGTGGTGGCAGTCTGTGACGTTTATGGTCCGCACCGCCAGAAAGGTATCGAACGCAGTCGCAATCCTGACGTGAAGGCGTACGTGGACTACCGCGATCTGCTGGCCGATCGTCATGTCGATGCGGTGATCATCGCCACCCCCGACCATTGGCACTGCCAGATGGTGCTGGACGCGGCGACGGCAGGCAAGGACATTTATTGCGAGAAGGGATTCTCCAAGACGCTGGCCGAAGCCAGGCTGATGCGCGATGCGCTGAAGAAGAGCCGTGTGGTCTTTCAGCTCGGGCATCAGGCACGTGAGTCCACCTGTGCCCTGCAGGCAAGAGAACTGCTGGCCAAGGATATCCTGGGGCCGATCTCGCTGGTGAGGACGGGGCGATTCAAATCCACCGAGCCTGAGCACCCGAACTGGAGGTGGTACGGCTATTACGATCGGTGGGAACGTCCCGACCCGGAGAAGGTGCGCAAGGAGGTGAACTGGGATCTGTGGCTTGGTCCGGCTCCGAGAATTCCCTGGAACGAGCGACATTTCTGGCACTGGCGATGCTACTGGGCATACGGCACCGGATACGCCGGCGATCTTCTCTCGCATGAAATGGACTTCGTGCAGTACCTTCTCGGCCACGGCATCCCCGACACGTGCTCCTGTCAGGGCCTGCTGGCCCTGCTGCGCGATGACCGCGAGGTGCCCGACACGTGGGTCGCCACGTATCAGTTCGAGAAGCTCGGCCGGACGGTCGCCTTCACCGGCAGCATGAACACAAGCGTGAAGCAGCCGGTGGAAATCTGCGGGCGGGACGCGAGCCTGCGGTTTGACGACATTGCCCACGCGGCCACGCGGTTCCAGATCATCCCCGAGGAACACAACAAGCGCACGGACCTGCCCAAGGGCTATGACCAGAGCAAGACACCCCTCCAGCCCAATCACCTCGACGATTGGATTAACTGCATCCGGAGCCGAGGGATCCCGAAATGCTCGACGGACGAGGCGTTCATCGAAACCGCGACGTTCCTGATGTCACTGATCTCGTATCAGCAGCGGCGGATGGTCCGCTGGGACGCAGCAAAGGAAGAGATCGTCTGAGGTGATATCCCTGGCGCAATCGGAGCAACAATGAAAACCACACCGCTGACTGCTGCAGCCGTTTTCTTCATCACTTGTTTCTGTGCCGCGCAGGAAACCCAGGTCAAGGACACGCCGGCCCCCAAGGCAGGCAAGGTGATCGCGCGATCCGACGGCTTGCACGGGTACATTGGTTTCGACGCCGATCGCCCACCTGCCAGGTCTGAGTGCAGTGCGGGCATGGGCTTCTACTCGGCGGTCTGGCCGCTGATTGACCAGCCGCTCGCTGCCTTTCAGATCGGCCTTCCCAGCGCCTGGATCACGCCGGACAACTCGGATAATAAGGACAAGCCGCTTGCTCCGGAAGGCACGCTGGCCCGAACGTGGCCGGAACGGGGTCCCACCTGGGCCAGCGTATTCCAGACCGTGGAGGGCGGCTTGGGCTACTGGGCTGGCAACCACTTCCGATATGGCCCCCCGAAATTCAGCATGAACGCCACGCCACAGTGTTACGACTACGAGGTGGGTTCGCCGGGTTGGTCCTTCTTCTACAACAACGAAGCGCTGCCGGACAACCGATTGGGCATCGCCCAATTGAGCAACCGGCTGCTGATTCCTCCCGATGCCCTGCCGTTTCAGGGGAATCCCAACGGCCAGTTCCTGGGCTACACCTGGATGGCCTTGCCCTTCACGGAGCCGACCACGGAAGACCCGCCCACCGGAGACCAGAGTTGGACCTGCTTCTTGAGTGCGGCCAATTTCAAAGGGCCGATTGCTTACTACATTCCGGAAACGTGGAGCAAGATCGGCAGGCTGTTCAACTACCCCTTCATCTATGGGCGAGGGCTCGACGCTCGGCCGGGCAATATGGGCGGCGGCGCGATGGAAATCAACACGGTGCCACGGTTCGACGCTCCAGACGCACACGGAGTCGTCTACTCGAGAATTCCTAGGTTGCAGTTCCCGGTGGACGGTCAGGGCAGGACCCTCCTGGTGCAGGATGTGACCTACTACTCGAAAGCGGCCCTCCACGATGCCTTCAAGGACTGGCGCAACGGCGGTCCGGCCTGCTCCGGACGGTTCGACGAGAAAGGCGCCTGGAAGTCCACGCTGACGACGCAGACCACGCGTTACGACCAGGCCGGAAAGAAGATCACCGGCGTTGAGCGTGTCTTCGATACCAAGGTGTACGAGGGCAACGTGTGGGGCCTGGAGTGGTTTGACAGCAGCATCAGCCCGAAAGGCGTGTTCCCTCAGTACTTCAAGCACGCCGGGGAGGAACGAGTTGCGGTGGCAGCCGCGGACGTGCCCGCAGAAACGCAGTTGCCGGCGCAGGAGTTCAAACGGGCGGGGCGCGGCGTGCCCTACACTTCACCGACCACAGGCGCCTGGACCCAACCCGGGCCGAAAGCGGGCCCGTTCACGGTGAAGCTCGCGGATGGCTCAGTGGTAACGTATTCGTGGTATCGGTTCGTCGATCAGCCATCGTTTCAGCAGTACGGCTGGAGCGCGCAGAAGAAAGCGAAGTTGCAGGCCTTCGTGGAGAAGATCCATGCAAACTGGCCGATTGACCGGGACTATATGGCGCCTCCGAGTCGCGGAACGCTCGTGGCACTCGATCCGGCTCTGCTGGTGACGCCACCCAAGGGCCTGGAGGTGGGCTACGTCCCCATCGTCACGCGTCAAACCGCACAATGATCATGAGGGAGGCCGGGGGCTCATGACCGAGAGCCGCTTGCCTGCAAGTCGGTTCCGAGCCGACGACTAACCGATGAAGTGTCGTTGTCGTGTTGGCTCAACCCAAGTAATGTGTTCGCAGTCGAACAATCCCGCGAAGGAACCTGGATCATGAGCAAGAATGCTACCCAGTTCGTCCTGCCTCTGGCGGTCGCCTTGGCCGGGCTGGCCCAGTCAGCGTCTGCCCAACCGGTCACCCCTGGCATCCCGCTGAAACAGGCCGGCAAGAGCCCGCTCAAAGTCTTCATTCTGGCCGGCCAGTCCAACATGGAGGGCTACGGCACCGTCACCGGCTTGGACAAGGACGGGAAGGAGCGGAAGGGAACGCTGACCTACCTGCTGCACGACCCTGCGAAAGCTGCGCGGGTCAAGCACCTGCACGACGAACAACTGGCACCCGTTCCCGAAGCGGTGGCGATTGAGGCTACCAACGATCAGTTTGGTGATCCCGCGCCCAACAAGCGGAAGAAGCTGAGGGTCGAGTATACGCTGGAAGGCGGGCTGCAGGAACGCACCGTGGACGAGGGAGAGACGTTGACCCTGGCCGCCAAGCCGGGGCAAGTGGTGATCCGGAGAGCTACCTACGGCGACCTTGCCGAGGGAGCCGTGCGCGACGTGACCGAGACGGTAAGCAGGCTCGCGAACTCCCGCCAAGGCGGCGAACGCTGGAGGGTGCGCGAAGACGTCTGGGTCTGGTTCAACGGCCGCAGAGGTGGGCTGACGGCCGGCTTTGGGGCCGACAAAAACCTGTTCGGACCCGAGCTTCAGTTCGGCCACGTGATGGGAGATGCCCTCGACAACCAGGTACTCATCATCAAGACGGCGTGGGGCGGGAAGAGTCTCTACACTGATTTCCGCCCGCCCAGTTCGGGCGGCGTGGTCGGGCCGAACTACAAACAGATGCTGGAGACGGTGGACAAGGTGCTGGCCGATCTGAAGACCGAGTTCCCCGGCTACGATGGCGGCGGGTATGAGCTGTCAGGCCTGGTCTGGTGGCACGGCTGGAACGACGGCTGTGATCCGAAGAACGCCGTGCCGGAGTACGAAAAGAACCTGGTGAACCTGATCAACGACCTGCGCCGGGACCTGAAGGCCCCGAAGCTGCCGGTGGTAGTCGGCGAACTCACGGGTCCCTGGGTGAAGGCGGACGGGGAGTGGAACGAACTCCGGAGAGCGCAAGCAGCCGCAGCCTCGCATCCTGAGTTCCGGGGCAATGTCCTGTTCACGGAAACCCACGAGTTCGTGCGGGAGGAGAAAGATTCACCGGGCGGATGGGCCTGTCACGAATGGAACAATGCAGAGACGTACTTCCTCGTCGGCAATGCTTGTGGCGAAGCCATGATGAAGCTCTTGGGGTTGAGGCGTTCATCGCCAGCAACCGCCTCGGACGGGATGATCCGCATCTTCAACGGCAAGGATCTTGCCGGCTGGGAGGGTGCCCCCGGCTGGTGGAAGGTGGAGGATGGAGCGCTGACTTCCCAAAGCACACCGGACAAACCGTGCACAGACTGCAACTACCTTATCTGGAAAGGCGGCCAGCTGTCCGACTTTGAACTGACCTGCGATTTCAAACTAGGCGCCTCCGCGAATTCCGGCGTGCAGATCCGTTCCGAGACCCGCCCCAACTGGGATACCTATGGCTACCAGGCCGACATGACCGGTGACGGCGGCCTGGTGGGGTATGTCTATCATCACAAGCGAGGACTGATCGCGGAGCGCGGCGAGAGAGTGACCATCACTGCCGATGGCAAGAAGGAAGTTCGGAAGATCGGAGATGCCGCCGAGCTTTTGAAGAAGTTCAAAAAAGAGGATTGGAACCAATATCGAATCATCTGTCGCGGCTCGGAGATCACGCTCTATGTCAACGGCGTTCTGATGTGCCAGATCACCGACAATGACGCAAGTACCACCGTCAAGAGCGGCATCATCGCGCTGCAGATGCACCCCGGACCGCCGATGAAAGTGCAGTTCAAGGACATTGCTCTGAAAGAACTGAAATAGCGCACGATGAAGGCGAGGATGAGGTTGGCATACTTGAGCCGGAGGATACGGGTGTGGCTGACGGCACCGTGGTGTGCTTTTATCGCTAACCGGAGAGCCGGCCGAAGTCATTGTCAAAGGGACAAGGCACATGGATGGCTGTTCCGAGGCGCGACTTTTCTCCGAGTAAATTGCGGCCGATGTCCCCAAGGCTGATCAGGCCCTAGCGTAAGTAGGAAACTTACGCTAGCCAAAGAGGCAGCCCGGCGCAAGGGGCAGCCTGAGCCTGAGTCACTACCCATGGATACCCCGCTGTTCGCGGTCCCGGACAAGCTGCTCAGGATACTCAACCGGGACCTGACGGCGGCGGGCATCCCGAAGAAAGATGACCGGGGCTGGAGCTATGATGTTCACTGCTTCCGGCACACCCTTGATACACTGTTAGCTGCCGGTGGGGTTTCATCAAGCGTGCGGCAGAAAATCATGCGGCATGCTCCTGAGCATAGCCTCACGGATGGAACGTACCTGGACCCGTAGTTCATTGACCCGTGGCAGGCGTTGGATGCCCTGCCCAAGTTGCCGCTTGAGCCGGAAGTCGCGGCGCAGGCGGTTCTGAGGCCCACCGGGACGGACGGGAGATAGGCCGTGAACCCGACCGAGCAAGACCATGGCCTGAGCGCCCCTCGCGCACGCGAGGCCCAGGGCTGCCCAGCCCTGTCTGGTGCTCCAATGCTTATACCTGTGCTTATAGCTTGCCCTGCCCAAACATGCATATCTGTGAACGACTTGCCCACGTCGCGGGATCGCAACCAAGGGGTTGCTCTAATCGTAACTCCAGCTATTGTGGGGCTTATGACTCGATATGACCCGTCTTGCCTAGATGCCTCCTCAAGGACTCGAACCTTGAACCCGCTGATTAAGAGTCAGCTATACTAGAAGGCCTTCATCGCTGAGATTCCCTTTGTTTTACAGGGTATTCTGCACCTGTTGATTCCGCGTGTCCCAAAAGTTACAATCAAAGTTACAACTCGAAGCCCCAAGCAGGGCGTAGATGTCGTGGTCCATGCCCGAGGGTCTGAATGATGGAGGAGTGTGATGCCCATCAGCGCGTCTCGCGAGAAGCCAGTCAAGCCTTATGAAGAGTATCCGCTTACGCCACACCCTTGCGGTCAGTGGGCGAAACGCATCAATCGCCGCCTCTACTACTTCGGTCCCTGGGAGGATTGGGAACACGCCCTGGCGGTGTATATGGCCCGGATCGATGACATCAGGGCGGGGCGGCTAACCAAAAGCCGTGTCACCCTGGAACGTCAGTCCTCCGAGCCGCACCAGGGAATCACCGTGGGCACACTTGTGAACCACTTTCTGACCGCCAAGAACCGAGCAGTGGAGCGAGCAGAACTAAAACGCCGCACTTTCGGTGAGTATCAATCGGTTTGTGTTCGCATGACGGCCGAGTTCGGTAAGACGCAGCTGGTCTCTCGCCTGGCTCCTGCCGATTTTGCGAAACTCAAAGACGTCCTAGCCCAAGGCGTTAAGAAGAAAGTATGGATCGGTGAACTGAGCAAACGGATCGGGATTGCACGAAGCGTGTTCCTCTACGGCAAGGAGAACCACCTTCACTCCGAGGTGTTTTTTGGCAGCGAGTTTGTGCGGCCCAACAAGAAACAGATGCGACAGGACAAGGCCAAGCGGCGGCGATCTGGCAAGATGCAGAAGCTGTTCACATCCGACGAGATCAGAATGCTGCTCGACGAGGCGAGCGTGTCCATGCGAGCCATGATCTTCTTAGCCATCAATGGAGGCATGGGGAATACCGACATTGCCGAAATGACTTTCCATGTGCTCAAGCTCGATCAGGCAATGATTGACTACCCCAGGCCCAAGAGCGGCATTGAACGCAAAATCCTGCTCTGGCCCGAAACGGTCCGAGCGATGCGGGAGGCCATTGAGAGTCGACCCAAGCCAGCCACAACCGAGTTCAAAGACATCGTGTTGTTGACTCAGAGCGGGAACCTCTGGACGCGCTATGCGGAGAAGTACGACGAACAAGGACGTTTCGTGAAAGGCACTGCAATCGGCCCGCTGACGAGTGAGTTCGGGAGACTGATGGATACCCTGGGCATCAGACAGAAGGGACGCAATTTCTATGCTTTGCGACATACTTTCCGAACCCTAGTGGACGACCTCGGCGATCGCGGAGCCGTCGATACCATCATGGGGCACGAGAACCCCAACGACATGCGGACTCACTATGTCGAAGAGATGAATCTGAACCGACTGCGCCGGGTAGTCAACCGCGTCTACAATTGGCTGTACCCTCGAGAGCCATGGCCCAGACGCGAGGAGAAGCAAGACGCTTAAACGAACTCAATCAGACCGTCCGTTTCGCGACGGTGGTATCGCCGAGGAGCGACTTTGTGCCCGGCCTCCACTTTCCCCTGAGTTCCGAGTGAGGTCCACAAGCGTTCATAAGTCCTTATTTGACAAGGGGGGTGTTCCGGATTTGGGTGTCCCGCGGCTAAAATCGGGCCATGTTTGTCCGGCAGAAGCGCAACCGGTCCGGCTCCATCAGCGTCCAGGTCATCGGTAAATCCGACGGCTATCGGGTGGTCAAGACGATTGGCACGGCACACGACCCGGTGGACGTGGCACGGCTGATGGAACTGGGCGAGTTGTTCATCCGGCGGCAAAGCGGGCAGTACGATCTCTTCCCGGACAACCAGCACGACAATGCCGTCATCCTCGACTTCGTTCAGACCCTCGGCAACGCATCCGTTCGCACCGTCGGCCCGGAGTTGATCTTCGGTCGCCTGTTCGACGAGATCGGCTTCAATGCGATTCCCGAACCGTTGTTCCGCGACGTGGTCATCGCTCGGCTGGTCTACCCGACCAGCAAGCTCAAGACGGTCGACTATCTCTATCGCTATCAGGGCAAGACCGTTTCGCGCGACAGCATCTATCTGTTCCTTGACCGCCTCAACACACGGTATGCCGACCAGGCTCAGCGGATCGCTTACCGGCATTCCGCCAAGATCCTCAAGACCATCAGCGTCGTCTTCTACGACATGACCAGCCTGTACTTTGAAGCGGAAGACGAAGACGATCTGCGACGAATCGGCTTCTCCAAGGACGGTAAGTTCCAGAATCCGCAGATCCTGCTCGGCCTGCTGGTCGGTCGAGGCGGTTATCCCATCGGATACGATCTCTTCGAGGGCAACACGTTCGAGGGTCAAACATTGCTGCCGGTGCTGGAACGTATTGCTAGGCAGTATGACTTCGGCAAGCCCATCGTCATTGCCGACGCTGCGATGCTCAGTAACGACAACCTCGACGCCCTGGATCGGCAGGAGTACCCGTTTATCGTCGCGGCTCGAATCCGTAACGAGAGCCGGGCGATGCGGGAGGCGATTCTCCGACATTGCCCGGGTCTGCACAACGGTCACAACGTCGAGATCGAACACGATGCCGGACGCCGACTGATCGTCGCGTATTCGGATAAGCGGGCCAAGAAAGATGCCCACAACCGAAAGCGAGGCCTGCAGCGACTGCGAAAACGCATTCAAGGCGGCCGACTGACGAAGGAGAACCTCAGTCAGCGAGGCTATAACAAGTTCTTGAAACTCACCGGTGAGGTGACGGTCGAGATCGACGAGTCAAAGATCGAAGAAGCCGCCCGGTGGGACGGCCTGAAGGGGTACCTCACGAATACGGTTCTGTCCGCCGACGATGTGATCGAAAACTACGGGCAGTTGTGGCGGATCGAGCGAGCCTTCCGCATCTCCAAGACCGATCTGCGGATTCGGCCGATGTACCATCGCCGCCGTCGCCGGATTGAAGCCCACGTCCTGGTCGCGTTCGTTGCCTATACAATCTACAAGGAGCTGGAGCGTCGCCTAGCCGCCGCCGGCTTGCCCATCAGCCCCGCTCGTGCCGCCGAGTTGACGCAGACGATGTATGAGCTGACGTTCCGCCTGCCCAACACCCCCGACGATCGCCGCCAACTCCTCGCCATGGACGCCGAGCAGAGCCAGCTCTATAACCTCCTCCGCTGATCGGGTGTCCCGATTCGGAACTCAGGAAGGGACGCAATTTCTATGCTTTGCGACATACTTTCCGAACCCTAGTGGACGACCTCGGCGATCGCGGAGCCGTCGATACCATCATGGGGCACGAGAACCCCAACGACATGCGGACTCACTATGTC
>JAKLEZ010000013.1 GCA_022711465.1 Planctomycetota bacterium | reverse complement strand
CCGAGGCCGCTCTCTCTCGCCTCCGCAACCCGAAAACCCCATTGCGAACCTGCCTCACAACCTGTCCGAATGTAAATCCTTGATCAGCCACGCCCACGAGCGATACTTGCGGAATCGCTGGGTGACGTGCGAGGGGGCTGGCAACGTCGGGAGTGTCCTGGTATCATGTCGATATGATCTCACGAACCGCCCCTCATCATCGGTCTCCCATGGGCATGCGCCGGCCCGCCTGAAGCGGGCCCCGGTGGTGCATGGTTCGTGTTCTTTTCCTTCATTCCGTCACCAGCAAAGCGAGTAACTGAGCATGGCACAGCGACGATTTCTGATTACCTCGGCCCTCCCCTACTCGAACGGGCGGCTGCACGTCGGGCATGTGGCCGGGGCGTATCTGCCGGCCGATACGTACGTCCGCTACCTGCGGGCCCGGGGCGAGGATGTCCGGTTCATCTGCGGCAGCGACGACAACGGTGTAGCCGCTCTGATCGCCGCCCGCAAGGAGGGTAAGAGCGTCGAGGAGTTGACCACCCATTTCAATCATCGGCAGAAGGCCGACTTCGAAGACGTCGGCATTCACTTTGACGTGTACGGCGGGACACATCAGCCGGAGTATGTCGAGCTGCACAACAAGATCAGCCAGTCGTTTTTCCAGGTGATCCACGACAAGGGCTACTTCGTGAAGCGGACGACCGAACAACTCTATGACGTGCAGGCGAACCAGTTTCTGCCCGACCGGTACGTCAAGGGGACGTGTTACGGGTGCGGCGCGCCCGGGGCGTACGGTGATCAGTGCGAGGCGTGCGGCATTTCGATTGATCCGATGCAACTCATCAACCCGGTGAGCACGATCACTCATACCCGGCCGGAGCCGCGGAAGACGACGCACTGGTACCTGCAGCTCGGCCGGCTCGAGGAGCAGCTTCGGGCCTGGCTGGAGAGCAAGAAACAGGTTGCCGAAGGGACACCGGCGTGGCGAGATACGGTGCTGAACTTCTCGCTTGGCCAGATCAAGCAGGGATTGCCTGAGCGAGCGATGACCCGCGATCTTGATTGGGGTGTGCCCGTACCGCTCGATGATCCGGATGCCCGGGGCAAGGTGTTATACGTGTGGTTTGACGCCCCCATCGGTTACGTTTCGTTCACCGCCAAGCTCTGCCAGGACCGCGACGGCGACTGGCGGAACTACGAGAAGTGGTGGAAGGACCCGGACTGCAAGATCGTCCACTTTATCGGCGAGGACAACACGGTTTTCCACGCCCTGACCTGGCCGGCGGTGCTCATGGCCGAGGGCGGCTACCAGTTGCCCTGGCAGGTGGTGGCCAACGCGTTTTTGAACATCAAGTTTCCCGGCAAGGAGGAGGAGAAGATCAGCAAGAGCCGAGGCACGGCGATCTGGATCGAGGAGTACCTGAAGATTTTCGAGGCGGATCCGCTCCGGTACTATCTGACGGCCATCGCCCCGGAGAGCCAGCAGACGACGTTTGACGTGGACGACTTCATTGCCCGCAACAACGGCGAGCTGCTCAACGCCCTGGGCAACTTCTTCAACCGCACGTTGACCTTCGCCAACCGCTACTTCGAGGGCAAGGTCCCGCCGACCGAGCCCCGTGAGGAGATCGACTGCAACCACATGGCGGCCATTGCGGCGACGGCGGGGAAGATGACCGAGAATCTCGAGGCGTTCCGGTTCAAGGCGGCGCTGGAGGATCTGATGGCCCTGGCCCGGGCGGGCAACGTGTACTTCGACGCGAAGCAGCCGTGGAAGCAGCGCAAGGACAACATGGCTGGCTGTGGCACGACGATCAACGCGTGCCTCCAGACAGTCAAGGCGTTGACCGTGCTCATGGCCCCATTCCTGCCGTTTTCGGCGGACAAAGCGGCGGGCATGCTGAATCTGGGCGTCCAGGAAGTGCTGCCGTGGTCAACGGCGACGGAGGAACTGCCCGCCGGTCACCCGCTGGCCGAGCCGGTGATCCTGTTCAAGAAGCTGGATGCGGTGGAGCTATTCGGCGAGGCGACGAAGTAGCGGCGATGTCATGACCAAGAAGACCGATCCCCATCAGACGATCCAGGAGTGGCTGGAACGCGACCTGACCCAGGCGGCGCTCGACGACGAGCTGGCCCCGGCGTTTGAGGTGGATGAGACGCTCGCCCAGATGGCCGACGTGATTGCCGCCGGCCGACATCCGGTGCTGATCGGCGAGCCGGGAGTCGGCAAGACCGCGATCATTCACGAATGGGCCCGGCGGCTGGCTCGCGGCGACGGCCCGCCGGGACTCGCGGGACGGCGGGTGATCCAGTTCTCGCTGGAGCACCGGGCGGCGAGCATGAAGACGCCCGAGCATCTGCGGCCGGAAGTCCACAAGCTCGTGGATGCGCTGCTCGAGCTGCAGGATGAGATCATCCCGTTCATCCGGGATTTTCATCGCGTGTATCACTTCGACGTGGAGCCGCATTTCGAGTTGCTGGCGTTCCGTTTCCGCGGTCCGATTCTCGCCGAGGGCGCAACCCGGACGACGGAGATGCTCTTCGAGAGTTTCCCGGCGTTCGAGCAGTACTACCTGCCGTTCCGCGTTCAGGAACCCTCGCCGGAGCGGATGGCGAGGATTCTGCGTGCGTGGGGCGAGGATCAATCCGGTCGCACCGGCGTTCGCTATGAGCCGGAGGCGACGGACCTGGCCCTCAACCTGGCGTGCCGGTTCCTGAGTCGCGGCCACCTGCCCCGGATGGTCATCGATCAGCTCGGCCAGCTCGGAGCGCTGGCCGGCGGGCGGGGCAAGGTCGTGCCGGCGGATGTCATTCAGCGGTTCTGCGGAACACACGGTGTACCCCGGGAAGTGGTGGACCCGGACGTGGTCCTGGATCTGGAGCGGCTTCGCGGCGAGTTTCGGACGAGGATTCTCGGCCAGCCGCGAGCGGTGGACGCGGTCGTGAGTCTGATCGGGTTGGTCAAGGCCGGGCTGTCGGACGTTCGCCGGGCGTTCGGGGCGTTTCTCTTCGTGGGGCCGACCGGCGTGGGCAAGACCCACATTGCCCAGCTGTTGGCTGAGTACCTGTTCGGCAGCCGCGACCAGCTGATCCGCGTCAACATGGCGGACTACGGGGACGAACGAGGGGCATCGGTTCTTTTCGGCGACCCGAACGGCCACCGGGCCCAGGATGTTCGCGGCGTGCTCACTCTGCGGGTGCTGGGGCAGCAGTTCGGCGTGCTGCTGCTCGACGAGTTCGAGAAGGCTCATGCGTCGGTCCGCGATCGATTCCTGCAGCTGATGGACGAGGGCTGCTTCATCAACGGGGCGGGCGAGCTGGTGTCGTGCCGATCAACGATCCTGATCGCGACCTCGAACGCCGGGGCAGAGGTCTACCGCGGCCACGCGTTCGGATTTGCCGGTTCGATGGACCTGGCCACCCGGGACCGCGAACTGGAACGGGCTCTCGAGCGCCACTTCCGCATCGAGTTCCTCAACCGGTTCGACCAGATCGTTCATTTTCATCCCCTCTCCCGAGAGGACATCCGCCTGGTCGCCCTTCGCGAGCTGGAGTGCCTCAAGCAGCGGAGTGGCCTGAGAAACCGCAATCTGTGCATCGAGATCGATGAGTCGGTGCTCGACTGGTTAGCGGCCAACGGTTACGACATGGACTACGGGGCGCGTTTTCTGCGTCGAACGATCGAACGGCATGTCGCCACCGCCCTGGCCACGGCCATCGTCCGGCACAATCCGGCGCCCGGCAGCACGATCGAGCTGACTGTCCGGCAGAACAGCGTGGTCGCACGGTTAGCTGAGCCCGGGCCGGTTCCGCGGCGATCAGCCGTTTCGCTTCCGGCGGGTCCCGGCGAGCGGACGCGCCGCCTGAGCCCGACCGAGATGGCCGCGGAGACAGAACGGCTGCTGACCGCCGCCCAGGAGCGGTTCGACGAGCTGCGGGCCAAGCGCGAGGAATACAGCCAGCTGCTGGTTCGAATGAACGAGCCGTCTTTCTGGGATGACGCAGAGCGTCGTGGGCCGGTGCTGGAGCGATTCCGGGAACTGGATGTCGCGATCCGAATGGAGGAGCGGCTGGCGGAGCCGATCCGCCGTCTGGCCGAGTACCCGACGGTTGACTCCGAGGCGGGAATCGTCCCGCAGGGCTGGCCGGAGGTGTTGGCGGCGGCGGCTGGCTCGCTGGCCACCTGGCAGGAGCATCTCGACAACGACGGGCCCGGCGCAGTCTGGCTGGTCATTGGCAGTCCGGACCCGCTGCAATCGGCGGCTCACTGGATCGAGGATCTGGTCAAGATGGAGCTGGCCTGGTGCCGGCGGCATCTCAGACTGGCCGCCTCGCTGGTGGCGTACGATCCTGATGAGAAGCACTTGCGGAAGGCAGTACTGGACATCGAGGGTCCCGGGGCGTTCGCCTGCCTGAGTATGGAAGCGGGTCTTCACCGCCTGAGGCGGAGTTCGGGTTCGGATTTCCGGGCCCGGATCGACGTGGTTCCGAAGGGTCCCGCCCCGGCCGGCCGCTGGCTGGGGCTGACCAGGAACCGGCATCGTGATCCCGTTTGTCTGGGCGTGCATCCCACCTTCCGGGCGAGGCTCGAGTTCGCCGAGCGAGGCCTTGCCTTTGACCTGCTTGGTGAAGCGGAGCACGGCCTGAACCATGCGGTCCACGATCTAGCCGCCGCCTGGCGCGGGACGAAGGACTCGCCGTCGACCCAGGAGGTGGCCCGGATCTACAACGAGGACGGCAGCGGGGCCCGGGACCCCCGCACCGGGGCACTGGCCGCGCATTTCAAGCAGATCCTCCGCGGCCAGCTCGAGGTGTTTCTGACCGCCTGGCGGCAGCGTACCCGCAGCGGCTGAGCCGGCCGGAGTCTGCCGCGCCGATCGTGAAGGCGTTGCCTGGCGTCCGCGGATGAGCCGGTCGGCAGTTCGTCGGTGCCGCGCCTGACCGGTGTCCCACGTGCCGAGGCGGGCGTCAGCCGGCTGATCACCGGCGGCGGCTAATGAAGCCTGGGGGAACCTGATCCCTCCACGGACCGGATGAGGTCCTCTTTGGGTCTGATGAGCAGGACCAGGACGGCGGAGACCACGGCGGCGCTGGCGAAGATGCCGAAGATCTCATTGAGCGGCATGTGACGGTCGCGCAGGCTGCCGAAGGCCCAGTCGGCCACGCCGCCGCAACTGATGCTCACGAGATTCATGATGCCGTAACCGGTGGCTCGCAGTTCCGGCCGGACGATCTGGCAGAGGATGGGCATGTTGTTGCAGTCGAAGAAGCCCCAGCCGAAGCCGAAGAGCATGAGGAATGCCACGGCCACGCCCAGCGAGCCGGCGTTGCCGACGCCGAAGATCGCCGGAATGATCATGCACATGCCGAGGGCACTGACGAAGATGCGCCCGCGACGCTGGCGCTGCATCCAGCGGTCGGCCAGCCACCCGCCGATCAGCACGCCGATGATGGCGGCTACCTGCCAATAGAGGGTGGCGGATACACCCGCCTTGCCCTGGCCGATGCTGAATTGCTGCTTGAGGATGGCCGGCATCCAGTCGCGTACCACCCAGCCGGCCATGGCCGGCAGCGTGAAGTAGAGGACCAGGAGGATGAAGGAGAGGTTCATAAGGAGTTCCTTCGCGCCGCCGGCCACGGACACCTGCTGAACCGCGGGGGTGTCGGCCGATCGCGGGGCATCGCGAAGGAGAGCAACCAGCGGCAGGGCATAGAGCATTCCGAAGATGCCGCAGACATCAAAGGCGAACCGCCAGCCGAGGTTGGGGGCGTCGGCGACATAGCCTCCGAAGCCGCCCACGATCTGCCCGACGTAGATGGCCATCTGGTGCACTGCCACGGCCCGCGAGCGGGTGCGGCCGGTGTGATAGCTCACGATGAGGGCGAGTGCGGCCGGGATGTAGAACGCCTCGCTGATGCCCATGAGCGAGCGGGCGACGAGCAGCTCGTTGTAAGTCGATGCGTGGCCGGTCCACCAGGTGACCGCCGACCACACGAAGAGGCTGCCGCAGATGGTGAACCGCCGGCTGAACCGATCCGCGATGTAGCCGCCGATCGGGCTGAGGAAGGCGTAGACCCACTTGAACTGGCCGAGCATGATGCCCCAGTTCGCCTCGCTGCCGATGCTGGGGATGTCGGACATGACCGAGAACTTCATGGTCGCGAGCATCTGGCGATCCAGGTAGTTCAACAGGGCGACGGGCCAGAGCAGGAGAACGACCAGCCAGGCAGTACGAACAAACGAGGGGCGAGCGTCGGTCACGGTACAGCTACTCCCAAGATCGGTGGATCATGCACAGGACCCGTTTCAGCGGGCTTCACGTTCCACTCCGACCACCCGAGCTGCCATGCGCCGGGTGCATCACTTGCCCGCCGGCAGGTTCACCTTGCACAGCTCCGGCGACAGGCCCCCCTCGAACGCTCGCAGGCGGAAAGTGTATGTGTACGGAGCCGGCTTGATGCGGTACTCCTCGTGCGGCAGAGCGCCCCAACTGTCATCGCCGCCGACACCCATCTGCTTGAGGTCCAGATTGAGAGTCACGAAGTCGCGGCGGGCGATCTGGTAGGGATGCTCCGGACCTTCCAGGTCGTCGGTGGTGAACGGCAAGGCGTTCACGCTCAGCAGCGGCATGCCGACGGCCAGCAGGCCGATGCCCTTGGGGCCGGTCAAAGCCGTCCAGCGGACATCGGTCTTGTTGCCCGACTCGCCCGGCTCGCTGTAATTCACGCAGAACTGGTCCTCGATCTTGCCGGAGTAGAGACCGATGCGGGCATCGTTGCGATCGCAGTAAGTCTCCTGCGGACCGGCCCCGAACCAGGCGATGGTATCGAAGCCGTTGAGAGCCACCTGCATGCCGATGCGCGGCATGTCGGGCAACCTGGCGTTACCGGGCTCGAAGCTCGGCTGCACGAGCAGATCGCCGCTGCCGAAGAAGCGATACTTGATCTGGAACGTGGATTTCACATCGGGCAGATCGCCCTCGGCCACCAGTTCGATGGACTTGGCCGCCAGCGTGCCGGACGCAGCCGATGTGCCGAGCTCCGTCTTCTTCAACCGCCAGTTTTTGCCAGCATTCCGCCAGACACCTAGGCGGCCGGCCATGTTGCTGCCGCGATCATTGTCGATCGGGGCCCGCCAGAAATGGGGGCGGAGCGGCTCGCGGATCAGCTCCGTGCCCTTGAAGGTCCAGGAGGTGATCAGGCCGTCCTCGATCGTCCACGTCGAGTCACCGGCGGTGATCTTCTGGGTCGACTTGCCCGGGACGACCTTCACCTCGGACATCGCGGCGAGCTCGATGGTCCTGGCCGGCGCCGCGATCGGCAGCTTGAACTGCAGCCAGGCGACCTCGTGGCCCTTGTCGGCCCAGGGCTTGGCATCCTTCAGCGTGAACGAGAGATCGAGGAAGTACTCCACGCCGGGTTCGGGCGTGATCGGCTTGAAGGGGACCTGGACCCTCTGGCTCTCACGCGGGGCGAGGGTCAGATCGAGCTTGCCGCTCTGGACGGTCTTGTCGTCGGCCTTGATCTGCCAGGTGCACTCGGCGATGTCCTGCAGGGGGGTGAAGTCGTACCAGTTCTGGATCTCGATTTCGCCCTTGGCCAGGTCCACCGGCTTGGCGTGGACGTACTGGTAAACCTTCTTGACCTGATACAGGCCGGGGTGCGGCACGCGGTCGGGCGAGACCAGGCCGTTGCAGCAGAAGTTCTGGTCGCTGGGCGTTCCCGGCGGGCCGAAATCGCCGCCGAAGGCCCAGTACTTGCCCTCGCAGGGGGTCGGTCCGGTCCACTTGGACTCCTTCACCTCGCGCAGGTCGGCCCAGAGCACCAGGCCGTTGTCGGACCGGCCGTCCGGGTTCCTGACTTCGTCCTCGGTGAGGGGCCGGGAGTAGACGCGGGCCTCGCGGAGCTTGGCGTTGGCGGTACGGGACGGGTTTTGGGGATCCCGGCCGAGGCCGAGCGGAAAACCACTGGATGCGATCTTGCCTTCGAAGGCCTTGACGCCGACCAGTTTGCCGTCGATCGAGAAACGCAGCTCGCGGCCATCGAAGACACCGGTCAGCCGATGCCATTCGTTGTACCAGTTGTCGGGCATCGCAGCGGTGGCCGAGATCCATGCGCCACTGCCGCCATCTTTGGTATAGACGAAGAACTCGAGGTGGTCGCGGGTCTGCTTGATCGCGTACTGGGTATCGCCCTTGGCGAGGAACGGGCCGTGCTCGGTCGGACCCAGCGGCTGGACCCAAACCTCGGCGCTGAGCGGGCCGGTCAAGTCCAGAGCCGGCGTGGCCGGAAACTCCACAAATCCCTGCAGGCCTTCGGCCGTATCGCCGACCTTGACGACCTTGCCGTGGACCGTGCCTTCGAGATGGTCGGGGCCTCGTTCCTTCACGGTGTAGCGCGGCGGGACGGGCGTGCGGATGCCCTGATCGACCCAGTCCCAGACGAAGCCGCCCTGGAGGTGCTTCTTGGCGTAGATCAACTCCCAGTATTTCCACAGGTTGCCGTTGGAGTTGCCCATCGCGTGGGTGTATTCGCAGAGGATGTAGGGGCGATTCTGCGGCTTGCTGGCGTACTCGGCGAGCGAGTTCGGCCGAGCATACATGGGGCAGATGATGTCGGTGGTCGGGTCGCGGCCGGCCTGCTCGTAGTGCACCGGGCGGCTGGGGTCGCGATCACGGATCCACTTGCCGGTGGCGACGAAGTTCGAGCCGAAGCCGGCCTCGTTGCCCAACGACCAGATGATCACCGAGGGGTGGTTCTTGTCGCGCTCGACCATGCGGATGGTACGATCCATGTGGGCGTCGAGCCAGGCGGGCTTCTTCGCCAGCGAGTTCTCGCCGTAGCCCATGCCGTGAGACTCGATGTTGGCCTCGTCGATGAGGTAGAGGCCGTACTCGTCGCAGAGGTCGTACCAGACGGGCTGATCAGGATAGTGGCAGGTTCGCACCGCGTTGAGGTTGAACTGCTTCATCACCAAGATGTCCTTGATCATGCCCTCGACGGTGATGGCCTGGCCGCGGTCAGGGTCGTGCTCGTGGCGGTTGGCGCCTTTAAGAAGGACGGCCCGGCCGTTGACCAGGAGCTCGCCGTCCTTGATCTCGACCTCGCGGAAGCCGACGTTGCAGGTCGTCGCCTCGACGACCTTGCCCGCCGCATCCCTCAGGGTAACGAGTAGCTGGTAGAGGTCCGGGTACTCGGCCGACCACTTGGCGGGGTTGGTCACCAGGGCGGACAGTTCGGCGGTTGCGTCCTGCCCGGCGGTGACGTTCACCTTCTTCGCGACCGGCTCGACCACGACTTGGCCCCGTCCATCCCGAAGAGACATCTCGAGCGTGGCGGCGGCATCGCCGGCCGCATAACCGCGGACCTTGACCTGCACGCTCAGTACGGCATCGCGGTACTGGGCATCGAGCTCGGTATTCACCTGCAAATCACGGACGGTCAGGTCCCCGACGGACAGCAGGGCCACATCGCGGAAGATGCCGCTCAGACGGAAGAAATCCTGGTCCTCGAGATAGGAGCCGTCGGACCAGCGATAGACCTCGACGGCCAGCAGGTTGTCGCCGTCCTTGAGGCACTTGGTGATGTTAAACTCGGCGGCGGTGCGGCTGTCCTTGTTGAAGCCGACCTTCTGGCCGTTGACCCACAGGTAGAAGGCCGAGGCCACGCCGTCGAAACGAACCACGACCTGCCGTCCCTTCCAGTTGACCGGGATCGCGAACTTCGTGCGGTAGGAACCGACGGAGTTGTTGTCGGCCGGGATGCGCGGCGGATCGACCTTGCCCCACGGATACTGAATGTTGGTGTAAATCGGGATGCCGTAGCCCTGAATCTCCATGTTCGAAGGCACGGGGATGGTCTTCCACGCGGAATCGTCGAAGTCCGTACGGTAGAAGTCCACCGGTCGATCCGCGGGCTTGGGCACGTAATGGAACTTCCAGTCGCCGTTGAGTGATTTGAAGTAAGGCGACTTGGCGGCATCGATCCCGATCGCGCCGGCCTCATCCGGCCAGGTGGTCCGTACCGCCCGAGGCGGCTCCTTGTTGATGCTGGTAATGGCCGGATTCTGCCAATCCGGCAGGTCTTCCGCCAGAACCGGAAACGCCGCCGCCATCAGCAGGCACACCCCCGCCAGGGGCCGCACGAAGGATTGATTTCGACGCTGCATGGATAACCACCTCGTACAGAAAGACCGGACAACATGATCCTGTCAACGTTAACCCTGAGCGAACAGGATACACGTGGCGCGGTGGGAAGTCACCCGGGCGCAGCCTGCCTCGACCGATCGTCTTTCCGCAGCCTCCGCCATGCGGCCGCCCCTAGGCGATGGTCGCCACACCCTGGACGGCCGTCAGCTGGGAGGGTGAAGGCGGCTCGCCGAACAACTGCTCGACGATGGCCTGGATGGCCCGCTGCTCCTCGTGGTTAGCGCTGCGGAACGGTTCGGCCATGCGGTCACTGCAGACACCGGCGCAGCCCAAGGCGCACTTGAGGCCGCGGATGATTGAGGCGATCCCAGGACCCTGACGGTAGATCTGGTCGAGGATCATGACCCGTTGCTGGAGCGACTGAATGGTCGGCTTGTCACCTCGGACGGCGGCCTCGTAGAGCGACACGAACAGCTTCGGGTCGAGGTTGGCCCCGCCGCCAACGCAACCGTGGGCGCCGCGGGCGATGGCATCGGGAAGGAGGGCTTCGGTCCCGACGAGTACGGTCCAGTCTTTCCGCTGAACCTGTTTGACAACCTGCTCAAGGTACCCCAGATCCCCGGAGCTGTCCTTGAGGCCCACGACGCGATCGATGTCCGCGAGCCGGCGGACGGTGTCCACCTCGTAGCCGGTCTTGGTTAAAACGGGGATGTTGTAGAGGAAGACGGGCAACGGCTGTTCCGCGACCACGTACCGGACGTAGCTGGCGAGGTCCTCCTGATCGGGCGGGAGATAGTAAGGCGCGGAGATGACAACGCCCGTCGCTCCGAGCCCAGCGGCGAAGCGCGCGAGCTGAACGGAGCCTTCGGGCCACGTATCGGTCACGCCGACCAATACCGGAACGCGACCGGCAACCTGGTGGCACGTCCGTTCCAGCAACTCGCAACGCAGTTGATTGCTCAAACAGGTCGATTCGCCGGTCGTCCCCAGCGGGAAGAGGGCGTGGATGCCCCCGGCGATCATGCGTTCGATCAGCCGTTCGAGGCCGGGAATATCAAGACGGTCCTGACCGGCGAGGGGCGTGACCATGGGCGGAACAACGCCCCGCAGCGGAGCGGGCAGTGCGATCTTGGTAACCGACATCATGGGCTGCGCTCCTCACCGGCGTGCTGGCGCGGGGTGCAAAGCCGGCCGCCGGCAAGCACGATCGGAGCGATGTCCTCAAGATGCTTCACGTCAGCGACTCTCCTTCTTGGTCAAGTTGCGAAAACCGCGAATGCGATGGAATGTCAGGAAGTTGGCGTCGTGAGCCCGCACCGCCCCGCCGAGACCGTCATCGAAGGCGGTCCGGCAGGCGGCGATCATGTCGTCGCCGTCGAAGAGCCAATCCACGTACTGGAAACCGTGCTTCTTGTGGTCGGAATGCCGGAGGATGACGGACCTGACCGACCAGTCTCGAAGATCGGGCGAGCTGATCAGGGCGAGCGTGTTGCGCAGGCTGGCCGGAGCCGGCCCGCCGGGCCTGGGCTCGGGAATGTCGTTGGCCAGCGACCAATAAAGCCTGCTCACGGGATCGAAACGGATGGTGAACTTCTTGGAGCCGCCGGGCAGATCGACGAACCCGGCAGCCGGATCGAAACTCAAGGTCTTGCCGTCTCCGCTGACGTTGACGATGGCCCCCTTCTCGGGACAGACCGGCGTGTCCACACGGAGCACATCGACCAGCCGGCCGTCCGGGGTCACGACGAAGTTGCCTTCGAGCCAGCCGCGGAAGATCCCGCCGAGCCACTTGGCATCGCCGGGGAGGAAGTTGCTGAACGTCCATGCCCTGGCGTCGAGCAGCTCGGCGTCGACGGAGACGGAGAGCATTCCGGCGCAGTAGGTGATTCCCCACCCGACGGGCGGCTGGCGACGTTCCATCCCCCGCCAGAGGCGGCCCTGGTGTTCAACGACGGGTACGGGAGCGCAGTGATACTGCCCGTCGTCGCGAAGCAAGCCGGAAGCCGGGCCGGTGGGCGAGGTCCAGGTTCGGCCGCCGTCGGTCGAACGGCGGATGATGGCATTGCCGTGGTGATGGGTTGTGCCCATCAGATAGAGCGCGTGGCGGTGCACGAAGAGGGTGGACCAGAACTGGCCCTGGATCTCGGCGATCTGCCTCCAGCTCCGACCGCGGTCGCTGGAGCGGAAGACCCGGGAGATGGCGCTGTGATGCTCGGTGCTCTTGGGTCCGAAGAAATCGTGAGCAGCGACGTAGTCGCCGGTGGGCAGGACGGCGATGCTCGGCGAGCCGATGTAGAGTCCGCTGGCCGCAGGGCTGTGATCGATGACCACGCCCGGGACCCTGGAGAAGTCGGGCGGAGGCGCCGGCCGGGTTGTCGATTGAGTCAACGTGTCCGCAGAGGTGAGCCTCAGGCCAACGAGACACGCGGCAACAGGGAACACCCGCGAGCACCACGTCCGGTTCATCGGGCCTCCTGACCATCAAAGCTGACGACGAAGACCTGGTTGTGACGAGCCGAACCGGTCTGGACCGTCCTGATGTAGGCGATCTTCCGGCCGTCCGGGGAGAAGACGCAGGCCTCCGGCCGGGGCCCGTCGGCGTCGGCCGATCGTGGCGTCAGCCGCACGCTGCGACCCGGGGCCACTTCCGTGACACAGATGCTGTTGTCCATTGCGTGGGCGATGAACCGGCCATCCGGACTCCAGGAAAACGCCGAGGCCACGTTCCACGGATTGTGCGTCACCTGGACGGGAGAGCCGCCATGGGGAGAGATCGTCCAGAGTTGGACCACGCCGTCGTCGTCCTTCATCAGGAAGGCGATGCGCGACCCGTCGGGCGAACTCCGTAGCCAATGCCTGGGTCCCTGGATCCCGGGGTACTTGCGATTGGCGGTATAGGTGAGCCGCCGTTGAACGGTACCTTTGGGCGGACAAGGGCGACGGACGGTCGTTCCCGCGAGCGGGCCGTTGCCGGGCACGGTCACATCGTCGGGGATGTCCACGAGAAAGACCTCGGCGATCGTGTCTCCCCGGACAGTGACGACATGACCCTGGAAGGCGAGGGCGCGCTTCTGGCGAGTTCCGTCCGCCCGGAGGTAACCATTCGCGCCCACCCAACCATCCTCGAAGGCCTTCTTGATCTGGTCGGAACCGGGCTTGGGATCAGCCACTGTGCGAGTGACGAGCACGGAGAAGAACTCGCCGTCATGGTTGCGGGGGTGGTCCTTTGGCACGCGAACCGGGCCGGCAGGCACGCTGACACCCACGTTGCGGAGATTCACCTCGTGTTCAGCCGTCTCCTCGGCGTAGCGGCTGAGTACCTGGTCCTCGTAGGTGAAGCTCACCCACCGACCGTCGCCGCTGAAGACGTGGACGTGACTTCCGCCGCGAAGGGCGCCCGGGGTGAAAGGCTCGGTCAGGTCGCAGGCGTCGAGATTGAGGGGGGTGCCGCAGCGCCCTTCTTCCACGATCACCCCCTGGCGTCTGCTCGGGCCATACTGCCAATCAGAAGCGGGATTCTCCGGGCCGAGGATGAACACGACCTTCTCGCCGGCCGGGCTGTAGGTGGCCACGCCGCACCGGGCCCCATTCCTGGCCGCATAGAGTACCTTGACTTGCCCGGTGTCGACGTTGACCTTCTCGATCCGCGAGCCGTCGAACACCGCCCCTTCCGGATCGGAGCGCAGGTCATAGACGATCCAACGGCCATCCGGCGACCAGACGTTGATGTTGGTCAGGATGTGGCCGCAGGCGGCGAAGGTGATCTGCCGGTCGCTGACCACACCTGCCGCCCTCTCGACGCGGGCGTTCTCCTCCCCCTTTGAGGAAGCACCAGGAGTACCTGTCGTGATCATGATTCCGAACACCCATGCCGAGGCGAGACGAATTGGCCGCACCCACCGGTCTCCTTCCGCAACCACACACGAGTCCCCCCGACCATACCGTGTCCGCGTTGACCCCCTCCGGCTGTGCCGAGCACGTTCGCCCGATGCGACGCTGACACCCACCCCAGCGCTGGCTCCACGCTCAGCGGTCACACCCGAGATGATTGCAGTGTACCGCGGCGGACGGCGCAGTCCAAGTCTTTAGCAAGAAAAAGAAGAGAAAAGCTGTTTCTTTCAGAAAGATCGGACGCTGAGGTCATTTCCTGGTTATCCCGAGGCCGCAGAAGGGCACAATCTCGTTGGCCTCGGGCACAGAGTAGTTGAATACGGTGAAACCGCTTGCCCCGAGTTTTCGGACGATGTTGATCTGCTCGGCCAATTTGACCGTATCCTTGGGGTCTGGCCACACGCTGAGCCCGATGCCGGGACAGCACGGTGTCTTTCCGGCCCATTCGAGCTGGCGTTTGACGAAACTCTCGAACTGGCCGTTGCTGGAGGTGTAATCCATCGGGCAGACGAAATCGAGGTAGCCGTTCCGGCACCACAGGGACCAGTCCTGGCCGATGGTATCTCGATCGGCGGGCCAGTTCGGGAACACGGCGGCCGAGACCTTCACCTTGGGACGAGTCTTGTGAACCGTCTCGGCAACCGTAGCCACGACCTTGGTGATGTTGTCTCGCCGAAACTCGAGCCACCGATCGCGAACCGGGCCGTCCTTTCGAAGGTCGGCCGGCCAGTTGGGCACGGGCGAACCGACCAGCTTTTCGAACCGTTCGCGACAACCGGAACAAAAGCAGGCCTCCGCACCGGGGTAGCGGATGTAGTCAAAATGGACGCCGTCAACGCTGTACTGAGTGGCGACCTCGACCATCGCGTCGATCTCGAGTTGCTGGTTGGCGGGGTGCGAGGGGCAGAGCCACTGATCCTCGGCGTTCCCGTCGAATCGGATCTGGGTGCGGCCCTCCTTCTTCATTCGATCGACGAACTCCTTGGGGGCTCGCCAGGACATGTTCCAGTTCACTTTCCAGACATGGCACTGGATGCCGTACTTTCGGCAGGCGGTCACGCACTCAGCGATCTGATCGCCGCGTTGAGCGACCTCGGGTGCGACCGGCAGGACCTTGCTGTTGTAGTAGGCCACCCCGCCCCAGAGCATGTTGGGCAGAATGGCGGTGAAGCCGTTCTCGGCCAGGATGCGGATGGCGGCATCCCAGGGCATCTGATCAACGCCGAAAGCGCTGTGACACCAGAAACCCCGTTGCTCCCCCGGTCGCGGCTGCTGAGCGAGGCCAAAGGACTCCACCATCAGACTCTGGGCCTGGCGTGCGGCAGACATGGCCTGGGCGTACTTGCCGGCCACGTACAGGCCCTTGGCGGTATCGCGGATCTGGCCGGCGGACTCAAGTCTGCGGACGGCCTCGGAGCCTGCCGGAGCCAGGGCCCGGATGGCGGTTTCGGATGCGTCAAAGCTGGTGAGCGCCCCGAGGCGGCCGATTCGCTCGATGCTCCTGGCCACGGCGTCCTGCCAGATCAGCGGGGTCAACTGGCTCATCATATCGAGCAGTTCGCCTGGCTGGGCGGCGCGTTCCTCGTGAAGCAGGATGCTGCCCTTGCCCTTTCCTTCCGCCAGCTGGGCGAGTGGCTGGGGGAGATGACGAAAAGCAATCACCTTGCCGCCGGACTCGACGAATCGCGTCAATGCGTCACCGGCGGCGGCAGGAATGGCGGGGTTGAAGGGCAGAATAACCAATTGCCGCCCCTTGAGGGTTTCCGAGGTCAGGTGTCCATCCTCGATCACGACGCGATTCAGATCCAGGTCATCCAGCCAACCGACGACGCGTCGGCGATTCTCGCTCACTGCCCGATTCTGGCGGCCGTCGGACTGGACAACCGAGCGACCGTCGACAACTGCGATCTGAGCGTCGAGCCCCAGCAACCCCATTCCCGCGAGGTAGATCTCGGTGTCCACGTCGGCTGCCCGCCACGCGGACAGCCGGATGAGGCTGACTTTGCTCCAATCGTCCGGGCGTCCCTCGGCGTTGGCCCGATCCTTGTCCAGGGTGACAGTGGACCATCCGCCGCTCCGATCCGGCGTGAACTCGAGTCCGTACCACCCGCCCCCGCTCTGGAAGTAGAGCGTGCAATGGGAGATGGGCGAAAGGTCGGTGCAGAGGATCTGCAGCCGCACGCCGCGGCAGCCGCTCAGGTCGAGCTTGATGGGCAAGTCCCAGGAAGCCCTTTCGATACCCGTACCGGCGAAGCGACACGGCATGCGCAGGACGCCCACGCCTCCCAGCTTGACCACTGATACGGCGGGGGATCCTTCCATAGGGACCCAATCCGCCTCAACCTTCCCCTCATTCGAGGCATTGAAGTGTAATGTGAGCGGGAAGCCGGGTTTGGGGGGCGCGGGCGGATCCGCATAGGCGTGGATTCCGACAAGGCACAGGTAAGCGGCGCTCATCCGCAAGCCTCTGATTCTCAGCATACGCCAGCACCTCAACAGTTGGCCCAAATCCAGTGTGCGGGATCCGACCACCGGTTCGCACCGGGATTGTCACCTTTTCGGAGCAGGATGGCCAGCCCGGACAGGCATCCTCGGCGCGGGCCGCGAATCGGGCGGAGGCGAGCAGCAGACGCGCCCCACTCGGTCTTTAGAAAATGTACTAAACGCTTCACAATTCAAGTTTTGGCGTTTGCAACCGGCATAGTTTGGGGTAAATTATAGTGGAGGTGGTGCGCAGGAGCCATCCCCACAGGAATCGGTCACTTCAAGCCTGAAGCCGGAGAGCAGAATAACGCCGCGCAGGTCGATAGGAGTGTCCATTCGGACAGTGCGGCATTTCTCAGGAGGACGAACATGAGTTCTGCGAAAAGCGTGTTGATGACGGCAGCAATGCTGAGCGCATTGCTGTGGTTATGTCCTGGCCAGATCAGAGGCCAGGATCTTCTTGAGGCCTGTTGTCTGCCGGGCGGCGTTTGTGCCATGGTTCCGGTGGGCACCTGTGTCCCGTCGGGAGGCTTCCTGGCGCCCGGTGGTGTGTGTCTTGGGGATCTCAACGGCAACCAGATCGACGACGCCTGCGAGATCGTGACCGTGGCGGAGGCCTGTTGCCCCCCGGACGGGCGATGTTACATGGAATTGCCTCAGACCTGCCGGACGTTGGGCGGAGAGCCCAAGGGTCCGGGGACGGTCTGCCTGGGTGACAATGACGGCGACGGGCTCGACGATGCGTGCGAAGGCGGGCCGCTGAAGTTCATCCAGCCGCCGGACATCAACAAGACCGGCATCGACGTGAAGGCGACCTTCCCGGTGATTCTGGCGGACGATTTCAAGTGTGATCGCCGCTCGCTCATCACCCACATCACCGTGTGGGGCTCCTGGCTGTACGATACTCTCCCGGGCGCACCACCCGACCCGGGCAACGTGACTTTCACGCTGAGTGTGCACGCCGACATTCCGGTCGGTCCGAACGCCCTGTTCAGCCGGCCCGGCAAGGTCCTGTGGACGAGGACTTTCGTACCGGGCACTTTCACCGCGGGCGTTTACCTGGGGGACCTGGAAGAATGGTGGTGGGATCCGACCGTCGATCAGGGTTGGATCTTCCCGGGCGACAAGACCTGCTGGCAGTACGATTTCTGGATTCCCGCAAGTGAGGCGTTCTGCCAGGAGGGCAACCCCGACCAGGTGATGGTGTACTGGCTGGATGTGCAGGCCCAGACTCTGGCCGGGATCGCCCCGGCGTACTTCGGCTGGAAGACCTCTTTTCATCATTGGAATGACGCCGCCGTCGTGGGTGTCGGCTCGGAGCCGTACACCGGCCCGTGGCAACCTCTGGCCTACATGCCCGGGCACATGTGGTACCCGGAGCAGATTGACCTGGCTTTCGCCATCGAGGGCGACCTGCCTTGCGTAGAAGAGCTTGACTGGGGTGATGCTCCGGACCCGACCTATCCGACGCTGGCCGCCAACATGGGCGCCAACCACGTGATCACGCCTGGCCTCATGCTTGGCAACCTGATCGATCCCGAACCCGATGGTCAACCGAATGGCGCGGCCACCGGGGACGACCTCAATAATCTCCCGGATGAAGATGGTGTGACCTTCCCAACCGCCATGTTCACCGGGGTCCCGAACACGGTCAACGTGACGGTCACGAACATGTTCAGTGCCGTGGCCTTCCTGAACGCCTGGGTCGATTTCGACGGCAACGGCTCGTGGGCCGACGCCGGTGAGCAAATCTTCATCGACGTGCCCGTGGTGAACGGCGTCAACAGCCTGACGTTCATACCGGGGGCCATCACCGCGACGGGGAAGACTTTTGCCCGCTTCCGGCTGAGTGCCGTGATGGGGCTGCCGTTCACCGGACCGGCCCCGAACGGCGAGGTGGAAGACTACCTCATCAAGATCGCGCCGGTGAAGTGGATCCAACCGCCGGACGTGGAGATGACCGGCGTGGATGTGGACAACTTCTGGGTGCAGCTGGCTGACGACTTCCGGTGCACGCAGACCGGGCCGATCACCGACTTCCACATCTGGACATCCTTCAACAGCGACCTGCTGCCGCCCAACGGTCTGAACAGCCTGGTTTTCAAGTTGTACCTGTACGCGGATGTGCCCGCCGATCAGAGCGGCACACTTTACAGCCATCCGGGCGAACTCCTCTGGGAAGCGACCTTTGAACCCGGCCAGTACCAGGCAGGGCTCTGCACGGTCGTCGAAGGCGAATGGTGGTTTGACCCAGCCACTAATTCATGGCATTTCCCAGGTGACACCCGGATCTACCAATACGATTTCTACATCAATGAGAACCAGGCCTTCCATCAGTTTGAGGGCACGGTCTATTGGCTGGGCTTGAAGTACATGTCCCAGGTCGGTACCGAGTGCGCGCTGGGATGGAAGACCTCGCGGAGGCACTGGAACGACGACGCCTGCTGGCTGGACACTTCCGGCCCGGCGATCATGTGGAGAGAGCTGCGCTATGGCGACGGCCATCCGATGGCTCCCGACTCGATTGACCTGGCGTTTGCCGTGACCGGCATGGCCGGCCCCGACGTTTTCGACTTCGGCGACGCTCCAGCCCCGTATCCCACACTGCTGGCAGCCAACGGAGCTCGCCACGTCGCCTCGGGAGCCCTGACGCTCGGCAAGCTCATCGATGTTGAGGGCAATGGACTGCCCAACCCGACGGCGACGGGAGATGACATCACCAATCTGGCCGACGAGGACGGCGTGACCTTCCATACGGCCATGTTCAGCGGGGTGCCGAACACGGTGACCGTGGCGGTCACGAATTCCACCACCGCGGTGGCATATCTCAGCGCCTGGGTCGATCTCGACGGCAATGGCTCCTGGGCCAACCCCGGGGAGCAGATCTTCACCGACGTGCCCGTAGCCAACGGCGTCAACAACCTGACCTTCGTTCCGGGAGCGATTACCGCGGTAGGCCAAACGTTCGCCCGGTTCCGGCTGAGCCTGGTGCAGGGACTGTCCTTCACCGGCCCGGCCCCCAATGGCGAGGTGGAGGACTACCTCATCACGATCGCCCCGGTGAAGTGGCTGCAGCGACCCGACGTCCAGACCACGGGCGTGGATGTGGACAACTCCAAGGTCGAGCTGGCCGACGACTTCAAGTGCACCATGAGCGGGCCGATCACCGACATTCACATCTGGACCTCGTTCCTCCACGACATCATGCCGCCCCAGGGCCCGGCCAGCCTGGGCTTCACCTTGACCTTGTACGCGGATGTGCCGGTGTCGTCACCGCAGGTGCCGTTCAGTCATCCGGGCATCGTGCTGTGGAAGAAGCACTTCAATCCCGGCGAGTACAAGGCCGGACTGTGTCTCCACGATCGGGCTGAATGGTGGCACGATCCTGTGACCGGGGAATGGCAGTTCCCGGGCGACACGCGGATCTACCAGTACGACTTCTACATCAGTAAGGACGAAGCCTTCCGCCAGCGAGAAGGGACCATTTACTGGCTCGGCGTGAAGTACAAGGCTGACGACGCCCTCTTCGCCTTGGGGTGGAAGAGCTCGCTGGAGCACTGGAACGACGACGCCTGCTACATGGATCTGACCCATCCCGTGCCGGGCTGGAAGGAGCTGCATTACGGCGGCAACCATCCCATGGCTCGAGAATCCATGGATCTGGCCTTCGCGATCACGGGCGTTTTCGAAGTGGTTGACCCAACCGATGACTTCGGCGACGCGCCTGACCCCACCTACCCCACCCTGCTGGGCAACAACGGAGCCCGCCATACGGTGGTTCCGGGCCTCATGTTGGGTGCATTGATCGACGCGGAGGGCGACGGGCAGCCGAACCCCACCGCGACGGGAGATGATCTGGCCGCCCTGGCGGACGAGGACGGCGTGTCCTTCCGGAACACGCCGCTGACGCCCGGTCATCTAGGCTGCGTGGACGTCATCGCGTCGGCGCCCGGATTGCTCAGTGCCTGGCTCGACTTCGGCGGCAACGGCTCGTGGGCCGATGGCGGTGATCAGATCTTCGCCGACGTGCCTCTCCTGGCCGGCGTCAACTCCCTGGTCTTCCCGGTTCCGATCACGGCCGCCGGAGGCACCACCTTCGCCCGGTTCCGCTTCAGTACGGCCGGGGGCCTCTCTTACATCGGCCATGCACGCGACGGCGAGGTGGAGGACTACACGGTCCAGATCTCGGCGACGCCCGCCGGCGTGCTCGAGGTCTACCCGGCGGACGACCTGAACAGCGTGGGCAATCCGGGCGGGCCGTTCGTCCCGGGCAGCAAGAGCTACACGCTCACCAACGCCGGCGGACAGACCATCAACTGGTCGGCGGCCAACCTCCAGCCGTGGGTGACCCTCTCCCCGCCGCTGGCCGGTTCTCTGACTCCGGGAGCTTCAACCAACGTCACCGTGTCCATCAATGCGCTGGCCAATGCGTTCCCGGCCGGCCTCTACAACGACACGGTCACTTTTGCCAATACGACCAACGGCAACGTCTATACCCTCGCGACCAACGAAGGCTTCGGCGCGCTGCCGGCGGACTGGCAGATCTTCCCGTTCGCGAATCATCAGTTGCCGGAGGGCGTGGTGCGGTTGATTTCCTCCGGGTTCATCTCCAAGGCGAGCACCGCTTTCTATAGCCCGTCACCCGTGGCTGTGCCCGGCACCTCCAACGACTTCGAGGTCGCCTTTGACTTCCAGCTCGCCAACGTCTCCGGCCACTACGCGGATGCCGCAGGCAACATTGACCCTGACGGCTTGACTATGGTGGTCAGCGGAGCTCCGTCCGGACCGTTCTATCCCGAAGGTGTCGGGATCGGCTACCGCGACTTCCCCGCCCAGTCCTTTGCGGTAGAGTTCGACGGGTACATGAACAATTTCGACCCCGACTCTAACCATGTGGGCGTGGACGTCGGCGGGAGCGTGGTCAGCAAGACCACGACGGCAATCTCGCCCGATTTCGAGGATACCGGCGTCTGGCACGCAGTGGTCCGGTTCAAGAACGGCGTGCTCAACGTCGTGGTGACGCCGCCCGGGCTGTGTCCGATCCACGCCATCCGGGACTACACCGTCCCGGCCGCGAACATCCCGAACGTCAAGTACGTCGGGTTCACCTCCGCGGCGGGCGGCAACTCGGCCGATACCGACGTCGATAACGTGGTCATCAAGGTCTTCGACCAGGGTGGCAAGCGAAAGGTGAATCTCAGGGTTCGTGACCGGGTTCCGCCGGTTATGACCGCCGCCGTGTCGCGGAAGACCCACGGGACGATGGGCACGTTCGACATTGACCTGCTGAGTCCGCTGGGCGTCTTTGACGCGGCCGTCGAGTGCCGCAGGAACGGCCCGACGCTGGTCCTGGTAACCTTCGACGAGTCCATCATGGGCAGTGGGCCCGGCGGATCGCCTCTGCCCGCCGACGTCAGTGTGGTCGACAGTGCTGGCAGCGCCGTCACCATCAACTCCGTTTCCATCGCGGGCGCGGTTCTGACCATCGACATGAGCGGCGTGGCCGACGTCAGCCGGGTCTCGATTCGGTTCCCGGGCATCACCGACCTGTCCGGCAACGTCACGACCAGTTCGATCTGTATGGTCGCGTTCGTTGGTGACGTCAACGGTGACGGCAGGTGTAACACGCTGGATATGACCCCGGTTCGGAACAACACCGGGGAGGTGCCTCTGGTCCACCACCGTTGCGACATCAACATGGACGGGCGCATCAACACCCTGGACATGACCGCGGTGCGCAACAACATTGGCCAGAAACTTCCTCCGCCGCCGTGCCCGTAGGGGCTGCGACGGACCTGACGGCCTTGGCTCGCGCCGATGAACGAACGCCAAGGCTCCGGACAGGGTCAATCCAAGAACCGGGCCCACCGGATCTCGCCGTCCGATGGGCCCGGCGGTTTTTACCCACCGCCCCCCCCGAGGGGCCGCCCCCCGATTGGACGGCGGGTCCACAAAATGTTGTTGTTCTTTCTTGGCAAAACACCATTCGGCGGGTAGATTAGAGGGCCGTCCGGGCTGGGCCGAGGGTGTGTCTGCACCCGGTGTGACGAACGGCCGCCACGGGGGAAGAATGCTGATACAGAACCGACCGGGATGGCCGGTAGAGACTGGGCACAAGGAGGTCCCCACGACTTCATGTTCCTCAAACGACTGACCTGCCAGGGCTTCAAGAGTTTCGCCGACAAGATCGATTTCGATTTCCTGCCGGGAATCACCGGCATTGTCGGCCCGAACGGCTGCGGCAAGAGCAACGTGGTCGACGCCATCAAATGGGCGTTGGGCGACCAGAGCGCCAAGAGCTTGCGCGGCGAGCAGATGCAGGACGTGATCTTCTTCGGGTCGGGCACGCGCAAGAGTGCCTCCATGGCCCAGGTGGACCTCGTCTTTGGCAACGAGGACCGCAAGCTGCCTGTGGACAGCGACGAGGTCAAGATCACGCGGCGGCTCTATCGCACCGGGGAGAGCGAGTATCTGATCAACAACGAGCCCGCCCGGCTGAAGGACATCAAGGAGTTGTTTCTCGATACCGGGATTGGCGTGACCGCTTACTCGATCATTGAGCAGGGCAAGGTGTCCTACCTGATCCAGGCGAACCCCGCTCAGCGACGGGTGGTGTTCGAGGAGGCGGCGGGGATCAGCCGCTACAAGGCCCGCAAGAAGGAAGCCGAGCGCAAGCTGGAGCGTGCGGAGCAGAATCTCCTCCGGCTCGAGGACATTGTCGACGAGGTCGAGAAGCAGCTTCGCAGCGTCAAGTACCAGGCCGGGAAAGCCCGCAACTACCAGGTCTATGACCAGCAGCTCCGCGAGAAACGGGCGATGTACGCCCTGGCCGACTATCACCGGCTGAACGAACAAGCCGCGGGGCTCAAGTCGCAGGTTGAGACCGTCGGTGATGAAGTCACCCGGTTGCGAACGGCGATTACCGAAGCCGAGACCCGTGAGGCCGGGCTTCGCACCGAGCTGGACCGGCTCGACGGCGATCGTCACCAGATACACCAGCAGGTTCTTTCAAACACTGCAGAGATTACGGAGAAACGGGAACGCATCGGGCAGACGCTGCAGCAGCTGGACATGCTGGGCGGCGTACGTTCCCGCGAGCAGGAGCGGCTGGCCGGCGAGCGGCAGAAGACCATCCGGCTGCAGCAGTCGATCGAAGCCGTGGAGGCGGAAGTCGCCGACGTCGACGACCGGCTGCGCGAAGTGCACCGCATCGAGGACGAGCTGGCCGGCCAGGACGGACAGCTGGGCCGCGATCTGGCGGGCCTGGAGCAGGCATGCGAGGAGGAAAAGGCCCTCATCATCGAGGTCGTGCGGCGGACCACGCAGCTGAACAACGAGGTGCAGTCGCTGGATCGGGAGAAGCAGAAGCTGGAGGCCGAACAGCAGCGACTCCAAGCCCGGCAGGGAGAACTGCAGGCCGAACTGGCCGAACTGACCGGGTATCAGAGCCAACTGGACGAACGAGGCCGGGAGCTGGCCGCGACCATCGCCGAGCACGGCAGACAGCTCGATGAGCAGCAGCAAGAGGCCGCCCGGCTCGATGCCGACCAGAGCGAGTTGAATCAGCAGTTGGCAGCCGCCAAGGAGCACCGCAGCGGCATGGTCAGTCGCAAGCAGACCCTGCTCGACCTGGACCGCAAGCTCGAGGGGGTCGACTCGGGGGTGCGCGAGCTTCTGCACCGCAAGGAGCAGGACACGACCGGCCGGGCGTTCGCGTACGTCTGGGGCATGGTGGCCGACCTGATCGCGGCGGACGTGGCCAACGCGGCCCTGATCGAGACCGCCTTGGGCGAATACGACCAGTATCTGGTTGTCGAGCAGAGCCGGCTCATGCTGGCAGATGCTGGCATGCTGGCCGACTTCCCGGGGCGGGTGCCGGCAATCTGTCTCGATCTGTTGCCGCCGTTCATCGACGGCCGCGACTTCACCCAGCAGGAAGGTTTCGTCAACTACGCCATCAATCTGGTGCGTTATCCCCAGGAAGCGGAGCCGCTGGTGCGGCACTTGCTCGGCCGGACGATCATTGTGCGAACGATGGCCGACGCCCTCCAGCTGGCTCGCCAGAACCCGCCGATGTATCGGTACGTCACATTGACCGGCGAGCTGCTGGACCCGCAGGGCATCTGCCAGCTGGGACCCGCCGGCGCCCGGGCCGGGCTGATCTCGCGCAAGAGCGAGCTGCGCGAGATTGACGCCCAGATCCAGGAAGTCGATGACCGGATCGAGGCCATGGCCGAGCGGCTCGACCACGCCTCGGCCGAAGCCGCCCGCCTCCAGCAAGCCCAGCAGGCCTTACGCAACGCCCGGTACGAGGCCCGGGCTGCCGAGGCGGAGAACAACGCCGCTCGGAGCGCCAACCAGAATGCGATCGATCGGTTGAGCCGCATGCAACCCCAGGTCGCCGGCGACATCGCGTCTGCCGAATTGCAGATCCGCGAGACCGTCCGGCGGGCGTCGGCCAGCCGGGAATCCCTGGCCCACCTGGAAGGAACCAGCGAAGAGCATCACCGTCGCGTCCAGGAGTCCCAGGCCCAGATCGTCCTGGTCCGGCAGCAGCGGGCTCAGCTGGCAGAACGGGTCACGGCCACCAAGGTCGAGGCAGGCCGCATGAGCCAGCAGCGCGGCATGCTCAGCGACCGACTGCGTGGTCTTCGCGAATCCCGGCACCAGAGCGAGGAGGCGGTGCGCACCGCGGCGGCCGCCGCCCAACAGGCTGCCCAACGACTCACCCTGGCGGAGCGGACCATCCTGGCCGCCCAAAGCCGCCTGGCCGACCTCTACGCCGATAAGGAGCGGCTCGATCGGGCCATTCTCGACAGCGGCCGCCACCGAGAGCAGATGGCGGTCGAAATCGAGACGCTGGGCGTGCGCCTGAAGACCGATCGCGGCGAGCTCGAACAATCCGAGCAGCGGCTCAACGCCATCCAGATGGACTTCCGCGAGTACACCATTCGCATGGAGGACCTGGTCAATCGAGTACGCGAGGAGCTGAGTCTGAATCTGGCCGAAGCCCACGCCAGCTACGAGCACCAGGACCAGGACTGGGCCGCGGTGGAGGCCGAGATCGAGGCACTGAAGGAGAAGATCCGCCGGCTCGGCAACGTCAACCTCGATGCCATCGCCGAGCAGGAGAAGCTCGAGGAGCGGTCCGGTTTCCTGACCGCGCAGCGCGACGACCTCCGCCATGCCAAGGGCCAGCTCGAAACGCTGATCGAACAGCTCAATGTCGAGTGCCGCGAGCGGTTTACACAGACGTTCGAGGTCGTCCGCGGGCACTTCAATGACATGTTCCGCAAGTTGTTCGGCGGCGGGAGAGCCGATCTCAGCTACGAGACGCCGCCCGAGGGCCAGCCGCTCGACGTCCTGGAAGCGGGCATCGAGATCCACGCTCGCCCGCCGGGGAAGGAAATGCGGACCAACTCGCTGCTCTCCGGCGGCGAGAAGACGATGACCGCGATCGCCCTGCTCATGGCCGTGTTCAGGAGCCGGCCGTCGCCCTTCGCCATCCTGGACGAGGTTGACGCCGCCCTCGACGAGGCCAACAACGAGCGGTTCAATCGGATCATCGCCGAGTTCCTGGACACCACCCAGTTCCTGGTGATCACCCACCAGAAAGCGACGATGAGCATGGCCGACGTCCTCTACGGCGTCACCATGCAGGAAGCGGGAGTCAGCAAACGGGTCAGCGTCAAGTTCGAATCGCCCGGCGAAGAGAACAACGCCGCGGTCGCGTAGAACCGGGCCCTCGCCCAGAGCTCAGCGCAACTTGCCCTTTCTTTGCTCGGCCGCTAGACTGACAAGCCAGCGGGACAACGACCCTCGTCTGGGGCAGGAGCCCGTGCATTGTGTCGTGAGGTGCCAAATGGCTGAGGCAGCGGACCAGGGACAAGGATCGGTCAAGGACCGGGTGGCGGCAGTGGTGGCAAAGATCCGGCCGATGATCCAGGCCGACGGAGGTGACCTGGAGTTCGTGGACATCGACCAGGCCGGCGTCGTCCAGGTTCGGCTGCACGGAGCCTGCCGGGCGTGCCCCTCGGCACAAATGACCTTGAAGCTGGGTGTCGAGCGAAACCTGATGGAGCACGTTCCCGAAGTCACGGAGGTTGTCTGCGTCCCCTGATCGCACCTTCGCCCTGCTTGTCCCCACCTAAGAAGAGAGCCCGGCTCTGATAAGCCGGGCCCTCGAGGACTCCGAAAGAACGTTCTTGTCGGTTCTCAGCCTTGACCATTCCCCAGTTAGTAGCCGCCCCATCCCCCCATCACGTAGCTGGTCGCCCAGACGCTCGGATACTGCCCCCAGGCGGGGGTAACACTCGACGCGCCCTGGACGGTAGAGGTCAAAACCTCCTCCTCCGGCTCGATGGGCGTGATCGCGATATTGCAGCCGCCGGACTGAAACAAGGCCCCCCCGGCCATTCCGAGCACCATCAACAGACTGGTCAGTTTGCGGGTCATGATAGATCTCCTTTCGTTCGATCACCACGAACTCTGATCCCTTCTCCTTCTCTTCACTTGTGGTCGCATGCAAACCGAAAGGAGATCATTCACGTGCCGTGCCAGACGGCCAAAGGCCATCGACGGCATCGTCAGGGCCGATGGACGGGTCCAAATCGGGCAATAGTCCCCAAGCGGCGCCCCAAATGGGTAAAAAACCGCATAATCGGGTGCAGACGGAAGCCATGGCTCGCAGGGGTCTCGGCGCCGGAACGGGTCGACGGCCGCACCGCGCTCGCACCAGGTCATAGCGGACTTGCTGGGCCGGTCCCGCGGATCAAACCACGCAGCGTGAACCTGACGGGGGCGACGGCCGCCGTCGACTCCTACTCCACGTCCAGTTCGAGGAGGAACTTCTCCAGGGCCTCGCGGTTCTTCTGCGTGTTCCCACGAAGGGTGGTCACCGTCTCGCGGAGCTGCTCGATTCGAGTCTCGAGCTGGTCGAACTTGCGGATCTGCTTCTGGTAGGTGTCGCTGCTCTTTTCGAGCACCTTCACGTTCTCGCGAATCCGCCCTTGCTCCTGAACGGCCTCGTTGGCTTCCTGTTCGCGGAGGGCGAGTTCTTTGGTGGAGGCGTCTAGAGCGGTCCGAAGCGCGACGACCTTCTGCATGGCCTCCTTGACCTTAGGCGAAATGACCCTGGCCCGCAGGAAGAAGTCGATCTGGTCCAGGCCGCTGTCAGTCAGGGCCACGGACTCATCCGCCACCCGCTCCAGGCGCACCTTCTGCTCGACGCTCTTGCCTGCCGGGACGGGTACCTTGAAGCGCCACAGGTTTCCGGTCCGCTCGAAAGGCTCCTTGGGTTCGACCAGCTTCCAGTCGCTCGTGCCGGGCTGTTCGAGCAGGACGGATCGGGCTTTCTTGACGTCCTTGTTCTTGACGGTGTACACGCGTTCGTCGACGTACTTGTGCCGATGCAGAAGTGTGCCCTTGGCGATTCGCAGGCTGATCAACTCGTCCGGTGCGGGCTTCTGATCGACGGTCACCTCGGCCGCCAGATCCAAGGCGTAGGCTACCAGCCGCTTCTCGCCCGGCTTGAGATCGGGCAGCTTGGCGTCGCCGGCGTAGACACTTTCATCGAACACGGTGATCGGCCCCTGCATGAGATTGAGTTTGGACGTGTTCTCGATCTGCAGGCCGTTCAGTGGATGCTTGGGATGTGTCGCCGGGTTGTAGATGCTGAGTTTCTCGCCGCCGATCTCCTCGTTGATGATGGGGAGCATGGCCGAGTGCTGGCGAGCGATGGTGACCGGGGTGGCAATGACGTACTCGAAGAGTTCGCCCGCCTGTTGGGCACTGGCCACGGATTGAACTCCCTCCCCGAGATCTTCCACGCCTTCCGCCAGGGGGCGGCCGCCGAAGCCGGCGCCACCCATGCCTCCCATGCCACCAGCCATACCTTGCCCGCTTTCGACCGCGAGTCGACCCCGGGCCAAAGGCCGGGCGGCCGCCGGACCCTTTCGCACTTCCTTCCCCGCAGCACGGGCCGGAGCCGACGGGGCTGCGACGGCGGCCGGGGTGGCCTCCGGCTTGGCAGCTGCCTCTCCTACCGCGACGCCCAACAAGACCTTGCCGGCCTCGAACTCCGGTGGACGCAACGAGGCATACAGCTCGAGTTCCTCCTTCGGGCGGGGCACATACAGGGGCGTGTAAAGGTCCATGGTGAAGGAAATCGGCCGGCCGGAAACCAGCGACAGCTTCACGTTCTTCCAGTCCTCCTCGGTTGCGTTCTCAACGGTTGCCCAGCCCTGAATGAAGGGCTTCTTGTCGGGGGCCAGCACCAGGCGGTAGCTGGTCTTCCAGATGGGGGCTTCAAGTAGGTACGAGGCCCGCACCCGCCGCTCGCCCTGGCCGTCGAAGTGGATCACTACGCCCTTCTTGTCGGCGTCGTGGCTCGAGGCCAGCGTCGCCAGAGCCTTACGCAGCTCGGCGTCGATCTTCTCGTTGCTGAGCTTGAGCCGCTCGATGCCGCTGATTTGAATCTGCTGTAATCCAGCTTCAGTAAGGAGGTTAAGCATATCCTCCTCGATCACGTTCTTCTCCACCTGAATCTTCCTCTTCTCCACTCCGAGGATCACACCGGTGACGTTCCGCGGGCCGGCCAGCACCACCGGTTCGCCGCGCAGCTGATCGAGAAGCTGGGCCAGGGTGGGCTTGCTGGTGATATCGACGCCAAAGCTCCTGAGGGCTTTCTCCACCGGATCCCGGGATGCGTAGCCCACCGTGCTGATGGATCCCCCGTCGAAGTCTTGTACCACCAAAGACTTAAGAATGTCATTGATCTGGGCGGTGCGGAACTTCAACTCGGCGTTGGCGGTGTCTTTCACCTTGGCGTTGCACTCGAAGTAGCCCACCCCGCTGGAGAACAACGCCACCCGGGTCACCCTCAGGTCCGCAGGCTCCTCCGCTGCTGCAGCCAGGCTGAAGAACCACGCCGATGCAATGACAGACATTACGATGGTCGCGGGTTTCATAGCATACTCCTCTCGTAGACGGCCGGATTATCCAAAGCCCCTCCCTTGGACGCCTGAGCAAGGCGGAAGTTCCACATCCCCCAACTGACGCGAGGCCGCAACACCCGTTAGGAAGAAGACCACAAATCGCGGGGCCCAATCCGGCGGCCATCCGCGTCGACCTCGGCACCAGCCGCCCGGAAGCGATCGGCATATCACCCCTGGTTAGCCGAGCGAAACTGGACGATCGCCTCTCCGACGCCGGTCATGAGCATCTGGACCGCCACGGCAGTCAGGATCATGCCCATCAGACGTTCCAGGGCAATGAGGCCTTTCTCGGTCAGGAGCCGACTGAGCAGGTTCGAGGCCAGGAGCACGACAACCGATACCAGCCAGGCCAGGATGAGGGCCAGAAGAAACCCGGGCCAGCGGTCCGGCTCGCGGGACACCAGCAGGGTCAGGGTGATGAGGGTGGAAGGGCCGGCGACCAGGGGGATGGCCAGCGGAACGATGAACGGCTCACCGCTCGGAGCATCGCCAAAAGGACCTCCCGTGGACGGGAAAATCATGCGGACCGCAATCAGGAAGAGAATGATGCCGCCGGCGATGCTCAACGCATGCTGGGAGATCTGGAACAGCTGCAGGATATGCCGACCGAAGAACAGGAAGATCACCATCACCACCAAGGCGATGCAAAGCTCGCGGGTTACCACCCGGCGATGTCGGTCGGGAGCGACGTCCCGAAGCGCGACCAGGAAGAGGGGGACGTTACCCAGAGGGTCCATCACCAGGATCAGAAGCACGGTTGCGGAGAGGATAGTGATCATGATGCAGCGTAAAAATACCCCGCTCCATGCCGCCGTGTAAAGCCCCCGGGACTCGCTAAGGCGGTCGAACCGGAGTAGAATGCGTTCTTGGCATAGTCGAGGCGAGGTGTTCCATGGCCGTTCCGTCACCACTGCTCGTTCAGACCCTGAGAGATGTGACCGTGGCAACGATCAATGACACGGCCATCGTGGACGCGCCGCGGCTGGAGGCCATGGCTGCGGGCCTCTACGCCCTGGTGGACGATCGAGCGTGCAAGAAGCTGATCATCGACTTCACCAGGGTCAAGTCGATGTCCTCTTCGGCGATGAGCACGCTGATTGAACTGCGCAAGAAGATACAGGCCATCAAGGGCAGGCTGGTCCTGTGCGGCCTGCGCACGGAGCTCCAGCAGCTCTTCAGGATCACCGGCGTGAACAAGCTCTTCGACATCCACCCCACCGAGCAAGAGGCGCTCTTATCGCTTGGGGTCACGTCGGCCGGGTGAGTCTGTGAAGCGGTTGGCCGCATGCGGCCCGATGTCTCGATCAAGTGAGACCCACGGGTGGCCGGCGGATGGCACCCGGCGAGATCGACGTCGGAAATTCGTCGGCCAAGACGCGCGTTGATCACCAACTTCTGATCTCGAGTTGGGTCTGATGTTGAAAGGGCACCGCGCCGCGCCGACGACAGCGAACACTTCCGCCTGGAATGAGGAAACCGACATGACCGCGAAACGACGCATGTGGATTGTGAGCCTGGCTGCGGCCGGCCTCTGTGGATGCACCTACAATGGCCACTTCTATGTGACCCAACGAGCGGAGTTCCGCCAGACAGCGGACATCCAGGGCGTGTCCTCGCTCGTGGTCGAGACGCGGAACGGCGGTGTGGAGGTCCGTTGCGATCCCGCGGTCCGCGAGGCGAGCGTCTCGGGCACCAAGACCGCCTCGGCCACGACCGTCGAAGCCGCCCTGGAAGTCCTCGAACGCATCAAGATCCGGACTGGACGTGAAGCCGGCCGGCCGGACACCCTGCACATCGTGGCCGAGTTCCCGATCGAACCGAACCTCAACGCCGGTGCGAGTTTCGAGATCGTCGTTCCGCCCGCCATGGCGATGGATATTCGAACCAGCAACGGCCGTATCCAAGTGACCGATGCCGCTCGGGACCTGAAGCTGCACACCTCGAACGGCCCGATTCGCACCGCCAGGATCGATGGCCGGGTGAAGGCCACGACCAGCAACGGCGCCGTCTCGCTCGAGGATGTTACCGGCGATGTCGAAGCGCTTTCCTCCAACGGTCCCGTGGAGCTCCGGCGGGTCGGCAGCAAGCAAGTCCAGGCAAGAACAAGCAACGGCCGGATTCGGGCCATGAGCACGCGGGGTAACATCCACCTGGAGACGACCAACAGCCCGGTTGAGCTGGAGACGGGATGGCTGCCTCCCAAGCCGGAGGTCCGCGTGTCGTCCGCCAATGGCGGCATCAAGGTACATTTGCCTTCCACCGTCGCGGCCCAGCTCCGGCTGGACACGAGCAACGGCCGGGTCTCCACGGACTTCGGAACGACCCAGGTCGGCGCTCTGAGGACCAGCAGTGCCCACGTCGAGGCGGAGCTCAACGGCGGCGGAGGCCAGATCGAGTTTCGTACCTCTAACGGCCCGATCTCCTTCAAGCTGGTGCCCACCGTTGCCGAAAGCCAGCCCTAGCCGGGCGTCTCCGCAGGTCGCCTTCCACGTTCTGGAACCGGGTCCAGCTCTCGGCTACACTGTCGGCGTCAGCCGCCGGGTTGAAGGCGGCCCAAGGCAGGCTCGGCGGTAGATATGGCAGAGATAACCATTGACACAATCCAGTCGTGTGGGGTCGTCGGGGCCGGGGGCGCCGGATTCCCGACCCATGTGAAGCTCCGGGCTGCGGCGGAGGTCATCATCCTGAACGCGGCCGAGTGCGAACCGCTGCTGCACAAGGACAAGGAGATGCTCCGCGAGTTCCCCGACCAGGTCATCGCCGGGCTGGAGCGGGCCCGGCAACTGGTGGGGGCCAAAGAGGCCGTCATCGGCATCAAGTACAAGTACCACGACGTCATCGAGTTGCTGACCCCGAAGCTCCCGGCGACCATGCGGATCGCGGAGTTGGCCGACAGCTATCCCACCGGGGATGAGTTCATCCTGGTTTACGACGTGACCGGCCGGGTCATCCCGCCGGGCAGGATTCCGCTGGCAGTCGGAGCGGTCGTCACCAACGTCGAGACGGCCTACAACATCGCCCAAGGTGTGCCGGTCACCCACAAGTTCCTGACCGTGGCCGGTGCGGTCAGGGATCCGGTGACCATCGGCGTCCCGGTCGGCACCAGCTTCCGCGAGGCGATCGAGCTTGCCGGCGGAGCCACGGTGGACAAGCCGGCGGCCCTCGTGGGCGGGGTGATGATGGGCCGGTTGTGCACCAGTTTCGATGAGCCGATCACCAAGACGACCGGCGGCCTGATCGTGTTGCCCGACGACCACATGCTCATCGCCCGCTACCGCAAGGATTGGCCCACGATTTCGCGGGTTGGGGCCAGCGCCTGCGACCAGTGCTCTTTCTGCACCGAGCTCTGCCCCCGTTACCTGCTGGGCCACCCGATCGAGCCGCACAAGGCCATGAGATCCCTGGTCTACAGCCAGACCGGTGAGGCCAGCACCCTGGGCACGCTGTTCTGCTGCGAGTGCAACCTGTGTACGATGATCTCCTGCCCGGAGGATCTCGATCCGAAGAGTGTGTGCGGCCAGAACAAGCGTCGGCTGATGTCCGAAGGCCGCAAGTGGGAGGTCGACGCAGTCGAGGCGCGGCCGAGGCTGCATCTCGACAACCGCCGTGTACCCTTGCAGCGACTGCTCGCCAAGCTGGGGCTTGCCGACTTCGTCAACAAGGGCCCGATGCTCAAGCGCCCGTACCAGCCGCGACGTGTCCACCTACCACTCAAGCAACACGTGGGCGCCCCTGCCCTGCCGGTGGTCCGGAGCGGCGACCAGGTCACGGCCGGAGACGTCGTGGCCCGCCCGTCCGAGGGGCAGCTGGGTGCGGTGATCCACGCCAGCATCACGGGAACCGTCAGCCTGGCCAAGGATGCCATTACGATCGAAGCATGACGAGGATTTGAGAACTATGCGCGAAGCCATTGGCATGATCGAACTGAGCAGCGTCGGCATTGGGCTGGCCGTCCAGGATGCGATGCTCAAGGCGGCGGATGTCGAGCTTGTTCTCGGCCGGACGATCTGCTCGGGCAAGTTCATCAACGTGGTCACAGGCAACATCGCGGCGGTCCGGGCCAGCATGGCCGCCGGTTTGGCCGCCGCGCCGGACGGGGTCATTGACCACATCACTATCCCCAACATTCACGAGTCAGTGTTCCGTGCCCTCGGGCAATCGGTACAGCTCGATGACGATCGACCCGGCGCGGTCGGCATCATCGAGTCCTTCTCGGCAGCCAGCATTCTCGAAGCGGCCGACGCCGCCGCCAAAGCCGCGGCCATCACCCTCTACCGCATCCATCTGGCCATGGCCTTGGGCGGCAAGGGCTTTGCCCTCATGGCGGGAACCGTGGCCGACTGTCGCGCCGGCGTCGAGGCCGGGGCTCAGCTGGTCCGCGAAAAGGGCCTGCTCGTGTCTTCGGTGGTCATCCCCGGCCCCAGCAAGGAGTTGTTCCGCGAGTACATCTGATCGGCGGCCGCAGCCGGTCTGATTCCATGCGATCCGACCTGCCGGTCGCAGCCAGGGGCTTGACCATCCCGGCTGAGGGCCCCCACCGAGCCTCGCGCCTGCATCAGCCGCGGCGACGGTAAACGAGCAGGCTACCGAAGGCCAAGAGCAGAGGGCTGGCCGGTTCCGGTATCGTCACCGCGGTGCCGATTCGGAGGGGCACTGCATTGCCGTTCTCTTCGAACAGGATCTGGCCGCCCTCGAGGCTGATCACGTAGGGTTCCCGACCCGAAGCAAGAGAGAGCTTCAGCGTCAGCTGCTCCATCCAAGGCTGAATATCCGCCCGTCCGTAGCCGTCGCTGGCAAGAAGGCCGATGGAGACCGCCAAGCCCGCCGGCGATTCGGGCTCAGTTCCTGGTGCAGGGATCATGGCCGGGAAGCCGCCCGTCTTGAAGGGCACCTTGGCCGGATCGGCGATGGGACCCGTCCCGGCGCTGAGACTGCCGCCCCAGGTACGCTTGGTCCAGGTCAGCTTCCCGCTCCCCGTCGAGTCGCGAAGCTGGGCCTCAAAGCCAGCGACCTTCTCCTCACCTTCCAGGTCCAGCACCACTTCGACGACGAAGCTCTCGCCGGGTGACACGCGGGCGTGGGTCGCCCCCCCCCGGAAGCTGAAGATTGATCACCGCGCCAGTGGATACCGCCGGACCAGCCAACAAAACCAGGATCGCCGCCACTTTCCCCTTCATCCACGATTCTCCCTCTCGCCTTCCGGGATTTCGGTACTGGGGTGCCCTTATCTCCCCCCCCGGTCGGCCGTCGACGCTGTCAACGGCACTCACAACTGAGAGCGGGCCCGCCTATCGGGCACTCGCCGGCCTAGTCTACCAAGACATCAAGGCGGTTTCGCGTCAGACGATATGACGTTGCATCGCCTGCTCGTCTAACCTCTTTTCTGCCAACAACCTAAAGCTGAGCGAGAGCACGGACCCAGCCGCGGGCGGGGAAGAGGCTGTCGCCTTGATGCGGTCAGTCGTCATATCCGCTAAAGTCAACCCATTTTAACGAGGCGCGGATACACCTGTAAGTCTATATAAATAAATAGTTTACGCCTGATCGCGGCATCCAGGAGCGACCTTGGCCGGGAGCATGGTGTGGGAATGAGGCTTGCCTGAACCACAGTCACGGCGTGTGGGGACACGGCCGGTGGAAGCAACAAGGCAGGGAAGAACGCATGGACATGTCGCTGGTCATCTTCGATTTCTTCGCCCGGAAAGTCAAGATTATCGTTCTGACGTTCCTGACCTACGCAGCGCTCTGCTGACGCGACTTGTGCAGCCGCAAGCCAGCTGCCCCCACACGTCACCTGGGATGAGTAGCCGGTGTTGACTGAGCCGTTCGCTTCTCCAACCGCCCGTCCTTGCCGAGTGCATGTTCGAATCCCCCTTGCATCAACCAAGCCTTAGCTCGCCTGTCACCCTTGAGGTATACGTTCCAGAAGGCGGTTGAGCCCTGCAGGATCAGTTCCTGAAAACGGGCATCCTGGGCGTTCGCCCCGACGGCGAGCCGTCGCCCGCTGAAGACCATGTGGTCGGCTCCCGCGAACGTCACGAGGTACTGATCGCCTCCCCGGATATGGTCAAAGGGGATTCGCCGGTCGGCCGCCGCAGTCTCGCCGATCGGGCTGTCGTCGCGCGTGCCGGTCATATGCAGGCAGGCGATGGTCACGCCGGCGTATACGCGGTCGAGTCTGTCTCGGCGGGCTGGGACGGGAGCGCTCATCGCGATGGCCGCCTTGACCCGAGGATCGGCGAACGTCGTCTCCCGGCCCAATGGGCCGACCATCGCCTGCCCGGCCACCATCAGGGCGGTATGAGCGCCGAAGGAGTGGCCGGCTACGCCGATGCGGTCCAGATCGAGCCGGCCCTTGAGGGCGGGATCCTCTCGATTGAGACGGACGAGTTGATCGATCGCGAAGCGGACGTCGCGCGGTCGATCGATGGCGTTGAGGGGATTGGCGGCCGCCGCTCGGAGTGCCCGCATGCCTTCGCCGCTCCGCGACCAGACTTCGCGGTCGCTGCCTTCGTGTTGCAGGTGTACCGAGACGTACCCCTGACCGGCCCAATGGCGACCGAGGTATTCGTATCCGTCGCGCGAGCCGCCCAACCCGTGGGAGAACACGATGACAGGGTATGGACCTTGGCCCTGGGCGGGAAAGTAGAGCTTGACGGGTATCGCACGCCGACGTTGGGAATCCGACCACTCGTGCCGGACGGTGTCCACGCGACCTGGCACGGCGGTGACCACGTCCTCGCGCTTGCCGCCCTCGGCCGTCGTCGGAGAGACGGCTCTCGCCGCGTCCGGACCACCTAGAAGATTACCCAGCAGCGCAGCGACCAGCCATCGACGGCACCTCATGCGGTGGCTCCTTGTCTCGCATCCGCATCCCCGGGAATCGGAAGGGGTATGATTATAGCGACCGGTCGCTCGCCGTCCCACCCGGTCGAGATGTAGCGTTGTCTGAGACTCACGGGTAGGATCACCGGGATCAATGATCGGACTACAGCACGCATGCGGCAACGAGGGGCCTGTATGATTAGCCCGGTTGAGTTCCCGGTGTCCAGGCGGCCGGCGTCCTGCGGCCGGTCGCGGCGGGCGGCATTTGCGTTCACCATAACCCTGTTCGCGGCGGGGGTGGCCGACGGGGCGAACCGACCGAACATCGTTCTTCTCACGACCAATCACCAGGCAGCGGGGCTAACCGGTTTCGAGGGCCACCGGCAGATCAAGACGCCCAACCTGGACGAGTTGGCCAAGGAGAGCACGTTCTTCCCGCGATGCTACACGCCGACGTTGCAGAGCACTCCTGGTCGGGCCTCAATCCTGACCGGCCAGTATCCGCATGCCCTCAAGACCGCGACCCACGAACCCAGGTTGCCGGCCGGGGCCGAGACTTTCAGCGGAGCCCTGCACAGTGCCGGCTACGTCTGTGCGATCGTGGGCCAATGGGAGCCGCTCGGGGAGAAGGCCTTCACCCCGGATCACGGATTCACCGACTACACGGCGATCTGCGCTCCATCGTCGTGGCTCGACCACCAGGTGTGGCTGCAGGGCAAAGAGGCCAAAGCCGACCAGCATCTCACCGAGTGGATTGCCGACCGGGCCAATGAGTACCTGGCACAACCACGCGAGAAGCCCTTCTTTCTCTGGGTGAATTTCGTCGAGCAGCCCGAGTCGCCGACTCTCCCGCCCGGAGTGGTAAATGCCTACCCCCCGGACGCCATCGAGCTGCCCAAGTCCGTCAAGACCATCCCCGATCGTCGCCCCCCTGTACTGCTCAACACGAACCTGGTCAGAAAGGGCCAGAAGATGGACGAGGCCCAGGTTCGCGATGCCCGATCGAAGTACTACACGATGATGACGTACACCGACACCCAGATCGGCCGCGTGCTCAAAAGGATGAATGACCTGAATCTCCGCGAGAACACCGCCGTCGTGTATGCATCGACCAGTGGATGGGCCTTGGGCGACCATCAGCTGTTCACGACGGGCCCGGCGTTCTATGAGGAGCTCATCCGCGGGCCGCTGCTGGTGCGATATCCGAGCCTGACGAAGCCCGGGGCGAGAATCGAGCGGATCGTCAGCCTCGTCGATCTCGCCCCGACCTTCATGGAGCTTGCGGGCGTGGCAATCTCACCGGTCGTACACGGTCAATCGCTGCTGCCGGTCCTGGGCAACCCGGCGGCGACCAGCCATCGTGACGAAGCCTTCGTGAGTTACTCCTCGCCGCCCGGCGAGCCTTCCTGTATCGCCCGGGCCATCGTCACCGACCTGTTCAAATATGTCGAGTACATGCAAAGCGAGAGCCAGCTCTACGATCTCAAGCGGGACGGCGACGAACTGCACAACGCCGTGGGCGACATGGAGTACGCCGCGGTTGTGAAGGTGCTCTCGACCCGCCTCAGGAAATGGCAGGAAACCACCAAGGACTCCGAGTTCAGGAAATGAGTACCCGCACCTCGCAGACGCTCAAGGCCTTCTACGATGCGATGTTCGAAGCCTTCGGACCACAGCGCTGGTGGCCGGCGAAGAGCCCGACGGAGGTCATCATCGGAGCCATCCTCACGCAGAACACCGCTTGGCGAAACGTGGAGCGGGCCATCGCCAATCTCGCGGCGGCCAAGACCCTGGACTGGAGACGGCTGCACGAGATGACCGTCGAAGAGCTGGCCGAGCTGGTTCGCCCTGCAGGAACGTACAAGGTCAAGGCCCGCAGGCTCAAGTCGTTCGTCGAGTGGCTGTGGGATCGTTACCAAGGTGATCTGAAGCGGATGTTCAACACCTCATCTGATGCACTTCGCGAGCAGCTCCTCAGCGTGTCGGGGATCGGCCGGGAAACGGCCGATGCCATTCTGCTCTATGCGGGTGGGGTGCCGAGCTTCGTGGTGGACGCCTACACGGCCCGGATCCTGTACCGGCACGGCCTCGTGGATGACTCGGCCGACTACGACGAGATCAAGGATCTGTTCGAGTCGAACCTGCCCGAGGACGCCGCGTACTTCAATGAGTATCATGCCCTGCTGGTCCAGGTCGGCAAGCTGCACTGCCGACCCTGCCCGCGGTGCGAAGGCTGCCCCCTGGAGCGTTTCGAGCACGAGGATCTCACCAGAAGATCCAGTCGTGACGAGTGATAACATAGAGATAGAGGGCCAGGTTGGTCACACCGTGGACGATCATCAGGAACAGCAGGCTCTTCTTCCAGTAGAACAAGGCATTGAAAGCCATCCAGCAGAGGATGCTCACTCCCCAATTGGCCGGATGCTGCACCGTGGACAGCAAAGCGGTGCCCAGGAACGACAGCCAGGTGAACGTCCCGAGCGGAACAGTCTCGAACCGCTGCCAGTTGATGAACGTACGTAACATGAAGCCGCGCCAGAAGAGTTCCTCGACCACTGGGACGGTGATCGTGGCCACAGTGATTCGCAGGACGGCTTGAGATGTCCAGGCCGCGGTGGTCAGGTCCACGCGCGGATCATGGCCGTCCGGGCCCGGACGGAGACCGAACCAGCTGCCTCCCAAGCCGACGGCGTTGCACCCATACTGGCCGAGCACCCAGCCGGCGGCCGCCAGGATGCCAAGGACGATCGCCAGGAGGACATGCGGTCTCCCCAACGAGGGCAACCTGCGGCGAACGATCCAGAACGCGGCCAGGCCGCCGAAGCCGCGAATGGCGATAGGCACAGCCATCCACTCTTCGGGAAACTTGTCATTGAGCCCCAACAGAATGAGGTAGATCATGAACGGAGCCATCCAGACGATCTCTGGACGGGTATCCAAGGTCTCGGCCAGCCAGCCGGTGTCACCGCCCGGCGTCGGAGTATGGGGCGTTGTGGGATGGTCGCTCATGGGCCCTCGGCATCGCGGTTCGTTGAGAAGACTATCGGCCAGCGGCCCGGCGATCATCCCCAGAAATCAGATCCTGCCCTGCCAATCTGGCATCTGGCATGATCGCCGGCACCGGATGGCGCCGTAAAACTTTGAACGACAATGGTTTACAGGATACAATGATCACGGCACAGTCTTTGCACTACCTGCAGGCGTCTTGATGGAGTTCGTTGATGCATTGGTTCCCGAAAGGAGGCAGTGGACATGTTCGCGAGATTAGGTGAAGGCGGCAACCCGATCCAGCAACTCCGCGGCGAGGTGGATCGCCTGCTGGGCGACTGGGTGGAGGGTCTGGCACCACTGGTTGGATCCGGCTTGTTCGGCAGCTCGGCGTTTCCGGCCCTGAACGTCTGGGAGGACGAAGGCAATCTGTACGCCGAAGCTGAGACGCCGGGGTTGAAGATGGAGGACATCGAGATTCTGGTCTCCGGTCGCGAACTGACCGTCAAGGGCCAGCGTAGGGAAGGGGATGGCACCGACGAGGTCTATCACCGTCGCGAGCGAGGGACGGGTCCGTTCAGCCGAGTGATCCGTCTGCCCGTCGATGTGGACTCCGGGCGGGTCGAGGCCACGCTTGCGTCCGGCGTACTGACCCTGAAGCTGCCCAAGGCCGAGGCCGCCAGGCTGCGGAAGATCCAAGTCAAGTGCCTGTGAGTGTTCCTGCTGTAGATCGAAAGGAGGTATTGCCATGGTGGACAGTGCCGTTGCCAAGAAGACCGCTGAAGCCGAAGTCGCCCAGGCCGAGCGAACCCGCAGCGGGCGAGCTTACCGGCCGAATGTGGATATCATCGAGAACAAGGAAGAACTGCTGGTTGTGGCCGACATGCCCGGAGTGAGCAGCAGTAGTATTGACGTGAAGTTCGAGAACGGCTCGCTGGAGATCCACGGCCGGGTCCCCGTGCGTCAGACGCCGGAAACCCGTTACCTGCTCCGCGAGTACGGTGTTGGCGATTTCTATCGCAGTTTCCAGGTCAGCGAAGCGATCGACGCGTCTCGGATTACCGCCGAGTACGCCGATGGCGTACTCACGCTGCACCTGCCCAAGATAGAGGCAGTGAAGCCGCGCAAGATCGCGATCAAGATGCTGTAGGCCGTGTTCGGCAGGCAATGATCAGCTTTCAGCCAGAGGAGGATACTGGCGGCACAGCAGGAACACGCGAGGCGCGGGCCTGCGGATGAAAGGATGGTTCGACGCATGAGTCTCATACCCTGGCGCACGAAGCGGGTGGACACCGAGAACCGGGACCCGGCGGCACAATCCGCGATTGAACGGTTCCGCCACGAACTGGACCGGCTCTTCGACAGTTTCCTGCAGGAAGGCAGAAGCGGCTTCGACCGGCTCCTCTCGCCGATCACCGGCTGGGGGCCGGCCGTCGACGTGTCGGAAACCGAGCAGGATATCACTGTCCGAGCCGAGCTCCCCGGCATCGACCCCAAGGACCTCGAAATCCAGGTCACGGCCGACAGCCTCAGGATTTCGGGCGAGAAAAAGGACGAGTTCGAGGAGAAGAGAAAAGGATACTACCAAGTCGAACGCAAGTTCGGCTCCTTCCATCGCATGGTCAAACTACCCACCGAAATCGATCCGGACAAAGTCGACGCGGAGTACCGCAACGGCATCCTGACGATCCGGTTGTGCAAGACGGAGGGAGCCAGCGCCAGGCGCATCTCCATCAAGCACACCGAAGGGCAGACCTGACGCCCGACCACGCCACAGGCCGGGAACTCCTTGCCCGCCGCCACCGCTGGCCGTCCGTTGCCGGTCACGCCCGGAAAAAGACGACCGCGGGGGTGTCGGCTTCAGGGGTGAGCCGGATCGGTTTATCGATCCCCCTGATGGCGACGCCAGCGTTGGGGCCAAGCCAGCCGAGGCGTTCGTTGGGCCGACGTGGGGGCGAATGGGCACGACATGGTGCTTCGTTCGCCCCGCTCTCGGTTTCAGTGCTGCGGCGGGTCGGGCCGGCGAGCGTTGCCCCCGCGTTCCTCATCGGGCGTAGATCAGGTACTGGCTTCGCACCTTCTTGAACGCGTCGAGCGGTTCACGCCACAACTTGGACAGTTCGTCCGGACGAGCCACGGCCTTGACCGCCTCGGTCACCTGGGCGTTGCCCACCAGGTTGTTCATCTTGTCCACCTCGAACTGGCTGCCGAATAGACGCGACAGGTGCCAACCGATGGCCAGGCCCGAGCGGACCGGCTCGAAGACGTTCCGATCGGTCAGCAGGACGTAGATGCCCTGACACTCCTTGCCCGCGAGCTTGGTGCCCGGGACGGGAACGAACTGGATGGGCACAAAACGCACACCCGGGAGCTTGGCCCCGTTCAAAGCGGCGGCCAGCTTCCTGCTGTCGATCCAGGGGGCACCGAAGAACTCGAAAGGCTGATCGGTCCCCCGGCCAACCGAGAGATTACAGCCTTCCAGCAGGCAGATGGCCGGGTAGAGCGTTGCCTGGGTCAGGTTGCGCATGTTGGGCGACGGATTGACCCACATGAGCCCGGTCTCATCCCACCACATCGTGCGTTTCCAGCCCTCGACCTGGACCACGGTGAGGTCGCAGCCGATCTTGTACTCGGCGTTGAACATCCCAGCGAGTTCGCCCACGGTCATGCCGTGAACCACAGGCAGAGGACCGAAAGCGGTGAATGCCCGGTTTTGCTTGTCGTAAATCGGGCCGTCGACACGGATGCCGGTGATCGGATTCGGCCGGTCGAGCACGATCATCTTCAGCTTGGCCTTGGCCGCCTCCTCCATCGCGTACCCCATGGTGGCAACGTAGGTGTAGAAGCGTGCCCCAACATCCTGAATGTCGTAGACGATCGTGTCCACACCTTCGAGCATCTCCGGCGTCGGCCGGTTGGTCTTGCCGTACAGGCTGTACACCTTGAGGCCGGTCTTCTCGTCTACCGCGTCGCTGACCTTCTCGTCGAGCTTGCCGTGAAAGCCATGCTCCGGTGAAAACAGCTTGACGACCTTGACGTTCGTGGCGGCGATGAGCAGGTCCAGCGTTCGATTGCCGTCACGGTCGAGGCCGGTATGGTTGGTGATCAGTGCGACCCTCCGCCCCTCGAGCAACTTGAAGCGGTCGCGCTTGAGCACGTCGATCCCGCAGAGCACCTCAGCCGGCTTGCCCACCGCGTTTCGCGTTTCGCCGGTCGGGTTGGATGCGGCCCCGGCCACCACCGGCGGACGTACCACCGCGGGCAGATAACGCTCCGCCGGGCTTTCGATCAACGCGCTGGCCACGACCGTCGCCACCCGGCGGCGAAGATCAATAACCGTTCCCTTGCCATCCGGATGCACCGCGTTGGTCAGCAGTACGACATAGCAGTCATGGTTGGGGTCGATCCAGAACATCGTGCCGGTGAATCCGGTGTGCCCATAGGTCGAGCCCGCCTCGAACAGATTGCCCCGCGCGGAGGAGAAGCCGGTGCTGACATCGAATCCGTAACCGCGGCAGCCGGTGCCGTCGGGCAAGCACCTCCCGCGGGTCATCTCGCGGACGGTCAGCTCGGAGAGAATTCGCTTGCCATCCAGGGTCCCCCCGCTGAGCATCATGCGGCAGTACCTGGCCATGTCGTCGGCGGTACTGAACAAGCCCGCGTGGCCGGCGAATCCGCCGAGGGCATAGGCCCGCGGGTCGTGTACTTCGCCGATCATCCACTGGCCGTCACGCTGCTCCGTCGGAGCACATCGCGGCTTGAGTTCATTCGACGGCATGTAGCCGGTGTCCTTCATGCCCAGGGGCTCGAACAGCTCCTGCCTGGCAAACTGATCCAGCGACCGGCCGTCGACCGCCTTGACCAACTCACCCAGCATGATGTAGCCGACGTCGGTGTAATCGAAACCCGCACCCGGATCGTAGATCGTCTTCAGAGCGAAGATCTTGGCCAGCGACTCGGCCGGAGTACCCTTGTAGTCGTTCAGCGAGTTGTCGGGGACGAGCCCGCCGCGATGCAGGAGCAGCTGCTCGACAGTCACGTCTCTCTTGCCGTTGGCGGCGAAGTCGGGGAAATACCTGCTGACCCGATCACTCAAGTTGAGCTGTCCGCGTTCGATTAACAACATGATCGAGGTCGCGCAGCCCACCGGCTTGGACACCGAGGCCATGTCGAAAATGGTGTCCGGCACCATGACCACCTTCTCCGGCTTGACCGCCCTGTGGCCGTAGGCCTTGCGGTACACGACTTGGTTCCCCCGGCCAACCAGCAGTACCGCCCCGGGCAGTTCACCCCGCCCGATCGCCGCCTCGATGTGCTTGTCCGCCCAAGCCATCCGGGCAAGATCGAATCCGCCCGTGTCGGCCAGGACCACGGAGAGGGTTGAGAAAGCCACCACTAAGCCGATCAGGTGTGTCCTGCCACGCATGTCCTGCTCCCATTCTGCAATTACATAACACCGCGCACATTGTACACGATCCCGGGAAGAACCCAGCACCGACGGACACGGCCGATGCCGATCGGCGCCAGTTCCGAGCCGCCTCCACCCGCAAGGGAATCATCGCCCTCTCGTACACAGGTCATCGGACAGGCCGGCGGCGGGCCGCCTCAGTCGATGCGGCGGACTCCCAAGAACGCTCTCCTTGGACCATCCGGCTCTCGGCGGCAGCTGGTTCACGGCACCGTTCCCGGAGGCATCCTCTGGGGACGGTCTTCGTGTTCAGACGCCGGACCTGGACTCTCACCGCGACGGTCCTTTGTTCATCAACTGCGTGCCTTACGGGCGGCACCTCGGCCGGCCGTGCTTCCTGCTCTGGATCAGGTCGGCACGGCGGAAGCCTCTGGCCGCCACAGCACGGCCGAGTCTCTCTTCTCCGGCGTTGCGGCGTGCGCTGAGAGGATTACGATGCCCCTCGGACTGGTTTCGGTCACGATGGGAGCATTCTCATGCTGAACAAGATCTGGTTCGCGCTGCTGCTGATCGGACTCCTGTATGGGCTGGGCAAGGCCCTGTTTGCCCCACTGGCGAGGATCGTCCCCGCAACGACCGCGCCCGCGGCGGGGGCCTCGGCAGCGGAGCCGTCGCCCTCCCGAGCGGAGGCGATGAGGGAGATGGGCAAGAAGCTGACCACGTCCGCCGTAGACGCGGCCAAGGCCAGCGTGGACATCTGCATCAGTTTCATCGCGATCATGGCCTTGTGGCTGGGGTTCATGAAGATCGCCCACGAAGCCGGGCTCATCGAAGGGCTCGCCCGGCTGCTCCGACCGCTGCTGAGATGGCTGTTCCCCGACATCCCCAAGGATCACCCGGCGGGCGGCGCGATCGTCATGAACATGGCCGCCAACATGCTGGGGCTGGACAATGCGGCCACCCCGCTCGGCCTCAAGGCGATGAAGGAACTGCAAACGCTGAACCCGACCCAGGACACGGCCACCAACAGCATGGCGACATTTCTGGCGATGAACACAGGCAGCCTGACGCTGGTCCCGTTCAGCATCATCGGCTACCGCATCGCCACCGGCAGCAAGGACCCGGCCAGTCCGGTCGTGGCCATGATGATCGCCGGATTCTGCACGACGGTGGCGGCCATCTTCGCCGCCCGATTCCTGCAGCGGTTCTACCCGATGCCGGCGGCCGCGGAGCGTGTGCACCCGGCCTCTCCAGCCGACGCCCCGCCCGACAGATCCGAGCCGGCGACCGAGGGCAAGGGTGACGAGGAGGTGAAGTCATGACCGGATTCCTCGACCAGATCCAGATTGTCAGCCAATGGGCGGTGCCGGCCATCTTCCTGGCGATCATCCTGGCCGGCTGGGGCAAGAAAGTGCCAATGTACGAGACCTTCGTCGCTGGGGCCAAGGAGGGTTTCGACGTGGCGGTGATGATCATTCCCTACCTGGTAGCGATTCTGTCGGTGATCGCGGTTTTCCGAGCGAGCGGGGCGCTGGACGACCTGAAGACCGGGCTGGGGTGGCTCATGGCCCGGGCTGGCTTGAGCGAGCACGTGGACAAACTGGAGTTGCTGCCGCTGGCCCTGATCCGGCCGTTGTCGGGCAGCGGGGCGCGCGGGGTCATGCTTGATCTGTTCAAGTTCCACGGCCCGGATAGTTTCATCGGGTATGCGGCGTCGGTGATTCAAGGCAGTACCGAGACGACGTTCTACGTGTTGACCGTGTACTACGGGTCGATTGGCATTAAGCGCATCCGGCACACGCTGGCGGCGGCTCTACTGGCCGACCTGGTGGGCGTGATCGCGGCTATCGTACTGGCGACCGCGTTTTACCGGTGAACTCACCGGCCGCGCGCCGTAGTGTCGGGCCGCGGTGTTCGGCGCCGTGGGCGTAAATCATCTGGGGCTCGAAACGTGTGGGCCCTCTGTCACCTGTTATGATCGGCCCTCACGGAGCCCGCCCGCGTTGACCGACCGGGAGGCTCTCTGTAGCTTGCAGGGAATGAAGCTGTATACGCGCGATGGCGATCATGGAGAAACGTCGCTCTTCGACGGGAGCAGGGTGCCCAAGAGCGATGCGCGGGTCTGGGCGTACGGCGAGGCGGACGAGTTGAACAGCCTGCTGGGCTGGTGCCGATGCGCGGCCGGCGAGAGCGTGATTGGCGAGCGTGCCCAGCGAGTCCAGAACGACCTGTTCATGATCGGGGCCGAACTGGCCACGCCTCCCGCCGCTCGAAGCGTGCCCCGTGCCCAGCACGTGGGGGTGGAAGAGGTGTGGAGGCTGGAGGCGTGGATCGACGAGGCTTGCGAAGTGACCGGTCCACTGGGGCATTTCATCCTGCCCGGTGGCACGGAACTGGCCGGCCGGCTGCACATTGCCCGGACCTGCTGCCGGCGGGTCGAGCGGACCGTGGTCTCCCTCCACCGGCAGGAGCCGATTCGCGAGGAGATCATCGTCTATCTGAACCGACTGGGCGACCTGCTCTTTGCCTGGGCCCGTCAGGCGAACCGCGAGGCTGGAGTGACCGACGTGGAATGGGCCGGTAGACAAGATGAGAAGTGAGACTGGGTAAGCACGACGGACGGTTAGCCCATCTGTCGACTGAGAGTCTATCCCGTTGGGCGTGGGACTGGCATCTTGCCGGTCAAGTGACAGGCTGGAAGCCTGTCCCACACTCCCCAGTGAGATAGGCTCTATGGGCCGAAGTGAAGAAAACCGGTGGCTGAAAGCCGGTTGCTCATCTGAGACCACAACCATGTCCGAATCGCCAATCAACAACACAGGGATCACCGAGAACGAGCCGCTGCTGGGCGCGGAGGGCAACCGGCCGGGGCTGACCGTTGCGGAACAGGTCCTGGTCGTGGTAGCCATCGTGACTCTGGCCGCATGCTGTCTCCTGATCAGCGCCGGCGAGGGAGTTGAGGTCGGCCACAAGCCCTGGAAACCAGGCTCGGCCCTGCGAGCCCTGACCAGTCTGATGGTCTTCAACCACCAGTATCCCACCCGCCAGGGCGTAGAGATCAAGTGGCTGGTGCAGGGGGTCGGTACGGCCATCGTCGTCCTGGTAGCCGCGACCGCCTGGTTCGGCAGATCGCGCCGCGAAGAAGGCCCATCGGCTGAGGCGGGTCTGGCCCGCGGCCTGGACTCGGCGGCCTTGCGCCGGGACATTCCTTCATCGGACCTCGCCCAAGTGTTCCTGCTGTTAATGGCCGCCTGGTCGATCCTCAGCTACCGGTGGTCACCCTGGCCCGAGGTTGCGTGGGGCGAGGGGCTGCGCCAATTGGGTTTCGTCCTCTGGGCCATCGCCCTTGGCCGCACGTTGACCAGCCGAGGCGTCCGGTACGTGGCCCTTGGACTCACCGCGGTGCTTGTGGTCACCGCAGTCATTGGCATCTGGTACCACATCGAACGAGCCCCCGCCCAGCGCTTGAAGTTCCCAATCGGCAACCCGATCTTTTTCGCCGCATGTCTGCTGCCGGGGATCATGATGGCAGTCGGCGGCCTCGTCGGGGCGGGGCTGCGACTGGCGGGTATCACTCGTTCCGGTGCATCTTCGAGTGGTCCGTCAGGCTCCGATTCGGCCGCCACCCGGCTGATCTGGGGCCTGGCTGTCTCGGGTGTAGTGTTGATCATCCTCTCATGGGCCTTCTACTGGGCGGACTCCCGCGGTCCCCAGATGGGACTGGCCGTCGGCCTCATGATTGCCGGCTGCTGTCTGGCGACGGGCAGGAAGCGGCGCATCCTGCTGGTGGTCATGCTCGTGGTTCTGGCAATTCTGGCCGCCGTCTGGCTGAGTCGGCGGACGGATACGGCCGTGTTCCGGCTTTACTGCTGGTCGTACGCCCTGAGCCTGTTCATGGAGCGGCCGCTGATCGGGCACGGCCAGGGAAGCTACGTGCTTCTGGCTCAAGCCTTCTCACGGAACGAAGCGGAGTTGAACCCGAGCCTCTTCCCGGCGGAGATGCTCGGGCACGCCCACAACGAGTGGCTGGAGATTCTGGCCGACCTGGGGTTGGTCGGTCTGATTCTGACGGCCCTGGCTCTGGCGGCAACCTGCTGGGCAGGCATGGTCGCCTTGCAGCGGGCGAAGACGGGCTGTGAGCGATGGACGATCTTCGCCCTGCTTGGCTCGTTTGTGGGGATTGTGGCCTGTGAAGCCACGGACGTTGGTCTTCGAATGCCGGGCTTGCCGCTCATCTACTGGACGGTTGTGGGCCTGCTTTGGGCGGCATCGCGCGGCGTCGAGGACACCACTCTGCCTGCCCGGCGATTCGGGGGATTGGCTCGGGTGGCCGGACTCGGGGCCGGCGTGGTGGTCTGCGGAGCGACGCTGGCGATATCGGCGCGGGACTGGCAGGGTGCCTTGGCCGACTACGCGGTCACCAAGCACTCGTCCAAGATGGAGTGGGACCCGGCCCTGAAGGAGGCGGAAATTGCCGCGAGCGGCCGCCTCTCCGTGGAGGCGAAACTTTCGGCGGCCAACCTGGCCAACATGACGGCAACGCAGGCGGCTGGCTATCGCTGGCAACAGCTCCAGAGAATGCTGGTCCGTCAGGAGCGGCCGGACCGGCTGCCGGTCGGCGTCCTGGATCTGATCCGCGAGGATGTGGCCGCCTTCGGTGCGTACCGAGAGAAGGCTCTCGCCAACGGGGAGATGCTCCTGACGCGGATGCCGGGCTACCCGAACGCGGCGGGGCGAATGGCCGATGTTGAGATGATTCAGGAACAGATCGAGCATCTCCAGGAGAAGCTTGGTCTGATCGAGAAAGCGCAGTCCTATCTGCCAAGGATCCGGGCCCTGCTCCTGGCCGAGTTCCAGCGGGATCGGCTTGACCCGGTCCACGGCCTGCGCGCGTTCCGGGCGTGTGACGACAGGTCCCTGACCGACCGCGTCGACTTCCTGAGACTCCCGCTCCGAAGCGGACCGTTCTGGCCGGCCTCGTTCGAGATGGGCTCGCCCCTGGGCCTCGACCTGATCGACGGATTCAACGCCGCGATCGAGTCGCTCATGGATGACGAGAGCCTTTCCTTGCTGCTCGACCGGTATGTCCAGGCCGCCCGGACCGCCCTGCAGGACTCCGATCCCAAAGCCTGCCTGGAAACGTACATCCCCGAGTCCGTCCGCTTGGCGGCCAGAACCCAGATGCTGAACCGTGAGTTCGCCAGGGCGGCGGACCTGGCCGGCCTGGCCGCCGCACTGTCCCAGCGAATCGAGCCGCGATTCCCCACCGCGGTCTCGCTGGCCCTCATCGACCAGGCCGAGTACCTGCTGCTGGCCTTCCCGAACGAACCGGCAAAAGCGCTTGAATCCTGCCAGGCTTCGATCAAGCGGTGGCCGAAGACCGGCGGCCCGGATCACACCCGGGCCGTCAACCGCAATCTGGCCTTCTATCTGCTGGCCTGCGGCAACGAGGAGCAGGCCCGCAGGCAACTGACGAGTAATCGGGAAGCCAAAAGCGAGGCGGAGCTGAACTACGTGGTAGGCCTCGGCTACAGCGAGCTTTGTCAACAGATGGCCAGTCTCTTTCCGCCGAAAGATCGCCCCACGTGGTTCGCCGACGCCATGGAGAAGAGCCTGAGACTGGCTCCCGACTGGCCTAACACCCGCTTACTGGCCACCCACGTCTCGCTCGAGATCGGCGACTCGCTGACGGCCATGAACCATCTGGCCGAAGCGGAGAAAGCCCTTGATGACCCGGCACGCTTCCAGTCCGCTCTCATGGCTCTGACACAGCGTTTTCCCGACAATCCGGAGCTGCAGGCCTTCGTCAAGCAGCGCATGCCGGCCGAGCCGACCACGCCTGTTCCAGTCGTATCGCGACCCGCCTCCGCCCCCGCCTCCATGCCGAACCCGTGAGGGCGGGCGCCCCGAGAAACACACACAAGCCGATCGCCCGTTCGAAAGTACGAGCCGATCAAGCTGCCTCACCGCAGAGGCGCAGGCTGTCGGAACCCCGGTTGGCCAGCCGACGTATGGGTATGCACCTGAAATCCTCCATCGGATGAAAGATAATCGGGTCCGGTCCGCCTATAATAGGGTAAGAGAACGTGAACCAAATCGCCGACTGGGCGTATAAGAGAACAGAGCGATTGGGTCGATGATCTCCCTGGCCTCTTCCCTTTCCCACAGGGATGTCCTCATCTTGGCCGAGATGCGGACATCCCGTTTTTATTGCGCAGCCGCCCGTCTGCATGCCCCGGGGGCCCATCCAGGAGACGCCCCGCGCGGCGGGCTCCGGCTGGTGACGATGGCCCAGAAAAACACTTTGAATGGGGCGAAGGGCCCGCCAACGGTCCGCGGCCCTCGCAGGATTCCCGAGGCGACTTCCCCCGCCGGATCCCACGACAGGCCGCTTGTTCGCCCATGCGGTGGGCAGTATTCTCTCCGCCCATGTCCGTCTCGGTTCTGAAATCGGCCCGGATCATCAGCGCCCTCACCCTGGTCTCGCGCATTCTCGGGCTCGGGCGGGACATGCTCTTCGCCTACGTCTTCGGAGCCGGTTGGGTCATGTCCGCCTTCACCGTCGGATTCCAGGTCCCCAACCTGTTCCGCCGGCTGTTCGGCGAAGGGGCCCTGTCCGCCTCCAGCATTCCGGTCCTGACCGATCAGCTCCATCGCGGCGGACGCGAAGCCGTCGACCGGTTGAGCGGCAAGGTGATGGGACTGCTGCTCGTCGTTCTGGTGGCATTGACCCTGGCCGGCGAACTGGTCGTCCTGGCGCTGTGGCCCCTCGTGGAACCCACCGACCGCAATCTGCTGACGCTCAGCCTCACCGCGGTCATGCTGCCCTACATGGTTTTCATCTGCGCCTCGGCCATCCTGGGCGGCATCCAGAACATCTTCGGCCAATTCGCGGTGCCCGCGGCCAATCCGATCCTGCTGAACGTGTTCGAAATCGTCGCCATGCTGGCGACCGTCCGGATCTTCGCCCGGGACAACCTGGTACCCCAGGCTTACGTTCTGGGCATCGTCGTCCTGTTCACCGGCGTGGTCCAACTCAGCTGGCAATGGACCGCGCTGCGCCGCACCGGGTTGCGCCTGCCGCTGGCCATCGATACACGCGATGAATGCGTGCGGACCATCGCCCGAACGATGGTCCCAATGACCATCGGCCTGAGCGCCATCCAGATCAATGCCTTTCTGGACAGCCTGATCGCGTACGCCTTCGTGACCTCGCACGTCGGCGGCCCGGCCGTGCTTGGCTATGCCCAGCGGCTTTACCAGTTCCCACTCGGGGTCTTCGCTATCGCCCTGGCCACCGCGATTTTCCCGGCCATGACCCGGCATGCGGCCGAGAACGATCTGCCCGGACTCTCCAAGACCCTGGCCCGGGGCCTGCGCATCGTCATGTTCGAGGGTCTGCCCTGCACGGTGGGGCTCATTCTCATCCGCGAGCCGCTGGTCCAGGTACTCTTCCAACGTGGCCAGTTCAGTGCGGTGGACACGGTCCGGGTGGCGAACACGGTGATCACCTTCGCCGCCGGCATTTGGGCCTTCGGGGCGAACCAGATCGCGGTCCGGGCGTATTACGCCATCAAGGACCCGATGACGCCGCTGCGTATCGCCGGGGGCATGGTGGCCGCCAACCTGGCCCTCAACCTGATCCTGGTGTTCCCCCTGGAGGAGCCGGGAATCGGGTTGGCAACCACCATCTGCGCGGTGATTCAGGATGGTCTGCTGATCTGGTTCCTGAGCAAGCGGCTGCCACACATTCCCTGGCGAGAAATCCTGGCATCCACCGGCCGATCCGCGGCGGCCACGGTGGTCATGGCCTTGGCGGTGCTCAGCGTGAACCGGATCTTGAGCGACTGGCAGGCTTATGCCCATTCCTCACTGCTGAAGGTGGCGATTCTGACCCTCACCGGACTACTGGCCTTCCTGGCCGGCGCCCGACTGGTCCGCTGCTCCGAGCTTGATGAGCTACTCCACCGACATTAGTCATTTCACAGGCGGCGCATGACGATCCTCGCGGTATTCAATTGACTCGTCCGCCGCGCTCGGTATCTTGGCGGCCGTGAGGTTGGCGCCCCGGGAGCATTCGGGACTGTCACGGAGACCGCGATGAAGAGCATCTACATGGTGGAGAAGACGCTGCCGTTGGCCTGGGAGAAGGCCGTGCTGGCCTGTTACGCCGATGGCGACCGCTACCCGACGCAGTATGACAAACCCGGCGACCCCCACAGCCGCGACGTGATCGCCATGATTCACGTCACCGAGCCGCTTTCGGACCCGCGCATCCACCGGGCGTTTCCCGGCGGGCTCGAAGACCTCGAGAAATACCGGGCGGAGGTCCTCTACGGCGTCCACGATCACTGGATCGCCCCCCAGGAGGGCAAGTGGGAATACACCTATCACGAGCGGTTGTTCGCGTACGATGTGCCGGGGCTGCCCGAGCGGATTGACCAGATCGCCGGATGCGTGAACCTCCTCAAGACGTGCGGTTTCACCCGCCGAGCCCAGGCGGTGACTTGGAAGGCCTGGGCCGACCTTGGCATCCACGACCCTGCCTGCCTGCAACGCATGTACTTCCGTGTTCAGAACGGGCGGCTCAACATGCACGTCCACATGCGCAGCAACGACGCTTTCAAGGCCGCGTTCATGAACATGTACGCCTTCGTCGAGCTCCAGGCCGACGTCGCCCGCCAGGTCGGCGTCCCGATCGGCGAGTACTGCCACATCGTGGACTCGTTTCACATCTACGGGAGTTACTTCCAGGAGTTTGAGGGCTTCCTCAAGATGGTCGCCGCCCGTTCACCTGAACAGCGGGTCTGGCCCTGGTCACACGGGCTGTCCATGTTCATCGAAGGCTGCAACACGCTCCTGGCCGAGGAGGACATGCCCGAGCCCAAGAAACGACTCGTTCGCCAACGCCTGGCGGAACTGCAGCGGGCGGGCTGATCTTCCCCGATGGAGCCTTCGCCGCCTAGCCCGCTTCGCGCCGAGCGTAGCGCGTGGCCTGGTGAACCCACTCCAGGCGGGATAGCGGGATCAGGCCATAGTTGTAGATGTTGACCGACCGGACACCCAACTCGACGGCTCGCTTCACGGCGGCAACAAGCAGGTCCGGTCCACTGCACGGGGGTGTGCACGCGCTGAGACCCAGTTCAACCCGCTCGGCGCTGCCGGTGTCCTCAACCGCAGCCTGAACCAGCCTGTTGAGCACCTCCAGATCGGTATCATAGAAGATGGGCAGCAGGGCATCGCAGTGCGGGGCGATGGCGGCGAAGTCGGCGGCCGACCAGAATCGGTCTCCGCTCCGGTGCATCACCAGCCGGGAACGGCACGACGTCTTGAGCAGCTTGATCAGCGAGGTGATCTGGCCACACCGCCAGGCCGCGAAGTCCTCCAGGAGCGGTTCCGCGTCCACCAGTTCCTCGATCCGCTGCCCGATCGGCTCGTCGCCAGTCAGCACCCGGTCCAGGTATCCTTCGACCAGGGCCACGATTCTGGCGGCATCGAGGCCGTCGCGGAAGCAGCCTTGCCGGCACGATTCGCACAGGCACAGGCCGCGCAGCCAGTCGCCCGCCAAACCGAAATCCACGCCCATCTTGTCGTGGAAGTGGGTGTGAAGGTCGGCCGGAAACGTGGCCCGCTCCAGTTCGATGGTCTCGAACGGGTAGTTCTGGGACAGGTCCTCAATCATCCCGCGGAGATACTCGCGGACGTCCAGGTTGACCGGGCACAGCCAGTTGGGACTCGGCTGGCCAAAGGCGTCCTTCACCGCGCAGCCCGGATACCGCCCGGCCACGACCGAGCCGTGCGTGCACACCAGCCAGCCCCGAAGGCTCATCCCTCGTTTGACGCACGCCTCCCCGACTGCGGCAAGCGGGTTCCCCTTCCGGAGCCAATCCGCGGGAACCGGCCGCATCCGCGTCGACGCGTAGTGCGCCGCGTTGGGCTGAAACTGGGCCCCGCCAGCGGAGCGGAATCGCCGCGACTCGACCCGCCCGTGCGGCCGGAGCTGATCGGCACTGTGGTAGTTGACCGCGACGGAAACGCCCGTGGCCCCGGCCTCCCCCTTGAGGCGATCAAGGACGTCGTCGATCCCTTCATCGACCAGATCCCACAGGTAACACCAGAGGTTGGTTCGGAACATGAGCTAAAACCGAAACAGGAACAAGAGCAATCGGCACTCGGCGATCAGCATTCAGCACCACCCGCATGGCTGACCGCTGACCGCTGACCACCGACCGCTGACTGCTGACCGCTACCCTCGTCACTCATGGCTGCTTCCCGATCTCCTTGGGCGGCTCTTCATAGCCCTTGCGGCCCATGAAGTGGAAGGTGAGCCTCTTGCCGAGTTCCACCGCCGGCTGATCGTAAGGATCGATGCCGTACAGCTTGCCCATGATGGGGATCACCGCTTCGTACAGGTAGAGGAACTGGCCCACGGTATGCTCGTTCACGCGCGGGAAATGGACGGTGAGCGACGGCCGCTGGCTGGCGAGCAGGGCGAGTTCGGTCGCCGTCTTCTCCGCGTTGAGAAGCCCCCCAAGCGTCCCTTTCTCGCTGCGGCCGAGATACTGCATGGCCTCGATGCCGTCGAAAGCCCTGGGAATGCGTGGATCGTTGGGGAAGTTGTCCACCTGCAGGAACGTGAAGACCTTGTCGTTGGGTCCTTCACGATAGAGTTGAACCTGGGAATGCTGGTCGGTTGCCCCGAGGGCCTTGATCGGCGTCGGCCCGACGCACTTGCCGTCGTTGGGGCGGATCTTGCCCAGGCTCTCGGCGTAAAGCTGGCGGTACCAGTCGGCCAGATCCTTGAGCTGCTGACTGTAGGACATCATGACGTGCATGGGTTTGCCGCGCTGCTCGTAGAGATAGTGGATCATGGCGATCCGGGCGGCGATGTTCTCGGCCGGGTGGGTATCACTGACCGGTTCATCCATCGAAGCGGCCCCGGCCAGGAGGGCTTCAATGTCGATGCCGCACATGGCCGCGGAAAACAGACCCACCGGCGAGAGCACGCTGAATCGCCCGCCGACACCGTCGGGAACGGTCAATGACCGGTACTTCTCCTGTTGTACGATCGAGCGCATCGTGCCCTGGGCGGCATCGGTCGTCACCACGATCCGCTCACGAGCGGCCTTCTCGCCAAGGGCCTTGATCAGCCGGTCACGAACGATGAGGAACTGGGCCGACGTCTCGGCCGTCTCACCCGACTTGCTGATCACGTTGACCAGGGTGCGCGACCAATCCCAGCCGGCGTACTGGAATACCGCCTCGCAAGCTATGGGGTCGACGTTGTCGAGCACAAAGAGCCGTGGGCCGCGGCGCCGGTCGTCGGGCAGCAGGTTGTAGACCGGCGAGTTGAGGGCGGTCTGCAGGGCAATGTTACCCAGGGCCGACCCGCCGATGCCCAGCACGAGCATGTTGTCGGTGCTGGGGCGGTAGTCGGTGACGAGCTCCTTGATCTCACCCACCTGAAGCCTGAGCTGCGGCAAATCGCGAAAACGATGCTTGCCGTGCTTGCGCTCGGAGGCAATCTCCTTCAGGATGGTCCGCACCTGCGGTTCCAGGTCGGTCAGATCCGCCCGGGTCAGGCGATGGTCGCCGAGATGGTCGTCCAGAACATACGGAGTGTCCAGCCGCAAAGACTCTTTCATGTTCATGATCTAGTCCGCTTCTTCCACAAGTTCCAGGTTCGCGTATTCCAACACCAGTGTCTTCTCGCCGAACGACGTGAACTTCACGCCGGCATACGTCTGGCGGTTGCGGGGCTGGATCCAGAGCAGCCGGCCGATGCCGTACTGCGCCGACCGAACCAGTTGTCCCTTGCGCCACTCCAGATAGTCGACCGACGACGCTGGGATGTCCGGCTCTTCGTCCTCCCCAGCCCCGGCACCATGGATGTCGATCCGCAGCTTCTCGATCCCGCGCTTGGGCAGTTCGTGCAGGAACTGGGACTTCACCCGGCGCTGACTCATCCCCCGGAAGTCACGCCACTTGGCGTGGGTCAGGGTAAGACGGCGCATGGCCCGGGTCATGCCCACGAAGCACAGGCGGCGTTCCTCCTCCAGCTCAAACAAGTCCGTCGCACTGCGTTCATGAGGCAGGAGCCCCTGCTCCAGACCGGTCAGGAACACCGTGTCAAACTCCAGTCCCTTGGCGGCGTGCAGGGTCATCATGGTCACCGCCCCGCTCTCCTCCTCGATCGCGTCCACATCGCTGACCAGGCTGATACCCTGAAGCCAGTCGGTCAGCGAGCCGCCGCCCTCGAGATGCTGCTGGTCATACTCGGCGGCCGCGTTGATCAGTTCCTCCACGTTGGCCAGGGCATCATTGTCCTCGCCCTTGTCCCACATCGCAATCAGCCCGCTGTTCCGAACCACGAACTCCACGGCATCCTTGAGCGAACCGTGACGGGCGGTCGTCGCCAGGTCGTTCAGCAGCGTAGCGAATAACTTCAGGTGACGTCCGGCACGGGAGACGCCGGGCACCTGGTCGGGCTTGGCCAGAATATCCAGCACGGGCTGGCCGGTGCGGGTAGCCGCCGCCACAAGATGGTCAACGGTGGTCTTGCCGATGCCCCGGGCAGGAACGTTGATGATTCGCAGGAGTGACACCTGGTCGCGCGGGTTGGCTGCCACCCGGAGATAGGCCAGAACATCCTTGATCTCCTTCCGCTGGTAGAATGCCACCCCCCGGGCGATCTGGTAGGGTATCTGTGCACTGCGCAGGGCCATCTCCAGGTTGCGCGAGAGCGCGTTGATGCGATAGAAAATGGCCACATCACCGAACCGCCCGCCTTCCTCGACGTGACGACGAATCTCCCCGGCAATGAAGCCGGCTTCGGCATGTTGGTCTTCGCACTCGGCCACCCGGACCGCCGGACCATCGGCGTTCTCCGTCCACAGGGCCTTCTCCTTGCGCTTGTGGTTGTTCGCAATGAGCGCGTCCGCAGCGGCGAGAATCCGCGGTGTCGAACGGTAGTTCTGCTCCAGCCGGACGACCGTCGCCCTGGGGAAGTCACCCTCGAACTGGAGGATGTTGTGGATGTCGGCCCCGCGCCAGCTGTAGATCGACTGGTCGGGGTCGCCGGTCACGCACAGGTTCGCACGCTTGAGGCACAAGCCGCGGGCAATCAGGTACTGGGCACGGTTGGTGTCCTGGTACTCGTCCACCAGCACGTACCGATAGCGGTCCTCGAGCTGATCGCGGAGGTCGGGGTGCTCGCTCAAAAGGCGGGCCGTCCTGATCAGGAGATCATCGAAATCCAAAGCGTTCTGCTCGGCCAGGACCTGGTCGTACCGAACGTAAAGATCGGCAAACGTCTCGTCGCGGAACCCACGCGCGTTCGCCCGCATCTCCTCGGGAGTGACCATGTCGTTCTTGGCCCGACTGACGATGCTGAGGATGCCGGCGGGCGGGTAGTTGTCAGCGGAGAGGTTGGCCCGGCCGATGGCATCCTTCATGGCGGCCGTCTGGTCGGCGGTGTCGAAGATGGTGAAGTTCGGCCTGAGCCCTGCCCGATCGTGGTGAATCCGCAGAAGCCGGGCGCAGAGCGAGTGGAACGTCGAGCAGGTCATTCCCATCCCGATCCCAAGCCGGTCGAGCCGCGAGGCCATTTCGTTGGCCGCCTTGTTGGTGAAGGTAATGGCCAGAAGGTGATACGGATCAGTGGCGGTCTGGGCCAGGTAAGCCGCCCGGTGAGTGATGACCCGGGTCTTGCCGCTGCCGGGCCCGGCCAGGACGAGAAGCGGCCCGTTACCATGAGTCACGGCACGCCGCTGTGGCTCGGTCAATCCTGCCAGTAGCTCGTCCGGGGACACGTAAGCCCTTCCATTCCATGAGTTTGTGAATATCCCAGCGTCATGACGCCCAGCCGTCTGCGCCATCCTGATTCCTGCACCGCGGCCGTACGCAACCCTGACGCGACCGCGCTGCATGATAGTGGATCAAGCCCCCTCCGCAAGCCCGCCGGCTCCACGCGGACGGCAATCGGGGCCGGACGTGGAGTTGGTGTTATGGGTCGTTCCTTGAGGCAGACTGGACAGCTGATCCCCACCACCTCACCGCTCCACCACCCCGCTCCAAGAAGGCGCAGGATTACACCGCCCCGGCTCCCCGACCATCCGCGGGACAGACAAGGTGTTTCTGAATTGGTGACTCTCGGGACGTTCCAGCTGCGCCGATGGCTTCGTTTGGCGCTCCGCACTCCAGGAGAAAAACCGGAGAAAAGCCCCTGGCGGGGCCGAAAATGCGGTTCAACGGCCGCACCGATGGGTTCGCTCGAGGGGCGCATTCAGAAACGGTGAGACATCAGCACCTGGCCCACCCAGCCGAACGCTCAACCCTGGACGCCGACCGCTCACCAACAACTGCCGCCGCTTGACAAGTGAAGAGCCGTCAGGAAGGACAGCGAGCCTTCTTCCCGACCGCCGTCGCCTGGAATCCAAGCTTACAGCTGCACGAAAAACACCGTGTCTTGATGATCGCACCATGACTCTCGGCCATGTGTCGCCTCCCTGAATGGGCTTGGATCGTGCGACCACACCCGCGTGGGTGATCAGAGAACCCTTGGTGACACGAGGCCACAGTCTCGCCCGCCGAAGACAAGCGGAACCCCAAAGGAACAGCATCAACCCTACGGCAGCACCCTACCGGCGTCAGCGCAGCGCACGGCAAGCACCAAGGAGCAGGCAAGCGAATGAGCCTTCGGGGGATGTGGGCGATCAAGTGACCGCGGCCGCCACCTGACAGGCGACCGGCGTCAGGTTAGACTAGCGCCGTCATGACCATCGTCGCCCAAGGTATCGATCTGGTGGAATGCGAGCGGATCCAGGGGATCTGGCAGCGGCACGGAGACCGGTTTCTCGACCGCCTGCTCACCCCCGCCGAGGCCCGGTATGTTCATCAATACAGGAACGCGGTGCCCTCGGTGGCCGGGCGATTCGCCGCCAAGGAAGCGATCCTCAAGGTGCTCGGCACCGGCTGGCGCGGTAAGATCGCCTGGCGGGACATGGAGATCCTCAACAACCGTGCCGGCCAGCCGCAGGTCACGCTCACCGGCGAATGCGGACGCGTGGCCGCCGGACTCGGAATCGTGCGTATCCTGGTCTCCATCACCCACACCGAAAACTACGCGGCTGCCACGGCGATCGGGATCGGGGAGAAGGAAGGAGGCGACGGCTTGTGACCAAAAGCGACAACGGTATGTTGAGACTGTTCCGTGCCGGCCGCTGAGTGCTGAATGCTGCGTAATACCATGCTGGACCATACATTACTTCTCGGCCACAGTCCCGACCCCGATGACGCGTTCATGTTCTACGGGCTCGCCAAGGGCCTCATCGATACCGGGCGGTGGCGGTTCGAGCACATTCTGCAGGATATCCAGACGCTCAACGAGCGAGCCTTGCGCGGCGAGCTGCACATCACCGCCATCAGTATCCATGCCTACCCGTATGTGGCTGGCAAGTACGCCCTGCTGAACTGCGGTTCGAGCATGGGCGATGGGTACGGTCCCATGCTCGTGGCTCGCGAACCGGGCGACTGGCCCAGCCTGAAGGGCAAACGCATCGCGGTGCCTGGCACCATGACCACGGCGTTCCTCGCCCTCAACTTGCTGCTGGGCAAGGGCGGCTTCGAATACGAAGTGGTGATGTTTGACCAGATCCTCGACTACGTTGCGGCCGGCAAGGCCGACGCGGGACTGGTCATTCACGAAGGCCAACTCACGTACGCCCACCAGAAGCTGCACTGCCTGGTGGATCTGGGCGTCTGGTGGCAGGAACAGACCGGCTATCCGCTGCCGCTCGGCGGGAACGTCATCCGCCGCGACCTGGGCACGCCGGCCATGCGCGAAATCGCCGCCATTCTGAAGAACAGCATCCAGTACTCGCTCGACCATCGCTGCGAGGCCGTTGATCACGCCCTGCAATACGCCCGCGACATGGGTCACGATCTCGCCGACCGGTTCGTGGGCATGTACGTCAACGCCTGGACGCTCGACTACGGCGATCGCGGGCGGGCGGCGATCCGCGAGCTACTCTCCCGCGGCCACCGAGCCGGCCTCGTCCCCGATGCCGGGTCCATCGAGTTCATCTGACCGCGTTCTCGACCGACGCGCGGTGCCAACGTCCGACCGGTGAATCGGCGGAGTCTCGAGCCAGGCAGCCGAAACGACAAAACAGGCGGGCCCCGTTCGTCAACGAAACCCGCCTGCCTTCAGACCTTCTTGCCCCCCTGCTCCTTCCGTTTGCCTGCAGCCGCGCGGACTACTTCACGTACTTGCGGAGGAACTTCAGCCCGCGGGTGGCCAGGTCATCGCCGCTCCTGGCCAGCGGGCGCCAGATACTCGCGGCACGGGCGAGCTCCTTGATGGCCGGCAGAAAGCTCTCGATGTTGATCCAGCCGTCGTACTTGAGAGCCTTGAGCGTCTTGAAAGTCTCATCCCAGGGCACGTGGCCGGTACCCGGGACGCCGCGATCGTTCTCCGAGGCGTGAACGTGCTTGAGCCACTTGGAGCCGATGGCCTTGAGGGCTGCGACCGGATCACGCTCTTCGATATTGGCGTGGAAAGTGTCGTAATGCACGCCGACGTAGTCGCTGCCGATCTCCTGGCACAGCTTGGCGGCGTCGGCCTGGGTATTGAGGAAGTAGGTCTCGAACCGGTTGATCGCCTCGATGCCGATGGGCAGATCGAGATCCTCGGCCACCTTGGCAACCTGCTTGAGGCACTTGACCGCATTCTTCCACTCGGCGGCGTTCGGGCCGCGATCGGTGAGATAGCCGACCGGCGAGTACAGCGGGCCCGCCACCGACTCCATGCCGACTGCCTTGCTGACCTTGAGCACTTTGGTGACGTGGTCCACGGCCTTCTTGCGATCGGCCGGGCTCGAGCTGATGAACGAACCGGTCACGAGCACCGTGCACACCGTGCCGCCCAGGCCGTTGCCTTCCAGAGCCTTCCTGGTGCCCTTAACGTCCACCTGAGCAGGGTCGAACATCGGAAACTCGACGCCGTCGAAGCCCAGCTTCCCGACCTTGTCAATCAGTTTGACGTCCTTGGGCGTGTAGCACCCGGTCCAGAGCATCAGGTTCACACCAATTTGCATCGTGGTTCTCCTTGAATCGACTCATGGGACTTCCATTTCGATCACGGCTATCGTGGCTTGACCGGCTCGACACGAACCAGCGTGCCGTCCATGCCGATCACGATCGCTCGTCCCTGGTCATCGACCGCCACCGGGGCCATCACGTAGGTACCTGGGGTGGCCTGATACTCCCAGAGCGGCCGGCCGGTCGCGCCGTCGTGAGCCCGGAGCACGCCGACATTAGAGCATGCGTAGACCACGCCGCCGGTCTCGGTCGGCGGGCAGGGAAAACGGCCCATCGGTACCGGTTCGGTCCACACTTGCTTACCCGCCCCGTCGTATCGGGTCAATCCCTTGGCCAACCCTCGAGCGTAGAAACCCTTACCATCCTGGGTGGGTCCGATGGCGGCCACGTCCTCGGCGATGTCTCCCAAGTACTTGCCGTCCAGCGAGTAGGAGCCGAGCTGGTAGGCCCGGTCGGTGAAGAACACCCGGTCGCCGACGACAATGCCGGGGCAGTCGGCCGGGCTGTAGTATCGATTCTTCTGCTTGGGATTGTTCTGACCTGCCGGCCCGATCGCCTTCCACTTGAGCACGCCCGTGGCGGCATCGACCGCGTAAACATGCCCATCCCACGCACCAAAGTAGAGCACGCCGCCATGGAACCTCAGCGGCATCTCAATACTGAACACCGCGAGCGGCTTCGACCATCTCACCTCCCCGCCTTGGCGATCGATCGCGGTCACACCGCCTTCCAGATCCCCGACGTACAGTGTGCCGCCCTCAACAACCGGCGTCCCCAGGGCGCAACCCCTGATCGGCGTCTTCCACAGGCGTTTGCCGGCCAGACTCACGGCATGGACCATCCGGTCGGATGCACCGAAGTACAGCACGCCATCCGCCAGAGCCGGCTCGTGCAAGATCGATGATTCGCCGTCAAAGACAATCCGCGGACGTCCTGTCGGATCCCCCGCGCGGACGGCAACGATTCTGCCATCGGTGCCCGCGACAATGACCTCGTCGCCGACGGCAAGCGGCCGGGCCTTACTGCCGGAGTCGAGCTGGACTCGGCACTCGCCCACAGGTGAATCGGACGGCGCATAGACAAACGGCGCCAGGCGATCCAGCCCGAGAGCGCCGGCCGTGGCCTGGAGATGCACGACGTGGGCCCCGGGCAGCAGGTCGCCCACCGCCAACCTGGCCCGGAAAACAGATTCCCCCGGTACCAGCGGGACGGCTTGCTTGTGGTTATTGTTGAGAGCAGCGGTCAGTCGGAGTTCTCCGCCCCCCGGCGCACGCGCGCAGACATCGATTGCCGGGCCGGCGATGAGAGTCTGCGGGCTGGGATCCACGATCTCAACAGACGGGAGTCTCGGGGCCGCAAGGGGTTTCTCCACCAGCGTCTGCATCGGTTTGGCCGCATCCTTGAACCTGTAAGCCATGCGAAGCACGCCGGCGGTCACCGCCACGATCCCATAGCCGGTGTTGGGGCCGTAGGTCGATCCACCCATGACGCAGTCGATCGGACCGAGCTTCTCGTGACGAACGCCGTGCCCGTGGCCCATGAGCAGCAAAACGACGTTGTGTCCGCTGAGCGCTTCCTGCAGCCGCACGGGATCCTGCGGCTGGGGAAACTCCGTCGTGGAGAGCGGATGATGGCAGAACACGATCACCGGCGTATGGGCAGACACCGGCTTGAGGTCCTTGGCCAGCCATGTGACCGTTCGCTGATCGATGCACGGCAGCGGCTCCTGGGGTGTGGCTGTCACGATGCACACAAAATGGCAGCCAAACCTGTCGAAGGAGTAATGATCGTAGCCGTAGGCCTTGGCGATGATCGGCATGATGCCCGCCCAGGTGTAGTCATGGTTGCCGGCGGTGACGTAGATGGGCAGCTTCACTGCGGCGAAGTACCGCTCGACGACGTCCCAAGTCCCGGCGATGGCCCCGTACTCGCAGATGTCACCGGTGGCCAGTACAAAAGCGGGCGGCGGGGTGGTGATTCCCTGAGCGGTGAGCACCTGCGGTCTGACGGCTTGCTCGGCGAACCAGGCCAAGCCTTCCGCGCTGAGATCCGGCTCCGCGACGTTGCGGGCCCCTGCCGGCCGAGGCGAAACGTGGATATCGCTGATCTGCAGAAAAGCGAAATCCGGAACCGCCGCGCCGACCGTGGCCGTCGGCGTCCAAGCCCACGCGATGGACACCGTGGCCGCGAGGACAAACCGCCGTCGACCCCAGTTGAGCAGACCGGTCATGACCGAGATCCTCCCCGCATGAGCGATGACTTCGGGCCCATCATAGGCGGCTGCCTCCCCGATCACAAGTCGCCCGACTTGCAGCCTTGGCCCTGAGCGGTTGAAATACGACCGGCGCACCCGACGGAGACCGTTTTTGGCGCCGAGGAGGTTGACCATGCGTCCAGGACTGAGTCACAGTGTCGGTATCGCAGGGATGACGCTTCTGCTCGCCGCGGCCACCGGCTGCATCCGTCCCGGCGACCACCTCAACCGCCACGGCGACGAGATCGTGGTCTGCGGCCAGCTCTTCCACACCCGCACACCGGTGGTGTTGTGGCTGGATCCCGGCGGCTATGATGCCTACGAAGCCCACCGCCATTTCGAGCCGGGCAAGATCATGCCTGCAAACCCGGTGGACAAGGACAGCCCCAGCCGCTTCGGCGACCGCCGGAACCTGCCCGCCGAACTGCAGGCCAAGGTCGCCAGGGAGGGCTGGACGCTGGCCAATCTCCAGGAGCAGGTCGACCAGTTCGTGTTCCATTACGATGTCTGCGGAACCTCTCGCAGGTGCTTTCAGGTTCTCCAGGATATGCGCGGGCTCTCCGTCCACTTCCTGCTCGACCTGGACGGAACGCTCTACCAGACGCTCGATCTGAAGGAGCGGGCGTGGCATGCCGGCACGGCCAATGACCGGAGCGTCGGCATCGAGATCGCCAATATCGGGGCCTACGGTGAGAACGCCAAGAGCACACTCGACAAGTGGTACAATCTTGGCGCCGACGGCTGGCCGGTGGCGACCTTCCCGCCCGAGGTCAAGGAGACCGGCATTCGCACGCCGGACTTCGTCGGCAAACCCGCTCGCAAGGAACTGCTCAAGGGCACGATCAACGGCCGCGAGGTCTGGCAATACGACTATACGCCCGAGCAGTACGCGGCCTTGATCAAGCTGGTCGCGACCATGGGCCGCATCTTTCCCAAGATGACGCTCGACGCGCCGCGGAATCCGGACCGCAGCATTCGGATGGACGTGTTCACCAAGGAGGAGCAGGCTGCGTTCTCCGGATTCATGGGTCACTGGCATGAATCCAAGGGCAAGGTCGATCCCGGGCCGGCCTTCGACTGGGAGGGAGTGTTTCGCGGGGCCCGCCGGGAGCTGCTCTGGCCGGGCTGACTGGCGGGCAAGTGACCGTCGGCCGGGCGAAGAGGCCGATCGAACCGATCAGCGGACGCCGGTGATCGTGGCCCGGCGTCGTCCGCAAGGTGACGCTTTCCGCCCGGGCAGCGAGGGTCATCGGCCGGGCGACGGCCGCGGGGGAGGATTCAGCTCTCCGGCCGACGGGCTCGGCGCCGCGACCGTCATCCCTCGTCCTCGCGATCCTGTTCGGGAGGTTCGAGGCTCTCGTACTGCTGATCGACCACGATGGTGCGGGCGAGCAGATCGCCCAGCCGCTGGCGGTTGCGGGTGAAGAAGATGACCAGCATGAACGGCCAGATCTGGAGGGTCGGCTCCAGTTCGATCAGCTTGGTGATATTGCGGATCACCACCTGAACGCCATTCGGGCTTCCGAGGTCTTCGGTCAGCAGGCGGCACCTGAGCATTTTCTTGCCCGGCGTACCCTGCATGATGACCTCGCAGGCGATGCAGTAGCCCACGTAGAGGAGGCGGAACCACACCCAGGCCCACACCAGGGAGTCCGGAGTGACCAGGGCTTCGAGGGTGTCGTGCTGGCCCGCGACGTAGGCCGCCGAGGCGGCCCAGAATTGCCTCAGGTGCGGGAAAAGGTCCTCTCGCCAGAATACGGCCACGACGACCGCCGCGGGGATCATGTCGATGGCCGCGGCCAGGGCCCGCTTTCCGGGTCCGGCCACCGTGGTGCCCACCGGCAAGGGCACCGGCACGGCCAGGCTTTCCTGCCTCCGCCAGAAGACCAGGGCGAGCAGGGCCACGACGACCATGGTGGCCATGAGGTCATACAGGCCGCGGCGGGCAGCGGTGGCCGGATTCGCCGCGGCCAAGGGTACTCTCCTGAATGCCGAACTCGGCGGCCCGCCTGCGGTAGGCGAGAAGAAGGCCACCTCGGCTTCCTGCTCGACCGGGCGAACGACGGCCAGCTGATCCCGGCTGCCGCTCACCGTCGAGCCGGGTGGCAACCGCAGCTCGGTGGACTTGCCTTCAGGAACCTTAGCCCTCTCGACGCCACCTTCGGATTTCACATCGGCAGGTTCTGACAGCGCGGGCAACGGAATCCAACCACCCGTGCCGTCAGCGGACGGCTGCCACAGCCAACCTCGACACACCAGGCGGCCGGTTCCCTCGCCCGCGGCGACCATCGCTTCAAAGACCAGCCGGCGGTTGATCACCAGGGCCGTACCGTTCACGATCGTCTGTCCGAGCGAGAGGGTCGGGCCCTGAACCCATCGCGGCACACCCGACCGCGAGCGATCCTGCTCACAATAGGCGGAGTGAATCACGCGGTCGCTGGTCCGTCGCTGCCACAGGAGGTAGAACCGATCCTCGACCAGTGTCAGCCAGACCCGCTCGCTGGTGGGACACTGCGGGGTTGCCGCGAAGCCGGGCCGCCACTCGATGCCGTCATACTGGACCAGGTGGTAGAAGGCCTCGCTGCTCTTCTCTCGGGTCGGTGCGGAATCCGCCAGTGGCGGAGAAGGCGACTCGCCATCCGGTTGCTCCGCCGCCCGGGAGGTCGTCCCGCCCCGCTCCCGCGACCATCCGGTTTCCACCGCGGCGGCGGTTTCGGCGGTCACCAGGGCCCAGAGGCGCGGGGCTCGGGCCACGGACTCACCGGCCACTGCGGCCGGCATCACCGGACCCGGCAACGGACGCTCCCGGTCAGCCTCGGAGAACTGTGGCGATCGCCCTGAAGTGCCGCTCCACTCGATGCTGTAGTGAGCGCCGTCAACCGTGAACACCGCATCTCTGCCATAGAACACGTGAAGGCGTTTGCCCACCACCGCCCATCGATCGATGCGACCTCGCTGCGGCGCCAGATTGCTCACCGAGCGGATGGGGGTCACGAGTTCATCCAGCAAGGCGAAGCGATAAACGTAGGTTCTGTCCTGCGAATCCCACTGTCCGACGGCCAGCCAGAGGACGCGGTCATTGCCTGCCGCGATGAGCTTCGTTGCTGGAGTCTTCTCCGCGCCGGAGGCCCCGACGGCCATGCCCAGCAGTGTCGAAAGGGCGCATGCGGCAGCAAGCCGATCCATGCGTGAAGCAACCGATGGCAGCACAGACAAGGGCATCAGGACGACTCAGCCTCTTCAGGAGCAGGGGTAGTAGTTGGGGCCGGCGCGGGCCGGCGGGGCAGCACCCGAGGACCGTCCACCCTGACTTCCCGCCCCAGGTCGTAGCCGAGTTGGCGCGGCGAAAGGAACCGCTTCTCGGCGGCGGCGTTATCGAACCGCTTGGTGTTGTCGAACTTGAGCTCAAGCCAGCCACGATCGGGCAGCCAGTCCATCCGGATCTTGTGCGGGGCCATCACGATGCCGCCGCCCTCGACCTTGCGGTAGTCCGACAGTTTGGCCTGCATCCACGGCCGTCCGTTTGAGCGGAAGAACACGACGGAGCGCACCAGGAAAGGCTCGTTGCGGTCCAGGTCGATCGTCTTGGTGATGTAGAGCTGATCGTCCTCGTCGCGATCCATGAAGATCAGCTCGCAGTGCTGCGGACCGACCCAGAAAAGCGGGCCCTGGGGGCCGGTCGTATCCTCGGGCAGGCCGCCGAAGCCGAGCACCTCGACAAGCAGATCGGGGCGGAGCGGGATATCGGTGTCCGCGTCGTCAGGCATATACTCATGCATACCCCACGAGTATCGCGGAGAATCCACCTTTTCCCAGAACCAGAACTCCCGTTCGTTGGAGCCGGCCTCGATGCTGCCGCCGATGTGCTCCAGCTTGAGGTACAGACTCATCGGCTTGCGATAGAGCAGCGTACCGGTGAGGTGGAAGCTCTCGCGATGGCCCTCGCGCAAGAACTCGCCGGCGGCGGAGACTCCGCCGGCCCGTAGCAGGAAGTCCATCGCGTCGGCATTCTCATTGACCCGAGCGATGACCGTGACCTTGGGAGCATCCGGGACCAGGGTGGGGCGCAAGACCTCGCGTGGGGGGCACCCAGCGATGCCTCCCGCAAGGAGCAGGATTCCGCCGACCAGCCTATTTGCGCGCAACGGGGTCCTCGCTTTCAGGAGCGACGGCGGTCTCGGCATCGAGCGACGTGCCCGGTCCATCCAGGCGATCCGCAGCACCGGCAGCCGGCTTCGGACCGGGCATCGCGCCCTCACCGGCGACCACCGGCGTGCCGTCCGAGTCCGCCGGCCCGGGTTCCTCCTCGTTGACCAACGCCTCAATCATCATGGCATCGCCGCTCAGAATCGCGGTCAGCTGGGCGCTGAGCCGCTCGATCTGCTCGTCGCTGAGCCGCGGATTGAGCACCAGATGCTCACTCTGATCAGCCACCAAGCGGAGACGCCAGGACTCCCGGTCGCCTTCTCGCACCGTGCCGTCGAGCTTGAGAATCCGCTTGCGCATCAGGAGCAGCGCGAGCACGAAGCGGAACTGCTGTCGCAGCTCCGACTTCTGGTCCTCAAGCCGACAGAAGAAGCTGGTCAGGAGGGGATGATCGACAACCACCGTGCCGGGCTTTCGATGCCGAGGCGGCACCTTGGCCCGCCAGTAGCAGAAATGCCCTTGCGGCGGGCCGGTCCAGGCATCGGCGGCGAAATCCCGCCGTTCGAATCCCTCATTCGTTTCAAACAGCACCGCGTAGTACACTTCGCCCTCGGCCAACTCACGTGCCGTTGCCGTGCACCTGCCGCTCCCCCTGGCGATTTCATACTCCATTGCCAATCGTCACTCCATCCAATCCACAGCCGGTCCCCGGGGTGCGGGATTGAACCTCGTCGAGCCCAATCGAGCCTCCTCCGGTTGGCTGCCTCACGTCGCGAAGCCCGACTCCGCACCCGCCGGTGAGGGGCGCAGCTAAGGCAGCGGTGAGGCGGGCGGTTCGGAGGCCGGCGGCTTCGGTTCCGTCGATGTCGACGGACCCGGCGTTCCGGTCGACTCCACCGAGCTCGGGACCGGTCCGCTTGCCGGTTCCACGACGGATCCGCCGGTTGCGGTGCTCGCGGATCCGCTCGCCGGCGGCTCGCCACCCTCTTCACCCTCCTCCACAAACACATCGTCGATATCGGTGGCATCCACGTGCCGGCGCAACAGGAAGTAGATCACCGTAGACCCGGACATGAAGAACGAGACCATGAAAGCGAACAGCAAGGCCACGACCAGGAGCATCCACATGTGCAACATCCAGGCCATGCCCGATTCCATCAGGCCATCGGCGCCCAATGGCATCCGGGCCGGCGCCAGATTGGCGAAGGTGGGCGCAGGCCAGATCACATCCACTTTCTGGGCCCAGGCCGCGCCGGCAGCTGAGCGATCGCCGGCTCCGTCGGCACCGCAGAACTGCAGAAAGCCCGCGAACGCGCCCATACCCATACCGACGAACACCCTGGCCAGCCGAAGCGCCAGGAAGAGGAAGAACCTGACAAACAGATAGCAGATCGCGCCGTAAACAGCGACGATCACGGCGTAGAAGGCTGCGTGCCAGGGTCGAGTGAAGATGTAGCTGTAGCTGCGGCTCATGGCATCGAAGCCATCCGAACCCTCGGCCGCGATCGTCGGCCACATCAGCCCGCCGCCGGCCACCGCTCCGATCGCCAAGAGGGCCATGAGGGCGCCGCCCACCAGGGCCAAGCCAGCGATAATGCCGCCGATGAACTCGCCGATCCAAGGAATGAAGCCGAACGCGCCGCCCAGCAAGTGGACCAAGCCGATCGCGATGATGAAGACAATCGGGACCAGCGGAGCGGACACGAATCCGAGCAGCTTCCGCCAGGCAAAACACAAGGCCACCTTGGGTGAGATCTGCTCATCGCGAGCGAGATCCAGGGCCGCCATCCGACTCAAGGCGCCGCCGAACAGCGACCAGATCACCAGGGCGGGAATCCAGAACAGGAAGAAGTACAGGGTGTGCTCCACCCACATCCACTGAACGCCGCGCAGGGCGAGAATCACACACGGGAGAACGCCATAGCCCGCTGGAACGGCACCGACCCCGCCACGGGCCAACACCTGGTCATCGAGAACACTTGTGAAGGAGCCGCCAGCGGTCGGCTCTTGAGGTCGGTCGGGTGCGTTCAGGGCGAGGTCGACCAGGGCGTTGCCCATTCCTGGCACCGAGTCCCGGTAGGCCGCACGAGTTGGCCCGGACCCGCGTGGCGACAGGGCCGAATGCAGACCGCCGGTAAAGTTGAGCGTCCGAGCGGCGTGCATCAACTGCCGCCCGACCTGGCACTCGTAGCTTGCGAAACCGCAGAACACGCCGCGAGGCCGCAGGTTTCTCACTTGAGCATAGGCGGTCACCCAGGGTTTCGCCTTCTCGGCGGTTCGTTCCCGCCTCTGCTGTTCGGTCAGGTTCTTCTCCTTGCCCAGCTGATTGGCCAGGTCGTCGACCGTCTTCTTGTGCCTGGCCTTGATGTCCTTGAGGACATCGCTGATCACTTTGGACGGTTGCCGGGCGAATTCCTCTTCGAGCTTGACCGGCAGGGTTGCGCCAACCTCGTTACAGGCGCTGCGAAGGGCCTGGACGGTCGCCTTGCGGTTCCCTTCCCGCCACTGATCGATCGATGCGACCTGAATGAATGCCCCGACTTCGTTTCTCAACGGCTGATGCTTGGACGACCACAGGCCGTCGAGGATCCCGCCCCACAGGCAGGTGAGCAGGACCGCGGCCAGGGCCATGGCCAGCTTTCCGGGAGACTTGGCCATCCCGAAGGTGCGAAAGATCCGGGTGAAAGGGAAACACTCCGACCAGTTGATTCGGCGAAGGTCGTTGACTTGTTCAGACATGAAAGCATCCTCCCATGCGTGCCGCCAAAGAAATCGCCCGTCATTGACCGGCCGCATTATAAGCCGCGGCCATGACGAGGCCAATACGAAGCGGGCAGGAACAAGGGGGCCGGCGGCGGAGAGGCCTGGAAGGGCCATCGACCAGACGGAGAAACGCCAATGGGACCACTGCCGGCGGGTTGCCGTCCGCCCACGGCTCATTGTCGCGTACTACTCTTTCTCGGCCTGGGCTCTGTCCTCTGGCGGACGGCGATGCTCGTCGGGCACTTCCTCGCTGATGCGGTATTCCTCGTTCAGCCACTTGCCGAGGTCGATCAGCTTGCAGTGCTGGCCGCAGAACGGCCGATAGGGCACTTCCTCGAACGAGGAGTAGCGAATCCGTCGCTGACAGATGGGGCATTGCAGCGTGGGCATGACCAGCCACCCTCCCAATCGATCTCCGGCCGGCTACTTGTCATCCGGTTTCTTCGATGGCTTGGATTCAGGCGTCGGTGTGGACTTTGACTCGGCAGTCGACTCTGACCCGGAACCACCGGACTCGCTCCGGCTCTTGCCGGCGGAGGAATCCGACTCTGATTTCGCCGCCTTCTTGTACCCCTCGCTGCGGTAATCGGTGCAGTAAAAGCCGGAGCCCTTGAAGAGGATGCCCGCTCCTGTGCCGATCATTCGCCTGGCTGTCTGACGGCCGCACTGAGGGCATTTGCGGATCGGTTTGGCGGTGATGGACTGGAACAGTTCCCAGGCATGCTCGCAGGACGAACAGGTGTAATCGTAGGTCGGCATGAGTTCTCCCCTATTCCGGGGCCTTGGAAACGATCACCTTAGCGGGCCGCAGCACCCGCTCGAGAAGGCGATAGCCTTTCGCAAGCTCCTTCAGTACGGTCTTGTCGGGACAATCTGCGGAGGATTGCTGCACCATGGCCTCGTGTACCATGGGGTCGAAGGGAAGCCCTTCCGCCTCGATGCGTTCGACCTGATGTTCGGCCAGTGCCTTGAGCAGATCTTGAAGCGTCATTCTCACGCCGTCGATGATGGCGTCGACATTGTCCTTGTGGCTTAGCCCCGCCTCCAGGACTCGCTCGAGGTTATCGATGGTGGGCAGCAGTGACTTGGCGAAGCCGGCGTTGGCGTACCGGAGGGCCTCCACCCGATCTTTCTCCGAGCGTCGCTGGTAGTTGGCCAGCTCGGCCTTGGACCGCAGGTACTTATCCTTCCACTGCTCGATTTCGGATTGAGGGCCCGCCTGGGCGAGTTCCTCCTCGCCCGCGGGCGGCTGTGTTGCGGTGTCCGCCGCCACCGCCCCGGCGGCGGCCGGCTCGGGAGCCGTATCCGCGGGGGCAGCCTGCGAGCCGGCGTCCGGTTTGCCCCCATAGGCCTTCAGCTCGTCCTCGCTGGGAATCACGATCTTGCTGTCCTTCTTGCCCATGGCCGATCAGTCACCCTTCTGTTCACGATTCTCCTTACCGCCTGAGAAGAAGTCGGCCAGCTTGTCGAAGAAGCCCTTTGACTCCGGGAGCACCGACTGGTCTTCGCTGGCGGCGTATTGGCGGAGCAGTTCTTCCTGGCGCTTGTTGAGTTTCTTGGGCACCTCGATCCAGACCTGAACGATCTCGTCGCCGGGCCGTCGTCCGCGCAGGCTGGGCAAGCCCTTGCCCGCCAGCCGGAAGAGCTGGCCGTGCTGTGTTCCCGGCGGGATTCGCAGCTCGATCCGTCCGTCGAGCGAAGGGACCTCGACCTTGGCTCCCAGGGCGGCCTGTGGGAAGCTGATTGGCACGCGGCAGACCAAGTCGTCGCCTCGTCGCTCGAAGAACGGGTGCTGCTCCTGGCGGACGTACACGTGCAGGTCGCCCCGCCCGCCCGACTCCCCCGGTTCGCCTTCGCCGGATACGCGGACGCCCTGGCCGTCCTGGATGCCGGCCGGAATCTGGACTGCCAGCACCCGGTGTTTCCGCTCCCGGCCGCTCCCGCGGCAGCGGCGACACGGAGTTGCGATGACCATGCCCCGCCCGCGGCAGGCCGGACATGCGGTTACGACCCGCCCGAACAAGGCCCCGAAACCGGTGGACTGCTCCACCTGCCCGTATCCGCCGCAAGTCGGGCAGTTTCGCTTCGGCGAACCTGGCTCCGAGCCGCTGCCACTGCAATGCTCGCAGACGTCGTGCCGCTCGAACTCGATGGTTTTCTCTGTCCCCTGGGCGATTTCCTCCAGGGTCATGCCGACCTGGAGTTCGAGGTCGACCCCGCCCCTTCGCCCGCGGCCGCCGCCGAAGATTGACCCGCCGAAGATGTCGTTGAACATCGAGAAGATGTCATCGACACCCATTCCGCTGAAGTCATGAACGGCCTGGCGGTCGAGCCCCTGATGGCCATAGCGGTCATAGCGTTGCCGTTTGTCTGGATCGGAGAGGACCTCGTAGGCTTCGGCCGCCTCCTTGAACTTGCTCTCGGCCTCGGGATCCTCGCGGTTGCGGTCGGGGTGGTATCTGAGCGCCGCCTGTCGGTAGGCCTTTTTGACCTGATCGGGGCTGGCGTCTCGTGCGACCCCGAGGACCTCGTAGTAATCGCGTTTTTCGGCCACCGACGACATCTCAACAACCATGCCCCGACCTGGAACGGCTCCCGCTCCGGGGCCCACGAATCAGAGCCCGGAGCGCGAACGACGGGAGCTGGACTCGGTCTTTTCGATCCATCCATCGTCTGCGTTCGGGGCTCTGAAGGAGCCCGAGCATCCCTTTGCCGAGCGTCCAGTCGGTGGCGAGCCGACTGGGGCAGGGCCTGAACTCGCGGACTTACCGAACTGCCCCGGCCAGTTCCTTCTCCTTGTCCTCGTCCTTCAGACTGGTGAGGAGAACCTGGGTAGTCAGCATCAGGCCAGCCACGCTGGCCGCGTTTTCCAGGGCCGAGCGGGCGACCTTGGTCGGGTCGATGATCCCGGCCTTGAGCATGTCCACGTATTCCGCATTCCGGGCGTCGAAGCCGGTCTTGCAGCCGTTCTCAAGGATCTCGGCCACGACCACGCCACCATCGATACCTGAGTTATCGGCAATCTGCCGGGCCGGGGCCTCCAAGACGCGGGCGATGATGTCGTAACCGACCTTCTCGTCGCCGACGGCCTTCTCACCGGCCTTCTTGACCGGGGCGATGGCCTTCAGGAAGACCAGCCCGCCGCCGGGCACGACGCCCTCTTCGACGGCCGCACGGGTGGCGTGGAACGCGTCCTCGACGAGGTCTTTGCGTTCCTTGACCTCGGCCTCGGTCGCTCCGCCGACGCGGATAATGGCCACCCCGCCGGTCAACTTAGCCAGTCGCTCCTGGAGCTTCTCGCGGTCGTAGTCGCTGGTGGTCTTCTCGATCATCGAGCGGAGCTGGTCACAGCGCGACTTGATGTCGGCCTTCTTGCCGGCGCCCTCGATAATGGTCGTGGCGTCCTTGTCGACCACGATCTTCTTGGCCTGCCCCAGATCGGAGATCTGGATGTTCTCGAGCTTCACGCCCAGATCCTCGCTGATCATCTTGCCGTTGGTCAGGATGGCCAGATCACCCAGCAGGGCCTTGCGCCGATCACCGAAGCCGGGGGCCTTGACGGCGCACACTTGCAGTACGCCGCGCAGCTTGTTCACCACCAGGGCGGCGAGGGCTTCGCCTTCGACGTCTTCGGCGATGATCAGCAGGGGCTTGCCGGTGGTCACGAGCTTCTCGAGCAGCGGCACCAGATCCCGCAGGCTGTTGAGCTTCTTCTCGTGGATGAGGATGTAGGCGTCTTCCAGCACGCACTCGAGCGTGTTCGGGTTGGTCATGAAGTAGGGCGAGATGTAGCCCTTGTCGAACTGCATGCCCTCGACCACTTCCTTCTCGGTCTCGAGGCTCTTGCCTTCCTCGATCTCGATGATGCCTTCCGTGCCGACCTCATCGAGGGCCTGAGCGAGCAGCTTGCCCACCTCGGCGTCGCCGTTCGCGCTGATCGTGCCGACCTTGGCGATGTCGTCGCCCTTGACCTTCACCGACTGGTTCTTGATGTTCTCGATCGCGACCGCGACCGCGCCTTCGATGCCTCGCTTGAGGGCCATCGGATTGGCCCCCGCGGTGACGTTCTTGAGCCCCTCGCGGTAGATCGCCTCGGCGAAGACGGTGGCCGTTGTGGTTCCGTCTCCGGCCACATCGCTGGTCTTACTGGCGACCTCGTTGACCATCTTGGCGCCCATGTTCTCGAACGGATCGGGCAGCTCGATCTCCTTGCTGACCGTCACGCCGTCCTTGGTCACGCGGGGCAGGCCGAACGATTTCTGGAGAATCACGTTCCGGCCCGTCGGACCCAGCGTCACCTTGACCGTCGCGGCCAGTCTCGAGACCCCTTGCAGGATCCTCTGGCGGGCGACGTCTTCGTACATCATCTGTTTAGCCATTTCGTTTCGCTCCTCGCGATATCCCTTGTTCTTTCAGTGTCTGCCACGAGCCGGTCAGCGATCGATGATCGCCAGGATGTCGGTCTCCTTGAGAATGACGTATTTCGTACCGTCGATCTCGACGTCGGAGCCGGCGTACTTGCCGTAGAAGACCTCGTCGCCCGTGCTCACGCTCATCTTGCCGCGTTCGCCGCTGTCCAGCAGCTTGCCGGGTCCGGTCGCCACGATCTTCCCTCGCTGCGGCTTCTCCTTGGCGGTATCGGGCAGAACGATGCCGCCCGCGGTCTTCTCTTCGGCCTCGCATTGGGACACCAGAACACGGTCATCGAGAGGTTTCACATTCACCTTTGCCATCGTATCATTCTCCTGAGTCAGACGGCCCGTCGCACCGGGCCTCGTGTGTCAACAGGTCCATCATTCACGTTCACAGAACCGGGCGGGCTCACATCATGTCGTCCATGCCGCCCATACCACCCATACCGCCCATACCGCCCATGCCGCCGCCATGACCATGTCCGTGGCCATTGTCGTCGGCCTTCTTGGGCTTCTCGGTAATGACGCAGTCGGTGCTGAGCAGGATGCGAGCCACGCTGCTGGCATTCTGAAGAGCCACGCGAACCACCTTGGCCGGGTCGATGACCCCGTCTTTGACCAGATCGCCGTAAGTATCGGTGTCGGCGTTATAGCCGAATGGGCCGCTCTTAGCCTGCACCTTGGCGAGAACCACGCCGCCCTCGCGCCCGGCGTTCTCCGCGATCTGACGGAGCGGGGCCGACAGCGACTTGGCCACGATCTCGACGCCGGTCCGCTCGTCGCCGTCGGCCTTGACCGCCTCGACCGCCTCGATGCACCGCACCAGGGCGACGCCGCCGCCGGGGACGATTCCTTCCTCAAGGGCCGCCCGGGTGGCGTGCATGGCGTCCTCGATGCGGGCCTTCTTCTCCTTCAACTCCGTCTCGGTGGCCGCCCCGACGTTGATCTGGGCCACGCCGCCGGACAGTTTCGCCAGGCGTTCCTGGAGCTTCTCGCGATCGTAGTCGCTGGTGGTGATGTCGATTTCCTTGCGGATCTGAGCGATGCGGGCCTGGATTTCCTTGGTGCTGCCGGCGCCTTCGATGATCGTGGTGTTGTCGTTATCGACGATGATCTTCTTGGCCTGGCCCAGGTCGGAGATGGCCACGCTGTCCAGATCGATGCCCAAGTCCTTCATGATGCACTTGCCGCCGGTCAGGACGGCGATGTCCTGCAGCATGGCCTTGCGGCGATCGCCGTAGCCGGGGGCCTTGACCGCACAGACATTCAGAATGCCGCGCAGCTTGTTGACCACGAGGGTGGCCAGGGCCTCGCCCTCGACGTCCTCGGCAATGATCAAGAGGGGGCGCTTGGTTTTGGCGACCTTTTCGAGCAGCGGCACCAGCTTGGTGACGCTGGAGATCTTGTCTTCGTGGATCAGCAGATAGGCTTTCTCCGCCACGCACTCCATCGCGTCCTGGTCGGTGATGAAATGGGGGCTGAGGAAACCGCGGTCGAACTGCATACCCTCGACCAAGTCGTAGAAGGTGTCGGCGCTCTTGCCTTCCTCGACCGTGATCACGCCGTCCTTGCCGACCTTCTCGAAGCACTCGGCGAGGAGTTCGCCGATCGCCCGGTCATTGTTGGCCGAGATGCTGCCCACGCTGACCAGGTCGGACTTGGCGGTCACCTTCACCGGCTTGGCCAACTTGGCCAGCTGCTCGACGGCCACATCGACGCCCTGCTTGATCCCGCGGCAGAGGGCCATGTTGTCGGCCCCGGCGATCACGTTCTTGAGGCCTTCCTTGTACATGGCCTCGGTGAGGACGGTGGCGGTGGTGGTGCCGTCACCGGCAATGTCGCTGGTCTTGCTGGCCGCCTCTTTGACCAGCAAGGCCCCCATGTTCTCGTACTTGTCGACGAGATCGACCTCCTCGGCCACGGTCACACCGTCCTTGGTGACGCTGGGAGCGCCCCAGCCCTTGTCGATGACCGCGTTGCGCCCGCGAGGCCCCAGCGTGCTCTTGACCGCCCGGGCCAGCTTTTCCACGCCGACCAGCAGGCTGTTGCGCGCCTCCTCTCCAAACGCCAGTTGTTTCACTGCCATATCAGTTAGTCTCCTCAAAGCTCAACCAAGCGGGATCCATGCTGGCGGGACGACCCTGCACATATGACAGGGAGTCCCCCGTTGTTCAGCTCGACTGCTGCACGCTTGATGCCAGAAGGGCACGGTATAGGACCATTGATCGTAAACCATTTTCTATCATGATTTTACAGGAGGTTGCGGGCTCGCCAACCCACTTTGGATGCCGTGCCAGCGAGGCAGGCGACGGGCGGGTTGTGCCATACTGGCAGACCCGCAGCCCCGGGCTGCGGGCCGATCCGCCCTGCCATCGCGGGTCCCAGCGGGCAGGGTTTCACCGACTGGCGGGTGCTGTTGGGAATCGGCCGGTTCGAGCGGCCGGCGAGGCTGGTTTTCTGGCGCCGGCACGGGTGGCGTGAAAGGAAGCCATCGACGACAATTCCCGCGCGAGGCAAGCGATGGCGATTTGGCTTTGGATCGGTTTTGTTCTGTTCGTACTGGTCATGCTCGCCCTTGATCTGGGCGTGCTCAACCGCAAGGCCCACACGATTGGCACGTGGGAGGCGCTTCGCTGGGCGAGTCTGTGTGCGTTCCTGGCGCTGGCCTTCAACGTGGCGGTGTACTTCATCTACCAACACAACTGGCTGGGCATGGCGGAGCACAACGGTGTGATCACCACTGGCCGGCAAGCGGCCCTCGACTTCTTCACCGGCTACATTGTCGAGCAGTCGCTGAGCATGGACAACATCTTCGTCATTGCCCTGATCTTCAATTACTTTGGTGTGCCTGCGGTGCATCAGCACCGCGTGCTGTTCTGGGGCATTATGGGAGCCCTGGTGATGCGCGGCGTCATGATTCTGGCCGGCGCCGCCCTGATCTCGCGTTTTCACTGGATCATCTACGTCTTCGGCGTGCTCCTCCTGGCCACCGCCGTGAAGATGATGTTTGCCGGTGAGGAGAAGGTCGAGCCGGACCGCAACATTCTCGTGCGACTGGCCCGACGGTTGTACCCGGTGACCAAGAAGATGGAGGGCCAGCGGTTCTTCACCCACCTCGACGGCAAGCGGGCCATCACTCCGATGTTTGTTTGCCTGCTGGTCATCGAGAGCACGGACGTTCTCTTCGCGATCGACTCGATCCCGGCGATCTTCGCGATCACCCGAGACCCGTTCATCGTCTTCACCTCGAATATCTTTGCGATCCTGTGCCTGCGGTCGCTGTACTTCGCCCTGGCGGGCCTGATGCACAAGTTCCGGTATCTCAAGAGCAGTCTGGTGTTTCTGCTGGCCTACATTGGCGTGAAGATGCTGCTGACCGACCTGTACGAGATCCCGACCGGGGCTTCGCTGGCGATCATCGGGGGAGCCCTGGTCGTGGGGATTGCTGCTTCCCTGTTGAGCGAGCAGCGGCCGGCCCCATTGCCTGCAGGTCACGAGGACTCAAACGACCCCGGCACCAATGTCTGAGGTCACGTGTGGGCATCACGAGGCTCGATCTGGCCCTGGGCGAGACAACCGGGCGACTGCCCGGATCATGCTCGTGGCGGCTGGGGGCGATCTGGGTTGCCGGGGGCAGGATCTTCGGTTGCCTGCTCGATCTCGGCGACCGGGAAACCGCTGCCTGAGACCCCCTGTGTTCCGATGAACCGCTCGAGGTTGGGGGCGAAGACACTGCGGTATCGGCCGTATCCGAAGTAGATGACGAAGCCGACCGCCAGCCAGACGCCCAACCGCACCCAATTCTGCCAAGGCAGCGAGAACATCAGCAGTAGGCACATGATCATGCCCAGCAGAGGGATCACCGGGGCGAACGGCACTCGAAACGGCCGCTCGGCGTTGGGCTGGGTCCTGCGCATGATCAAAACGGCCGCACACACGATGGTGAAGGCCAAGAGCGTCCCGATATTGACCAGTTCGGCCAGAATCCGCAGGGGCAGAACGGCGGCCATCAGTCCGACGAAGATGCCGGTGACGATGCTGGATTTCCATGGCGTCTGGAACCTGGGATGCACCGTCGCGAAGAAGGCCGGCGGCAGGAGCCGATCTCGGGCCATGGCCAGCAGCACCCGCGGCTGACTGAGCATGAGCACGAGCAAGACCGAGGTGATGCCGGCCAGGGCGCCCAGTGAGATCACGAACTCCGCCCAGCGCAACCCGACGTGCTTGAAAGCCGCCGCCACCGGGGCGTTGATCTCGATCTGGTCGTAGCGCACCATGCCGGTCAGCACGGCGGCCACCCCGATGTACAGCACGGTACACACGATCAGCGAGGCGATGATGCCGATAGGGACATCGCGCCGCGGATTCCGGGCCTCCTCCGCCTGCGTCGAGACCGCGTCGAAGCCAATGTAGGCGAAGAAGATGGTTGCGGCCCCGGCCATCATCCCCATTGGCTCGCCGCCCCTGCTCACGTCGCCCCAGACCGTGGTACCGAAGAAGCTCAGCCCGCCGTAGCCGTACGGGGCGAACGGCTGCCAGTTCTCCGGTTTGACGAAAGACCAGCCAACCACAATCACCAGAAGCACAACCGTCAGCTTGATGACCACCATGATCGCGTTGAAGCCCGCGCTCTCCCGGATGCCGATGACCAGGAGGATCGTCATGGCGACGACGATGAACATGGCGGGGAAGTCGATGAGGCTGCGGGTCATCTGGGGCAGACCGGTCTCCGGACTGAAATCAAAGGGTGCGACGGTCAGGAAGGACGGGAGATGGAGACCGAACATTCCGATGAACTGCTGGAAGTAGTGCGACCATCCGTTGGCCACGGCGGCCGAGGCCACGCCGTACTCCAGAATCAGGTCCCAGCCGATGATCCAGGCGAGCAGCTCGCCCAGGGTGGCGTAGGCGTAGGTGTACGCGGAGCCGGCGACCGGGATCATCGAGGCGAATTCCGCGTAGCACAGTGCCGCGAAGATGCAGGCCATCCCCGCCACGGCGAAGGAAAGCATCAGGGCCGGTCCGGCTTTATCATGCGCGGCCACGCCGGTGAGCACGAAGATGCCCGTCCCGATGATACAGCCGATACCCAGGAAAGTGAGCTGAATGGGTCCCAACACCCGCCGGAGGCGGTGTTCGCCGGCCATCTCGTCCATCAGCATCTGAAGCGGTTTCCTGGCGAAGAACTGGCTCATGGCGACATCTTGGGCCCTGGCGGGTTGGAATGCAAGCGGCGGTTGCGACCAACTCGAGAATCGTGGGCATCCACGAATTGGGGCATGGCCGGAAGGGCATTCGGCGGCCAGATACCCACCGGGCTGGTGGCCTGTTCCGGCCGTGGCTCGGTTGGGCAGGATGGGAGGGTCTTGCTCATGGGGAGGACTGCGCCGGAACGACTGGGGCCTACGGCGTGCATCCAACGATCAGAGCGGAAGGCCTGCTCCGCTGGACGGCTGGTCCTTCCTCGCGTATGGGTAACCGTGTCTCCCAGCCGGAGTCCAGCGAGGAGGATCGCCACCATGCTCGCTTTTCGCCCTCTTTCACGGTGTTTGTGGTCGGTCAGTTGGATCGTTCTTGCCGGCTCAGCCTGCCTGGCAGCTCGCCCCCTGACAACATCGGCTCCGGCGCCTCCCAGGGGCTATGCCTCGACCGACGAGGTGAAGGCGGCCGTCGGGCGCGGGGAGGTCAGACTCATCAACCTCTTGGCGCTCACGCCGACCCACGTCGTCGTCAAGCCCGACGTGGAGTACGGCCGCGTCGGCGACATTTCGTTGAAGCTCGATCTCTACCAACCACGGAAGCTGGAGAGGAATGTGCCCGCGATTCTGCTGATCCACGGCGGGGCCTGGAAGAGCGGGCATCGTTCCGTCTATCGACCCTACTGCATCAAGCTAGCGGAGCGGGGGTACGTGGCCGCGACTGTTTCCTATCGGCTCTCGGGTCAGGCCCCCTACCCGGCGGCCGTACACGACGTCAAGTGCGCGGTACGCTGGTTGCGGGCCAACGCGAGCGCCCTGCACGTCGATCCGGACAGGATTGCGGCCATGGGCGGGTCGGCCGGGGGCCATCTGGCGATGATGCTGGGTTATTCACCCAAGGTCGCGGAGTTGGAAGGTGACGGCGGGAATCCCCGAGCGAGCAGTCGAATCCAAGCAGTGATCAACTTCTACGGGCCCACTGATCTGACCACTCCGTTCGCCCGCGTGCAGCCCGTGGTCGTCAGCTTCATGGGTGGCAGACCATACGAGGAGGCTCAGGGGATGTACCGGCAGGCATCGCCGCTGGCCCACCTGACCCGGGATGCTCCGCCGACGCTCATTCTGCACGGCACGATCGACGATACCGTGCCCATCGAGCAAGCCGACGCCCTGGCGACAAGGCTGAAGGAGCTCGATGTTCCCTGTGAGTATGTGCGTCTCGAAGGATGGCCGCACACCATGGATCTTGCTCAGAGCGTCAGCGATTACTGCTGGTACAAGATCGATCAGTTCCTTGCCCGGCATCTCCCGCTCCCGGCGGGGGCCACGGCTCCGGCGGAGGAAACCGGCCGACCCGGCAAGTCAGGCAAGACAGCTCCAGAGAGCCGGGCGGCAGAACCTTGATCGATGCCGGGGAATGTGAGGTAAGGCAGAGGGAACCAGCCACCGAGATCCGTCTCGGAGCAACCGGTCGTCGCGATCTGTAGGTTATTCAGATCCTGGAGGATCTGCTGGACGCCATCATGCACCGTACCATGCGCATGACTTCGAGGCGTTCGTATTCGGTCAGTCCATAGGTGAGACGAAACAGGTGGACGGCGGGATCCGTGGGCATTGGCTCTTCGGGAGTCATTCGGACGGCCTGGCAGACGGCGTGAGCAATGACATTTGATGGAATGAAACGACTCATCTTTCCACCCCCCATCGGCGACTTAATCAATACTATCCCCGTCGTCCGGGGTTTTCTCGCTGGTCATTGGCCGGGCCACGCGAATCGGGCGGCCACCCACCCTGTCCGCCCGATATTGCGGGCATCCGTCGTGCCCCCGAACGAAGGGGAGGGACGGGCGACGGCTGCATCAAGAGCATGTAACCCACTGTGAAGGAATGACTTAATGTCGATTCAGGGCTTCGTGCGGATGGCATCGTGAAGGCGTGGTTTCCCCAAAACACTTCTTTGCGTCCTCACCGAGCCGACGCTACGCTTATGGCGCGATATCGGTCGTGTGTCCCCCAATACCCCGAGGGAGGTGTCGGATGTCCCCAAGGATTCTCGTCCTGAATGTACTTTGCGGCCTCGCCGTGCTGAGCGCATTCCCTGCCCCTGCAGCTACGGCGGGGGACGACGGCTTCAAGCCGATCTTCGACGGCAAGACGCTGGCCGGCTGGGATGGTGATCCCGACCTGTGGCGGGTTGAGGACGAGGCCATCACGGGGCAAACCACGGCCGACAAGCCGATCAAGCTGAACACCTTCCTCATCTGGCGAGGCGGCCTGGTTGATGACTTCGAGCTCAGGCTCGAGTTCCGCATTTTTGGCGGGAACAGCGGCATCCAGTATCGCAGTTTCGAGATGCCCCAGGTCGGCAAGTGGGTGGTCGGCGGCTACCAGGCGGACGTGGACGCAGCCAATGAATGGACCGGGGCCCACTACGCCGAGCGTGACCGCGGCATCATCGCCCCGCGGGGCGACAAGGTCGTGATCGGCGCAGATCACAAACCGAAGGTCACTGGCCAAGTCGGTGACCGGGCCAAACTCGGTGAACGGGTCAAGAAGGAGGACTGGAACGTCTACCGGATCGTGGCCCGCGGCAACCGGCTCATCCATGAGATCAACGGACAGGTCATGTCCGACACCACCGACGAGGACAAGGAAATGCGGAGGTTCAGCGGGATCGTCGCTCTGCAGCTCCACGTCGGGCCGCCGATGAAAGTCCAGTTCCGCAAGATCCTGCTGAAGCGGCTTCCCCTGGAGGGCAGGAAGAAAGTCGTTTTTGTCGCCGGCCCGTCCAGTCACGGCTACGGTGAACACGAACACAACGCCGGCTGCGCGTTGTTGGCCAAGCTGCTCAACGAGAACATGCCTGGCATCCTGGCCACGGTCTACCACAACGGCTGGCCCAAGGAGCCGACGGCCTTCGACAATGCCAACGCCGTGGTCATCTACTCCGACGGTGGCGGCGGGCAACCCATCATCCCGCATCTCAAGGAGGTCCAGACGCTGACTGAGAAGGGCGTCAACCTCGCCTGTCTTCACTACGCGGTCGAGGTCCCCAAGGGCGAAGCCGGGGACCGCTTTCTCAAGTGGATCGGCGGCTACTTCGAGGGTTTCTGGTCGGTCAATCCCTTCTGGACGGCCGAGTACAAGGAGTTCTCGAGACATCCCGTCACCCGTGGTGTCCGGCCGTTCGCGATCGATGACGAGTGGTACTATCACATGCGGTTTGCGGGGGACATGAAGGATGTCACTCCGATTCTCACGGCCGTTCCACCGGACGCGACCCGCGAGCGGCCGGACGGCTTTCACAGCGGAAACCAGCACGTCCGAGCCCGCAAGGGCATGCCTGAGCACACGGCATGGGCCTTCGAACGACCCGACGGCGGGCGGGGATTCGGCTTCACCGGCGGGCATATCCACTGGAACTGGGCGAACGACGACTACCGCAAGATCGTGCTCAACGCGGTTGCCTGGGTCGCGGGCCTGGAAGTCCCCGCCGACGGAGTACCGTCCAAGACTCCGACCTTCGAGCAGCTTGAGGCCGGGCTGGACAAGCCGCAGCCCAAGGACTTCGACAGGAATTCGATCAGCAAGCTGCTTGACCGCTGGCGATCTCGCTGATCCCGGCCCGGCGTGGCCTCAGGCAAGCAGAATTCGGCGCCGAGAGCCGGGAACAGCTTGAATCCTGAGGATGGATGGAATAACCTGCCCACACGGAACTTGGCGTCGTTGCCAGGCAGGGTCATCTCTAGGGACTCAGGTTGGAGGAGCAGATCATGCATGAGGTCTTCCCGTCTCCCCGTCCGATCATCCGCCGCACCCTGATTACCGCCGGCGTTGGCGGTTTTGCTCTGATCGTGCTGACGCTCGCCTCGTGCGGGCCGACCGCGGAGCAACGGTATCAGCGGCGTCTGGCGGAAACCGGCAAACCGGCCATGCACGCCATACAGAACCAGCGGCTGAAGGACCTCATGCACAAGCTCACCTTCGATCCACTCTCCGAATCTGAGCAGGGTGCGGTTGAGGAGCAGCGACGCGCCGATCAGCTCTCCGAGGTCGCAACGAACATGGCCCAGGCCAGTTCCGGCATGGCCGAGATCAGCAAGGACCTGGACCTGAGCGCCAATGATCGGGCCACTTACTTAAGCCTGGTCGACAAGTTCCGCGATCAGGCCAACGCGGTCGGGGAGGCGGCCAAGCACAAGAACTTCCCGGAGGCCAAGCGTTCTCTCGAGCGCGTGCAGTCCACCTGCAACGCCTGCCACACGCTGTTCCGTCCTTGAGCCCGCGGAACGCTGCCAGACGTCTCGCCCCGACCTGGCTATCCATCCGGGGCCGGCAGGATCGCTGCTCGATGCCGGTCAGTCGGGGAAGAACAGTTATCGTCCCCGTGGCGAGCGGCAGCCATCAGGCCGCTGCGCCGGGCATTTTCCTGCGGCCGACGAGTACGGCCACGGCTCGCCGAGAGCCGATCTGCCGCGGATGAAGGCATGGGTCTCTTGCCCGCCGTCTGACCACCCCCCTGAAGAATAACCCCAGCAAGCCGGCTATATCGGGCGTGACTCGGTTACCAGACCGGGCCCCGTCCTCGAGCGTTACCATCTCGCGTCCGCAGCCACGAAATCGCGGGCGGTAATCGTCAATGGAGTTGGGGAACTGACCGATCACAGAAGTCGGGGTGCAAATTCCCCATCGAACGCCTTGGCTTCAGGGTGACTGGAGGATATCGGGGGTGTTCACGGCAGAGCTGGATTACATCCACTTTGTCCACGGCCTGTCCCAGATGTTGCTGGCGTGCCTTTGCCTGACCTTGCACCGCCGGGTCGCCTCCGGTCTGGCCTGGATCTGGCTGGGCGCATACGGCCTGGCCACCGGGCTGCAGCATGGGAGTGAGTTGCTGATCTTTGCGGCGGACAGGAGTGCGTCGCTCCAGCTTGTGGTCGCGGTGACGTCACTGGCCGCGGGTCTGTCGCTGACCGAGTTTGGCCGATCCTCCTGGGCGACCTCGACCGGCCGCCGTCCGGGACAGTGGGTACTCATCCCACTGATTGCCTTGGCCCTCTCTGGCGTTGCGGCCGGACCGGCGGGTCTCCGTTGTTCCACCCACTACGCCCTCGACATGGTCGGCGGGCTGTGGGCTGCCCTGGCACTTGCCCAGGAGGCCGGCAGGGCCGGTGCCCGAAGTCGTTGGCTGGTTGGTGCCGGATTGGGCATGGGTGCGTTGGCCCTCACCTCGGTTTTCGCGACGCCACGGGTCGGATTCCTGCCGGCCACCGTCCTCAACGAAGCTGCGTTTCTGGAGATGGTGGGGATACCGATTCAGGTGGTGAGGGCCATGCTGGCCGTTCTGGTCGCGGCGGCGATCTGGCGGCACTATCTGCGTTGTGTGGACCAGGATGCGTCACGTGACCGGATCGGGCCAGCTTATCGATCTTGGCTTGGCCTGGAACTCAGTCTGATCCTGGTCGCCGGCTGGATCGGCGCGCATCTCGTGGAGATCCGAATCCGCCAATCGATGAGCGACGCCATAGTCAACCGGGGGAGACTGGTGGCGGCCGCACTTGACCGTGGGAAGATCCGCCATCTCACCGGCACTCCCGCCGATTTCGCGCTCTCGGACTACGCCGTCGTCAAGCAGCAGCTGGCGTTATTGCGCGAAGCGAGTTCCGACTGCCATCTGATCCGCCTGCTCTCGCGAAGGGGTGGCCGGGTCGTGGTCTTGGCGGACTCCGAGCCGGCCTCTGCGGAAGGCGGTTCTCCGGCCGGAAGCGTCTGCCCACCTGCATCGTCTCAACTTGAGCGGACCCTTGAATCGTTCCAACCGTCCGTCGTCGAGCCGGTACTGGGCCGAGAGGGCGTCCACGCGACCGCGTTGGTGCCTATCTCCGACCGTACCAATCGCCGGCCTGAGCCGCTGGTCGTGGAAATCGATTCGGACACTCGTGCATGGCAAGGGAGCGTCATCAAAGGACGGTTGGCCCCAATGGGCGTGACCTTGCTGATCGCGATCATGCTCACCGGCCGCTTTGTTGCCCAGCAACATGCGCGGGATGCCGCACTGGCGGTTGCGGCTTCGGATCGCCGCCACCGAAGCCTGGTGGAGGGCTCACCCAACGGCGTCTTCCTGGTCGACGGCCAGGGACAGTGTCTGACCATCAACGGGAACGGTCTGACGGCCTTGGGTCTGGTGGAGGCCGAGGCGCTGGGCAAACCGTTCGCCGTCCTGTGGGCCGAGCGCTCCCGGCCGGTGGTCGAGGACGGCGTTCGACGAGTCCTGCTCGGCGAGAGAGTCTCTCTGGAGGCCGAGTATGTGCAGCCGAACGGAAACGGGACGGTCTGGCAGATTGTCCTCAGTCCCGTCCGCCATGGCGACCAGCCGATCAGCCAGTTCGTTGGCATCGCGACCAACATCACGCTTCGCAAGCAAGCCGAGGACGAACAGGCCGCACGGCTGCACCGGATCCAAGCCCAGCAGGCCGCGACCGTCCGGATCGTCAATCATGCAGCGGTGACCGGGGGCGACTTCGCGGGTGCCGTCCAGGCGATCACCGAGCTGACCGCTGACACCCTCAGCGTCTCCCGTGTGAGCGTCTGGATTCTGAGCGATGATCAGAAGCGAATCGTATGTCATGATCTGTTTGACCGTGATCACCGCACCCACCTGAAAGGCAGGGAATTGCGCGCGGATCAGTACAGACGCATGGTCGATGTGCTCCGCTCCGCCCCAGCGATTGATGCCGTCGACGCGCTGACGGACTCTCGGACCCGAGAACTGGCTGAGCCGATTCTGATCCCTCACGGGATCACGTCACTTCTCAGTGGAGCCATCCGTGCCGGAGGCAAGGCTGTTGGGGCGCTGGTGTGCGGGCATACCGGGCCGAACCGCAAGTGGCATAGTGACGAGACGGTCTTCGTGGGGGTCATGGCCGACCAGATCGCCCAGGTTCTGACCAATGCCGAGCGTAAGCGGACCGAGGCCGACCTCCAGCGGGCCACCCGAGAGGCGGAGGCGGCCAGTCGGTCCAAGAGTGATTTCCTGGCCAATATGAGTCACGAGATACGCACGCCGATGACGTCCATTCTCGGCTTCACGGAGATTCTGCTGGACAACGGGAGTCTGGCTGATGCACCGCCGGAGCGGGTCGAGGCCCTCAAGACGATCCGCCGCAACGGCGAGTATCTGCTCGGCGTCATCAATGACATCCTGGATCTGTCGAAGATCGAGGCCGGGAAGATGAGCATCGAGTACGCGTCTTGCTCGCCTTGCCAGATTGTCGCCGAGGTCATCTCGCTGCTGCGGGTCAGGGCCAACGCCAAGGGACTCTCGCTCAAGGTCGAGTTTGCCGGGGCGATCCCGGAGATGATCCAGACCGACCCCATCCGTCTGCGTCAGATCCTGATCAACATCGCGGGCAACGCCATCAAATTCACCGAAACCGGCCAAGTGCGGCTGGTCATCGGCATGGACAGCGAACACCGTGTTCCCCTACTGCAGTTCGACTTGTTCGACACCGGCATCGGCATGTCCGCCGAGGAGGTCAGCCGGCTGTTTCGCCCCTTCACGCAGGCGGACAGTTCGACCACGCGGCGGTACGGGGGTACCGGGCTGGGGCTGACGATCAGCAAACGTCTGGCTGAGATGCTCGGTGGCGACCTGGTCGTGGTCGAAAGCCAGCCTGGTGTTGGGACTCAGTTTCGGGTCAGTGTCGCCACGGGTCCGCTCGAGGGGGTGCGGATGATCGCCGATCCGGCCTCGGCGACGGTGGTCACCGCCGAGGAGCGACGGGCTCGGTATGAAGCCCGGAGCCATTCGCTGCAAGGCTGCAGGATCCTCATCGCCGAGGACGGTCCGGACAACCAACGCCTGATCTCCCACATCCTCCGCAAGGCGGGGGCTGGCACCACCGTCGTCGAGAACGGCCGGCTGGCGATCGATGCGGCTCTCGCAGCCATGAACAGCGGCAAGCCGTTCCACGTGGTTCTCATGGACATGCAGATGCCGATCATGGACGGCTACGAAGCCACTCACCGGCTGCGCGATCACGGGTACACCGGACCGATCATCGCCCTCACCGCTCACGCCATGGCCACCGACCGCGAGAAGTGCATCCGTGCCGGCTGCAACGACTACCTCAGCAAGCCGATCGACCGGGTCAAGCTCACTGAGAAGACCGCGATGCTCTGGCGGCAGGCAGTCGCGGCCAGGGGAGACGGTCCCCGCCCCTGCCAAGGGGAGCTTCCCAGCACCGCACGAAGAGGATGACCATTAGGCCGAGACCCACGACTGGCCAAGCGCCTACCGCGGCGTCCACCACTCCAATCCATGGCTTTCCATCAGTTCGGCGTTTCCGAGGATCTCGGTCGTCGAGCCGTCAGCTACCATCCGACCCTCGTCGATGAGCATGACTCTCCGGCAGAGGCAGCCCACCAGGGCCAGATCGTGCGAGGCGATTAACATGGCCGTATCAAGGTCGGTCAGGACCTTGATCAGTCGTCGCCGCGATCGAGGGTCCAGATTGCTGGATGGTTCATCCATCAGCAGGATCGTGGGTTTCATGGCCAGGACGGCCGCGATGGCGGCGTTTCGCTTCTGACCCATGGACAAGTGGTGCGGGGCCCGCCCGAGCATGGCGTCCAGGCCCATCCGGTCAGCCACCTGATGGACGCGTTCGTGGGCGGCGTGTTCGTCGAGCCCCTGATTGATTGGTCCGAACGCCAGATCCTCCTCCAACGTCGGCATGAAGAGCTGGTCGTCGGGACTCTGGAAGATCAGCCCGATTTGCCCGCGGGAGGCCTTGAAATCCGAGCGGGTCAGTGGACGGCCGTCCAGTTTCACCGCTCCCCGGCCGGTGAGCAGCCCGCCCAGGCAAAGCAGCAGGGTGCTTTTGCCCGAACCGTTGGGTCCGATCAGTCCGACCTTCTCGCCTGGACCAATGCCGAGATCGACCTTGACCAAGGCATCGGTGCCGTCATCATAGCGGTAGGACAGGCCCTCCGCCGAGAGCAGATACTCAGGCATCACCGGCCTCCCCGCCGAAGCTGCGTCCAACGAGAACCTCCTTCATTGCGGTTCCCCGCTCGGGGGCGAACGTGCCCATCACCACCAACGCAACACCGTGACATACACGATCGTCGCCAGCAGGAAGGCCCAGTCATGCTGTCGCCAGCGCCCCGGCCGGACCATCTGGATCGTCCCGTCATAGCCCCGGGCGAGCATGGCCATGTGCGTCCGGTCGGCCTGTTCAAGCGTGCGGACAAGGAGCATGCCGATCTGCCCGGCGCCGCCTCGCCATCGCCAGGCGAGAGGTCCCTTTCCCGCATCGCGGGCGGTTCGAGCTTGTCGTATGTGCATTGCCTGGTCCAGCAGCAGAAACAGGTAGCGGTACAGGAATTGCAGTTGCAGAACGAGGATGTGCGGAACACCCAGCCGGCGCAGGCCGCGGAGCAGATCCGGGAACCGTGTGGTGCTTGCCAGGGCGATCAGCGCCGCCATGCCCAGCACGAACCGCACCAGGATGGATGCGGCCGCGACCCAACCGCCGGCCACCGTCCATGTTCCATGGAGTCGCACCAGGGAACGGTCGAAAACCGGGGCGAACGCCACCAGGCAGACCACAAAAGGCGACACCAGGAGGGTGTGCTTGGCCACGAACCGCAGCGGCACGCCCGCCCAAACCAGCATGGTGAATGGCAACACGGCGTACCACGCCGACGGGATCACATACCGGGGCAGCGAGATCAGAACCGTGCTGTAGACCAGCACGGCCAGGATCTTGGCCCGGGCGTCCAGCCGGTGGATCGGCGAGTCTTGGTAGGCGAACCGGTCTATGTAGTGGTGGTGCATGGATGATAGAAGCGGTCAGCAGTCGGCACTCAGCAGCCAGCTCCGAGCACCTTGAACTCAGCACGACACCCATCATTCACGACTCGCGACACCCTGAGCCTCTTTCCTCCGCCGGGCCAGCCCTCGTCCAACGAGCCACACCATGGCCAGGGTCAGCGCCGTTCCTGCGATCCCGCTCAGGCTCGTCCACCGGTAGTCGGGCAACAGGGCGGTCCTTTCCTGCCACGCGGTCGCCCGGGATATCGTCTCGTTCTCATTCGCCGCCACCATCGCCGGCTGGTGGCCTTCGGCCGCGGTGATGGACTCGAGGGCGTCCGGTGCCTCGCTCGCCCAGTGGGCCACCACGCCACCCAACAGGAGGGCCACCACGAAGAACGATGCCAGTACCCCCTTCAGCCCGATTTTTCCGGTCGCCGCGGAGACGCGATCGGCCACCGGGCCGAGCAATCCCGGTCGTACGCGCACCACATAGCCGATGACCAGGAAGGTGATGATCGCCTCTCCCAAGCCGACCAGCAGGTGCAGCCCGATCATCGCCAGCAGGAACTTGTGCATCGGAGCCACGAAGAGACCACTGAGTCGAACCTCGATCGGCACCATGGCCGCGCCGGCCACCATGCCGACCAGGGTGGCGACAAAGACGCTCGCGTAGAGTCGGCCACCGGACGGCCGCAGACCGGCCATCAGGCGGAACAGGGCATAGCCGAGGTAGGCAGGCACGATCCCGAGGTTGAAGACATTCGTTCCCAGGGCCAGCAGACCGCCGTCCTGGAAGATGAGGCACTGCACGATGAGAATGGAGGTCATGACCAGCGTGGCCGCATGCGGACCAAGGAGAATGGCCAGGAGCACGCCGCCGCCGAAATGCCCGCTGGTGCCCGGGAGGATCGGGAAGTTGATCATCTGGGCGGCGAAAACGAACGCTCCGAGCACGCCCATCAGCGGGATTCTGTCCTGCTCAAAGGACGCCCCCACGCGAGCCGATGCCAGCATGAGCACGCCCGCCGAGACGACCATGAACAACAACGCCACCACGGGCGTCAGCAGCTCATTGGCCATGTGCATTGCCAGCATCGCGGGTCACCCCAAATCGTATTACGACCGGCGGCATTGTAATACACAAGCCGGCCACCAGGCAAAGTCGGCGTGTGGTCAGCCGGGAGACCGTTCGCTGGCCGAACCGGCAACGCTGTGAACGCTCCCGCCCCGCCCCAGCGGTCGCACACTCCAGAAACTCGTGAACGTCGGAACGGTCCGTCGCCTGGCTGGTGTTTGTTCACCGGCCCCACGCGTGGCTGCACGATGAGCGTTGATGCAACAGCCCCTCTCCCCAAACCGGGGCGAGGGGCTGTCCAGGACAGACTTCAGGGGTGCACGACCGGGTGACGGAGACGGACGGCGACCCGGGTTCCGATCACTGGCCCGCGAGGGTCGAGTTGGGGCCCCAGGGCGTCGGGGTGGTCATCGTCCCCCAGCCGCCGGTCGCATCGGGATAGCGGCCGTAGGACACGTCCTTGAGCTGAACGCCGAAGCTGACCGTATCGATGGGGGTCAGTCCGTCGCGATCATACAGGCCGACCGCCTCACCGTTGTTGCTCAGCTTGAAGCCGACGTGGGTGGACCCCTGGGCCGTGTCCTCATCCGCGTAGAAGACGAGGAACTCGCCCGGCTGGATGACGACATCATCCGGGAGCTTCCACATGGTCGCGGACCCGAGCATATCGGTCACATACATACCGCCCATGCTCACTGGGAACGGATTAGGGTTATAGACCTCGAACCAGTCGGGGAACTCACCGGCTTCGTCGGGATCCTCGAGCGTGACCTTGTTGTCGGCCATGAGCTCGTTGATGTAGAGGTTGACGGGCCCCACCATGTAATCGGCCACCTTGGCGGCGCTCCATTCCGTACCGTTGAGAACGCGGGCGATCAGCCGCGTATTGGTGTTGATGATGATCTTGTCCGAGGTCGTGCTGACCTTGGTGGCGACGAGTTCGAGGTCGAAGCCGAGATCCGTGCTCGTAGGGTCAACCTGGTGGACTTCGACTGCGATGGTGTTGGTGGTGTTCGGAATGAGCATCGTCGGGCTGAGGCTGGCCTCGTAGTAGGTCTGCTCCTCGCCGGCGGAGGAGGCCCTGGTCAGATAGTCCCAGGTATCGGGCATATTGTCCACCGAGTGGGGGGTCGGAACCCTGGTGCCGTTGATGTAGACCATCGCTCCGTCATCGCGAAGCAGTCTCAGCTTGAGCTCGGTGATGTTCGACGTGTCGCCCACGGCGAACGTACTTCGGAAGTAATAGGTAATGTACTTGTTACTGGAGCTCGGTCCATAGGAGAGCTTGGGCGAGGTCTCGCCGTCGTTTCCATAGCCCAGGCGAGCGGCCTGCGGTCCTTTCCAGGCGCTGTCGTCGAACGTTTTCGCGTACCACGCCGTGCCCTGGTTGGAGCCGTTATCCAGGTATTTCCACTGGGCACCTTTCGGGATGAGTGTGACCGAAGTGGTCGTCGGCTGATAGGTGCGCGCGGTTGGTGCGACCGCCCCGCCGGGCAGCCGAGGATCGATGCCGTCGAGCGTGTAGTAGATCGTTCCCGGAGTGTTCGTGTTCGAAAGGACGACCTCGGTACCGACGGGTATGCTCCCGCCGGCAACGCTCGCCGTTGGCGGATCCTTGAACCAGCCCTTGTTGCGGAGTTGCTGAGCAACGACGCTGGTGCGGTTCGGGAGGTAGTTGTTCAGGATCCAGTTGACCGCCGGGAGCCAGGTATCGATCCTGTTGCGCGGCGGTTCCCCCTTGGAATCGCCCCAGCGGGCCGATTCCGCGATGACCGCCACGTCGATCTGGTCGCGACGGGCAATGAGGCGATTGAGGTTATTCTGGGTGGTCAGAGGGCCGTTGTCGAACATCGTCTGGTAGACGCGATCGGAGAACCGGATGCGGTAATCCGTGCAGGTGATCAGGTCCTGGTGAATGCGCCACGGGTTGAAGCGATCAAACGTCCAGCCGGCGATATAGGGACCTGTACGCTGCTCGTTCGGATCGCCGGTCGAGCACCCCATCGAATGCTCGGCGTCGTGACGGAAGAATCGGAAGCCCAACAGCCCGGCGCGATCCCCGATGGCGAAGAAGTTGTTCGGGAAATCACCGCCCCAGGCGGCCGGCCCGTCTGGATCGGCCACGAAGACCGTACACAGGATGTAATCGATGAGGTTGTCGACGTCGACCCGAACCTTGTACGCGGGGTTGCGCGTGCCGTCAGGATTGCAGCCGCGAATCTGCTGGTAGGTCTCGTTGGAGACCGTGGGGTAGTAGCCTGAGCTCGATCCGGTTTCTCCGCACATCAGCCAGAGTTCGTGGTAGGCGTTCACATCGCCGTCGGTCGCGTAGATGGTGTAGCCGTTGTCGGGCGCGACCTTGATCACGTCGTAATCGTTGTCGGTGCCACCGAAATAGGTGGCCGCGTAATCGGCCTCGCAGCGCTCGTCGGTGTAAAAGAGTCCCCAGTAGACGCCGTTGATATACAAGTGATAGTACCGCCCGCGGGCGTAGGGCTTGCCCATGTCGCGCTGGGTATCTCGAGAGAAGAAATCCCTCAGGAACGTGTTCTTGGTGCCGTACTCGAAGCTCCACGAGTAGTTCTGGGCCGTGGCCAGGTCGATCTTGTCGAACTCATGGGCGCCTTCGTCCCCGAAGAGTGGATAGGCCAGCTTGCCCGATCCGTACTCGGAACGGAAGAAGAACCGGAAGGCGTGCTTGGGATTGCCACCGCTCCGGCTGTAGCCGCCGCGGATGCGCACCCCGGCGTCGATCTGGAAGCCCTCGGTACCGTCGGGATGGATCAGCTCGAGCGACGCCGGGCGCTCCCAGGCCTGCCCGTCTCCGCCGGCGTTGACGTAGATCCCCTTGGTGGAACTGAACAGATTGGCCAGATCCGTGACCATGGAAATCGTCGGAATCGCCAGGAGGGCGTCATCGATCAGGCTCGCGTAACGAGCATCGTTCAGGATCGTCGGATCCATGCCGTAGTCCATGTCCTGGCCGTTGACTGAGCTTCCCGGCGCCGGCCAGTTTGGACCGGGTGCCTGCTCGTTCGGTGATTGCTGGACCACGTCGGCCAGGAACAGGTAGGTCCGGGTCGTGACCCGGGAGGGGATGTAGCCCAGCTTGAAGCCGGCCGCCCGAACCACGCTGGTCTGGCTGATGGCGATCGGGCCGGCGTAGACCGTGCCGTTGGACTCGGTGGGTGTGGAACCGTCGAGGGTGTAGCGGATTTCCACGTCGGGCGTTGGCGTCGTGATGGCCAGCTGGAACGGGCTGTTGAAGAAACCGTGTTCCGTGCTGAACGCGAGCGAGCGGACGAAATCGACGTCGCCGGCGACGTTGAATGTTCCCGGCGTCGGGGGCGAGAGATACTGGGCCAGCAGCACGTTGTTGCCCAAGACCAGTTCGGGCAGCACGAGGAAGTCGGGGTCGCTGGCCGCATCGTTGAGTCCATGAACCGCCAGCAGATTCTGTCCTGGGACCAGATGGCGCATGAAGGCGGTGACGTCGATCTCCTCGTACTCGGCCGCTTCGGTGATGGACCGGTCGGAAGCGGCGGCGGAGTTCCAGGCCAGTGTGCCGGGGCTGTTTCGGCGCGCAATCTCCTTCCCGTTCAGGTAGGCCACGTAGCCATCCTCGTACTTCATTCTCAAGGCCATGAACTCGTACGACGTCGGAGAGTCGACCTGGAACGGAACCCGGACCCAGACCGACGAATTGACGTCGCGCATCACCGCGCCGATGTCAGTCGCGATATCGCCGCCGAGAACGCCGACCGCCAGGCCGCCGCTGGCCGTATCGCCCACGAGATCGAAGGCTTCGGCGTTGAAGCTCTCATAGGAACCCGGGGCAGCGAAGAACTCCAGGGCCGAACCGCCCCCACATTCGTAGAAGACCAGGTTCACGTTGTAGGTCCCCACCTCGGTGATCTCGAAAACCGCGAGTGTATCGCTGGTGGATCGCGGCTCGGGGAAAGAGGTCTCGAAGACGGTGCCCGCCCGGGTCAGGGTCAGTTCGAACCCATCGTCACTGTTGACGCCGAAGGTCCACTCACCCGTGGACGGAATGACGATGGTGCCGGTGACCTGCACGACGTAGTTTTCCACGTCGGCGCCGCTCTCCATGCCCGGGAAGGCGAGGTTGTTGCCGTAGTTTCCGGCGCCGCCGGTGTTGAAGAAATCGATGATCGGGGAGGTGCCGGTCGCGGTCCATTCCTGCTGGGAGGTATTGGTGATCACGCCCTTGGCCGTGGCCATGTCGCAAGTCGAGATATTCGCCTTGTAGACATCGACCTTGAATGCAGGAGCCACGGAGCTGAAGCCCAGGCCGGAGATCCCGTCTTGCCACGCCGAGTCAACGAAGTCGGGCGAGGTCCAGCTGGTTCCGAGGCTCGAGTCGCCGGCGGTCGGAACATGGTACTTCACTTCGGACCGGCTCTGAATCGACTTCGAGGCGGCCTGGGCCAGGCCGTAGGCGACGTTGGGCAACTGCTCCGGATAGGTCGGCTGGAACGCCTGCACCACGGTCTCGCCGTCGGGAGCGACGAGGGCCAGATACTCCCCCTCGTTGGCCAGTTTGAAGTTCGTATGCAGCTTGCCGTTCGGGTCTTTTCGGTTCTTCCCCGAGGCAAAGACAATCAGGAACTTGTTCTTGCCCACAATCACGGAGGGGAACCGCCACTTGGTCAGATTCGTGGGGTCGTCGGTCAGGTACCAGTCCTCGAGATTGGCGCCAGGAATGCAGGGATTGTAGATCTCGATCCAGTCCGAATGCTCCCCGTCCTCGTCCACGAGACCGGTTCCATTGGAGGCGATGAACTCGCTGATGAAGAAATTGTCGAGGGCCCCACCCTGGGGCACGACCCCCGGCCCGCTCATGCACGCGATGAAGGCCCGCAGATCCTCGGCATTGATCAGGCTGTTGCCATCCAAATCGGCATCGGCGCAAGCGGAGTCGCTGAGCACCGAATAGCCCGTCAGGCACATTTGGAGATGGGCGAAGTCGGATTGGTCGACGTCCAAGTCATCATCGAAGTCACTGGCCCGACACCCACAGGACTCGGCTTGGACCCGCGAGGGAAGGTAGCCGCACAAGGCGAGCAGCCCGGCCATTCCCCATTTCACCCAGTTTGACGAATGCACCACGGTGACGACTCCTTCCCTCGGACGGATCTGAGGTATTCGAACGCTTTTTGAACGGGGCGACCTGCGCGGCGGTCAGGTACTGGACGGCTGACATTCAGTCTGTTCCCCGCCGAGAGGCGCCACCCGCGACTCTGTTCAGGTAGCCCTGAGCGGCCGGGCCGGTAAGCCGACCCTCCGCAGCGCTGTTATTATAACCACCGGCGGGACCGTAATGAAGGCCCCCGGGGGCCCGCTGCAGGCCTGAAATAGTATCGGCAAATCAACTGCCTGCCCGAACTCACGATCGGTCCATCGTCATTATCAGACTCATCCAGGTGTCTTGGGTCGAATCCGGCCGTCCATCCGCATCACCGAACACAATCCAGTCACAGCGGATACCCGCCGCCCGGCGGGCTTCGGGTCTCTGCGTCGATCACGGCCGGACTCGTGACCATGACGCCAAGTCAGGACATGCCGTGGCTTCCCGTCCGGCACGAGCCGGGGACTGCGGACCCGTGCCGACCCACACGCCCGAACGGCAAGTGTGGCCGGCGACGTCGTTTGGACCACGCCGACACCGAGTGGCCCGCCCCGCCTTCACCCAGAGAGCTCCGGACGATCCGTCGTGTCGACAACAGGAGCCGGCAGACGGCGTAGGGTATCCGCCCCCGCGGACGGCCAAGTCGAGCGCCCGACGGACAACCCGTGCCCACCCCCAATGCCCCCCACCTGCATCCGGTGAGGCCTGCGGCCGGTGGCTGTGACCCGCGACCACGGCCCTCCACCGGCGGATTCGCTCATCCGCGGCGACGCGACTGAGCACCATGGCCCGGTTCCTGGCTCCGAAGACGGTATCAGGCCGCTTGAGTGTCTCGACGAGTCGTCTGGCCTTGAGCTCGTCGCTGCCGGGCGGCTGCGGACAGAGACTGACCAGATCGAGCCGACCCTGCTGGACGTCCGGCTGGAGTCGCACGGTGCGTTCGCACGCCGGTCTGGACGCGGGAATCGAAGGCCCGGCGAGGTCTTCACGCGGACGCGATGATGCCCTCGTCGTAGGGAGCCGTCACGTGGTCGCCGGGCCGCAGGGTGAGAAACTCGGCGTCTCGCCATGGTCCGCTGACCAGTCGTTCGAGCATTGACGGATCGCCGTGGACCTTCTCGAAGCTCCAGCCGTGCTCCGCGGCCTTGGCTCGGGCCTGGGCCTCGAAACGTTCCTCGGCCTCCAGGGCCATGGAGATGTAGGTGTACTGGCTGTAGTTTCTCAGCGGATTGCAGAGTTCCTGGTAAAGGAACTTGGCGTTGTCCTCGCCGTACTTGGCAAGCAGCTGCTCATAAGTCAGATCCATGCCCATCTGATGCTGGATGGAAAGCTGGCCCAGTTCGCCGGTTTCCTCGCCGCGTTCGATCCAACCGCTGGTCAGGAAGTAAACGCCAGGATGGCCGTCGAAGTACTCCCTGTATCGTGTTCGACTACCCATGAAGAGCGTGATGCAGTCGTGGCCGCGAGGGATGATGACAGGAAGCGATCGCGCGGTCAATCCGACAATGCCGTTGTTGCACAGCGCATAGCCCAGCAGCACGGCCTCATACCGCGATGCATCCACCCGATCCACCGCCGCCTGCAGGCGCTGAAGCATGCCTTGCTGGCCGATGTCATGGAGCCCCTTCGGAAGAAACTCAACATCCACGGTGTTCGGCGAGCGGGCTACGGCCGCACACAGTTCCCGGAAGAAGATCTCGCAGCTGATCAGCTTCAAGCGCATGGCTCGCTCTCACCGACCGGGGTACATTCGTCTCCAAAGAAAAGCCCCGGGGTTCGCTCCCGGGGCTCTGGAGTTTACTTCAGCCCAGGCAGGTGAGCGGAAGTGACTCGCGGCTGGAGGCGACAAGCCGCCCGCCGCTACTCACTCGGCCGCGCCTGCGAACTCGCCGCAACCGGTCAGCCATCACCGGCTAGGCCACGAGCTTGCGTGCGATATTCACGGCTCCGTTGGCGTTATCGCTGTAGCCGTCGGCGCCGACCTCGTTGGCATAGTCCTGGGTCACGGGAGCGCCGCCGACGATGACCTTGACCTTGTCCCGCAGGCCGGAGGACTTGAGGGCCTCGATCACGGTCTTGATAAACGGCATCGTCGTTGTCAGCAGGGCGGACAGCGCGATGACGTTGACGCTCTTCTCCTTGACCGCGGCGATGAACTTCTCGGCACCGACGTCCACACCCAGATCGACCACCTCGAACCCGCCGCCCTCGAGCATGGATGCGACCAGGTTCTTGCCGATGTCGTGCAGATCGCCCTTGACCGTGCCGATCGCCACCCGGCCGACCGGCTTGGCCCCGCTCTTGGCCAACAGCGGGCGGATGATCTCCATGGCGTTCTTCATCGCTCGAGCAATCAGAAGGAGTTCGGGCACGAACAGCTCGTTGGCCTCGAACTTGGCCCCGGCTTCGCCCAGGGCGGGTACCATGTGTTTGTACACCAGGTCGCCAGGGGCGATCCCGCCTTCGAGGGCTTCCTTGGTGACGGCCACCACGGTCTTCGCGTCACCGGCCAACAGGGCATCGTGCAGTTTCTTCAGATCGCTCATTCCTTAAGTCCTCATCAACAACCCACCGGTCCCACCAGAGGGGGCGATTATACTCCCCGCCGCGTCGGCTACGCAATGCCGTAGGCGGAGGCTGCCGCCCCCACCTCCGGAGGAGCCCAGGTGAACAGAACGTCATTATTAACAACAGTTTACAAATTGACCGGTCACTTACGAACGCTGTCCTTAATGCGCTTCACATGCCCGCGGCCCAGGCCTTTGACTTCGCAGCCCAGTTCGAAGTAGCGGCGGATCTTGGCATCGTCCAGCACGCCAAAGCAGTCCACGATAGCGGCCGGACCACCGACCATCCTGACCACCTCGTCCGCCGACAACTTGAGGTAGGGATCGTGCCGGACCGCGAAAATGACCGCATCGGCTTCCTTGAGCACCTTGGCGAGATCTTGCTCAATCCGGCTCTCCTTGAGGTGCTCCTGATTGCGGAAGAACCGGGCCCAGCTGTGGCCCGGCGCGGGGTAGTCGTCCTGTGACTCCAGCTCCCACCAATGGGACACGTAGGGATCGTGAATCCCCATCTCGGCGCCCATCTCGGTCAGCTTGCGGACGATGAGCTCACTGCCGCTGTAGCGGGTATCGCCGACATCTTCTCGGTAGGCCGCACCCAGGAGTACGCAACGCGAGGCGGCAACGTACTTGCCCATGTTGCGCAGGGCGTCGCGGACCAGTTCAGCCACGTGCAGAGCCCGGGTGTCGTTGGTGTTGATGGCCGCCTCGGTGATCTTGAAGATGTCGTCCTCGAAACCCATCAGGTGGCGATACGCCCACATGCCCAGGCCACCATCCTTGGGCAGGCAGTATCCGCCGATCCCCGGCCCCGGGAAGATGATGTTGTTATGCGTCGGGCGGACTTTGATCGCATTGACGACCTTGATGAGGTCCACGCCGTTCCGTTCGGCGAAGAGACTCCACTCGTGCAGGAAAGCCAGCATGGTGGCCCGGAAGCTGTTCTCGACGATCTTGGTGGTTTCGCTCTCGAGCGGCCGGTCCATCACGGTCAGCGGGAACTTCTCGACGTTAAGCACCTCGGAGAGGAACTTCACTACCCGCTTCCGGCCCTCCTCGTTCACGCCGCTGCAGACCCGCCAGAAGTCGCGGATGCTGCTCACATAGTTACGGCCGGGCATGACTCGTTCGAAGCTGTGGGCGAGCAGCGGCTCGCTGGTGAGTCCACGGCGCTCAAAGGCCTTTTTCAGAATGGGATAGGCAACGTACTCAGTCGTTCCCGGTGCCACCGTGGTCTCGATCAGGACCAGGCATTCCGGCGGGATCATCTCCCCGATCGTCGCAAGGCTCTTCTCCAGGGCGGCCATGTCGGCCGAGCCGGTACGGAGGTTGCCCAGGTCCTTCTTGAGATAGTCGCACTGGACGTCGACCACCACCACGTCCGCCAGCTTCATCACCTCGGGCGTATAGGTGGCGATCAACGTCTTGTTGTCCTTGACACACCGGGCAATCATCGGGTCGACTTCGGGGTCTTCCGCCTTGACCGGCGAGCAGCCCCGATTGAGCAACTCGATCTTCCAGTAGCTCCGCGTGCTGGGACGCTGCATGCCGATGACGAATTTGTTGTGCTTGCCGGTCTTCTTGTCGCGGCTGTCGGCCACTACCGCGGCCATGACCGCACCGACGAAGCCGACCCCCACGACCACGACGATCTCTCGCCCCTGGACGCGCTGCTCATCGGTGATCTTCTTGAGTCGGGCGAACTCGGCCGGATACTGGTCGCGGCTCGGCAGGGCGAACTTCTCGCCTTCGGGACTGATGCTGAACTGCTCGGGCATTTTCATCTCCTTGAAAGGTTACGACGACGGAGGCAGAGAGTATGTCGGGGCAGCGGAATATGCAACCCGATGCCCAGACGCCAAGCTCGAGGGACGCAGACAACCGCGTGGACGGCGAGTCTTGATTCGACCCCCTTGGTTCTTCGTGGCGATCGCGGTCTGGGCCGCCAGTTGTCTGCAGGACACGTTCAGAACAGAGACCGCACCGTGTCCGGCGTAATCCTGCCGGCGATCAGCGGTCGTTCGATCACCGCCGCCTGGAGTTCGTTGTTCACCTGCCGAGCCCCGGCCAAGACGGCCTCGTCAAAGGTGCCGCAGTCGTCGCTCTGAACCGGCGGAGTCTCGCACACCGCCCGCCACGTTTTGCCCTCGTGGATCAGCGTGATCGGAACGGGAGTGAGGATGGCCAGGCCATTGCCACGCTGCTCGACTTCGATCGTGAGGTTGACGCGAACCGGGGCCATGTTCGTCCTCCGTGCCAGCATCCCGCAAGCACCCTTGCTTGCTCGCATGGGATCGGCAAAGCGGAGCATCGTGATGTGAGAAAACGCCCGGAAATCGCGACGGTTGCCATGCCCGGGCGGCTATCGGACCCGGTTGGAGGAGGCGGGGCCAGACTGAAGGGCGGTACGTTCCGGGACCTCCCACGACTATCGGACGCAGGTCGTGGATTCCTCTCCAGGCGGGGCCATAGCTACAGATCCGGACCCGGCCAACCGATTCAGGAGATGGCTTCGCGGAGTTGGAGGGGCCAGCTTGGTGCCTCTTCCACGAAACCCGCCCGGACCAGGAGTCCACACATGGATCACTCAATACTCGATCTGCTCAAGCGGTCAGCCGCCATCCCCTCCATGCCTCAGGTAGCGGCACGGTTCCTCGAGATCGTCCAGGACCCCGAGTTTGACTACAACGAAGTGGTCGAAGTACTCTCGACCGACCCGGGCACGGCCAGCGAGCTTCTGCGGCTGGCCAACTCACCCTTGTTCGGCGTCACCCGCAAGATCACCTCGCTGAGCCAGGCGCTGACTCTTCTCGGCCTCAAGCGGGTGCGTTCACTGGTCCTCGGTCGCTACATCGTGGACAGCATCGAGCGCAAGAACACCGTCACGATCGACACGTCGTACTATTGGCGCCGTTCGTTGACCACCGCAGTCCTGTCCGCCCAGTTCGCCGACCCGCTCGAGCCACAGCTTCGAGAGGAAGCCTTCATTTCCGGTCTGCTGGCGGACATCGGCATCGTGGTGCTCGACGAGGCCCTGCCGGACCAGTACCGCCCTATTGCCGAACGCTACCGCCCCCATGGCAGCGTGGACCTCAGTGAGACGGAACTGCAGGCCATCGGAGTCTCGCACGGCCAGGTCTCGGCCATGATTCTCGAACACTGGCGGTTGCCGGACGTCGTCTGCCTGGCCGTCCGCGACCACGCGCTGCCGCCCGAGGCCGACGGAAAAGCGGCCAAGAACAAGCTCGCCCCCATCGTGGGCGCCGCCGACCGCATCGGCAAGTACCTGTGCGAAACACCCAACCAGGCCGACCAGGTCATCGAGCACTGCAGGCAGAACATGGTCTCGATTGGCCTGGAACCCTCGGTACTGGGCAGGCTGCTGGCGGAAATCGAGCCACAGATCGCGGACTTCGCATCGGTGCTGAAGATCGACGTCATCAGCTCCAAGGTCTACGCACTCATCGCGCAGAAGCTGCAGGAAGAACTGAACACGGCCGCGACCGCTTGACGAACACGGCGTGCGGGGCTCGAAGGTGCCGAGGCTCGCCTGCTCGCCCTGGGGCGAACAACGCGGGGCTGGGGCAGACTCCCTCAAAAGGCAATCCCACGCTCGAAAGAGGCTTCCAGGGTATATCCGGAGGGTTTCAGTGGACCCGCTTTCCGCACAGAACAGCGAGCCCTACTTGCCGCCGACGAGCAGTTCGGCCACTTGGTCCGGCTTGAGGTTCAACGCCCCCGGGGCCTGGCTCGCAGCGGTGCGGAGTTCGAGATTCGGCTCGCCGAAGGCGACCTGGACGAGCCGCTGCAGCATGTCGGCATCGAGGTAGGAGCCGAACTGGCGGATCGAGTCGGCCAGAGCGGCGAAGGCGGCGCTCCGCAGAGCGGGGGTCTGGTCGCTGGCCAGGGCCACTCCGGCAACGGCCTGCTGGGCCTGCTTGCCGTCGAGCTTGCCGAGCACACCGGCCGCGGCAATCCGCAGCGGCTCGGATGGGTGCTTCAGCGTATCGATCAGGTCCTGCTGGGCGGCGCTCGGATCGAACACCGAACTGCGGTTGATGGTCATATCGCGCAGCGCCGCGGCAGCGCTCAGAGCCAGGGCGGTGCTTTCCTCGGCGTTCAGCTCCTTGAAGCTATACAGGGGAGCGATCTGGTCGCGCTTGGCCATCAACTGCTTGGCGAAGCCTGGAGCGGGAACACCCTTTTCGGCCACCATGAGCACCCGCCCGACGCGACGATCGACGGCCGCGACCTGATCGAGCACCAGGATGTCGCTCTCCTTGGCGTACATCACGATGGGGACCAGGGCGAAGCGGTCATCCGCGGCCAGAAGCCGGATGGCGTCGGTCACCGCCGGAGACTTCACATCGCTGGCCAGGAAGACGCCGTCCAGGTAGGTCAGCTCCTGGTGGGCCTTGGCGAGCAACGGGCCCAGCCTGTCGCCCTTCAAGACGGTCACGTCGTTGCCGGCCAGCCCGTCGGCCACGGCCTTCAGCGATGCGGCATCCGGATCGACCACCAAGTAGTACTTGTGACCGGTCAGGTGCAGTGCGGAGGCAAGGATCGCGACCACCTGGTCGACGCCGGGGAACGGCTTCTGGGGCCGGACGCGGGCCAGAGCCGAGGCCGCCCGGATGCGCACCAGCAGGTCGGGGAAGTTCAGGCCCGCGGCCAGAGTCACCCCGGTTTCCGGCGCACTGTCCACCATCACGTTCGGCCCGGCCGTCACGTTCAGGGCCGCAATCGCACCGAGGGCCACATCGCGATCGCGGTCCTTGACCGCCCGCTGCAGCACCAGTCGGCAGTACTTGGGACCGGCCATGCGGGCAAAGTAGACGCTGCGCGGATAGTCTTTCGGCCGCGTCTGGTCCACGCTCTCGACAACTTCCTCGGTCTGCACGTCGAGACCCATGCGGGCCTCGCGCCGGAAGTTGGCGGCTAGCCACAAGGCCACCACCTCGGGACAATCCTTCCGCAGTTTCAGCGATGCCTCGCAGCACCGCATGGACATGATCAGCGCGAAGAGGTTGGCCTGGACTTCGATCGGGGTGACCATGTCGCCGTCGACCACCCAGACGTTCACCGGCTCACGAGCCAGCTCGACACTCGAGGGCACCGTGCCCGGCTTGGGTGCTTCCAGGTCAGGCAGAAGCGAATCCAGCTCGGCGTAGTACTGCTCGGCGAGAGCCTGAAACAGATCCGCCACGCTTCCCTTGAGCTGGTCCTTGTCGTCGATGGTCAGACGATCGATTGCCTCCACCGCCGCCTTGCGAACGGCTTCGTTGGCCTTCGCATCGGTGGCGATCCGCTTGAGATATGGAAGGCTCTGCGGGTATCCGACTTTCCCCAGCGTCTCAACGACGACGCGCTGCATGACCGGATGGTCGATGTCCAGAGAAGCCAGCAGCGGATTGAGCGTCCTCTTGCCCAGCCTGGGCAAGGCACGCTCAATGTAGGGGCGGAGGTCTTTCTGAGCGGGGTCAACGAGTGCGGTCAGCAGCCAGGGCACGGCGTACTCGCCGGAGTCCAGCAGCCGCTCGATGGCGGTTTCCTGCTGATTCGGGGTACCGGCCAGGAGCTTGAGGTTCTCGTTGATCCGGGCCGGATCTCGGCGCTGAGAACGGTGGGCTTGCCGAATGACATCGAGCACCTTGCGTCCGCTCTCCGCGATCGAGGTGTTCTTGATGATCATCAGGAGGGTATCGATCGCATTCTTGTTCTGATCGGTGAAGGCGATGATCGTCCGGGCCGCCTCGGGAGTCAGCGGTTCGATCTCCGGACTCTTGAGGAAGGCCTCGCCGTAGCTCGCGGCGATGTCGAACTGCCCGATGAGGGCGAAGTGCAGATACTGCGACAGGTGCTGCTCATAGGTCTGTTCGCCGGCAGGGGGAGCCGCCTTTTCGGCCGAAGCAGCCGCTTCGGGCTGCTCCGCGGGAGCCGTCTCGTTGGCCTTGTCGGCGGGCTCAGCGGCCTCGGGCTTCTCGGCGGGCTGGGCCGTTGTCTCTTCCGCCTCGGGCTTGGCAGGTGAGTCCTGGGCGAACGCCGGCCGATCCGCACTCACCACCAGCACGAGGCCCACCCATGCCAGACAGAGAAGCGCCTTGCACCCGGCCTCAGAGCAGCACCGTCCCATCACAACCTCCGATCAGAGAGCATACCGGGCCTGCGGGCAGACCCGGTCCGCGAAACAACCTCCAAGCTGAATGGGATTATAAGAGAAGCCCCCCTTGGGTCAACCGCCGCGGCCTGGCAAGGGGGACGCCGCAGGTCAGGTCTGAGGAGGGTCGACGGACACCGGGATCTCCCAGGGACTCATGATCGACATCATGTCCTTGACGCCCAGGGGACGCGGTAGCGCGTAGAGCTCCCCGTAGGCGAATCCGCACCGGAGCCCCTCCGCCCCTGCCGTGCTCAGGACGTAGTGCTTGAGCCGCGTCCACCGCTCCCCGTCGAATTGGGATTGGTAGCAGTGGATCGACTCCAGCTTCCGTTCCACGGTCGAGGAAATGTCCACCACAAACTGGGCGGGGAAGAGGTGAGCCTCGGCCGACGAAGGGATTGGGCGGTAGACCAGATGGTCGATCCGGAACGGTTCGGTACCCTCAAACCGGTCGTTCCATTTGGTCAACTGGGCGTAGAAACGAGCGGCCTCGGTAATCAGCTGAGCTTGGTAGTGATCCGGCGAGGCGGCGACGGTCCGGCCAGCGATGCCCACCAGGGCCCGTGGCCGATGCTTCCGCAAAACTGTTGCCAGGGCGTAGCGAGCCGTCGGGACATCCATCAACTCACGGTTGGTCAGCGGCAGGACTTCGAGCACCTGGGCCCCAAGGACGTCCGCGGCGTTCCGGGCCTCGACCATTCGCTGCTCGACTGAGCCACGCGGCGTGGGCTCGCCATTGGTCAGGTGAACCATTCCCACGCGGTAGCCCTGCTGGACCAGCAACGCAATGGTGCCCCCGCAGCCGATCTCCAGATCGTCGGGATGCGGGGCGGTAAACACGATATCCAGACGCTTTGAACCCATGCTCGATTTCCTGCTTGGCGTACGCAAGTTACCGTCTGACAGACTGTTGCAGCGGCACTTCCGCGCCCGTCACTATAGGGACCCAAGTCCCGACCAGCAAGCCGGGACCGATCGGCAGGACCGACAAACCGTCTGCCGCCGGGCTTCATTTTGTCCTGACACTTGGCCGATCAAATAAGAATGGAGTGGGTAGGCAGCCTTGGAATGCTCCCTTTGTCAAGGAGACCCGGTGATGGTGCGGGATACCTCGGTCGCGGTCGGTTCGGCGTACCCATGGAAGCACAGCCTTGGTCGCACCTGTGCGGCCCTGCTGACCGCCCTGCTGGCGGTGGCCACGGCCGGCTGCCCCGAGCCAACGGCGAACATACTCGTCGACAGCAATGGCAACGCCATCCGAATGGACCAGATCACGCTGATCACGAGCGATACCACCACGACGACCGCCGAGAAACGACAGGCGCTCAGCGACCTGGGAATCACCGACGAGCAGCTGATCGATCTTCTGCTCAAGTGAGAATGGACGCCGACCCCAGAAAAGGAGACTCGGATGCAAGCCAAACGCGAAATCGGGTTGTGCCTTGTTGCCTCAGTCTTCCTGGCAACCATGGTGGGCTGCCCCACGACCTCAACGGAGCTCCCGGTCTCCATCACCGCACCGCTCAAGCTAGCCCAAGGTCTGATCGGCGATCTTACCGTCGAGGAATGGTTGTTCCTGGCCGAGGCCGGAAGCAGTATTCCTGGATTACCCCCCTTGCCCCAGTTAACTGAAGCCCAGGCCCAAGCGATCGTCACGTTCCTCGATGACAACGGCATTGTGACGCTGACCGATCTCCAAACCAAGATGGCCGCAGGAACGCTAGTCATCCCCCAGAACTTGATCTCGGTATTCATCGGCACGAACTCGGGCGGCTAGTGGTCAGTCATCCCTGATTCCTCGGGTCACCGGCGCCGCCTGCGGCCCGGTCGGCCCCCGCAGCTTCAGGTCGTGGGCCAGTCCCAACTCGCAGATCGAGCCTTGACTGACCACTAGGCTCAAATGGTCGTGGCGCCGGTGTCGGAGCCTCCCAACCGGCCGAGCAACTCGGATCCCACACCGCATGCCACAAACGGCAGACAGTGTCTCCCGACCACGCCCCAACCAGACGTTCCGGCCGGTGAGACACGCGATGCGATCGCCCACACTACCCCACCTGCGCCCGCCGAACGGCGCGTCGCGGCCGGACCGCGCATGTTCCGGACCGGGCCACAGGACGATGACGCGGGACTTGTCAGGAGCGTTTTGACCATGGGTGACTTCGGCCCGGGCTTGGGGTATCATCCCTCCCCAGCATGGCGAACAGGTCGACGAGTCCACGCTTCCGAAACCTCGTCTTCGTCGCGAGCGTTCTGCTCTTGCCGGCCGCCTGTCAGTTTGATGGGCGCCCGACCGATCCTCCTCAGGCGGAAGACATCCCGATTCTGTGGCAAGCGAGCGGTGTTTACTCGCATCTCACCCAACGGGTCCGGGTTGTGGCCAGGGATCCGGCGGTTCTCGCGCAATTGCCGTTGACCGAAGTGCCAGTTGACTTCGAGACACAGATGGTGCTGGTCGCCGGTCTTGGTCCCACTGCAACCAACGAGCTAGGCCTTCGCATCGAGCGTGTCTGGCGCGAAGGATCGACGATCAGGACGCAGGAACGTCGGATCCACCCAGGACCGGAGTTGAAGGCCGGTGTGTACCCTGCCAGCCCCTGGACGGTGATCATCATTCCCAGAAGTGACCTTAATGTCGCAGGTTACACAGACTCGGTGCCGAGGGGAGCGGTCGGCGGCACCGCGGGTGTCGAACGTTCGCCACTTCCTGCGAGGAAGCGTTCGGGGCGATAGCCCCGCCACTTGAAGCGTCCCCATGGAAATCTCGCGTCCAACAACCACGGCCGAACTCCACGAGGCCTTGGGCATGCTTCTGGAGCGCGAAGGGCTATCGGCCGGTGACGTGCGCGATCATATTCAAACGCTGATCCGCTATACGCGACGGCGGGGGCTGTCGCTGAATCAATGCATGATCGCTCGAGAAGGCGGCCGGTTACTGACCAGTTGCCTGTTCATTGATGCTCCCGGGCGTATGTCGACGGTGTTCATCCCCAACCGAGCGCGGTTTTTGAAACCGCCGGAGACGGTCACGCAGTTGCTTCGCCAGACCACGCCGATGGCTCGCGATCGGGGCGTACGGGTCGTGCAAGGCCTGGTGGCGCCCGCGGCGGCGATGGAACGGAGTATTTTCGAGCAAGCGGGCTACACGTTTCTGGCGGAGTTGATCTACCTGGAGAGCGACTTGGCCAAACCCGTCCTCACTGACAAGCATCCGCCAATCCTCGAATGGGAGACCTACGAACCCGGCAAGCGCCAGAGATTCGGGCAGATACTCCAGGGAACGTACGTGGAAAGCCGGGACTGTGCGAAGCTGACCGGTGTTCGGCCGATCGATGAGATCCTCGACAGCCACTTGGCGGCCGGGGAGTTTGACCCCGATCACTGGCGGATTGGCGTGCTTGACGGTGAACCTGCCGGGATCCTCCTGCTTGCCTATCTTGCCGAACGTGCTACGTTCGAAGTGGTGTATATGGGCGTCCTGCCGGCCTGTCGGAGTCGCGGGGTCGGTACCGGCCTACTGACGAAGGCGGTGGAGCTGGGCCGCGAGCGCGGGGTAATGACGTTAACTCTCACTGTGGACGCGGTTAATGCGCCGGCGAGGAAGCTGTACACCGCCTTCGGATTCCGCGAGACATCCCGCCGCGAGGTCTGGATCCAGATCCTGTGAGGCGGCTCTTGACGCAAGGTCCGCGAGGGACGAGAGATAGGACTGGCGCCGATCGAGCCTGGTCGACAGACGACCCCGCCGGGCCGGCAAGAGCCCATAGCCTCCAGCTACAGGTAAGACGACTTGGACAAGCCGGAGAACAATAAGGTTGCGCGACAACTCACGAGTTATCCACAGTTTCACGAAAAGCGGGTGGAAAACTATTTTTGGGACGGCGTAACTATTGTGGTTTCAAAACGCTGGGTTTTCCACATCGTCGACACGAAGAATTCCTCAAGTTTTTGTGTTGATTCCGTGGGGGCGCGTGATAGGTTAGGCCCCAACGAACCGCAGCGAGTGGACGGGCCATCGCAACGCCATCTGTCTGCTGTGTGAACACCTTTACGCCTCAGGGCGCAGGAAGGAGCAACCGGTGTTCGTTCCGCGTACGGATCTGGTGTCGTCGATTCAGTCAAGGATTGCCGGGCGAATCGGGCCGCAGAAGTACAGAATCTGGTTCAAGAACGGCACGCAACTGACGGCGGCGGGCGGCCATCTGAAGGTCAGCACGCCCAACACGTTTATCTGCAACTGGATCGAACGGCACTATGCTGAAGATATCGGGATCGCTGCCCGCGAGGCGGGAGGCCAGGACTTTCAGGTGTCCTTCGTCGTCGATCCCAAGCTGCAGCAGGATCTCAAGAAGCGGCAGCTGAACTCCCAGGCGGAGTTCATCGCCAAAAACCCCGAGCGAGCGGCCAGGGAGCAGCGCCTGCAGGGCTTGCAGGCCCCGTCGCGTTCAAGATCGCTGCGCGGCAGGCTCAGCGACCTGGTTGTCGGCCCGGCGAACGAACTGGCCGTCTCGGTTATACGCCGGATTGTCGATCGGACTGCCGACTACAGCCCGATCTTTGCCCACGGCGGATGCGGTCTAGGCAAGACACACCTGTTGCAGGCCCTAGCCAATGAGCTGACCGACAAGCACCCTGAGGTCCGGTGGGAGTATCTCACCGGCGACGAGTTCACCAACAACTTCGTGCTCGCGGTGCGCTCCAACAAGGTTGACCTGTTCCGACAGCGGTATCGCCACCTGGACGTTCTCATCATCGATGACATCCACTTCCTGGCCAACAAGAAGGCCACCCAGGAGGAATTCCTCCACACCTTCGATGCCATCGACGGGCAACGCAAGACGGTGGTCCTGGCGTCGGACACGCACCCGAAGTTGATCGGCCACTTCAGCGAGCAACTGGTCAATCGCTTTCTGGCCGGAATGGTCGTTCGGCTGGAAGTCCCCAATTTCCAGATGCGCTGCGAGATCCTCCGCCGGCGAGTGGCGATCGTGGCCCCGCATCAAGTGCCGGAGGACGTGATTGCCTACATCGCCAACCACATGAAGGCCAACGTGCGTGAACTCGAAGGGGCGTTGCTGAAGCTGGTCATGTTCCACTCCGTATCACACCAGCCCATCACGCTGGCACTGGCCCGCCGGGCCCTGGCCGACCACATGGAACGTACCCAACGATCCCTCAGCCTCGACGAGATTGACCAGACCGTCGCGACGTATTTCGGTCTCACCCTGGCGGATCTACACACGTCGCGCAAGACTCGGACTATTGCCCTGGCCCGCGGCGTGGCGATGCATCTGGCTCGCAAACATACTGATCTCAGCTTCCCGGAGATCGGGCGTTTCATGGGCAACAAGAACCACTCGACGGTCATCCTGGCCAACAGGCGAATCGCGAAAGACCTCAAGGAAGACAAGACCGTCACCCGACAGACGTCGGCCGGTGCGAAAGAAGAACGGTTGCGGGAAATCGTCACCCGGCTCGAAGAGCAGCTTGGCCTGGCTCCCGGGGGCAGTCGCGAACGAGGCGCAGGCCCGACGACGGGTGAGTCCCTCCTGACCACGTCGGCTTACGACTCATCCGTGATTTCGACATGTCGCCGTGAGACCTCGCAGAGCGGCGCGAGTGATGCCCGCGTTGCGGTGGGATGAGCGACGGTGCCGGCACGGATCATCCGATTCTGACCGTGGATGGCGGGTGCAGTGTCGAGCATGCTCAACACCGCAGAGTCAACACAGTGCAAAGTCAACAGGGGTGGCCGTGGAGACGAAGAGACACCCGCGAGCCCCGCGCAGCCGATCATGCCAAGAAGGGGAGGCCCTTGACACCCAGGGCTTGAAGTACAACCACAGGTGAGGTACGTTTCTACTCCGGATGCGGCAGCAGATCCAGGTGGTCAGGGTCTTCGCCGCACGTCGCTGTCTACCGCGGCGCGTGCCGCGGGGACGAGTCATTGAAAAGGAGTTCACGATGAAGCTGTTTTCCCGTATCCAGAGACTGGCGATGATGGCGGCCATGGGTTGTGTGTTCGCCTCCGGCGGTTGCCTGCCGGCGCACGCCTGGGCGGAGCTGGGCAACAACGTTGTCAACCAGGTTGTCGCTGCGTTGGTAACGTTCGGTTTGGCCCAGGCCGGGCTGTAACCTCCTGACAGGAGGACGACCTCCTGAAAGGAGGACATATGCTGCGCGAACATCACGCATCGAAGGCCGGCATGGCCTGGCTGGTGGCCCTGGCGGCGTTAGCGGCCACCTCGCCGTTGGCCGCCGCCGGTCAGACCCAAGCCATCGAGCTCAACCCCGCCCAGCTTGCTTCAGATGAGTTCGCCAAGGACACGAGAGCCGCCCAGCCGGACGAACCGATCGCCACGCGAACCGAGGTTCAGAAGACCGAGGCTGCCGAGGAAGGGCTCCCGATCGAGATCGGCATCACCTACTACCTGCTCAGCGACTACGTGTGGCGCGGATTCAATCTGTCCGAGCCGGCCCGCGAAGGACGCGAGCGGCTCAACCACCAAGTGTCCGTCGCGATCACCTGGGATACCGGCAGCTTTGGCAAGATTGGTTTCGACACCTTCTTCGAGTGGTTCGAGGCCCAGAAAGCCCTCAACCCCTTCGGCGGCGGCCAAAACCTGCAGGAAGCCGACTACACCGTCCGGTGGGGTTACGACTTCGAGCCCATCAAGACGGAGGCGACCCTCGGGTATTCGTTCTACGCCTATCCGAACCTGGCCCGACTGTTGAGGTCCGATGACCGCGTCGGGAACGACAATGACGATCTCTACATGGAATGGTGGTTGAAGCTGGTCCACAATGACGCCTGGATGTGGAAATGGCTGCTCCCCCAGAACGAGGAGCCCGTGCTGACACCCTCATTCTTCTTAGCCCAGGACGTAGGGGTCGGCTGCGGTGGTGTCTGGTTGGAGTTCGGTATCAGCCACGAGTTCGCCATTCCGGGCATCGACAACCTGACCATCACACCGGGCTACACGCTGGGGGTGGATGGCGGCGTGGTCAAGCGGTACTTGTGGAAGGACAACGCCAACACGCTGCGGTTGGCCTGTCAGCAGTTCGCATTGGACGTGACCTACGACCTCACACCGGTGCTCAATCTCCCCAAATGGGCAGGGACGTTGAGCGTTTCCGGTCTGCTGTACTTCGCCGACGCCCTTGGAACCGCGGAGCGGTCCGACAGCGTTCACGGCGATATCCAGGACGAGTTCTACGGCGGCATGTCGGTGAACTGGGGCTGGGGCGGCTGATACGCTTTCGGCGATCGCAGGAGATTGTCGGCCGAAGAGGCGCTCGTTCCGGGAGGAGGGGCGCCTCTTGGTGTGCGCTCGGATATCATACCCCGTTTGACGGCCGGAGAAACGATGACTGAACTTCAAGGCATCTTTCTGGACTTCTACGGGACGCTCGCGTCCGGCGACCGCCAGGCCGTCGAGTCGGTCTGCCAATCGGTGATTGACGATCACGGGCTGGCGATTCGTGCCCCGGAACTCGCGAGCACATGGGGCGACCACTACTTCCGAGCCATTGAGCGCATCGACGGCGGCCCGTTCCGATTGCTGGTCACGATCGAGCGCGACACGCTGATCGACACGCTCGAGCCTTTGACCGGACGGATCGACGTCACTCGCTACATTGACCAGTTCAACGCCTACCTGACGCGTCCCTCGCTGTTCGCGGAGACGCAGGAAGTTCTTCGCTCGTTGCGTCTACCGGTGTGCATCGTGAGCAACATTGACGATCATGAATTGCGGGCCGCCCTGGACCACCATCAGTTGCCGGTGGCTCATGTTGTGACCTCGGAATTGGCCCGCTGCTACAAGCCCGAGCCGCGCATCTTCCAGCACGCACTCGGATTGACCGGCTGGTCCGCCGATCGCGTCTTGCACGTCGGTGATTCGCTGCACAGCGATGTGGCCGGGGCCCACCGCGCCGGCATTCAGGCGGCCTGGGTCAACCGGGGCGATCGGATCAAAGACATCGGCACAGAGAAACCGGATTTCGCCTGGCACGATCTGCGGCCGCTGCTGATGATGTGAGCAGGGCTCGGTTCTGGGTTTGCAGCCCTCTCCGCCATGGGAAGCGAATCAAGTGGCCCGCTTCAGAGCCGGAGTCCGCCGACCAGGTCGGTCACCGACGCCAGGCGGTGCTGTCGGAGATAGGTCTCGAGACCGTCCAGGACCTTCAGCGGCGTGGTCGGGTCGATGAACAGGGCGGTACCGATCCCCACCGCGCTCGCGCCGGCCAGAAGGAACTCCACCGCATCGCGCCAACTGGCGATGCCGCCCATGCCGATGATGGGGATGCCGGCCGGACCAGCAACCTGGCGGTAGACGCGGTGGACCAGGTTCAACGCGAGCGGCTTGATGGCCGGCCCGCTCAGGCCTCCGGTCACGTTGGCGAGAATCGGCCGGCGCGTCTCGATATTGATGGCCATGCCGACCAAGGTGTTGATCATTGAAAGACAATCGGCCCCGGCGTCAATCGCGGCGGCGGCGGTACGGGTGATGTCGGTCACGTTGGGAGAGAGCTTGACGATGAGCAACGACCGCTTGACCGAACTCCGGACGGCCAGCACCAGATCGCGCAGGGCCTCCGGGCTGGTGCCGAAGGTCAGGCCGTCGGCCACGTTGGGACAACTAACGTTCAGTTCCAGACCGGCGATCTCCGGACGAGCGTCCAACGCCTGGGCGACGGCAACATACTCATCGACGGTGTGGCCGGCCACATTGACCAGGACGGGGACGCCCAGCCGGACCAGGACGGGCAGCTTGTCGGCCAGGAAGCGGTCCAGGCCGACGTTGGCCAAGCCGATCGCGTTCAGCATGCCGCAAGCAGTCTCGACGACGCGCGGGGGGGCGTTGCCTCGCCGGGGGGTCAGCGTCACACTCTTGGTGGTGAATGCCCCGAGTCGGCTCAGGTCCATGAATGGCGCGTACTCGTCGCCGTAGCCGCAAGTCCCGGACAGGGTGACAACCGGGTTACGCAGGGTCAGTGAGCCGAGATGAGTGGTGAGATCAACGGGCGTCATCGGTTTCTCCGAAGACATGGCCCCAAGGATCGGGAAAGGGCGGTTGGCTGTCAAGACAAGTCCGGGGGTGCTGACGAACGGCATCTGTCCGGGTATAGTCTGCGGTTGCAGTATCCTGGGAGGCCGCAACGGTGGAGCTGGACCTTCAGCGTTTCTACAACATCAACCGCAGGATCGTGATGTGGATCGTCTTCTTCGCGATGCTGCTGCTGCTCCGTGATTTCTTCGCCCTGGTCTTCATGGCCTTCATCTTCGGCTTCGTGATGCGCAAGGTGGCCAAGTTCCTGGTGAACACAACCCGCCTTCCCTACTGGGCGGCCGTCGTCTTCCCCTACTTGGGAACGGTTGCCCTGCTTGTCTTGCTCCTGCTCACGGCCATCCCCCGGCTTGTGGACGAAGGAGCCCAGTTCTCTCGGCGCGTTCCAAGGCTGTTCGAGACGCTGGCGGATGAGGTCAAGAAGGCCGCGCCCCGCTACGGCATGGAGCAGGCCTTGATCAAGTACGTGGGTACCGATCGGACCCAGGGTACGTCCTCCGACTTTGGAGAGCACGAAACCGGCGATTCCGCGTCCTCTCCGCCCACCATCGACAAGGTGGACAAGCGGATCCTGGCGGACAAGCTCCAGAACCTGCTGGTCAGCCTCATTCCCCGAGCCACGCGAGCCCAGGGTACCGCCTCCCCGGGCGACATGCTGAGGCAGTTCGTGACGGGCGTCTGGACCGGCACCTTGAGCTTCCTGCTGGCGATCTTGCTGTCATTCCTGATCGTGCTGGACTTTGACCGCATCGGGCACGAACTGCGCAACTGGCGGGAGACGCCGGTCGGACGATTCTTCCACGACGCCACGGCCAGCGTCGTTGAGTTCTCCGGGGTCGTGGGCACGGCGTTTCAATGTCAAATGCTCGTGGCCCTGTTCAATGCGACCGTGACCTGCCTGGGGCTTTTCGCCCTTCACATCCAGCCGTTGCTCCTGCTGACCACGATCGTCTTTCTGTTCGGGCTGATCCCCGTCCTGGGGGTTTTCATCTCTTCCGTGCCGATCATCCTGATCGCCTTCAACAACGAGGGCATTTCATGGGCCCTGCTTGCCCTGGGGATGATCGTCATCGTGCACCTGCTCGAAGCCTATGTTTTCAACCCGCGGATCTACGCCGCGCGGTTCCATCTCAACCCGGTCATCGTGATCATCATTCTGCTCGTAGCCGAGAAGCTCTTCGGCGTGTGGGGCATGCTGCTGGGTATCCCGGTCACGCACTATGTGCTGAACGTCGCCCAGATGCCCTCGACACCACGCAAGCGGCGCGGTGAACGAACGGAAACAGAGTAGACGGAATCCCGTCAAAAGAACAAGGGCGTCCCGATTGTCCGGAACGCCCTTGCATGGCTTTGAGTCACCAACGGTCGCGTTACTTCCTGGCTTTCTTCTTCGCGACTTTCTTCTTCGCGACTTTCTTCTTCGCGACTTTCTTCTTGGCGACTTTCTTCTTCGCGGCTTTCTTCTTAGCCATGACACGTTCTCCTACAAAACGAAACCTACCATCCCGCGTGACGCAAACGGGATTCACGTGCAAATTAGCGAGCGATCAGCGCCGAGTCAACAACTTTTTTCCCCTACGGACAACTTTTTTGACTTCAGCGTCGCGTTCATCATCGTTCATGAGCGTGAGTACGACCACAAAGGGCACATTCACGACGCTTGGATTCTCAAAGATCGGCATTTCATCCATCGATCTTTACACGACATGGCGGTCGGCACCCTTCATCTCGCCAGGCGCGAACGCATGACGGACCGCTTTGACGCCAGGCGCATCAGCCAGTTCGGCGAGCAGCAGGCGATGTGTGTGGTGCCGATCACAGCATTCGATGTGCATCGCTTCGAGTCTGTCCTCCTTCTCGATGAGCCATGCGCAATCAGGGACACCAAACTCATCGAGGATGCGCAGCAGACGAAGCCGTGTCTTGCCATCCGCAGGGTCATAAACCACGCGGCAATGCTGATAGTGGCATGCCCCCAGCAGAAAACGCTCCAAGACGGTCACTCCGCGGAGCATGGCGACCACGATCAACGTCAGAATCAGGCCACCGACAGCATAACCCGTGCCGATGAGTACGCCGATGGCCGATACGGTCCAGATGGTGGCCCCGGTGGTCAATCCGACGACGGTTCCATGCTCCCGAATGATGGCTCCGGCTCCGAGGAAGCCGATTCCAGTCACGATCTGGGCGGCGATTCGCCCCCTGTCGGCCGCCGAACCGGAAGCCATGAGGATTGACGCGAGGGTGAAGATCGTGCTGCCCACACAGATCAGGGAGACCGTGCGCAGCCCGGCGGGCTTGTTCTTCGATTCACGTTCGAAGCCGACGATCACCCCGCACACAATGGCAACCAGGATGAGGACCGTGTCGTCCCAGGGCGGGGTAAGCACCCGATGGAGGTCGAACAGGTAGGGTCGGATCGCGTTCATAGGGGCCTCTCATTCATTTTTCGGGTGACGGACGAGCCGGCTGACTCTGGGCGGGCTCACCGGACACCGCCCGCTCGATACGCTTGTCCGTTTCCTCGCTGACCTGACGCTGCATCTTCTGAACGTCGCGGAGCAAAGTCACCGCCTCCTGAAATCCTTCCCACTTGAGCATGCTGGCGAGAATGGTCTTCATTTCGGTCAGCACGGCCTGCAACGCAAGGCGGGCGGCCTGCTGAGAATCCTCCGTCCACGTCCTGGCCATTGTCTCCAGGCGGTCGGCAGCGACGGGCATCTTCTCGCGATGGAGAAGCTCCATGGGGGCCACGATACGCCGCCCGAGCCGTTCCTCGACCTCCGGTGTCGCCAACTGGTTGATCCGCCACTCGGAGAGCACCTGCTCAAACTGGCCTCGCAGCGCGTTCGCCCTTGCCCCGTAATCGCGCTGCCGGCGAGCCATCTGCAGCCAGACCTGGGCTTTGGCCGCATCGCGATCCCGACGGTCACCCACCGAGACGGTGCCCAACCATTCGTTGAGCAATTCCTCCTCGGTGCGAACCAGCCGCTCGAAGTCCTGGCGGTACTCCTGCTCGCGGCGACTGAGTTCGACCAACACCTCTTCACGACTGACCAAGCGAAGGGTCACCGAGGGCGATTGGCCGACATGAGGGCCGGTGATGTCGTCGGCATCGCGAGCCTCCGCATGCAGAACCACGCGGTCGCTTTCCTTGAAACCATGTTCGGTCGGAGACCAGATCAGGTCGGCCTGGAATCGTCGCGGTCCGGGTTCGAAGCCCGGAATCGACTGGGGCGGGAAGGAGCCGGCCTGCTCCGCGGCTCCGTAGACCAGAGACACCGCGGCCAGGCCGTAGTCGTCGGAGAAATCGGTGTCGATCGGCAGCCTGGCGGCCGGGGTCACCATCTCCCCGACGCCCTTGATCTGCAATTTCACTCTGGGCGACCGATCGGCGACCAGTCTGACCGAGATCTGTACGGGGCGAACGCGCTCGCTCTCGTTGCTCAATCCGTCGCCATCCACGAGCCGGAAATGGTAGACGGCGCTCTCCATGGGCCGTTCGACCGCAATGAAGGCATCGGCAGCCGCCCGCTGGGCCGGCCTGACCTCAACGGATTCGCCTGCACCCGTGTCGCGCATGAGCATGGCCTCACGCACCGGCCGGTTGGTTCTGATCCGCACTTGGACGATGCTGCCCTTGAGCACCTCGGCGACGGTCTGACCCGCCCGCAGATCGTACGCCTCCATTCGAGTGTACGCGGGCGGGGTGACGTTCAGGGTGACGTCCACGACCTGAGGGCGATCCACGACCTCGATGGTGAACCAGTCGGTCTGAGCATCGCCGCCATGAACCTGGCAGCGGAGCGTCTCGGCAAGCCGCTCGAAGGTGTGGAGGAACTGAACGTTCGGCAACTCCGGCGTGTCCGCTTGGAGGGTGTCGGCCGGTCCATCGGCGGGGACACCGACGCGCGAGGCAGGCATCTGTTCACGACCAACCTGGCCGCTGGCGCTTTCATAGCGAATGAACACCTGCATCGGCGGTTCGAACCCCTGATCGACGGTCGCCGTGATGGTGGCATCCTCGCCGCGCGGCACACGCAGAACGCCTTGGGTGAGGCCCTGGACCGTCAGCCTGTTCCTTTGAGGCCACTCCACATCGCGCAGCAGGACATTCCGCTGAAACCACATCGCCATGGTTGGGCGGGCAGCCAGACACAGACTGGCCAACACCACAAGGCAGCCCAGGCCCAGGCTCAGGTTGCGCCGAGCGCGGGTATGAGCCAAACCCCGGTGGTAGCTCAGTTGGGCAGCGGCCTCTTCGGCCTGCCGGATCACCGCCTGGATCATGGCGGACGAGCGTTCGACGCCTGTCCGCGGCGGGGATGCGGGCTCCGTGAACTCGACAGCGGTGATCAATCGACTTTGAAGCTGGGGATGCCATCGCTCCAGCAGCAGGGCCAGACTGGTGAGGGGGATCGGGACCCGCATCGGATGGATCACGAGCCGCGAAACGATGAGAATCAGCACTGCCGACAGGCTGGCCAGCTGGACCACACGCATGTCCCGACCCAGATGGAACGTCCGGTCCATGAGCAGCGTGAGGAGAACCGCGCCAAGCAGGACCACACACAGCCACATGATCCCGTCGATCACCAGATACAGGCGCAGCCGTCGCCCCAGACCGCGCAGGTGGCGCAGAACACTCCGATCGAAGTCTGTGGATCTGCTTCCGCCGGGCATAGGATCGTTCAAAGCAGGCAAACGCGTTTGCGCACCAACCACTCCGCGCTGAGCAGCACCACGAGTGCCGCCAACGTCCACCAGCGATCCCACAGCCTCATGGGTTCGCCGCTGAGGACCATACTGACGGTCCGATTCGGGATGAGGTCGGCCAGCCGGCCAGCCTCGTCCATGTCGAAATACTCACCGCCGGCTGACTGCGACGCCAGGGTACGCAGGGCTTCGCGATCGAGCGAGGTCTGGCGGAACTCGATGTCAGCCTGTCCCACACGCACCTCGCCGCGTACCGAGGCTTCTCCAGCGTCCGTGCCGCCCGGCAGATCGATCTGAAGGCCGTGCGTACCGGGCCGGAGGGGTACGAACCGCCCGCGATACCAACCGGGACGATTCGGCTGGGGCGTCAGATTCGCGGTCCGGTCAGGCTCGCCTTCGTGCCGGATGGTCATGACCACCTCGGGTCGATCGAGCGGCAGATGACGCTCGTCAAGCAGGCGGGCTTCCAGGGTCACCGGCTCGCCCACCGCGTAGGCGTCACGGTCGGTCTGGATCAGGCCGCGCTTCTGGCCGCTGAGCAGTTTACCCTCAACCAGGTGGCGAAGAAGATGGACCCAGAACTTGTTGAAGTACTGCTCGCCAGATCGCCGCCACCGCCAGGTGCTGTCGAACGCCATGAAGCCGACTCGGCCGGAGCCGACGAACTGAGTGGCGAGAAGGACATGCCCGCCCTCGTTGCCGCGCATCCGGGGATTGGAGTGCTGGAGGAGCACGGTAGCCACCGGCTTGGCCCGCCGCACCGGGTAGTGCCAATACACGCCTCCGAGACGCGACCACGTCTGGACATTCTCATTCGGCCGATCGGACATCGCCAGGACCGGGTGGTTGGCGACTGCGACCGGTACACCGGGCGGCCAGGCAGTGACCTGGTAGGTACCCATCTCGTTGAACAGGAGATCCGCCTCCCCCGCATCGATCGAGACCGGCAGCAGGTCGATCAACGGTTTGAGCGACGCCTGGTGCATGAGCCGGGGGGTATTCGCCCGGCCGGCAACGTAGAGCAAGCCGCTCCCGTTGTTGGCCACGATGGCCTCGACGGCCGCGATCCACTCCGCCGTGAGGTCTTTCGGATCCGGGTCCATCATGATGATGCAGTCGTACGGGGCAAGCTTCTCGGCCATCGCCGGCAACTCGGTGATGATCGTCTTGCCGTCACGAATAGCCGTCTCATCGGCGGACTGGAGCCAGCAGCTCACGTCAAAGGTGGCATCACGCACCAGGAGGTTGGTCACGTAGCGATACTCGTAGCTTGGGCCGCCAGCGATGAGCAGGACGCGCATCTTGTTGTCCAGGGCCCTCACGGTGGCTTCGCGTGTGTTGTCCGCAACCAACGTCTCCCCATCGACCGGGGCCACACGAACCATGAAGCGGACTTGGGCCGCCTGGGCGAGCATCTGCTCGAAAACCACCGGCTCGACCTGTCCTGTGGCGTTCACGGCGGCCGTCCGGGTAGCCACGGGCTCGGCCGACCCGGCACCTTCTCCGCCGCGCAGCAGACTGACATTCACCGTCTGCCCGGCGATGCCCTGGGCTGTCAGTCGCGCGGTAACGGAGAAGGGATCCTTCACGAACACGTTCGGCGGAGCATCCAGGGACACGACGGCCACATTCCGCGGTTCAGCGGGGTCACCCACGCCCACGGTATGGATCGGGATCCGGCGGGACCTGGCGTACCGGCCAATGGTGTCCGGCGGCTCACCATGATTGAAGCGACCGTCAGAAAGCACGACGATTGCGGCGACGGGGGCTCCCGCCTGGGCTTCGACCGCTCCGCGTACCCCGCGACTCAAGTCGGTCATGGACATGTCCGCAGTCAGCGAGGGACTCTCCAGTGCGATTCGCTCGAGGCTGTCGCCGAATCGATACACCTGCGAAGGGTTGTGAGCGGCCAAGCGGGCAAGAAGACCTTTCGCACGGTCACCCAGGATGCACTCGATGATGTCCATGCGGCTCACCATCCCGTCTCTCGTCCCGCCGGGTGCAGTTGCGGGCGGTGACCGGGGCGGCGGCGAGGCAGCCGCAAGCAGCGTGTTCAGTCGCTGGGCGTCTTCCGGTTGGGGATAGCGGTCGTTGAGGCTCATGCTGGCCGAACCGTCCACAAGTACGAGAGTGTGTGCATCGATCCGGCGGTGGATGTAGACGGCGACGATCGGCTCGAGCCAGATGAGAGCCAGGGTCCCAATGACCGAGCATCGCAGGACGGTCAGGAGGGCGCGAGCGCGGAACGACGCCCCAGCCCGCTGCTCGCGACGATAGAGCCAGATCACGACCAGCAGCAGGCCGGCCAGTAGCGGCACTGACAGTACCGCAAACCAACCGTGCGGCAGGCCGGCCAACTCAATACGATGCTCGATCGTCTCTGCGGCAAGCGCGGGCAGGGAAGCTGTCATCGCGTTCCTCCCCGCCAAAGGGCACTCAGATTCCGACCCGCACCGAAATACCAGGCCAGGAACTGCTCACTCATCAGGACGACCACGAGCAGCAGGAGCAGGCCGGGCCACAACTCGCGGCGAGCCTGCTCCTCCTGAAGCCGAGCCAGGTCGCCGGCCGAAATGTACTCGGCGGGCACGCCGCCGGCGACGACCAGCAGCGAGGTGCGATCCGTGCACCGCAAATCACCCTCGCGGGGATCGACGTTGACCGCGATCGGCTCGACCGCAGCTTGGCCGGCGGTACTGGTAAGCTCAAACCGGTAAAGACCCGGCTGCTCGGTGTTGGGCCACAGGATGCCGGGGATGCCGGTTTGCGGATCCGGGTGCATCTCCAGACGGATGGACGGCTCGGTGGGAAACAGGGGCGTCTTGACGATCATGTCGGGCTGGAACCGGTCGGGCTCGAATGGTCTCCGGATCGGCTCGCCCACCGAATACTCCCTGCTCTCGGCGGGGTGGCGGGCGAGATACTGGACGATTTCCATGGCCAGGACGACGAAGACGGGGCGGTCGGCCAGATCGTTCCACTCCTTGTCGGCGGTGGACGTGCAGAGCAGCACCCGCCCGGTCCCGAACGGCCGTTCCATCAGCAGCGGGTGCCGGTCGGCGTCCGCCAAGCGGATCAGCACGCGGGCAGGACCGGGCAACAGGTCAGACCCGGGCATGGTGGCCGGTCGGTCCGCGACCGCCGTGTCCGGGGTTGGCTGCGACGAGGTCGCCGGCTCGCAGGCGACAAACTGGAACACCTGGGCCCCGACAAACAGGTCCACGTTCCCGCGAGCGAGAGGGCGCACGACCGAATGGCCGGCGTCCAGTTCACCGACGGGCACGCCGGGCTGGTCGGCCACCGTGGTCACCAACTCGCCCAGTTTCGCGGGCAGCAGGCCGGTTCCATCGCGATACAGCACCCGGTTGTACGAATCACCGTCGACCTGATCGCCAAGGAAAACCGCCAGACCGCCGCCTGCAGCGACGTAGGACTTCAGTCGTTCGGCCGTGTCCTCGTTCACCCGGTTCACGTTGGCCAGGATCACCAGATGGAACGCGGTGAGATCGGTCGCGTCCAGTTCGTCGGCGTCAATGGTGGTCAGTTCATTGCCGCTGAACTGGGGCCCCTCGGGGCGAAGGGCGACGCCCAGCAGAAAGACTTCGTCCGCGTAGGGATCGGCGGACGACTCGCCGTTGACGGCGAGGATGCGCAAGGCCCGTGCGACCGGCTCGGCATGCCAGCGAGTGTTGTCCACCGGTAGCGGATCCGAAGGCAGTTCGACGGTCAGCGTGTCGGCGTCCTCGGAGGGGAAGACGACATCGAAGACAACGTCGGCCGATTGGGCCGGCTCGATCGCAGGGACAGCCGTCGGCGGCTGGGCAGCATCGCCGACATACACCTGCAGGGAAGTGGCCTCCGAGCGGGCCGGGCCGTAGTTCGTCACCTTGGCCGCATAGCGGGCCTCGATTCCGGCCACCGGTTGAGCTTGTTGAGGCTCGATGGCCGTTACCGCCAGATTGGCGTGAACGGCCGTCCTGACATCGACAAGAACGAAACGCAGACCGGACTTATCTTGAGGCCAGTCGGCAAACACCGCGAGGGGACCGCGACGCGCCCCCGTCGCGACCGGGGCGGCCTCGTCGCCCGTGGCCCAATCGATCCGCTGGAAATCACTTACCACGTACACCACGGCGGAAAGGCTTGACCGGCGCGTTTCGAGCAGCCGCCGGAGGGCGCTCATGGAGGCCGGAACGTTGCCACCGTGGAAAGAGGCCCGGAGCACATCCAGTTCCTCGCCAAACGCTCGCATGTCCATTCCCGCCATGCTGGCTTCGCTTCGCACCGGCTTGTCGGGCCTGGACATCAAGACCAGGGTGAACGGATCGGAGGGTGAGTTCTCCCTGAACGTGCGAACAAGGTTGGCGATCGCCGCCTTCCCGCGAGCGAAAACGGTAGCCCCTTCGCCCCCCGACCCAGCAGCAGCCGACGAGCCTTCGAGCAGCCGCATGCTGTAGGTGTCATCCAGCAGAACGATCCGCTCGGTGCGCGTGGACGTGCCGAGCGCAGCAGTCAGGGCGGCCGGACGGATGAACCAGCGGGCAAGCATGAGTCCCACCAGGAGCATCGCCAGACAACGCAAAGCGAGCAGGACCAGCTCCTCGAACCGGACTCGGCGCCGGTTCCTCCGCTGAGCCTCAACCAGGAAGTCCATGGCCGCCCAGCGCACCCGTCGGAATCGCCGTCGGTTGAGCAGGTGGATCAGGATGGGCAGACTGACCGCGACCGCGCCCGCGGTGAAGAAGGCGGGAGTCACCAAAGCTCCAAGCATGTAGCCGCAAGCAGTCACGATTGAACCACGCCCCAGGAAAGATGGACGGCAGGCCGTCCCCAAGATGCAGCCATGCGTCTCCCATCAGCAACCGTCCACGCTTCCGACTTGCTTTGCCTGGCTTCTTCGATCACCACCTTCGTGTCCCTCTTCTCATCCGCGCCGCCAGGAACGCCGCCAGCCCCGCGTCCAGCGGGTCGCGGGTGGACAGCAGACAGTAGTCGACGCGGTTGTCGACGCAGGCGGCGCGAATCCGGCTGATGAACCGCTGGACGATCCCCAGGTAGCTCTCCCGCAAGGCCTGGGGATCGGCCAGGACCCCCCTGTCCGGCTCCTCGAGACCGTCGAACAGGGTGTTTTCCCGAAAGGGAAAGGCCAGCTCGTCGTGATCAAGCACGTGCAGCACGATCACGTCATGCCCGGAATGCCGCAGACGCTGCAAGCCGGCCGCCAAGGCATCGATGTCGGCCAGCATATCGCTGATCAGAACCACCAGGCCGCGCTGGCGGAGTTGCCCCGCCAGATCGGCGAGCAGGATCTTCAGATCGGTGGTGTCATCCGGCCGGTTGGCCTCGATCAGCTCGATCATGGAAAGCAGCTGGGCGGTGCGGCTGGTGGGCGGAATCTGGCGGCGGACGGCATGATCGAACAGCATCAGGCCGCAGGCGTCCTGTTGATGCATGAGCAGGTACATGATCGCCGCCGCCAGGGTGGCCGCATAGTCGTACTTGTTGCGCCAGCCGGGCCGTTCGTTCTCCGGATAGGCCATGGATCGCGAGCAATCCAGCAGAAGGTGGGCACGGAGGTTGGTTTCCTCCTCGTATTGCTTGATGTAAAGCCGATCGCCGCGGCCGTAAAGCCGCCAGTCGATGTGCCGGATATCGTCGCCCGGAACATACTCGCGGTGGGCGGCGAACTCGACGCTGAACCCGTGGTACGGGCTCTTGTGCAAGCCGGAGATGAAGCCCTCGACAATCACGCGAGCCCGGAGTTCGAGCCGCGAGATCTTGGCGAGAACCTCAGGATCCAAGTACTTTCTGTATTCTGCCATCCTGGGTCAACGCCGACTGATGGGGAGGGATCTGGGACAGCAACTCATCGACAATGCGATCCGTGGAGTAACCTTCGGCCTCGGCTGAGAACGTGGTGACGATCCGATGCCGTAGCACCGGATGGACCACCGCCCGGATGTCCTCGACCGACACGTGGTATTGCCCGTGGAGTACGGCCCGGGCCTTGGCCGCCGACACCAGGAACTGCACCGCTCGCGGGCCGGCCCCCCACTTGATCATGCGGGCGGTGATCTCCGGGGCGCCGGGCTCGCCCGGCCGGGTGCGACGCACGATGTCCAGGGCGTGGGCGACCACATGCCGGGCGGCCGGCACGCGCCGGGCGACGTCCTGAAGCTCAAGCACCTGCCCGGCGTCCAGCACCGCAGGGATCGAGTCGCGGGCGGCGGTGATGTCGGTTGCGGTGACCTCGGCGATTCGCAGCTCCTCCTCGTAGGTTGGATACCCGACGAACACCTTGAACATGAACCGGTCCTGCTGGGCCTCGGGCAGCGGGTAGGTGCCCTCCTGCTCGATCGGGTTCTGAGTCGCGAGCACGAAGAACGGGGGGGTAAGAACGTGGCGGCTGCCGCCGACCGTGACCTGGCGCTCCTGCATCGCCTCGAGCAGTGCCGCCTGGGTCTTGGGCGGCGTCCGGTTGATCTCGTCGGCCAGCACCACGTTGGCGAACACCGGCCCGCGGAGAAACTTGAACGCCCGGCTGCCGGTGGCCTTGTCCTCCTGGATCACCTCCGTGCCAGTGATGTCGGAGGGCATCAGGTCCGGCGTGAACTGGATCCGGGAGAAGGTCAGGTTCAATGATCTGGCCAGCGTCGAGATCATCAGTGTCTTGGCCAGACCGGGCACGCCCTCGAGAATGCAGTGCCCGCCGGCGAAGAGCGCGATCAGCAGCTCCTCCAGCACGCGATCCTGCCCCACGATCACCTTGCTGAGTTCGGCCAGAATGCGATCGTAGGCCGCCCGAAGCCGTTGCACGGCGACCAGATCAGCGTCCGAAGGTGCGTCGCTCGTCATCTTGGTTGGATCATTCATTCAGTGGTTCCTTCTCCGCGGAACTGCCAGCGCTCCGCTTTAAGCTACGCCATTCCCCTGCTACCGAGGGGGAACCAGGCGAGGCTCCTCGTTCAGCACGATCAGCCCACCGCTCTGTTCCTTCCTACCGCTGCAGGATCGGCAGATACCCGTAAGGCATCTGCAAGATGATCAGGGCGATCGACGTCCCGTACACCTTGCCGACGTAGTCACCGTCCCAGGATCCGTCAGGCCCTTGAGCGGCAAGCAGCCAGTCGCGCATCGAGGGAAAGTACCACTGCCAGTCGGCCTCGCCGCTCAGCCACATGACCTGGGCCATGTACAGATGAGCGTAGTAATAATGACCCCAGCTGCCTCCGCGCTGTCCGCCACGGCCGATACTCTGCTTGACGAAGGCCAGGGATTTCTTGGCCATGGCGTTCTCGTACTGCCCGGCGTTGTACCAGCAGGCGACCGCGGCGGCGGTGATCGGCGGTCGGGCTCCGCCCAGACGGTCCGCCCGATAGGTGATGCCGCCGTCAGGCAGCCAGGATTTCTCGAGGTAGCCCAGGGCCTTGTCGATGGTCTTCTTGGGCACGGCAAGCCCGGCATTGCGGACCGACCGCAGACCCTGCAGCTGGGTGATCGTCACCGAACCCTCGTCGGAGCGCGAGTCGGGCGTGTAGAGCCAGCCGCCAAGCGTGCTCTGGCTTCGCGAGGTGAGGGTCACGGCGTTCCGCAAGACCTGGCTGATCCGGTCTCGTGTCTCCGTGCTGGCCTCCATACCGTAGACCTGCCCGAGAAAGAGCATACTGAAGCCGTGCCCGTACATCGAACGGCTCTCCTCCTCAACGCGGGAAATCAGCCCATCTTGGTCCTGACAGCGAAGCAGGAACTTGGTGGCCGAGTTGACCTGGACTGCGTACTTGCCCTCGGTCGGCGTGTTGCCGTTAGCCAGGAGCGCCATCGCGGCCAGCGCGGTCATGGCCACGGGGAACTGACCCATCGATCCCTGATCGCGCCACGAGCCTTCGCGACTCTGGGTCCTGGCGAGATACTCCAGGCCTCGGTCGATGGCCTTCTGGGTCTCGGGTGTCACCAGGGGAGGCAAAGGCGGAGGCAACTCGGCGGGCGCGATCGGCGTCAGGACGGCGACGACGGCCGCGACCGTCCGCAGGGCGGGTCTTCGGTGGAAACAGCGGCGCGACGCCGATGCCCCACTTTCCGCACGGCACCGCCCTGGAGGCAATGCCGGGTTCATTCCTCACCTCGCAGTTTACGCCTGCCGCTCCCTCCGGCCTGCAGGGGCAGCCCGGAGCGTAGATCGATCAGCCGGTCTCGAACAAAGAGCGCCGGCCGTTCCATGAACTGCCGCCAGGAATCCTCGCTGAAAAACGCCTCGCGCGGGGGCAGATCGTTGTCCTCCAGATAGAATGCCAGGGCCTCGTCAAGGCACTGCCCAGCCTGGATCTGCAGCTGCCGGACCACCGCCCGCTCGCGAACCTTGGTCGCCTGACGCGCGATCTCGCGGGCCTTCTCACTGAGCACCCCGAATAGTGTAAGCCAGCCGGCCACATCGATCACGCGCGAGGCTTCGTCGGTTGGATTCACCGGCGGCACCACCGGCTGACTGCCTGGCTTCTCCCAGGCGGCAAAATCGCCCGGCCGTATGGATTCCGCATCGACGAGGCGGGCATCCAATCGGAAAAGCCCGGCCTGGCCGCAAGCCCGGCACGCGAAAACGGCGGATACCATCCCACGCTCCGGGTCCTGGGTGACACGAGTCCAGTCCATCACCAGCGTTCCCTCCACGCACCCGGCGCAGCGGTTCAGCAACAGATACAGGTACGCCTCAGCAAAACTGTGCAAAATCAACTCACAACGATCCGCGTCCATGCTCCGTGATCGTACCTCCGAGGATGACGGCCGGGAAGGGGGCGAAGCCGCCCGCGGAAGCCATCCGGGCGTGCCGGCGGCCGTGGGGACGAAACGGCACACTCGAGAGACGGCCGAGGTCTCTTCCCAACCTCGTCGAGGCATCCTACCATACTGGGCCTTCTTCGTTGGTCCGCCGGGGAGAAGCGAAAGCGATGAACATACCGGGGCCGGCAGAGCCCAGTGCCTTCCGAATGAACTTCAAGCGTCCCGGACCACGGGCCTGGGTGCGGGTCGGAGCGGCCGCCACCGAGGCCGTGGTGCGGGTGAATGGCCTCGAGGTCGGGCGGCACCTGGGGGCCTGGACACCGCTCGAGTTCGAGATCACCGAGCAGCTGGGCGAACAGAACGAGCTGGAAATTCACTGCCAAGACCGCGACCACGTGACCAACGGCTTCCTGCCGTGGCTGCAGGTGCGCTGGAGCGGCGTGAGAGACGTCGAAATCCGCACCCAACCGACGTCCCAGCGGCCCGCGGCCCAGTCGCGCGCCCGAGCGGATGGCACCAGACTGCGGGTTGACGGCGCGCCGTTCAACGTCCGGGGAATACTGCACTGGGGCTACTACCCGGAGCTCCGGCAACCCAATCCCTCCGAAGAGCAGATCCGCCGGGAAATCGCGGACGTCCAATCCCTGGGATTCAACCTGATCAAGTTCTGTTTGTGGATCCCGCCGGAACGTTACTACCAGCTCTGCGAAGAGCTGGGGATGTGGATGTGGCAGGAATACCCCGTCTGGGCCAAGCCGCTCGAGGACCGGTCCATGATTCGCGAGTACCAGGAGTACTTCCGGCACGACCGCCCCTATTCGCGAATCATCCTGCGGTCGCTGACCTGCGAGAACGACCACGTGGACCCGGTGTTGGGTCGGGAGCTGGTGGATCTGGCCCACCAGATGATCCCCGGCTGCCTGATCGTGGACAACAGCGGCTGGCTGTGTTCGGAGCGGCATGGCGATTTCCAGGACGAGCACGTCTACCTGAACAACATGCAGATGCAGTTCTACGGGCGGCGGGTCAAGGACAAGCTCACCAAGCCGTTCATCGTCGGCGAGGGCTTCCAGGCTCAGACGGCATGCGAAGGCCCGCACGAGCTTGGCATGGAAGTGCGCCGGCAGCAGATCCAGCTGCTGCTTCGCGACCTTCCGAATGCCGGATACGTCATCACCGCCATGCGTGAGCCGCCGCCTTGCCACAATGCGCTGTATGACCGCGATGGACGACTCAAGTACACACCGGAGCAGTGGGCCTGGCAAACCGGCCCGCCGGGAACACCGCGACCGATGCCCCCGCCCCAGGAGGTCGTCGTCGAACGCGGAGCGGACGGGTCCGGGCGAGAAGAGAACACCGCGGACTCGAGCCAACTCAACCGCCTTCAGCCGGACCGGGTTCCCGGTCAGCCGAGAAGAGTCGGCCGAGATCCCTTGACTGCCCCGGCCATTATCGGCCCGCGGAAGGGTGAATGGAAATGCCTGGACCACACCTGGCATTCGACGCACGTGGTGGTGCGCGACCCGGCCCTGCCCGCCAGGCTCATCCAGGAAGAAGCCCACTTCGATCTGCTGTCTGGACGCGTTCTGAGCCACTGCGAGGGCACCCGGATACTGGTGGAAGTCCAGGAGACCTGGTGGGGCAAGCCACGCCGCTTTCCAGTCGTGATCGAGTTCATGAGCCAGGGCCGGCGGATGGTGGTATCGGCGTTTCGGCATGACACGCCGGCCGGCCGCCTGCTGTGGAGGGTGCTTCAGAACCGAGAAGGCGATGCCCCGGAGATCGGCCCGCTGGTGGGCACCTCGATCGTGCTCGAGGACTGGGAAATGTCGCTGGACGAGCGGGAGTGGCATCCGGTCAAGTGCGATACGCCGCTGGTCAACCGCGGTCGCAACATCTTTGAGGGCTGGGCGACCTTTCGCACCCGCGCGGACTATCCCGGCGGGAAACGGGTGCTGCACTGCGATTCGGTAGGCGACTACTACGAGGTCTTCATCGACGGCCAGCGGATCGGCGAGGCCGGGCCGCGACATGGAACCTGGGACGGCACCCGCGACATTGCCCGCGATTTCGAGGTGTGCATGCCGGCCGGTCAGTGTGAGGTGGTCTTTCGAGTCCGCGACTGGCGCGGCGCCGGGGGGATGATCGGGCCGGTGTTCCTCGCCTCGGATCTGGCCGAGCGGATCCTGTAGGACCCGGACCGCTCGGCATCACGGTTCGCCTAAAAAAAACCCGGCCTCGCCCCGAGAGCGAGACCGGGTTCGGGAGAACCCCTCGATACATTCACAACCATCCGTGGCTTCGAGCTTCGCCGTCCGTGGCCAGGGGTCTACTGCAAGAGCGACAGGGCGGTCTGCGGGATCTGATTGGCAATCCCGAGGATCGAGGTCGTGCTCTGGACCAGCACCTGGGCCCGAGTCATGGCCGCAACCTCGACCGCGATGTCGGCGTCCCGAATGGCGGACTCCGCCGCCGTCACGTTCTCCAAAGCGACATTCTGGCTGTTGATATTGGTTTCGATCTGGTTCTTCTGCAGACCGCCGAGCCGACCACGAATGATCGCCACCTGGTTGATGGCCTCGGAGACGATCTTCTCGGCCTGCATCATGTGATTGCCGGTCAGGGAGCTGCTGCTGCCATCCTTGATGGTGTAGAGGAAGCCGACCTTGGCGTTGCCGAGGTTGCTGCTCCCCATGTTGGGAATCCCGATCGAGACCTGCCCGTTGGGATTGACCTCCGGCCCAATCTGGAACGTGGCTCCGCCGCCGGTGATGGCAAAGGAGGTGGTTCCGAGGTTGGTGCCGCGGTCAGCGGTGAGCAGGAGGTTCAGGTCGAGGCCGTTGGCCCGGATGGACGCATCCAGTCCGCTCACGGAGGCGGCCTGTCCGTTGATGAGCACACCCGCGTCGCGTCCCTCGTCGACCGCGGTCGATCCGGTCGAGACGATGAAGTTGCCATCGATCGGCTTGACGGAGACGAAGGCGTCGGAGCCGTAGTCCTGGCTGTTCAGATAGAGGTGGCCGGCGCTGGCGATGGCCGAAACGCCGGTCGTATAGGTGGACTTGTTGATGGCCGACGCGATGTTGGCGATGGTCGAACCGCTGGTCAGCGAGATGACCTCCATGCCGGTGACGCCCTTGACCTCGATGGTGACATTCTCGGCGATGGCTGCACCGGAGAAGACCACCTGGGCTGTCTGGGCGGACTGGTTCACCTCGACGGTGACCGTCTGGAAGGAGCCCTGCGGCACCCGCGCGCCGAAGACGGTCACCGTGGTGATGGCCGACGCGGCGATGCCCGACACCGAGTACTCATAGTGGCCGTTGATCAGCTTCTGGCCACCGAACTGGGTGGTGTTGGCAATCCGGTCGATGGACTCGATGATCGAATCCACCTGCAGCTGATCGGCTTTGAGCTCGTCGGGGCTGATGGCGCCGGTGTTGGCCGCGTGGTTGGTGAGAGCGCGGATATCCAGCAACAGCGACGATATTTCGTTGAGGGCGCCCTCGGCGGTTGAGATGACGTTCAGGGCCCGCTGAGAGTTGTCCACCGCCTGGGTGATTCCGCGGATTTCGTTCCGCAGGGTCTCCGAGGCGATGAGACCGGCAGGGTCGTCGCGACCGCGATTGATCCTCAAGCCCGTACTCAACCGTTCGAGGCGGGTGGTGAGATCGTTCTGGTTCGCGGCCAGTTTGTGAACCGCCTGGATCGAGGGGATGTTCGTGTTGATACGACTCATGGTATCCTCCCTGACAGTCGGGCAAGTATCCGTTCTTGCACCGGAGGGAACACAGCCGTGTGTCCCATTGATCGGATTCAAGACCCGATCCACACCCGACCCGCCAGCAGCGGATTCCACCGCTCCTCTTGCGGGATGCCCCGGCGGTCACGACCCTTCGGTCCACACCACCCGGGCCAAGGCACTCAGGCTGATGCTCCCAATCAGCCCCCGCCACTCCCTGGCGGGCTGCAGCCGACAACGTCCACGAACGCCGCCGACAGCCTCGACTCATCCTTGCCCCCCCTGCCCCGTCCCTTCCACCGTTCCCATCGCCGGTCCGGCGGCGGGTCCGATTATGCCATTCGGGATGTCGACTACTTGCCCGGATGGCCTTTAGTTATTAATTCCTGCTCCTCACGACCCCTCTTCCGGGACCCCGCTGACAGGCCGCCGGTTATTGGTTTCTTCGGCGGCCAACCCGCGTGACTCCACCTAAATTCTTACTGAAGCAGCGTCAAGACGTTCTGCGGAGCCTGGTTAGCCATCTGCAAAACCGAGGTGGACGACTGGACCAGGATCTGGGCCCGGGTCAGCCGGCTCGTCTCGGTGGCGAAATCGGCATCGCGAATCGCGCTTTCGGCAGAGGTCGTGTTCTCGAGAGCGATCGCCAGAGCATTAAGCGTCGACCCGAGCGTGTTCTTCTGGAACGCCCCCAGCCGTCCGCGGAGGGCCGAAATCTGCTGGTTGGCCGCGCGAATGACACGCTGAGCGGTCTCGAAATTGCCCGAGGTCAACTGGTTAGTCTGGCCGCTGCCCAGCGACGAGAGATAGCCGATGTCGCCGCGTCCAAGGCCACCGGAGTAGACACTCTGGATGCCCAGACTGGCCATCGAATTGATGCCCAGCCGCGGGGAGATGCTGAAGTCGGCGCCGCCGCCGGTGATATAGAAGGTCTTGGTCGCCGCGGTCTGCGTGGCGAAATTGCCGGCCAGGACCATATCCATGCTCAAGGCCGTGGTGCGAAGCGACGCATCCAGCCCCTGGGTGATCGCATCCACGCCATTCACGCGCACCCCGACATCCACGCCGTGATCCATGTTGCCGCTGTCGCCGCCGGTCACCGCGTAAGTCCCGTAGAGAGCTTCCACCGAAATGAAGACGTCGGAGCCGTACTCCGTGCTGCTGAACACCACGTTGGAGCCGCTCAGAATGGCCGAAAGGCCGGTCAGGGCCGTGGACTGATTGATCGCGGCGATCACCGCGGACCCCGCAGTCCCGCTGGCCAGACTGATCTGCTCCGAACCCAGCGTACCGGTGATCTGGAGCGTAACCCCGCCGGCGCCAATCGCCGAACCGGCATGCACCATTCGCGCCGTCTGAGCCGACTGGGTGACTTCCAGAACGACGTTGCGATAGCCGCCGTTGGGCAGGCGAGCAGAGTTGATCTGGAGGCTGGTGATCGCGGAAGCCGTCGCCCCGGTGGAGATGCCGGATGTCGTGTAATCCAGACTCCCGTCCAGCAGTTTCTTGCCCTGGAACTCGGTGGAGCCGGCGATGCGGTTGATGGTATCCAGAATGGAGTCGATCTGGAGTTGGTTGGCGGCGATTTCCTGGGTACTCAAGCCGGCCTCGTTGGCGCTGTGGTCAACAAGGCTCTCCAACTCGATGAGCAGCGAACTGACCTCCTGGAGGGCCCCTTCGCCAACGGAGATGATGTTATCGGCCCTTCGGGCGTTGTCCATCGCGGCGCTGATCGCGGTCATCTCGGATCGCAGCGTCTCGGAGGCAATCAGACCGGCCGGGTCGTCTTTGCCCGAATTGATGCGCAGACCGGTGCTCAGTCGCTCCAGGGCCTGGTTCATCGCCTGGTTGTTGCGTCCCAAGATCCGTGCAGACACGATCGAAGGAACATTGGTATTGATACGACTCATGTTCGCGTGCCTCCATACTACCGCGGTCCCGCCGTCCCCTGGAATCGACCCCCTGGGCGAAAGCGAAACCGTAGTCAACTCACGACCATCGGCGTGCGGCTGGGGCGGCTCAAGTCAACCGCCGCAACCGCGGGCTCGCTCGGTATTCGGTTGTCCCGCGATCGGGCATTGCGCGGCCGCCACCCAGGAAGCCCGATCACACACCCGATCGCTTTCGATCCCCCGGAGTCGTCCGTCGCAGCCCGCGAGTGGGAACCCTCGATTCCCGCGGACCCGCCAAGAAACTCCAGCGGCGTTCGTGGGATCGTCATGCGAATATCGGTGCTTTAGCTTTCTTGGGACGGTCCGAATGAAGGCTTTCACAGGCCGCGACACGTTCCCGGACATTGACTCGGTCTCACCCAACCGAAGGCCGGGCTCTCGCGCGGCACCCACCGGTATTACCGGACAAGCCGGACCAAGGACCGATCATCTCACGGCACAAAAAAAACGAGCATCCGAGAAAGAAAGTGGCCAGAACAACGAGAGAAAACGATTAGCGGGCACCATCAAACGGTCATTGCGACCGTCGCCCATTTGGGAATCAGGCTTCTCAAGCAGCGTTACCCCGACCCGCTTCAGATCCCGGGTCGCTTCGGATGAAGCCTTTCCAGCGGGACCGACGAAGAGCGGGGAACGGCCGTCTGCACGACAGCCGTTCCCCGTTGGCCCGCAGGCCCATGGCACCGTGAGGAGGATGCGCCTCAGGGACTCCCGGGGCAAGCCCGTAGGCTCGCGAGACGCCCGCCCGCCGGCAACCTCATGTCCCGATTCGGCGAGCGACCACGGTGGCCCATCACCTACTGCTGCAGCAGAGAAAGGACACTCTGCGGCGTGGTGTTGGCGATGGACAACACGCTGGTGCCGGCGTTGACCAGGATCTGAGACCGGGTCAACCGCGAAGTCTCCGCCGCGAAGTCGGTATCGCGGATGGTCGACTCGCTCGAACTCAGGTTCTCCATGGTGATGGAGAGCGAGCTGATGTTGGTCTGCAGCGTGTTGCGTTCGAAAGCACCGAGCCGTCCGCGGAGCACGGCCACCTGGCGAATCGCCTGGTTGAGAATCAGGGAGGCCTGATGGGCGTTGCTGGTGCTCCGAGAGACCTCGAATTCACCACCCTGCTGGATCTGGCTGAGGAAGCCGACATTGGCGTTGCCGAGCATGGCGGCCGCAATCGACTGGATGCCAATGTTCACCTGCTGGTTCGGGCTCACGTCAGGTCCCAGTTGGAACAGCGCCCCACCGCCGGTGATGGCGAAGCTGGTGGACCCCAGGCCCATGCCCTCATTGAGTGTGATCTGCATGTCCAGGGTCCGGGTATTCAGGAAAAGGTCCAGGCCGCGGCCGGTCACGGTCGCACCGTTGATCATGCCGACGGCATCGCGGCCCTCGTCGCGCTGCACCATCGAGCCGGTGGCGTCGGTGACGATGAAGGGGCCACCCGTCAGGAGTGGCTTGATCTCAACAAACTGGTCGTTGCCATAGCCAACGCTGCGGAACGAGATGCCGCTGGCGGGGTTGGCCGAGTTGATGTAGATGGCCTCGACCCCGGTGGCCTGACTGTCGAGATTGACGGCCTTGAGCATCTGGTCGACGCTCTGGCCGGCCTGGAACTCGATCGTGGTCGTGCCTTTGTTCCCAGCGATCACCAGGGAGGTGTCGTTGAGGGTCGCACTGCCGCGGAACTGGAGTTCGGCCTTCTGGGCGGAGGTGGTCACGGCCACATCGACCGGAATGTAGGAATACGAGCCGAACTGCACGCCGTTGATGCTCACCGAAGCCAACGCGCTGGTATGCACGCCGCTGGTGACGTAATCAAGCGATCCGTTCAGCAGTTTCCGCCCGGCAAAACTGGTCGTGTTGGCGATACGGGTGATCGACTCGATGGCCGAATCGATCTGCAACTGGTTGGCGGACTTCTCGTCGTCGGACATCGCCGCGTCGTTGGCGATCTCCACGATCAGTCCCTGAATGTCGATGAGCAGAGACGCCACCTCGTTGAGCGCCCCCTCGCTCGTCGCGATGATGTTGATCGCCCGTTGGGAGTTGCTGATCGCTTTGTCCGTTCCGGCGATCTCGGCTCGCAAGCTCTCCGAATTGATCAGACCGGCGGGATCGTCTGCACCGCGGTTGATTCTCAAACCGCTGGACAATCGCTCCAGCGAGACCTGGAGATCCCGCTGTGTCGAACGCAAAGTGCGCTGGGCGACGATGGCCGGTACGTTAGTGTTGATTCTAGCCATTTGCAATCCTCCTTGATTGAATCTTGGCTACGAAACCCGTCATCTTGACGGGTGTTCCCGGGGCGTTCTGGCCCCCGGTCTGGCCGGCGCCTAACCCTTCTTGGCGGCTCCCGCCGTGTCCTTCTGAGCTCCTGCCACAGCGGCGATGTCTTCCGGTTTGACCGATGCCGCCGCACGATTCTCCCGCTTGATCGCCTCGTATACTTCCTTGCGATGAACGGGTACCTCACTGGGAGCGTTAATACCCAGTCGAACCTTGTCGCCGCGAATATCCACAACCGTGATCTCGATATCGTCGCCGATCATGATTGTCTGATCGCGTTGTCTGGATAGCACCAACATCCTCGGCTCCTTCCTTGGCCATGCCGATGCTTCATGGATCCATGCCCGGACCGCACACCGAGGCGAACGTTGACTCGGCAAAACAACTCGTGGCAACGATCAGCGAACGTTCACCACTCGCCTCGCGGTCAGGCAACCGATGACGACGCGGCACGCCGGCCTCTACGGTATATGATACCACACCCGCCTCCGGCGGGCCGGGGCATCAGCCCGTTTGGGCCGTAAGTGCCGCATCTAGGCGGTTTTACTGACGGCTCCCTGGCGCGAGGTCAGGTGCATCAGGGGATGACGTGTGGAGTATCTGCGATCGGACAGGACCAGTTGCCTGGCCGTCCGGGTCTCCACGTTCACCACCAGAGGCCCCTGGAGGTTACCAGTCAGGATGTTGTCAACCTTGTTCACAATGATGAACACCTGGGCGGCCGACGGATCCGAAAGCCCGATCTGGCTGAGTTCGTCGAGCTTGACGGGCACGACGTAATCAGGCACGAACAGGCGCGGGTCGCAGACCACAAACGCCAAATCCGGCCGATCCACCGCCTGCAGCCAGTAGAAGCCACTCTCCTCGGCGGTCTGGATCAGGGCGTAGGCCTGCTGATCCGGAAACCCCAGGACACCCTTGGGGAACTGGATCAGCCGGCGCTCGTCGACCTCCAACGGTCCAAAGCGCGACGTCTGAATAATCATCGCGACACTCCTCGTAGACCCTTCCATGGCCGATTGGCTGGTCCCATGCACCCCGATTCCGCCGGCCGGCGTCATCCTTAACGTCCGGACCACCGGCGATCCCGGTCACCTCCATCCGCGCGGAACCCGCCTGCGTCATCCCGATCGCAACCCGGCACACCCCGCGCCGGGCAATCCGTCCTCGCCACCGCCGGGTCAAGCGCGGCCGCAAGGACCCTCTTCGCCCGCCCACCGCGCTTCGCGGCGGGCATCTCTCCTGCTCATTCTCCCCCCGTCTTCCCCCTGTCTGCTCCACACCGCCGCAGCGACTATCCGAGATAGTCGAGCAGCGAAAGCTGCATCAATCGCGAGCCGGTCATCAGGTTGGCCTGCAGAGTCGTCTGGGCCAGCTGAAACTGGGTGACCGCCTCGGTGTAGTCGAGATCCTGGGCCTGGCTGAGCAGCGACTGGGTGGCGACCACAGCGTCTTCGGTGTACTGCTGCCGGATGTCCATCGCCTGGGCTCGGGCACCGACCTCCCCCTGGATCCGGCTGGCTTGCTCGATGAAGGACTCGAGCTTGGCCGAAGCCGCGCTGATCCTCACGGTATCGTCGTGCATCAACCCTTCGTACAGGGTGTGCAGGGCCGTGAAGACGCTGTCAGGAACAATGCCGTTCGTGTCATCGCTGACGATCTCGGTTCCGCTGGTGGACTTCAGGATGCCGAGGTGGTCACCGGCGGCGGAGAGGTTCTCCTTCGAGATCACCAGATCCTGGGCTCCACCCGTGCTGTCCACTATCCGAATGCCGTTGCCGTTGACGGCCAGGGAAGCGGTCACCGCCACGCCAGCCGCGGCCGCCGCAGCGTTGATCTTGTCGAGCACATCCTGGACGGTGCGGGCGCCGGTCAGACTCACTTCGAAGGTGACATCGTTCTTGGCCCGAATGCTGAAATCGGCCCGGCCCTCGCGAACGGTCACCCCCGCGCCCTGGTTCATGTCGGAGAGCAGCGTACCGGCGTAGTAGGAGCGGATGCCCAGGGTGGTCGCGGTCGTCCCGCCGGCCTCGCCGATCTTCAGCTCCGATCCGGAGACCAGATTGACCAGCTCGATCGCGGTCCCGACGGCGTTGATCTGAGCGGCGATGTCCAGGCCCGAGGCGTTGATCAGGTTGAGTACATCCTGGATCGTCGTCGCTCCGGACAGATCGACGTCCGCCTCGCGTCCGCCACTGTCGATGTGGATCGATCCGAGAGCGGTGCCCGCGCCGCCGAAGAGGGATGAGATCTCGGTCATCGTGGTCACGCGGCACCCCAGATCACTGCCGGCAATCGTGGCGGCGCCGCTCCCGAGGATGCCAAGACTCCGGGCGGTGGTCCCGCTTCCGGATTCGGCTACCGTGACCTCACCCGCGGTGGTCACGATCTCGAGCCCGTCGCCCGGAGCACTGAGGGCGGCATGGAACTGGCCGCCGGGGCCGACCGTCAGGCCGGCATCGGCAGCCGCAGCGTTGATCGACTCGAGCACATCGCCGATCGTATCGGCGGTGGTGAGGTCAACCTGAAACGAGGTCGCCGGGGCGGTCACCGAGATGCGAATGACGCCGCGCTGGATGCCGCTACGGGTGGCCCCATCACAATCGACCAGCCGGGTACTTGCGGTCAGGGCGGGATCGAGATCGAGGTGGCCCCCGACCTTGGAGGACAAAGCTCCGAAGAGGTCCGCTCCGTTGAGGTTGATCGCGGGATCCTGGCCGGCATCGACGGTGGTCCGCACCGAAGCCGTGTCGCCGCGGTACTCGGCCACACCGTGATCCTGGGTGAAAGGCGTTGAACGAGTCTGCTGACCGCCGAAGAGGTACATGCCATTATACTGGCGGTTGCCGACGGTGGCGAGTTGATCGATGATCCCGAGGATGAGTTGGGCTTCGGAGACCCGTTCCTCGTGGCTGACCGACCCGTTGTTGACCATGGTCAAACCGATGTTGTGGGCGTCGATGAGCAGCGAGCTGACCTCGCCAACGGCGGTGTCGGTCGCGGAGAGGAAGCTGCTGGCATGCTGAATGTTGGTCAGCAACTGGTTCTGACGCTCAAGGACTTCACTGAGCTGGGTGGCCCTGGCCGCGCCGACCGGATCCTCGCTCGGGGCGTTGAGCTTGCGGCCGCTGGCGATGCGGTTCTGTTCGAGGAAGAGGTTCAGCGTGTTCGCCCGCAACGACTCGAGCAGCGAGTACGATCGCAGGCTGTTACTGACCCGGTTAATGCTGATCGCCGTCACGGCCATGATCGCGCCTAGCTCACAATCGCCAGAGTCTCCTGAATCATCTGGTCCACGACCGTCGTGTACCTCGCCGCGGCCTGAAAAGCCCGCTCGAACCTCAGCATCGCGATCGCCTCTTCATCAAGGCTCACCCCGCTGATCGACTCGCGCTGGGCGGTGAGCGATGAGACAATCGTGTTCGCCGACTTCACCCCGGCCTGGGCGGCGTTGCTTCGGGTGGCGACGTCGGAGGCGATCGCGTTGAAGAACTCGGTCATGCTCTGCCCGCGCAAGCCGCTGAGCGACTTGCTCGCCAGCTCCGCGATCGAGGCGGCATTGCCGCCGTCGCCGACGGCGTGGTGGGTGGCCGCCGCCAGCAGCGACGAATCGTCCGCCAGATCCGCGTTGACCGAGAGATCCTCGGAGTTGGAGCCGGTGAAGAACACGTTCACGCCGAGGGCGGCCAGGACACTGGACGTGTCCTCGCCGAACGTGACCTCGTACCCGTCGTCGGCGATGATGCGGAGCCGGCCGTCGGCGGTAGCCTCGGCCCGGACGTTCGCGGCCGCGTCGATTTTGCCGGCCAGGGTGCGCAGAGAATCGTCCGCTCCGATCCCGTCAAGATCGACCTCGATGGTCGTCGCGACCCGAGTTGCCGGATCGGTATTGGTGTCGGTCACGTAGAGGATAAACGTTCCATTCTGTGGCGTCAGATCCAGGTTGGCCTCGGCACTGTTGAGCGCGGCGTCGAGGTCGGATACGTCGAAGGCCCCGGTCAGGTCAGTGTACCCCCGGATTCCCTGGCCGGAGGCATGCACCTTGTTGACCTCATGGATCAAAGCCTGGGACAGACTGTTCAGGGCCTGGACATGCCCGAGTAAATCGCCGTCCCGGGCTTCGACCAGGCCCGCCATCTCGCCGCCAATCAGGGAGACCTCGCGCATGTTGTCCGCGAACCGAACCACGACGCGCGGCTCGTTGTCGGTGGTCTCCAGGGTCGTGGTCATGCCGCGACTGATCCCGCCGGAGATGAATAGCTCGTTGCCGATGTAGACGTTGACGGAACCGTCCGGCTGATCCCGAACCTGAATCTGGACGATCTCACTCATCTGGCGAAGCAGGTCGTCGCGCTGGTCGCGGAGCGAACCCGAGCTGCCTTTACTCGAGCTTTCGAGAGCCGTGATCCGGACATTCAGATCCGCAACCTGCCTGGACAGCAGATCGACCCCCTCGGCGTCATTCTGCAGCTGGGTGTTCAGTTCGTCACGCATGCCGAGCACGTCCACACGCTGCCGCTGGATCTCGCGGATCAGCGAGTCCGCCGCGGTGATGACCATCCCTCGGGCGGCCGTGTCGTGTGGCGTGTTCTGCAGCGTGCTGAACGAGTTGAAGAAATTCTGGAGCAGGCTCGACAGATCGGAATCGCTGAGCTCGTTCATCACCGACTCGATCCGGCTCAAGGTCGCCTCCTCGGCGAGGGCTCCGGCCTGATCGCCGGTGGCGATCCGCAGACGATTCTCCAGCGATGCATCCACGTTGCGGCGAAGGGCGGTCAGGGCGACGCCGCCTCCGGCCATGAAGCCCTCGGGCAGGTTCGCGCCGATCAGGCCGGACAGCTCGGGCGTCTGGCGCGTGTAGTTGGCGCTGCCGGCGTTCGACACATTGTTGCCGACCACCTGCAGGGCACTCTGGTACGCCAGAAGCGCGCTTCGGCCAATCTGTAGTGCGCCTGTCACAAGACCCATGACTACCCTACCGCCTCAAAAACGTGGGCCACATTCGACCGCTGCTTCTGACCCGTTCGACCGTACACGTCGTTGCCCGGACCGCCGCTGGTCATCGACACCAGCACCGCTCCCAGGTGTTTGAGCATCTCCTGACTGACCAGGGTCGTCACCACCCGGAGCTTCTCCAGGTCCTGAAGAACAACCTTGAGCCCCTCGGCGGCACTGAGCAACTGACTGCGCCGCGGCTCGGAAAGCCGGTCGGCCAGCTCGGACAACCGGATCCGGGCGCCCGGCGGCTCGACCAGGCCGAGCCCTTCGACCATCCTCTGGGTGATCTGGCGGCGCAGGCCGTCACGTTCCCGCACTCGCGACGCCAGGGTCGCTTCCTGGGCGGTGATGGCGGAGATCCGCTCGGTCTCGGCGGCTCGGATCGCCTCGAGCTTCTCGCTCATCATCGTGGCCAGCTCGCCGTACATGGCCGCCAGGTCGTGGAGCAGCCGGGCAAGGTCGCGGGCCAGAATGTCAACGCTGGGCCGTGTCACCGTTGATCCCTTTCGCATACCGCTTGCAGATCGCATCGCTGAGATCGGTCTTCAGCGAAATCGACGCCCGCTTGGCCAACGCCATGTCAAGCTGGGCCCCGAACATGTCCTCGCCTCGGCCGCCATGCCCGATCTTGCCCTTGAACGGGTTCTCGCGGGCCATCTTCAGCATCGGGCCGAAGAACGTGGCACCCACCAATTCGTCCGCCACCTGCCGGAGCATCCGCTGCCGGAGTTCCGGCGTGGCCGTCGCCACGGCGGCGGAAGTCATCTGTGTGGGGTCCATACGCATCCGTTCTTCTCCTGCTCTCACTTGTCCACGATCACGGTCGCGTGCAATCGGCCGGTCTCGTGCAGCTTCTGGATGATCGTGATCCGGTCCTGCGGAGGCACGCGAAGCAGATTCAGAGCATCGACCAGGTCCTGCAAACTGGCCCCGCCCTTGTTCCTGGGATCCAGGGCTACGAAGTTCTGTTCAACCACCTGCGACTGACCTGGCATGGGCTTGGCCTTCGGCACCGTCGTGGTGATGGTCAGGCCCTTGTGGCTGATCACCGTGGGTGATATCTCCACGTCGCCGCTGATAATCACTGTCCCCGTGGCCTGGTTGATGTTCACCCGGGCCTCGGTGGCTGGCATGACCAGCGGACAGTTCTCGAGGTCGTAAAGGAATCGGGCCGGATTGTCGCGATCGACCGGCGGTATCCGAACCACGACCGTCCGCGGGTCGACGGCCAGGGCGACATCATCGGGTCCGTCCTCCGAACCCACTTTCGAGGCGCTATTGATGGCAAAGGCGATCGCGTGAGCGACGCCCCACTCATCGTGGCCCTGCGTGATGACCAGCGTGGCGTAGGTCTCATCCGGCTGGATGGCCGGCTTCAAGCGGATTGCCGGCGGCAACTCACGGCCGAGGGCGACATAGTGGTGAATCCAGTCCTGCTCGAGCGTCGCTCCCTGGCTGATGTGCGCCACGGTGAGCAACTCCGGGGTATTCAACTGAAGCGGTCCGCTGGCCAAGGCCATCACGCCGCGGGTATCGTCCGGATTCGGGCCGAGCAGCGGGGTGATCATGAGCCGCCCCCCTCTGAGGCTTTTGGCCGGTCCCAGGCTGCTCACCGCCACGTCAATCCGATCGCCTTCCCGAGCACCGTTCTCCGGCAGAGTGGCCTCGACCTGAACGATGGCGACATTCTTGGCATCCTTGAGGTCGTCCAGGGAGACGACCGGGTTGGCGAACTTCTTCTGCAACTCGGCCAGGGCCCGAATGGTGGGCCCGTACTTGCCGCCGTCACCCGTACCCTGCAGGCCGACGACCAGCCCCAGGCCCATCACCTTGTTGGAACGCGCACCCTGGAGATGGGTGATGTCCCCGACTCTGGGGTTCGCCGCCGCAGCGCTCGCGACGGCCAGCACGGCCAGCACGACCGGTGGCCACGGCATCCAGGATGTCCTGCCAGACCAACGCATCCACGGCTCCTTAGAAGGGGCGCACCCAATCCAGGATCTTGGGAATCCAGCCTCGCCGCGTCGAATCGCTCACCGCCCCCTCGGTCTTCTCGATCAGCTCCATCTCGGCAATCTGGGTGCTGAAGACCGAGTTGTCCGCAGTCACGTCCTCGCTCCGGCACACACCGGTCAGCGTAATGTCGAACCCTTCCTCTCCGTGGAGTTCCCTGATCCTGGCCTCGAGCACCAGGTTGCCGTTGGGCTTGATGTCCACGATCGTGGCCTGGATCTTGGTTGTGAACTTGTCCTCGCGCTCGCTGGAGGCGTCACTCTTGAGCTGGTTGTCGTAGGTGAAATCGAAACCCGGCTTGCCGTTGCTGAGCTTGTCCTGCCCGAGCTTGGTGCCCGGATAGAAGCGGAACCAGTCGTTCAGCTTGCCCTTGATATCCCACTGCTTCTTGGCGTCGAGCTTGCCGTCGGCTTCGTACTTCTTCTGCTGGCGGACGACAATCGTAACCAGGTCGTGCACCTTGAACTTGCGGGCCGGCGTCGTAGGAACGGCGATGAGGCTCACCCGCTCGACGGCCGTCGTCACCGCCCGGGAAGGTTCACGCGGCGGAGCCGACACGAAGCCGACCAGCGGCCCTTGAGCGGAAGCGGAAGCCAGATCCTGATTGGCACGAGGGGCGTTGCCTTCGATCGGGCGGATGGGCGGCGTCTGCCAGAGCGAGGAACTCTGAGCTACCGCGGCGGCCGACGACACGAACATCGCCGTGGCAAGGATCAGGAAGATGGCAGGACGATTCACGGCAGTTCCTCCTTACCCAGGGCAACCGCGTCGGAAGGAGCCGTCTCGAAACCGGACACCTCCGCGGTGCGCGGACCGGTGACGACAGCGGCGAACTTCAGCCGTGAAGCCTCGTTCTGAAGCATGACCGTCTCGCCGTAGCCACCCGCCGTCATCGCCTTGGCCACACCCTTGATCTGCACGCCACCACGGTTCACCAGAACGGTCACCAGGTCGTTACGGTTGACCAGCGGCACGGGCTCGATGTCTCGGGGAGACAGACGCTCGCCGCGGGTGATGAACCGCTTGACCCGCTGCCCGACGAACGGGGCGGTATCACCCACACCCATGTCGGCCACCTGCTCGACGGTCTGCTCGGCCAACGCGATATCGCCGAGCGCAATGGTCTCGCCGCGATTGAGCGGGCGGCTGGATACGACCATCGACTTGCGGAGGGCGACCTGAGCGATCACTGGGACCACCTGCTTGATGGCCTTGCCTTCACGAATCGTCACTTCCAGGGTCACCATGCCCAGAAGACGGTCGGTGCGATCAGTGATCTCGAAGCGATAGGTCGGCTGGGAAAGCGGCAGCAAGCGGGCAACCGCCGGACTGAACTGGATCACCGGCGTGCCGCCCAGCTTGCCAAGCCGGTTCGTCAGGTGAGTTCTCAGGCAGGCTTCGAGCGTATTCACGGCCGGGGCCGGTCGAGTGGCTGGGACCGAGGTCACCGAACCACCTCTGGTGTCGGCCGGCTGCGTGGCGGCGGTGTCCTCGCCTCGGACCCGGCTGACCACACACTGACTAGGACCACGGAAAATCCACTGGGAGAGATTGGCGCCCCGTTCGGACAGGGCGGCCTGAACCTGGGCGAGGTCGATGGCCACCGCCTGCCCCCTCGCAGGAGATGAGGCGATGATCCAGCGCCCGGCCAGACTGGCGGCCTCGCCCTGAAGCTCGGAGATGTCGGCGAGAGTGATCTGCCCTCCGTCAACGACCGCCTTGGGATAGAGGCGAACGACGCTGCCACGATCATCGGCCGGCGCGAGGGAAGGAAACAGCCAAGAGACCACCAGGCACAAGCCGAGACCACGACGGAACGCCGCTCCGCCGGGCTGGGCATGGTGCACTCCACGATCGCAGGTCGTCCTGACCCGGGCGGGCGGCTTCTTACCACCCGGAGACCACCACCCCCTGATCTCATTCATCCTGTCGGCTGCATCCTGCATCGACGACCTCCGCGTCGCTCCAATTCCTACGCGACCCGCACGACTCCTCGTGTCTGCTGCACCCTCAGTCTCTGTCTAGACTCGTTTCCGTACGTTCGTTTCCCCCAGCCCTCAGATTGACTGACGGCGACTGTCGCCGTTCTACTGACGCAGGTTGGTCACCACCCGCAGAGCCTCGTCGGCACTCTTGATCGATTGCGAGTTCAACTCGAAACCCCGCTGAGTGAAGATCAGGTCCACCAACTCGCGGACCGGCTCGACGTTGCTGCCCTCCAGAGAGCCTTGCCGCAGATTGCCCATGCCATCCTGCATGGGATTCGCGGTGACCGGCGTGCCCGACGCATCCGTCTCAACGAATAGGTTCTTGCCGATCGACAGCAGGCCCTCCGGATTCACGAACCGGGCGAGCTCGATCTGGCCGACCTGAGTCAACTGGCTGTTGCCCTGCTGGCGAACGGAAACCATACCGTTGTTGGCAATGGTGATGCTGTCCTCTGCGGCACTTTCGGGAATGTTGATCGCCGGCTCGAGAATGGAGCCCTCGCTGTTGGACAACACCAAATCCCCATTGGCGTTGCGGACCAGGTTGCCGTCGCGGGTGTAGGCGATGATCTCCTGGCCGTTGTACAGCGTCCGCACCTGGAAGAAGCCCTCACCCTCGATGGCCACGTCCAGCTTGCGCGTCGTGGGGTCGACCGGACCGGTATCGAACATCAACTGCGTTCCGGACACATCGACGCCGAGCCCGACCTCGATTCCGTGAGGGATGGGGCGATCATTGAAATCGCGGATGCCCGGCTCCCGCCGGATCTGGTACATCACATCCTCGAAATTGGTCCGCGACCGCTTGAAACCGGTGGTGTTGATGTTCGCCAGGTTGTTGGCCACGACGTTGAGCTTCGTGTCGAGGGCCTTCATCCCTGTGGCAGCGGCATGCATTGCGGCAATCGCCATCTGTTACCTCACCCGGCTGATTCAACTGATCCGGCCGATGTCATTCACCGCCCGGCCTAATGTCTGGTCCGCCAAACCGACCATGGTCGCATTGAGCTGATACGCCCGGGTCACTTCGATCATGGAAACCATGGACTGGATGGGATCCACGGTCGACTTCTCCAGCGTTCCCGCCATTAATGATGCCATGATGTCACGCGGCGCCTCCCCCAGCGATTCGAATAGGTTGCCGCCACCCTTCCGCAGCAGCGACTTGTCGTCGAAGTCGACGACCCCGATCCTCCCATACGCGGTCTTCGTTCTTCCCGATCGAACTTCACCGCGACCGTCGATCATCACGTCGCTGGCAGCGGCCGCAGGAATGGTGATCGGCTGTCCGGCCGTGTCCAGTACCGCGTGACCACCCGCTGCGGTGACCAGTTCGCCGGCCTGGTTGAGCAGGAAACGCCCGTCGCGGGTGTAGCGCTCGCCGTCGGCCGACTGCACCCGAAAGAAGCCGTCGCGACGGATAGCCACATCCAGCGGCCGCCCGGTATGGTCCGGTGCACCGTCCTCGAACGAGATGATCGTGGGCCCAACCAGCGAGCCACCGGTCATCCCTGACAGCGACGGCTGGCTGGCATCGGGATCGCCCGCCCCCTCCCGGAACTCCGCCCGCCGCTCCCGCATCACGGTCAGATCGTGCTTGAATCCAACCGTGTCCGCGTTGGCCAGGTTGTTGGCCAGCACTTCCATTCGGTACTGGTTGGCCTGGAGCCCCCCGGCGGATAAATAGATCCCGTACACCATGACAGACGCTGACCTCGCCACCCTACTGGCTCAGTGGTTTGCGCGACTCCGGGATCCGGGCGACGTCACCGACCACATCCGACCTGTCGAGCCTCGACCCGAACATGCCGACATGCACGGCACTCGCCATGGCCGCCGCCCGGGCAATACGCCTGCCCAGGGTTGGCAGATCCACCGGTCCCGTGGGGCACTCCATTGCCCCGCTGAAGGAAGCCACGTCCATTGAGCCACTCCCCGCCGCCCGCCCGGTGCATCCGTGCACCCGGAACGGCGGCACAACGATCCGACGGCTGGCCCTCGCAACCCGCGTGCCAGAGGCGCGCGGCACAAGAATTGCTAGCCGCCCCAAAGCCCCGGCGAATTCCACAACTCAAGCTTTCATTGGAAGTTACGACGAATGATAATCTGGGCAACCTTAGTCCGCGATACCCTCAGGCACTCTGGGCTGTCGGCGCAAGTCTTGCCCACGAACGGCAACTTCTGCGGACCCCGAATGGCTCGGTCAGACGATTCAGGACGGCAAAGCGTGAACTAGGCGGCGGAACTCCTCACCCCGCTGTTCATAGTTGGCGAACAGATCGTAGCTGGTGCAGGCTGGAGACAAGACCACCACGTCGCCGGGGACGCTGAGATCGCGAGCCGCCCGGACTGCGGCCTCCAGGGTCGAGGCCTCCACCACCGCCGTCTTGCCCGCCACCGCGTGGACACACGCCCGCACGCCCTCATGGAGCGAGTGACCCATCTCCCCGTAACACACCACGCCCTTGGCGCGGGCGGCCAGGTGAGCATTCATCTCGTCAAACGGCATGCCCTTGTCGCGCCCACCGATCAACACGATGACCGGACGATCGAACGAGTCCACTGCGAGGCATGTAGAGGCGGGAGTAGTTGATTTAGAGTCATTGTAGTAGCCCACCCCGCGAGATTCCCCCACGTATTCAAGGCGGTGGGGCAGGCCGGCAAAGCCGGAAAGCCCTCGGCGAATGAGCGGCTCCTCAACGCCCAGGGAACGGCAGACGGCCACGGCCAGAGCGGCATTGTCCTGATTGTGCCGGCCCGGCAGCCGCAGACTGCTCGCCAGGGACGAATCGAAACGCACGCCCCGCAACCGCTGCCCCGCGCCGGCCTCGGCAACCCGGCGGGCCACACCCTCGTCGGTCTCGTGCACGAACACCAACCCGCCGGGGCCCTGAAAACGCACCAGGTTGAGCTTGGCCGCCGCGTACGCCTCCAGCGTGCCGTGGCGGTCCAGGTGGTTCGGCTCGATGTTGGTGATAACCGCCAACGGGGGACTCCAACGCAGGCCCTCGAGGTCCTCCAACTGGAAACTCGACAATTCCAGCACCACGACGTCCTCGGCGGTCATGACCGGCAGATCGGCCAGCAGCGACCGGCCGATGTTGCCGCCAACCCAGACCCGAGGTCCGCGACCGGCAACACAGGCCGTCTCCAGCACGGCCCCGATCATCGCGGTCGTGGTGCTCTTGCCGGCCGAACCGGTCACCCCGACCATCCGGCGCGCCGGGCAGCGCTCAATGAACAGGTTCATCTCGCTGGTCACCGGAATCCCGCGCCCGCGAGCCTCCCGGACGTAATCGGACCGGTCCTTCGGAACCGCGGGACTGACCACCAGAAGACGGCAGTCGTCCAGATCGCTCAACGCATGCTCACCAAGACGCAGCCCGACCGGCAAATCGGCAATCTGGCGCAGGCCATCGGCCAGCTTATCGGGCTTTGCAGTGTCGGTAACCGTCACCAGGGCCCCCTGCTCGACGAGCCACCGCGTCACCGCTATCCCCCCACCAAAATGCCCTAGCCCCATGACCACCACCCGCTGGCCTGTCAGAACGCCCGCTGCCATCGAAACCGTCCTCCTGGTCCGCGCGACCGCCACACCCAACCGCCCTATGATCGGGGCTTGTCGCTTTTTTTTCCAGACCATCATGAAACGCGCACCGGGGTGGGGCGTCTACCTATTGAGAATGAAATGACGCGATTATATAATCAGAGCATACAACGTTGCACGGACAACGTTTTACGGTGCACCCGCCCCGGTGGAGATTTACGCCGTTGAGTGAACGCCCCACAGTCAGTCTGGCCAAGGTCGACCTGGATTCACCGGTTCCTCGCTACGTCCAGGCCAAAACGATCCTGGCGGAGGCCATCAACCGGGGTGATTTCCCACCCGGTTCTAAGCTGCCGAATACCGGGGAGATCAGCGTCCAGGTCAATGTCAGTCTGATTACCGCCCACAAGGCTATTCAGTGCCTGGCCGAGGAAGGATGGGTGCGCAGGGAACGCGGACGAGGAACCTTCGTTCGAGACGACTTCCGGCTCTCCGTCGCGGTCAAGCCCCAGTTCCGTGTCGGCCTGGTCCTCCATCCGAGCAACTCCCTGGGTGACTTCTACCACGGCACCCTGATCACCGCGATCCGGGAAGCCGCCGAACGCATCGAGCCGGTCGGCGAGCTGGTCATTCAACGCTGCCAGAGCGTCCGCGACCTCCCCGCCCAGGACGCCGACGGCCTGCTCTGCTTCCACCCCGACCGCGGACAGTTGCGCGAGCTGGCCCAGATCGCGGACCGCAAGCCGATCCTCGTTCTGGGAGCCTCGATCGAAGGGGCGCCGCTGAACTGCGTGGATTCCCAGAACGCCGAAGGCACGCGAGCCGCCGTCCGGCACTTGGTTGAACTCGGCCATCGGCGGATCGCGATCGTCAACGGCCCGCTGGACTCAACCAACTGCCTCCACCGATTCGAGGGCTACCTCACCGCGCTTCAGGAGGCCGGCATTACCCCACAAGAGGACTGCATCTTCAATGCCGAGCTGGCCAAAGCCGCAGGAGCAGCCATGGGACGGCTGGCAGAAGCTCTGAGAAGTCGTCGGCGGCCGACGGCAATCATCGCCGCCGGATACTACCTGGCACTCGAGGTCCTGGCTCTTCTTCGCCAACTTCGGATCCGGGTCCCCGAGGAGATCTCGCTGGTCGGCTTTGACGATACCCCATCGGCGCCGCTCCTCGATCCGCCGTTGACAACGATCCGACAGCCCCTGGAGGAAATGGGAATGCAGGCCTACGCTCGACTGGCCCGCATGATCAACGGCGAGAACGGCCGCCCGCGCGTCGAACGGCTGCCTACCACCCTGGTGAAGCGGCTTTCCACCGGCCCGGCCACCCGACAGGTCTGACCGAACTCTCGCCTGCTCAACTCATCTGCACGCGTGCATCTATTGAGAGGAAAGACGGCTGGGCGCCGCCAGGCACGACGCCTGCGTCGGCCTCCACCCTCGAGAGCAGGCCGGTCAGCGCGGACAGTCCCCCCACCCCCTCGCCCACAACCGGCGTTGTCAGCCAACCCTTGAATACAGGCAGGAGAAAACCCCAGAAAGAGGTAACCAGGCTCAGCCCGAAGCGACCGCACCCGTGGGCCGATGCCGCTAGTTGAGATTCGTGTTCGTGTTGGTGTTCGTGTTGGTGTTCGTGTTGGTCGTGCCACCCCCGTTGAGCGGGAAGGGACCCCCACACAAACCCGGGATCGTGCATGAAGGATCCTTGGAGTAGTCGGGCCAGCTCGTGGTCAGAAGGTCATACTCGAACGGGTCACAATTCAGGATCGTCCCGCAGGGATTGATGTAATGGGCCAGCTTGCCAGTGCTGTTGACGGCCATCTCAAAACAGCCCGTACCCATCATCAAACCGGTCAACGTGGTGGCGAGAATCACGGACAACGCCAATCGCCACTTGCACCATCTGGTCGTCATAGCACTTCTCCTGGCCCCAAAAGACCGGGCGGGCCCGATCTCCAATAAGCAAAAGACAACCGCCGCCGACTCAGCCGCCTGTGCCGGTGGTACCTGTCGTGGTCGTTGTTCCCGTCGTAGTCGTCGTGGTCGTTGTAGTGGCGATCGTCGAGCAATCGACGAGCAGATCGTCTAAGGTCGTGCTGGGATCGCCGCAAGGCTGAACCAGGCCCCCAAAGAAACCACTGCGGCAATCGAGGAGATAGCAGAAATCAACAGAAGTGGAGATACCGTTGGTCCAGAACCGGCTGCAGCTGCTGATTGCGCCGTTCTGCGTGGTGAAGCCGCCCGTCACCTGGAACAGACTCGTGCCGCCCAACACCATCGCCAACCAAGTCCAGTATCGCTTGGATCTACGCCGCATCATCACTTGACCTCCACGCCGATCCTCAGGTCCAGCCCAGGTACCGCCGCCCTTGTGTGCACACACCCCCACCCACAGCGTCCCGATGCCGTGACCAGTATAGAGCCCACCACGAGTCCACGCAACCCGCCAAGTGGCCGAAATCGCCGTCGCTCACCCGCTTCGACAGGTGACGAGGAAACCACCCCCCGATCCTCGAAAGCCAAACGAAAGAGCAGCTCTCCAGCTCGGAAAGCTGCTCCTCAATCCTGACCCACCTGAGCCGGCCAATCCGCCGCCGGTCCTCAGGACGGCTCGCTCCTCACCCCAAAACGAATCTCTGGAGAACGAAATCCGCGATGCAGGCCCCCAAACCCAGGGCAATCACCGTTGATCCCGCCAGAAACAGCCCCCACTTCACGAGAATCTTCTTGGACATCGTCAGACCTCCTCAAAGATGGCTTGCGAGCACACGCAACGCTCGCCGAGTGAGGCATTTGTGTCTCCCGGCAACCGCTGCGCCCCCTTCCCCACACACCCATCACTCCGGTCAACGAGTTCCCGGCCGGCAGCCGAAAACGCGCTGCCCGCATCCACGCACCGTGGTGGCCGCAAACCTCCTACAGAAGCACGCCGGCACGCCCCGCGCCTGGGACCCCGCCGGCCAATCGGTCCGCAGCTCCGCTACGAACCACCCAGTTCACAAGTAGAGGACCGAGCCTTCAGGTCAAGCCGCGCCGACCCAACGAAAAGGCGCCTTCATTCGGATCAATATCTTAACGCCATTCTCACGGCTGGCAAGTCCGATCCCTCAACAAACCCGCAATGCCGTCAGACGAAACAGGGCTCACCAGCCCCCGTTCGGTGATGATTCCGGTAATCAGGCCCGCCGGGGTAACATCAAACGCGGGGTTGTAGCACCTCACCCCCTCCGGTACGGTGGTTACCCCAAAGCCCTTGGCAATCTCCTCCCGCGCTCGTTCCTCGATCGGGATGGCCTTCCCATCCGGGATCGAATGATCAAACGTCGAGCGGGGTGCAGCCACGTAAAACGGTATTCCATGGGCACTTGCGATCACGGCGACCCCGTAGGTGCCAATCTTGTTGGCGGTGTCACCGTTGGCGGCTATCCGATCCGCACCTACCACCACCAGGTCCACCTTCCGATCACGCATCACGTGGGCGACCATGTTGTCGCAGATCACGGTCACGTCCAGGCCGGCCTGAGCCAACTCCCAAGCCGTCAGCCGGGCCCCTTGGAGGAGCGGCCGAGTCTCATCTGCGTAGACGGCAAACCGTCTTCCACGATCGTGGGCGGCGTACATCACGGCCAGGGCAGTGCCGTACTCGGCCGTGGCCAGCCCACCCGCATTGCAGTGGGTGAGGACCGTCGAGCCCTCCGCAATCAGATGCTGGCCAGCTTCTCCGATGGCCCGACAGATGGCTGCGTCTTCGTCGCGTATGGTCCGCGCTTCCGCTAGCAGGGCGCTCTTCAGCTGCTCCAGGCCCGCGTCTCGAAGGCCTTCCGCTCGTCGTTTCATGCGTTTCAAGGCCCAGAACAGATTGACCGCTGTCGGCCTGCTGGCGGCCAAGAAGTCACAAGACTTCGCCAGGTTTTCAAAGAACTCATCCCGGTTCCGGGAATTCCGAACACCGAGGACAACGCCCATCGCGGCGGCGACGCCAATGGCCGGGGCGCCGCGAACTCGGAGACTCCGGATCGCCTCCCAGAGGGTTTCGATATCCCGGCAGGTCAGGATCTTCAGTTCACCGGGCAGGAGCGTCTGATCGATCATCTCGACCGCGCCGTCGAGCCCCCCGGCCCACGCGATGGTTCGGCAAGACCGGGGATCAGCCACGAGCGATCCGCTCCTGTAATGATCTGTTCTTATTATCGACCGTTTGCGATTGGGCAGCCTTGGACTTGCGCAGAGCCTCTTTCAGACCATCATCCGCCACAGACAGAATCTGTAGCGCAAGAATGGCAGCATTCTTAGCCCCGGCTGAGCCGATCGCCACGGTGGCGACGGGGACTCCGGGCGGCATCTGCACGATGCTCAGAAGGCTGTCAACGCCCTGAAGAGGACCGCAGGCCAGGGGCACGCCGATCACGGGGCGAATCGTGTAGGCGGCCACGGCGCCGGGCAATGCGGCGGCCATGCCCGCGGCCGCGATGAAGACCTCCACGCCCCGCGCCTCGGCCTCGGTCACGTACGCTCGGAGCTGCTCCGGCGTGCGATGCGCGGAGAGAATCTGAGCCTCAACGCACACGCCCCATGCGGTCAAATCCTGGTAGCAGGCTTCCAGGGTCGGCCAGTCGGAGTCACTACCCATGATGATGGCAACCTTGGCTCGTTTCATGACCGGTATTGTACGCGGTCCGCCCGAGGTGTGAAGCCCGCGAGTTGTGGGCAGGACAGGTGAGCGTTAACATCCGGACACTATGGCGATCCAGTTCTCTTGTCCGTCCTGTCGGCAACCGATCGAGGTTGATGATTCCTGGGCCGGGCAGTCTGTAGGCTGCCCCTATTGCCGCCACGTCGTCACCGCGCCGCAATCGACCGAATGGCCCGGCGCCCAGATCCCGATGGCCAACCCCGCCCAGAACGGTGTCGTACCACCTCCTCCGCCACCGGGAATGCCCCCGCTGCCACCCTCACTGGCCTCGTCGGCGCCTGTCGGCGCCGGCAACGCCGTCTGGTCACTGGGGCTTGCGGTGTGCGGTGCCGGGCTTTCCATCCTTGGCTGGATCATCTGCTTCGGGCAGATCGCGTCCCAGGTGATGGCCAAGCTGGGTCCCAATGCCACTCAGCAGCAGTTTCAGCAGGCCTACATGGACATGCTGGCCAGCGGCAAGCTGAGCCTGGTGTCTCCCGCGGGCACGGTCATCTTCCTCGCGGGTACGGTCTGCGGCATCTGCGCGATCTGGCTTGCGATCCGCGCGCTCCTTCGACAAGAGCGCGGCCGCGGCATGGCCATCGCCAGCTGCGTGATCGCCGCATGCTTCACCTTCTGCCAGGTCATGTCCATGCTCGCCGGTGCCGTGACCGTCCAGGCCGGTACGTTCCGCTGAGAAGACACCGCCTGGACAGCTTGTGCGGCGAATCCCGTACACGCTAACCTCATGAAGAACATTAGGTTGAGACTGGCAGTCGCCCGGAGAGCCCGCCCCGGTGGCGTCGGCGGTGGTTCGCATTGACTTGCCTATGGGCATTTGGTAGGTTCACAGATAGCGAGAGCAGCGTGGGCCAATACAGCATGCGGATGGGGACCCGGGCGCGGGTCGATCCCGCGTCAGTTCGGTCCGGCTTCAGCGGATTGTGCCCGTCGCGAAGAAAGGGGTCTACCCGATGGACGCCTTCGAGGCCATTTCAGCACCGGAACCTTCACTCGTTGCTGGCAGAAAGTTCTTTTCGCTATCAGAAGCCAACCGGTCGCTGATCCTGGTCAAGCGCATCGTTCGCGACGTGGTTGAGTATTACCGCCAGCTTCGCGAGTTGCACGAAAGCTATCAGTCCCTCGATCAGATCGGCGACGTCTCCGCGGCGGACAGGACCCGCCAGCAGTACGTCGCAACGACCGAACACCTGGCGGCGCTCCGCGAGGAGCTGGAGGACATCGGTTGCGAGCTCAGGGATTTCGAGATCGGCCTGGTGGACTTCCCGGCCCTCCGCGACCAGCGCGAAATCTACCTCTGCTGGAGGCTGGGCGAAGAGCAGGTTCAGTACTGGCACGAGGTCAGCGGCGGCTTCAGTGAACGGCATCCCGCCGACGCGCAGACCTGCTGACCCGCCTCTCGGGGTCACCGATTGCCCCGGCAAACAGCACGCGATGGCCGCCCGGCGAACAGGCAGGTCAAGCCGGGTGGTGTTCCTTCTCGCCAGGCCACAGCCCATCCCACCCGATCCACCCCTGTGCACCCCGGCTGCGGGAACCTAGAGCATCGGCTGCCGACGGCGCGTGTCCGGCTTGACGGGCAGGTATGACCTAGCCGATAACAGCAATGGCGCGTGCCATCCGGGAAGATGCGGACAGCGGTCCGAAGGAGACTCCATGGGACTGTGGCATTGGCTGATCGGAACGATGCTGGCGATGGCGGGCCAGGCCGCCGCGGAGCCGCTGACCACCGGAGAATGGCTGGTCGACCTGGAACGCGATTATCGACTCTCTTCGCCGACGAGCGGATCGGACATCGACGAGGAACTGTGCCTGCTCTTCGTGCAGGCGGCTGGACGCCTGCAGACGGCCCCACCCGAAGCGTGGCGGTCCCAGGCCCGGCTCCTTGAGCTCCTGGGCCAGCCGGCAGCCGCCTGCCAGGCCCTGGATCGGTACCTGCCGCTCGCCCAGGACGACGTGCGGGCGCGACTCTGGCAACTCGGCTTGAGCTCGGAACTGCTCCAGACCGCGGAGGAGCGTCGAGCCTACTACGTCGAACAACTCAAGAAGCCCGGACTCCCTGCGCCCGTCTCCGGCGAGCTCCACCGTCTGCTCGCGGAATACCACTGGAACCGAAATGAGAAAGGGCCTGCGGCTGAGCAGGCTCATGCGGCGATCAAGGACGATCCCCACAACCTCCCGGCCCGCCAGCTCCTCGCTGTACTCCAGGGCAAGGGTGACACGCCTCAGGCCCGAATCGGCCTGCAGCTGGCCCAGCTGGAGCTCAACCCCGGACGGCTCGACTGGATTCTGACTTTGGCCGACGATCTGATGGCCATAGGTTTGCCCGACGAGGCCATCCCCTGGTACCGCCACGCCATGGCCGTGATCGAAGCGCGCGAAGGCGGCGACGTCCCGGCTCCACTTCTGATGTCGCTGGCCTGGGCACTGGTCGAGCAGGGGGCGGAGACTCTTCTGGAAACGACCGGGAAGCAGCCGGCCACCATGCCTGGCCAAAAGCCCGTCCCCCTGGCACCGCCGCCCCAGTTCGTCGAGGCTTGGCAGCTGACCGAGAAATCCTTAAACAAGAACCGCGTGCAATTGGCCCCCTACCAGGCGCGGATCATGATGGCCGCGCTGCGGGGCGACGACCAGCAGGAACTCGACCAGACTAGAATCGCGCGCGGCATCTGGTTCCTGCTCATTACACACGATGACATGGGGCAACCTGAGGAAGAATATACAACTCAGGAAGACGGCCGGCCCGTCGTAAAGAAATGGTCGCCGGACATCCTGGCGAGCTTCGCCTGGTTCTTGGCCCATTACGGCGCCAAGGCAGGCACGTTCAAGCTGCGCGGTAAGCTCACCGACAAGGAAACCGGCGATCAGTATACCGGAACCTGGGACCTGAAACCGCTGAGCCAGGCGGAACGCGTGGCGGAAATGGCTCGCGGGCGAGACCCGGATTCTCTGCTCGCGAAACGCGTGCTCGGCTCCGTCCGGCGCCAGGAGAACGACCATGCCGAGGCCGAGAATCGTCTCCGCGGCATCGCCGACCAGGATGTCTGGGCCAGAATTGAACTCGCCCAGCTCCTCTACGACGTGGCCATGCGTCTTGCCGACGCCCGGAAGAGAGAGGAGGCCATCGCACAGCTCGTCGCCGCCGGCCAGGAAGCCACAAGCCCGGAACTCCGGTTGACGATCCGCCGGATCTGGGCAAGCTGGGAATTCCGCGATCCAGCTTCCCACACCCAGACAAAGCCAGTAGAAAGTGAGTGGCTGAGACCGGCGTCACCCGCAGTCGCCGACGAAATCCGAGCCGTGACCGGGCTGTTTCCGAAGGAAGTGCTGCCGTTCCCGCTGCAGGCGAACAAGCACCTCGCCCTGAACATCAGGCTCCTGGCCAACGGCCTGAGGATCGGAGAACCCTGGAGATGCGCCTTCGAGATTCGCAACATCGGCAGCCTCCCCATCACCATCGGCCCGGGCCTGATGCTGGAACCGGCCGTGCTCTGCATCGTCACCCTGCGTGGCGACCGCGAGCGAACAGAAACCCTGTCAATTCCCCTCGACCAGAGACTCCAACTGACCGCCGGCCAATCGCTCTCGATAGTCAGAACGCTGGATATCGGGCGGATTCGAGCGGGGCTGATCGGAACACCCCAAGTAGCATACGACGTCGAAATCGAGGCCATGCTGAACCCGATCGAAGAGCCGTCGATCGTGGCCGGCGCCCCTCCAATATGGAAGCCGGGACCCGCAGGTATCAGGGCCAGGCCGCTGAAGCTGCGACGGGAGCCGTTCAGGGTCTTTCCCGACTCCATCCGCAACCTGCTGACCGAGACCAAGGCTCCCGTCGCCAGCGCTCGAACCGCCGCTATGGAGACTCTGGCCTCCCTCTTGGCCGAGCATCAGCACCTGGCCTCCGGCCGTCTCCGCTATGCGGCCCAGCCGATCGATCCGGCGACGGTCCGGACCGTGATCCTGGCCCGCGCCGAGGACACCGACTGGGAGGTCCGTGCCCGCCTGGCAGAGTGCCTCCGGTGGTTCGTCCTGGACAGCGCCGCAACACAGCAGAGCGTCAAGCTGCTCAACGACCCCCACTGGCTGGTCCGCGGACTCGCCATGCGGGCCATGGCAGAACAGCAGGGTACGCGATTCCAGGGCGTGCTCCAGGTAGTCGCGCAACAAGACCCGGATGAATGGGTGCGGCGGATGAGCCGAACGCTCCTTGCCCGCATGGCCGCGGCTCGCCCCAGCCCACCGGCCCAGACCATCAGTCCGCCGCCCGCCGCCAAGCCTGCGACCGGTCCGTGATCCGACCGGCCCAGACCCCGGCCTCCGCCCGATGTGGCCCCCTGCACATCAGAACGCAACAAGCGAAGTGCCATCGAGTATCGCCCGGCACCGACAAGTCAGACCGTCCCTCGCTCGCGGCCGTGCTCAAACCCACGTCGGCAGACCGCGCGGGGCGTCTACGGGCCCGCCCACCAGGGCCCACTGAGGCAATCGCCCCTGGCCCCAACGCCAATGGCTCCCTCCAGAGCCGGCAGAGAACTGCGGGGGGCGATGCACTCCGGCAGATCAGGGCACACCGAACATGGACCGCAGCCCGGCACCGGCGGCCGCGGCGCTCGACCAGGCCCATTGGAAGTTGAAGCCGCCGATCCGACCGTCCACGTCGAGGATCTCCCCTGCCAGGAACAATCCCGGACAGAGGCGCGACTGCATCGTGGCCGGGTGGATCTCGTTCAACGGAATGCCGCCAGCAGTGACCTCTGCATGGGCGTAACCGCGGCTCTCGCGAACCGGCAGCGGCCACTGCAGCAACGACGACAGCAACCGGCGACGAAGATCACGGGCCAGATGGGCCAATGGAATCTGCCCGCCGATGCCAAGTGATGCCAGTACGGCGTCGACAAGGCGGGCGGGGAGCCAAGACGTCAGTACGTTCCGAAGATGCTGCTTGGGTTGCTGTCGGGCCAGCTCGATCACCCTGTTCTCGACAGAAACCAGATCCTCGCCGGGCAGAAGGTTGGCCGTCAACACAACCTGCTGCCTGTCCAGTTGCGCCCGATGCCAGTGCCGGGAGATGTCGAGCACGGCCGGCCCGCTCACTCCGAAGTGCGTCCAGAGCATCGCCCCACGGGTCGAGACGGAAACGCGACCCTCGACAGCAAGAGCTAACCCAACATCCTGCGATAGACCGGAAAGCGGCCTGTGAAACTCGCCGTCCAAAACCAGTGGGACCAGGGCCGGCGTCGTGGGCACGAGAGTGTGGCCCAGGCCGCGAGCCAACTCATACCCCCCACCGTCGCTACCCGTCTTGGGCAGCGACAAGCCACCCGTCGCCAGCACCACGCAACAGGCGGAGAGTCCACCCCGGTTGGTGGCCAATGTGAATCCACTGTCGCCCCGGGCCAAGGCGGTTACCCGATGTTCAGGCCACAGCCTGACCCCGCGGCGACCGACCTCGTTCACCAAGGCATCGAGCACCGTGCGAGCCTGATTGCTGTCTGGAAAGAGCTTCCCGTCTTCTTCCTCGTGCACATCGACCCCGATTTCGCGGAAGAATGCCACCGTCTGCTCGACGGGGAAAGCGGCCAGGACATTCCTGATGATATGGCGGCTGGTGCCGTTGAAGTCCGCCGAGGTCACCGCCCGATTGGTGAGGTTGCATCGCCCGCCGCCGGCAACGAGGATCTTGGCCCCAGGGCGCCTCGACCCGTCGAGCACGACCATGCTTCGGCCGGGCAACTGCCTTCCGGCGAAGATGGCCGTCGCCAGTCCCGCCGCCCCCGCGCCGACGATGACCACATCGACCTGGTCCATGCCCGGCCAGTCTACCCCAAGAAGAATCCGAGGTCGGCGGATGCCGCCGATCAGCTGCGACGCTCACCAGAAGACCCAGTACAGCGTCAGCGTCAACAGAATCACGAGCCCGCCCCAGACCTTGACGTCGCCCTTGGTCTCAAGGTTGATGTGAGTATTGACCGGCAGATCCACGGGCTTCGCCAGCGGGGCAGCCAGGCGCATCACGGTCAGCACGGCCAGCACCACGAAGAAGCAAACTGCCATGCGATTGAGGAAGGCCATCTTGGACAGCGTCGTGGCGAGTTCGGTCTGGTTGAAACCCGGAATCTCGTCCGCCCACTTGATCAGACCGTAGAGCACCGGGTTCAGCAGCAAGCCGACGGTGCCGCAGGACCGCGGCGACTTGTGCACCAGCACACCGAACAGGAAAATCGCCAGAATGCCCGGCGAGATGAAGCCCTGGAACTCCTGAATGAAATTGAAGATGCCCTCAAACTTGGGATTGTCCAGAGTCGGGGCAATGATCACGGCGATTAGAACAAACACAACCACGCAGACGCGGCCGACGGTAACCAACTCGTACTGCGTGGCGTTCTTCTTGATCTTACGGTACATGTCGATCGCAAAAATCGTTGAAGACGAGTTGAGCATCGAGGCCAGCGAACTGACCACCGCACCAAAGATCGCCGCCAGCACGAAGCCCTTGAGCCCAACACCCTCAGGGAGAAGCCTGCGGATCAACGTCGGAAATGCCGCGTCGAAGTCGTAGCCAACCAACGTGGTCGTGGGCTTGATCGTCTTCCCGTCCCCGGTCTTCATCTGGCTGGCCTTCCCCACCAAACGATCGTTGGCGGCCGCCAACTCGGCCGGCGACCGGTCGGTACCCGGCGAAGGACTGGAGGCCGCAGCAGGCATTTCCCCAGCGAGCAAGGCGTTGTGGGCGTAGATCTTCACCGCCAGTTCGGGCTGGAGTCTGGCAAAGCCGGGCGTGAAGGGGAACACCTCCTGCCTGCCTTCCTGGAATGCCTGGAGCACCGCGGTATTCTTGCGTTCGCCTTCCTTGCTCAGGTCGCTGTTAAACAGGTTGAATGCCAGAATGCCTGGAATGACGACCACAAAGGGGATGAGCAGCTTGAGAAACGCGGCAAAGACCACGCCGCGCTGACCTTCGGCCAGCGACTTGGAGCCAAGGGTCCGCTGGGTGATGTACTGGTTGAGACCCCAGTAGAAGAAGTTGGGAATCCACAGGCCGACCACCAAGGCCGTCCACGGTATCTTCGGATCGTCGCCAGGTCGGACCATGTGCAACTTGCCGGCCTGCCAGTCCCCCGCGTTCAGCATCCGCAGCCGTTCGACGACACCGGCGTTTGCGACCGCGTCCGGGCTGACTTGCGTGGTCGCGGTCGCGGCCAGAGCGGTCGGATCGGCGACGGCCAAGGCCTTCAACGCCAGGTAGGCGATCACCGCTCCACCGACGATCAACGCCGAACCCTGGATCAGGTCGGCCCAGGCACATGCCTTCAGACCACCGGCGAACACATAGACCGCGGAGAGCGTCCCGATGATCCAGCAGCCCACGGTGATGTCGCCCAGATCCAAGCCCAACACCGACTGGCCCTGGAAGTTCACGGTAATGACTTTGGCGCCGGAGTAGATGACCGAGGCCGTCGGCACACCAACCAGAATGACCAAGGTGGAAATGGCCATGACCGTCCGGGCAAAAGCGTTGTACCGATACTCGAGAAACTCGGGGATGGTATAGATGCCGCTTCGCAGGAAGGTCGGCAAGAACAGGAACGCGACGACGACCAGGGTGATGGCCGCCATCCATTCGTAGCTGGCGATCGCCATGCCGAGCCAGTCGGCCGCCTGGCCGCTCATGCCCACGAATTGCTCAGTGGAGATGTTGGCGGCGATGAGCGAGAAGCCCACTAGCCACCAGGTCAGCCCGCGACCGGCAAGAAAGTAGTTCTGGGCACCCTTGTCACTGTGCGTCTCTTCGCCCCGGCTCTTCCACAAACCGATGGCAATCACCGCAGCGACGAAGACGACGAATACCAGGATGTCGGCAAAGCCCATATTGAACCTCTCCTCTTTCCAGAAAGAACTGATCCGCTCGATTCGCTCTCGCGCCCCCTCCCACGCCAGGCGGAGAAACACCAAACTTGCGGCCTCATGCCGACACCGGACCCCGAGCATCACCGATGGGAGACAGGGCCCGCTCGCCGCACGGTCTGAACCGGAGAGGTGAATCTTACCACCCGCTTCGCTGCACGCAAAGTGGACCGATCGGATCCCGGCCGACCGGGAACACCTCCCCAGAAAACGGTGGGCGGCCGAACAGCGCCGACCGCCCACCGCCAACGGCTCAACTCAAACCCGAGATCAACCCTGAGGCTTGCCGATTTTCACCAAGGCCGCACCGTGGGCCCGAACCTCGTGGGTGTAGGTGTCCTCAAAGCTGCCTACATCCTTCTTCTGCCAGAGATCGCGCACCAGCTGCTTGCCGCTCAGCTTGAGGTCCGACCACTGCGCGGTCACTTTGGCGGTGGCCCGCCCGCGATTGAACAGGCCGACCGCCACGGTCCCGTCACTCAGTGGCCGAGCCCACACCTCAGTCGTGCCCTCCTGGGCCACGCGGACGGCCGCCCTGCCCAGAGGATCCTGGTCAACATCCAGAACCTCGTCGTTCCCGAGCAGGTCGACAGTAAACCCATCCAGAGCCGACATGTCGCAGCCGATGAGCAACGGGGCGGCCAGCAGACTCCACAAGGTAATATGGGTAATCTGTTCATTGTGGGTGAGGCGGCTCGGATGCAGGCTCGGGCCCCAGCCAACCTTGCCGACCACCAGCATGTCCGGATCATTCCACTGCCCGGGCTTGACGTACGGGCTGCGATCGCGGTGAGCGAAACCTATCGAGGCCATGGACTGCCAGGTGTCGACGATGTCGCCGGTCGTTCGCCAGAGATTGCCGCCGACCTTGCCGCCCCACTTCCAGACTTCACCCATTCCATACTGGCAGAGACTGTAAACGATATCCCGGTCGCACTCGTCCAGAGCCGCCCGCATGACCAGGTAGGGCTTCTGCAACTCGTCAAGGCTGTCGCCTTTGGCGATCCCTCCATATGAGCACCAATCATACTTGATGTAGTCCACGCCCCAGCTTGCCCAGGTCCTGGCGTCCCGCTCTTCGTGCTGATAACTGGCTTCGTACCCCGCGCACGTCTTCGGCCCTGGTGAAGAGTAGATCCCAAACCGGAGCCCCTTGCTGTGGACATACTCGCCGAGGGCCGCCATGTCGGGGAACTTCTCGTTGGTCTGAATCTCGCCCTTGTCGTTGCGGCCCGCCTCCCAGCAGTCGTCAATGTTGATGTACTGGAAGCCATGGGCGGCCAGGCCGCTCTTAACCATGGCGTCGGCGGCGGCCTTGATCTTGCCTGCGTCCACCGCGCAGCCCCAGCAGTTCCACGAATTCCAGCCCATCGGCGGGGTCAGGGCCAGCTTGTGCTCGCCGCCGACGATCTTGAGCTTGCGCGTGTCCGAGCCTTTCGGCCCCTTCACCTGCACGGTGACGACATACTCGCCTTCCTTCTCGAGCGAACCGGTGATGATCCCGGTCTCGGAATCTAGGTTCAGACCACCGGGCAGATCCTTGGCAGAGTACTCCAGCGGGCCTTCGCCGGTGGCCGGAATGAGGAACAGGAACGGCCGGCCGGGTGTCGTACCCACGATCCGCGGATTGTTGATCCGCGGTTCGGACGCCGTGCCGTGGGCAATCGGCATGGGCGGCTCGTTGTCCCCGGGTGACACCGTCTGGGGCCTGGTCTTCGCGTCGGCCACCAGGAAGATCACCGCCCCCGCCCAGTCCGCGTGATCGTAGTTGATCCCGTCGTTACCGTCCTCCACCACCAGCGTCATCTGCTTACCGCCGACGAGGTCAGCCGAGATCATCTTGGGCTCGGCGCCGCCCTTGAGCACCGGCGTCTCGGCGACTCGCTTGCCGTCAAGCCACACCTCGAAACTGACAGCGCCTTTCTCGCCCACCTCATCGTCCACGCCCACCATGGCCGCGAATCGGGTCGCGCAGCCGTCGAGCGCAATGGTGACCTCGCTGCTGGCGTGAGTGCCCAAACCGTGGGGGTAGGTGACCCCCTTCAGCTTGAGCGGGCGATTGTCGCATGACCGGCCGGCCCGGGGCTCGCCCCACCCCTGGTTCACCTTGCTCAGATCGAGGCTGTCCAGCCAGATGGCGCCGGCCGGCGGCTGGGCAGCTCTGAAGTCGATGGCCTCCTCCCCGAGGGCCGGGCCGCCCATCGCCAGCCCCCACGCCAGACCGGCGACAACCGTGAGAACGCGGCACCCAGTCATTCGCATCATGATCGAATCCTCCCCGTCTGTAGACAACAAAACAACAGGCGGCCCGCATCGCACGGGGCGGACGGGCCACCCGGATGACATTCATGATCGGACGGCGTCATTTCGCAAAGAAGCGGTGGACCGTCGTGGTCCTGTACTGCTGGCCGGGCTTCAGGATCGTCGACGGGAACTGGCTCTTGTTCGGCGAGTCGGGGTAGTGCTGGGTCTCGAGACAGAAGCCGTAGCGGTGCTTGTACACCCGGCCACCCTTGCCCACGATGCTGCCGTCGAGAAAGTTACCGGTGTAGAACTGGACGCCCGGCTCGGTGGTCAGGACCTCCATCACCCGTCCGCTCTTCGGTTCGGTCACCTTGGCGGCCAGCGTCAGACCAGACCCGATGCGATTAAGCACGAAATTGTGGTCGTAGCCCAGTCCGAACTTGATCTGCTGGTCGCCCTGGTTGTTGATCCGGGCGCCGATCCGCGTGGCCTTGGTGAAATCGAAGGGCGTATCCTTGACCGGCCGGAGCTCGCCGGTGGGAATCAGCGTTTCGTCAACCGGCGTGAACCTGTCGGCATTGAGCATGATCTCGTGATCGAGGATGTCGCCCTTGCCCTGACCCGCAAGGTTCCAGTAGCTGTGGTTGGTCAGATTCACCGGCGTGGCCTTGTCGGTGGTTGCTTCATAGTCAATCCTCAGCTCATTGTCGTTGGTCAGGCGGTAGGTGACCGTTGATTTGAGATTGCCCGGATAACCTTCCTCGCCATCCTTGCTCAGATAGGTCAACTTCAGACCCACCGAGTCGGCCTCGATAAACGACTCGGCATCCCAAACGACCTTGTCGAAGCCCTTGAGTCCGCCATGCAGGGCGTTGGGCTTGTTGTTGATGGCCAGCGTGTATTCCTTGCCCTCGACGGTGAACCTGCCCTTGCCAATCCGGTTGCCGTACCGCCCGACGATCGCCCCGAAGTAGGGCGTCTCCTTGAGGTAACCGTCAAGCTTGTCATAACCCAGAACGACGTCGTCAAACTTGCCTTCGCGATCCGGGGCGGTCAGCGTCACCACGATTCCCCCGTAGTTGGTGATGGTGGTGGTCATACCCCTGGCATTGGCCAGGGTGAACAGGAACGCCTCTTTGCCGTCTACTGTGCCGAACGATGCCTTGTCGACCTTCATCTCGGTTTTGCCTTTCGTCAGCTGAGACCAGCTCTTGAAGCCGGATTCCGAACAGGAGCAGAGCCCGAGCACCGCAAGCGCCAGCGAACCCGTCAGCACTTTCCGGACCTTTGACCGTGCCATCATGTTTTCCTTTCGTGTGATACGTGTTATCTGCTCAGGAGGCCGGATTGTATCACCGCACTGGCCGTTGGCAAGGGTCACAAGCCCAGGGCGCGATGGGGGACCGCGAGTGCATGTCGAGGGCGAAGAGCCCATTCAGTGGTGGTTTGTCTCGGTACCAGCCCGGGCCGGCAAACCGCACGCGATCGTCCGGCCACGTCCCTGCTTCCACGCCTGGACACTCGGGGCATCCATGCGTTCCGGGCGCCTCGAGCCCCCACTCTAGAATTCCCGTCGTTCCCGCGCGGGGGGAATGTGGAGTTGCTGGCGGTACTTGGCGATGGTCCGGCGCTTGACGTCGATCCCCTCGGCCTGAAGCTTGGCGGCGATCACGTCATCGCTGAGCGGGTCTTTCTTGTCCTCGGCGGCGACAATCTCCTTGACCCGGACCTTGACGCTGTCCCAGCTGGTGGCCTCGCCACTGCCCGATTCGGTCCCCCCGGTGAAGAACGAACGCAGCGGGTAGATCCCTCGAGGTGTCTGGAGGTATTTATCTGCCACCGTCCGGCTGATGGTCGAGGGATCGCACTTGAGCTTCTCGGCCAGCTCGCTCATCCGCAGGATCTTGAGGCCGGCCGGGCCAGTCTCGAGAAAATCCCGCTGCCGCGTGACGACTTCCTCGGCCACTTCGAGCAGCCGGCTGCGGCGGTAGGACACCGCGTCGATCAGGGCCCCGGCCGACTCGAGATTCTTGCGGATGAACTCCCGGGCGGATTTGTCATCACGCGATTCCTGGAGCATCCGTCGATAGGTCTCCGAGATCCGCAACCGGGGATTGTTGCCCCGGGCCAACCGAACGGTGTAGCCCTCGCCGTCCTCGGCGTAGTCCACAATCACGTCCGGGGTGACTCGCGGCACCTCCCGATCCACTACCAGACACCCGGGATGCGGATGCAGCTTGCCCAGCCGGCGGACAGCCTCCTTGAGTTCCTCGATGCTCCGCCCGGTTGCCTTCGCGATTACCGGATAACGGTTCTTCTCGATGTCCGCGAGGTGACTCTCCACCAGCGTCCGCTCGAGGGCGTGATCGCCGTCCAGGGCGTCGATCTGCAACAGGAGGCACTCGCGCAGGTCCCGAGCTCCCACACCGGCCGGCTCCAGGGTCTGGACCCAGCTCAGGGTCTCTTCAACCTCCTCGAGCGTGTACGGCGGAATGTGCTGCTCGGCGATCTCCTCGAGTGAAGTGTGCAGGTAACCGTCATCCTCGATGTACCCCAGGATCAGCTCACCGATCTCGCGGATCCGCGGGCTGACCGCGACGAAGACCCACTGATCATGGAGGTACTCGTTGAGCGACTGAGGACGACTCGCGGTGTTGGCCATCGCGTCCATCTTCGGATCACGATCGCCGGACACGACCCGCGGCCGGCCAAAGCCAACATCCCCCTCGTCAAAGTCGTATTCGCGGCTGAGCCGTTCCAGCCGGCTGAAGCCCTCCGCCTCGTGGCGGTTCTCGGCGGCCACCTCCGGGTCGCGCAGGGCGGTGCCGTCCTCACGCATCGGAACAGTCGGCGGCTCCGGCGGGTCCTCAAAGTCGTCCAGCTCCAGGGCAGGATTCCGTTCCAGCTCCTCGCGGATCTTGGCCTCCAGGGCCATGAGCGGCAACTGCAGAATGTTCATCGACTGAATGAGCTGCGGCGTCAGCCGTTGCTCCTGTCGAAGCCCCAGGGCCAGATGCTGTGACATGAACTGCGACATCAGTACCTATCTACAATTCGCCGACCCGCAAAACCCGGGCGCCGTTGACGTTATTCTCCCCCCGCGAGCCCGCCACCCGCGAGTCACATCGGCGTCCGTCCGGTAATCGCCGCTTCGAGCATCGCCCGAGAGGCATACTCGACCTGCGAACCGACCGCCAATCCGCGAGCCAGCCGCGAGATCCGCACCCCGAAGGGCTTCAGCATACCCTGAATGTGCAACGCCGTGCCATCGCCCTCCATCGTCGGGTTGGTCGCCAGAACAACCTCCCGCACCCCCCCGGCCCGCACCCGGGCCACCAACGCATCGATGGTCAGATCGGCAGGCTCGATCCGCTCCAGCGGGGCGATGTGCCCCATGAGAACGTGGTAGACCCCCGAGATCAAACCCGTCTGTTCGAGCAACATCACGTCCTTGGGCTGCTCCACCACGACCACGAGCCCGTGGTCACGCTTCGCGTCCCCGCAGATCGCGCACACCTCCTGCTCAGTCAGATTATAGCATATCCCACAATGACGCAGATCCTCTTTCACCTGCCGAATCGCCCCCGCCAGGGCCAGGGCCTCGTCCCGATCGCTTCGCAGCAGATGAAACGCAATCCGCTCGGCACTGCGCGGGCCAATCCCCGGCAACCGGCCTAACGCCGCCACCAGGCGGGCCAGACACTCCGGGATTCCGCGAGTCTGCTCGCTCACTTCGCGCCCTGCCCCAAGAGATCCGTCAGGCCGGGAATGTTCATGCCACCCGTGAGCTGAGCGATGTCGGCACTGGCGCTCTCGCGTGCCTTCTGAGCCGCAGCACTGATCGCAGCCTTGATCATGTCCTCCAGCAACTCCACGTCACCCGTCGCCTTCGGATCAATCTTGATCTGCACCAGCTCGCCCTTTCCGTCCACGATCGCCTTCACCAGACCGGCCCCGGCATCCGCCTCGAAACGCTTGCGGAGCAACTCCGCCTGGATCTTCTGCATGTTCTCCTGCAGCGATTTGGCCTGCTTCAGCATCGCCCCGAGGTTTCCTAACGCACCCAGCATTCGTTTGACTCCTTGAAGTCCTGACACCGTCAACAAGATGAAAACCAGCGGAAGAAAGAGGGACCCGTTCCGCGGCCCCCGGGCCCTTCATTCTCCCGCACCTTCGCCCCTCACTCCTCCACGGTCTCACCCTGCTCGGGCGGCGGCTCGCCGCCGTTGACCCGCTCCACATTGACCAGTGTCCCCCCGAACAGGTCCAGAGCCTGCCGCACGGACGGTTCCGCCCGGGCCTGCTCGATGTCCGCGCGACTGGCCTGGGTGGTGCCCTTGGCCGGAGCAGGCGGCGACGCCGATCCGCGCGAACGTGCCCGCGAAGCGGCCGGCTTGGCCACCGGGGCCTCCTCGCGGACCTTCTGGGCCGCTGCCTGGGCGGGAGCGGCGACCGCCCGCACAGCAGCCGCTGCCGGACGAGAAGAACCCGCCTCCGCCGGCGCGGAACCCGTCAGCTCATCCAGCAACGACTGCACCGACCGGTAGCCCACATGACCGGCCAGCCGGACAATGGCCGCCTCGGTCAGGGCGCGACCCAGGGCACTGTAACGGACATTGCGCCGCAGGTCCTCACACACCGCCATCATGTAAACATACGCCTCCGGCTCAAACCGCCTGGCCAGAGCGATCATCCCATCACGCCCGTCGGCCGGCAAATCCACCAGCGTCGTCTGCGCACCGCATACCTGAAGAAGCATCAGCGTCCGAAGCTGCTCCGCCAGCGACTCGGCCAGCCGCTCCAGGCTGTATCCCGCCGCCAGACACTCGTCCAACGACCCCAGGGCACCGGCCGCATCCTTGTCGGCCAGTTGCCCGATCAACCGCGTCAACGCCTCGTCGTGCGGTGCCGGCAACACGTCGTCGATCATCTCCAGCGTCAACCGATCGCCGCCCATGGCCATCAGCTGATCAAGAAGAGACAAACCGTCACGCATCGAGCCGTTGGCCAGCCGGGCCACCCGCCGGATGACCTGCGACTCGGCCGTCACACCCTCCTGCTCCAGAATCCACTCAAAATGGGCCGCGATCCGATCGACGCTGATCGCCCGGAAATCGAACCGCTGGCACCGGCTCTGGATCGTGGCCGGCACTTTGTGCGGCTCAGTCGTGGCCAGAATGAACTTCACATGCCCGGGAGGCTCCTCCAACGTCTTCAGCAGGGCATTAAACGCCCCCGTACTCAGCATGTGCACTTCATCGATGATGTAGATTTTGAAGCGAGATCGGGCGGGACGATAGATCGCGTTGCCCCGCAGTTCGCGGATGTTGTCCACTCCCGTGTTACTGGCGGCGTCGATCTCGATCACATCCACGTCCTGCCCCTCGGCGATGGCCGTGCAGGATTCGCACTTGCGGCAAGGGTCAACCGTCGGCTTGGGGCCGGCCAGACAATTCAGCGAACGAGCCAGGATCCGTGCCGCCGAGGTTTTGCCCACGCCCCGCGTGCCGGTGAACAGATAGCCATGGTGGACACGTTCGCTGTTGATCGCGTTCTTGAGAGTGGTGGCTACGGCTTCCTGCCCGACTAACTCGTCGAACGTCCAGCTCCGGTACTTCCTGGCTAGAACGGTATATGCCATCGAAGCTCCAGCTCCTCCCGGCCCGTCGCCCGCACGGCCGCGTAAACCCGGAGAGCCGCGGGCCGGCAATCCAGCCCGCGGCTCCCCTGACGAAGCCCTGAGTCTACCACATTGAGGGCCAGGTTGACCACGGCACCTGGAACACAAAGGCTGGGCTGCTACCGTTAGGTCCTGACCCGTTGTCCCTCAGCCCCACTGCATGGGACCCGACCCTCAATGTGATCGACTCAGTCGATTGTCTCCTCACCGGCAATACCGGAATCACTTGCGAGCGGGATTCGCCGGCTGACTGTCTGCCGGCCTTGGCCGCACGGGCGACGGGCCAACCTTGCCGTCATCGCTCCTCGCGCCGGCCATCGCGGAACCCGCCGCCGCTTGGGGCCCGAGCTTGCTCGATGCCGACGGCCGAGTCATCGCGCTTCCGGTGTTCCCTCCAATCGCCCGAGGACTCGTGTCCCGATCCCACTCCTTCAGTGGCATATTCTCCAGGGAAATGGCTTGAATGTAAACCGGCTCCCGCGGGCGGTCATCGTTCCCCACCGGGATAGCGGCCATCTTGCGAAGGGTCTCGAACGACTCATCTCCCACCAGATAACCAAAAGCCGTCTGGCTGCCGTCAAAGGACGGCTGCCGCCCCAGGCAGATGAAAAACTGGCAACTCGCGGAATCAGGGTCTCGCATCGACCTGGCCATGCCCACGGTGCCCAACTCGAACGGGATGTTGCTGAACTCGGCAACCAGACGCTTGCCGTCCGAGCGCACGCCTCGCCGGTCACCCCGGGGGTCGCCACCTTGAATCAGACCACCGGGAATGATCCGGTTGAACGTCAGCCCGTCATAGAACCGCTGCTCGACGAGCTCGATAAAGTTCTGGACGTGGTTCGGAGCCTCTTCGTAGTAGAACCGCATCCTCATCTTGCCGAAGCTGGTCGTGAGCACAGCTTGCCGTTGGGGCAGAACCTGAATCTGCAGCGGCGGCGACTCGACCGCCCCTTCATACGGACGCCAGACCAGCGTGTATTTGCCGGGGCGTCGAAGAGAGTCGTAGTACTGGGTCATCTCCAGCCGTACACCGACCGATCCGTGTGGAGCCAGCTGAATGGCCGGCACCAGACCACGGGGCGAGACCGACACCGAGGTGTCAAACGCGTCGCCATGAACGTCGCGGATGGAAAGCCCTGAGAAACCCACGCCGCTGAACACGTGAGCCGTGGGCAGCCCCATAAGCGGAGACCCCGCCCCTTCGCTCGTGGTCTTGGAAATCTGCAGGCTAACGGGCGCCGTCGTCAGGTTGGTGAGGATGAAGTCGATCCACACTTCCCGCCCCGCTTGAACCAGCGGCCGATCCGTCCGCATCAAGGCCGCGATGATCGGCGCAGGCTGGGTCGCCACGCCGCGGGCCTCCTCCTTGCCCCTGGCCTCACCCAACCCGAAGGCCGTCGTCGCCACCGCGATTCCCGATAGGTAGATCCAGGTTCGCATGCAAGCTGTCTCTCAGGTCGAGTCCGCTAATAACGTCATGATGCATCGAATCTTACAGACGACGAGCCCTCTTCGGGGCGCTTCCCGGCTCAACCCTTATACACACCGCTCCTCCCGGCCGACGCAGACTAGCGGGGAGCCGATGCGGTCGCCGGCCGGCTCGCGGGAGCACCGACGGACTGGTTCACCAAGCCCATGCCCGGCTGACTGGCCACCGCCCGCATAACCTCAATGTCCTCCCTGGGAACCGGCCCCAGACGCCACATATCACCTTCCTTGAAGACCATCAGCGGCACATCGCGCTCCTGGCGACCTTTCGAGTCCGGATTCCGAAGTTCCACCTTCGCCAGAACATACCAGCGGTGCAAAGGGTCCTTGGGTCTCGGAAACACCTTCCGAACCGTGACCCCCTTCACGCCTTGCCAGACCTTCTTGAAGTCCGCCTCCGAGGTGGGCCGATAATCCACCCCGAAGAGCTGGCGGTAGGCGTCATAGTCGCCGCGCGCACAAACGTCCAGGCAGTGCTCGATGAACTTGTTCACCGTCGCGTCCGCCTGGCGACAATCAGCAGGAAAGACCACCATCGGGCGAGGCGCACCGGGAATCTGGCGCGCCAAGTCCGGCCGGTCGATCTGCGGTCCGTCCTCGGCTTTCCGGTTCCCCGAACACTCGCAGCCACCCATGGTGCAGACAGCCAACCCGAAAACCCAGAGGAACCTAATCACCGTTCCGACAAGCATCTCCGTGCCATCTCGCATCACGCACATCTTAGTGTCCGCCCCGCCCCGCGCCAATCGCGGGCTGGCCTCGCCCAGCGATTCCGCAAGTATCGCTCGTGGGCGTGGCTGATCAAGGATTTACATTCGGACAGGTTGTGAGGCAGGTTCGCAATGGGGTTTTCGGGTTGCGGAGGCGAGAGAGAGCGGCCTCGGGGT
>JAKLEZ010000012.1 GCA_022711465.1 Planctomycetota bacterium | reverse complement strand
CAGACACCGGCCGGTTTGTCAAGCCCAAAATGAATGCGAATCTGCTCGGCACCCCTGCCGAGTCCATCAATGCTTGTCATGAGCTGGGGTTACGTGTGCAGGAAAGAGTCAGTTGCGGAATCGCTGAGGCCGAGGCGACCATCGTCGTGGCGATGGCCATGCAGCCTATGAGGTTCTTGAGACCGGGGCTGAGCTTCGCGAACGGCTTGTCGAGGACGACGAGCACCAGCACGGGGCCGGCCAGAGCGGTGCGGGCGACCGACGCCAGGGCTCGGAACCGTCCTGTGCCCTGGGACGGGGAACTGACGGTGCCCCTAGCTGTCCGCTCACCTTCGGCGGCAGGAGCAGGTGTGCCCGACGATGGCGTTTCCGCGCTGGTCGCCAACGGTTCGTCGGAGGGAATCGCGGTCTCCTTGGTTGCCTCTTCGGAGCTGTGGGCCCATTGGTCTTCAAGTTGGGCGACCTCATCCGCCCAAGGATTGGCGGCAGGGTTTTCCCCTGCATGCCGGGGCGCAGGACCCGCGTCGGGCTGCTCCGCCGGGTCAGGCCCTGGCGGCGACTCGACTGAACCCGTCGAAGTCCGACCAGCGACGGTCGGCGGCTGGGTGCTGAGTTCAGATGCCTCGGCCGCCGGTTCCGCCCCAGCTGCGTCGGCAGGTGCGTCGGCTGACGGCCCGGGCGCCGCCGCTGTACCGGCCGGGGGGTTTGCGTCGCCATCCGGTGCGGTGCGGGTTTCGGTCGCGTTCGCCTCGCCGGCGTCCGCTGATGCCTCGACCGCCTCGGCGACCATCGAGACCTCATCGAGCAGGGCGTCGATGGTCTGGTCGGGGGCCTCGATTGCGGCCATACCGGTGCCCTCGGCCGCCTGTATCGTCGTTCCGCCAGCTTCTGCTGAGGTGGCTTCCGGCTTGGGTGCGTCGAGCAGGGTGGCGGATTCCGACATACAGCCTGCATCGACCAGCCGGGGGACGGACTTCATTGCCCGGTTCGTCTCCAGATCCGATAATACTGAGCGTGGGTACGCCGCGTTTCTTCATCGAGGCTCTGGTCGCCGGACGGGTCGTTCTCTCCCCGGAGGAGTCCCAGCACATTCTCCGTGTCCGCCGGTTATCGGTCGGCGATCAGGTCGTTCTCTTCGACGGCCAGGGGCAGGAGTCGCAGGGACGGATCACGGCCGCATCGCGCCAGGAGGTCGTGATCGAAGCGGGGGTTGTCTCGTTCAGAGATCGCCTACGGCCGCAACTGGTGGTAGGCTTTGCCCCGCCCAAGGAACCGCGGCAGGACGTCCTGGTTGAGAAATGCACCGAACTCGGAGTGGCCGAACTGGTCCCCCTGCTCTGCGAGCGAGCGGTGGCAGCCGTCTCCGGGCATCGGCTGGAGAAGTGGCGGCGCAAGGCCGTCGAGGCGGCCAAGCAATCCGGCCAGTGCTGGTTGCCGCGGTTGCACGCCCCGCGAACGCTGGCCCAAGTCCTGGCCGACCGAGCTTCGTACGGACTTGTCCTGGTCGGACTCAGCCCCGGCGACGGCGTGATTCCGGAACCGATTGTCGGGCTGCTCGATGCTTTGGCCGGGGCCGGCCGAGTGCTCGCCCTCGTGGGCCCGGAAGGCGGCTGGGAGCCGGGCGAAGTGAGCAGCCTGTTGGCCGCGGGCGTCACCCCTGTCTCCCTCGGCCCCAACACCCTGCGCATCGAAACCGCGGCGGTCGCCATGGCGGTCGTGGTTCACGCCCTCGCTCAACGTCGCGGGATGCACTACGGTGAGACGGGATCGTGAGAAGCGGCGGCGTTCGCGGGTTCGAGTGGCCTGGTTCGATCGCCGTTGGTGGTCCCTGCGGGTGGACCAAGGTATACTGCGAGGTCATGGCGGGCGTGCCGCCTTAGCGAATGCCTGTTTCTGGAGTCCCCCATGCCCTCGATCGCACTCGTCGGCCTCCTTCTCGGAACGATGACCTGCGGTGCAACTCCCGCCACACGGCCGGCCTCGGAGGCCGACCTCAAGCGCAATGGCGCCTTCGCCTTTCCCCAGCAGCAGGCGACGGTCCTCTGCGACAACGCCGATCTTCGCCTTTCAGTCTGGAGTGACGCCAAATACCTCTATGTTCAGGCGATCCTGTGGAAGGACGGCGATGATGCCCTGGGTGAGACCCGCGATGGCCGCAAGATCGGCGACCGTGCCTCACTGTCGCTTGACCTCGACGGGGATGGCAAGGTCACCGGCAAGGTCGATCGGGATTACGCCCTCAATCCCTGGCCCACGCGACAGGGCTTGTACTACTCCATCCTGCTCGATGCCAGGTCATCGACGCATCTCATGAATGACTCCAAGGGCCGGGGTTCGATCCGCTACCTCGAAGTCGCCAAGGATCGCCGCGTGCGGGTTGACAGCATCATCCTCCCCTTGTCCGAGATCGACAAGAAGGTGGGCGACGAGGCTCGGTTCGCGTACTCGGCCTCCTCAACCAGCCCTAAGTTTACGCATTCCTCACCAAAGAAGGTAAAGCCTCTTTCGTCCTCCTTGCCAAAAGCGAATGACCACAGGGTGACCCTCGAGGACCGTCCCGCGACACTGGACCCCAAACAGGTGCCCGAGGGGCGCGAGGATCAGGTGCCGGCGGCCACCGCGCCTTCCAAGCGGCCGCCCAAGCTCAACTCCGTCCCGCCGGAGATCGCGGCCAAGGACTGGCTCAACACCGACAAACCACCGACGTTGGCCGGCCTCCGCGGAAAGGTGGTGGTGATCGACTTTTGGGCCACCTGGTGCGGCCCGTGTGTTGCGGGCATCCTCCACCTGAATGAACTGCACGAGAAACACGCTTCCAGTGGCCTGCGCATCCTGGGCATCACCGATCAGAGTCGTCGCGGCATCGAGAACTTCATCAAAACCAGGCCCATGAAGTACGTCATCGGAACGGGCAGCCAGATGGGTCCCGAATACGGCGTCTCGGGCATTCCGCACGCGTTCATCGTAGGACGCCACGGCAAGCTGGTGTGGGAAGGCAATCCGACAGATCCGGACTTCGAAAAGCAGATCTTGAAGGCCCTGGAGGCACGGTAGGCGGCGGGGGTCCCGCTCAAACGCGATCGGATCGCGGGCACCCGCCGCGGTGATGCATTCATCGGGCCGGCGGGACACGGGTGTGACCTGTCGTCTGATCCGCAGAGTCGCGGCTCGGCGGGGTATCGATCTCGAGATTCCGTCGCCGCCTGATCGGATGCTCTTCTGCGGATCGGATCACGGTTGCCTTGCGGCGGATCCGGACCGGGGCGCCGGAAAGCGGCTCGGGCATCGAGGAGGCCAGCGACGCGGGAAGGGCAAACCAGAACGTGGCCCCGGCGCCAACCCGCGACTCCACCCCGATGCGCCCGCCGAGAACCGTTACGATGCGTTTGGCGATCGCCAGGCCGACCCCGCTGCCCGGCGTATCCCGGTCCAGGCGGCTGAACAGCTCAAAGACCTGCTCGTGATGGCGTTTGGGGATCCCCGGGCCGTTGTCCCGCACGTAGTATCGCAGTTCATGCCCTGCGATCCGGGACCCGATCTCGATGAGGGATCCGTCCGGCCTTGATCCATGGGTGATGGCGTTGCTGATGAGGTTGTCGAAAAGCTGCGTCAGCCGCTTGCGATCGGCGTGCAGGGTGCCAAGGGTCTTCGCGACGACCAGCTTGATGTTCTTCTCTGCCAGACGGGGCTGGTGCAGGGCCACGATTTCCTGGACGAGCTCATGGACGTCTACGGTCGTCGGCGTGTCCACGATGCGACCGATGCGGCTGAGCTCGAGCAGTTCCTCGATCAGCGATTTCATCCGGTCGGCGGCGCCCTGGATGCGGCGAATGAAATCGCCGAGCCGCTCGATACGGCCAGCCCGGAGGTCCTGCTGGACGTAGCTCGCGAAACCACTGATCGTCACCAGCGGCGACTTCAGGTCATGCGAGACCGTGTGGATGAGTTGTTCCATCTCGGTGTGCTTGCGCTCGAGCTCGTGGTTGGTGTCCTTGAGCTTCCGCTCGGCGAGCCGTCGCGTGGTGATGTCGTTCAGAATGATCAGCGTGCCGGCGAACTTGTCGCTGATGTCGAGCATGCGGCACAGCTTGATCTCGAAGTGCCGGTGGCGACCGCGCCGATGAAACGCTTTCTCAAAGGTGAGTTCTGTCGTCGTCTGGTCGTGGAAGGCCGCCAGTTCGGCGGCCAGCCAGGAGACTTCGTGCTTGCGGTTGCTCGGGCTGTAGTAGAAGGCCCCGGGTGTGAGTACGCCCTCGAAAACCTGTGCGGCGGCGAGGTTGACATGTTGCACCCGACCATCGGCATCGAGGAGCAGGACCGGCAGCGACAGGCTTTCAAGAACGGTCAGGAATCTGTTCTTCTCGTTCGCGAGTCGCCGGTTCGTGTCCCGCAGTTCGGCGAGGCGGTGCTCGTCGCTGGTGCCGGCCCATTCCGTGCAGAATCCGATCTCGACCCGGTCGAAGAAGCGCTCGACGAACAGCGTGGTCAAGTCCGCCGTGTCGCCGAAATCGCCGCGATCGCGAACCAGATCGATGTAGGCCTGGCGGTAGTACTTCATCAGGCCGAGGAACATGGACAGGGTGATGCCCCGGGCTCGATGCCGCTGGGCCTCGACGCGGCCAAAACGCGAGCAGGGATCTCGCAGGAAATCCTCGTTTGGGTCCAGTTCGGGAACATCCGTGTGAACGTCAGTGGCCGTGGCGAGGGCATCGGACAGCCCCGCGATGGACAGTCGCCATGCCTCCTTCAGGGTGGAGGTGTACCTCGTGTAGTCGTGAAGCTTGGCGTAGTGGAGAACGCGCTCGATCAGCCAGTCCTCGTTCGCGGCCACCAGCGCGCGGAGCCGCGGACGAGCATCGGCGAGCGAAGCCGTTGCCCCAGTTCCTGACCCGCAGCCTGTGCCTTCGTCATGAGTCGTGCCGCACCCCTTTCGTCCGGAAAGGGCCTGTCTCCTGTTGTGTCATCGGGTGAACGAGTCCGGCGCATTAACCCGCCCCCGTCGGGGGCACGGGATTCGTGGCCCCAACGCGGGTGGCGGCGGCGTCTGGCCATCGGCCGGCCGAAGGACACAGCATCGGTCTGATAATCAAGGCGATCGCGCGCTGGCCGGAGAAACGGCGTCCTACCAGGCCATCCAGCCGCCATCGATGACCACGTTGGCCCCGGTGACGTAGGAACTGGCCTCGCTGGCCAAGAAGACAAGGGCGCCCTTGAGTTCCCATGGCCGGCCCATCCGTCTCATGGGGCTCTTGGCCGAGAGCTTCTGGACCATCGCCGGACTGACCGTGGGAGCGGGGAAGGGACCGGGCGTCAGGCAGTTGACCCGGACGCCATCCTTGGCCCAGTAGACGGCCAGATGACGAGTCATCGAGAGGATGCCGCCCTTGAGGGCGTGATAGGCCACCGGGCTGGACATGGGTACGTCGGTGTAGGCATCGGGATAGGAGCCGACCACACCGTACATCGAGCCGATCATGATGATGCTGGCCCCGCCCCCGCGCTCGACGGCGTGGCTCCGGATATGCCGGGCCAGGAGAAAGCAGCCGGTCGCGTTGGCCAACTGACGGGTGAACTGCTCCGCGGTGATGTCTCGCCAGTCGGCGGTGACGCGCTCGTAACCGTTGTTGACCAGGATGTCGATCCGCCCGGCGGCCCGGAGCGTCTCCCCAACGCCTTGTTCGATCGATGCGGGTTCAAAGTAATCCAGGCTCACGCCCAGGTGGCTGGCTCGCCCGATCACGGGCAGGGAGGCGGCCTGGTTCTGGGCCCTGGCCTTGTCGCGGCTGGTGACCACCACGGATGCGCCCGCTTCCGCCATCGCCCGACAGAAGGACTGCCCCAGGTATCCGCTCGCGCCGGTGATCAGGGCCACCTTGCCTGACAAGTCGAACAGTGTCTGAACGGTCGGCTCTTGTGCGGGAGTGGTGCTCATCTTGCTCGTCCTGAGTGGCTCCTATGTGCTCGCCATCCGGTCATCGTGCCAGAGATACCCAGCTCGGGTGATCCGCCGCGCCAAGGACGGTCAAGTTGACGCGCAGGGTCTGCAGCCCCTCGTCCAGCGTGCAGGCAAAGGGCCCCTTGTTTTCGAGGGCATCGAGGAAAAGCCTCGCCTGGTTGACAAAGATGTCGTCACGCTCTCTGGAGAACTCGAACTCGGTCTTCCAGCCCGCGTCGGGTTCGACCATGGACTGCCAACGAGCGTTGTTCAGGTCCCAGCGGGCGGTGCCGCGCTCGCAGATCACCGTGAGCGTGTTCTCGTTTGGAGCCTGGTGCTGGTTCAGGCTGTAGCAGCCCATGACCCGGCCGTGGCGTGCGATGAGATGCACGGTATCTTCGACGGTCACGCCTTCAAGAACCTGGTGAGCCGCATCAGCCATGATCCGGTCGATCGGCCCGACCAGGAACTCCCCGGCGTTGACCGCGTGGGTGAGCACGTCCTGGATCGCGCCGCCGCCGGTGGTCCGGCTGGTGTAGTAAATCTCCCGGTAAGCCGGCCGGTACTTCGGAAAATGCTGGCCCCAGGTGCCGACAATCTGCACCGGCCTCCCGAATCGGCCGGAGTCGATCGCTTCCTTCATGGATCGCAGAGCCGGATGTGAACGATAGGTGTAGGCGACGGCAGCCTTGAGCTTCCGGTCTGCGATAACCTGACGCAATGCCTCGATGCCGTCAACGCAGAGGCTCAACGGCTTCTCGATGAACAGGTTCTTGCCCGCCAGGGCGCACTTCGTGGCCATTGGAATGTGCAGGTGCGAAGGCGTGGCAATCAGCACGGTGTCGAAGCGACCCTTGTTCAAGGCCTCGTCCAGGTCCGGGAAGGTCTCGGTGATCCCGTAGCGCCCCGCAACCGCGGTGCGCAGCGTCTCGTTCGATTCGCAGATCGACAGCTCGGCGCGCCCCGTGGCTTTGAACGTCCGTGTGTGACGCTCGCCGATGGAGCCGACGCCCACAATCAACATGCGATGACTGGCCATGAATCACTTCCCCTGCAGATAGCCCTGGGCGGTGCGGTCCAGCTGGTTACTGAACTGGAAACCCAATGGACGGAACTGCTCCTGGATCCGCTTGAGACCCTCCTTGACCAGAACGAGATCCGCGTTGTGACACAGGACCGTCGCCCCCAGGCTCAGCAGCCATCTGGCGTGGTCGGCATTGAACGCGGGCGTGCCCCAGTGCTTTCCCGTGTTCTTGGCGGCCTTGGCCACCGCTTCGACCGCCCTTTGGATCCGCGGGCTCTCGAACTGGCCAGGGATGCCGCTCAGCACCGAGTAGTCAGCCGGCCCGAAGAACAGGCCGTCGACACCTTCCACCCGGGCGATCGCCTCGGCGGCGTCCAGGGCCTGCTGCTCCTCGATCTGCATGAGCAGAAAGGTCTGTTCGTTGGCGTGACGAACGTAGTCGGCCATGGGCATGCTGCAGTAGGGCATGTCCGGATTACCGCCGTCAAAGCCGCGCTTGCCCAGCGGCGCGAACTTGGTCCACTTGACGGCTTCAGCGGCTTCCTCGGGCCCGTCGCAACGCGGGTACATGATGCCCTGAGCACCGGCCTCCAGCAGCCGCCCGATACGCATGAACTCGCCCTTGGCGCATCGGGCCAGGATGTCGGCCGTCCCGACCCGGGCAGCCCGCATCATCACCGCGGCGGTCTCCACGCTGTAGAAATGGTGCTCCAGGTCCATCCAGATTCCGTCAAAGCCCATCAGGCTGGTCATCTCGAACACCGACGGATCGGTGAAGTGCAGCATGGTCAGAAGCACGGGTTGATTGCGAGTGAGCTTGGCCTTAACGACACTCGGTCTCATGTCTGTCTTAAGCTCCGGTAGGCCCTGCGGTTCGGGCGTCTGTCATGAGTCAGCCGGGCTTTCTGTTGACAAAAAAAAGCCCTTCCTGTAAACTCTAATGGAGCTTGCTTTTAACAGAAGGTGTGTGGCCATGTCAATACCGCAACCGGATCGGGCTTCTCTTCGCGAGCGGGCCTACCAGCGGCTTCGGCGGTTGCTGGTGCTGGAACAACTGCCGGCCGGCGAGCGATTGCGGGAGACGGAGTGGGCGGAGCGGCTCGAGGTCAACCGGGCGGCGCTTCGCGAGGCGTTCGCTCGCCTGGAGGCCGAGGGGTTTCTGAAGAAGGGGGCCAAGACCGGCTACTTCGTTCCCGACCTCAGGGCGGAGGATATCCTCGAGATCATTGAGGTTCGCATCATGCTCGAGGGCGGGGCGATCGAGCGCGTCGTGCGCCTCGGCAAGAACAACCCCCAGGAATTGCGGTTGATGATCGAGGCCTGCAGCCAGTTGGAGCGGCTGGTTCACGAGGAGTACCTGCTGGGAGTGGCCGAGGCAGACCGGCGGTTTCACGAGGCCTTGGTGAACGCTGCGGGCAACCGTCGCCTGGCAATCCTCTATGAGCGAGCGCCCCTGCCGATCATCCACCCCCTGATCATCACCGGCGAGCAGTGGAAGACTCGCGTTCAGCAGACTCTGGACGAGCATCGGGCAGTCCTGGAAGCCATCCTGGACGGCAATGTCGCCTTGGGCCAGCAGTTGCTGCGGACGCATCTTGACCAACGAGCGTTCGTTCCCCTCTACGCTGGCTGACGGACGGGCCGGAGGACGGACGATCACTGCCGTTCGTTCCGCGAACGGGTGCTCCCTTTCCATCGGAGGCTTCCGTGTTCCTCGCTTGTTCTGCCAATCTGGGCGTGTCCGCTCTTGGCGGGCTCGGCAGCCAACTGGGCGGCATGCTCCTGATTGACTGGCTGGTGGTGGTCCTCTACGCGGCCGGCATGCTGGGCATCGGCGTCTACTACTCGTTCCGTACGACGAGCACCGAAGACTACATGCTCGGTGGGCGCAAGATGGGCTCCAAGTCCATCGGGCTGTCGCTGTTCTCCACCTTGTTCAGCACGATCACCTACATGGCCCTGCCCGGCGAGATGATCAACAAGGGGCCGGCCGTCATCTGCTGGATGGTCAGCCTGCCGATCGTCTACCTGATCGTCTGCCACATCTTCATTCCGCGTTTCATGGCCCTGCCGTACAACAGCGCCTACGAGGTTCTGGAAACGCGGCTGGGCTTGCGGGTCCGCCTGCTCGGATCGGTGATCTTCCTCCTGACTCGTCTTCTCTGGATGGCTCTGATCATCCACATCACCGCCCAGAAGATCCTGATCCCCGTTCTGCGGTGGGATGAGAAGTGGACGCCGTACGTCGCCGTCGTCATCGGAATGGTCACGTTGGTGTACACCTTCCTCGGCGGGATCCGCGCCGTGGTGTTGACCGATGTGATTCAGACGATCATCCTCTTCGCGGGTGCGGTCGGGGCACTGCTGTTGATTACCTGGGACATGGGCGGCTTCGGCGCCTGGTGGCCCAGGACGTGGTCTCCAAACTGGGATCAGCAGCCGCTCATCAGTCTCGATCCGACGGTGCGAGCCTCGGTGGCGGGCTCCATCGTGTTCATGTCCCTGTGGTGGATCTGCACCGCCGGATCCGATCAGCTGGCCATTCAGCGGTACCTGGCGACGCGCGACGCCGGCGCCGCGAAGCAGGCCTTCTTGATTACCCTGGCATCCAACGTGTTCGTGACCCTGCTGCTCGCGGCGCTGGGATTCGCCCTGCTGGGCTTCTTCAGCGCCCATCCCGAGCATCTGAAGGCCGACGGGCTCTATCTCAAGGAGAGCCTCGACCTCCGGATTCACGGGGACCGGCTCTTCCCGTACTACATCGTCCGCTTCCTGCCCCCCGGCATGACCGGTTTGGTGATATCCGCGCTGCTCGCCGCGGCCATGTCCAGCCTGTCGGCAGGGGTGAACTCTTCCTGCGCGGTGCTGAGCACGGATTTCATCGATCGACTGGGCTATCGTGCGGCCAGTGAAAAGACGAACGTGCGCCGAGCCCAGGCCCTGGCCCTGCTGGTCGGTCTGGTTTGCGTGGGACTGAGCCTGCTGATGAGCCGCGTGACCGGGAACTTGATGGAGGTGACGACCCGCACCAATCACGTGTTCGTCGCTCCCTTGTTCGGCCTGTTCATGATGGCCTTGTTCGTGCCGTTCGCTACGCCGTTCGGCACGACCATGGGGACACTGGCGGGATGCCTTGCGGCGGTGTTGATCGCCTACAAGGACATGATTTTCGGCGGGCTGCCGTGGAGCTTCCAGTGGATCAGCCTGGCGGCTCTGGCGGTGAACCTGCTGGTCGGGATTCCCTTGAGCCTGTGGGTATCCGCGCAGAAACGGCCCCGCCACGCTTCTTCTGCCGAGCTGGCAGAGGGCCGCAAGCCGCCGGATCGCGACTGAACGGCACGGCTGCAAAGGGAATCGGCAAGCGAGGGTCCGCCCGCAGTGCCAGGGCCCGCGATTAATCCGTCGTCGCGGGTCCGCGGGCCGGACCGCCCGCGGGCTTGGGCCGATTCAGGCGCCTGTACCTGACCCCAACGCGCCACCCGAGACACCGACCTTGAACCGCAGGCTGGTTGCGCCTACATTGGGATCTCGAAGCCGTGTGGCCTGAAGCGTGCAACCTGGGTCCCAAGGATCGATCGGCCGGAAACCAGTCTCGCGTTGGTGTCTGGGACCGGCCCTGAGCAGAGGAGAAACGTGGTGAACAAACCTCAGAACAAACCCCGCTCACCGTATTTCAGTTCTGGCCCGACCGCCAAGCGACCGGGATGGAGTCTTGACGTCCTGGCCGACGCCTGGCTCGGTCGTTCACATCGGGCCAAGAACGGAAAGGCCCGCCTGCAGCAGGCAATCACGCTCTCCGCCGAGGTTGCCCGTATTCCCAAGGACTACCTCGTCGGAATCGTCCCGGCCAGCGATACCGGGGCTGTCGAGTGCGCACTGTGGAGCCTGCTGGGTGCCCGGCCAGTGACCATGCTGAGCTGGGAGAGCTTCGGCCAGGGCTGGGTGACCGATGTGACCAAGCAGCTCAAGCTCAGTGCCACGGTCATGAAGGCCGACTATGGCCAGATCGTGGACTTGGCGAAGGTCAACTGGAACGACGACGTCGTCTTCACCTGGAACGGCACGACCAGTGGCGTGAAAGTGCCCGACAGCTTCGCTCCGCCGGCCGATCGCCAGGGACTGGCTATCTGCGACGCAACCAGCGCGGTCTATGCCATGCCCCTTCCCTGGGAACGGCTGGACGTCGTGACCTGGTCCTGGCAGAAGAGCCTGGGCAGTGAGGCCGCACACGGAATGCTGGTGCTCTCCCCCCGGGCGGTCGCGAGGCTCGAAAGCTACACCCCGACTTGGCCAATACCCAAGATCTTCCGGCTCACCAAGGGCGGCAAAGTCATGACCGAGATCTTCGAGGGATCGACGATCAATACGCCTTCGATGCTCGCTACCGAGGACTACATCGATGCCCTGAAGTGGGCGAAGGCACTTGGCTACAAGGGCAAGACCGCTTTGGACGCCTTGCTGGCTCGCAGCGCCGATAACCTCGCGGCCGTGGCCGGCTTCGTCGCCAAACACCCCTGGGTCGATTTCCTGCCGGTCAAACCGGAGATTCGAAGTTGCACCTCCATCTGCCTGAAACTGACCGCCGACTGGTTCACGACACTGCCGGCCGACCAGCAGGCCGCCTTCTGCAAGAAGGTCGCTTCCTGCTTGGAGGCGGAAGGCGCGGCCTATGACGTTGGAGCCTACCGCGACGCCCCCCCAGGCTTCCGGTTCTGGGGCGGACCGACCGTCGATCCGACGGACATGGCTTTCGGCCTGGAGTGGTTGGCCTGGGCCTACGAAGAGAACCGGCCAAAGTAGTGGTTCCCCTGGCCCGGCTACTATTATAAATGTGCAGGGTGGCGGCTTCTCGCCGACAGGGTGCCTTTTTCGGAGGTAATGGACTGAGAAACGACTGGCGGGGGTGGAACGTGGCTCATCGGGGGTAGAGCCTGCCGATCCACACGTTGCCCTTGGCCTGCGGCTTCCGGTCCCCAAACCATGCAGCGTTTGATGCTCAAGTCGAAGATCCACCGTGCCACGTTGACGGGTACGGAGATCGACTATGAAGGCAGTATCTCGATTGACGAGGACTTGATCGAGAAGGCTGATTTGTTGCCCGGCGAGCAAGTTCACGTGCTCAACGTCAGTACCGGCGATCGGATCATCACTTACGTGATCAAGGCCCCGGCCAAGTCGGGCACGGTCATGCTGAATGGTCCGGCCGCCCGGATGGGCGTTCCCGGGGACCCGCTGATTATCATCTCCTATTGCCAGCTCGACGATGCCGCCGCCCGGCGACACAAGCCGATCGTGGTCCATGTCGATGGCAAGAATCGGCCGGTGAGCAAGTAGGGCGGAGCCGTAAGGTCGGGGCTATGCGTGCCGATGCCGGTGGACGCCGAATTCAATCTAACGTCATTTGTTTCAGTGGTTTAAATGTCTTTACTGGACCATGTGCTCCAGGTGGGCAGGGGTCCGAAGGGCGAAAGCCTGGCGGCCGCTCCGATACAGGTGGGAGAAGCGGGTGTCGACGGCTTGAGTGGGCGCCTTCGGGCGAATGCGGGCCAGGCCTCTCGGACGGCCCTCATGGGGCTCAAAAAAAAGCGCCTTGGGCCCCAGACGAGGCCTTTGACAGCGGCAGTGAAACGGCTATACTGAGCGATCTTCGGCTACAGGCATGGGCGGTCCCGGTATGCCCGCGTGCCGTGAGAGCGGGCAGGGAGTGCCGGGATTGGCGGCTTGAGGCCGGGGTAGCCCGCTGCTGTAGCTCAGTGGTAGAGCGCGTCCTTGGTAAGGACGAGGTCATGGGTCCAATCCCCATCAGCAGCTTTACCAGTGGTCGCCGGGCGGAATCCCTCGGGACGACTTGCCCAGGGTGTGGGCCGAGTGGCGAATAGGTGGCTTGAGGAGGTGCGGTTGCGTCGGACGTGGCCGCGACTGAGGCGCGAGTGGCGCCTCCTCTTGTCTGTTGGGATAGTGCTGGGATTTGTCGTGCCGGGAGAAACTCGGCGTGGCCGACGCGTGCAGGGCGTTCGGCGGAACAGAAAACGGCTTGTAGAACCCATTAGAGTGGAGGATCTGGTTACATGGCCAAGGCTGTATTTGAACGCAAGAAACCGCACGTGAACGTGGGCACGATCGGTCACGTCGACCATGGCAAGACGACGTTGACCGCGGCCATCACCATGGTGCAATCCAAGAAGGGCCTGGCCACCTTCAAGTCGTACGACGAAGTGGCCAAGGCCTCGGAGAAGGAAGGCCGCCGCGACCCGACGAAGATTCTGACCATCGCGACGTCGCACGTCGAGTATGAGTCGGACAATCGGCACTACGCTCACGTGGACTGCCCGGGACACGCCGACTATGTCAAGAACATGATTACCGGTGCCGCCCAGATGGACGGCGCCATCCTGGTCGTGTCCGCGGCCGACGGCCCGATGCCCCAGACCCGCGAGCACATTCTGCTCGCCCGCCAGGTGAACGTCCCGGCGATCGTCGTCTTCCTCAACAAGGTCGACCTGGTCGACGATCCCGAGCTGCTCGAGCTGGTGGAGATGGAAATCCGCGAGCTGCTCAGCAAGTATGATTTCCCGGGCGACGAAATTCCGATCATCAAGGGTTCGGCGAGCCTCGCCCTGGCCAATCCGGACGACCCTGAGAAGAACAAGTGCATCGGCGAGCTGATGACTGCCATCGACAGCTACATTCCCGAGCCCGCGCGGGACATCGACAAGCCGTTCCAGATGTCGATCGAGGACGTGTTCAGCATCAAGGGCCGTGGCACGGTCGGCACCGGTCGTATCGAGCGCGGCATTGTCAAGGTCGGCGACGAAGTCGAAATCGTGGGCCTGGGCGAGACCCGCAAGACCACGGTCACCGGCGTCGAGATGTTCAACAAGACCCTCGACCAGGGTCAGGCCGGCGACAACGTCGGCGTGCTGCTGCGAGGCGTCGAGAAGACCGCCCTCGAGCGCGGACACGTGCTGGCCAAGCCGGGCACGATCACACCGCACACCAAGTTCCATGCTCAGGTGTATGTGCTGAAGAAAGAGGAAGGCGGGCGCCACAGCCCGTTCTTCAGCGGCTACCGGCCGCAGTTCTACTTCCGTACCACGGATGTGACCGGCTCCCTCAACTTGCTGGGTGGGGCGGAGATGTGCATGCCCGGCGACAACATCGAGCTCGAAGTGGAGTTGGGCAAGCCGATCGCCATGGAGGAAGGGCTCCGTTTCGCGGTTCGCGAGGGCGGCCGCACCGTGGGCTCAGGCGTAGTGATCAAGATCGTCCAGTAGCGTGCGTCGGGCAGGACCCCGCGGGCGGACGGACCAGCCGCCGCACGGTCTTGCGGACGCACCATGGGCCGGTCGCGATGCGATCGGCGCGTTCAGGTTTCCAGTGAGCGAGAGGTTCTGGCCATGGCCAAGGCAAGCAAGCGGGAGTGGGTCTGGCTCCAGTGCAGTGAGACCGGGGACCTGAACTACCGTATTTCCGTGAATGTGTCGGGTGGCACTCCGAAGCTGGAGTTGAAGAAGTACTGCCCGCGGCTTCGGAAGCGCACGGTACACAAAGTCAAACGGAAGTAGGAGCGTAGCTCAATTGGCAGAGCACCGGTTTCCAAAACCGGCGGTTGGGGGTTCAAATCCCTCCGCTCCTGTCATGAGTCCTCGTGCTTCGGGAGGTGTGGTTTCGTGAGCGATGCTGTCTCGGGAAGCGGGAGCGGAGGGAAGCCGCAGGTCAAGACAACCCTGGGTGGCGGCGGTCTTCGCCTCTACCGGCCTGGCCAGGGCTATTACACCCGGCTCGGCACCGCCCTCGGCGCCGGAGTCATCATCATCGCCGGCGGTCTGTTCATCGGCTCGCAGCTGGGGGGCATCATCAACCCCAAGGCCAGCTATGCCCTGCCAGTCCAGTATGGCGTGTCTGTCGGCTTCATCCTGGTGATGGCGGCCGTGCTGTACTGGATCGTCGGGCTAAACCGCAAGGCCAACGAGTTCTTCATCGCCACCGAGGGCGAGATGAAGAAGGTCAGCTGGTCCTCCAAGAAGGACGTAATTCGTTCGACCAAAGTGGTGATCGTCTGGGTGATCCTGATCGGCGCGTTGATCTTCCTCGCGGACATCATCTTCATGCAGACCTTCCGCTGGATCCACGTGCTGAAGGCATAGACAACGGTTCTCCCGGGATGCGGCTATTCGGAATCGGATCATGAGCACACCTGAGTCGGACAACAGCATGGTGACAGCGGCGGGCAGCTCCGCCGGAGCGACGGGGGCATCACAGCCGGCTCCGCCGCCCGCCACGCCCAAGGCCGGCGGCGTCGAGCCGACCCGGCCGGGGATGAAATGGTACGTGCTCCGCGTGGCCAGCAACAAGGAAGACCAAGTCTGCGAGGCCCTCGAGCGCAAAGTGAGGATCGAGAAACTGGAGAACAGGGTCGGGCGGGTGCTCGTTCCGACCGCCAAAGAGAAACGCATGAAGGCCGGCCAGGTCCGGGTTTATGAGAAGAAGCTTTACCCCGGCTACGTCTTCGTCGAGATGGCCACCGAACAGGACGGCTCCGTCTCCGAGAACGTGTGGTTCATGATCAAGGAAACCACCGGCGTCGGCGACTTCATCGGCTCGGACAACAAGCCGACCAGCATGCGCGAGCACGACGTGGAGCTGATGCTGCTGGCCTCGGCCAAGGAAGACGAGGAGGCCTCGCTCCAGGGGCTCGAGTTTGCCAAGGGCGATCGGGTCAAGATTAAGGAAGGCTCGTTCCAGAACTTCGAGGGGCACGTGGACAGCATCGATGAGACCAAGGGGATTGTCACCGTGCTGCTGACTATCTTCGGCCGGGCGACCCCCGTGGACGTCGAATACTGGCAACTGGAAAAGATGTAGAAAGGTACTTGAGCCGTGGCAAAAGAGATCGTAACCGTCATCAAACTGCAGGCCCCCGGCGGGCAGGCAACCCCGGCCCCGCCGATCGGTCCGGCCCTGGGCCAGCATGGCGTCAACATCGGGCAGTTCGTCCAGCAATTCAACGCCCAGACCAGTTCCTTGGGTGGCATGACCGTCCCGGTCGAGATCACCGTCTACAAGGACAAGACCTTCAGCTTCATCGTCAAAAGCCCCCCGGCGGCGGTTCTGCTCCGCGAGGCGGCCGGCATCGCCAAGGGCAGCGGTGTGCCGAACAAGGAGAAAGTCGGCAAGGTGACCTGGTCGCAGATCCGGACGATCAGCGAGCGCAAAAAGAAGGACCTCAACGCATTTGACCCCGCCCACGCCGATCGCATCATCGCCGGCACCGCCCGGTCGATGGGCATCGAAGTGGTGGAGGGTTAGTGCCGTAGCGACGTGGGAGAGGCGGCTGCGATCTGACCACGGATCGGCCGCCCTTGTGCGTGGTTTCAGTGGGAGGCAAACATGCCGCATTCGAGCGTGGTGTACAAGGAACAGGTGGCCAGGCTCGGGGATCGCAACGTCAAGCGATCAATCCCCGACGCCGTCAAGCTCCTCAAGGAGCTGACCGCGGTCAAGGTCAAGAAAAACTACAAGGGAGCCCGGACCCGGAAGGGTTTCGACCAGACCATCGAGCTGGTCATGTGGCTGGGCATCGATCCCAAGCAGGCCGACCAGATGGTCCGTGGGTCAATCTCGCTGCCCAAAGGCATCGGCAAGACCAAGAAGGTCATTGCCTTCTGTCCTGATGAGCTGGCCAATGACGCCAAGGCTGCAGGAGCAATCGAGGCTGGGGCCGACGACCTGATCAAGAAGGTCAGCGATGGATGGGCCGACTTCGACGTGGCCGTCGCCCACCCCGCCGTCATGGGCAAGGTCGGCAAGTTGGGTCGCGTGCTCGGCCCGCAGGGTAAGATGCCCTCGCCGAAGTCCGGCACCGTGACGCCCGATGTCGTTCAGGCGGTCAGGGAGTATGGAGCCGGCAAACTCGAGTACCGCAACGACGCCGGCGGCAATGTTCACGCCATCGTGGGTAAGGCGAGCTTCAGCCCCGAGGATCTGGTAGCCAACATCGAGCGGTTCGTCGATCACATCCGCAAGACGAAACCCCCGGCGGCCAAGGGCCAGTTCATCAAGCGGGTGTGTGTCTCGGGGACCATGACCCCGTCGGTGGTGTTGGATATCAGTTGAGACCTCTGGACAAGGTGTGAATAAGCGATGAGTAAACCAATCAAGGACCTGATGACCCAGGAATACCGTTACCGGTACGGGAACCTGGACGGCGCGTGCATCGTGAGTGTGATCGGCCTCGACGCCATTGCGACCAACAAGCTCCGAGGCGAACTGCGAGCTAAGAACCTGCGCCTGCAGGTGGTCAAGAACAGTCTGGCCAAGCGAGCCTTCGGCGACACCGCCCTGGCGCCGATCAATGCCGCCCTCAAGGGCCCGTGTGCCCTGGTCACCGGCGGCGAATCCGTGATCGACGCGGCCAAAGCCCTGGTCGGCCTCAAGAAGAACTATCCTAAGATGGAACTGCTGGTCGGCGTTCTCGACGGCGACAGGGAACTCGTCGGCGTCGAACAACTCGCCACCATGAAGAGTCGGACGGAGACCCTGGCGGATCTGGCCGGCCTGATTCGGAGCCCTGGCGGCCGGCTGGCTGGCTGCCTGTTGGGAGGTGGTCGCATCGCCGGGTGCCTCAAGGCCCTGATCGAGAAGGCTGAGAAGGCCGCCTCCGCCGAAGCCGCACCTTCGGCGAACTGATCGGGCCTTCGGCGAAGCCGGTGGGTTCGGAGCCTGTTTGTTCCTCCGAGTGCTTGGGTTCTGGATGTGGATGATAAGGTAGCGGTCGACGGCCGCCGCAGATTGGTCCGGTGCACCGGATTAAATAGGCGTCAGTGGGACGCCACCTATCAGGCGGGCTTGTTCGTATCGCCTGGAAATACGAGGAGTTAGGTACAATGTCGGATGCCCCCGCGAAAACGTTCAGCGCCGAGACGAAGGACCTGGCGGCGAAGCTCGTTGGTTTGACACTCAAACAGGCCCAAGAGCTGGTGGACTGCCTGAAGCAGGATTACGGCATCGAGCCCGCAGGCGGCGGGGCGGTGATGATGGCTCCCGCAGCGGCCGGCGGCGGAGCGGCCGCAGCGCCCGCTGAGGAGAAGACTTCCTTCGACGTGATCCTCAAGAGCGGCGGCGAGAAGAAGATCAACGTGATCAAGGTTGTTCGTGCGGCCACCAACCTCGGCCTGAAGGAAGCCAAGGATCTGGTCGAGGGCGCCCCGAAGACGGTCAAGGAAGGCCTGCCTAAGGACGAGGCCGAGAAGCTGAAGAAGGAGCTGGAAGAGGCCGGAGCCGCCGTTGAGATCAAGTAGGTACCCTGACGCGAATCCGGCCGCGAGGTGACCCCTCGCGGTCCGGACCGCGATATCCGTCTCTGTCGCCCGGAAGGGCGGCGGGCAGGAGTTCAAACTCCTGCGACTGGGCTTGGGGGACCGAGCCTGCTCGCACGAGCTTGAACCGTCCCTCCTCCCACGGAGCGTGATCGGCTGACGCGTCGGCCCAACGAAGGCCGGCGGCAGGACCGCCAGTCGAACAGATGGCTCCGCGCCGGATTCCGTCCTGATGGTGACCCTCGCAGGAAAGGAACCATGGGTATGCTAAACTTGAAGCATGTTCGGAGTTTCGGTCGCTTGGGCGACTCCCTCCCCATTCCGCCCCTGACGGAAATCCAGACGCAGTCCTACGCGCGGTTTCTTCAGGCAGAGGTCGAGCCCGGCAAACGCAAAGCCGAAGGGCTCGAGGCGCTGCTGCGGGAAGTGTTTCCGATCGAGAGCTATGACGGAAACATGTCACTCCAGTATGTTTCCTATGAGCTGGGCAAACCACGATATACCCCCGACGAGTGCCGCCAACTCCGTCTGACCTACGGCATGCCGTTCCGGGTACGGGTCCGGCTCACCCGCAAGAACACCGACGTCATGACCGAAGACGCCATTTACCTGGGCGAGATCCCCGTCATGATGGGTGGTGGCGAGTTCATCATCAACGGCGCGGAGCGAGTCATCGTCAACCAGCTTCACCGCTCGCCGGGTGTGGACTTCGTCAAGGTGCAGGCCGAGGGCGACCGAGCCCTGCACGCCTGCCGCATCATCCCCGAACGCGGGAGCTGGATCGAGATCGTGGTCACCAAGCGCGACCTGCTGGCTGTTCGCATCGACCAGTCCGCGAAGATCCCCGCGACCACCCTGCTGCGGGCCATGGACGACAAGTACGGCTCCAACGAAGCCATCGTCAAGGCGTTCTATGGCGACAAGATCCGCAATGCCCGCCCCGCTTCGCTCAAGCCGGAGATGTACGTGGTGAGCGATATCGTGGACGACGATTCGGGTGATGTACTGGTCAAGGGCGGCTGCCAGATTGGTGACGCGATCGGGCGCATTCAGAAGATGGGTCTCAAGAGCGTGGCGGTCATCGAGAACGTCTCCGATCCGCTGGTCCTGAACACCATGGCCGAAGACGGCTGCAGCGACTACGAAGGCGCGTTGCTGCGGGTCTACGCGAAGCTCCGGCCGGGAAACCCCCCCCAGAAGGAGAAGGCCGAGAAGCTGCTCCACGAGAAATTCTTCGACGAAAACCGCTATCGCCTCGGGCGGGTCGGCCGATTCCGTCTCAACCGCAAGTTCAACCAGGACGTCGCCGAGACGGAGATGACTCTGCGGGTCGAGGATTTCGTCAACTCGCTGAAGTACCTGCTGCTGCTGCGGAGCGGCGAGGCATCCTACGAGGTCGATGACATCGACCACCTGGGCAACCGCCGCCTTCGGACCATCGACGAGTTGGCTGCCGACGAGATGCGCAAGGGATTCCTCAAGCTCCGCCGCACGGTCCAGGAGCGCATGAGCCTCAAGGACCCCGAGACCATCGAGAAAATCGCTGAGCTGGTGAACTCGAAGAGCATCTCGTCGAGCATCGAGTTCTTCTTCGGCCGCGGCGAACTGTCCCAGGTTGTCGACCAGACCAACCCGCTCAGCCAGCTCACCCACGAGCGGCGTCTGAGTGCGTTGGGCCCGGGTGGTCTGAACCGCAAGCGAGCGGGCTTTGAAGTCCGCGACGTACACATCAGCCACTACGGCCGGATCTGCCCGATCGAGACGCCGGAAGGCACGAACATCGGTCTCATCGCTTCACTGAGCATTTACAGCACCATCGACGAGTACGGCTTCCTGGTCACCCCTTACCGCAAAGTGAGCCGGGGCAAGGTCAACGGCGAGACGGCCATGCTCAGGGCCGACGAAGAGATGATGACCGTGCTGGCCCCTCCGGAGGTGGCCGATCCCCAGACCGGCAAGCTCCACGATGGCGCGTCGCTCGCCCGAATCAAGGGCGACCTGGCCATGGCCGACGCCAAGCAGATCGAGTACGTGGATATCTCCCCGAAGCAGACTGTGGGCGTGTCCGCCTCGCTCATCCCGTTCCTCGAGCACGATGACGCCAACCGTGCCCTGATGGGTTCGAACATGCAACGCCAGGCGGTCCCCCTGCTGCGTGCCGAGCCGCCGATCGTGGCGACCGGCATGGAGAAGGAGGTTCCGCTGAACAGCGGCATGGTGATCCGGGCCCGCAAGGGCGGCACCGTGACCGCGGTGGATGCCAAGCGGATCGAGATCGACGGGACCGAGGAGTATGTGCTCCGCAAGTTCCAGGGTCTCAACGAGCGCACTTGCCTGAACCAGAAGCCACTGGCCAAGCTCGGCCAGAAGGTGGAGAAGGGCCAGATCATCGCTGACGGGCCGGCCTGCAAGAACGGTGAGCTGGCCCTGGGGCGAAACGTGCTCTTCGGCTTCATGACCTACGACGGGTACAACTTCGAGGACGCCATCCTGATCAGCGAACGGCTGCTCAAGGACGACGTGTTCACCAGCATCCACATCGATGAGTACGACATCGAGATCCGCGAGACCAAGCTGGGCCGCGAGGAATTCACCCGGGATATCCCCAACGTCTCCGAGCGGGCCCTGGCCAACCTGGACGAGAACGGCATCGTCCGGATCGGGACCCGCGTCGGGCCAGGCGACATCCTGGTCGGCAAGGTGAGCCCCAAGAGCAAGAGCGAGCTTTCGCCCGAGGAGAAGCTCCTGCACGCGATCTTCGGCCGGGCGGGCGAGGACGTGAAGAACGACTCCCTCGAACTGCCCGCCGGCGAGGAAGGGGTGGTCATCGACACCAAGTGGTTCAGCCGCCGGACCCACCTGACCGACGAGCAGAAGAAGCAGCTGCAGAAGCAGATGCGCGACTATCGCAAGGTCCAGGACGACAAGGTGGTGGACATCTTCCGCAAGATGTGCGCCGAGGTCGAGCGATCCACCGGCCAGGTGATGGTCGACCCCGCCACCAAGCAGAAGGTCGGCCACTCGGAATCCAACGAGGTCATCATGGAGCAGGTGGACAGCTTCACCACCCAGATGACCGGTGGCGACGTCAAGTGGCTCAAGTCGGCGTCTGCCAGAGCCGAGGCCCAGAAGATCATCGATCGCTACTGGCCGCGCGTCCTCGAGATCATTGAGGAGCGCGACCGCAAGCTTGCTCAGATGAAACGCGGCGACGAGCTGCCGTCCGGCGTGCTCGAGATGGTCAAGGTCTACGTGGCCACGAAGCGGCACCTGGGCGTGGGGGACAAGATGGCCGGTCGCCACGGTAACAAGGGCGTGATCGCCCGCATCCTCCCCGAAGAGGACATGCCCTTCCTCGAGGACGGAATCCCGGTGGATATCCTGCTGAATCCGCTGGGCGTGCCTTCGCGTATGAACGTCGGCCAGATCCTCGAGACCCATCTGGGTTGGGCGGCCGCGATCCTCGGCTTCCAGGCCGTGACCCCGGTCTTCGACGGGGCCAAGGAGAAGGAAATCCTCGAGAGCGTCAAGGAAGCCAATCAGCGGGTCAGGGAACGCCGTGAGCAGAAGGAGGCCATCCAGAAGGCCGGCGACACCCGCGAAGTGATGGTCGAAATGCCTCGTGATCACAAGGTCCGGCTCTATGACGGCCGCACCGGCGAGCCGTTCGATCGCCCGGTCACGGTGGGCCTGATCTACATGATGAAACTGCACCACCTGGTGGATGACAAGATCCACGCCCGCTCGACCGGCCCGTACTCGCTGATCACCCAGCAGCCGCTGGGCGGCAAGGCCCGCACGGGCGGCCAGCGCTTCGGCGAAATGGAAGTCTGGGGCCTGGAAGCCTACGGCGCCGCCTACGTGCTCCAGGAACTGCTGACCGTTAAGAGCGACGACGTCGAAGGTCGTACCAAGATCTACGAGTCGATGGTCAAGGGCACCAATACGCTCGAAGCGGGTACACCGGTTTCGTTCGATGTGCTCTGCAACGAAATCAAAGGGCTGGGCATGAACATCCAGCTCGAAAAGAAACACCTGATCTGACGGCTGGTGCAGCGAAGCGGCGTGTGAGCGGAGAAAAAAACGGTTCTTGTTGAAACAAAGGACCCTTAAGCCATGGCAGACAACGTTTACGATCGAATCAACGACTACGGCAGTGTCAAGATCTCGCTGGCGTCGCCCAACGACATCCGGAGCTGGTCGTTCGGCGAGGTCAAGAAGCCGGAGACCATCAACTACCGAACCTACCGGCCGGAGAAGGACGGGCTGTTCTGCGAGCGGATCTTCGGGCCGGAGCGCGACTGGGAATGCGCCTGCGGCAAGTACAAGGGCACCAAGCACAAAGGCATCATCTGCGATCGCTGCGGCGTCAAGGTCACCCACTCGCGCGTGCGACGCAAGCGGATGGGGCACATCAACCTGGCCGCCCCTGTTGTCCACATCTGGTTCTTCAAGGCCATGCCCAGCCGTCTGGGCGCCTTGCTGGACATGAAGACCAGCGATCTGGAGAAGGTGATCTACTTCCAGGACTACATGGTCGTCGATCCGCTGGATTCGCCGCTCAAGCCCCGCCAACTCCTCAAGGAGGAGGAGTACCGGGCGGCCCGCGAGAAGTACGGCGATCACGGGTTCGTCGCCGAGACCGGCGCCGAGGCGGTCAAGCACCTGCTCCAGCACCTCGATCTGGCCAAGACCGCCGAGGAACTGCGCGAGGAGCTGGCCCATACCAACAGCAAGCAGCGGATCAAGGACCTCAGCAAACGGCTGAAGATCGTCGAGAACCTCCGCAAGAGCGGCAACGATCCCGAGTGGATGGTCATGGAGGTCATCCCGGTCATTCCGCCGGACCTCCGCCCCCTGGTCCTCCTGGAGAGCGGCAACTTCGCCACCAGTGACCTCAACGACCTCTACCGCCGGATCATCAACCGCAACAACCGGCTTAAGAAACTGGTCGATCTCAACGCTCCGGAAGTCATCATCCGCAACGAGAAGCGAATGCTTCAGCAGGCGGTCGACGCCCTGTTCGACAACGGCCGATGCCGACGGGCTGTCCTCGGCAGCAGCAACCGCCCGTTGAAGTCGCTGACCGACATGATCAAGGGCAAGCAGGGTCGGTTCCGCGAGAACCTGCTCGGCAAACGCGTGGACTACTCCGCCCGGTCGGTCATCGTCGTCGGGCCGGAGCTCAAGCTCCACCAGTGCGGTCTGCCCAAGAAGATCGCTCTCGAACTGTATCAGCCATTCATTATCCGCAAGCTCAAGGACCGCGGCCTGGCCGATACCATCAAGAGCGCCAAGAAGATGCTCGAGCGCCGCGACCAGGACATCTGGGATATCCTCGAGGAAGTCATCATCAACCACCCGGTGCTGCTCAACCGTGCACCAACCCTTCACCGGATGGGTATCCAGGCGTTCGAGCCGACCCTGGTCGAAGGAAATGCCATCCGCATTCACCCTCTGGTCTGCAAGGGCTTCAACGCCGACTTCGACGGCGACCAGATGGCCGTCCACCTGCCCCTGTCGATCGAGGCCCAGGCGGAGGCCCACGTGCTGATGCTGTCCACCAACAACATCTTCAGCCCCGCCAATGGTAGCCCGATCATGTCCCCGTCCCAGGATATCGTGATGGGGATCTTCTACCTGACACTGGATTACAGCACTGGCAAGGAAGACCCCCGGCGCAAACCGCGGTTCTTCAGCACGGCCCACGAGGCCATGATGGCCTATGATCAGCGCAAGATCGGCATCCATGAGAAGATCTTGTGCCGTGTCGACCGCAAGCAGTCGATCACCGCTCAAACCGCCGGGGCCCAGCCCGTGCCATCTAATGGCATCGTCGAAACCACCGTCGGCCGGCTGATCTTCAACGACATCCTGCCGGCGGCCATGCCAATGTACAACTACCCGCTCAGCCAGAAGGGCTGCGGCCGGGTCATCGCCGATTGCTACCACCAGCTCGGCCGGTCCGCGACCATCGATCTGCTTGACCAGATCAAGAACATCGGCTTCCGCTGGAGCACCCTGGCAGGCCTGTCCATCGGCATCCACGACCTCCGCGTTCCCGCGGCCAAGGGCAAAATCATCGCCGCCGCCCAGAAGATCGTCGACCGTACCGAGCGGGAGTTCAAGCAGGGCTCCATCACCCAGCTCGAGCGGCACAACAAGCTGGTCGACGTGTGGGTCCACGCCCGTGAGCAGGTCACCAAGGAAATGATGAAGGAGCTTAAGCACGACCGCCGCGACGAGCAGGGGAGCTACATCCTGGAGAACGTCGAGGGCGGCGCCTGCTACCTGAACCCGATCTTCCTCATGACCGACTCGGGCGCTCGTGGCTCGGTGGACCAGATCCGCCAGCTGGCCGGCATGCGCGCCCTCATGGCCAAGCCGTCGGGCGAGATTATCGAGACGCCGATCAAGTCCAATTTCCGCGAGGGCCTGACGGTACTCGAGTACTTCAGCTCAACGCACGGGGCCCGCAAGGGGTTGGCCGATACCGCTCTCAAGACCGCCGACTCGGGCTACCTGACCCGCAAGCTCGCCGACGTCGGCCAGAACGTCATCGTCAACCATCTGGACTGCCGTACGATCAACGGCGTCACCAAGGGCGCAATCTACAAGGGCGAGGAGATCGCCGTTCCGCTCCGCGAGAGCATCGTTGGCCGCTGCGCCCGCGACGCGATCCGCAATCCGATCACCGACCGGCTGATCGTCGACGAGAACGAGATCATCACTCGCGAGATCGCCACCCAGATCGAGAAGCTCGGCCTCGACACCATCCGGGTGCGCAGCCCACTCACCTGCGAGAGCCCGCGGGGCGTGTGCGCTCGCTGCTACGGCGTGGACCTCTCCACGAATGTCCTGGTCGAAGAAGGCCTGGCGGTCGGCATCATCGCCGCTCAGTCGATCGGCGAGCCCGGTACTCAGCTCACCATGCGCACGTTCCACACCGGTGGCGTGGCCACGCGTGCAGTCGTCGAGAGCGAGATCCGCAACGCCCAGGCCGGCCGGATCAGCTTCGCCGAGCTGTTTGCGGTGGAAGTGCCTTCGAAGGAGCCGGGCGGTGCCTCGCGCATCGTCGCCCTCAAACGCAACGGCGAAATCATCGTGCTGGACGCCAAGAATCGGGAACTCGAGCGCTACAAAGTGCCTTACGGCGCCGAGATCCTCGTGCGTGAAGGACAGGAAGTCGCCGCCCGCACCCAGTTGGCCACCTGGGATCCGCACCTCACGCCCACCCTGGCCGAGAAGGCCGGCCTGGTCCGCTTCAGCGACATCACCGAGGGAGAGACCGTTCGCATGGAGCAGGAGCGGGAAGGGGCCAAGTACGTGGTCATCGAGCACAAGGGAGAGAAGCACCCGCAGATCGTGATCGAGGACCGCGAGGGCAACGTGCTCGACTACCACTATCTGCCCGCCAAAGCCCGTATCGAGGTCAAGGAGGGCGATTCCATTGTTCCGGGTATGCTGCTTGCCCGGCAGCCCCGGGCTATGGGCGGTACTCAGGACATCACCGGCGGTCTGCCCCGGGTCACCGAAATCTTCGAGGCCCGTAAGCCCAAGGAGCCCGCGGTCATGGCCGAGATCTCCGGTGTGGTCGAGATCCATGCCGACAAACGACGCGGCAAGATGACCATCGTCATCAAGAGCGACGGCGGGATGACCAAGGAACACCATGTCCCGCAAGACAAGATGCTCCTGGTGCACGGCTCGGACCGCGTCGAGGCCGGCGATCCGCTGGTCGACGGCCCACTCGTCCCCCACGACATCCTGCGGATCAAGGGCGAGGAGGCCCTCTACGTCTACCTGCTCAACGAGGTGCAGGCCGTCTACCGCAGCCAGAACGTGACCATCAACGATAAGCACATCGAGATCATCCTCCGCCAGATGCTGCGGAAGGTGAAGATCGAGTCGCCGGGTGACACGAACTTCCTGCCCAGCGAAGTCATCGACAAGTTCCGGTTCCGGGCCGAGAACGAGCGGATCGAGAACAGCATCAAGATCAAGGACCCGGGCGACAGCGGCTTGGCCGCCGGTGCGGTCGTCACCCGCGAAGAATTCGATGCGGCCGTCGCCAAGTGCGAGGAGGCCGCCGGAACGCCGCCAACCAAGGACCGAAAACCTCGCCGGGCGACGGCGACCACCCTCCTCCTGGGAATCACCAAGGCGTCACTGGGCAGCGAGTCGTTCATCTCCGCGGCCTCCTTCCAGGAAACCACCAAGGTCCTGACCGAGGCCGCAATCAGCGGAGCCACCGATACCCTGCTGGGCCTGAAGGAAAACGTCATTCTGGGCCACCTGATCCCGGCCGGAACGGCTTTCAAGAAACACTTGAACTTGCGCGTGAAGCATCTGGCCGAGCCCGTGCCCGAGAAGGAACTGGCCCCCGCCGAGGCCCATGCCATGATGGCCGAGGCTACCGCCGCCGCCGCCGACTTGGCGTCCGGTACCGTGGCCGCAACCCCAGTCAACGTGCCGGTAACGGCCGCCGAGGGAGAAACGCCCCAGGGCGGTTCGCAGGAGTAGTATTCGACTCGAACTTAGGGTATGCTGACGAGACTGTGCCGGCCGGGTGCACCGGCATCGCATGAAAACGAGGAAACGAATGCCGACAATCAATCAGCTTGTTCGAGTGGGTCGCGAGAAGCAGGCTCGCAAGTCCAAGGTTCGTGATCTTGAGCAGAGCCCCCAGAAGCGGGGCGTGTGTCTGCTCGTCAAGACCCAGACGCCTAAGAAGCCGAACTCGGCCCTCCGCAAGGTGGCCCGTGTTCGTTTGACCAACGGCAAGGAAGTGACTGCGTATATCCCGGGGATCGACCACAACCTCCAGGAGCACTCCATCGTACTCGTGCGGGGAGGTCGTGTCCGCGACCTTCCCGGCGTCCGCTACCACATCATCCGCGGCACGCTGGATTGCGCCGGCGTGGGCGGAGACAAAGAGAACCGGCCCCGGAATCGCAGCCGCAGCAAGTACGGCGTGAAGCGCCGCAAATGACCCTCTTGCCAGCCGCCGGCTAACTGCGGCTTCGCTGATCGCCCACACCGGCTCTTGGCCGGTGACGAGCATCGTAAAGGGCCGTGGCCTCGCGAAAGGCCACGGCCCTTTGTGTTCGTTGACCGCGGGACCCAGCGGAGTCCTCGTACGGCCACCGCGGCCAGGGGGTGATCTCCCGATGACGATGCCCGGATTTTTTGTGGATCGTCTTGGCACTCTCGGCCGATTGAAGCGTATAATAGAAGTGACTACGGTGCTCGTTGGCCTGCTCCAGAGTCCGGGCGGCGATCCAAAGGCATCGCACCGGCGGAGAATGGTCCAACGCCGCATCAACCTTGATCAAGGGGCATCGGTGTCCTCGCCGGCATGCCTGGCGAGGCTGGACCAAGCCCGGCGACACGCGTCGAGTCTGGATGGCGACAACCGGATGGCGGGTGACCCGGGATGCCTAGTCCAGAGAGGAGGTGACCCAGTGTCTTGTCGCATAGGTGAGCTGCCATAACGCAGCAAGCTATTGCTGCTTCTGGCAGCTACGCGAAAACTGTTTGTCGATAACCAAGACCCTGCGGCTGGTTCCCGGCCGCAGGGTCGTTTTTGTTTGACCCCCCCATGGCTACCCACTATGCTCTCCCCAGACAAACGGGGCTGGACGGGATGTCCCGGGCTGTCGCGCGGTCAGCCCTTCCTGGGTGCCGGAGACCAGCCCTGCTTCAGGCATGAACCCGAAGGTCGACGTCAAGTTCCTTGGCGGCCAACGCCGTGTCCCGTGTCTGGAGCTCGAACCTGATGCGTATTGCACTCATCAATCCCGTCGCCCGGCGTTGCCAGGGCTACCACACCATGGGAAGCAAGATCCCACAACTGGGTCTTCAGGTCCTGGCCCGGCTCGTCCCTGAGCCCCATACCGTCGATCTGATCGACGAGATCTTCGGCTTCGAAGCCACGGAGCGCCGGATCCGCCGAGGTCACTACGACCTGGTCGGGGTCACCAGCTACTCCAGCGGGGCCACGCGTGCCTATGAGATCGCCGCCCAGTGCCGCAACGAGGAGATTAGGACCATCATGGGCGGGCCCCATGCCTCGGCCGTCCCCGACGAGGCTGCCCGTTCGTTCGACTCCGTCGCGATCGGCGAATGTGACGACATCTGGCCCGCAATCATCGCCGATGCCGAGAAGGGAGCACTGAAGCCCCGCTACATCGGCCACACCGTCGATGTCAACCGGACGGGCATCGGGCACGCGAGCCAACACCTCCAGCCGATCAACGGTCGCTACGACGTAGCCAGTATCCAGACATCACGGGGTTGTCCCGTCGGCTGCGAGTACTGCAGCGTGACCAAGTTCAACGGGCCCGCGATCCGTCGCCGCCCGATCGAGGAGATCCTCGAGGAATGGAACGAGACCCCCCGCCGGTTCATCTTCGTCACCGACGACAATTTCTTCGGGGTCGGTCCCAAACACGCGGAGTGGGCCAAGCAGCTGCTCGAGGAGATCATCCGCCGGGGCAAGAAGCGACTCTGGTTCAGCCAAACCACGATCAACATGGGCGAGGATGCCGAGGGCCTGCGTCTGGCCTACCGGGCCGGCTGCCGCGGAATGCTCATCGGATTCGAGACGTTCAATCCCGAATCACTCAAGGATTTCCACAAGGGCATCAATCGCAATAACCTCCTTCGCTACAAGGAGTTAGTCGAAGGGTTCCATCGCGCTGGAATCTCGGTTTTTGGGGCGTTCATCATCGGCGCTGACCAGGACACCGAGGACACCGTGGCCGAGACCGCCATCCAGTCCGTCAAGCTGGGCATCGATACCATCCAGATCACTAACCTGACGCCGCTGCCCGGCACCAAGCTCTACGAGCGATGGATGTCCGAGGGCCGCATCTTCGCCACCCACTACCCCGAAGACTGGGAGCGCTACACCTTCGTCGAAACCGTCTATCATCCCAGACGCATGACCGCCTCTCGCCTCGATGAGATGATCTACGAATTGCGCTACGCGGCAGCCAATACCTCCTGGGTGTGGCTTCGTACTCTTCGGACGTGGTGGATGACGCGGAGCCTGACCAGTGCGCTGTTCATTCATGGCATGAACCGGGGCTGGAAGCGGATGGCCAGAATGCAGCTGCCCCGCGACGAGCAGCGCTTCGGCTTCACCCCGCGGTCCAACGACCGCACCCGCAAACTCCGTGACGCCTTCCATCTGACTCTGTCCAAGTACCCAACCGCTCTGCCGGCCCCGGAAGCGGCCACCGCGTGAGCCCTGGAATCGCCGGGCCTTCACGGGTATAGATAACCGACCAGCACGCGTATCGGAGGTGACCTGTGGTGCGCATGGTTTACCCTCTCATCGTTCTCGCCGGGCTGACCGCGGCCGGCTGCCAGACCGGGGCCCCCTTGTTCAACGGCCGCAACCTGGCCGGCTGGACCGAGATCGGCAGCACCGACGCCTGGACCGCCGAGCCGGGGAAGATCCTCAAGTGCAACGGAAAGATGAACAAGTACGCTTGGCTGAGCACCGATCGCAGGTACAGCGACTTCGTGCTGGATCTCGAGTGGCGGGTTTCCGAGAAGGCCAATTCCGGCGTCTTCCTGCGCGTGCCGGATCGTGAAGGCCGCAGTTCAATCAAGGGCTTCGAGGTTCAGATCCGCGACGACGCGGTGGATGAGGACCTGACCGACGCCAGCGGGTCCGTGTTCCGGCGGGTGCCGGCCACGGCCAAGTACGCCAGACCAACCGGTCAATGGAACCACTTCCGGATCACGGTGCGTGACCGGCATGTACGCGTCGAGCTGAACGGCCACGTGACCGTAGACACCGATTTTGACAGCGTCCAACCCAGGGAGAAGGACCCGCCCATGTCCGCCGTGTCCAACCAGGGCTACATCGGGTTGCAGAACCACGGTACGCCGGTCGAGTACCGCAACCTCCGGTTGCGCGAACTGGAGTAGAGCCGCCAGCAGCCATGGGCAGAAAGCCGCCATCTCGAGGAGGAGGAGACAAACGCCGGGTCGATTTCCGCCCCAACCGCCAGCGACCCGGGCGGCGCAAGCAATGGCATCCCCCGGCCGAGCAAGACAACCGTCACGATCAGGTCGCACCGTTCAGCGAGAGCGTCCAAGCCCGGGGTGACCTGTCCCGAAAACGCACCATCATCGAGCAAGGCGGCGATGTCCCGGACGGCTCGCTGGCCGAGGGCATCGCCGTCGCGGTCCGCGGGCAGTTCGTCGACGTAGACGATGGACAATGCGTTTGGCCATGCACGGTGCGACGTATCCTGCGCACCATGTCTATTCGCGACCGCCATCCGGTCGTGGCCGGCGACCGCGTCTGGTTCGCCGTCGTGGCCGACAGCCAAGGTCAACTCAAGGAGGGCGTCATCGTTCGGGTGGCCCCGCGCCGGACGTCGCTGACGCGCAGCGACGGGCGGAAGACACATGTCATCGCCGCGAACGTCGATCAGGCGCTCATCGTGAGCTCAATTCGCGAGCCGGTGCTGAAACCGCACCTGATCGACCGTTATCTGGTCGCCTGCCATGCGGGGAATCTCACGGCCATCATCTGTGTGAACAAGTGTGACCTGGACACGGAGGGCGAAACGAACGAGATCGTGGACCGCTACCGCTGTCTGGGATATGCCGCGATCGCCACCAGCGCGGCCACAGGCCAAGGGCTGCAGGAACTGCGTACACTCCTGGCAGGCAAGGCAACCCTCCTGGCTGGCCAGAGTGGCGTGGGCAAGAGTTCGTTGGTGAACGCGATTCAGCCAAGCCTCAATCTGCCCACCGCCGCCGTCTCCGCCACAACTGAGAAAGGTCGTCACACCACGACAACCGCTGTCTGGCTGAAACTCGATATCGGTGGGGCGGTCATCGATACGCCGGGTATCCGGGCCCTCGACGTGGCCATGATCCCGTTGAACGAGTTGGAGACCCACTTCGTCGAGTTCGTCGATCGCCTGCAGCATTGCCGCTTCCCCAACTGCGTGCACATCCACGAGGAGGGCTGCGCCATCCAAGAGGCCGTCGATGCGGGCGAGGTCGACCCGTCGCGCTATGACAGCTACGTTGAGCTGTTCTATGAACTGAGCGAGACCCGCAAATCGCGCTACGAATGAGCAGATCACGCCCAGCGGAGATGGTCTGCTCACTTGGTTCGGATCATCGCCCGGATGGGGCTTCCGTCGGCTCCGGCGATCTTCATCGGCAGGGCGATCAGTTCATATCTCCCGGCAGGGGCGGTGTCGAGGTCCAGCCCTTCGAGGATGATGACACCGGCGCCGAGAAGAATACGGTGGACCGGAGCGTCCCCTGCGTCGAAGCGGTCAACCGACAGGTAGTCGACGCCCACCAGCGGGGTCCCGATCTCGACCAGCAGGCAGGCGGCGTCGGCGGTGAGGGCGAAGAACTGCTGGTCGAACGTGCTCTTGGACCAGAGCCGGCCGCTCGTCGTCCTCAACAACACACGGTCGCCCGGCGGGATCGACGCCCGGTGGATGTCCTCGGCGGTAACGTCGCCCTCCTGAGCCACATCCACCACGGTGGCAGGTCCGCACAGTCGTTCGAGCGGCAGGGAGGCGACGTCCATGCCGCCATCGATATAGTGCAGCGGTGCATCAACGTGGGTGCCGGCGTGAACGTTGGTGTGGATCTCGCTCAGGTTGGCGGTGCTCGGGCCGGTGAGGGTCGCAACTCGCCGGAGCTCAAACGCCAGATCGCCCGGCCAATGGACGATGCCCGGCTTCAATGTGCGGGTAATGTCGATCCAGTTGCCCATGCAGTCACCGGGTTCATTCAGCGATACACGCATGAATCGTCGCCGGCCCCGGACGATGCCGAGAACCGTACCTGGGAACCGCCACTCTCTGGTCCATGAGTACGTTCTTCATCCGGAACGCTTCCCGGCCCTCGGTTCTCCTCCGTTGCGGTCCGCAGCGGATCAATGTTCGGTGACGATTTGGACATCAGCTGGGCGCTCACGCGCCTCGAACCTGCGAAGGGACCAGTCGTCGCGGCGGGCGGTCAGACGTCCGGCGATTCGGCTGCCGTCTTCGCAGACCAGTTCAAGGCGCAGCTCGCGCACCGCCTTCGCCGCGGTCGACTCACCTCTTACTCCGATGGTTCCGCCGGTGATCAGGGCCAGGCCGGCATAGTCGCCACGCGTCTGAATGAAGAAACCCCGAGCCGCATTCTTGCCACCCGCGATCGAGGACCGGCTGCCGGGTGGGGCATCCGCGGGCTTGGTGTCGCTGCCGTTCTGCACGCCGGTGGTGGCCGGAGCCGTCACGGTGCAGAACGCCGGTTCGACTACGCCAGCCGGAATCCGCAAGTAGAGGAGGAAGGTGGGGCGGCCGGTGCTGGCGCCGGGCAAAGGTAATTCGATCAGGACCCGATCCACTTGGCCTCCGGGCGACCAGTATGCTCGGTCGCTGTGCAGTTGGACGCTCTGCTGGCGGCCGGCAAGCTGAGGCTGTACCAGTTGCAGTTCCGCGGCCGGCCCGCAACCGGACAGGGATGTGAGCCCGCCGGCGACCATGAGTGATAAAACGCGCAAACCAGCGGTCGGCCTGGAGATAACCTCACGCATGGCCGGGATTGTAAACGCGCCGCCCTCCTTCGCCAATGTCGGGGTTCGCCCTTGCTTGCCAGGTGGTCCTTGAGTCTGCACAATAGTCCTTCCGTTGAGGGTTCGGTTACTGCAACCCCGGTGACTTGCTCTGATTGGAGACAGACGATGAAGCGCATTCTGATGTGGCTTGGCTTGGTGTCCGGTTCACTGGTCCTGAACGTAGCCTCGGCTCTGGCCGCTCCGGCGGCTGTGGGCCGATGGAACATCGTGATCGGCGGCGACCAACCGAGCGGATACTGCTGGGTCGAAATTCTGGCCGACGGCGACAAGTTCAAGGCGAGGTTCCAGCCTGAGGCAGGTGGCTGCCACGAGATCGAGCCACCCAAGGTCGAGGGCGACAAAGTCACGTTCAAGGCCGGCTGGACCTACACCGGTACGGTCAAAGGCAACGCGATGACCGGCGAGCGAGTCAACGGCAACAACAGGCAGAAGTTCTCCGCTAAGCGATGGGCGCCCATGCTCAACGTCACCGGCGACTGGAGCCTGAAAGCCGAAGGCTCAACCGAGAAGCGGACGCTGACCCTCGCGGCGAAGATCGGCAAGATCAGTGGCAGCCTGACCGGCGACAAGGAAGACAAGATCTCGGATGTGAAGATGAACCAGGGCACGCTGACCTTCAAGGTCGCGGAGTCGGTCTATCGCGTGGTGGTCAAAGGTGACATCATGGAGGGCGAAGTGACCGCAGGCGGCAGAACCGCCAAGCTGCTCGCCACCCGCGAGCGCAAGTACGGCGATCCCATCGAGTTGTTCAACGGCAGGAACACCGACGGTTGGAAGCCGCTGGGCGATCCCAAGGACTTCAAGTGGGCAGTCAAGAAGGAAGGGAACGATTCGATCATGTGGACCTCGGGTGGAGCCAACATCGTCAGCGAACAGAAGTTCGGCGACTTCAAGCTCCACGTCGAGTTCCGCGTTCCGCAGCACGGCAACAGCGGCGTCTACCTCCGCGGCCGGTATGAAATCCAGGTGGCCGACAGTCACGGCGGCCCACCCAGCGGCGGCGGCTGTGGAGCGATCTATGAGCGCATCCTGCCCTCCAAGAACGTCTGTAAGGCGCCAGGTGAGTGGCAGACCTACGACGTCACCCTCAGCGGCCAGTACGTGACTCTGGTCTTCAATGGGGAGAAAGTGATCGACAACGTCGAAATACCGGGAATGACCGGCGGGGCCATCGACAACAACGATCTCGAGCCCGGCCCAATCTACCTTCAGGGCGACCACGGCAAGATCGAGTACCGCAAGATCACGATCACCCCGGCCAAGTAAACTCGAGCACAGCCCGGATCAAGATTCCACGGGGCAGGATGACACCCACTCCTGCCCCGTCTGTATGGGCGGATCGCAACGTCACCGCCGGGCCCTCAACCCGGATGACGTGCAATTGAATAACCGTAAAGCATTGTAAATACAAGCTTTACATACATTGTCGCCGAGAACGCGAAAAACGGCTACCCTAACAGTTGCCAAACATCCGATCTGCAGTATACTTGGGCCTGCAACCAACGGATGCTGGAGGATGGTGGGCTCTCTGAGCGAGGAGTGATGGGCATGACCGAAGAGATGAACACAAAACGAGGCCAGGCCCTCGATCGGGCCCTGCAGCAGATCGAGAAGAGCTTCGGCAAGGGCGCGATCATGAAGCTCGACGCCGAGGTTCCAGTGGTGACCGATGCGTTGAGCACCGGCGCCCTGTCGCTGGATCTGGCTCTGGGAGGCCTGGGGATCCCACGGGGACGAATCGTGGAGATGTTCGGCCCGGAGTCGAGTGGCAAGACAACCTTGGCCCTGCACGTTGCCGCCTCGGCTCAGCGGGAGGGCGGTGTGGCCGCGATCGTCGACGCCGAACATGCCTTGGATCCGACCTGGGCCAAGAAATGTGGCGTCAAGCTCGAGGAGTTGTTGTTGAGTCAGCCCGATAGCGGCGAACAGGCCCTCGACATCGTCGAGATGCTGGTGCGCTCCAACGCCGTGGATTGCATTGTGATCGATTCGGTGGCCGCCCTGGTCCCCAGGGCCGAATTAGAGGGTGAGGCCGGGCAGTCGTTTGTCGGCCTTCAGGCCCGGCTGATGAGCCAGGCGCTCCGCAAGCTGACCGGCCTGGTCGCCAAGAGCCGCTGCGTGGTCATCTTCATCAACCAGCTTCGCGAGAAGATCGGCGTCACCTTCGGCAATCCGGAGACTACGCCCGGCGGGCGAGCCCTCAAGTTCTACTCGTCAATCCGACTGGACATACGCCGCGTGACCACGATCAAGGAAGGCGAGGAGTCCGTTGGCAATCACGTCCGGACCAAGGTGGTCAAGAACAAGGTGGCCGCCCCGTTCAAAGCTGCTGAGTTTGACATCATGTTCAGCGGCGGCATCAGCAGGGAAGGCGACTTGATCGACCTGGCCATCGCCGAAGGCTTGGTCGACAAGACCGGCGCCTGGTTCAACTACGGTTCCGTCCGCCTTGGCCAGGGTCGCGAGAACAGCAAGCAGTTCCTGCACGACAATCCGAAGCTGTTCGAGGAACTTCGCCAGGCGATCCTGACCAGGCGATTGCCCGAGCCGGCTCGGAAACCCGCGTCCAAGCCGGATACCAGGCCGGAGGCGAGAAGCGACTCGAAAGCCTCCGCCAAGTCGGAGGGCAAGAGCGAAAGCAGGCCTGAGCCTAAGTCCGCCGCCGATACTAAAGGCAAACCAGTTCCTGCCAAGAAGCCTGCCGGGAAAAGGTAGAGCGGCGGATGAACTGGCGGGACGGTCCCACGAAGACTCAATCGGGTCCGGCACGCCCGTACTCGCGCAGCCTCCTGTACCCGCAACTCGTGCAACCGTCCCAGGAGAGACCGGTGGCCATGCCTTGCGATCGCGACTCTGTGTGAGCGCTATGAACGGCCGCCCTGGACTCCCGGGAAGAGGCCTGTCCTCGAAACACCTCCGCCGAATGGTCGTCCTCGGATCGCTGAAGCCAGCCGATAGCGGGCCAACAAGAGCCACCCATGGCAACTCCAGACCCCATGGCACTCCCGGCACGCCGCCGTTAGAATGCCCGCGTTCACAGACCAAGTTGTTAATCTAGGTAAGGAGAGTGCGTTCGATGTACAGAGTCGTACTGCTGCGACACGGTGAGAGTGACTGGAACAAGCAGAACCGCTTCACCGGTTGGACCGACGTGGACCTGTCCGAAGTCGGCATCAGGGAGGCCACCGAGGCCGGTGCGGTGCTCAAAAAGGAAGGCTACACGTTCGACGTGGCCTACACCTCGGTCCTGAAGCGGGCTGTTCGCACGCTTTGGATTACCCTCGACCAGATGGATCTGATGTGGATTCCGGTCTACCGCTCGTGGCGGCTCAACGAGCGGCACTACGGCGCCCTTCAGGGCCTGAACAAGGCCGAGACGGCCGCCAAGTTCGGCGAAGACCAGGTCAAGATCTGGCGCCGCTCGTATGATACGCCGCCCCCGCCGCTGGAGAAGATCGATCCCCGGTACCCTGGCGCCGACCGGCGGTACGCGGATCTGACCGAGGGCGCCCTGCCGCTCACCGAGTGCCTCAAGGATACCGTCGCCCGGTTCCTGCCCCATTGGCACGATGTCATCGCCCCGACAGTCAAACTCGGCAAGCGGGTACTCATCGCCGCCCACGGTAACAGCCTCCGTGCTCTGGTCAAATACCTGGATAACATCAGCGATCAGGCTATCGTCGAGCTGAACATTCCGACCGGCATGCCCTTGGTCTATGAGCTGGACAAGGAACTCAAGCCGATCAAGAGCTACTACCTCGGCGACCCGGACAAGGTGAAGGCTGCAATGGCCGCCGTAGCCGCCCAGGGCAAGGTCAAGAAGTAGTTGCGCAGTCTGCCTCGGCCGCGGGATCTCTCGAGCGCCCGGGTCTGGACTTGCAGTCGCGTCAACGCCAAGGAAGTCGAGCCTCGGCTGGCCCTGGGATCCGCGCCGCGCTCTGGGCCCGCTGCGGGTTTCAATGCCCGTGATCTCGATCCTATCCGTCTATGGAGTAGGGGAGGTCTGCGTCATCAGGTTGGCAGTGCCGTGAGTAGGCCTTGTCTGACTCCCCGGCTCGGCCATCACGCATGGTCACGGCAGCTTGACGTCTCGATGTCGTGACATCGCTTTCCGTGGCGACGTTCTGATGGCTCGGCGTTCGGCTTGTCTCTTCGGGCCCCGTTTCGGCTGCCCGCTGGAGGGCTTTGTTGTCGCGGGGTCCGGCTGGGGCGGAACATCACCGATACAGAAGGGGCGCCAGATGGGCTATCCGCAGCGAGTGTACGACCCGCTGTTTTCGGGAAGGACCACCACCAGCCCGCGAGGCCCGGACCACCCGGGACCGTTGCTCCTGCCTTCTTCGACCTGGATATTCGCCCGGTTCGTGTGCGGTCGCGCCGGCAGCTTGCATGCCCGAGGAATTGGATTATAATACCCGTAGGTCTGAAGAGCGTAACTTCTTTTCGGACAACAGCCTGCAAACGATCCGAGACGTCCGGATCTACCCTTGAGTTGGCTCCGGGCGTTCGTGGAAAGCTTGGGGAATCGGACCTATGGCCACTCATGTTCACCAGACCGTCTCGGCGCCGGCGGGCGAAGCGGAGGATGCCTCTTCGCGGCGGATCGTCGTGGTCGCCGCGCCCGGGCGTCAGACTCTGGGCTGGGTGATCGCTGTGCTTCTGGCCGTGATTGCCGCCGCCCTGGTCATGCGTCTCGACGACGCCGCTCTACTGCGCTCGAGCTTGGCCCAGTCCACGCCGACAGGCGGTGGGCTGGCGGCTGGCGCTCGGTCGGTCTACGCGTTCACCGGACAACTGGACGGCAAGACCTACGGCCTCTTCATGATGGACGTGGACAGTGGTACGATATGGTGCTACGAGATCGCGAAGGGGCAGGCGGGCATGGGCTCCCATTTGAAGCTTGTGGCGGCTCGAAGCTGGATCTTCGATCGCTACCTGGAGGAGTTCAATGTCGCTGCCCCGACGCCAGCGGAGGTCCGGCAACTGGTCGAGCAGCAGCAGACCAACCGCCCTGGAGCGGCCGGTCCTGGTAATCAGAAGCCGCCCGCGAATCCCTGATCAGAAGGCGGCATGGGAATCGAGGATTCCTCAGCGCAAAGGACGGATGATCTATGGCCAACAAGATGTACTACAACCTCGACGAGGCAACCGCGAGACTGGGCTGCACCGAGGATCAGTTGCGCGGGATGGTCCGAGCGGGCAAGCTGCGCGAGTTCCGCGATGCCGGCAAGGTGCACTACCGCGTCGACGATGTTGACAGACTGGCCTCTGTCAGCGGCGACAACGTCCAGCTTGAAGGCAGCGGTGAACTGACCTTGTCCGTGGAGGACAGCCACGATCTGCCCGCCGCCAAGGGCGATTCCGGTGCGGGCCGGAAAGGCAAGTCCTCAGACAGCAATGCCCCGGTCGACCTGGGCGGCTCGGACAGCGGATTGTTGAGCCTCTCCGGCAGCGGCAGTGGCGAACTGCAGTTGGAGGACAGCGATACAGCCGCTCCGCCCGCCAAGCCCGGAAAGGCCGCCGCCAAGGCCAAGGAGAGCAGCGGCACCGGTGACGCCCTCAGCCTCGAAGAGGTCGATAAGGAAGCCGTCGACGGGATGAAAAAAGACGACACGGTGATCACCAACATCGGGATCAGCGTGTTCGATGACGAGGACCTGGAGATCGCCGTCGACCCGATGGCCAAGACCGTCGTGGCCGCCGGAGGCGACGAGCATATCGCATTGGACGGCAGCGGAGCGGGTTCCGGCCTGCTCGATCTGACCCGCGAGAGCGACGATACCTCGCTGGGCGCCGAATTGCTCGAAGGAATCGACATGGGTGACACGGCCGAGACGGTCGTGCCGGCCGAGACCGTGGTCGAAGGTGGCGGCGCCGAGGCCGGCGCCGAGTCCACCGGACTGCCGGATATCAGCGCGGAAGCGGGACCCTCAACCGGTGCCGGGGTCATCCAGGTGGGCACCGTCGAGGCCGCCTCGCCCGCCTTCACCGGCCTCCTGGCGGCTGCGGCCATCGTCCTGGTTCTGGTCGCCGCCATGGCCATCGCCACCAGCATGAACGCCTGGCCAGGCTACCTCGATACCCTCGCGGGCCAGTTCTGGTTCTTCCTGATCGGCACGCTGGCCACCGGTGGCGTCTTCGCCGGTGTCGGATACCTGGTCGGTCGGCAAGCGACCGCCGGCCCCAAGCCAGCCAAGCCCAAGAAGGAGAAGAAAGCCAAGAAGGGCAAGAAAGGCAAGGGCAAGGAGGAGGAGGCCGAACCTTCGTCCGAGGGCGAGCAAGTCGATATGGACGAGATCAAGCCGCTCGAGTGACTGTCCCCTTGTGTCCCAGCCCGCCTGAGATCATACTGATTTGCCCGGAAGGCTTGGTCCGGGCGGAGTGGTGAACGTGAAGAAGACCAGCCCCGGGCCACGGATGGTGACCGGGGGCGGACGGCACCGGGTGGACGAACGGTCCACCCATACTTCCATCGGTTAGAGGAGAACCGCAATGAGATCCTACTGGGTATGGGGCGTGAGTGCGATCCTGTTGGCCATGGGCAACGTGGGCTGCTACTACGATCAGTGGCAGGCCTCCGAGCGCGACAACCGTGTGTTACGCGAGGACCTCGGCCGCGCCAAGCAGGATCTCGCCGACGCCGAGCAGATGCTCAAGCAAAAGGACACGACCATCGCGTCGCTCAACAGCCAGCTCTCGGCCAAGGACCAGATCATTGCCAACCTCAGCGCCGAACGCGATATGCTGAAAAACGCCTTCGGCAAGGCCCAGGGACTGCTCGACAAGAACCTGGCCAGCGTCCCCGGTGTCATCATCAACGCACAGGTCCTGCCCAAGCCCCTGCATGAGGCGATCAAGAGACTGGCCCAGGAGCATCCCGACATCCTCGAGTATGACGAAGCCAAGGGCGCGGTGCGGTTCAAGGCCGATCTCATCTTCCCCCTCGGCAGCGATGAGCTGGGCAGCGGTGTGCCCGTCGATGTCCTGAAGAAGTTCGCGGACATCGTTCGAGAGAAGGCCACCGGCTTTGACGTGATCGTCGTCGGTCACACCTGTACGACACCCATCGGCAAGCCCGAAACCCGGGCCAAGCATCCGACCAACTGGCATCTGTCGGCTCACCGTGCGATCGCGGTCATGAGTCTGCTGGCCGGCCAGGGTATCGAGATGACCCGCATGGGCGTCATGGGTTATGGCGAGTACCGCCCGATCGCGGATAACGGCACCGCCGACGGCAAAGCCAAGAACCGCCGGGTCGAGATCTTCCTGGTGTCGAAAGAGAAGGTCCAGTCGATGAGCAGGAACGTGTCTGCGGTCAAGCACCTCGGCTTGGCCTTCCTGCGGGCCGACGCGGGCGGCAGGCACGGCTCCTGATCCGTCGATCGGACCACAGCCCCGGACCCCCGCGGGTGCCGATTCGCCGGTCCGGCGGAAGCAGCCATACGGGTCTTTCGAAGAGGCGTTTCGCTCAACGTGAAGCGTCTCTTCTTTTGCGCTCGAGAGCGCGCCTAACGCGTTGTTCTCGGCTCGTCGACGTCCGTGGCAAGCGCGCTCCACGGTTCCAGCCCGACTCGTGGCCGAGAGCACAGTCACAGTCGATCCCGCGACACACATGGCAGACTCGCCTGGTCGTGCGCCCCCGGGGCCGCTCACCGATTGCAGATCGCCGACAACTCGCGCCTCCGCGTTCTCCGGCTCGACTTGCACATGGAGGCGAGTTATGCTCGTCCGGCATGGCAGGTCCATCCCCGGTGGTCTGAGTACTAAGGAAAGGAGAGCCCATGAATGCTGGGAAAAACGTCAGCCGTCGAACATTCCTGAAGGGTGCCGCGGCGGCCGTGGCGGCGCCCTACTTCGTGCCCGCCTCGGCCTTGGGACGCGGCGGGTGGAAGCCGCCAAGCGAGCGGATCACCGTGGGTTTCATCGGCATCGGCAATATGGGCGGCGGCCATCTGGGCGGCTTCCTCGAGGACAAGCAGATTCAGGTGATTGCGGTATGCGACGTGGACGCGGTCAAACGCAAGAGGGCCTTTAACCAGGTCGAGCGGAAATACGCCGCCGACCGCCAGGCCGGTTCCTACAAAGGCTGTACCGAGTACCACGAGTTCGAGAAACTCCTCGAGCGACCGGACATCGATGCGGTCCTGGCCGCCGCTCCCGACCACTGGCACGCCATCATTGCGATCTGCACCATGCGGGCTGGCAAGGACATCTACAGCGAGAAGCCACTTTCGCTGACGATCAGAGAGGCTTACGAGATGGTGGCTGCCGCCCGGCGCTACAACCGCGTCTTCCAGACCGGCAGCCAGCAGCGCAGCGAGTGGAACTTCCGCCGGGCCTGCGAACTCGTCCGAAGCGGCCGGATCGGTAAGCTCAAGACCGTCCACGTGAACGTGGGCCCGCCTTCCGAGGAGAAGTACCTGCCCGAGGAGCCGGTTCGCGAGGGCCTTGACTGGGACCGGTGGCTGGGACCCGCCCCTTGGCAGCCGTACAACGCGGAACGATGCAGCGGTGACTACAGCGGCGGCTGGCGGCGGATCCGTGACTACTCCGGCGGCATGATGACCGACTGGGGCGCCCACCACTTCGACATCGGCCAGTGGGGTATGGGCATGGATGAGAATGGACCGGTCGAAATCATTCCACCCGACGGCAAGGACTACAAGACCCTCACCTACAAGTACGCCAGCGGCGTGGCCATGTATCACGCCGGCCAGGCCGAGGGGCATGGCAACGTCAATGGCGTTCTGTTTACCGGGACCGACGGCCGCATCGAAGTCAACCGCGGCTACTTCAAGTCCTGGCCGGAGGACATCGCGAACTCGCCCCTGGCCGCCAACGACGTGCACCTCTACGAAAGCCCCGGTCACCGCCAGGACTGGTTGAACTGCATTCGCAGCCGCCAGCGCCCGATCTGCGACGTCGCCATCGGAGCCAGCACCATCACCGTCTGCCACCTGGGCAACATCGCCTACTGGCTGGGCCGCCCGCTCAAGTGGGACCCCGTCAAGAAGGAAATTCTCAACGACGCCGAGGCCGGCCGCTGGCTGGATCGCCCCAAGCGAGCCCGGTGGAGGTTCTAGCTTCTTGGGCGCGCGTGCGACCGGCATCCTGCCGGTTGCCAACAGACTGGAGGCCTGTCCCACACCTTCAGCCGAGATAGGCACAGAGCAATGGTGATGCTGGTGGACTGTAAGTGAATGACAATCGGTTTCCCGAAGGAGACAGGAATCATGGATAAGCGTTTGAGCACAACCACACGGATTCTCGTCCTGGCGGCGGTCATGACCGTTGCGACGGCGTCGTTTGCCCAGGAGAAGACCGCGGCTTCGGAGGCGGAATACGCGAAGAAGATCGACTCGCTGCTTCCCGGAATGGGTGCAGAGAGACTCGTCGACCGGCGCGAGCCGCAGATGGCATTCGAAAAGCTCTGTTTCGAGGCCAGCGCCCCGGGCAAACCCGCGGCACGTGAAGCCCTGTGCAAGGCCCTGATCGCCAAGGTCGGGCCGGAAGTGGCCAAGCCCGCTCGGATCTGGCTGCTGCGCAAGGTCGAGACCATCGGCCGCGACGAGGTGGTGGCCGGCCTGGCCAGACTCCTTGGTGACCCGGACGCGGACATTCGCGAGACCGCCCGGCGGGCCCTGGAAAACAACCCTTCGCCCGGCGCGGCCGGCGCTCTGCGCGCCGAACTGGACAAAGCCAAGGACGTGAATTGGCGGGTGGCCTTGATCAATGCTCTCGCCTTCCGCCATGACACCGGCAGCGTCGGTATGCTGGCCAAGCTGACCGAGAGCCAGGAGGACGCTGTGGCCCTCGCGGCCGTCTCTGCTCTCGGCCGGATCGCTGATGAACCTGCTCTGAATGCCTTGGCCGCCCTGCGGAAAAGCGGCCGCCCGGCACTGAAGTCGGAAGTCATCGATGCTTCGCTTCGCGGCGCCGAAGCTCTGGCCGCCGGAGGCCAGGCCGATCTGGCCGCCAGGATCTATGAAGAACTGGAGACTGCCGGCCAGGCCGAGAACATTCGCGTCGCCGCCCTGACCGGTTACGCCCGGACTCAGGGCGCGAAAGCTCTGCCCAAGCTGATGGCCGCACTGAAAGGCACCGACCAGCGAATGCAGCTCGTGGCCGCCCAATGCTTGCAGGGTCTGCCCGGCAGGGAGGCGGGCGGGCAGATGGCCGCCGCCATGGAAGGAGCGCCGCCGGCTACCCAGGCCGTCCTGCTGGGAATCCTCGGCGAACGCAAGGATGCCTCCATCCTGCCGACCGTCCTGAAGAAAACCGATGACGCCAACGCCGACGTGCGCGTTGCCGCCTTAAGCGCGCTGAAGCACGTTGGCGGCCCTGGCCAGGTCACCATGCTTGCCGAACGAGCGATCAAGACCAAGGACGCGGAGGCCGCAGCCGCTCGCGACGCCCTGGCCATGATGCAGGGCGACGACGTAGACAAGGTCGTGGTGGCCGGGACCAAGGCCGGCGACTTGGCGGTGCGGGCGGAACTGGTCAGGACGCTCGGCACTCGCCGCATGAGAGACCACATGGTCTCGGTATTCGCCGCGGCCTACGACAAGGAAGAGACAATCCAGATCGCAGCCCTCGACGCCCTCGCCATCCTGGGCCGAGAGAAGGATTACCTCATGCTGGTTGATCTGGTGGCCAATCTGAAGACCGATGCGGCACGTAACGCGGGCGAGAAGGCTGTGGTTGAGGTCGCCAGGAAAGTCGCCGACAAGAGCAGGCAGGCGGCACCGATCCTGGCCGTTCTGCCCAGGGCGCCAATCGCCGGCAAGGCGGTGATGATCCGGGTTCTCAACCGGCTGGAACTGGCCGATGTCAAGGTCCTTGATGTTCTTCTCCCCTGCCTGGATGACGAAGCGGTGCGGGCGGACGCCGCCCAGGCCGTGGTCGGTATCGCTGCCCGCCTTGGCGGACAGGAAAAAGCCGTGGCCGCACTTGAGCGCATTCGCGAAGTCGGACCAACCGACGCGCTGAAGAAGGAAGCCCAGAAGAACCTGGACAAGCTCAATCGCGTCTGCCTGGCCTGGCTGTTCAGCGGCCCCTACCGCGAGAAGGACGCGGATCTCGACAAGCTCTTCGACGTGGCCTTCGAGCCAGAGAAAGCGGACGGCAACGCGAAGTGGAAAGCCCTTCCGGCGCCCGCAAGCGACGCTCAAGGCAAGTTCGACCTCGGCGGCGAGCAGAACTGCGTCGGGTACGCCAAGACGACGATCGTCTCCGACAAGGACCAGGACGCCCAACTGGTCATGGGCAGCGACGACGGCCTGAAGGTCTTTCTCAACGGCAAGGTCGTACACGCCGCCAACATGACCCGGGCCTTCCCGGCGGAGTTGGACAAGGCTCCGATCAAGCTGAAGAAGGGCGACAATACGCTGCTGCTCAAGATCACCCAGGGCGGTGGCGAGTGGCAATTCAGCTGCGCGGTGACTGCCCCGAACGGCGAGGCGATCACGGGAGTCAAGTACGAGGCCCGTTGATGCCGTTCCGCCAGCGAATTGCCCTCGGCGGCGTATCGCTCCTCCTGGCCGGTGCGATCTGGATGCCGCTGCTGCATCTGGCCGGGTTGCGGGCTCACACAAGCGTTCTCTGCGGGACCTTCGCCGCCGAACGAAGCGAACAGGTGCTCAGCAGCTTCTTCGCGGTGATCTACATCCTCTTCTACATGGCGACCGTGATCGTCGCGCCGATCCTGGTGATCGCGGCAGGGGTCTTTCAGGCACTGATCAAGTTCGGGAGCCTGCGCCAGGGACCGGGCTCGGAGACTGCTGCACAAACGACGGGCACTTCGCAGATCAACGCTTCCCGTTGAACTCACGGACCGCGTCGAGCATGGCCACGATATTGGCGACCGGCGTGTTCGCCTGGATGTTGTGCACCGCGTTGAAAATGAATCCGCCGCCCGGGGCGAAGACGGTGCACTGCCGCAGAACGTGCTCGCGGACCTCCTGCGGCGTGCCGAACGGCAGCACCTTCTGCGTATCCACGCCACCGCCCCAGAAAGTCAACTGTTTGCCGTAGTTGGCCTTCAGCATGGTGGGATCCATGCCCTTGGCCGAGCACTGCACCGGATTGATGATATCGAAACCGGACGCGATGAAACGCGGCATGAAGCCCGCGACCGCGCCGCACGAGTGCTTGAAGGTCTTCCAGGTGGTGTGCTTGTGGATCCAGGCGTTCACCTTGCGGTAGTACGGCTCGTATAGCTTCTCGAACGTCGCAGACGAGCAGAACGTGGATGATTGGGTGCCGAAATCGGTGCCACACACGAAGACCGCGTCGACCGCGTTGCCCACCGCGGCGTGGATCTTGGCCAGATTGCCGAGGGCGACGTTCATCTGGCGCGTGAAGACCTCCTGAATGTAGTCCTGGCGAGTCACCGTAGACATGTACCATTCCGAGACGTCGCGAATGCCCTTGGGGTGCTTGAGAGCGGGACCGGGCACCATGGCGATATCGCCAAACGACGTTCCGCCAAACGAAGCCACGACCGCACGGCCGGTGGCCGATGCCCGCTCGACCTCGCACTTGAAGTGAGCCAGATTGAAATCTGAAATCGGGCCGAACTCCTCGGCATTGTTCGCCGGATCGAGTTTGTCGTCGTCGATCGGCTCCTGCCGAATGATCGAGTCGAAGTAGAAGCCGTTCTTGGGCATGCGCCCGCTGGGGGGAGCACTGGTATCACCCTGGGGATAAATGAGGATGTCACCGTTCGGCTCGACCGTGGTGTTGAACTGTCCGGGGACAAGCACGTCGAGCCCTTGCGGGTTTCGCCATTCTTTCCAGTCGGCCACGGGGAAGCCGAACATGGTTCGCGGCGACCGGACCGCAGCGGTATCGATGCCCATGGCTTCGACCAGATCCTCCTCGAGCCATCCAAGCATCTGGTACGGCTCATGGATCTTGACCCGCTCGGGCTTGAGACCGAAGTGCTTTCGCAGGGCGTCCACACAGCTCACGTGGATGCCGGTGACCGGCGTGCCGCCGAAATCGATCGGCACGGCGTCGGGTGTGCGGTGGTTCAGGCTGGCTTGAACACGCTGTTTGCTGGTGATGGTGCGCATGCCGGGCAGTATAGTCGAGGCAAAGATGCACATAAAGAGGTCGGCCGCTCGCCCGGGCGGAGATGATGCCGTCAGCTCCGGGAGGCCCGCTGCCGAAAACCAGAGCGTCACGCCTTGCACGACGGGTGTCGGGCCTGTCATCCTGCCGGCCGGCTCTTCGCTCCCCTCTCGTTGACGTACAGCTTGACGTTATGTGTCGAGCCCCCGGTGGCCACCAGGTCGGTGTGGCCGTCACCGTTCAGATCGGCGGCCACGACCCCTTGAGCCGCGATCCCTCCGGCATCGATGACGAATCGAGCCCAGTGACTCAACCGGCTTGCCGACCGACGGTAGCCGTACAGGCTCCTGCCGTCGCCGCGGTAACCGGCGACGATCTCGTCCTGTCCGTCGCCGTCGAGATCTGCACAACACAGGGCGTGCCCCACCTGCAAGGAGTCGTCGATCACTGCTCGAAGCCACAAACCTCCCGGCTCGCGACCATCCGGCGGCGAGTAGACCGCTACCCTGTTGCCGTGCCACGGTTCGACGGCCGCAAGGAACCGCCCGGCATTCAGTCTACAGCCAACGGCGACCTCGCTCGATCCCCGGTTGGGTGATGCACCGGCGTGACCGGTCCCGAGTTGCCGGCGAGACCATCGCATCGTCGCCTCGTCGGCCTCTCTCCTGAAAAGGTGAATGCCCTCGTTCGAGGCGGTCACCAACTCGTCGCGCCCGTCACCATCCCAGTCAATCGCGAGCAGGCCATGAACAACGGTGAGGCCCTGGTCGATCACCTCGACGGGCCAGCGATCGCGAATCGGATTCGAGGGAATGCTATGGCACAGGAGACGAACCTGCTCACCTGCGGATTCCGGCAGCTTGGCCCCTCGGCCGAGGATCGGCACGGTGATCAACTCCTTCAGTCCGTCACCGTCGATGTCAGCCCAACGGATGCGGTGAGCGGTCGGCTCGGCATGGATGCGGATGGCAGTCCATTCCGGATCCTGCCCGCCCGACCGGCGGAACCAGCTCACGGTACCACCCTTGTCGCTCTTGCCCAGGTCAAAGTCACTGGCCACGGCCACATCGGGCCGCCCGTCGCCGTCGATGTCGTTGATCGCCAGGTCGATGTTGTTGCGCGTCTGCGTGCCGGAGATCGGGTGCCTGGCCCAGCGGTCGTCCTTGCCCGGGTTCTCAAACCAGTCCACGGTTCCCGATTGCTCGCCCAGGGCGACAATGTCCGGCCGGCGGTCGTCGTTCATGTCCGCAACTGCTACTTGGTAGCCGCCAGGAAACGAATCACAGACAACCACGGTACGGAAGTGAGGTGGCGGCCGGCTGTCCTCCCCGGCAAGGCCAACCGCAGCCCAAGCCCCCATCGCCAAAACGACGACCATGGTGCGCGGAATCATCACTAATGCTCCGTCTTTATTACCGAGGCTCTACTGCTCAAGCGTGACCTTGCCGATCAGGTAACGCCGCTGACCGTCGTCCTCGGCGTACGGCAGTGCGATGACGGGCGTGCCGTCCCGCCGGCCGACCGAGACGTACACATCATACGTGCCCGGCCTGGTCGTCGGAGCGATCAAACCGACGGTGAACAGACTTTGATGCGGCTTGACCGACGCCTCGCCCGGTGGACCAACCGGCAGCGTACGCAAGTTCAGCGTTTCGTCAGAACAGACGGCCACGATGCCACCTTTGTCGTCCTTGAGCGTCAGGGCCGGAAAGCCGCCGGGATGGCACGGTGCCACGCCCGCATTCGCCCAGGTCCACTCGACCGCAAACGGTTGGCCGATACGTACGCGTGCCGGCCAGCTCGCCTCACGAAGCTGAAGCCGATAGCCGAGCCGGCGGTTGATCTGATCGATGATCTCGCGATTCTCGGCCAGCTCCTCGCGCGGCCACCAGTGAATCGACATGTAGCTGGCGTGGTACTCCTCAACCGATTTGGCCAATAGCGCGCCGCCGCGCCAGGCGTTGCGCTCCTTCGACGGGCCGTAATGCTCATGCTCGAGGATCACCGGCAGCTTCGGCCAGAACTCCTGGGCCATCTCGGCGTGAAACCAGGAGTTCGGCGGTGCCTGCACGCAGATGCTATCGTCGCGCAGACTCACGCCCTTCGAGAGCGCATAGTCGGTGAGCGGGAAATGCCGGCCGGGTTTGTCGTGACCGACGACATCGTCGCTGATGCACAGCAGTGTGTGCTTGAAGTGTTTGCAGTAGAGATCGATGTGCCGGCGGACAACGGGATCGGATCGGTCTTCAGGCACCTTGCTGCTCATCAGCGTGTGGCCTTCCCCCCACAATCCGTAGGAGCCGACATCGATGAACGCCACGCTGGGATTGCCGTCGTAGCGGGCCGCCATCGCGGCCAGAAAGCGATCGAGCTTCTCGATGAACACCGGGTCGCCGAAGCCCGGGTCCCACAGCCCGCCATTCTCGGCCGGGCCCATGCCCATGTTGAAAAAGACGCCCTTGGCACCGGCCTGTTTGACCCATTCGGGGGTCGCGAATCGCAGCCAGCTTTCCGAGCAACTCACCCGGATGGCGATGCGTTTGCCCTTGGCGATCCAGCGCTGCGCGGGCGTGTCGAACAGGGCCCAGTTGAATTGACCCTCCTGCGGCTCCAGGTAAGCCCACGGCACGCGAAGGTAGACGGTCGAAAGCCCGGGGAAGTCGTCGAGCGTATCCGCAGGCTTAAGCTTGGAACCGTAGTTGGTCGCGATGTTTGAGTAGAAGTGCATGGTCCAACCCATATCGGGGTTGACCAGGGCTCCGCCGGTGTCGGCTGGGCGGGTAGTGACCTTGTCAGCGTCCGCGGCATGGGCAGCCGAAAAGACGGCGACCAACGTGACAAAAACCGCCGTCCGAAGCACATGATTGCGCATATCAGAACTCCTGCACCGGCCAATGTTGGCCGACCACAACTCGACATCCGAAACGGGGCACCATTCAGAGATGATACGGGTACCGCTGCGGCCTTCCCAGCATGCGGTTGGCCTGCTCGTCGCCGACCACCTGCTGCTTGACGCCGTCCCAGACCAGCTTGCGGCCCAGCAGGAACGACAGGTTGCCGAGATTGCAGAGCGTGGCCACGCGATGGCCGATCTCGATATCGACCGCCGGCCGGGTGCCGTTCTTGATCGCCTTGAACCAGTCGGCCTTGTGGTTCATGTTGAAGTCTTCGTACTCGTCGGTACGCGGGATGACCACGCCGCCGGGCGGCACCTTGAAGTTCATCGCTTCCGGCTCCGCGCCCTTGTAGGCCCCTTCCCACTCCAGGATCAGCCGGCCCTTGTCGCCCCAGAAGACGTTGCCGAACTCCGACTTCCCGACCTTCTCGCCCGGTTGCCCCCAGATCAGTTCCCAGTCCGGGTCCTTGAACGTGTAAACGACCTCCATGGTGACCGGGCAGTCCCAGAGGCCCTTGGTCGGCGCCGTGCCCTTGGCATCGACGGTGTACGAAACCTGTTCGTCGGCGTTCATGCACCACAGCGCCGTACTGAATTGGTGGGCTCCCCGGTCGCGAATCTGCCCGCCACCCGATTCCATCAGCCAGCGGAAGACACCAGGGCAGTAACGCTGGTTGTACGGACGCCACCGCAGCGGACCGAGCCAGAGATCCCAATCCAGCTCTGCCGGCGGCTCGCTGTCCGCGACGGGGTTGTCATCCACCGGGGTCTCGTAGTGCCAGCAGGTGACCCGCTCCACCTTGCCGACAATTCCGTTGCGGATGGCCGTACACGTCGCGTGTGCCGGCTTGGCGGTCCGGGCTTGGGCACCGACTTGGACGGCCCGCTTGTTCTCCCGTGCGGCCGCCACCATGGCCTTGCCTTCCTCAATGGTGACCGAGGCCGGCTTCTCCACGTACACATGCTTGCCGGACTGGCAGGCGTGAACGGTCTGAACAGCGTGCCAATGGTCGGGTGTAGCGATGACGACCGCGTCGATGTCCTTGCGCTCGAGGATGTAACGGTAGTCGCGGTAGGGCTCGACGCCCGGATCGGCCAGCTTCACCGCGCTGGCCAGCCGATTCTCATCCACGTCACAGACGGCCGCGATGTTGACCCTGCCCCCACGGCGGAAGTCGAGCATGTTCTTCAGGTGCACCGTGCCCATGCCGCCGACGCCGATGTGGCCGAGGGTCAGGCGGTCGTTGGCTCCCGGTCGATCGGGAGCTGCCAGGGCCCTCGACGAAATGACGTGCGGAAAGCTGGCGACAACTCCCGCCGCCTTGAGCAGTGCACGCCGTGTAACCTGTGACTCGCGTCGAGCCATGTCTGGCTCCTTTCGATAGGTGGACGTATCGCCCTCGATCCGAATCGCGCCGAGAAACCGCTCACCTCATGGATCCGACTGCAGCTGGACGAGCAGATGTCCGCGGCCCGGGATGCGCGGCCACATCGCGACCTCGCCGTTAAGGAACGCGAATGTCGCGCCTTCGATTCTCACCTGCTTTCCCGACAGCCCTACGTCGGACAACTTGAACCGGATCTCTCGTTCGGCGGCCGTGTCCGCCAGGTTGAACACGTTCAGGACGGCACGCCTCTCGCTTGCCAGGGTATGCACATGCACGTTCTCGTCAAGGCCGTAGAATACCCCCTGGGTGAAGAACCGCTTCAGCGACAAGTACGTCCGCATCGCCTCCTTGTGAGCTTCCCATACCGCCGGGTCCGCGTGCCTGCCGCCGACGCCGAGGTGCCGGCATGTGCTCGCAAACCACCAGAACTGCACGGCGTTGACGTTGTCCTTCCGCAGGTCGATGTGCAGGTAGTAAGGAATGCTGTAGGCGAGGTTGGCGTAGTAGAGGCTGAGCGCACGCCCGCTGTACAGGTCATGATCCACGTTCCACATGTACTCATAGCCCCAAAGATCGTCGAAGTCGCCCTTGTGGCCGTGGATGAAGTACGTGGGCGTCCAGCGGACGTCGAAACCGCCGACCAAAGGATCGTGCATCTCGATGAGCAGGTCGGGGTACTCCTTGTGCACCGCCTGGGCAATCCGTCGATAGGCGTCACATTGCTCCTGGCGGGTGAACGGCAGCGAGTGGCCGTGGCTCTCGTCCCAGCATTCGCCGGTGTACCACGTCCCATCAAACATCTGGTAAACCGCGCCGTTCTTGGCCAGCTCGAGGAGTCGCCTGACCTTGGTATCGAAGTAAACCGACGAGCCGCCGCACAAGCTGTCCAGCCGCTTGCCCTCGCGATCCTTGCGGCGGGCCTCAACCGGATAGCCGTTGATATCACTCCAGCCGGCCAACGGCGTGTGCAGCGACAGGGCCAGGTTGTACTTCTCCTTGATCAGCCTGGCGAACTCCTCCTGCGGTCCGAGGCGATCCGCCGCCCAGATACAGGACGACATGGCAGTATCCCACCCGGGGTCAAGGTACAGCGCCTCGCAGCCCAGTTCGTGAGCCTTCTCCGCCTCGGCGAGCATGTCGGAGCGGCGGTACAACTGAGCCCGTCGCTCGGCCGTATCCGGCCCTCCCCAGAATGGGTTGTCGTACAACTCGTTCCAGTGTACCGGCGGATTGAACCCCTGCGGCGTGACATGGCCCGCGCGTTCCATCGCACGACGGAAGGCGTAGGTCGCCTCCTTCCATCCGCCATCAACGACCTGATACCGCGTGGTGCCGAAGGTGAATGAGGCCCCCGGCTTCAACTCCGCAGCGGCGGCCGGCTCGCCGAACTTCCATCGACCCGCTCCGCCAAACCGCATGACCATGACAGATTCCTGCATTCCGTCTCCCGGTCGCCACGCCGGTTCCAGCAGCGACCATTCCATGGCCGCAGGGTTGTACTTGGCAATCAACAACGTGCTATCGGGGTGGCACCAGGCCCAGGCTTCGGAGCCGTGAGCGGGATGCGTCGTGATCCGCGACCCCCAGATCCCTTCGATTGGATTGGCATGGTTGAAGGCCCCCAGCCGCCAGACCATCTCCGCCAGAGGCCATTCGCACAGCACCCCCGTGACCGTGTCGCGACGGTAGGGGATCGGTGCGAGACGATCACCAGCCGTATCTGCAAACCACTGCCCGCCACGGTTCAACTGCTTCGCCAAACCGCACACGAAGCTGCCTGTGTCCAACGGCCTATTGCCCGTGTTCTTGAGTCGTATCTGCTCGATGAGCGCACCGGGTTCGTCGGCCAGCGCCGTCCAGGTCTGCTCGATTTCCAGCCAGTCGGACCTGGCTGTGATCGCAAGTGCCTGGCTACCACCTGAACCCTCTTTGAGTGTGGGATCGCCAACCCGCTGCGGCGCGCTGCCCTCAGGCCAGACGTAATCCGCGTCGGCATACAGACGGCCGGTGACGAGATCACGCAGTTGCCGCGGATTGGGAGTCCCCTTCGTCGCGACCAGCAGCTCCAGTCGGCCGTTGACCAGACGGATGTCTCCACTCTCCGCCCTGCGCTCGATGACCGCTCCGGGCGGCACTTCATTTCTCGCGGCCGCTCCGGTACCGCCCACGGCAGATGCGAAGCTCGGAGTGTGGCCGGCCGCCGGCTGCCAGTTGACGCGGGCGAGATCAAACGACGCGCCTTGATCACTCGCTCGCCATCGGAGCACGCCGTTCGGCGTGGGCGCGTGCAGCACCGCCTGGCTGAGCAACTTGCCGGTCCTGGCCCGCACTTCGGTCCGGGTCGTCGTCGCCCGATGCTCGATCCGGACGTCCAGCCATCCGGCCGGTGCCGACTCCTCGATCGCGTCCGTCCGGCTCAGCGGCGTCCCGGTCATACCTGCGGAAACCCCGCCCTGATCGGCGGATATCGCAACCTGCCAGACGGGACCGCGTGCCCCCGCCGGCAAGTCGTAGGAGATCAGACTCTTGCCCGATTGTGGCCGAATCGCGAACTCCAGATCGAAGGCGGCCGTGAGAGCCAGGCCCTCGGATACCAGCACACCCCCGGGCAGCAGGACGGCATGCAGCCCGTCATGCTCCGGAATGGCCAGACCGTTTTCGGCGGCGAATTGGCCCGGCGCAATCACCCGGACTCCGGCCGGCACCGTCGCAGGCGGGGGCGGGTCCCACGCCGCTCGCGGCCAGGCGAGCAAGGCCAGAGCGTCGTAGCTCACCCAACTGCCGCCGAGCAGCGTCAATGTGATCTCGTTGTCCCCTTTCTTGAGCTGCTCAGCGGGAAGCACAACCAGGAACATGCGCGGTGCGCCGTTCGGATCGCCGTAGAAAGCACGGCCTCGCCCCAACGGCATCGCCTGCTTCCAGACGCTCTGGCCGTTGAGGACGACCTCCATCGTCGAGGCGAGTTGTTCGTGGGTGTCAGTCAGAGCCAGTAGCAGGACGTGCGGGCCCTTCGCGTCCTCGGACATCTCGAAATGAATCTTGAACGGAACCACCGGCCGGCCCCCCCAGGTAGTGTCCTTCTCGCTCGGATGAATGAACGGGAAGTCGCTCGGCGGGTTCTTGCCGACCTCGAAGGTCACCTTCTCGCCAAACCGCTTGGCAAACTGCTGGGCCTGGTCGAGGGCCAGCCCGAACTCGGCAGTCCGCCCGTCGAACTGCCCGATCTGCCAGACCACCCGGGCATGCTCGCGGTTGAGCAGCCAACTCTGAATTGCACTCCCGGTCTCACCCTGCCCCGCCGTCAGAAGACTGCATAACAGGCCGGTCAGCGCGATCATAGGTCTGCTCCATCAAGAGGTCTGGCGTTCACGCGATGGGCGAAGTGTGGCCCGGTTCGACTCTTCCGCCAAGGTAGTGGACCCCGCTACATGCTTGACCAGCGAAAACCCGGCGCCTCGATCGTGGTCACCGGCTTGCCGTCGATCAGCATACACGACTGTTCGATCTGCGGCCCCTTGGCGGCGAACCCATACTGAGGCAGTCGGTACTTCTTGCCCCCCAGCTCCACCTCGCGAGGTTCCTTGCCGAAGTTGACCGCCACCTCCGTCCCATCGGAGAACCGCGTCCGCTGCACCGCCCGGTCGGCGGTGACGAACATATGATCGACCAGCTCGGCCTCCGCCACGGCCCGGTGCAGCCAGGTCGTGTTCCGGCAGGTCCGCAGGAACAGCTCGCGGTTCACCTCCCACGAGCCTTCCTTGTTCGCCCACAGCATCGGGATAGTGCCGTATAGAATGTTGAACGCATCCTTCCGCTCAGCGTCTCGGGGATCAACGGCCATCAGCCAGTCGTTCGTGTCACCCCAGTACCAGGTCGAAACCACACAGTCGTGGAAGACCAGCTCCCACAGCGGCGCGCGGCATTCGTGCCCGCTCCACTTGCCCCACTCTTCCCACGTGGCGCAGCCGTACGGCCCGCTGAACTTCTCCTCGCGGCTTTTCGGACGGATCAGATGACCGGCCGGCCAGGCGAACAGGTTGCTGCTCATCATCCCTTCGATGTAATCCAAATGCGGCACGCCCCACCAGATGCCGTGCTCGCCGCCGACCACGAGTCCAAGCGATCGCACGTACGCAAGCAATTCCTCGCCGCACCGCCGCTTGTCGCCCTTGGCCAGCGGGTGGTTGGTGTCGTAGCACTCGTACAACGCCTCGGCCGTGGTTACGTCTATGAAACGCCCGACGAAGGGATGCTCCTGCAGCGCCTTCGGGATAACCAGCTTGGCCGTCGGCACCCAGAACGAGGGACACCGCTTCATGAACTGTGTCTTCCTGTCGTACGTCAGCCACGCCTTCATCCGTTCGCCATCGGCCTTGAGCACCGCCCGGTCCGGAAGCAGGTCGTGATGGGAATCGGGCTGCTTGCCGGCCTCGATCGACTCAATGTCGGTGTAGTTGTCGTACTCGCTGGTCACGTAGCCCATCTCGTTGGCGGCCTGCATGCGCCCACGCGACGGCGCCCCATGCAGGATGATCCGGTCTACGCCGGCGGCCTTGAACTCGCTGGCGTAATCCCGCTCACGCTTGTCGTTGCAGCCCCAGACATCGACGGCCCCATACAAGCGGCCCACGTTCGGATTCTCCTTTCGCTTCTCTGCCAACGTCACCAGCAGCCCCTGCGCCCGGGCATATTCGCGGTAACCCTTGGCCAAGGCGACGTACCCGCCCTTGGAGGTGAATCGATAGAGCAATCGACGCGGGTGATCGAACGTTCCCTTGCTCCCTGTCCAGGCCACACGCGGAAGATGCACTTCCCGCTCACCCACCTTGTATGATTTGGACTCCACCACCGCGTCGTCGCTCGTTTCCAGCACGATCGCGTATCCCATTCCTCGTTCGAGATCGCAGATGCCCACCCAGGGCATGTCCAGCCGATCGCCCCCCAGCCACTTAGGCCGGAACGGCTTCTGATCCAGCGAGTAGAGATGGCCGTCCGAGTAGTCCGCAACAGCCATCACCGCTTGGGGCGTATCGAGCACGAACGGTTCAAAAAACAAGGCATACTCTATCGGCGACTTGCGGTCAGCCATGTCTGCCTTCACCCGCAGATCAGCCGTGCCGTCGGGCATGGTCAGTGTGACGGTCATAACGTTGGCCTTGTCCTTCGTCCAACCGAAGATCCCCTCAAGAGCAAGGCCGTCCTTGACCGCACGCACGTTCTTGAAAAACAGTTCGCCCGACCGCTTCTCGGTCTTCACCTGCCGCCATTCGTGCCCGCTGCCCTTGTCGAGGACGCTGAGCGTGCCCTCTTTCGGATCGAGGTTCAGACGCAGCTGCGTGTTCTCGACGATCCACAATCCGCCGTCCTGCCGAGTCGCGGTATCGGCGAACGCACCGAGCACTGTCAAGCAGAATGCCGTCGTGACCGCCGCAACCACAACGGTTTGTCGATCGCGATATCCGCCAGGACATGCCTTCATCACTTCACCTCGCGCCCGCAAGGGATGAACCCGCCATCACAGACGGCCGCATCATAGCACATCCTGTCAAGCCTTGCCCGTTGATCCGCCTTCGATGTTGGCTGCTTCAGCGGCTCTGCCCACCGCAGGCGGATCCATAGGTTGGTCGTTCTACGGCCGGTCCACCGCGACCACCGTCTCCTCTCCCTTGTTCTTTCAGCCCGCTTCGAGCGGGCTTGTCTCTTGTTCGAAGCGCGCCGGGACGATCGCGGCGCCGAAACCGTCTCCACCGATTGACACAGCCGTACCTACGAGCCTATCGTGGGCCGAGTCCGTCTATCGGAGGTGATCCCCATGTCTCGTTCAACGACATCACGACAATTGCGCGGTGCTGCATTGATCGCCACCCTGGCTGCGACGGCTTGCCTCGTTGCTCCGGCACAGGCTGATGAGCCGGCCGCAGCGCAGCCCGCCGACCGTAACCTCGCCCGAGGTGCCAGCTACGTCATGTCACCGCAGCCGACGTATCAGCACTGTACCGATCCCGATGACGCCTCCCAGCTCACCGACGGCCGTCTCACCGAGGGGTACTTCTGGACGCAGAAGAGCACCGTCGGCTGGCAGTCGGCGGCCTTCGTGACGGTCACTGTGGACCTCAACGGCGTCAAGCCCATCGCCGGCGCCTCCTTCCGCACCGCGGCAGGCGTCGCCGGAGTCCTCTGGCCGGCGGGCATCCATGTCCAGGTCAGCGAGGATGGAAAGGACTACCGTCAGGCCGGCGATCTGGTCGAACTCGATGAAACCCCGGGAACCATGCCGGCGGAATACGCCGTGCGGAAGTTCATCACCACCAAGCTGGCCACCCGTGGGCGATACGTGCGATTCGTGGCCATTCCGACCGGACCTTTCTTGTTCTGCGACGAGGTGGAAGTCCTCCGCGGGGCGGACCTACTGCTCCAAGGCGAGCCCGCCGGCACGCCGGTCGGCGATCTCAGCGCTTGGTGCAGTCGAGTGCGGGTCAAGCCCGCTGTCCGCCGGCGTTTCGACCTCGACGTGCACGGCCTGAAGCGGGCCATTCAGACCGCCAAACTGGACCAGGCTGCCAAGGCTCCTCTGCTCGGCCGGCTGAACGGACTGGCCCAGGATCTGCTCGCGAGCGTCAAACGCCTGGATCACGAATCGTTCCGAGCGGTTCTGCCCGTCAACCCAATCCACGCGCGCCTTTTCGCTGTCCAAGCATCATTCTGGAAGGCGCTGGGACACGGCGGACTGTCAGCTTGGGTCGTCCAGCCCTACGACCCAACAGATCCCTTCCAGCCGCCGGTCGCCATACCCGGACAAATCGAAGTGCACACCATGGGCGGCGAGTACCGTTCGGCCGCGTTCAACCTCGCCAACACGACAGACACGCCGGTCAAGGTATCGGTCCGCTTCCAGGATCTCCCCAACTCACCTGCTCCGCCCTGGATCACGGTCCACGAGGTCCCCTGGACAGACACGGTTTCCGGGCAACCGGTCACCGCGGCTTTGCCGAGTGCGGCCCGAACAGGCCAGGGCTGGACAACCGAGGTAGTCCCGGGTCTGGTGCGACAGGTGTGGCTGACCTTCCATGCCGTCGATCTGCTCCCAGGCGAGCACGCCGGCCATGTGATCATCGAGGCCGACGGCATCAAGCCGCTCAGTCTGCCCGTGCGACTCAAGGTCTATCCCATGACCCTTCCCCCCAGGACCACACTCTGGGTTGGCGGATGGGACTACACCGACAACGAAAGCATGTACGGCATGAGCCCTGCCAATCACCAGGCCCTGGTCGAGCATCTGCGGAGCCGGTTCGTCAACGCCCCCTGGGCAACGTCCGCCTCGATCATGCAGGTCACCTTCACCAATGACAGCCCGCCCAAGGCCCAACTCGACACCCGGCGGTTCGACGCGTGGCTCAATCAGTGGCCGGATGCCCAGGCCTACTTCGTGTTCGCCTCGGTGGGCGACAACTTCCTGGGCGTCCCCATGGGCACCGAGCCGTTCAATCAGCGCGTCGGGGCGTGGATCTCGGCTTGGGTGGACCACCTCAAGACACGTGGGATCGAGCCGGATCGCTTCGGACTGCTGCTGGTCGATGAGCCTCGGGCCCATGAACACGACAATGTGATCATCCCCTGGGCCAGGGCCATCCGGGCGGCCAATCCCAAGGTCCTGGTCTGGGAGGACCCCATCTACGCCAAGCCGAGGGACGGCCGGTCGGAGATGTTCGAGCTCTGCCACGTCCTCTGCCCGAACCGGCCCATGTGGCTTGCCCACCGTGAGGAGTTCGAGGCATTCTATCTCCGCCAGCGCGATCGCGGCCGCACGCTGCAGCTCTACTCGTGCTCCGGCCCGGCCCGGCTGCTCGACCCGTACTCGTACTACCGGCTGCAGGCCTGGCATTGCTGGAAGATCGGGGCAACCGGCTCATTCTTCTGGGCGTTCGGCGACAACGGCGGCACATCGTCGTGGAACGAGTACCTGGCGACAAGTGGACCCTATACTCCCTTGTTCCTCGATGATCGTTCGGTGACCGCCGCCAAACAGATGGAGGCGATTCGCGAGAGTGCCGAGGACTACGAGTACTTCGTCATGCTACGCGCCGCCGCCGGCCGCGAGGAGGCTGCCGGCACGAACAGCTCCGCACTGGTCAAGGCCCGATCGCTCGTGATGCACGCGGCCGACGAAGTACTCAACGCGACCGGCGTGAACAATCTGAACTGGCACTCGCCCAAGGACCGCTCAAAGGCTGATGCGGTTCGCGTGCAACTCCTGGAATCGCTGACCGAACTCACGGCCGGACAATAGCTCTCCGCGTCAGTTGCTGAAAGACACGTTGATCTCGGTCGGCAGCGCCGGCTGGGTGAACGTGAAGGTCAGCGTGTCGCCGCAGCCGAAGTCCGTGCCGTCCCGATAGACGTCAGTGTCCGTGCTCGGGCCAATGTCCCCAACGATAACCAGCTTGGCGTTCTCGATGAAGATCGCTTGCAGCTCCTCACAGTCGCGGGAAAACGACGCCGTCGTGCCCGGTGCAATGGTCGCCTCGTACTCCGTGCCGACTGCCTCGAGCAAACTCTCCAGGATGTTCTGCTGGGCGGCATAGTAGAGCCGCACTTCGACAGGAAACGCGGTGTTGTTCACTAGCCGTACGCTGGTCGTGTCCGGCGATATCGAGATCGGGCAGCCATTGCCCATGCACAGCAGCGCAGCCAAACCCAGAAACAAGAGGGGATTTCGTCTCATCGCGGGCCTCCTTGTCCGGCGCGAGTTCAGGCTACCTGGAGCAGGACCCATCCGTTGGCCCCGCCGCCCTCAGGTCAATGCACATTATAGGCCCCCCTTCGAGAAATGGAAGCAATCGGCGGGTGCCGCTCTTCAGAACAACCCGAAAGCGGCACTGCTGGGGGAAGACCAGGCTGGGACCCCCGGGATCCTCCAGATCCTCGCGCTCCAGCCGTACATCCCGGAGAACAACCTCCTTGCCCCAGATCCGGTCAAAGCCCGGCGGCCATTCTTGACCCTCCTACTTCTCGGCGGGCGTCGGGGCAGGAGCCGTTGCCGAAGCTGGGGCCGGATGGGCATCCCTTTCGAGGGGCACCAACTCCGGCTTGGCGAAATCCTCGAGCATGACCGGCGGAAGCCGGAACACCTGGCCCTCCTTGTCGGCGAAGTAGAGTCGCGATTCGGACGGCTGCCGGGGATTGCCGTCCGCCCAGAAGGCGTAGAAGCCGGGATGGGCGTTCACCGGGCGGCGGACGTAGTTGTGGTTGTACGGGCTCTTGTAGGTCAGGTACCGCGAGTGCCAGAGTCGGCCTGCGTTGTCGCTGGTCCACATCATTAACTCGCCGCCCGGGTTGTACGGCTGAGGCGCCGCAGGTTTGCCCCGCCCGGCCAGCATCGGCCCGATCAGCCGCCAATGATTGCGCTCTTCAACATGCAGGCATCCACAGTCATAGTTGTTGCCCGCCAGAGGCAGCCCGTTGGTCTCCCACCCGTTGCCAATCCATCGGGCCGTGGTCCATTTGCGCGGTCCGTGCTTCGGGCCCGACTGCCAGCCGCGACTGGTCACGAACAACACGATCGGGAAACCACGCGAATCGAAATTCAGATCCACCAGGTAGACGAGCTGGCCGACCGACTCGAAATCCTGAACCAGGGCGGGATTCTTCACCTCCGTGAGCGGCACCTCCAGCTTCTCGCCGCGGATCGTCTGCCAAGTCCGCCCGAAATCCCTGGTCTCCATGTAGTACAGGTTCGTCCGGGCATTCAGCCCGCCGTTGACCGGATGATAATTGAACGCCGTGCCGATCTTGTCCTTGTACCGCCAGCTCACCTGATAGTGGCCCTGGGCGACGCCGGCCAGCATCTTCGGCTCAGACCAGGCCACACCGTCCGGGCTGGTCATGCAAAAGAGCCTGCGGCCCTCCTGGTAGCGGGTGTGGAGGAATAGAAAACCCTTGCCTTCGATATACCACGGCTCAGGATAGGAGAAGTTGGTCTCCCAGACCTGCTGGAACGAGTCGATCTCGTACGGCTTGGCACTCTTGAAGACATAGGCCGGCCGCGCGGTGCCGTGAGCGGCCACAAAGACCCACACGTGACCCTTGTCGTCAAGCTGAATCGTCGGGTTGTCGTGGGCGTCATCCGTCTTCTTGTCCATCAGCAGCGTCGGCCGGGGAACCATGCCGGTCCTGTGATCGAAATACGAGACCATGATCAGCAGGCTGCGCTGGTCCGACAGGGCGCCCTCCGCCGCCATACCGCCGTACACAAAAAACGTCTTCTGGGCCTTCTCGGCGTAATGGGCCATGGGCAGATGGTTCGAAGGGTAGGTTCCTAAGCCGCCGCTGTACTTGAACTTATATTCATCATCGGTCTTCTGGTTCGCGTACCAGATGCCGTGGTACCCTTGAGCCCGGGGACGGGGTACCGCCCGGGCATCGCGGTCGGGCGCGGCGGCCGCCATAGCCATGGCCGCGGGCAGCACAATCACCATCACGGCACCGAAGGAGTCAGAACGCAGCATCGGGCAACCTCCTGCGACACGGGGCGATCAGGCCGCCATGATAATCGATCACAACGCCGGGACACCAGGAATACCGGCCCTGCCCGTGCCCCCCTGACAGAGAATCAGGTCCGGCGACCACGCTCGGGACACGCTCCAACGCGCGAGACGCTGAACAGCGAAGCCCCGAGCCCCGAAATCCACCTCACGCGCCCTGTTCCGCTCGGCAGGGCGGTAGTGTACCATGGCTCAACAGACCGTGCCGTGATTCGACGGAATGGTGTTCTTGACCAAGGAGTCGACCAATGCACCGCCCACTGTCGTCGTCCGGACAAATCGTCGTTCTGGGTACCGTCCTCCTCGCGGCCGCATTGCCGACCATCGCTGCCGACGCGACGGTCTCCGAAACCCAGTCGGAACGTGATGCCCGCATGGCCTGGTGGCGCGAGGCCCGCTTCGGGTTGTTCGTCCATTGGGGACTCTATGCAATTCCGGCGGGCGAGTGGAAAGGCAAATTCGTGCCCCCGGGCGGTGGAGAGTGGATCATGAACACCGCCAATATCCCCATCCCGGAATACGAGCAACTGGCCAAGCAGTTCAACCCCGTCAAGTACGATCCCGCCGCCTGGGTCCGTCTGGCCAAGGCCGCAGGGATGAAGTACATCGTCATTACCTCGAAACACCACGACGGCTTCTGCCTGTTCGACAGCAAGGCCACGGACTACAACGCCGCCAGGGCCACGCCCTACGGAAAGGACCTGCTCAGGCCGCTGGCCGACGAGTGCCGCAAGCAGGGCCTCAAGTTCTGTACCTACTACTCCATCATGGACTGGCACCATCCGGCTCAGTACCGGCACAACGATAAGGCGTATAACCCCACCAACATACACCCGGAACGGAAGGCCGAGTACATCAGCTTCATGGAAACGCAGCTCAAAGAGCTTCTCGATGGCCCGAACCCTGAAGTGCTCTGGTTCGACGGCGAATGGCTGCCCTGGTGGAAAGAGCAAGACGCCGTCGACCTGTATAACAAGCTGCGTAAACTCAAACCGTCGGTGATCATCAACAACCGCATCGGCACCGGCCGCCAGGGCATGCAGGGCATGGATAAGAAGGATCGCAAGTACGCCGGCGACTTCGGCACCCCCGAGCAGGAAATTCCCGAGACCGGACTGCCGGGCGTCGACTGGGAATCGTGCATGACCATGAACGACACCTGGGGCTTCCGCACCGACGACAAGAACTGGAAATCGGTCGAGAAACTGGTGCGCAACGTCATCGACACGGCCTCCAAAGGCGGCAACTACCTGCTCAACGTCGGACCTACGCCGGAGGGGGAGATACCCCAGGCCTCCGTCGAGCGACTCGAGGGCGTCGGCAGGTGGATGGCCGTCAACGGCGAGTCCATCTATGGCACCACGGCCAGCCCGTTCAGGAAACTCACCTGGGGACGCTGCACCCGAAAGCCCGGCAAGCTCTACTTGCACGTGTTCGATTGGCCAAAAAAGGAACTCATCGTTCCCGGCCTGAAGGATACGATCGAGAAGGCGTATCTGCTGGCTGACCCGCACAAGAAACCGCTCACCGTGTCCCGCAAGGGTGACGATGTCGCCATCCTGCTTCCTGAGAAGGCTCCCGACCCCATTGCTTCCGTGGTGGTGGTCCAGGTCGGGCCGGCCGCGTCGGCATCAGTCCGGTAAACACCCACCGATGCTCAGCCCGGACCTTGGCTCGTCCGCTGCTCCACGATGCCCCGGCCGCGAGGGCCGCCTCTGCCCAAGGAATCGAAGAGACGCCGAGAGAGGCGACCACCTTATCACCGTTGACCGCCGGTTGACGATAGAAACTCTATCAGCTCGCTGTGGCCGAGCCCGCGGGGACGCCGCGCCGGCTGCGGTGTGTCTACAGGTCCGTTGAGACCGCGCGGGCCGGTAAGTATGATTGAAGGTCAGTCAGGAGGCCGGCAGCTGGGACAGACCTGCTGCCGCTCCGCCGATATCGTCCAGTTTCACGTCGGGACGATTGTCCGGGAAGGACGGCCATATGAATGAAATAGCGCTTCTCGCCAGGCGTTGGCTGGCCCCGCCGGTGCTCCAGGACGACCTCAGAACGCACCAGGCCCGCATTCTCTGGGTCATGCTGCTGCTGGCGGTCTGCATCACTCCCCTGCATTTCGTTGCGGCCGGTCTGGATCCGCGTCATGCCGCACGGTTCACAGTCATCGGTGTGCTCTCTCTGGCCATCGAGATCTTTCTGCTTTGGCTGACTCGTGCCGGCCGGGTGCAGACGGCCAGCTGGTTGTGTGTCAGCCTCTTCTGGGTGTTTGCCACCTGGACGATCATCACCAGCGGCGGCGTGCACGCGGTGTCGTTCATGTCCTACTTGGTCTTCATCGTGTTGGCCGGGCAATTGTTCGGCGTGCGGGGCGGCGTGGCCATGGCCGTGCTCAACATCATTGCCGCCGCCATCATGCAGATCGCGGAGGCGCGTGGCCAGCTGCCGCTGGTGCTCCCTCGCACCCCAGGCGCGCTCCTGGTCGAGACGGCCTTTCAGTTCGCCTGTGTGATCTCGCTGCAGGCCGTGGCCGCATTTTCGGTGAGAGACGCAATGGCCAAGACTCGCCGGGAGATCGACGAGCGGCGGACGGCCGAGGCGTCGCTTCGGGCGAGCGAAAGCCGGCTTCGGGCCGTGACCTCCACAATGCCGGGAGTTGTATACCTCTTCCGGATGGGGCCCGACGGACGGATGCGGGTGACCTACGCCAGCGAACGGTCCGAGGAAATCCTCGGAATTCCGTCCGCGTCCGAGAGGTCCTTCGAGCTGTTCCTCGAGCGGGTGCTCCCCGAATGCCGGGCGGGGCTTCTGGCATCGATCGATCAGGCTCTTCGCGATAGAAGAGAGTGGGAGTACGAAGGTAAGCTGCGCAAGCCTTCGGGCGACGTTATTTGGTTCCACGGAAGGTCGAGTTCGATCTGGATGGAAGGAGATGAAATCGTTTACAGCGGGGTCATCATCGACGTCACCGAACGGCGGCAGGTGGAGGAGGAACGCGCCCGGCTGGCCGCGATTCTGGAGTCCACGAGCGACCTGGTCCTGATGGCCACGCCGGACGGGCGCCTGTTCTTCCTCAACGCGGCTGGGCGGTGGATGCTCGGTTGGGATGAATCCGTCGATGTCACCGAACACCATCTCCCCGATCTGCATCCGGAATGGGCCTGCCGCCTGATCACCGAGGAGGGCATTCCGACCGCCTGCTCCAAGGGCGTGTGGCAGGGCGAGACCGCCGTCCGGGGACTCGAGGGCCGGGAGATCCCCGTGTCTCAGACGCTGATGGCCCACCGTTCTCCCACCGGCGAGTTGGAGTACCTCTCGGCGATCATTCGCGACGTGAGCGAACGCAAGCGGGCGGAAGAGGCGCTGCGCCGCAGCGAAGAACGATTCCGCCTCGTGGCTGAATCGACCAGGCAGCTCGTCTACGACTGGAACGTCGTCTCCGGCACCCTCCTGTGGTCGGGCCTCATTCAGGAGATCATCGGCTGCTCGGCCGATGAAATGAACGCGTGGGGCCTCAGCGGCTGGGAGGAGCACATTCATCCCCAGGACCGCGCCCGGACCATGACGGGCTTGGATCGAGCCAGACAGGAGCATGCCAGGTTCTGCTGTGAGTATCGCCTCCGTAAAGCGGACGGCACCTACATCCACGTCAGCGACGAGGGGACGTTTCTGGTGGATGCCGCGGGTAACACCACCCGCATGCTGGGGGTCATCAAGGATGTCACCGAGCGGAAGCTCGCCGAAGAGGAGTTGCGGAAGCTGGTCGCCATCGTCCACCGCAGCACGGAGCTGGTCAACATGGCCGACCTCGATGGGCGGATGGTCTTCCTCAACGAGGCCGGCGGGCGCTTGCTGGGAATTGCGCCGGAACGCGTCGGCGAGTATACCGTGTTCGACGTCATTCCGGCCGGATCACAGGACATGGTCAGAAACACACTCCTACCCCTCCTGAGGCAGGGCGGGACATGGGAAGGAGAGCTTCAGTATCGCAGCCTCGATGACGGACATCTGATTGACGTGTACGTGATCGCGTTTCCAATCGCCGATCCCGACACCGGTCAGACACTCTACTACGCCAATGTCTCACGCAACATCACCGACCGCAAACGGGCCGAGCAGGAGTTGCTCGCCGCTCGCCAGAGGCTGAGCGACATCATCGAGTTTCTCCCCGACGCTACCCTGGTGATCGATCGGGACAAGAAGGTCATCGCCTGGAATCGGGCCGTCGAGCAGATGACCGGAATTCGTAAGGAGGAGGTCCTCGGCAAGACCACCTACTCGCTGGGCTTCTACAACGAACCCCGGTCCATCTTGATCGATGTCGCACTGGACCCAAATGACGAGACCAAGAAGCGCTATCCCTCGTTTGAGCTCAGCGGCAACACGGTGTTCGGTGAGGCCTATGTACCCAAGGCCTGGGGCGGAAAAGGCGCCTACTGCTCGGCAACGGCTTGCAGGCTCCTCGACGTGGATGGCAATGTCATCGGAGCCATCGAGTCGGTCCGCGATATCACCGACCGCAGGAATGCCGAAGAAGCGCTGCGCCGGACTACGGCCACCCTGCAAGCACTGATCACCGCTTCCCCTCTGGCTATCCTGGCCCTGGATGTGGATGGCAAGGTGATCCTGTGGAGTCGGTCGACGGAGAGGATGTTCGGCTATCCCGCCGAGGAGGTGATCGGCCAACCCTACCCCCTCGCACCACCCGGACGCGAACACGAGGTGCATTCGGTGATCGAGCAGGCGATGCAGGGCGAGACCATGAGCGGCGTGGAACGCGTTCGGCAGCGCAAGGACGGAAGCCTCGTCGATGTCAGCGTGTCGACCGCGCCCCTGCGCGATACCGGCGGCAACATCGTCGGTATCATGGCCGTCCTCGAGGACATCAGCGGCCGAAAACGAAGCGAGGAGGCACTGCGGCAGTCCGAGGAGCGATTCCGGAGCATCGTGGAATCCTCGCCCATGGGGATGCATCTGTACCAGCTGACGCCCGAAGATCGACTCGTCTTCACGGCCGCGAACCCGGCCGCCGACCGGATCCTCGGCGTGGCACACAAAGCCGTGGTCGGCAAGCCCATCGAAGAGGCGTTCCCCAGCCTCGCGTGTACACACGTGCCCGCCCTCTATCGAAAGGTCGCGACCGGCGAACTCGGAGCTCAGGCGTTCGAAATGCCTTATCAGGCTGACCGACTCCACGGTACCTACGATGTCCATGTGTTTCGGACGGGGCTGTCCTCGATCGCCGTGGATTTCTTCGACATCACCGAACGCAAGCGGTCGGAGGAAGAGCTGCGGCTCAATGCCGAGCGGGTTCGCACCCTCCTGAAACTGAACCAGATGACCGATGCAACCCCCCAGCAGATCACCGACTACGCGCTGGAGGAGGCCGTGCGCCTGACCCAGAGCACCCTCGGCTACCTGGCGTTCCTCAATGCCGACGAGACCGTCCTGACAATGCACTCCTGGTCCAAGCAGGCGATGCAGGAGTGCGCCATCGTCGACAAGCCGATTCACTACCTCGTGAAGGACACCGGCTTGTGGGGCGAAGCGGTCCGTCAGCGCCGGGCAGTTATCACCAACGACTATCTGGCTCCAAACCCGTGGAAGAAGGGGCATCCACCCGGCCACGTCGCCGTGAGGCGACACATGAACGTGCCGGTGTTTGCCGGCCAGCACATCGTCCTCGTGGCGGGCGTCGGCAACAAGGAGGGCGAATACACGGACGGCGATGTCCAGCAACTCACCCTGCTCATGGAGGGCATGTGGTGGCTCATCGAGCGAAAAAGGGCGGAGGAGGAGCTCCGCGAGCATCGCGATCACCTCGAGGAACTGGTCAGCGAGCGCACCGCCCAGTTGGCCGAAGCGAAAGAACAGGCCGAGACGGCCAACAAGGCCAAAAGCGAGTTTCTGGCCCGGATGAGCCACGAGCTGCGAACGCCCATGAACGCGATTCTCGGCTACACGCAGCTCATGCGCCGCGATCCGGCCCTGACCCGCGGGCAGGCCGGACAGCTGGACACGATCAACCGCAGCGGCGAACACCTCCTCGCACTGATCGACGACGTGCTCGACATGGCGAAAATCGAGGCCGGGCAGATGTCCCTGAACGAGTCCAGCGTCGATGTGCGCCAACTGCTCGACGCCCTCAACAGCCTCTTCGCGGTCCGGGTGGGACATAAGGGCGTGGAGCTCGATATCGCCTGCTCCACGGCCATCCCGCCTCGGGTGCGGACCGACGAAGGTAAGCTCCGTCAGATCCTCGTCAACTTGATCGGGAACGCGGTGAAGTTCACGGCCCAGGGGCGGATCGACGTGCGCGTCAACTACCGCGGCGATGTCGGCTCTCCCCCGGGACGGCTCGTCGTCGAAGTAGAGGATACGGGCTCCGGTATCAGCGAGGAGGAATTGGCCCTCCTCTTCCAGCCGTTCAGCCAGGGCGAGGCGGGCCAGAGGACCCGCGGCGGCACCGGCCTTGGGTTGGTCATCAGCAGGCGGTTTGCCGAACTGCTCGGGGGAACCCTCGCCGTCAGAAGCGAACTCGGCCGTGGCAGTGTCTTCGCCCTCGAGATCGCCGCCCCGCCGGTCGAGAGCGCCGCTACCACCGACCTGGGACCTCGCCAGCGGGTCATGGGGCTGACCGAGGGCGAAAGACCTCGCCGCATCGTGGTCGCCGACGATGAGGCCGATAGCCGAGTGCCACTGGCTGAACTGCTCCGCGGCGTCGGCTTCGTGGTCCGCGAGGCGGCCAATGGGCAGGAAGCAGTCGATCTGTGCGATTCCTTTGCCCCGGACCTGATCTGGATGGACATCCGAATGCCCGTCCTGAACGGCATCGAAGCGACCCGCCAAATCAGGGCCCGCCCGCCGACGGAACGGCCGGTGGTGATTGCCTTGACCGCGAGCGCCTTTGAGTCCGATAGGGACAGACTCCTCGCAGTCGGATGCGACGATCTGATCCGCAAACCGTTCCAGGAGAACCAGATCTTCGATCAAATTGCCAAATACCTCGGGGTACGGTACAAGTATGAAGAGAGAAAGGCAGACGGGCCAGGCTTCACTCGATTGACCGCTTTAGATTTGACGATTCTCTCGGCCGACAAAAGAGCCGATCTTCACCGGGCGGCCGTCCTCGGTAGCGCCAAGCGGCTCAGGCAGGCGGCCTCGGCTCTGGAAGCGGAGCACGGCGAGCTCGCCCGCAAGCTCTTGCGGATGGCGGATGAGTACGATTTCGAGGCGATCATTTCCGCGACCCGCCCCCACGTGGAAGGGGCTTGAAAGCGCCGGTCGTCAGATAGGAAGGTGATTCGAGACTCCACGGTCGTCGGGGACGTGGCGGAGCGTGAGCTATGCCCGCGAGTATCCTGGTCGTCGATGACATGGTCGACAACGTCCGGCTGCTCAACGGACTCCTGGACGCACGCGGCTATGAGATGCGCTCGGCTACGGACGGCGCCCAAGCCCTGGCTTCCGCCTCGGCGGAGCCGCCCGATCTCATCCTCCTGGATATTCGCATGCCCGGGCTGGACGGCTACGAGGTGTGTCGTCGGCTGAAGGCGGACCCTGCAACCGCCGACATCCCGGTGGTCTTCCTCAGCGCGGCCAAGGAACCACTCGACAAAATCGAGGCGTTCGCCGCAGGCGGCGTTGACTATGTGACCAAACCCTTCGAAGCGGAGGAAGTGCTCGCCCGGGTCTCGACCCATGTGGCCCTGAGCCGGTTGAGACGCGAGCTGAAGCAGGCGAACGAGGGACTCGAGGAGAAGGTGACGGCCAGAACGGCCGAACTGGCCGCCGCCAACGAGCGGCTCCGTCGCGAGATCGCCGACCGGATTCGAGTCGAACAGGAGCGGACCTCGCTCCAGGAAATGCTCCACCAGGCCCAGAAGATGGAGGCCGTCGGCCAACTGGCCGGCGGGGTCGCTCACGATTTCAGCAATCTGCTTACTGTGATTCTGGGCAATATCGATATCGTGCTCGACCGCCTGCCCGATCAGCCGGTCGTGCGCGATGCTGCCGCGGTGATCCAGGATGCCGCCGAACAGGCCGTGAACGTCACACGATCACTGCTCGCCTTCGCCCGCAGGTTGCCATGTGACAGGAAGAAGGTCTGCCTGCAGGAGGTCATCAAGTCATCCTGCAAGATGCTCCACCGTCTCTTGCCTTCGGGTATTCAGGTCCTGGTCGATACCCCACCGCAACCGCTGTGGATCGACGCCGACTCCACGCAGATCCAGCAGATCATCCTGAACCTCGCAATCAACGCTCGAGACGCCATGGCCGACGGCGGCACGCTTCAGCTCTCGGCCTTGTCCGACGAACCATCGCCAGCTCCGGGATCACCCGGGACCAGGGTGCAGCCGCCCCGCGCCTGCCTGGTCGTGGCCGATACGGGCACGGGCATACCCGAAGAGATCCTGCCACGACTGTTCGAGCCGTTCTTCTCCACCAAGCCGCGAGGGCAGGGCACCGGGTTGGGACTCTCGATCGTCCATGGCATCGTCGAAAACCACGGCGGCGCCATCGAGGTTCAATCGGAGGTCGGGCGGGGAGCGGTGTTCAAGGTCTGGTTCCCTCGCATCGAGGCTCCCACACCGAAGGAGCTCGCCGGCCCGGTGCCCGCCGCCGCGCGTGGCAGCGGTGAAGTGATCCTGGTCGCGGAGGACGACCCCTTCGTTCGGGACACCTTCTCGAGCGTGCTTCATCAACTGGGGTACGAGGTCATATCAGTGGCGGACGGATCCGCTCTGCTGGACCAGTGGCAAGCCGACCAGGCCCGCATCCGAATGGTGATTACCGACAACGAGATGCCTGGCCGGAGCGGCATCGATTGCTCCCGAGTGCTCCGCGGGCAGGGGGCAACCATTCCGATTGTCATCACCACCGGTACTCTCGACGACGACGCCGAGTTTCGTGCCGACGAAAGAACGGTGCTTGTCCGCAAGCCGTTCCGCATGGATGAACTCGCTCTCTTGGTTGAGCGATTGCTGAAACTGACCGACTCAAGAGAGCCGTCACCGGCCGAAACGTGAGCGAACGGCACAACCTTGCTCCAGGGGCTCCGATGGGGCCGCTTCGAGTGCACCTTCCTCATCTCCAGCAGATGTGCGACGTCGTGTCCGCGAGGCACTCCCCTCGTTCCGGTAACCGAACCTCGCGCGGCCCCGCGATGACCACGTCACCAGCCCATATACTCGTTGCCCGGAACGCCGGCGGCCGATATACTGGATGTCATGAACCCCGCGATCGCCACGCCGGACGGTCTTCGCCCGGGGGGCCGGAGAGGGTGATCTGTGCCTGTCGGCCGACACCCTCCTCGACCGCGGTGGCGACAACGACAACAGGCCGAGCAAGGTCTCCGCCGACATTGAGAGCCGAAACTGACCCATGAGCAAGGCAGCCAGACACAGCAGCCCAGGCTGGGGAGCGTCCAAACCCCGGGAGGAGGAGACGGCTCCCGTCTCTGGCTGGGCAGTACGGCAGCGGACCGAGAATCTCAACGTCACCGACACGATCCCCCTGGTCTGCCCTCGCGAACTCAAGACCGAGCTTCCCATGACCTTGCCGGCCAACCGCACGGTGGTCGAGAGTCGCGACATGATCCGGCAGATTCTCGGCGGCTTCGATCGCCGGTTGCTGGTGGTCATCGGTCCCTGCTCCATCCATGACGAAAAGGCGGCTCTCGAATATGCCGGTCGACTCTGCGAGCTGAGCCAGAAGGTGTCCGAGCAGTTCTTCGTGGTCATGCGCGTCTACTTCGAGAAACCGCGGACCACCATCGGCTGGAAGGGCTTGATCAACGACCCGCTCCTGGACGGATCATTCGCGATGGAGACAGGTCTGAGGAAGGCACGCCGCCTCCTGCTGGCCATCACCGAAATGGGCCTGCCGACGGCCACCGAAATGCTCGACCCGATCACTCCTCAGTATATCGCCGACCTGATCAGCTGGGCCTCGCTGGGTGCCCGGACCAGCGAATCGCAGACCCATCGCCAAATGGCCAGCGGTCTGTCCATGCCCGTCGGCTACAAGAACAGCACCGAGGGAAACCTCCAGGTCGCCATCGACGCAATGCAGTCCGCCCGGCACGCCCACAGCTTCCTGGGAATCGACGACGATGGACGAACCGCGATCATCAAGACTCGTGGCAACCGCTGGGGGCACATGATTCTCCGCGGCGGCCGCAACGGGCCAAACTACGACCCCAAGAACGTGGCCGACGCCACCGCCCGGCTGCGCAAGGCCTGCCTCCCCGCCGTGGTCATGGTCGACTGCAGCCACGCCAACTCCAACAAGCAATTCCAGAACCAGGAACTGGTCTGGCGCAGCGTCCTCGAGCAGCAGATCGCCGGCAACCCTTCGCTCATCGGCCTGCTGGTCGAGAGCAATCTCTGCGAGGGCAGCCAGCCGTTTGTCGACGATCCGACCAAGCTCCGGTATGGCGTCTCCATCACCGACGAGTGCCTCGGGTGGGAGAAGACCGAGGAGATGCTCCTGACAGGCGCGACAATACTGAAGGAAGCGGCATCGAGGACCCGGTGAGGATCGATCAGCCCGTCGCACCTTTCCGCGGGGCGAGCACGCCTATCAGCACTCCGTGACCGGCGAATCAGGCCTCGGGCCCGCGCCCGACGCCCGGAACGGCTCGCGGTTCCGGGTCCGGCACCTACTTCGCTCCGGTGATCCCCACTACTTCCGAAAGCAGTTGCCCGTTGGTCGCGACACCCTGCTTGCCGTAAATGGTGGGCGTGCCTTGCCAGTCGGTGAACGTCCCCCCGGCTTCCTCCAGGATGGCAGGTAAGGCAGCCATGTCCCAGAGACTCAGCTCCGGGTCAATCATGATTTCCGCCCGCCCGGTCGCCACCAGCACATACCCGTAACAGTCACCCCAGCCGCGAGTCAGCTGGCAGCGACGACGAAGAGCCTCGTAGACGTCGTAGCGATTCTCCTTGACGAAACCGCTGACCCCGGTCGTGCAGAACAACGCCTCGGACATCCGGTTGACCGAGGAAACACGGGCACGAACCGGGGACTGCTCACCCCGCCCGTGCCAGGCGCCCAGACCGCAGGCGCCGTAAACGTACTCGTCCAGCCCCGGCAGCACAATCACGCCAATCACGCAGCGACGTTCGTGCTCCACTCCCACCAGCGTCCCGTAGAGCGGAACACCGTGAATGAACGATTTCGTGCCGTCGATCGGATCGAGAATCCAACGATAGCCGGAGACTCCCGGCCGGTCGGCCATCTCCTCGCCGACGATGGCATCCCGCGGAAACGCCGAGGCAATCCGCTCACGAAGCAGTCCCTCGGCCTCACGGTCGGCCACCGTGACCGGCGTGCCGTCACGCTTGCGCTCAACCTCGAGGTCCGGACGGTGAAAGTACTTGAGCGTGTGCTCCCCAGCCATCCGCCCGGCTTCCACCGCCAGTTCCAGTCGCCCCTTCAACTCGCCCTCGTTCATCGCCCGCTCTCCTGGTCCACGGCCGGACCGCCCGGTCATCACCGCGGGCATTGTACCCGGAGCATCAGCGGGCGCGTGGCCCCGAACAGATGCGGCCGTCTGCATGCGGACTTCACCCTCGAACAACAGCCGAGCCACGCGAGCAGAAACGACCTGCGGAACGATCCTGTCCGTCTTTAAGATATTGAACGCCAATAATTTATGACTCGATCGGCCTGCCCGGAAAACGACCCGGCACGCGCGGCCGGGCCCCGTCGCACCCCTCGCCGACAGGCCGCCACCGAACCACCTTGACCCGGGCGATATCGCCCGGTACGCTAATAAGTCTTCACCGGCCCCAGGGACCGGTGATCCTGCGGCGAAGGAGCGCGCTGGAAGCGGCAACCCTTGTGACCGGCCTCAGGGGGCGGCGTCCCGCGGGTCTGCCTCGGATTCAGTTGGCGGGTTTGTTGGAAGAACAGGAGCGTCCTTAGATATGGGTAACTACTGCGGGCCGAAAGTTCGCCTCAGCCGAAGCCTCGGCGTGCCGATTGCGGAGACTCCCAAGCACATCAACCTGAAACGCACCACCCGGCCGGGCCAACACGGCTTCCGCCCGGTGCGACGCACCCTCTACGGCCGTCAGCTCGCGGAGAAGCAAAAGCTCGCTTTCTACTACAACGTCCGCAACACACAGCTTCACCGCTATCTCGAGCAGGCCGGCAAGTCAAAGGGCAATACCCAGGAGGCTCTCCAGCAGCTGCTCGAATCCCGGCTGGACAACGTCATCCGGCGTTGTGGGTGGGCCCGAACCATCTGGCAGGCTCGCCAACTCGTCGCCCACGGGCATTTCCTGGTCAACGGCAAGAAGGTCGACCGTCCCGGCCTGGGCGTCAGCGCCGGCGATATGATCAACGTGAAAGACAAGAGCAAAGCCTTCATCAAGGGTTGTGCCGAGATGTGCGCCGACGCGGTCGTGCCCAGCTGGCTGGCCGTCGACACCAGCAAGGGCGAGGCTCAGGTAACCCGCCTTCCGAATCCCGAGGACGTTCGCCTGCCCTTTGAGGTAGACTACGCAAGAGTTATAGAGTTCTACACGCGCTAGGCCTGCCGCTGGTGGCCATGACGGCGCGAAACTTCCTTGCTGATGACCTTGAGGGCATCCGTCACCGCGCCGCCGCCGGCCCGCCCCCGAAATCGTAGCTCGGCTTGACAGTCGGCTGCCGGGCGGTCGCCTTCGGCTCGACCTCGACTGCAGGGTGGCGAAATACGACCCGATGACCGGCCGACGCGCCGCCGCAGTCGACGAGCGCCGCCCGCCGTCCGCTCGGTCCTGGCCGGCCGGCGTTTGGCCTGGCGACGCACCAGGGGTTTGAACGATCCCCGCTTGACCCCGGCCGCCCGAGCCGTCAACCATGCCTCCGGCAGCAGCTTCTTCATGGCACAATCCCCCTCCGGCCGGCACAAATCATGTCGGACGCGAGGCCCGCGACGCGATGGCCGGGCTTCGCTCGAGATACACCGGAGGAATGCGCAAAAGCTCATGTCACCGGGGAAAACTGCGGATGAGAGGAGTCGAACCTCCACGATCTTGCGATCACAAGGACCTGAACCTTGCGCGTCTGCCAATTCCGCCACATCCGCTCGATGGGCTAAACACAGCTATTAAAAGGCCCGCGGCAGGGATTGTCAAGACTCGTCGAAGAGCTGGCCCTGGACCTCGGAGACCGGCTGTCCAGGAGCGGCGTACGGTATACCGAGGTGCCCGTAACCGGCTTGGGTGGCCACCCGGCCCTGCTTCGTCCGAATCACGAACCCGATCTGCAGCAGATACGGCTCGACCACGTCCTCAAGCGTGTCTCGCTCCTGGCCGAGCGTGGCCGCCAGGGCCTCAATGCCGGCCGGTCCGCCCCGGTAGACCTGGATCAGCGTGCTCAGGAACGCCCGGTCCAGATCGTCCAGTCCGAGCTTGTCGATACCCTGCAGATCCAGGGCCTTGTCCACGACCTCTGGCGTCAGCCGCCCCTCAGCCCGAACCTGGGCAAAGTCGCGGGTCCGCTTGAGTAGCCGATTCGCCACCCGCGGCGTGCCTCGCGAACGCCCGGCAATGGTCGCCAGAGCCGCCGCCTCGGCCGGCACCTTCAGCTTGCCCGCCGATCGGGCCAGAATCTCCGCCAGATCCTCCTGCTGGTAGAAATCGAAGTGGAACAGCATCCCGAACCGGTCACGAAGAGCCCCGGTCAGCAGCCCCGACCGGGTCGTGGCTCCGATCAGCGTGAACGGCTTCAGCGGAATGTTGACCGTCCGGCCGCTGATCCCGCTGTCGATGGTGAAATCGACCCGAAAATCCTCCATCGCCGAGTAAAGGAACTCTTCGACCGGCTTGCTGAGCCGGTGAATCTCGTCGATGAACAGCACGTCGCCGCGCTTCATCTCGGTCAGCCAGTGCATCAGGTCGCCCGGCTTGCTGATCGCCGGCCCACTGGTGATGCGGATGGTGGCCCCGAGTTCGTTGGCGATGACATGGGCGAAAGTGGTTTTGCCCAACCCCGGCGGCCCGGCCAGCAGCACGTGATCCATCGGCTCACTTCGGGCCTTGGACGCCTCCAGAGCGATGCGAAGCTGCTCAATCAACGCCCGCTGCCCGATGACCTCGTCGAGCCGCTGCGGGCGCAGGGACAGGTTGAATGCATCCTCGTCGTGTCCGATCGACTGCTGCGATATGATCCGTTCGCGGGCCACGTGCCGGATGATAGCCGGCAGGACGAACACATGCAAAGACCTCGGCAAGACACGTACGCGTCGTGAGGAGGCCATCAGCCAGCAAACCTGTCGGGTACTCACCGTTGAAGAGCGAAGCCCGCCGGAGCGGATGAGTCAGCCGGCGCGCGGCCCAAAACCACCGTTGCGGCCTGTCGATGTGCTTGTCTCTGGATGCATCTTGATCGCGGACGCGTTCGTTGCGGCAATACTGGGTTTCTGCTATCGTCGGACCATTGAGATCCTGGGTCGGCGAGGACGGACCGCAAGCTGAGCCATCTGCTGCGTGGGGATCGGCGACAGGCCACGCCGTCACGCAGGGCAACGAACGGCTGGCCCATGTCCGCGGGCTCACCGCGAGCGAGCTATGGAAGCCCCGGTGGCCGGCTCCCCTTTCTCACGGCTCCATTCTCCATGCTCAATTCCTCCGCGTTGCGGTACACAGCGCGGGGCTCATCCCGCCGTCGTACTTCGCACCTGGTAAGCCCGCCGGATCCACTCATCGCAGCCGGCTGTGTCGGGATGCAGTTGCCGGGCCCGTTCCAGCCACCGCTGGGCATCCGCATGTCGTTCACCCAGCGCAACCAGTACCTGGAGGGCGTCGCGCATCTCAGGCGTCCACATTTCGACCGCGGGAGCACTGGCCTCGCCCTCCGGAACGCTGCCTAGCGCGAACTCGCCGACCTTGCCCTTCAGTTCCGCAATGATCTGCTGAGCGACCCGTTTGCCCACCCCGGGCAACTTGGCCAGTGTATTGGCGTCGCCCGCTTCGATGGCCGCCGCGATCCGGCCGGGCGGCATGTCCAGAGCCTTGATCGCCCGGCGCATGCCCATCCCCTTGACCTTGATGAACTGCCCGAAGAACGCCCGCTCCTCCTCACGCAGAAAGCCGATGATCCGCGGAATCAGGTTGCCCCCGGCGCTGCTGCCTTCGTAGTACTCCAGCGTCAGCAGCGTGACTTCCTGCCCCTTGGCAGCCAGCAACTCACCGGCCGTGTGCCCGCTCAGCAGAATCTCGTAGCCGATCCCGTCACGGTCAAGCACGCAACTGTCCTCGCGAGCCTCCAAAACAATGCCGGTGATGCGAACGATCATGGCCGGGTCCTACTGGGTGAGCAGATCGTCGTTGACCGGTGCGATCCGGGCCGGGTGCTGCATCACGCCGACGGCACACAGGGCGACGGCCAGGGCGTCGGCTACATCCGGCGGCTCCGGCAGGGCATCAAGTGACAGTGCGTTCGCGACGGCCGCCTGCATCTGCTCCTTACTCGCCCGCCCACTGCCGGTCAGATGCCGTTTCACCGTCGTCGACGGCAGGTGCAGAATGCGGCATTCTCGCCGGGCAGCCTCGAGCAGCAGCACTCCGCGAGCGTGGGCCATGAGAATCGCCGTCCGCGGCCGCTGATAGTGCGAGTAGATCTGTTCGACGGCCACGGTATCAACGTCGTGCTCGTCCAGAACCTCATCCACGCCGGCCGCCAGCTCCGCCAGCCGCAAGGCCAGCGATTCGTGCGTCGAGCAGCGTATGACCCCGGCGTCCACGACCTGAACAGTGTCCTCGCCGTTGTCCACGCGGAGGACGCCATATCCTGTGATCCGAAGCCCGGGATCCAACCCGCACACAATATGCACGTTCCTGGCCATCTTCACCGTCTCTCAGCACGCCCTGTTGCCGTCCAGTCCTTCGGAGCCTCGGCTTGCCCCGGGCCTTCCCCCCCTCACCAAGCGTGCATCAAGGGGGCCTTCCCTTCCTCTACCAGCTGGAAGCTGATCGCTGACCGGTCCTGGCTTCCGCCCGTTTCGGCTTCCTCAGTTCCCCTGCCTCCAGCTCGTGCCGTCCGGCCGATCCTCGAGCCGGATCCCGACCGCGGCCAATTGGTCGCGAACCATGTCGGACAGGGCATACTGCTTGCCCTTGCGGGCCTCGGCTCGCACCGCGATGAGGATCTGCATGAGGTCCTCGACCAGCTTGCCGCCCGTGTCCGGCTTGGCCGGAGGCCGCTCGAATAGCCCCAGCAGTCTGCACAGGCCGCGAAGTGTCTGTGTCGCCGCGGCGGCCAGGGAGGCTAGCTTGGTGTTGTCCGCCGTCTCCATCCGATGATCGTCCATGAACCGATTGATCGCCGTGACCATTTCGAACAGGATGCCGACCGCGGCGCCGGTGTTGAAGTCGTCGTCCATCGCCTCCAGGAACCGGTTCTGAAAGTCGAGTCCGCCGAAGACGAAGTCCTTCTCGACGTCGTTCTCAACCGCGCTGTGGACCTGTGCAAGGTCGGGTCCGCTTTCATACGGACTGTGGCCGGTGACGCGCTGGATCCGCTCGAACAGCCGGTAGAACGCCTCCAGCCCTTTCTGCTTGGCCTCCAGCTCTTCATCCGAAAACTCGATCGGCCGTCGATAGTGGGTGCTCAAGACCACGAAGCGGAGCAGTTCGGCCGGGTACCTGCTCAGCAGGCTGCCCAGCGTCAGGTCGGCCATCTTCTTCTGCATCTCGGGGTCCGACTTGCTGATCTTCTTGGTCTTGAAACGCGTCAGATTGTTGTGCATCCAATACTTGGCGAACGGAGCCTCGTGGCAGGTCTCCGATTGGGCGATCTCGTTCTCGTGGTGGGGGAAGATGAGGTCCATCCCGCCGCCATGGATATCGAACGTCTCGCCCAGGTACTTGCCGCTCATGGCCGAGCACTCAATGTGCCAGCCGGGTCGGCCCTTGCCCCACGGCGAATCGTACTGGACCTCGGCCGGTTCGCCGGGCTTGGCAGCCTTCCACAGAGCGAAGTCGCCGGGATTGCGCTTCTCTCCGCCGGCCAGCTCGCGCGAGCCGGCGACTTGGTCCTCACCCTTGCGGTGCGAGAGCCTGCCGTAGTCGGAATCGGCGGTCACATCGAAGTAGACATCCCCGCCGGAGACGTACGCGGCATTCTTCTCGATGAGCTTCTGGCACATGGCTACGATCTCACCGATGTGCTCGCTCGCCTTGGGCATCTGGTCAATCCCGTGCACCCCAAGCTGTTCCAGGGCCTTGAGATAACTGCTCGTGACTCGGGCCGCCAGCTCGGGAACCGTGCAGCCCTGGACCTTGGCCTCCTCAATGAGCTTGTCGTCCACATCGGTGATGTTCACGATCCAGACGACGCCGAAGCCCTTGTAGCTGAGGTAACGCTTGACCGTGTCGAAAATGATCGGACCGACCGCGTGCCCGATGTGGCTGGGTCGGTAGACCGTTGGCCCACACAGATAGATGCCCACCTTGCCCGGCCGAACCGGCACAAACAGCTCCTTCTGTTGGGACATCGTGTTATAGATCTTCAGCGACATCGTCATTCCTCAGCTGCGTACCGGCCACCACCAGCACTCGAATCGCAAGGTCGGATCAAACACCGCAGCCATGGCTCGCGGAGTACGCCGCGGGCAAGTCCCGGCGAATCCCATACAGCGTTCGCCTCTCTCACTTCTCACCTCTCGCTTCCTCATCGCTGCAGCCGGCAACGCTGAGCCCCACTACCGCCGTGCAGGCGATCGCCTCCGCGCGGCCGACGGCGTCAAGCCCTTCGCCAGTCTTCGCTTTGATGCTCACCGCATCGAGTGGTATCCCCAGCAGCCGGGCCACCTCCGCTCGGATCGCAGTCTTGTACGGCCCCAGCTTGGGTCGTTGAGCGTGGATCGTCGCGTCCACGTTCACGACCCGATAGCCCCTCGCAGCCACCTTCGCCAGCGTCGCGGTCAGCAACACGCCGCTGTCCGCCCCACGCCACGCCGGGTCCGTGTCCGGGAACATCTCCCCGATATCCGGCAGCCCCGCCGCACCCGCCAAGGCGTCGATCATCGCGTGCAGGACCACGTCCCCATCACTGTGTGCCACCGGCCCGTGCGTGTGCTCGATGGCCACATGCCCCAGGATCAGCCGGCCGCCCTCGGCCAGCCGATGAAGGTCCGTGCCGATGCCGACGCGAACAATCGCCAATCTGTCTCCTGCGGTGCTCAAAGCGTGCTCAAATTACGCGGCAAGCAGGACTAACGCAAGGGAACGCCGGGTCAATGCCCGATATGATAGGCCTCCGTGGCCGTCCAGGCGGCCAACCTCACCTCTGATTCTTGAGTTGTCATCGCCTGCGTTCCCAGGTCGCTTCGTCCCCAGGTCGCTTCAGCAATTCCTCCCGCCGAAGGCCCATCCCTCGGCCGAGTGCCGCACCGCCGGTTCCCCGAAAACCACCTCCCTTCTCGTGGGTCCTCCCAGCTCCCTTCAGGGTGGCTTGCCATATCAGGACGCCGCCCAAAGTGTCACGGTTCCTGAGCGTTTCAGCAGGAAACAGGGCTATTGATTTTGACCCGGACGGCGTGGTACCCTGTAGATTCATGGCTACTGCCTGATGCCGAAGTCGCGGTCTCACTCCCTTGAGAGCGTCATGGCTCGTCGGTTGCCATGCGCGGCCCGGCTTCGGATGACTCCTCGAGATTCCAGCAAGCGTTTCATCGGGATGTAATGGAAACAAAGTCCGCCCCTGCAGCAAGAGTCCTGCGCGGCGCGACAGGAGCACAAAACCTTGAACGAACAGGAAAAAATGCAGTTCTTCTATGAGATGTTTCATTCCTCTCTCTCTCGTCTCGGGCCGGGGACCGAAGCGTCGACGCTGAAGGCCCTGGAGATCGTGGCGGCCGCACGGCCGTCACCGACAACAATCGCGGCGGGCGGCCGGCTCCGAGTGCTGGACCTGGGCTGCGGCACGGGTGCCCAGAGCCTGATCCTGGCTCGGCAGCTCGGTGAGAAAATCCTCGCGGTTGATAATCACCAGCCCTACCTGGATGCCCTTCGACGTCGAGCCGAGGCGGCCGGCGTCTCCGAGCGCATTGTGCCGTTGCTCAGTGATATGCGGGCGATGGAATTCGGCGAAGGCGCTTTCGACCTGATCTGGACGGAAGGTGCGATCTTCTGCATGGGCTTCCTCGATGGGCTGGTCAAGTGCCGAAAGTGGCTCGCGCCCTGCGGATTGCTCGCCCTGACGGAGATCTGCTGGCTGCAGGCGGACGTCCCTCAGGATTGCCGAGATTTCCTCCTGCAACTGTATCCGCCCACGATGGACATCGCCGGCAATCTCGCGGCGATCCGGGAGCGTGGATATACGGTCGTGGACCATTTCACGCTGCCGAAGTCGGCATGGTCCGAGGAATACTACCGACCCATCGAGGCACGGCTCGAAGTGCTTCGAGAGCAGTATGCCGGCGATTCAGAGCGGCTTGGTATGATTGAGATGATCCAGGCGGAGATGGATGGATACCGCAAGTACTCCGACTACTATGGCTACGTGTTCTTCATTCTCAAGCGATGAGCGGATCATGACCGTGACCACGCGCAGAAGTGCCGCAAGTGCAATGGATGTGGTCGATCTTCGCGGCCGGTGCGATCGGAGAGGGGCTCCGGCATGCTGCCGGGCCCCTCTCCTTTGGCTGGCATGGCCGGCCGGTCCAGAGGACCTGCCGGCTTTATCTCTCTTGCTCCCTGCATCTGGTTGGTACGCGTGATCTGTGGGCACGCTGTTCTTCCCGAACAGCGGTTTCTTTCGCCTATGGCAATCCCGTGATCTGTGGGCAACCTTCTTCTCTTTCCGCTCTCGTCATATCCGTGCCCATCCGCGTAATGAGTAGTCAATTCGCTCTGCTCGCCCAGAGAAGGTGAGGGCTCGGAAATGGTAGTCCAAAGCTGGACACAAGAGGTTTTTCGCTGCATAATCAGAAGCGATCCGGTGGCGTAACGGGAAACCGTTAACGAGAAGGGCCAGCCCCTCCGCACACCTGCCCGCGCCATGGGCAACCAGGTAGGGCAGGCGGTTTCACGGTATGCCGTGGGTCCGCCTGCCGGGAGCCGCAATAGAGGGAACGCCGAAACCGGCCAGGATCCACACGGAGACCTCGCGGTGAGATGGATCGCGTTGTCGGTGACGTTGTGCCTCTGGGCGATGACCTGGCCGCAGATCCTTCCGCGCGAGGCGGACTTGCCGCCATGCCACATGATGGGGCTCATCGCGTTGGCGGGGGGATGGACGCTGGTGGAGTTCGAGAAGGCCCGTAAGGCGAAAAAACGCTAGGCCGCGCCGCCATACCTTTACGTTTCCTCCGCGCGGCCCCGCTCATCCCCTCGCACTTTGCCCTGGTCACTTCTATAATATAGACGATGTCCTCCCGCCTTCCGTCCGAAGTTGATCTCGAGGCTGCCCTTCGGCTGACCAAGACGCGGCTGAAGGTGGTATCACTGGCGATGGCCGGGGCAGCCTGGTCGGCGGCGGTTGTCCTCTGGCTCCTGATCTTCGTCATGATCGATCACCGCTTGACCGGCGGCGTCCCCGACCCCTTCCGGCGCGCGATTCTGGCCGTGTTCCTGGTGGGAAGCGCTATCTGGCTGGCCGTGGCCGGCGTCTTGCCCCTCGTCCGCCGTATCAACGACCTGTACGCCGCCCGACTGATCGAGCACGCCCACCCCGACCTCCGCAATGCCCTGGTCGACGCCATTCAAATCTCCCGCCACAGCGAGGTGCCCGGCTCGATTCGCTCCGCGGTGATGGAACGGGCGGTCCGTGATCTCGATCAGGTGGACACTCGCCGGATCGTCTCCACGCGACGGCTGCGTCTGGGAGGATGGATCAACGCTGGCGCAGTCGTACTCCTGCTGACCTACGCCCTGGCTGCCCCCAAGCCGGTCATGCCGAGCATCAAGCGGGCGTTCGGTTCCCAACTCCCCGCCCCGACGCGAACCCAGATCGTTGAGGCCACCCCCGCGCATGGCGCGTCCGTTCTCCGCGGGGAACCGGTCGAATTCACCGCTCGGGTCGACGGACGGCGGCCGGAGACGGCCACGGTCCGGTTCAGCCTCGACGGCGGGATGACTTGGACAGTGGGGCAACAACTCACCCTGCTGCCCGATCCAACCGGCCGGCAGTGGAAGGCGATCAAGGCCGGACGCGATCTCCGCGAATCGATGGCCTGGCAGGTCGTGGCCGGCGACGCCTGCTCCGAGATCCGGCGGCTGGAGATTCGCCCCATCCCCGAAGTCACCGGCGTCAATGTACGCTGCGAGTATCCTCGCTACACCCGCCTGGTCCCAACCACCCGGCCCGGAGGCCAGATCGACGCCGTGGTCGGCACGACGGTCACCGTCAGGGCCGCCACCAACGTGCCTGCCCGCGATCCGGTCATCGTTTTCGGCCATCCCCCCGCGAGAAACGTGCTTCTGCTGCCCGAGCCTTCAACTCAGCAACCCAAGGAAGTCATCGCGACTTTCCAGGTGGTGACCGACGACGAATACCGCATCGAGTTCAAGGACGCCTACCGCCAGCCAAACCGCGATAGCTTGCGATTCTCAATCCGGGCGCGACCCGATCAGCCGCCGGCCGTCACCGTCGATCGGCCCGCCCCCGAGACCGACCTGCTGCCCCAAGATGCCCTCTCGCTGGAAGCCACGCTTCAGGATGATTTCGGCCTGACCAGGACCGCGCTGGCCTATCGGCTGGAGGGCGCAGAAGAAAACCCTCGGGAGATTGCCCTCTCGTTGCCCCCGCGGACCAGTGCCGGTGCGGCCGCGCTACGCGAACAGGTACCCCTCGCGAAGATGGACGCTCGAGCCGGCAATGTCATCGAGTGGTGGCTGTCCGTCTGGGACAACCGCGAGGACCTCAAGGGTCAGCCGTCCCACCAGCGGACCGACAGCCCTCCTCGCCGGCTCGTGGTCCGCAACCCCGACACGCTGACCGCCGCCGACAAGAAGCGTGACCAGAAGGAGCCCAGAAAAGACGAGAAGAACACGACCGCTTCCGCCAGCCAACCGGCCGGCGCCCCTAACGAGGCCGCTCTCGACTCGAAGGACGCCGGCCTGGACCAGGTGACGGCCACGCAGCCTTCTTTACCTACAGACCAAGTCGCAGCATCCCAGCCTGCCGGGACACCCCAACAGACGGCCTCCTCCCGACCCGCCCAAGGCTCTACCACCGCAGCCACCGCCCAGCAAGGCGAGGGATCACAAACGGCGGCAGTATCTGACGGCAGTGCATCACAAGCCAGCCAGGCAGCGGAAAGCCAGCCTTCCAGAACGGCTCTCGCGGACGCATCCACGGGGCAAGATGCTCCTCAGGACCGCCAGAGTGGAACGTCAAACGAAGCCAACGGGTCTTCATCCGATCAGGCCTCAGACCAAGCTGGGCAAAACTCCGGCGAATCGAGTCGACGCCCGGCGAGCCCGGACCAAGGTCAGGCAGCCCAGGACTCCGACAGGGACGACGGTTCCGAAGCCGCTCGCGATTTCGCCCAGTCCCATGCTAGGGAATTCGAAGCTCTGGAGCGGCATCTGTTGGGCCACGATCAGGCCCTGGGCACCGAAAGCCAAACGCCTCATCCCGCACCAAACCAAGGTCAGGCGTGGAACCAGCGTCAGAACGCCGGCGGCTCCGGGGCGACCCAACATCCCGGTACGCCAGGCCCCGGAACGGGAACCGCCGGTCAGGGACAAGGCTCCGACCAAGGCCCGGGGCAGGGCGGGCAGGGCCCCGGTCAGACCCCTGCACCGGGCGGACGGGATGCCAATCAAGGAAACGGCCAGGGCTCGCACGGGCAAGGCCATGGATCCCAGGAGGGTCCCGTCACCAAGGGTCAAGACCAGGGCGGTGGGGCGGGTGGCACCCCAGGTCAGGACACGCATTCCGCCGGCCAGGGATCCGGACAAGGCACTCAGGGTACCCAGGCTGGTCAGGCTGGCCAGGGCACCGGCCAAAACAACCAGGCCCAACGCCGTGGGCAGGGCACCGGGCAAGGAAGCCCGGGTTCCGATCAGGGTACCGTCTCTGGTCAAGGCTCGGAGGACCCAGGGCGAGCACCCGGGCAGGGGACCGGGCAAAGCTCGCAGGGCGAGAGGCAAGCTGCGGGCCAACGTCCAGGGCAAACTCAAGGATCAGGTCAGGGACAAGGTACCGGACAAGAGCAGGTCCAAGGTGAAGCCTCCGGTCAGGGGCAAGGCTCTGGTCAAGGGCACGGATCAGGTCAGGATCCCAGCCAGGGGCAAGGGCCAGGTCAAGGCCCGGGAACTGGTCAAGGACAAGGCAACGGACAGGGTCACGGGACCGGGCAAAGCCAAGGTTCCGGTCAGGGATCCGGACAAGGCCAGGGGCTAGGCTCAGGCCAAGGTCCCGGCACCGGTCAGGGTTCTGGCCAGGGGCAGGGACAAGGACAAGGGCAGGGACAAGAAGCGGGGCAGGGGTCAGGACAGGGATCCGGGCAAGGCTCCGGACGGGGTTCAGGGCAGGGTCAAGGCTCGGGGCAAGGCCAAGGGCAAGGCCAAGGGCAGGGACAGGGGCAAGGTTCGGGCAAGGGCTCAGGGCAGGGCAGCGGCCAAGGCCAAGGACAGGGACAAGGAGCGGGGCAGGGTCAAGGTTCGGGTCAAGGTTCGGGGCAAGGACAGGGGCAAGGCTCAGGCAAAGGCTCAGGGCAAGGCAGCGGCCAAGGCCAAGGGCAGGGTGGCGGCAGCGGAGTGGTGGGCGGTGGCGGATCGCAGGACTCCAGCCACGGCGGCGAACGGCTGAGCACCCCATCGAGCCAGCCCAACGGTTCCATCGCGCCCCTTGAGTCGCCCGACAAGCCCAGCCCCAGACTTCCCTCCACCGGGCGCACCGAGCAGGCCGTTGACGCCCTCGAGCGCTCGCTGCGTCGCGGTGATATCGATGAGAGGCTCCTGGCCGATCTCGGCTGGACCATCCCCCAGGCCCAACAGTTCGTCGATGCGTACAAGCGCACCAAGTCGTCGGCTCAGCCACCACGAGCCGACCGCACGTCTGTCCCAACCACGCAGGTCTTCCGCGACGAGAAGCCTTCCGGCGATCGCGTGGTTCTCCGTGCTGGCAGTCCGACCGCCCCCGGGGCCAGAAGCCTCAATGCCTCTGACCGGCGATCCCCCGACGCGACTCACGACCTCATGGAAGTCGGCCGCCAGCGTGTCCTGCCCAAGTACGAACCGCTGATGGAAGCATACTACCGTTCGCTGACCTCGCGACCCGCCAAGTGACTCGGCCGCTGATCAGCGCGCCTTCGATTTGCGGTGACAGGAAACCCTGGTAAGTGCCGCAGCCGCAACGCCGCTTCGGCTCGGGAAGACAAGCTCGCCTTCTGACCACATCATCGGGTGCGGGCCCGATCGGTCGGACCCGCACCGTTTCAGATTGCAGGAATCCCGCCGATGCGCATCAGCTCATTGGGTCAAGCCCTCGCAATCGGGGTTGCTGGCCTGGGTCGCCTTGATGGACGGACCGCTGAAGCAGCCCTGGAACTCCCAGAAGTCCTCCGCATCGACGGCGAAATTGTGGTTGCGATCCAGGAATCCACAGCCGATCCGGTATCGCTCGAATGGACCGCTGAAGCATGCCTGGAAGAAGCCGAAGTCCTGTTGATCCACGTCGCCATCGCCATCTACGTCGGCGAAGGGGACGTTGGCCTTGCAGCTGGGGTCTTGGCCGCAGTCGGGGTCGGCACAGTCGGCCAGCCCGTCACCGTCATCATCCATGAAGTCAGTGCAGTCCGTTTCCACCGGGCAGGACGCCACACCCTGGCAGTCGGGGTCCTCGCAGTCGATCAACTGGTCTCCGTTTTCGTCCAAGAGGTTGTTGCAGATCTCGCAGTTGTTGGGATCCTGGCACGTCTGGGGCCGGCCGACCATGATGTGGTCGATCCAGAAGGTGGCCGTCCCGCTCCAGTCGCCGTTCGTGTAGCTGGTCGCATCGTCCACCATGAAGTCGAGAAGCACCTGGGTGAGTTGATCCCGCGCCGGAACGCTGGAGGACGGCAGGAACGCGTCAACCACGTGCCAGCCCCGGTCATTCACGCCCACTCCGCTGGAGAGGAAGTTTGTCCAGCCGGGGACGTACTCCCAGCTCGTGCCCATGTTGCGGAACACGACTCCGCCTTGAGCGTGGGCGCCGTAGGTGGTCTTGGGGGAGGCGGGATCAAACTTCACCCGGGCGATGATCCAGTTGTAGTCCCGTAGATCGATGCCAAGGGGTGAGCCGGTGGAGACATCCCGCTGGAAGGTGACTCGGTTCTGGTCCCGGGTGAGGTTCTTGTCCCACGTGACCGTGACTTTCATGGAACCGGAGGCGGGGTTGTCGGCGTGATCTACCGTGCCGTCCCACTCCACGTGGCTCGGAACCGCGTTGGCGGTGGCGTTGCAGGTATCGCCTCCGGTGGGGCACCAATCGGCGATACCATCGGCCGTGTCGAACTCGCTCCACACATGAAAACCCTGGGGGGCGATGGGCGGCGTGGCCAGTACGATGTTGTCGATCCAGATGGTGACCGGGCCGGTTACCCGGGCGACGGTGTCCCAACGGGGATCATTGCCCCAGAACTGGATCCTCCAGGCACGGACGTCCTTGAGATTCAGGGAGGAGAAGTTGCTCATGGGCATGGAAACGTGGTACGTCCCGGCTCCGCTCATGCGCGTACCGCCGGAACGCACCCAAGTCAGATCCGGGCCATACATGGGTCCGAACTCGACGTAGGCGCTGGTGCCCTCGTTCTGGACGCCGAAATCGACGCGCATGTCGATCTCGAACGAGCCATACCCACGAAGGTCCAGGCCTGCCGGCGGAGTCCCGCTCAGGGCGAAATCCTTGGTGATCCAGAAGTTGTTGCAGCCCCTGTCGGCCGGGTCTTCCGGGTTCGTGCATACGTCCACATGCTCGTCGCCCGCGCAAGCGTCACAGTCAGTGGCGGCGCCGGCATAGTTGACCACCACCTTCATCTCCCCGCCTTCCACGGTCTTCGAAACCAGCTCGCCGCCCATGTTCTCGCCGGCCACCCACTGGTCCGCCTCCGCCGGGTCGTTGAACTTGTTGATGATCAGCGGCTCGGTGGCCGGCGGGGGCGGCGGCTCCTTGGGAACAAACTTGATGTTGTCAACCCAGAAGGTAACGTCGCCGGCCATCCTGCCGAGCAATTCGAAACCGACTCCCTGAACATTCGAGGCCGAACTGGGATTGCCCGCGTAGTTCTTGAAAGAGGCCATGGGGATGCTGACATGGAACCACTGGTCGTCGTTGAAGCCGTTGATGCCTCCGCCCAGCGATCTGGCTGTGGCAGCCTGACCCATCCATTGCGATTGCGCAACGCTGCCGTAAAAGTAGCCGATGGTCAGGTAACCGTGATCGCCGGTGCTTCTCTTGGCCGAAGTCGAAGTGACGTAGATGTCCATATCCAGGGTGGCAACACTGAGCATGTCGCCGAACGGGGTCGGTCGGGCAATCGCGATTCGGCGGTTGGCGGTTGCGTCGGTGAAGTGATAGACGATCTTCATGGCCCCGCTGGTGGTAGAGCCGGCGGCATCTGCGGCGGCGTCAAACGTGAGCGGATCCATGAGCACGCTGGCGTCACCCCAGACCTTGGACCAGGAACCGGGAACCTCCTCCGCGGTGTCAAATGTGCTGACGATCTGCCCGAACGCGGCGGGCACCATCAGACCGAGCAGCAGCGCCGCCCACGGGCCGGCGATCTTGTTCCGCGACCACATTCCAGCACCTCCATTCAAGTAAGACCATGGCCCGCGCCCGGGCGACTGAGCCGTCGCGGACTTGCGATGCTCAGAGCACGCCCCCATGCGGCCAACGAACGCCGCCAGGTAGCGAAGCCGTGCGCGTCCGCGACGACATGACATGCACGATACCAAATGGGTCGTAGCCATCAGACAGAAACGATGGGCCTGCTCCGCGAGGGCACTCCTGACGCCCCACCCATGAAGCGGCTCATCGGAAAACCCTCCCCGCAAACAAAGGCCCGGCCTACACGGCGACCGAGAAACCAACTCGATCGCCATGCCGGCCGGACCGTCGAATACCAGGGCCGCTGGCCAAGCCGCCCGGCCAACTGTCAAGCTGCCCTCAGGCGGGACGCCGGCGGCGAATAAGAAGCAGACCACCCAACGCAATCAAGCCGCTGGCCGGCTCGGGCGTAATCATCACGTTGTCCAGGTAGAAGTTGACCGGTACCGCGGTGTCGGAATTGGCACCTGTCCAGAACTGGAACCATTGGTCGCCAGGTTCCCAGCCAAGCTGGCTGAAGGGATAATCAAAGTGCATGGTCAGGAAAGTGGCGTCGTCGGCGCCATGCCACCCGGAGACGGTGAAGATGTTGTCCGTCTGGGTCCAGCCTGTGGCCCCGGCGCTGTTGCCCACGATGTTCAACTGAAACCACGTCTGGACTCCCGCTGGGAAGCTGGCCCCATCGACCATGGCGTCGAAGGAGATCCGGGCGGTGCCGAGGTTCGCCAGCCTCTGCATCTCCACCTGCTGGTTGTCATTTCCGCCCCCAGGTTCCCAAGAGAACTCCTTCGTCAGCATCATCTGCCAGCCCCCGGCCGTATGTGTCTGCTGGACCGTGGGTGTCCCCGACCAGTCACCCGGGGCGGCCGGAGACCACGCGACGTTCTGGAAACCCTCTTCATCATTGTCGAACGTGTAGGTCAGCTGACCGTACGCGGAAGCGCTGAGGGCAAGCGCGGCAATGACCGCAGTCACCAAGTAAATCTGTCTCATCCTCTCCTCCCTTCAAAAGCGGTGAATTGACTTCCTTCCACACTTCGCCTGGTCGGGGGAGCCTCATACCATGTCGCTCCCCGTCAGCAGGCGGCAACAAGGTTCTGAAATGCGCGGATAAGCGATTGATGCCCTTCCACTATCTACGCTAACAAAGCCCGACTAAGCTGTCAAGCCTGCGTCAGGACCGATCGGTCCAGATGAGCGTGCTTCTCTCCGGTCCGGCGACTCTGAAGCTCGGGCCGCGAGTTGATCATGGGCGGCGTTAGCCCATTGCCGGAAAAGGACATACAGAAGTCAGCCAGACTTGGCGGTCGCCATCACCTGAGTATGCCTCGGCCCAGGCCTGTGGACCCAAGACGCCGGATAATCAGCCCTTGATCGCCGTCTTCGTCGATCCGACGGATACTCCCGGCCCGGACACGGCCGCCAGCGCATTCCAGGCTCTGGCCACCTTGCCGGCTCAGTCCGCCGTCGTGGGCACGTCTTTCCAGCCCTGGGCCGGCAAAGTCGCTGAGTCCTTCCGCCTTCTTTGCGATGACCAGGGTGACGACGTCCGTTCGTTTCGACCACGATCACGACTGTGATGTCGATTTGGACGACTTCCTCGTATTCCGGGATTGCCCTCCCGGTCCGAGCGTGCCACATGACGGTTCCACGAACTGCCAGTTGTCCGATGCGGATACAGATGGCGACGTGGACCAGACCGGTCTTGGGAAGTTACAGCGATGCTTCAGCGGGGCGGACATCCATGCCCATCCCGATGGCGCGGACTGACCGTGCCACAGGCTTCTTGCAGTCCGGCTCTCCTTTCGCGCCGGCACGGGGCGTGGGTACGATGTAGCGATGAACTCCAGCGATTCAGTGATGAGCATTGGCGGCCGATCGTCGTTCAGGAGGATGCTGATACCCCTCGTCGATCACTGTGTCGGAAATGCGTTCACTCGGCAAAGTGCGGAAGTAGCGAGTTGAGGGTAGATCCGTGAGGCACACGTTCCGATTGTCTTTTCCCGTCCTGGTTGCCGCATCGGTCATTTCGGCGGCGGCCATCGGCTCGTTCGCCGCCGATGCCGGACCTGCTGCTCGGCCGAACATTGTTCTTCTCATGGCCGACCAGTTCCGCGCCGACTGTCTGGGCAGCGACGGAAACAAGGCGATTCGCACGCCCAACCTTGACGGCCTCGCGGCCGACGGGGCGCGGTTTCGCTGTGCGTACACCTCCACGCCATCCTGCACGCCAGCTCGCAGCGGTCTGTTGACCGGTCTGTCGCCGTGGCATCATGGCATGCTGGGCATGGGGCGGATGGCCGAGCACTACGAGCGCGAGCTCCCCGCATTGCTCCACGGGGCGGGCTACTACGCGATCGGCGTCGGCAAGATGCACTACTACCCGCAGCGCAATCTTCACGGCTTCGATAGGACAATCCTGGACGAGTCCGGCCGCATCCAGACAGCGGACTTCGTCAGCGACTACCGCTGCTGGTTTCGCTCGCTGGCTCCGACGCTCGATCCGGACGCCACCGGCATGGGCTGGAACGACTACCGGGCCAAGACCTACGCCTTGCCGGAGGAGCTGCACCCGACCCGCTGGACGGCCGACGTGGCCGTGCGATTCGTCCAGAACTACAGCGGAGCGTCGCCCTTCTTCTTGAAGGTCTCGTTCGCCCGCCCGCACAGCCCTTACGATCCGCCGGAGCGGTTCATGAAGATGTACACAGACGCCCAAGTCCCGGCCGCTCACCTCGGCAGCTGGGCAAGCGGCAACGACGTCCCGCTCGATCCGCCGGACTACAATCGCTGGCGGGGCAATCTCGGTCCCGAGCAGGTTCGCCAGTCTCGCCGGGCCTACTACGGGTCGGTCACGTTCGTCGATGAGCAGATCGGCCGCATCCTGGCGGCGTTGCGCCAACGCAAGCTGCTCGACAACACACTCATCCTCTTTACCGCCGATCACGGCGATATGCTCGGCGACCACCATCTGTGGCGAAAGACGTATGCCTACGAATCCTCGGTGCGTATTCCGATGCTGATCCGCTGGCCTGTGAGCATGGCGGCCGAGCGCGGGCAGGTGCTGGCTCAGCCTGTCGAGCTCCGCGATGTACTGCCGACCTTCCTCGACGCCGCGGGCATTGCCGCACCCGCAGACGCTTTCGACGGCAAGAGCCTGCTGGAACTCGTCCGCGGGAACGCGGCCGGCTGGCGGTCCTGCATCGACCTGGAGCACAGCCGCTGCTACAGGGGCACCGAGCACTGGAACGCTCTGACCGACGGCCGGACGAAGTACATCTTCTTCTCCCAGAGTGGCAAGGAACAGTTGTTCGATCTGCAGTCGGACCCCGGCGAACTGCACGATCTCGCCGGCGACGCCGGGCACCGCGAACTGCTCGAGACGTGGCGCGCCCGCATGGTCAGGCATCTGGCCGAGCGCGGTCCGGCCTTCGTCCGTGACGGCAAGCTCGTCTCGCCGCGCCCGGATATGCTCTACGGCGATCGGTTTCCCAAGAAGGCTGGACAAGAGCCGTCCAGTACTCTTCTTGGTCCCAGGTAGTGCCTCAGAGGGCGGCGACGGTCCTGTCCGCTGAGAGATGAGACCCGCGACAGCGTTTGCCGCAGTGCTGCCCGAAGTGGTATAAGCTCTGTCTTTGACAGAGTCACTCCCTGCCGGATGTGTAGCAGGCAGGTGAGCTCTCTCTTCGAGATTCAGCGTCAAGACAGGACCTTCCGTGAACGAACCTCTCACTCCCCGCCGGATCATGGAATCGCCGCCTGGCCCTGAGACCGTCATCGACGGCCGGCAATACGTTTACTTCGGAGGCACGAGCTACCTCGGCCTGCACGGCCACCCGGACATCATCGAAGCGGCTTGCACGGCAATGCGCAAGTACGGCATTCACACCGCGACCTCCCGGCGCGGCTTCGGCAACAACCCCGTCACGCTCGAAGCGGAGCGATTGGCGGCCGCCTACTTCGGCACGGCCGGTGCCTTCTACTTCCCGTCCGGCTACTTCGGCACGACAACGCTCATCCACGCCCTCGGCGACACGTTCGATCTCATCCTGGCCGACGAGCATTGCCACTTCAGCGTCATGGAAGCCGCCCCGCTGCCGGGTCGTCCGATCCATCGCTTTCCCCACTGCGACCCGGACGGACTGGCCGCCGCCCTTCGCGAACACGTGCCCGTGTCCACAAGGCCCCTCGTGCTGACCGACGGCGTCTTCTCATCTACCGGAGAGATCGCGCCCGTCGATGCGTACCTGACGGTGCTCCGGGCCCGGCCGGGGGCGACCATCCTGCTCGACGATGCCCACGGCGTCGGAACCGTCGGCGAAAACGGGCGAGGAACACTGGACCACCTGGGCCTCTGGTCCGACCGGGTCAACGCCGACGCGAGCGAATGCCCCCCAAACTCCACCCGACTGTGCTTCTGCGGCACGCTCAGCAAGGCCCTCGGCGGCTTCGGTGGCATCATTCCGGGAACAACCGCGTTCATCAATCGCCTGCGTTCGGCTTCCCATCTGTTTGACGGGGCCAGCGCCCCGCCGACGGCCGCCGCCGCCGCGACCGCGAGAGCCCTTCAGATCGTCATGGCCAGGCCGGAAATACGTGCCCGGCTTCGCCGGAACGTGCTGCACCTTCGCCAGGGCCTCCGCGACCTCGGGATCACCGTGGCCGATAGTCCCGCTCCTATCGTTTCCGCTCGATGCGGCACCGGTGAACGCATGCAGCGACTGCACGAGGAACTCAAGGAGCAAGGCTTCCTCGTACCCCATACGCGAAACTACACCGGCGTCGGCCCCGAGGGCCACATGCGAATCGCGGTTTGTGCCGGCCACACCCAAGAGATGATCGACGGCCTGCTGGCCGCGCTGCGACGGTTGCTGTGAACAGGTCGCAGCGGTCGGCCTCGAGACCTCACCTTGGCGTCAGCACGGTCACGTGATCCCCCAGCGGCCGCCACACGCGCGGATCAGTGGTCGTGAAAACGGCCAGCGTGTGCACGCCGAGGGCCGCCGCCAGATGCGTCATGCCACTGTCGTTGCCTGCAAACAGGTCGGCCTCGGCGATCTTCCGGGCAGCCGCGAGAAGATCCGCCTCGACGATCAACCCCTCGCCACGCCGCTGGATTCGATCGTGAAGACCCGCAAAGCGATCGTCACCTGCCTCGCACTCCGCCGGCCCGAGCATCCAGGCGATCGCCGCTCCCTCCATCTCGTCCGCCATGGCCATGAATCGTTCGACCGGCCAACACTTGCCTCGACCACCGCTGCCGGGATGAATGACGACCCGCACCGCCGAAGTCTCGCCGGTGTCCCCAATGACTGGACTGTCTGATGATGACGCTGCTGGCGTCCTCTCTATCCGGATGAACGCTGGCTTCGTGCTGCTGATCGCCAGAGCCTGGGCTTGAACGGCCGCTTCCCACTGCGCGGTGATGTGCCGCCCGGCCGCCAGGGTCTCCTGGTTCGGACGAGGATCGACCGACACGACGCATCCGGGCGTCGCCGCACAAAGGCGGCGGTCAGACGCCTCCGCCGGTCCACCGAGGAAGCTCAATACCAGTACCGCCCGCTCCAATCGCCGAGCGAGGCGCTCGTCCAGATCGCTGCCCTCTCCATAGAGCGTGTGCAGGCCCACCTGGTCGGGCGAAGTCCAGGTATCGACGACGCTTCGCCCGGCCGCAACCCGGGCCGAGCCTGCCGTGGCAACCACCTCGACACGTGCAGCCCCGGCTGCCTCTCTCACAGCTTGGATGACCGGAAGCGTCAACACAAAGTCGCCGATCGCTCCCTGGTGAAAGACGAGAATCACGGGATCGCCCCGACTCGCCGGGGCTCCGTCTCGATGTTCCACTTTCGGTGTTCTGGCTTTCACTCGATCCACCCGCCGCCAAGAACGGTGTCGCCTTCGTAAAGCACGGCAGCCTGCCCGGGGGTGATCGCGATTTGTCCGGCGTCGAATCGGACCCGGAACCGCTCGCCGGGCAGCGGTTCAACAGTCGCCGGCGCCGCGCGATGGCTGTAGCGGATCTGAACTTCGGCACGAAATGCCCTGGCCGGCGGATCGGTCAGCCAGTGAACACGATCGGCCTCCAGCACATCCCGGACCAGATCCTCCTTCTCTCCGACGACCACCGCGTTGTGGGCCACGTCGATACGCGTGACGTAAATCGGATGTCCGGCAGCCACGCCCAGTCCGCGCCGCTGACCGATGGTGAAATTCACCACCCCGTCGTGCCGTCCCACCTCGTGACCCGATCGGTCCACGATCGGTCCTTCGCAAAACGCCTCCGGCCGCCGCTCACGCACCAGCCGGGCATAGTCCCGGTCCGGTACGAAGCAGATATCCTGAGATTCGTGCTTCTCGCTGACCTTGAGCCCAAACCGCCGAGCCTCGGTGCGGACCTGGTCCTTGCTCAGCCCGCCGATCGGAAACAGCGCCCGGGCCAGCATGCCCCGGTCGATCCCGAACAACACGTACGACTGATCCTTGATCAGGTCCACGCCCCGGCACAGTCGATGCCCTTCGCCGACGGCGACGATCCTGGCATAGTGCCCGGTGGCCACGAAATCCGCCCCCGCCGCCCGCCCGTAGTCAGCCAGCCGACCGAACTTGAGCTGCTCGTTGCACATCACGCACGGATTCGGGGTCCGGCCGCGAACGTACTCCTCAACAAAGTAGTCGATGATCCGGTCAAAAGCCGGCTTGAAGTCCAGGGCAAAGAACGGGATGCCCAGCTTGCCGGCCACTGCCCGGGCGTCCGCCGCGCCGGCGGCACTGCAGCAGCTCCAGCGGCCGATGTCAGGCTTGGCCGCAGAGACGTCGCTCACCCCGCCAGCCTCGCCCTCCACAGGGGCAGGGGCCCGGACCCCGGTACGCATGAACAGACCCGTAACCTCGTACCCCTGCTCGTGCAGCAGGCACGCGGCCACACTCGAATCCACGCCGCCACTCATCGCGACGACCACCCTGCCACGACTATGCGACATTTGACCTCAATGCCGGATCCCGGGTATCACGAGACATCAGACAGGGACGATTATAGGATCGCGCCGCGATGACCCACAAACGGAAGGATGGCCATGATCAAGACACTCAACGTGCGCACCGGCTCGCGATGTCAGATGATCGACGTGACCGACGAGGTGCAAGCCGCAGTCCGAGAAGCCGGTCTGGTTGACGGCGGTGCGCTCTGCTACGTGCCCCATACGACGGCCGGCGTGACCATCCAGGAGAACGCCGACCCGGACGTGGTCCATGATATCCTCTGGAAGCTGGGTCAACTCATCCCCCGCGACGACAGCGGCTTCCGCCACAGCGAGGGAAACAGCGACGCCCACCTCAAGTGCTCGCTCATCGGCATGTCCCAGACCGTCCCGGTCGAGGGCGGACGCCTCGTTCTGGGAACCTGGCAGGGCATCTACTTCTGCGAGTTCGACGGCCCGAGGCACCGACAACTGCTGGTCAGATGCCTGGCCGGCAGCCCCTGACACCCCCACTGAACACCAGATCCGTCCAGGTCCACTCGGCGGACAAGCCTTCTTGTCCCAACGGCCAGACGCTCGGCGGCGTGAGCGTATCCTCTTTATAGATAATGATTTACGGCGATTCCAGCCCCCGTCGCCCCGGGCCAGCCCTGGGGCTGGCAACCGCCCGCCAATTCGTCTATACTGCCTAGGCTCGGCACGGATGGAGCAGGCGCGAGAGGTTCGCGCCGCGTTGCCGGCGTCTGTTTTTCCCCGTCGCGGCTGCCCTCCCCATCAAGTCGCAACGTTGTGAGATGACTCTCCTCTCCCGGGATCGAGCGAAGTGAGAGCAAAGGCACAAAGGTCTACGAATGGTCGATTATAACCTGATCCATAGTCTCGAATTGGACAATAGCATTGAGCAGCAGATGATCGATGCCCTCGGTTCCGGCGAGCCGAACCAGGAGACAATCGCCTCGGTCATCGACGCGACGGTGGGCAGCTTCCAGCCCGGTACCCTGCTCAAGGGCCGCATCGCCGGCTTGGTCGGCGACGACGTCATCATCGATGTCGGCCTCAAGAGCGAGGGCCTGGTGCCCGCCAGCGAGTGGGACGATAAGTCAGCCATCGATATCGGCGATGCCGTGGATGTCTGGCTCGAAAGCGTCGAGTCCGACAGCGGCTTGGTGGTCATCAGCAAACGCAAGGCCGACCGGCTGCTCAACTGGCAGCGCCTGGTCGAAACCGCGCACGAAGGCGATGACGTCCGCGGCCGGGTCATGCGCAAGATCAAGGGCGGCCTGCTCGTCGATATCGGCGTGCCAGTGTTCCTGCCCGCTTCACAGGTCGATATTCGCCGCCCAGGCGACATCGGGGAGTTCATCGGCCGCGAGATCGACGCCAAAATCCTCAAGATCGACACCGAGCGCCGCAACATCGTCATCAGCCGCCGCAAGTTCATCGAGGAGCAGCGCCAGACCGCCAAGGAACGCGTGCTCAATGACATCAAGATCGGCGACGTGCGCAAGGGTATCGTCAAAAACCTGGCTGACTTCGGCGCCTTCGTCGATCTGGGCGGCATCGACGGCCTGCTGCATATCACCGACATGAGCTGGGACCGGGTCAACCATCCGTCCGACTTGCTCCGGATCGACCAGGAAGTCGAGATCAAGGTCCTGAATGTCGATCGCGAGAAGGAGAAGATCGCCCTGGGCCTCAAGCAGCTGACCCCGAACCCCTGGGAGAACATCGAGACCCGCTACCCGGTGATGTCGCGACACAAGGGCGAGGTGGTCAACATCACCAATTACGGCGCTTTCGTGAAACTCGAGCCCGGCGTCGAGGGCTTGGTGCACATCTCCGAGATGAGCTGGACGCGGAGAATCAATCACCCGTCCGAGATCGTCAACCTCAGCGATGAGGTCGAGGTCGTGGTCCTCGAGATCAACAAGGACAAACAGGAAATCAGCCTGGGTATGAAGCAGATCGAGTCCAATCCCTGGACCAGCGTCGCCCAGAAGTACCCGCCCAACACCATCATCGAGGGCAAGGTGCGGAACCTGGCCAACTACGGAGCCTTCATCGAGATCGAGGAAGGCATCGACGGCCTCCTGCACGTCTCGGATATGAGCTGGACCAAGAAGATCAGCCACCCATCGGAGGTGCTCAAGAAAGGCGATACCGTCCGCTGCGTCGTGCTCAGCGTGGACCAGGAGAAGATGCGCGTCGCCCTCGGCACCAAGCAGCTCAGCGAGGATCCGTGGATCCAGGCCATCCCCAAAACCTATATCCCCGGCCAGATTGTCAAGGGCAAGGTCACCAAGATCACCAATTTCGGCGTCTTCGTCGAGCTGGAGACAGACCTCGAGGGCCTGCTGCACGTGAGCGAGCTGGCCGACCACAAGGTCGAGGATCCCCACGACGAGGTCAAGGTCGGAGCCGAAATCGAGGTCAAAATCCTGCGCGTCGATCCGCAGGAACGCAAGATCGGGCTGAGCAAGAAGCGAGCCGAGTGGGCGACCGAGGAAGGTACCTCGCGCTCCGGCGAACCCAAGCTCCGCCGGGGCGGCCTGCATGGCCCGGGCCAGGCCTCGACCGATGTGATCACCAACTTCCCGTTCCGTACGCCGGAAGAGAACCCGAACAAGGATGTCGAGTCCTGATCGTCGCCGAGGGCCGGGAGCCCTTGTTCGCCGTTAGTTGACCGGGCCCGGGCCCTACGACGCGGGCCAGGACACATAGGAGGCCGCTGCCATCGCGATCGAAAGTGGATTGCAGCACTATCTCAAGCAGATCGACGAAGCCCCGCTCCTGACTGCCCAGGAGGAGCAGGAGCTGGGGCGGGCGATCCAGTACGCCCTCAAAGTGCCCGCCCTCTTCCAGCAGCACGAGATCACACTCAAGCAGAAGGAAGAGGCCGAACTCACCGCCGCTCGGGCGCGCGATCGCATGATCCTCTCCAACCTGCGCCTCGTGGTCAACATCGCTAAAAACTACCTCAACCGCGGGCTGGCCCTGGCGGATCTCATCGAGGAAGGCAACATCGGCCTCCTCCGCGGTGTCGAAGGCTACGATCCCACCATGGAGACACGGTTCAGCACCTACGCCTCATGGTGGATCAAGCAGGCCATCAAGCGGGCCTTGATCAACTCCGTTCAGCCGGTACACATCCCCGCCTACATGGTCGCCATGATCGCCGACTGGAAGAAAGCCCTCACCGAGCTCGAGCAGAAACACGGCAAACAGCCAACCTTGCAGGAGATGGCCAGGCACATGAACCTCACCGAACGCAAGGTGAGAATCATCCGCCGCGCGGTCAAGGCGTTCAGTGCCCCTACCCAGTCGGGCAGCGCCGACGGCAGCTTCGGCCTCAACGAACTGCTCGCCGATCAGAAAACACCCTCGCCCCAGGACTCGGCCTTCAGCAACGCCGACGCCGAGGTCATCAGCAAACTCCTCAGCAAGATCGACGAGCGCGAAGCCACCATCCTGAAGCTCCGCTACGGCCTCGATAACCAGGAGCCCATGACCCTCAAGCAGATCGGCGTCAAGGTCGGATTGACCCGCGAACGCGTCCGCCAACTTGAACGCGAGGCCTTGGTCAAACTCCGCGAAGCTCTCAACGAGATGTGAATCGGCCGTCGACACGCAGCCTTCCACGCCGCTCAGCCTGCAGGACCCTCGTATTCCGCACAGGTCTTCGGCGTCTCCCAGACCCGGACCCGCTTCAGCCGGGCCGGCCCCATCCGCCCCTCGAGCAACCCCCAGATCGTTCGAGCAATGTTCTCCACCGAGGGATTCACCGAGGCAAACTCCGGACAGTCACGGTTCAGGTGCTTGTGGTCCAGCCGGTCAATGACCTGCTGCTTGACAATGCCCTCCAGCGACTCGATGGGCAGAAGCAAACCCGTGCTCGGGTCCGGTTCCCCCGTGACCATGACCTCCAGGCCGTAGTTGTGCCCGTGCCCGTTGGGGTTGTTGCACTTGCCGAAGACGCGACGGTTCTCCTCATCACTCATGGTCGGACAGTGCAGTCGATGTGCGGCCGAAAACTCGAAACTCTGCTGAATGTCCACCATGTTCGGCGCTCCCGCCTGCGTGGCATAGGAGAGATAGGGCGTGACGTTGAGTTGCCAGTCGGCCCACCACGTCCCGGGCGGGGGACTGTTGAGCAGATCGACGGCCAGCGCCCGAATCAACTGCTCGCCGGTAACGCCCGGCCGCTCGTTCCACAGGCAGCACACCATTGGAATCGCTCGGTCGCGAATCAACTCGTCGATCACGACAACGTTGCATAGGTAACCGCTGATCGGATCGGGATCCCCCGTCACCCCGGCCCGCAAAGACAGGTAAGGCTCAACACCCACCGCGCTCGGCCAACCGCCCCAGCTGTTGGTCGTCGGCCGGTCCAGCGGGGAACCGACGCTGAATCGCACTTCTCGGGTCAGCCGCATGGTCGACGATCTTTAGAGCTCACCGCTCTTGGAGGCGTCCAGGAAGCCTTCGAGCTTGCGGGACCGCACCGGGTGCTGAAGCTTGCGGATCGCCTTGGCCTCGACCTGCCGGACCCGCTCACGCGTCACCTTGAAAATCTTGCCAACCTCCTCCAGCGTGTACGTGTACCCGTCGCCAATCCCGTAACGCAGCTTGAGAATCTCACGCTCGCGGTAGGTCAGCGTCTTGAGGACTTCCTCGATACGGTCGCGGAGCATCTCGTTACCGGCCGACTGAACCGGCGACTCGGTGCTGTCGTCCTCGATGAAATCCCCAAAATACGAGTCCTCGCTCTCACCCACCGGACGATCCAGCGAAATCGGATGCCGGCTGATCTTCATCACCCGCCGGGCCTCGCTGACCGGCATCTTGGCCTTCTTGGCGATCTCCTCGATGGTCGGCTCTCGGCCAAGCTCCTGCAGCAGCTGCTTGGCAATGTTCCGCAGCCGACTCATCGTCTCGATCATGTGCACCGGAATCCGGATCGTGCGGGCATGGTCCGCGATCGCCCGCGTGATCGCCTGGCGAATCCACCAGGTGGCGTAAGTGCTGAACTTGTAGCCGCGACGATACTCGTACTTGTCCACCGCCCGCATCAGCCCGGTGTTCCCTTCCTGGATGATGTCCAGGAAGCTCAGGCCGCGGTTGCGGTACTTCTTGGCAATCGAAACGACCAGCCGAAGATTGCCACCCGACAGACGCCGCTTGGCGTCCTCGTACTCCGAGAAAACCTGCTTCATCCTCTTGAGCCGTTCGCCCAGCTGGCCGGCACTCTCGAGCACCAGGGACTCCATACCGGCTAGTTCCTCGCCCATCGCCTGGAGATCATCGTCCGAGGATTCAACCCGCTTCTTCTCCTCCTCGACCCGCCGTTCGAGGTCACGCATCTTGCGGTGCACCGACTCGAGCTTGCGCATCAGCGGAATGATCCGGCTGGTACGCAACGAAAGCTCCTCCAGCAGCTTCGCGATCTTGCGACGCCGGGCATTCATCTGCTGGATCGTGGTCGCCTTCTCCTTCGCCGCCATGCGCACGGCCTGCAGTCGCTGATGGTCGCCGGTGTTGTGCTCCATCAGCTTGCGGACCGTGGCCAGGTTCTCAGGCAACAGCTTGGTGATCGTGTTCTTGGCCATGGCTTCGGACGTCGAGATCTTCATCGTGCGGTCAAAAGGCAGCCGGCCGTCCGAAACCTGCTGCAAAATGTCAACCGCCTGCGTGATGCAATAGTCGCTCTCGAGGACCTGCTTGCGGAAGGCCATGCGGGTCAGCTCGATCTTCTTGGCCAGGTCGATCTCTTCCTTGCGGGTGAGCAGCGGAATCTCACCCATCTGGGTCAGGTACATGCGGATCGGGTCGTCGATCCGCCGCGAGCCGCTCTCGTCGGCCTCGACCGCCTCGACTTTGCCGTCATCGTCGGTGTCCCCAAGATCCTCGGGTTCGGGCAGCGGCGGCAGCGAAGCGTCAATCTCCCCTTCGTCGATCTCGGGCTCCTCTTCCATCGCTCGCTGGCGGGCGGCGGCGGCCAAAACCTCCGCCGCGATGCCGCCCAGCCGCTGGGCCTCGACTTCGTCCACCATCTCGATCTTGTTCTGCTCGAGCTTGAGCATGATCGTCTCGAGATGGTCCGGGGCAATCGCCTCGTCGGGCAGAATCTCGTTGAGTTCCTGCCAGGTCAGATACTTGCGCTTGCGGCCCAGGTCGAGCAGGATCTCGGTTGCTCGATCCACGGGATCCAGAATCATCTGATCGGTGTCGGACATCGTCGTCTCCAAAGCACGCGGGATGCACCAACCCGCGCCACACACCCTCTCGCGGCGCCTCTCTTGGTCACTGCAGCAGGAACTTGCGGCGAGCTCCCGCTGGTGCAAAGTGCGTTTGCCGAATGCCGGCCGCAAGGGCCCGCAACCGCTCGTCTTCTTCCTCGCCAGCCGGTTCGCCTTCCGTGCCGGCTCGCTTCTGCCTGATGCTCTCCGCCAACCGGTGCGTCTCCCGGAGCCGAGCACATGACTCCAGGCTGGCTAACGCTCTGTTCAGCACATCCTCGTAATCCCCCATCTGCTCCCCGGCTGCTTGAAGATCGGTGATCAGCTGAGCGAACTCCGTTGACTCAAACCGCCCAATAAACTCCGCCAGGCGGAAAGCCCCGCCTGGGGACATCACCTCGACCAGGGCCCGGGCCACCCGGCACACCGAGGCGTCGGCGATCAGCTCAGCCTCGAACTTGCCGGCCACCCGCCCATACAGCTCCGGTGCGTTCAACAGAACCTCCACGATCTCCCAGAGGGCCCGTTGCTCTGCGTCCAGACGCAACGCCAAACCGGTCTTCTCGCCCTCCCCCGAAACCCCGCTCACCGCCGCCGTTAGCGGACGGCGAAACCGCTGGGCCATGCGGTTAAGCTGGTGATGCAAATCCTCCGCCCGCAAGCCCAGGATCTTGCTTAACTGGTTGACCAGCAAACCCCTCTGGATGGGATCGATGACGCCCCGACCCGTCCAGGCGGCCAGTTCCTGTAAATACGCTTCAATCGCTCGTCTCCGCCCAGGACCGGTCGTCCCGGCTTCGTACTGCCGGACAACCTGGTGCCACCTGAATTCTAGCGCGCTGACCGCGTTTTTCAGCACTTCCTCAAAAGCACCCCCTCCAGCCGCCAGAAGGTAGTCACAGGGGTCCTTGCCCTCCGGGACCTTGGCCAGCATCACCTCCAAGCCCCCCAGCAGGGTCACCGAAACCGCCCGCTCCGCCGCTCGCTGGCCCGCTTCGTCCGAGTCAAAGACCAGGATCACGCGGTCCGTATAACGACGAAGCAACGCCGCGTGAGCCTCGGTCATCGCCGTGCCCAACGTCGCTACCGCCTCGGTAAAACCAAACTGGTGGGCCATCATGCAGTCGGTGTAGCCCTCGACCACAATCATCCGACCAGCCTTCGCGGCCGCGTGCTTGGCCCGCTCAATCCCGAACAGACTCGAGCTCTTGTCGAACAGCATCGTACCGGCCGTGTTCAAGTACTTCGCCGGATCATCAGCCAGCGTGCGCCCCCCAAAGGCAATCAGCCGCCCCGTCACATCGTGAATCGGGAACATCAGCCGGTGGCGGAAAGCGTCGTAACTGCCCCCTCGCTCACGCTCCTTCACCAGACCAGCCGCCTGCAGCAGCCCCGGCTCAATCCCCGCTTTCTTCGCCTGTTGGATCAGCCCGTCAAAGCTGTCGGCCGCGTAGCCAAGCCCGAAATCCTCCACCAACCTGTCCGTCAGCCCACGCTTCGCCACGTACTGCCGAGCCACCTCTCCACCCGGTCCTGCATATTGACGGCGAAAAAACTGCTGAGCCCAGTCATTGACCCGGACGAGGTCGCTCTTGCCCGGCCCCGATGAGGTCGTTCCCCCCAAACGCTCGAACTCCAGCGAAATCCCGGCGCGCTCAGCCAGCATCCGGCGCGCCTCAACAAAATCCACTTTCTCTTTGAGCTGAACGAAGGTGAAGAGGTCCCCGCCAGCCCCACAGCCAAAACACTTGAACGTCTGCCGCGCGGGATTCACCATGAACGAGGGCGTCTTCTCCTCGTGGAAGGGGCAAAGACCCTTGAAACTGGCCCCCGCTCGCCGGAGGGTCATATACCCGGAAACGACGTCGACGATACTGAGGCTATCGCGGATCTGCCTGGTGATGGTTTCGCGATCAGCGGCTGGCACCTTGAATCCTCGTGTTTGCCCCAGCCCGGTCGGCCGTGTTCGCTCCGGGTCCCCGTTGCTTCGACAATGATCTAAGCTTATGCTCTGTCGGACGTTAGGCCTAGAAACTCAGGCCCCCGCCACCCACCTCGCCAAATGGTAGGACCGAGAAATATACCACCAGTTTCGGGGCCGGTCAAATCAACTTAGCATTTTATCCTTCAGTGAGTTACAGACGTTAAGATGGGAAGCAAACCACATGCCACCAATCCCTCGAAGTCGCTCCCTTTCCAGCCCCGGGGGATGCCCGAGCCGCGCGTCGTCCCCCATCCCGCCATCCCTCCATCGCAATGCCGTTTACCCACTACTGGGTAAATATGCCCGACCGTGGGGATGGCCCTGCTGCAGCGATCCGGCGCCGACCGGTCCGCCTGCCCTGAATCATGGAACACGCCGCAGCCAGGTATTCGCCAGCACCATCTCCAGGGCAAGAAGGACGAACACGCCAACCAGCAGGGGGGGGAAAGAGAGCGGTCCGACGCGAAGGGGTTGGGTCGCTAGTTCCTTGTACTGGTAGAAACGCTTCTCGACCGTCTCCTCCTTCTCCATCTTGTCGATCTCGGCGTAGATGTCCCGGAGAGAGTCGGTGTCGGTGGCACGGAAGTAGCGGCCGCCCGTGGCCGCGGCAATTCGCCGAAGCGCATCCTCGTCAATGCGCACCTGGGTCGAACGCAGGACGGTGCGACCCGAGAACGGATCGATCATGGGCACCTCCGCCAGGCCCCGCGTGCCCACGCCAATCGTGTAGATCTTGGTCTCGAACGTCGCCGCCATCTGAGCGGCCTGCCGAGGATCGATATCACCCGCGTTGTTCTCGCCGTCGGTCAGCAGAATCATGACTCTGCTCTTGACCGTCGGGCCACCTCGAGATCGCCGCTGCTCATCCAGGGCCCGCATCTGCTCCACGCCCAACGCGATCGCATCACCGATCGCCGTGCCATCCTCGTCCTGGGCTCTACGCGGATCGACGATCTCGGTCTTGCTCAGAGCCTCGAGCAGAAAATCGTGGTCCAGCGTCAGCGGACACTTGCTGTCCGCATATCGGGCAAAGCTGATCATGCCGATCAGGTCGTCGGGCCGGCCGGCCAGGCTCCCGGATCCCTTCACAAAATCGCGAGCTACGTTCTGGACCGCGGTCAATCGGTTTACCCGCTTGCCGTTCAGCTTGAAATCCAGGGCCTGCATACTCCCCGACCGATCGACCAGAAGCTGAATCGCAATGCCCTCGGCCCGGACGCGAGCCTGTTCGTTGCCTTTGCGCGGGCGAGCGACCGCGACAATCAGCAGGATCAGGGCGGCTGTACGTAACGCCGGCAGCAGCCACCGGGCTCGCGTTCGCCAGGTGCGCGGCAGCCGGACAAGGGGGGCGACCGAGGAAAACCGAATGGCGGTCGGCCGATTATGCAGGTAGGCTCGCCACCAGATCACCGGCACCAGCAGGAGCAGAAGGAGCGCCCAGCGGGAATTCTCCTGGAACTCGAAGCCGCTTAGGGACATCATGGCCCCACCTCCGGCTCCGTTACCTGCACCCGCTCAGCGGTCGATGCGCCAGGCCCGATCAGTGTAGCCGTCCGGTCAACGAAGGTCTCCGCCGCCCCGAAGGCCTGGTCGATCTCGGACGGCTCCGGCGTGTACCGGGCGAACTTGACCATGTCACCCGCTTGCAGGAACCGGGCGAGCGAGTCGCGATGCTCCTCAACCAGTGCGGGGTGGCTCTTCGCGGCCGCCAGGAACTCCTCGGTGGTCTGCTCGGCGGCCATGATTCGGAATCGCCGCTCAATGTACAGGCGGACGATACCGGTCATTCTCGAATAGAGCTCGTGCACCAGGCCACGCTCTACCAGGTTGTCCTCGCGAAGCCGGCGCAGCTCTTCCCGCGCCCAAACGTGGGGCGGAATGGGCCGCGCGAAACGAAGCCTCGCCCAGCGACGACGCAGGTATACCCATAGGCCGGCCAACGCCAGGACCGCCGCAGCCGCGCCGGCCGTCCAGAAAAGCGATGCCCGGCTGCGCGGCGCAGGAAGCTCAACCGTGCCACGAATATCCTCGAACTTCTCCAGGTCGATCTCGCCTCCGAGCGCCGAAAGGACTTTGATCGAAAACGGAGCCGAGGAGAAGTGATGAGCGATGAGTGAAGAGTCATGAGTATCCAAAGCCGAGTGTTGAGTGCTTGGCGTCGAGTGCCGAGTGCTGACTGCGGAACGCTGACCGCTGACTGCCGAGTGCTGAGTACCAGGGGCACCGCCCGGACTCACGCTGGTGGGCTTGGCAGAGCGGCGATCGGTGTACTTGACGGCGATGCTCGGGATCTCGTAGCTGCCGGCGATGAGCTGATCGAGCTCGTATTCCTGCCGCCATCGTCGACCGCGGTCCGTGGGTATGGCAGCTTCGTCACGATGGCGGCGGATGCGGAACTCGCCGATTTGCTCCTCGAACCTCGGCATCTCGACGTCCACGTCGTCGGGGGCGATCACCTCGATCGTCAAGCCCAGCTTCTCGGCCACCAGAATCTGCTCCTTGGCTGCCCGAACGGTCATCTCAACCGGCCCGTCTTTCACGTTGACCTCGACCGGCTTGAGAACCTCGGCCGCGGGCTGGGAACGATGACAACCGCCGGCCAGACCAAGACCTATGCCCAGGCTCAAGATGATCCATGAACCGCGTGCAAGCCGGCAGAAAATGCCGCGCTCCAGCCGCCGGAATGGAAAACGGCGAACGGCGAATGGCGAAAGGCCGGCCCAGCGTGTGGGCTCGGTCTCCGAGCATCTCCCTGTCCATTCTCCATTCTCCGTCCTCAACTCCCTCTCACCTCCTCGTCTCCCGCTTCCGAAAGAACCGGGTGAGCGGCTCGACAAACGGCTCGCCGGTTCGCGCCTCGATCGCGTCGATCTTCATCCTTCGCAGCAGGGCATCCCGCTCCTCGGTCATCCGGCAAATGTCCTCCTCGTATTGCCTTCGCACGCGCCTGCTCGAGGTATCCACGAGCACCACCTGCCCCGTTTCGGCGTCCGTCCACTGAACCAGGCCGATGTCCTCCATCTTCTGTTCCCAGGGGTCGGAAATCACGATCGGGATGACATCATGCCGACGGCGGGCGACGCGCATCGCGTCCTCGTAGCTGCCGGTCTGGAAGTCGCTGACCACGAAGACCACCGCCCGCCGCTTGACGGTCCGGTTCAGGTGCTCCAACGCCGCTCCCAGGTCGGTGCCTGATCGGCGAGGGCGGTGGTACAGCAGCTCGCGCACCACGCGAAGTACGTGCCGCGCGCCCTTCCGGGCCGGTACGGTCTTCTCGACTTCGTCCGTGAAGCACATCAGGCCGATCTTGTCGTTGTTGCGGATCGCCGAAAAAGCAAGCGTCGCCCCGATCTCCGCCACCAGATCCCGTTTGAGCTGCTCACGAGTACCAAAGCCGTGCGACGCACTCATGTCCACCAGCAGCAGGACGGTCAGCTCACGCTCTTCGCGGAAAACCTTCACGAACGGCCGGCCGTACCGGGCACTCACGTTCCAGTCGATGGTCCGCACGTCGTCCCCATACTGGTAGTCGCGCACCTCCTCGAACTCCATCCCTCGACCCTTGAAGGCGGAGTGATACTGCCCGGCCAGCACGTCGTTCACCATGTGCGACGTGCGAATCTCGATGCGCCGGACTTTCTTTAGGAGTTCAGACTGAAGCATGAACGCATCTCCAGAGCCAAACGCCAAAACCCGGATGAGGCAGTCTTTCGCATGCCCCCATGCCTGCCACCGGATCCTGTGTCTTTCCGACGATCGTGCCAGGGATGCTCATGAACTCATCACCATCCCGGATGTCCCGCCGGTGTCGATCTCCATGCACCAGCCTTTCCCGTTCACACCAGCCGAGCCGGCAGAACGCCTCGAAGCTCATCGGCAGCCCGGGCAGGCGGTGCTGCGGTACGCCACACACTCACCTGCCGGACCACTAGGGTACCGGCACATGATCCAGGATGGCCCGCACGACATCCGCCGCACTCTTCTCCTCGGCCTCGGCTTCGTAGGTGACAATCACGCGGTGACGAAGCACGTCAAGGGCGACATCCTTCACATCCTGCGGGACGACGTAGCCGCGGCCGGCGAGAAACGCGTTCGCCTTGGCCCCCAGCGTCAGATAGATGGTCGCTCGCGGCGAAGCACCATACTGGATCAGGCCCTCAACCGGTACACTCGCCGCAACCGGGTCACGCGTGGCCACGACCAGATCCACGATGTAATCCTTGATCTTGTCATCAATGTAGATCTCGTCGACCACCGCCCGGGCCTGCTGGATCGCGGCCGGCTCCATGACCGGCTGGATCGAGCGGTGCGGGTTGGTCGTGGACATGCGGTCGAGGATCTCACGCTCCTGACTGCGGTTCGGGTACGAGACGATCAGCTTCAGCATGAACCGGTCCACCTGGGCCTCGGGCAGCGGGTACGTCCCTTCCTGCTCGATCGGGTTCTGCGTGGCCAGAACGAGAAACGGCTCCTCGAGCGGGAACGTCTGCCTGCCGATGGTCACCTGCCGCTCCTGCATGGCCTCGAGCAGGGCACTTTGAACCTTCGCCGGCGCTCGGTTGATCTCGTCCGCCAGTATGAGGTTGGAGAAGATCGGCCCCTTCTGGACCACGAATTGGCCGTCCTGAGGCCGATAAATCATCGTGCCGATCAGGTCCGCCGGCAACAGGTCGGGCGTGAACTGCAGCCTCTGAAAGCCGGTGTGAATGCCGGCCGCCAGACAGGAAACCGCCGTCGTCTTGGCCAGCCCCGGGACACCCTCAATCAGAATGTGCCCGTTGGACAGCAACCCGACCAGCATCTTGTGCAGCAAATCGTCCTGGCCGACAATCACCTGCCGGATCTGCTGGAGCAGCAACCGAAAAGGCTCGCTCTTGGCTTTGACCTGTTCGCCGATCTGTTTGATGTCGTACTGCGTGGTCCCCATGGCCCGTTCTTCTCCTCTGTCAGCCGTTCGGCGGGCCTGCCCAGGCCACACCGCAGGCGGACTATTGAACACAAGATGAACCTCGACTGCAAGATGCCAGGCCGGAAACCCTCCCTGCCAGTCACGGCACCCTCCCCGCCCAGCGGACCGGCCCTGGTCGCTCCGGCCGGCAGCGCGGTTTTCACCTTATTACGTCGCCATCGGCCGATCGTTCAGGCTCAGTGGCCGAGGAACGACATGACCCCGGGTACCAGAGTCCGGCCGACGGCTGCGCTACGACCCGGCTCGCGGACCCGGCAGGCTTACCCCTTACGCCCGGCCCGAGATCTCCACGAAATCAAGGCGGCTTCCTGGTATGATGGAGTCTCCAAACGCCAGCCGAAGCCGCTCGCTCGGACAGAACGCTGGCCGGGAGGGATATCCCTATGGCACGCCTCATCCATGACCGACACGGGCCGGCTGCCCTGCTCGTCCTCCTGGCGGCGGGCGCCGCCTTGGCCGCCGATCCCGCCGGACGGGTCCACGGCCACGCCCGGTTCGAGAAGATCAAAGGCAACCCGGCCGCTGGCTATCTCGAACTCTACGAGACTAACCTGTTCCTGTCCGGTTGGGACTCGCTCCCCCCTGGCCCGGCCCGCCGGTTGGGAACCACCCTCGACGAAAACGGGTCGTGTGTGATCCGGACGGTGCACGACGGCTCGTACTGCATCGAGGGGTTGGAGGCCGGCTCCTACTCCATCTTGGTCAACCAGCCGCTGTTCTTCGTCGCTCCCAGGATCGTGCCGAACGTCCCGGTTCAAGATCCGGGCGACCTTTCCTTCAATGTCGAACTCGGCCTGGACTTCTCTACCTACTTCAAGACCGACTGGGTCGGCAATGCCCCCGACACACACGCCCCGGACAGCCCCTGGTATCAGACCTTCGTCGCCACGGGAACGGCCATCCGCGGCGTGGCATTCAGCTTCGCCGGGCCAAACAAGAACCCCGTCGCGGTCGCCATCCTCGAGGACAACGGCGATGCCGACGTCCGCAAGTGGAGGAAGATCGTCGAACGGACCGACTCCGTGAGCATCAGTGACGTGACCGACAACTGGGTGCGATTCCGATCCGCGGAGGCACCCACCGTCGCCGGCAGGCAATACGCCGTGCGCCTGACCGTGCTGGGCAACACCATCCAGCCCTACAAACGTAACAAGGACAACCTCAGCTACGCCCATGGCCGGGCCTACGATTCCTCCGGCAAGGCCATGAACTACGACCTGTGCATCACCGTCTTCAGCGACAACGACAACACCATGGTGACCATGAACAAGCGAACCAAGGGACTCGGCGATCTGCGCGACGGTAACTTCGCGTGGAAGTGGGGCCAGACCTTCACCGCACGAGGGGCGAGCCTGGCCGCCGTCGATGTCTGGGCCGCCGGGGCTAACTCCAAATGGGACCTCGAGTTCATCTGGAGAGTGTACCCCGGTTCAAACCAGACCGGTCCGACCGGCCCGCAGATCGGACCCACCAAGATCACCCAAGCGGCCTACCAGTCGTTCGGCGTCGGCTTGCATGGTGTGAGCTACAACCCCAACGAGATACTCCTTACCCCCGGCCAGTCCTACTTCATCGAGTTCGAGGTCCATGACCCTCCATCGGATTCGCAGGGCTTCAACCCCTTCATCATGAACGACGACGGCTACGACCAGGGCAACGGCTTCATCTGGACACTGAGCGGCTGGGGGGGCCGGCCGTACGACGACGTGTGCATGACCGTCGTCGAGTACGCCCTCCTCGATCCGGTCATCCAGTGCAGTCCGGCTGTCATCGAGAGGAGTGCCTACCTCGGCGCCAATGCGGCCCCCGACCTCTTCAGCGTCGCAAACGGTGGCAACGGCACAATGTCCTTCGAGGTGGACGAAACCCTCAACTGGCTCGACGTGAGCCCGCGAGCCGGAACGGTGATCGGCAATCCGCAGACGGTCACGATCAGCTACGCCACCCGTCCGCTGCCCCTCGGCACGTACCAGGGCACCCTGCGCGTGTCAGCCTCAGGTGCCACGAACACGCCGCAGTCCGTCACGGTTAATCTCCACGTCGTGACCGTCCCTGCCGACTTCAATCATGATACCGACGTCGATATGGATGACTTCGCCCACTTCCAGGCATGCTACTCCGGCATTGGCGTCACCCAGGCCGACCCGGCTTGCGCGGACGCCCGGCTGGACGGCGACCTCGATGTGGACAAGAAGGACTTCGAGCTGTTCATCCTGTGCGTCAGCGGTGCCGGTATCGTTGCCGATCCGACCTGCGTGAACTGAAACCGGGCACGGCGCGGCCCGACCGGAGACACCATGGCCAACGGCTACTCCATCATCGCATGGTGCGTGGTTTCCGTGCTCGGGCTGGCCGCCGCCACCGCCGAATCCCGCCCCGGATCTTCGACGACCGTGAGCTCACCCTGGAAAGCACTCGCCGACTATCCCCGCCCTCCGGCGCCGGATACCGGCTGGGGCATCCACGACAACCCGAACTGCTCCTGGAAACCGAAACAACCCGACGAGTTCTTCAAGGAGTTACGCAGTCGCTACGGATTCACCTGGTTCAAGGTGCTGGCCTGCGGGGCTGACAAGCTCGACGTGGTCGAGGCCGCACGTCGCCAGGGTGTCGAACCGGTGGTCCGGCTGTACGTCGATCGGCCCAGCCCACATTACCCGCGCCCGGGCGACGAGGAGACCAAGTTCCGTAAGCTGGTTCAGGCCTACGTGAAGGCCGGCGCACACTACATCGAGGCCGGCAATGAGCCCAACCTGAACTTGGAATGGTCGGAGGGAGAGTGGGACAAGGGCAATCGCGCGGCGCGGCTGTGCATACAGTGGCTCAGGGCCCGCCGGCTGATCGCCGAAGAGGGCGGCATCCCCGTCTTCTACGCCATGAGCGTCGGCGGCAACGACGGGCGAAACGCCGGCCAGTGGTGGGACGATTGCTTCAAGACCTTCGCCAAGATGGACACGATCGCACAGGCCTTCGCGGGTTGCGCCTTCGGCGTCCACTGCGGGCCCCTCAACCGGCCGATCGACTACCCCTTCAATCCCGAGAAGAACCTGCCCCACGCAACTCGGCAGGACCGTTTCGACTCGCTCATGAAAGACAATACCACCTACCTCGGCGTCGAACTGCTCCAGTACCTGATGGCCAGGTACCTGCCACACCCGATTCCCATCCTCGGCACCGAGGGCGGAGCCTTTCCCGACAACCACGACGACAAGAGCTACCCGCCCGTCACACCGGAACGTCACCGCGACCTCAACCTCGAGATCCTCCGGCGATTCAACCCGGCTCACCCACGCTACTGGGGCGATCCGCTCTTCGCCCAAATGAACTGGATCTACCACGCCGACACGCCGCCGTTCGCCAACGACAGCTGGTTCAACCACCCCAGCTACGGCCGAATGCCCATCCTGGAAGCACTGGAGAAAGAGCCTCGCTTCGATCGGGGAGCGACCCTCGGCGGCCACACGCACGGCAGGCCGCCGGGCCCGCCAGGGAAATGAAACGCGTCAGACCTCGGTCTACACCCTGGGCGCCGGCTTCGATTGACTCCACCATTCAGCGAGTCGGGGTCAGTCCATGCAGTCCGGATCCGCCGGAAGACCCGCTCCGCTAAGACACTGCGTCAGCAGGGCCGCGTCGTTCTTGTCAACGTCCTCGTCGTCGTCCAACTTTGCGTTCTCACAGACTGGATCGGTCTGGACCACGCCGATGCCGGTCAGGCATGCCTGCAATCGGCCCCAGTCGTCCAAATCCACGTCGCCGTCCCGGTCGAAGTCCGACTTGACCGTGGTGATGTCCAGCTTGATGGTGAGGACCTGCCGGTCGTTGTAGGCCGCGGGGTCCGTGATCAACAAAGTGGCAGTCTGTGGGCCTGCGCCGACCCCGGTCAGATCGTAATGGATGGTGATAGGGTCGGCATCGCCCGTCGATTCGCCGCGGGTGGACGAAAGAACCACCCACGAGGCGTCCGACCAGATCTCGTAACTCAGCGTCCCGATTCCCGCATTCCTCACCGTGAAGGTGTCGTCGGGAGGACTCTCACCAAACCTGAACGTGTGGCTGAACGCCGCGGGCTCAATCGCGATCAGCGGCGCCAGCGGCGGAGCCACTGTGACGCCGCGGCTGATCGCGGCTTCGTTCATCGCCGCATCGTAGACCGTGACCGTGGCCGTGTAATCGCCCGGCGGCAGCGTGCTCGTGTCCCACTCCAAGTGGAAGGGATCCTGCGCCTCCCGCACGCTGGCCACGACCTGCTCCTCGGTCACCTCGACCAGCGAGACGTCGTCGAACCACGCGGCCACACCCGCTCCACCCTCTCCGGTGTTGCCGGCCTTGAGCACCACCGTCAGGATGTTCCCGGTGGCGGTGCGTTCCCCGTGGCGGCTGTTGTAGTCGTACTTCGTGCCGTCCTGGCTGTGAGCCCAGAGCCAGCCGAAGGTCGCTCCGACGTTCCCTCCCAGACCCGTGCCGATCAGGTTGTCGTACGCGTACATGTAGTTGGTACGCACCACCGGCTCGCCGCCACTGTCGGCCTGGTCAATGTCAAAGGGACCGTCCAGCAGCAGAATCTCGAACCAGTTCAAGGACCCGGTCTTCTGCCCGCGCCAGGAGGCGTCAACGCGATAGGTCTTGCCCGGCTCGACCGTTACCTGCTGGTGGACGCCGAAGCTCCCCGTCGTCGAGGAGCCCCCAAGCTTCAGACAGAAGCTGCCCTGATGCCCCACCTCGGTATCCGCGAAATCGCGAACGAACGGACCGCCCCAAGGCGATTCCCAACCCGCCCAGCCGGTGGCATCCCCAGTCTCGAAATCACCGTTGACAAGCAGATTCGGTCTCCTGGCCTTGACCACCAGCTCCGCCTTGGCCAGACCGTTGTTGTCGCCGGCGCCGGAGCCGGTCACCCTGATCGTGCCCGCGACCGTCTGGCCTTCGTCCAACGAAACACTGTCCAGCCAGGGCGAGCTCTTCTCCGCTGCTACCGACTCGCCGCGGTTGGGAAAGTCCATTCGAACCGCGGCCACATGATCGCCCACCACCGTGATCAGCGCGGTCGTGTCCGTGCCCAAAGCACGATTGTCCGCCCAGGCGATGTGGCCTACCTGCGTCGGATCGTAGCCCATGGTCAACGAGCCGATGGCGTCAACCGCCACCGAGTCGCGACCGGCCATGATGAACTTCCGCGCCGGCGACGCCTTGGTCACCACGCCGCCGTCGCCCACCGGCCCGTTGGTGATGCCCACCAACCCGTCCACCACCGCAAAATCGTTCGGCCGGACCAGGTTGAGATCCACGATCGTGTACTGGACAACGTAGTTCTCGACGTTCGTCGCCGCGGGAACCGGATAGTCGCCACCGTCCACCACCGTCCGCCCAAAACCGCCCGAAGTGGTGTGAACCAGGGACCACTTCATCTGCTGCGTGTATGGGGCAAACGTGGCGTGATAAATGTCGCTCGGGGCGCAGCCCACGCGATTCTTCATCGCCAGCGTGACAGCGCCGTTGCCGTGGTTCTTCAGGACCGGCACACTGATCAGTACGTCACAGAAGCCGCCGTCCGCCGGCTTGAGCAGCATTCGGGGAACCCAGTACTTCGTCCGAATCACCCCGTTCGGGATCGTGACCTCCGACACCCGGCTCACATCGTGCTTGTCCAGGCCTCCAGTGTCATTGAGGTCGTAGAGCTCCACCCCGGTCTCGTCATCAAGGCGATCACCGTTCGCGTCGTAGCCGGAGTCCTTGAACGCCTTCCAGGTCACCCGCCGCGACGTGTCTTCGTTGTCCCGCGAGCTGGCGGTGCCTTCCGCGATCACTATCCGCCCCGCCCCGGCCTCCTGGACCAGCCGTACCACGGCTCGCACCACCCGCGGATCCGTGGTGATGCCGTCACCCGCCGGGGCCAGGGTCTCCACCAGATTCGGCTTGATCACCACCGTTTGGCCCGGTTGCACAATGCTCCCCAGGCCGCCCGCCAACCCCACCGCCCTCCGAACCATCCCCTCAACCTCGGCATTCGCCAGCGGCTCACCGACATCCTGGACAATGGCCACCGTGGTCGGCTCCGGTATCGAGGTCCGAGGCGGCGGCAATTGGACACCGGCGGCCGCCACCTCCTTGTCGTTCGAGTACACGTTCACCCCGGCAGAAACCAGTACGAAGAGAACGCTCGCCAGAGCCACCGATCCCGTCGCCAGTCGAACCCTCCGCCAGGGATCATCCCCCACCCGCTGCATCCTCCGGCGAGCCAGAATCGGAACCACCAGCACCGCCAGGGCGCCAAGATTGGCGGCCGCAGCCTGCTGGCAGGGGTAGGCCATCCGCCTCGGCTGCACGCCACTCCGCCAGATCAGCCATACCAACGAGGCGATCGCAATCGCAAATCGGTTGCGGAACAGGACAAACCAGGTCCATCCCCACAGCCTCAGGACCAAACCCAACCGACCCGTCGCCGCACGTCCGGCCGGGGCTGGGTCCGCGACCCGAGGAGAATGCACAACCGGCCGCCCACGACCTCGTCGATGCGGGCACGCCCCGTGCTCGTTCGGCTCATAACCCATACAGAATCCCATTCCACTTCCAGGGAGGGACTTCCATCTACTCCGCAACACCGGCTAACCCGTCTCACCTCATCGGCATCGCCTTCACCCGGTCGGCATTCCGGACGCCGAAACGCTTCAGCCAGTAACCGTACTTGTCCATGTCCGCCCACTCCCGCGGAGCCAAGGGCACCGACGCGGCATGGGCGTCAAAAAACACCGCGTTCGTGAAGCGACCAAGATGCATCTTCCGCGCTACCCGCCTCGTCCCGGGACTGTCGTTGATGTTCACCGCCCCATTACCCTCGGGTAGGTGTTCCCCCAGCCACGTGTCCATCGCGTCAATGCCATTCGCGCTCGCTTGGCCGTTCTCGTAGTTCCTCCGGCAGGTGACCAAAGAAGGACCAAGCCCCTCGACGTTCCGGTCCTCATACTCCGCGTCCGTCAGAAAGATGGTCTCCGTCGGCTGCTTCACCTTGCCAAGATTGGACATCTTGGCTTCGATCCATTGGCCCTCCTGGCCGGCAGGCCTTGAGACACGGTCAAAATCCAGGGCGTTCACCACATAGTCGAGAAACGGACTCGCAATAGCCTTGCTCCGCTCCGGACACTGAAATACGCCTTGCTTGGCCACCGGGACTTCGTTGCAGTTGGCGTACGGCCGGCGGTCGCCCAACATCTTCACCACCAGCATCGTCCAGTTGATCTCGAACTGGTTGCTGCCCCGGGGAACCCAGTCCCGGTTGCTCGTGGCATATGCCGCAATCGCCACGCCAAACTGGTGCTCGTTGCTCAGGCATTGCGTGTTGCGAGCAGCCGCCCGCGCACGCCCCAGCGAGGGCATCAATACGGCAATCAGCAACGCAATGATCGCCACGACCACCAGAATCTCAATCAGCGTGAATGCCGGACGGGTGACAAAGGCAATCGTTTGTACCGTTCGAGAACGCATCGCATCACCATCCTTCGCCTGCTACGTTCCCAGTGAGCCAATCGTGAGACTCGACCCCCGCCCCGCACGCCAACCCGACACCGATCGAACAGCTGCCATCGAACGGGTCAAACCTAGTATAGCCACCTCCACGTTCCATGTCACTGCCGCAGAACCCTTGCCCCCAGCTGCCCCACCAGCCAACCGGCAGCTGATCCGTTCATCTGACAGTGTACTTAAGTCATCTCCGCTGGCTTGTCCGGCTCATCGCACCGGCCTCGCCACATACAACGCCAGCGTGGTGATGTCCGCCGGGCTGATCCCGCTGATACGGGCCGCTTGACCCAGGTTCCGGGGACGGAATCGGGAGAACTTCTCGCGGGCCTCGAAACGCAATTCCGTCAGCGTGTCATAGTCGAGCCCCGCGGGAATACACCGCGACTCAAGGTGCCGATATCGCTCGATCAGCCGGTGCTCACGTTCCAGGTAACCGGCGTATCGGGCCTCGATCTCCACCGCTTCGCGGACTGCGGCTGGATAGTCGCCCACGGCCAACTCGGGCACGCGTACGCCCAGCTCCGCTAGACGAACCTGAGGCCGCCGAAGCCACTCCGCCAGTGAGGCCCCGTCCAGCCGCGTAGCCTTCAGCGCCGCCGCCAGGAGCTCAATGCTGGCCCGCTTGGCCTCGAATGCCGACCAGCGACGGTCGTCTACCAGGCCGATCCGTCGTCCGATGGGCGTCAGCCGCTGGTCGGCGTTGTCGCTTCGCAAGTGCAGCCGGTACTCGGCCCGCGACGTGAACATGCGGTACGGCTCGTCAGGCGGCTTGGTGACCAGATCGTCAACCATCACCCCGATGTAGGCCTCATCACGCCCGAGTACCACCGGATCACAACCCCTGATCCGGGCCACCGCGTTGATGCCCGCCATGAGACCCTGCCCCGCCGCCTCCTCGTAGCCGCTCGTCCCGTTGATCTGCCCCGCCAGGTACAGACCGGCGATCCGCTTGGTCTCCAGCGTGGCGTCGATCTGGTCGGTGGGAACCCAATCATACTCCACGGCATACCCGTATTGCATGATCCTGGCACGCTCCAGCCCGGTAATCGAGCGGATCATCGCATCCTGCACATCGGACGGCAGCGAGGTCGGAATCCCGTTGCAGTAGACCAGCGGACTGTCATAGCCCTCCGGCTCGAGAAAGACTTGATGTGAGTTCTTGTCGGCAAACCGCATCACCTTGTCCTCCACGCTGGGACAATAACGCGGCCCCCGCGACTTGATCTGCCCAGAGTACATCGGCGCCCGATGTATATTGCGGCGAATGATCGCGTGCGTCCGTTCGTTCGTGGAGGTGATCCAACACTGGATCTGTGGCCGGGTGATGGCTGGCGTCAGAAACGAAAAGGGCACCGGAGGTTCGTCGGCCGGCTGCGCGGTAACCGCGGTGTAGTCAATAGACCCTCGGTCAATCCGTGGAGGTGTCCCAGTCTTGAGGCGCCCAAGCGTGAAGCCAAGGTGGCTGAGGTTCTTGCTCAGCCCTACCGCCGCCGCTTCACCGATCCGGCCACCTTCCCATTGCTGCGCACCACGATGCATCAGGCCGCGAAGGAAGGTGCCCGTGGTGATAACGACCGCTCTGGACTGAAGTTGCCGCCCGTCGGCCAGGCGAACACCGGCTGCCCGTTGACGTCCCGCCCCGCCCACACCGGCCTCGACCACCAACGCCTCAACCAGGCCTTCGATGATGTCCAACGAGCCGGCCGTGGACAACATCCCCTGAACGGCTTCAGCGTACAGCCTCCGGTCAGCCTGCGCCCGCGGGGCCCAGACCGCCGGACCCTTGCTTCGATTGAGCACCCGGAACTGAATCCCGCCCTCGTCCGCGGCCACGGCCATCACACCCCCTAAGGCGTCAATCTCGCGGACAATGTGCCCCTTGCCAATGCCACCGATCGCCGGATTGCACGACATCCGCCCGATGGCCGCCACGCTCATCGTGACCAGAGCGGCTCCACACCCCATCCTCGCCGCGGCCCAGGCGGCCTCCGTGCCCGCGTGTCCACCACCCACCACAACCACGTCGTAATCCATACCTGATCTCGTCAACACTCAAGTCGCCCGGGTACACCGTCCGAATATCAGGCTAGCGGGCTCATGATTCAGGGTCAACCGACCGAGAAATGACGCAATTCATCTGTTTTGCCTCACTTTTCTCGACCCGGCGGAAATCCGCGGTGTATAGTTAACCTGAGAAATCACAGCCCAAGTCACGCCAATTTGCGTGGGAGGATTCGGACATCACGGGCCAAGGACGGCCGTGACGTCACTCGTGGGAATCGTGTGGGGCCTGTGTGGAGCGGCCGTCAGTCCGCGATCCCCGAGGTTCTGTCCCAGTCAAGCAACAGGTCCGTCGGCCTGGAGGGTGGCCGCCGGGGAAACGGTACCAGTTCGAGAATACCGGTCCTTTGGAGCCGGACACGCGGTCATGGTCGAACGCGGCGGACGCGTCACCCCGCGAGAAACCTGTTCGGGAAAGAAGCACGGAGGCCAGGTAATGCCAGCGGTTAAGCAATCCCACCAACGCTCTTCAGAGTACGCTCTGCCCCCGTTCCAGGCAGATACGGGTTTCCCCGATCTCCAGAACGCGGCTTCACGTCGAGCGTGCCTGATCCAGTGGGTCCGCTCCACCCCCGACGACGAGAAACGGCAGGGGAGGCGGCGCAGCCTGCGCTGCGAGATGACCTTGCTCAGTTGTCCCGAAGATGTCAGCGATACCCAGCCGGCCCGCATCGTCGGCGATGTCGTCGAGTTCGGCGACGGCGGACTGTACGGCGTCGTGCCCATCGGCTACGGCGTGGCGATCGGCCAGCGCTACACCTTCCAACTCGCGATCCGCGAACGCGGGCCCGAGCCGGGCTCCGGACAAATGATTACCCAACAGGGACTGATCGTCCGCACCGAGCTGCTGATCAATGCCAACGGCGAAGGGGATCGGGTGGGGATCGGCGTCCGGTTGTTCGGCCAGCGATGTGGCTTGGTGCCCATGCCCGACCGCATCTGAACGGATACCCGTCGGCAGGCAACGGCTGGCCCGGCATCGTCTACCGCAGACGGTTCGGCCGCTGACCGCAGAACCGGCCTCTCAAACCCATCGAGTTATCGTCGCGGGGGGGCTTGGTGTGTCGAGGTTCCAAAGACCGCCTCGGCCGCCTCCATGACCGTTTCCGATAATGTCGGATGGGGATGGACGCACAAGGCCAGATCCTCAGCCGTGGCACCCATCTCAATCGCCACCACCGCTTCCGAAATCAGCTCGCCCGCTCCAGAACCCACGATGCCCACGCCGAGAACCTGCTTGCTGGTCGGTGAGGCGATAACCTTGGTCACGCCGTCGTTGCGACCGTTGGCCGTGGCTCGTCCTGAGGCACCCCACGGGAACTTGGCAATCCTAACCTCTGTCCCGGCCGCCTTGGCCTGGTTCTCGGTCAAGCCGGCCCAGGCGATCTCCGGATCCGTGAAAACCACCGCCGGGATGGCCTTGGCATCCACCGCCGCCTTGTGACCCGCGAACACGTCGGCCACCACCTTGGCCTCGTAGGCCGCTTTGTGGGCCAGCATCGGCTCCCCGGCAATGTCGCCAATCGCCCAAATGTGCTCGTCACTCGTACGCAGCTGCGGGTCCACCTCCACGAAACCACGCTGGATCACCTTGACCTTCGTGTTCTCCAGCCCCAACCCGTCGCTGTTCGGTGTCCGGCCGACCGAAACAAGCACCCGCTCAAACTCCGCGGTCGCCGGCAATGCCTTGGGGCCGGGCTTGGCGCCCCCGACCGCCTCGAACGTGACCGCGACCCCACTGCCAGCCTCGGCTACCTTCGACACCTTGGTGTTCAAGTAGACGCTCTTGAACGTCCTCTTGAGCCGTAGCTCGAGAACGCGAACCAGGTCCCGATCCGCGCCCGGCAGCAGCCCGTCGGTCATTTCCACGACGGTGACCTCGCTGCCCAGGGCTGCGTAGACCGTCCCCATCTCCAAACCGATGTACCCGCCGCCTACGATCAGCAGCGTCTGCGGCACCGTGCTGAGCTCCAATGCCGAAGTCGAGTTCCAGATCCGGGGACTGCCAGTATTGAACGCCGGAATGACCGCGGGACGCGAGCCGGCCGCCACCACCGCCCGCTTGAACTTCAGACGGCCTTGGTCGGGAGCCGCCCCACGCTCGGTGCTGAGCAGAAGCGTCTGAGAATCCTCGAACCGCGCCCACGCCCGCACCAGATCCACCTTGCGAAGCTTGGCCATCTGCCGGATGCCTCCGTTGAGCTTCCCGATGACCTCGTTCTTCCAGCTCCGCAACCGGGCCACGTCGATCCGCGGCTCGCCGAACGAAAGACCCCACTCCTTGGCCTCCCGGGCCTCGCCGATCAGGCGAGCGACGTGCAGCAGAGCCTTCGATGGAATACACCCCCGGTTCAGACAGACACCACCCGGCTCCGGATCGGCGTCAACAAGCGCGACCTTGAAACCCCGGTCCGCGATCGCAAACGCGGCCGCATACCCCCCGGGCCCGGCACCAATGACCACCACCTCGGTTTCACGGACCGCTGCATCACTCATGTGAAATCATCCTCCGCACCTTGCCTGCGTGGTCTGCCCCGCCTCCCACGCTCATGCCCCCAGGAGCAGCACCTCCGGGTCCTCCAGCAGGCCGGACAGCTTGCGAATGAACCGCGCCCCGTCGGCTCCGTTGATGACCCGATGATCGTACGACAGGCACAGCGGAAGCATCAGTCGCGTGGTGAGTTTCCCGTCAACCACCGCCGGCTCCTCCTTTGAACGGGCCAGCCCGAGAATCGCCACCTCCGGATAGTTGATGATCGGCGTGAACGCCGTGCCGCCAATCCCCCCCAGGTTGGTCACCGTGAAGGTGCCACCCTTCAGTTCGTCTAACCCCACCTTGCGCTTCCGCGTCCGCTCGGCCAGCTCGTTCATCTCCGCCGCGATCTGCAGCACGCTCTTGCGATCCACGTCCCGCAGCACGGGGACAATCAGCCCGGCCTCCGTATCCACCGCCACGCCAATGTGGTAGTAACGCTTCAGAATCAACTCGTTGGTGCGATGCTCAAAGGACGCGTTGAACTGCGGGTGGGCCTTGAGAACCGTGGTCAACGCCTTGAGTACAAAGGCCGTCACCGTGAGCTTGGCTTCCTTGCCCTGCGGCGTGTCGCGGAACCGCTTGCGGAGAACCTCCACCCGCGTGATGTCGCACTGCTCGAACTGGGTCACGTGCGGGGCCAGACTCCAGCCGACCGACAGGGCCTCGGCCGTCTTCCGCTGCAAGCTCGAGAAAGGCACCCGGTCGACCGGGCCCCACTGGCTGAAGTCAGGGAGCGCGGGGGCGGCCACCGCCCTCGTGCCCCCGCCAGCCGCCGCGGCCGTGCCCGTCGTCATGGCCTGTTTGACAAAGGCCTTGACCATCTCGTCGGTGATTCGCGTGTCCGGATGGCTTTGGGCGATGACCCGGAGATCAACGCCCAACTCCCGTGCCAGCCGTCGTGTGGCCGGACCGGCCGCAATCGGAGCCTCTTCGCGGGCAGGCCCTGCCGGGGCCACAAGCGATGCGGCCGAAGAGGCCCTAACCGGCCCGGCGGCCGGCGCAGGTTCCTCAACCGGTGCAGCGACGTGCGGGGCAGAAGGTCGGGCTACGCGGTCCGCGGCCGGTGCGGGCCCAGCCGCCGGCAGAGTCGCCGCCACCGCCGCAGTGACGTCCGTCTCCACGCTGATCAGCGTCTGCCCGACGGCTATGTGATCCCCTTGAGCGACCGACACCTGCACAACCCTGCCCGCCACCGGGCACGGAACCTCGAGCACCGCCTTGTCGGTCTCGACCTCGGCCACGGTCTGCTCGGGCTTGACCACGTCGCCAGGCGAGACAAGCACCTGGATAACATCGCCACCTTTGACCCCTTCACCCAGATCCGGCAACTTGATTTCCTGAAGACTCATGCGCAAGCTCTCAGCATTCAGCGGTCACCCAATCGGCCATCCCTTCCGCCCCTCGACCGACGGGAGACCAAGGGAGGTTCCCGATTCAGCCCCCATAAACTCCAACCAGCCCGCTCTTCACGCCCGCGACGGGTCGGTCGCCTCTGGAGCCACACCCATGTCCGCAATCACCTGCCGGACCAGATCCTTCTTCACCATCTTCCGACCGGCCAGAGCGTCAATCGCCGCCACGACAATGTGCTCGGCATTCACCTCGAAGTGCCGCCGCAACGACGGCCGGTCCTCGCTTCGCCCGAACCCGTCGGTGCCCAGCGCGGTCATGCCGCCCGGCACCCAGCGAGCGATCTGGTCAGGCACGATCTTCATATAGTCCGAAGCCGCTACCACCGGAGCGGAATCGTCCCCCAGAGCGGCCCCAAGGTGCGACTTCCGCGGAGCTCCGTCCGGGTGAAGCCGGTTCCAACGCTCGACCTCCAAACACTCGCGTCGCAGAAGGTTGTAGCTGGTCGCACTCCAGACATCGGCGGCCACGCCATACCGCTCTGCCAGTATATCGGCCGCCCGGAGCGTCTCCCGGAGGATCGATCCGCTCCCGAAGAGCCGAACCCTGCGATCGGCGGTCAAGGCCGACTTTCGATACTGATACAGGCCTTTCAGGATACCCTCAGCTGCTCCGTCCGGCATCTTAGGCTGCTGGTAGTTCTCGTTCCCGATGGTCAGATAGTAGAAGACGTCCTCGCGGGCCTGGTACATCCGCCGGATGCCATCCTGAATGATCACCGCGATCTCGTACGCGAAAGCCGGGTCATACGCCTGCATGGTCGGCACAATCGAGGCCAGAAGGTGGCTCTGGCCGTCCTGGTGCTGGAGCCCCTCACCCGCCAGAGTGGTCCGGCCGGCCGTACCCCCAATGAGGAAGCCCTTGCAGCGCATGTCCGCCGCCGCCCAGATCAGGTCGCCGATCCGCTGGAATCCGAACATCGAGTAGTAGACGAAAAACGGGATCATGTTCACCCCGTGCGTCGCATACGCGGTCCCGGCAGCGATGAACGAAGACATCGATCCCGCTTCCGTAATGCCCTCCTCGAGAATCTGGCCGTCCTTGGCCTCGCGGTAGTACAGCAGCGTATCTCGGTCCACCGGCTCGTAGAGCTGACCAGTACTGGCGTAGATGCCACATTGGCGGAACAGCGGCTCAAGGCCGAAAGTCCGAGCCTCGTCCGGAATGATCGGGACAACCAGCCGGCCGATGTCCTTCTCCCGCAACAGTCGGGTGAACAGCCGGGCGAAGGCCATCATGGTCGATGCCTCACGCTCTCCGGTTCCGTCGAGCAACTCGTTGAAGACCTCCAGCGGTGGGGCGGCCAGCGGCTCTGATCGCACCACCCGCGTCGGTACGAATCCACCCAGCGCCTGCCGACGTTCGCGAAGATACCGGATCTCCGGACTGTCCTCCGGCGGCCGGTAGAACGGAGCGGCAGCGACCTCGCTGTCCGAGATCGGAATGCCGAAACGACTGCGGAACTCGCGCAGCTCCTGCTCGTTGAGCTTCTTCTGCTGGTGCGTGATGTTCTTGCCTTCGCCGGCCTCGCCCAGTCCGTAACCCTTGATCGTCTTGGCAAGAATCACCGTCGGCGCACCCTTGTGCTCGACCGCCGCTCGGTAGGCCGCGTAAACCTTCTCCGGATCGTGCCCGCCACGACGCATCCGCTGGATGAAGTCGTCAGAGAGGTGCTCGACCATCGCCGCCAGCGCCGGGTACTTGCCGAAGAAATGCTCCCGGGTGTACGAGCCCGGCGAGACCGAGTACTTCTGGTAGTCGCCATCCACCGCTTCCTGCATCCGACGGGCCAGCCACCCATCCCTGTCCTGCTCCAGCAGCGGATCCCAGTCACCGCCCCAGATCACCTTGATCACGTTCCAGCCGGCACCGCGGAACGCCGCTTCCAGTTCCTGAATGATCTTGCTGTTGCCTCGGACCGGACCATCCAGCCGCTGCAGATTGCAGTTGATGACGAATAGCAGGTTGTCGAGCTTCTCACGCGAGGCCAGGGTCAACGCCCCAAGCGTCTCCGGCTCATCACATTCGCCATCCCCCAGGAACGCCCATACCCGGCTGCCACGGGTGTCCTTGATGCCGCGATCGTGCAGGTAGCGGTTGAACCGGGCTTGGTAAATGGCCATGATCGGGCCAAGCCCCATCGAAACCGTGGGGAACTCCCAGAAACCCGGCATCAGCCATGGATGCGGATAGGACGAAAGCCCGCCGCCACTCTTGAGTTCGCGCCGGAAGTTCTGCAACTGCTCCTGACTGAGCCGCCCCTCCAAAAAGGCCCGCGCATAGATGCCCGGTGTGGCATGACCCTGGAAGTAGATCTGGTCGCCCGAAGACGCACCGTCTTTCCCTTTGAAAAAGTGATTGAAGGCCACTTCGTAGAGCGTGGCCGCCGATGCAAAGGTCGAAATGTGCCCCCCAATCCCCGACGACTCGCGGTTCGCCCGCACCACCGTCGCCATCGCGTTCCAGCGAATCAGACTCTTGATCCGCTTCTCAACCTCCCGATTGCCCGGGTAGGCAGGCTGGCGGACCGCCGGGATCGTGTTGACGTAAGGCGTGTGCGCGGAAAAGACCGGCCCTCCACTCTTCTTGCACAGCCATGCCCGCAGCACCTCAACCAGTTCCCAGGCCCGCTCCGACCCTTGCTCCCGTAAAACATAGTCCAGGGACTCCAGCCATTCGCGGGTCTCTTCCGCCGACCCCTCAGACGGTCGTGTCGGGTCCGATGCCATAGTCTCTCAAACCCTAATGCCATACGTCCCAAATGCGGGACACCCCTGGCCCTCAAAACACACCACCCCCGACCGGCCAGTCGGCGACCAGTATGGCCGATCCGTTCGGTAAGGTCAACGCGGACGCCGGTTGTGTGCTGTATCGTAGGCGCGCCAGACAACCGAGGTTAGTGAGTCCCGTTTGGGACACGAGAAAAGCCGCCTGCCAAGGCCTGCCCACTCGGGCTTGCCCCTGCATTGCATCCGAGATCAGGGTCGGGTCTAATGCTCTATTCGCCCGATCGTGATTCGGCGACTCCGGGAATGAGGCCCAACCGTGGATAGCTTCGCCTATCGTGACGGAGAGTTGTATTGCGAGGAGCTGCCTGTCCGGCGCATCGCCGAGACCGTCGGCACGCCAACCTACGTCTATTCCACCGAGACGTTTCGAAACCACTACAAGGCGATCACTAAGAGTTTCGCCGAACTGAATCCGACGGTCTGCTACTCAATCAAGAGTTGTCAGAATCTGCACATCCTTCGCCTGCTCGTCGGCCTGGGGGCCGGTATGGACGTGGTCAGCGGTGGGGAACTGTTCCGGGCCCTGAAGGCCGGGGCCGACCCCGCCACGATCTCCTACGCCGGCGTGGGCAAGACCGACCCCGAAATTCGGCAGGCCCTCGCCGCCGGCATCGGCCTGTTCAATATCGAGTCCGAGGCCGAATTGGCCAATCTCATCGAACTCGCTCGCCAGACCGGCCGAAATACCCGAGCCGCCCTGCGGGTCAATCCCGACGTCGATCCGAAAACCCACCGACATACCGCCACCGGCAAACGCGAAAGCAAGTTCGGCGTCGACTTGGAGCGAGCCCGCCGCGTGTTCGAGCAATACGGCCGCAACTCCACCGTCCGACTCTGTGGCATCCACCTGCACATCGGCTCCCCGGTCAATACCGTGGAACCCTACGTCCAGGCGGTAACCAAGGCCGTCCAGTTGATCGAGGATCTTCGCTCCGCTCGGTTCGAGGTGGATACCCTCGATCTCGGCGGCGGATTCGGGGCCAACTACACCGAGGGCCAGTCCGCCGAACTCGCTCACTACGCCGAGAAACTCGTCCCTCTCATTCGCGGCCGCGGGCTGAAAACGGTCATCGAACCGGGACGCTCGATCTCGGCCAACGCCGGCATCCTCCTGGTTCGGACCACATTCGTGAAGCCGGGGCCGGACAAGCAGTTCGTGATCGTCGACGGCTCCATGACCGAACTGATCCGCCCCGCCCTGTACGACGCCTTCCACTTCGCCTGGCCGGTGCAGCCGGGTGCGGCCTTCGTGCCACTGGTCCGCCAAGCTGACCTCAACTTGCCCGGCAGCGTCGAGGTGGACATCGTCGGCCCGGTTTGCGAGAGCGCCGATTTCCTGGCCAAAGGCCGCTACCTGCCGCCGATCAACCGCGGCGACCTCATCGCCGTCTTCACCGCCGGCGCCTACGGCTTCGTCATGGCCAGCCACTACAACTCCCGCCCCAACGCGGCCGAAGTCCTCGTCGACCGCGATTCCTTCAGGACGATCCGCCGCCGCGAAACCTACGACGACCTGATCGCGGCGGAACAGAACGCTTGATTCGCGGCTGGAGTCTCGGGACGGCGAGAGACCACCGTGCATCCAATGGCCGCGGGCGTCGCCCATCTTGAACCGCGACACAATTCCACAGCCAAGCCCGGAATCGCACCGCCCGGCCTGGGGAACGCTCCGCCGACTCGCGGTTCAGATCGACACCCCGTCCTCCAACTCCACATCCGCCACGCCCATGGCCCGAAGACCGGCCGGGTTCTTGGCAAACCGGTGCGCGGTCCGGGCGGCAATCCTCCGAGTGCACGCTAGATACGAGAGGTTCTCGTCCAGCGACTGCATGCCCACCTTCTTTCCGGTCTGAATCAGCGAGTCGATGGTCTCGATCTTGTTCATCCGAATGGCCGCGCGCACCGCGTCGTTGGCCACCAGGATCTCGAGGGCCAGAACCCGCTTCTCCTCCGGCTTGATATTGGGCAGCAGGTGCTGGCTGATCACGAACCGCAGCGACAGCGACAACTGGCTGCGAACATCCTGGTGCTGATCGACCGGGAAGATGTCCACCAGCCGGGTAATGGCCCCGCGAGCGTCCTGGGTGTGCAGTGTGGTCAGCACCAGGTGACCGGTCTCCGCGGCACTGATCGCCATCTGGGCCGTCTCCCGGTCCCGGATCTCCCCGCACAGGATGACGTCCGGATCCTGACGCAGACTGTACTTGAGCCCCTCCGCGAAACTGTCCACGTCGATACCCACCTCACGCTGGCTGATCACCGATTTGGCCGCGGCCTTGAAGATGTACTCAATCGGTTCTTCGATGGTCACAATCCGGCGGTTGCCCGACTGGCTCACCATCTGCACCAGACCGGCCAGCGTCGTGGTCTTGCCCGCTCCGGTCACCCCGGTGATCAGCACCAGCCCCCCGGGCAGCGACGCGATCCGCCGGGCCAGGTCGACGGGGATACCCATCCACTCGAAGGATGGAATCGTGGGCGGGATGAAACGGAAGCACGCTCCGAGTGAACCCTGGTTGTGGAACACGTTGACTCGAAAGCGGGCCGGCTCACCTCCCTGGCTGAACGAGAGTGAAAAGTCCAGGTCCTTGCGCAACTCCATCTGCGGCTTCAACACCGCAGGCATGACGCTGTCGATCATCCGGGCGATCTGCCCACCGGCCAGCGGGTCGCCGGCCAGTGCCTGCAAGCGACCATGAATGCGCAGCGTAGGGGCGTACCCCGCCACCAGGTGCAGATCAGATGCCCCGGCCGCAAGCCCCTGCGCCAGAAAGCCCATCAACTCCCCATCGTGTGGGGCCAAACTGGTCGTCTCCATGCGATCGCTCCAACCCGCCGGCACCGCGTCAGACGGTCCGATGGGTCCGTGGCAACTTGTCTGGCCGGACCCTCCACCACCCGCGAGCCCAACCGGGATCATCCTTGGGCCGCCTCTCCCGCCGAACGCCGGCGCCCAAGACCACTCGCTTACGACGGGCCCACCGACTTCTCCCCCTTCAGCTCCTTGAGCATCACCTTGCGATACTCGATCCACCCGCTGGGATTGTGCGAATCCTGCAGCCCGATGAAACCCTTGAGCGGAATACCCTTGGCCGACTCGACCTTGCTCTGATCCACGTCGATCACCGGCACGTTGTCCGCGAACACCTTGATCCTCGGCCCCCGGCACTGGATCTCGAACTCATGCCAGACATCCGGCGACTCGTCCGGGCGGGGATCGACCGGCACCCGGCCGTACATCGACCCCGTGCAGTGCATCTCATCCCGCGGCTGGTTGCTGATCTGGATCTCGTGCCCCGTCTCCCACGGATTGCCCTCCGCCTTGCTGCGGATGAACACGCCCGCGTTGCCGTCCTTGCTCACCCGCCACTCGACACGGAGCACGAAGTCACCCAGTTCGCGGTTGTAGCGGAGCCACTGCCCGTTCTTTCCACTGTCGCTGCGCAGAATGCCGTCCTTGACCACAAACCCCGCCCGGTCAGCAACCACCGTCCAGCCGTCCAGATCCTTGCCGTTGAAGATCGGCTCAAAGCCCTTCTCCGATGGATCCGGCAGCCGCCCGGCCACAAACCGAATCGCCTGCCCGACCAGTCGCCGGTAATTCGGGTTCTCGAACGCAAAGTGATCGTGCCCGCCCTGGATGTAGACCACCGCGCTCTTGCCATAAGTGTGCGCCCACGCCACGCTCTTGTCACTGTGCGGATTCTCCGTGGTCAGCAGCGGGTGTGTTCCGGGCAGCAACTCCATCTCCCCGTAGCCCTCGTCAAGGATGTCATAGTCCTTCATGAACCGCGTCACCGGATGATTCGGATCCCCCACACGGATCTTCAGCTGGATGCCTTCCTTCCAGGTGGACGTGCCCCGCCCGCCGGCGGGCTTGGTATAGAACTTGCCCCCCAGGATCTTGATCGCCTCCGGCCAGTCCTGGTAGTTGGCGATGCTGTGATGAAGGGCAACCAGCGGCTTGCCCCTGTCGAGCAGGGCCTTGAGATTCTCCAGGTCGCCCGGCTTGGCATTGTCCCACAGGTCATACCAGACCAGAACGTCATATTCCCTGCTCTTCTCCGCCGTGTACCACTTCAGCGCCTCCGGCTGCTTGACCTCCCTGAACGTCATGTCCGGGTATGCCTTGAACATGGCAAAAAACGGATCACGCTCGAAACCGTGCCCCCCGGTCACAATCAGCAGCCGGATCTTGTCCACACGCAAGGGCGGCGACAAAACCTGCCCTTCCTCCCTGGCGACCCCGACGGGTGGAACCGCGTACAGGAACGCCAGGACCGACACCGGCGTGATCATCGACAGACAGAATCGCTTGGCCATGAGGACTACCTCCTTGTGAACACTTGCCTTATGATGCCCCCTCAGATTCGCCAGGCAGGTTACCCCCAACAAACGGGGTCCGGCAAGGGAGGAAGCGGTCAAGGATCCTCGACGCTGTGGCCGATGTTTATGGCACGGGATGCGCATCCCGACCCTGACCACCTCGCCGATGGAGTCAGATAACCGTGTCCACCCTGCCACCCAACCTGGTCGGCCCCCTCCTGCAGAGCCACTTGGCTCAGCAGCAGGTGTCCCGGGTGCGCGACACTGAACGGACCCAGGAATCGGCCGCTCGACGTAAACAGAGTAACGCGATCGACCAGCAGGAGTCCACGGTTGAGACAACCGACAACGATACCCAGGTCTACGCCGAGGCCGAGGGCACCGGCAGCCAGGGCCGGCCATTCTCCACGCCCCAGGAACAGCAGCCCCCCCCGCAGGACAAGCCCACCGGCGACGAAATCGAAGGCCGACTCCTGGACCTGGAAGCGTGAACCCGAAAACCTCAGAACTTCAAAGCACCCAAACGCCGCAATCGTAAGCCGCGGCCTGGGGCAGAGCCCGAACCAGGCGTTTCAGCTTCTTGCTTTACTCCCTTGAGCCACCTACTCGTATTCCTGTTTCCGATGATCGTGGACATGGTCCTGTCCAGCGCCTTGTTCATGGCTACCGTATGGGCCGCTGAACACGGCGCCAAAGCCTCCGCCGTCGCTAACCTGCTCAGCGCCTGGTCCGTCATCTACATGCTCGCCTCGCTGGCCATCGGCCGGGCGGTCACCCGACGCAACGCGGCTTGGCTCTTGATCACCGCCTGCCTCGCGACGGCCATCCAATCCGCCTTTCTTGCCCGCTGCTCCGGCCTCCTGGGTATGTACCTGCTCATCGGTCTGCTCGGCGTGACCATGGGCTTGTTCTGGACGCCGTTCCAGGTCTTCATGAAGGTCGTCGGCGAGGGCCGCCAACGCCCGATCACCCAATCAGTCGGACTCTACACCCTGTCCTGGAGCATCGGCTACGCCCTCGGCCCGTTCTCCGCCGGCTTCCTGTGGGACCGGCTCGGTTGGTACCCCTGCCACCTGCTCAACGCTGCGGTCGTGATCGTCGTCGCCCTCGGCGTCTGGCTGGTCAAGCACCATGCCGCCGTCCATCCAGCCGCCGATCACCAGGCCAACACTCCCCCAGAAAACGGCACCCACAACGAACCCTACGCCCGCATGCCCGATCTCGCCTGGATGGGCTGGATCTTCGGCGGCGTCTGCTGTATGGCGGTCTCCATGGTCCGCGGCGTCTTCCCGACCACCGGCGCCGACCTGCAACTCTCGAAATCAACGCAGGGACTCACCATGGCCGCCCTCAGCGCCTCCCAGGGCCTGATGGGGATCAGCCTTGCCTGTGGCCGATGGTGGATGTACCGCCCGTGGCCGATCCTCGCGATCGGCGCCGCCGGCACGGTCGCTCTTGCCCTCTTCGCCCTCGCCGACACCTCAGCCACCTTCTTCGTGGCGGCGGCCTGTCTCGGCCTCTACACCGGCTCTATGTACTTCTACCTGGTCTTCCATTCCCTGGTCCACCCCGAATACAGTGCCCGATACGTCTCCATCAACGAGGCCATGGTCGGCCTCACCGGCATCGCCGGCCCGGCGCTCGGCGGCCTGGTCGCCGATCTCCAGAGCCCGTCATCCTCCTACCTCGTCATCGCAGCCATCGTGATGGTGGCCGTCGCTGTCCAGACCGCCCTCCACGCCCGGTTCGCCAAGAACCCGCCAGCCTGAGCCAACAGGTAGAACAGCCGGTTCCGCCGACTCGCCTGCCAAGCCGCTGCCGAGCCATTTTACCTTTGGCCACACCACGCTATCATTTGCCTCCATGAGCAAGCAAGAAACAATGACTTCGCGTGAGCGTCTGCTGGCGGCGGTCAATCACCGGATCCCCGATCGTGTCCCTGTCGATCTCGGCGGGTTCCAGACCGGAATCCATCAACGCGCCTACCAATCCTTGCTCGACTTGCTGGGCTGGCAGGATGAGATCGTCATCCAGGATCCAGTCCAGCAACTGGCCAAACCGTGCGAGCAGCTGCTCCAGCGCTTCCACGTCGACACCCGTTATATCACCGCCCGCAAACCGGCTGGCTTCAAGGGCGAAATCAAGCTCAATGAACGCGGCGGTCGCCTCTGGCACGATCTCAAGAGCGAGTGGGGCGTCGTCTGGTCCATGCCCGACGACCAGCCCCTGTACATGGACGTCTCCCTCCACCCGCTGGCCGACGCCAGCGCGGCCGACCTCGATCACTACCCCTTCCCCAACGGCAAGGACCCCACACGCTTCGCCGGCGTCCGCGATCAAGCCCTGAGAATGCGCAAGGAAACCCAGTACGCCCTCTGCACCGGCATCGGCGGCGTCATCTATGAGCACTGCTGGTACATGCGCGGCCTGGAACGCTGGTTCATGGATCTGCTCGAAAACGAGACATTCTGCGAACGCCTCCTCGATAGAGTCCTCGCCTACTGGACGGACTTTTACACCGGCTTCATGCGCGAGGTCGGCGACCTGGTCGACGTGGTCATGGTCGGCGACGACCTCACCGGTCAGCGCGGCCCCCTGTTCAATCCCAAGATCTACCGCCGTCTGGTCAAGCCCCGTCAGAAGGCCCTCGTTCAACATATCAAGTCCTTGACTCCCGCTAAGATCTGGTACCACACCTGTGGATCCTGCGCGACCTACATCCCCGATTTGATCGACAACGGCGTCGATATCCTCAATCCCGTCCAGATCGGCATCCCGGGCATGGACCCCGCGGCCCTCAAGCAGCAGTTCGGCCGGCAGATCACCTTCTGGGGCGGCGGCATCGACGCCCAGCATGTCCTTCCGTCGGCCAGTCCGGCCGTCATCCGCGAACACGTCCGCGCCAACCTCGAGGTCTTCAAGCCCGGCGGCGGCTACGTCTTTAACAACGTCCACAACATCCAGGCCGGCGTACCCCCGCAGAACATCGTCGCCATGTTCGACGCCGCCTGCGAGTTCGGCTTCTACGACGCATAGAAAACGGGGCATAGAAAACGGGACAGGTCCGTTTGTTGGGAACGCGTCTGCTCCGCTGAACCGCCGCTCTTCCGCTTGCGTGGGCGGAGTGATTGGAACGAGAACGGGTGATCGAAACAAGGACGTATCTCGTTCACCCACCCAAGTCGCCCGCCTTTGTCCCCCGCCCCCGCCCTTTGATCGCTGACTGGTGCGTGCCTGCCGGGCGCAAAAGCCAGCGTGACGAGAGGGGGGCGCGTATCACGGACACCGGCCGCGATCGGCGACATCAGGCGTTCGTTCGAAGGAGGGCCGGTTCGCCTAGGGAGCCTTCTCGCTTGACAACGTGGGGGCTAATGGGTGACCGCTGACTGGTTCTCCGGGTCCGGGACGGGACAAGTGATATGAGTATGGAGGACGATCCCTGTGGTTCGCCTCCCTGCTCTTTGAAATCCCGATGGCTTCCCCCGCCCGCCTCTCTGGCCGACAGCTGGCTGACTGCCGACCGCCAACCACTCAATTGGCTTCGTTTGGCGCCGGCGCTGTACGCTCGGAGACCTCACCCTCGCCCCCAAGGGAGACTAGCGCCCCCAGACCGATCACCCCGCCGCCGGATCGCGAACCCGGAAGAGCCCCCCGCAAGGTCCAGAAACACGAAAAACGCCTGCAAAGGGCCCATCCAACCAACCCAGGTCCGAAAAAAGAACGACCCCCCAGCCTCAGAACCGAAAGAATCTTGGTCTGGGGTAGGCGCAACACAGGGGCGGCGCGGTACAATGGCACCGGGCGAGGCTCTGTGCCCAAGCGGAGCCAGGGGGACGAGGGTACGCCGAGGGGAATGGTCGCCCTGGCGAGCGTCGCAGGATTACGTCGCGGAGGTCAGAAGATGGAGTCGCGGAGCGTCTTCGGGGGCGGGAGTGGGTTCATTTGGGCCGCACTGGTCGTCGCAAGCGCGCTGGTGGCACCCGCGCCAGCGACAGCAGGTTCGTGCTCGTCTTGCGATACCGACGCCAATTTCATCATCGACGAGGTCGACACCCTCGCTTTCGTGACCTGTGTGAGCGGTCCCAGCTTGCCCTATGCGCCCGGCTGTCAACTATTTGACCAGGACGGCGACGGCGACGTCGATCAGCTTGACTTCGGCCTGTTCCAAACCTGTCTCGGACGTCCGGTTGCCCCTGTCAATCTGATCATCACCGAGTTCATGGCCTCCAACGGCGCAACCCTGGCGGACGAAGACGGCGACTACCTGGACTGGCTCGAGATCTACAATCCCACCAGCACCTCCGTCAGCCTGAACGGCTGGTATCTCACTGATAAGAGCAGCAATCTGACCAAATGGAAATTCCCCGACGTCAGCATCGAGTCCGGCGATTACCTCATCGTCTGGGCCACCGAGAAAAACCGCGCCGTCCCAGGCCAGCCACTGCACACCAACTTCAGACTCGAGGCCGGCGGCGAGTACCTCGCCCTGGTCAAGTCGGACGGCCTGACCGTGGTGTCAGAGTACACCCCTACCTATCCGGTCCAAACCGGCGATGTGTCCTACGGCGTGGCCATGGGATCAACAGACACCCTGGTTGCCTCGACTTCCCCCTGCCGCGCCGCCGTTTTGAGCAACGCCCCCTTGCCGACCGGCTGGCTCCTGCCCACCTTCAATGATTCCTCCTGGCTGACCGGTAACCTGGCTGTCGGATACGAACGAACGGAGGGCTTTGAGAACCTGATCGGGCTTGACGTGGATACGGCCATGGCCTCGAACAACTCCGTCCTCATCCGTATCCCGTTCACCGTGGACGAACCGACCACCTACAACAAGCTCCTCCTCTACATGCGCTATGACGACGGCTTCGTGGCCTACCTGAACGGCGAGTTCCTGGCCAAAGCCAACGCCCCCACCACCCCGGCCTGGAACTCCAAGGCGACCACCGATCATCCGGACTACCAGGCCCTGACGCCCGTGATCTACGATGTGTCCACCAAACTCGGAGCCCTGCTCCCAGGTCAGAACATCCTCGCCGTACACGGCCTCAACAACGGCACAGGTAGCACGGACTTCCTGATCCTGCCCGAACTGTACGCCACCCGCTCCGGCCTCACCCAGCCCCGAGTCGAGCGCTACTTCACCAGCCCTTCGCCGGGTGACGCCAACGGCTCCGGAGCCGGAAACATGGGTCCGACCCTCACCGATCCCCAATGCTCGCCGGCACTGCCCAACGATCCCGACGATCTCACCATCACCGTCGGAGCCTCCGAGTACCTGAACCCCGTGGCTTCCGTAACCATGTACTACCGCGTCATGTACGGCACCGAAACCTCCCTGACCATGCTCGACGACGGCGCCCACGGCGACGGCCTCGCCGGGGACGGCGTCTACGGGGCGACCATCCCGGCCAGCCTGTCCACCCCAGGCCAGATGGTCCGCTGGTACTTCCTCGCCGCCGACGACCACGGCCAAACCTCACGGTGGCCACTCTACGACAGCCCCACCAATTCGGCCCAGTACCTCGGAACCGTGGTCAACGACCCGGCCGTGACCAGCCAGATCCCTGTCCTCCAGTGGTTCGCTCAGAACACCGCGGCGGCCGAGACCAACAACGGCACCCGGGCATCGGCCTTCTTCCTCGGCCGATTCTACGACAACATCGAAATACACCTCCGCGGAATGACCTCCGAGGGCTGGACCAAGAAAAACCTGAAATTCAAGTTCAACTCCGGCGACAAGTTCTTCTACGCCCTCGACCAGGCCGGCGTCGACGAATTCAACCTCAACAGCACCTTCAGCGACAAGGCGTATATCCGCCAGGTCCTCTCCTGGGAAACCTATCGCGATGCCGGGGCGGTGGGCTGTATCAGCTTCCCCATGCGCGTCCAGCGGAACGGCCAGTTCTACAGCGTGGCCGTCTTCGTCGAGGAGCCCGAGGAGGAATTCCTGACCCGCCAGAACCTCGATCCCGAAGGCGCCCTGTACAAGATGACCAGTCAGCTGGAAGTTGCCGATTCCGGCGTCGCGGAAAAGAAAACCCGCGAAACCGAGAACTGGGCCGATATCCAGGCCCTGGTCGCCGGCATCCAGCTGACCGGAACCTCTAGAGTTAACTACCTCTTCGATAATGTCGATATCCCCGCGTGCATCAACTACTGGGCCGCGACAACCCTGATCCACGACAACGATCACGTCCAGAAGAACTACTACATGTACCGCGATACCAACGACACCGGTGAATGGCGATTCCTTCCCTGGGACAAGGACCTTACCTTCGGACGAAACTACGGTGCCGGCGGCGGCGTGCTCAGCGACGGCATCTGGGCGGCCAACGACCCGTTCAGCCACCCGCTCTTCGGCGATTCCGACCACCAGAAGGTCGACAACCTCTGGAATCGCCTCATCGATGCCCTGAGCGATACGCCGGCCATCCGGCAAATGTACCTGCGGCGGTTGCGGACGGTCATGGACGCCCAGCTCCAGCCGCCGGGCACCCCCGCCGCCGAACTCAAGTACGAGAACCGCATCAACGAACTCGTGTCCCAGATGCAGACCGATGTGCTCCTCGACCGCGCGGCGTGGGCACTTGCGGGTAAAACCTACGGAACCGATCAGGACTTCGCCACCGCAATCGGCATCCTCAAAAACCAGTACCTGGCCGTCCGCCGAACCCACCTGTACAACACCCACGGCCCGACCGGCGACGGCCTCATCCCGGCCGCCCAGCCGCCGGATCCGAGCATCACCTTCGGCACGATCGAACACAGCCCGACCTCGGGCAAACAGGACGAGGAATACATCGAACTGGTCAACGCCAATACCTACGCCGTGGATATCTCCGGCTGGCTGCTCCAGGTCTACGACGAAACCGAACAGGAGTTCGAGACCAAGCACACCTTCCACCCGGGAACGGTGGTTCTGTCGGGTAAATCCCTCTACGCCACGCCCCGGGCATCCGTCTTCCGGGCCCGGACCACAAGCCCCAGGGGCGGCGAGGGGCGGCTCATCCAGGGCAACTACGACAACCACATCGCCCCGGGCGAGATCGTGCGACTGGTCAGAACCGACGGGACCGTGTCGGCCAGCATCACGGTCGGAGAATGACCGCCTCCGCTGGCAACGGCCTCTGCGAAGGTCAGAAGCGGGTGCGAAACCGCCAGGCGACCGGTTTCGCCGCTCCCCAAAGCACATTTACCTTTTAATAGTTCGTAAAGGTTCTGTCGCTCTCTGCACCTCGCCGGCGATCAGGGCTCCGAGCATCGCGTTCCCGTAAACCGAGGGATGCACGCCATCCGGCGCCAGCTGCGTGGCACCCCGAGCGCTGAACCTGTCCCTCAGCAGCACGGTGTCGATCAGGAAGACCCGCTGGTCACCACTCCTGTTGCGGTCGGCCACCACCTCGGCAATCGTCTCAGCATGCCAGCCGAGCGGAGGAACGACACAGAAGACCGCAGCGTGTGGGCAGGCCTTGCGCATGGCCACCAGCCACCGTGCGTATGCGTCCTTGATGGGCAGCAACGTGAGACTGCTGCCTTCTTTCTGGTGGTCATTGGTACCCATGGCGCAGAAGACATAGTCCGGTTCGGGCGTCAGCAACCCGTCCGCAAGCCGCGATGTCCCCGGATCGTAACGATCCCAGGTCTGCGGCAGCGGCGGTATCTCCAGCGTCCTGACCATTCCCTGACCGCCCGTTCCAAGCTGGCCGTATTCACAGTCCAGGGCCGCGCAAACCAGCGGAAACCACGTCACCCGGGCATTGTGCATCAGCAGGTTGGAGTAATAGGAACACAGGCCTTCCGAGCACACGCCTTCGGTGATCGAATCGCCGAAACCGATCGCCCTCCTGGACCGCGGCGGGCAGAAGACCAGTGAGCCGCCGGTGTCAAGCTCAAGCCCGGCTAGACGCAGATGGACCGTCGAGGCCCGCCAGCGGTCGGGACTCAGACCGGCGGAGCGGAAGTGAACCTCGAGACGATGCTCTCGGGTGGCATCCAAGCCGTCGGCCAGCGGCAGGGCGTACACCATGCCCGTCCTCGCGAGCTGGACGGACTTGAACTCGCCGAAGTCCAGCGAGACGTCAATGACCGGCATCGCGGTCGGCGGGCAACCGTCGTTGGCCGTGCCATCCACGAGCAAACCCACCACCGCGCTTCCCCGAAAGGCCGCTTTGACGTAAGCCCCGGGCATGCCCGCCTCCACCCGAGCCCCCCGGCCAGCCCCCGTCCGTTTCCAGGCGTACGGCGCCAGCAAAAGCCGGGTGTCGTCCATCGGGACGGGAGTCAGGGCTTTCGCGCCGCCCGCGGCCGGCGCAGACGCCGGCGCGGAACTCGGCCTTCCCACTTCGCCTCGCATGCCAGCAGCCGCCGTCAACACCGCGACAACGAGGATCGCCGCGGTCAGCCTTGGCTCCGGAATGGGTCTGATGGTGGTGCTCATACCGGTAACCTAATCGCAGGCCGCGCGTGTGGAAACCCCCGGATCGCCAGTCGGCCTCCGGAAGCCCGAAAGGCAGAGTCGTCTCGAGGGCGTTTGCCCGCCCGGGATCAGCTCAGTAGCATGGGAGGCATGAGCTCCACCCTCGCCCTTATCGTGTTGGGTTGCCTCTCCGGCGCCGCCAGCGTCAGTGATTCGCCGCCCGATGACGCGGCCTGGAAGACCCTTCGTCAGCAGGCGGTCAACCGCCCGCGACGCGTCATCTTCAACAACGACGGCAACGAACCCGTGTACTTCTGCAAGGAGGCAACCACCGAGGAGCTGCTCCGCTCGCGGACCACGCCGCTGGCCGGCTCCCAGGTCGACGCCATCTTCTACTGCACGTGGAGCTCGGGCTTCGGCATGTTCACCCACAACACGCGGGTCGGCCAGGTGTTCAACACCCGCGAGGGAGTCTACCAATCGAACCTGACCCAGGAGTTCCTCGACAAGGGAATCGACCCCCTCCGGGTCATGATCGACTTCGCCCATGCCCACCGCATGGAGCTGTTCTGGTCCTTCCGCGTGAACGACACCCACGACGCCTCCGGAGCCGCATACGGGCCGGTGATGCTCCGGGCCAACCGTCTGAAGCAGGAACACCCCGAATGGTTAATCGGTACGAAGGAGAAACGCCCTCGATACGGCCAGTGGACCGCAGTGAACTACGGCGTGACCGAAATCCGCGATCTCGCCTTTCGCTATTGCGAGGAGGTGTGCACAGGGTACGCCGTCGACGGCATCGAGCTGGATTTCTACCGCCATGCGTTCTTCTTCAAATGCTCCGGGCAAGGCGCGCCCTGCGGCGAAGAGGAACTGACCCAGATGACTGATCTCCTGCGGCGGATTCGCAAGATGACCGGGGAGATGGGGCGCCAGCGCGGTCGTCCTATCCTCCTGGCCGTCCGCGTCCCGGACTCCGTCGAATACTGCCGGTTCATCGGGCTCGATCTGGAGCGGTGGCTGGCGGATGGCCTGGTCGACCTGCTGATCGTCAGCGGCTACACCCAGCTCAATGCCTGGGAGTACAGCGTTCAGCTGGGCCATCGCTACGGCGCCAAGGTCTATCCATCGCTCGACGAGCCGCGAATCAGGGACGAAACCGCCCAGAAGTTGCGCGCCAGCCTGGCCAGCTACCGCGGCCGGGCCTTGAACGTCTGGTCCTCGGGAGCCGATGGCGTGTACGTGTTCAACCTCTTCGATCCGAACAGCCCGCTCTGGCGCGAGCTTGGTGATCCGGCCGGCCTCCGCAAGCAGGTTCGCAACTACTTCGCCAGCATCCGCGGCGTCGGCGCCGTACCCATACCCCACCAGAAGTTCATCCGCATCCCGACGCTCAATCCGGCCAGCCCGATCGCGGTGCAGCCTGAGAAGCCCGCCGGCATCGAGTTCAAGGTCGGTGAAGACACGTCTGCTGCCGCCGAGCACACACGTACTGGGCTTCGCTTGCGTTTCAAGAAGCTGCCGCTTTCCCAAGGCCTGCGTGTTCGGCTCAACGGCCAGGAACTCCCGGCCGGCGTGGCCGACAAGGAGTGGCTCGACTATCCGTTGCCGGGCGCCTTTCTCCGCCAGGGAGCCAATATGCTCGAACTCTCGTGTCGCCCTGAACAGGCCGAACCGCTCTCCCTGCTCGATCTCTACGTCAGGATCACACCGCCTTGACCGCGACGAACATGGCGTGAGGGAGATGGGTTTTGTCGAGGCATTGTGAGCGTTTTGCCCAGTCGGTGGAGTGTTGCGGAATCGAGGATCGCATGGATCCCGGCGTGGAGTCATGTGGCGCGGTCTGTTCGGCGTGGCGGTCCAGGCGGTATACTGACAGTCCTTATGCCATTCTCGATTCTCGCACGAGCATCGTGGACAGCATTGGTTCTCCTGTCCTTGACCTACACCAGCCTCACCCCCGCCGCGGAACCCGATCCCGCGCTCGAGGAGGGTTGGCGGGCTCCGCCGGTCGAGGCACGCCTGCGGGCGTATTGGTGGTGGCTCAACGGCAACGTCACCAGGGCGGCCATTACCCGCGACCTGGAGGAGATGGCGGCCAAGGGTTTCGGGGGAGCGATTATCTGTGATGCCGGGGGCGCCGAACAGGACGGCAACGACGCCGTTCCCCACGGCCCCACGTTCTTCACGCCGGAGTGGCGCGAGCTCTACAAGCACGCCCTTCGTGAGGCGGATCGGCTCGGCCTGGAGATGAGCCTGAGCATCCAGAGCGGCTGGAACCTCGGGGGTCCGATGGTCAAGGCCGAGGATGCGCCGAAGCGGCTCGTCTGGTCGGAGACGCGAGTGACCGGTCCGGCCCGGTTTCGTGGTCCGCCTCAGAAACCAGGTCATGACGCGGGGTTCTATCGCGATGTGGCCGTATTGGCCTGCCCACTCGAGGTTTCATCCGGAACGGCCGACCCGTCCCGCCAGGCTCGGCTCCAGCACTGGCCAGAGAAGGCCCTGCACAAGGCTCTGCACTTCTCCGCGCCCGACACCTCGCTTCTCTTTGATGAATCACCCGCCGTGGCGGGTGAGGAACATGCCCGTTCGAGGGACGTGATCGATCTGGGCCAGCGGCTCTCGGCCGACGGCACGCTGGAGTGGGAGGTACCTGCGGGTGAGTGGGAGATACTGCGCTTCGGGTGCACGCTCAATCAGCACTGCCGGGTCGCGACGTGCAGTGACGGGTGGCAAGGTTACGCCCTCGATCCGTTCGACGCAAATGCGTTTCAGCGTTACTGGCAGGCTGTGGTTGAGCCGCTCATCGCGGACGCGGGTCCGCTGGCCGGGCGTTCCCTCAAGTACCTGCACACCGACAGCTGGGAGGTCGAAGTCGCCAACTGGACGCCGACGCTTCGCGAGGAATTCCGGCGACGGCGCGGCTACGACCTTTGGCCGTTCCTTCCGGTGATCGCCGGCCGCATCCTGGACGGCCGGGACGTGAGCAACCGCTTCCTGCACGACCTTCGCAAGACCATGGGCGACCTGGCGATCGACAACCACTACCGGCCTTTCGTCGACGGCGCCCGGCGGCACGGGCTGCGAATCCACCCCGAGTCCGGCGGCCCGCACGCCGTCCCGATCGATTCGCTGCGCTGTCTGGGGATGAACGATGCTCCGATGTCCGAGTTCTGGGCGCGCTCGTGGCGGCATCGTGTAACCGATGAGAACCGGTTCTTCGTGAAGCAGCCGGCCTCGGCGGCCCACACCTACGGGCGTCGGCTGGTGCTCGCCGAGGGTTTTACGACCATCGGCCCGCATTGGCAGGAGACGCTCTGGGACAACCTCAAGCCGTCGTTCGATCGAGCCGCGTGCGAAGGGCTGAATCTCCTGGTGTGGCACGCGTTCACCTGCTCACCGGCGGAGATGGGTTTGCCCGGCCAGGAGTATTTCGCAGGGACACACTTCAATCCCAACTCGACCTGGTGGTCCCGCTCCGGACCGTTTCTCGCGTACATCAACCGCTGCCAGTTCATGTTGCAGCGGGGCTTGTTCGTGGCCGACGCGGTCTACTACTACGGCGATCACGTGCCGAACTTCGCCCAGCTCAAGCAGTCGGATCCGGCCAGAGTGTTGCCCGGTTACGACTACGACGTCGCGACCGAAGAGGTGCTGCTGACGCGGATGAGCGCCCGCGGCGGCCGCATCCTGCTGCCGGACGGCATGAGCTATCGGGTGCTCGTTTTGCCGGATCGCCGCGTGGTTTCGTTGCCCGTACTCCGCAAGGTCAAGGAGTTGGTCGCTGCGGGAGCCACCGTGATCGGCCCGAAGCCGGAATCGGCCGCCAGCCTGTGCGATTATCCCAAGTGCGATGAGGAGGTCGCTGAACTGGCGAATGAACTGTGGGGAGCGGGCGATGGCTCTTCGGCAGGGGTGCATCGTCTCGGGTCGGGGCGTGTGATGGCGGGCAGGACTGCCCGGGAGATCTTGCTCGCCGACGGTGTCAGGCCGGACTTCGAATATGCCCTCGACCCGGGCAGTGCGACAGCGTCTGCCCAGAGTCAGCCTGCAGTCGCGTTCGACTACATCCACCGCCGCGATGGCAAAGTGGACGTCTTCTTCGTGGCCAACCGCGCCGGTCGATGGGTGGATGCCCGCTGCACGTTCCGGGTGGCCGGCAGGAATCCGGAGTGTTGGGATCCCGTCACCGGCCGCATCCGTCCCCTTCCCGATTTCGCTGAATCCGACCAGCGCACGGTGGTGCCGCTGCGATTCGCGCCCTACGGCTCGATGTTCGTGGTTTTTCGCGCGGTAGCCGGTGTCGCAGCGAAAAGTGGGCCCAACTTCGCGACTGTCGTGCCGGTGTGCGAGCACCGCAGGCCGTGGCAGGTGAGCTTCGATTCCAGGCAGGGGGGTGCTCAGCCAATTGAGTTCACTCGGCTGGTGAGCTGGACCACTCGGCCCGAAGACGCGATCCGGTTCCACTCGGGCACGGCGACCTACGTGACGTCTTTCGATCTGCCCGAGCAGCCGGCTGCCGGGACGAAACGCCTGCTTCTCGACCTGGGCGATGTACGTCAACTGTGTGAGGTACGACTGAACGGCCGCAACCTTGGTGTACTCTGGGCCATGCCTTTCCGGGTGGATATAACCGATGCGGTGCGATCCGGGGATAACAGGCTCGAGGTCGATGTGGTCAACTTCTGGCCGAACCGAGTCATCGGTGATCAGTTACTGCCGCCGGAACGCCGCACGACGCGGACCAACATTCGTAAGCTGACCAAGGACACGCCGCTGGTTGATTCGGGGTTGCTGGGGCCTGTGCAGCTCATGTCCGCCGACCCGCTGGCCGATGAGGGCAAATAGCATTGAGGCCGCGCGCAAGGGATGCGTTCGCGGCGGTTTGGGACTAGGTTCTCAGCGTCAGGGTGTGGCCATGCAAGACTGTCGGCGTCTGTTACCCGGGATAGTGGTTTCCTGCCTGCTGGGCATGATCTGTCTTGCGTTCGGCGGGGTCTGTCGGCCATGTCCATTCTGGATTTCGGTGCCGACCGCCGACGACAGCGTGTGCACGCGGATGGTTGCAGCGGCGACGGCGGAGATTCGCAAGACGAACGCTGCGGCGCAGATCTGTTGGGCTGGGGGACGAAGGCAGGACGGTACCGAGCTGCAGATGCCGGCCGAAACCAACGTCTGGGATTTCCTGGGCATCGCTCTGACCCCTCAGGGTGTTCAGGGCTGGTACATGACCTACAGCGGCACCTGGACGATCGTGGATCTGGAGAGCGATCCGTTCGGACTCGAGTTCCTGGATTTGACCCAAGTGACCATGGACGTCGTGGAGGCCTGGACCCTGGCAAAGGCTGCGGGCTTCGGTCCGCTGTTTCGATCGTGGGAGCTGCTCAAGCCGCTCAACCCCAACGTAGCCAACATCATCTATGTGTTCAATATGCCCGACGGCAGCTACGTGATCGTCGATACCGTCACCGGCACGGTGACGCAGGAACGGGATGCGTGGGGGTGCTACATGAGGTGTCGGGAGCAGTACGTCAGTTGCTGCGATTGGTGCCGCGAGAACTGGCCGGGTGATCCGGAATGCTACGACGACTGCGACCAGAGCCGCTACGAGTGTGACCAGGACTGCGAGTGAGTTCGCCGGGGGAGCCGCAGACGGATCAGGTTGGCCTTGCGGTCCTCGACTTTGGGGGGCCGGAGTCTCTGGAAGAGGGTCCGCTTCGGTCGTTTTGTATCCACCATCGGCGACGACCGGCTGGTGGTAGATCACAACGTCGGTCGCGGAGTCGCCGCCCAGGACCGGGCGGAGGTGTTCGCTGGCGGCTGGATGATCGTCGTCACGCATGCAGAAGATGGAGGGGATGCCGAGGATCGGCTGCCGAGTTCGGTCTCTTTGGCGCACAACAGCTCTTGACTCTGCGGATTGTCTCTGGACTGGTTCATCGGTGGCGCCTACATTTCTGTGAGCGTTATGACCGAACGGGAACGAGTTGAGGCGGTTCTTCACGGGCGGGTGCCGGACCGGCCGCCGGTGAGCTGCTGGTATCACTTTGGACACGACTGCAGCACCGGCTCGACGGCCGTCGAGGCCCACCTGCGGCATCTGGAGGCCTATGGCCTCGATTTCCTCAAGGTGATGAACGATCACCCCTACCCGCGCGGGGAGGTGGCTCTTGTCCGGACGGTGAATGATCTGAGAAGGATCCGACCGCTGGCAGGTGATGCCGAGCGATTGGCCGACCAGTTGGGGGTGCTTCGCCGGCTCAAGGAGCGGCTGGTCGGTGACGTGCCGATGTGTGCCACGCTCTTCAATGCCTGGACGGTGTTGCGGGCCTGGACGCGGCCGCCCAGCGACGTGCACGCCCCGCCCAGGATTGACGGCCAGGACGATCGGGACGCGCTCCTGTCGGCGCTCCTTCGGGAGGATCGGGTGGCCGTCAAGGCGGCGGTGGCGGCCATTGGGCAGACGCTGGGGGCGTTCGCCCGCGGGTGCGTTGACGCCGGGGCGGATGGGGTGTTCTTGTCGGTGCGGGATGACTGGGTGGATACGCCGGCCAACGGGCAGGGCCTTTACCGTGAGCTGGTACGACCGGTAGATCTGGCCATCCTGGAGGCGGTGAGCGGTGCTCCGTTCAGCGTACTACATGTGTGTGGCCGGCCGCGGGATTTCCTGGGCTTTTCGGAATACCCGGTGGCGGTTCTGAACTGGTCGGATCGAGCTACCGGTCCGAGCATCGCCTGGGCCCGGGATCGGATCGGGCCGGCCATAGCCGCAGGGGTGGACAACCTGAGGACGCTCCCGGAGGGGACTCCAGAGGAATGTGCCGCGGAGGTTCGCGACGCCTTGCGTCAGGCGGGGGAAAGGCCGATCATAATCGCCCCCGGCTGCACTTATGATCCCGCTCAGGTGCCGGTGGAGAACGTCCGGGCGATGTTCCAGGCCGCCCGGGGTGGTGCAGGATAGGGATGGGCACGAGAGGACCGCAGGAACGTCAGAAGAGGAGCACGACACGTGGTGGAGAGGACACTCATCATCCTGAAACCGGATTGCGTTCAGCGTCGTCTGGTGGGGCGGATCATTCAGCGCTTCGAGGACAAGGGGCTGGTTCTGGCGGGCATGAAGCTGATGCGGATCATGCCCGAGCTGGCCGAGCGGCACTACGCCCCGCACAAGGGCAAGCCGTTCTTCCCCGGCCTGATCGAGTACATCACCTCCGGGCCGGTGGTGGTCATGGTCTTGGCCGGAGCACGGGCAATCGCCGTCTGCCGGAAGCTGATGGGGAAGACCTTTGGCTTCGAGGCCGAGCCGGGCAGCATCCGGGGCGACTTCGGCATCAGCATGACCTACAACCTGGTGCACGGCAGCGACTCGCCGGAGTCTGCGGCCGGCGAGATTGCCCTGTACTTCACGCCCGGAGAGTTGCTGGACTTCACGACCGCCGACGCCGACTGGCTGGGTCGCCCGAACGAAGTCTGACCGTCGTCCCGGCGAAGCGTGCTGCCTCGCCGAGCGATGAGCGGCGGGCATCCTGAAGGCATCAAATAACAGCATTAAGAGGTTTTAGCCTCTTGAAGTTTCTTTGGGCCAGTGATGCCGGGAACGGTGGCCTACTCGCCCCAGCCGCCCGGCGGGAGAACGGGTCTCTCGATCGGGCCGGTTGGCAGGTCCTTGCCTTCGGCCAGTTCTTCCCACCCAACGCGGGACCGGATCTCAGCCGGGTTGAACCAGTTGCGCAGGAAGGCGAGCTGGCGAGTTCCGACCACGCGGGAGATGGCTACCGCCCGCTCCTGGTCGTACTCCTGGGTGGTGACCGGCAGAATCTTGTGCCATTCCACGACCACCCAGTTGGATTGGCTCTTGAGTTGCTGGGCGATGATCCGGGACGGCTGGCTGGCGGCGGGGGCGGTCGCAACAGTGAAGCACTTCTTGACCAACTCGGTATCACCTCGGAACTCGGGCACGTAGCGGGTGCCGCGGGCGAACGTGACTCGGTCCTTGTAGGCCTCTTTGCCGAGCTTGGCGACGAGATTGGCGTCGCCCTCAAACGCGGCCTTCAGGCCGGCCGTGCCCGCCTTGTCCGCCAGTTCTTTGGCCAGTCGCTCCACTTCCTCGCCCGCCCGGATCTTGCGGAGGTCGGTGATCAGCTTCTCGCGCACGCTCTCCACCGATGGCGCGGGCTGCTTGGCTTTCGTGGCCACGGTGCGGAACACGACGACATTGCCAGACCAATCGGCGAATGGCTCGGCGCAAGTCTGATAGACATTGCGAAACAGGCGGGTATGGTCCGGGTTGGCGTCCTTCTTGGCTTCCAGGCCGGCGACCATGAATGCCGCCTGGGGCAAAGACACGTAGCTGTACTGTCCGGATCCCTTGAAGTACGCACTGGTGATGTCGGGGTTGCCCGTGCGCAGTCCTTGTTGGTCCTGCAGGGTCGTGCGGCCATGCTTGAGCACGCCGGGGTAGCGCGGCTCCAGCGAGGCGATGAGGTCGGGGTAGATCCTGTCGCTATCCTGCCCCTGGGGCGGGATGGCGTAATTGTCCGGCTGCGTCGTCGGGGCCCCGGTCCACGGTTTGGCCAGCGTGCTGATGATCTCGTTGGCCAGACGCTGGGCTTCGGCCTGGGCAGCTCGTTGGGCCAGTCTCTCGATCACCTTCGGCTTGGCCTCGGTGAAAGTGCCGTACTTCTCGGGCTGAGGCTGCGAACCCGCTGGGGCAGAGGCGGGCTGCGACGTGGGTTTGACGAACTCGTCCTGGTGGCTCTCCCAGTACTCCCAGGCCGTGTCCTCCGAGATCTTCTGCCGCTTGGCCAGGGCACTCGCATCGACGCGGATGTACTCGATCTGTGCCTTCTCAGGCTCGCGGTAGCCAAAGACCTGCTCGCCCGTCGGCGAGGGCGCAGGATCCTTGTCCTTGCCCTGGTCAAACTGCTTCTGCAGTTCCTCGGGCGTGGGTTGCCAGGTGTTGTCCACGAACTTGGTTGCATCGAGGGTGACGACGCTGACGCTCACTTTTTCCTGGGAATTGCGCACCGCATCCTGGATATCGGCCTCGCTCGCCTTGATCGCCCCGATGGCCGACTCCATCATCTCGGTCACGCGGACATACGACCGGATCGCCTCATCGAGGGTGTCCAGCGAGAAGCCGCGCCTGTCGCGGACGGAGGCCAGGATTTCGCCGGTCAGGCCGTGCCTTGCCTTGAAACGCTCCAATTCCTCTTCGGAAACCTGGATGCCATGGTGCCTGGCCGCGGCGTCCAGCATGAACCACTCTTCCGGTGTGAGTGGCGTGGTTCGAACGGCGCCCACCAACTGCTGGAGTTCGTTCATGTTTCTGACGCCCAACCTGGCGACCGCGTTCCACCACATCCATTCCCACTGGATGTTCATGGACTTGAGCACCTCGCTGTCCTTGAACGCACCCTGCATATCGCCGATCAGGACCGTCTTGCCGAAGACCTTGGCCCGCGGCACCTTGAGATGCTCCTGGCTGCGATCGAACACATGCTGCAGAGCGCTGCCACCGAGCCACACGATCAAGAGCAGGGCCATGAAGACGGCCAGCAGTTGTTTCGTGTACTTGCGGAAAAACTTCATCATAGCTGTAATTGCTCCGACGCCATCGGTAGTCTGTTAACTCACCGCAAAGAGGATTTAGCATACCGGGCATCAGCCCAAAAGCAAGGGCTTCGGACGCTTTTCGGGGGGCGCGGGCGGCGTTTGGCCCTGGCCCATCGGTCACCTCGTCCGATCGGTGGGGCATTGATTCTGTGGACGACTGCCTATAATAACCGCTCCAGCAGCCGGGCGGCATAGCCGATAGAATAGCCCAGCACACGGACACGGAACATATGGACATCCTGAGTGAACGAAGGCATCCGCAGCCCTTTGTCAGGGCTGGCAAGGCGTAATATCAGCGATGATGGACCATTCTGCAGATAGAGCGAGACGGAAAACCGACTCGGGGGTGGCTTTGGTCATCGTCGAGTCCCCGGCGAAGGCGAAGACCATCTCCAGGTATCTTGGCTCGGGTTTCGTGGTGGAGTCGTCGATCGGCCACATTCGCGATTTGCCCTCCACAGCTTCGGAGATCCCCGCCGAGTTGAAGAATGAGGCATGGGCCAGGATTGGGGTAGACGTCGAGGCCGATTTCAAGCCGCTGTACATTGTTCCGGCCAAGAAGAGGCACCAGGTTACCAAGCTCAAGCAGCTGCTCAAGAAGGCGGACGTGCTGTACCTGGCGACGGACGAGGACCGGGAGGGGGAGGCCATTGCGTGGCATCTCCGCGAGGTTCTTGATCCGAAGGTGCCGGTCAAGCGGATGGTGTTTGATGAGATCACCCAGGCGGCTATTCAGGAGGCTTTGGCCAATCCGCGCGACCTGGACGACCGGCTGATCGACGCTCAGGAAGCCCGGCGGATTCTCGATCGGTTGTACGGTTACGAGGTCTCGCCGGTCTTGTGGCGGAAGATCGCTCCGAAGCTGTCGGCCGGGCGTGTACAGTCCGTTGCGACCCGTCTGGTCGTTGAGCGCGAGCGGCAGCGAATGGCTTTCGTGGCTGCGGAGTACTGGGATGTCGAAGCGACGCTCCTGGCCGCCGGTGGTCCGAGTGGTGTGGCATCGGGCCAGCGGGTGCTTGCCCGGATGATCGAGCTGGGATCCGGCCGGGTGGCCAGCGGCAAGGACTTCGACGATCACACGGGCCGGCTCAAGGCTTCGGTCAACGTGCGCGTGCTGGACGGCGCGACGGCCCAGTCGGCGGCCCTGCGGCTTCGCTCCGCGTCGTTCGCAGTCAGCGATGTAGCCGAGAAACCGTTCACGCAGCGGGCCTATCCGCCGTTCATCACCTCGACGCTGCAGCAGGAAGCCGCCCGCAAGTTGCGTTTCCCGGTCCGGCTGACCATGCGGATCGCCCAGGATCTGTATGAAAACGGCTTCATCACCTACATGCGTACCGACTCGACCCACCTGTCAAGCCAGGCGATCAACGCGGCTCGCGGCCAGGTGGCGGATCTCTACGGCGGGGAGTATCTACCCGACCAGCCGAGGGTATATGCGACCTCCTCGAAAGGCGCTCAGGAGGCCCACGAAGCGATTCGGCCAGCAGGAGCCACCTTTAGACTCCCAAAGGAGATCGAGAGGCAGGTGTCGGCCGACGGGCTCAAGCTCTACGATCTGATCTGGAAGCGCACGGTGGCGTCGCAGATGAAGGACGCGGCCGGCCGGCGGACGACGGTTCGTTTCACCGCCGACGCCGGCGAGCACGGGACGGCGGTGTTTTCCACCAGCGGCAAGGTGATCAGCTTCGCGGGGTACCTCCGGGCCTACGTTGAGGGAAGCGACGATCCTGAAGCGGAACTCGAGGACCAGGAGCGCCTCCTCCCGCCCATGACTGTCGGGCAGAAGCTCAGCCCGTCGTCGGTCGAGCCGCGTCAGCACACGACGCTGCCGCCGGCTCGGTACACGGAAGCCACGCTGATCAGGGAGCTGGAGGAACGCGGCATTGGCCGGCCTTCGACATACGCGACGATCATCCAGACGATTCAGGACCGTGGCTACGTCTGGAAGAAGGGGACCGCCCTGGTTCCGACGCTGACCGCGTTCGCGGTCATCAACCTGCTGGAGAAGCACTTCTCGGATCTGGTCGATTTCGGCTTCACCGCCAAGATGGAGGACGATCTTGACGCCATTGCGACGGGGCGGATCGAGTCGCATCCGTGGCTGCGGGTGTTTTACTTCGGTGATCCGGGAGCGACCAACGGCGGGGTGGACCTGGCTCATGTCGGGCTCAAGCGGCGGATTGGATCCGGGTGGGAGGAGATCGATGCCCGGGAGATCTCGACGATTCCGCTGGGCGCCGACGACGCCGGACGGCCGGTGGTCGCGCGGATCGGCAAGTACGGCCCGTACGTGGAAGTGGCCGGGGGCGAGCAACGGGCCAATTTGCCGGCGGACATTCCGCCTGACGAGCTGAACCTGGAGAGTGTGAGCAAGCTGCTGGAGCAGGCGGCCCAGGGCGACAAGGTGATTGGCTACGACCCGAAGACGAAGAAGCCGGTGTACCTGAAGAGCGGTCGATTCGGTCCGTACGTGCAGCTCGGCGACCCGGAGAAAACGGAAAAGGGCACCCTGAAGCGCGGCGGTAAGCCTAAGATGGCCAGTTTGTGGCCCTCGATGAATCCGAGTACGCTCACGCTGGATGAGGCCCTCCTGCTGCTGTCGTTCCCGCGCACGCTCGGCCAGCATCCGGAGACCCAGCAACCGGTGACCGTGCAGGACGGGAAATTCGGTCCCTACGTCAAGGCTGGCGAGGAGACGCGCAGCCTCACGAATCATGCGCAGCTTGGCACAATCACGCTGGCAGAGGCCCTGGAACTGCTCAAGCAGCCCAAGGCTCGCGCCGCGAGGGGAAAACCCCAGGTCATGGCGGAGCTCGGCGTGCACCCGACTTCCGGCGCAGCGCTGCAGATCAAGAGCGGTCGATTCGGTCCGTTTGTGACCGATGGGGTGGTCAACGCGTCGGTTCCCAAGGGGGTCGATCCGAAGACCGTGACCGCCGAGCGGGCCGTCGAGCTGCTCAACGCGCGCGAAGAGAAGCTCCGGGCTCAGGGCGTGGATCCGCGTGCACCCAAGGAGAAGCTCAAGGATAGAGGCAATAGGAGGTCTGGCGGTCGCGCCGCCAGACGCGGGAGGCCGAGGAAGCCTGCGGCATCCGGCGCTTCATGAGCTGGGCGACCCATCGGTGTTTGACTGAGCTCGGTGAAGAAACCAGCAGCAGTTGAGCTGAGCTCGACATCCCTCGTGCATCAGAAGCTGAAGGGCAGGCGAGACGTCCGCACCGGGCCGGCAGGCTGTCGCGGGGCGTGGATGCTCGGGCCGCACCGGAAGAAGGGGGCCGAGCGACTGATGACACTACCTCGGCCGTGACACGGTACCCCCCGGCTGGATCCGGCTCGCCGCGGCGACGACAGCCCGGAAGATCTTCTCCTGAAGAGGATCACCAGGCATGTCTTCCGGGTGCCACTGAACGCCGAGGCAGAAGGGGCGCCGGGGGTCTTCGACGGCCTCGATCAAGCCGTCGGCCGCCCATCCGGTCGCTCGCAGGTTAGCGCCCAGGCGATCGAGTCCCTGATGATGTGAGCTGTTCACAGGCAGGGAAACGGTCTTGATGATCGAGAACAGCAGGCTCTTCTCATCGACTCGCACGGGGTGATGGGAGAAGGTGTTGCCCTCGCGGTGCTTGATCTGGGGTGAGCACTGCAGGTCGGGCAGGTGCTGGTGCAGCGTGCCGCCGCGGTGGACGTTCCACTCCTGGATGCCGCAGCAGATGGCCAGCACGGCCAGCTCCTGCTCGTCGGCGAATCTGGCGGCGGCGAAATCGACGGCTACGCGGCGGGGGTGCAGCAGTCTCGTTTCGGGATGGGGCTTGGCTCCGTATCGTTCGGGAGGGACATCCGGGCCGCCGGTGAGGATCACGCCGCTCAGGGTGCGCAGGATGGGCAGAAGATCAGCCTCCCGGGCGGCCGGCGGAATGAGCAGCGGCTCGCCGCCTCCGTCGAAAACCACGTCGCAGAACCGAGCGTCGACCGCAAGCAGAGCGGTCTCGTAGCCGTTGACCGGTTCTCCCGGCCGGTACCCGCAGGTGATGCCGATTCGAGGTCGCATGGCACCCATTATGCTGGCCCTCTTGTGTGTCCGCAAGGAAGGGCGGTATTCTCCGGGATCATGGAGAGAACCGGCATCGTCCGAGCCTATCCTGACGCGTGGCGAGGTCGAGTGACTTCGCTGGCCGGCGTGGTCACGCTCGACCTTGCCCGCCAAGCCACAACGGTTGGGTTGTCGGCCGCGTCTCTGGAGCGTGTGTACTTCCCTCTGCTGGCGATGCTTGATGGCCGTTGCGGGCAGGGTCGCCTGATCGCGGCGCTGGCGGGCGTGCCCGGTGCAGGCAAATCGACTGTGGGGGCGATCCTCCAGCATGTGGCCGGTGTACTGTGGGGGCCGGGTCGGTTCGTGCTCGTTGCCATGGACGGCTGGCATCTCCCAAACGCGGTTCTCGATCAGCGGACGACCCGGAGTGTGGACGGGCGGACGATATCGTTACGGCAGCGAAAAGGCGGTCCGGAATCCTACGACGTACCCGCGCTGGCCGAGGCGCTTGGGCGGCTGAGGCGGGGTGACGCTGTTTGCCGTCTGCCGGCCTACAGTCGCGCGCTGCACGACCCGGTGGCTGAAGCGGTCGAGGTGCCTGTCAGTACGCGGATTGTGCTGGTGGAAGGCAACTTCCTGTTGAGCGTCGATTCGCCCTGGGACGCCGTGTCCCGGTTGCTGGACGTCCGGTGTTTTCTGGTCGCCGATCCGAATGAGGCTCGCCGGCGGGTTCTGGCCCGGCACGTTCGCGGAGGCAGCCGTGAAGAGCAGGCGGTGGCCAAGTACGAGACCAACGATCGGTTGAACACCGACGCGGTTCTCGCGACTCGGTGTCAGGCCGAGGTGATCATTCGGACGGATGGACCGGACATGGGGGTGCGTGTGCGGGGCAGTACCTAATCCCCGTGAAGTTGTCGGAGGCGCGGCGAGAGACGGAGCATCAGCTGGATGCGTTCGAACTCCGTCAGCCACTCTGCGGTCACGCTGGCCGGCAGTGTCTCGTCGTTGGATCCGATCCCGGTCGGACAGGCCGCCCCGGTCAGGGTTCGGGCCAGTTCGCGGTACTTGCTGATCGTTCGCTCGCCGTAGCGCCCGCACTCGTGGAAGTCCTCGGACAGAAAAACCACTACGGGCACGCGTTGCCCGCCGTTGATGGTCAGTCGGCTCTGGATATCGAGATGTTGGTCGCGATCCAGGAAACGCAGGGCGATTGCATCTGTGGCCTCGGCGAATCGCTGCAGGATCGGGCACTGGCTGGCGCAGTCGCCGCACCACGTTCCTGCCAGGCAGAGGACATTCATTCGGCGAGCGAAGCCGCCCAACAGGGCCAGCTGTGACGGGCTGAGGTCGACCCGCCGGTAGATGGCCTGCCAGCGATCGCGATGGCTGGCCGCGCCGTGGACCTCGAGGAAGGTCCGGTAATCCAGTCCGACTTCAAATGCCGTTTGCCAGTCCATGGTTTGTGACTTCCGCTGGCTGAAGACCGACCATACTGCGAAGACCGGAATCCTGGGAATACGCCGCCCAAGCATCCAAGCGTATGTTATATAGTGACTTGTGTTAGTGCGTCTATGGGAGGGGGCTGGAGACCGCCTGCTGCAACCTAGCGTGCTCCGACGGGTAGAAAAGAGTGAGAGGCTGCCGGGGAAGGTGCGCCCATCCTTGGGGGAATGTGGTTTCGGTGGGTGGCGTAGCTCCGTCGCCTCCTTCTTTGGGGATGAAGTCGACCGTGGCTTGTGAAACATCAGGATATCGAGCCGTGAGCGTAGGCGAAATACTGCTCGAACGCGGATTGATCACCTCAGAGCAGCTGGAGACCGCCAGAGCGGCCCGCAAGGGGCCGCAGGACCGCATCGATCGGATTCTGGTCCGCATGGGTTTCGTCGAGGAGCGCGAAGCTCTGAAGGTGGTCGGCGAGCAGATGTGCATTCCGGTGGTCGATCTCACCGAGGTCAAGATCGATCCGGCCCTGCTCAAGCAGATGCCGACCCGGCTGATCCACAAGCGGCAATTGATCCCCATCGAGAAGACGGCTGACACCCTCCGCGTGGCGACGGCCGAGGCCTACGACATCAACGCCTTTGACGAGCTTCGGATGCTCACCGGGCTGAAGGTGGAGGTTGTCCTGGCCAGCGAGTCGGAAATTCAGCGGCTTATCCGCCAGCATTTTGGCGTTGGCGGTTCGACCATCGACGAGATGATCGAGGAGCAGGAGGAGTCCGAGGACGTCGAGCTGCTGAGCGAGTCGGTGGACGAGAACGGCGACCTGATCGAGATGGCCCAGGAAGCCACGGTCGTCAAGTTGGTGAATGACATCCTGGCCGAGGCGATCCGCGACAAAGCCAGTGATATTCACATCGAGCCTTTTGAGCACAATCTCAAGATCCGGTACCGCATCGACGGTGTTCTGCAGAGCACGCCGGTTCCGCCGCAGATCCAGCGGTTCCAGGCCGCGATCATCAGCCGTATCAAGATCATGAGCAACCTGAACATCGCGGAGAAGCGGCTGCCGCAGGATGGCGGGTTCAAGGCGAGGATCCACGGCCGCGAGATTGACTTCCGTGTCTCCGTGGTGCCGACCGGCTACGGCGAGGCGGTCGTCCTGCGTATACTGGACCGTCAGTCGATCAACCTGTCGTTACAGCAGTTGGGCATGGCTGACGAGGTGTTGGAGACCTTTGAGACGCTGATCACCAGGCCGCACGGCATCATTCTGGTCACCGGCCCGACCGGCAGCGGAAAGACGACCACGCTGTACGCGGCGTTGCACACCATCGTGTCGGACGAGATCAAGATCCTCACCATCGAGGACCCGATCGAGTATTATCTAGAGGGCATCAACCAGGTTCAGACCAGCGAGAAGATCGGCCTGAGCTTCTCCCGCGCGTTGCGGTCCTTCCTGCGTCATGACCCGGATGTCATCCTGGTGGGTGAAATTCGCGACCGCGAGACCGCAGAGGTGGCGATCAACGCGTCCCTCACCGGTCACCTGGTGTTCAGCACGTTGCACACGAACGATGCCGCCGGTGCGACCACGCGTCTGCTGGACATGGGTGTCGAGCCTTTCCTGGTATCGAGCTCGGTGGAAGGCATCCTGGCCCAACGTCTGGTTCGCTCGATCTGCAAGAACTGCATGGAGGCCTACACGCCTGATTACGCGGCGTTGCCGGCCGATCTGAAGCTTGAGCCAGGCCAGCAGCTGCACCGGGGCCGCGGCTGCCGCGAGTGCCGCCACATCGGGTACAAGGGCCGGCTGGGCATCTTCGAGCTGATGACCATGAACGAGGAGATTCGCGAATTGGTCGTGCAGCGGGCCTCGGCCGGCAAGATACTGCGGGCCGCCACCCACGCCGGTCTGCGACTCCTTCGCGAGGACGGGTGGGACAAGGTTCGCCGCGGACAGACTACCCCGGAAGAAGTCCTCCGGGTCAGCAAGGCATAGGCTCAAGGGTTACCACCATCGATGGCCGGATCGATCTGCGGCAGGGGGGCCAGCGATCGTCGTGGAATCACTTCCTGCCCTGATCGCCGATTGCTGCAGGGGAACTGGACGGTAGACATCCTCCGATCGTTCGGTTATCCCTCGCGTCCATGATCGCAATCACACCCAAGACTCGGATCGGCTGGATCGGGACCGGCGTAATGGGGGCCAGTATGTGCGGGCACCTTTTGCGCAAGGGTTATTCGGTTGTGGTGTTCAATCGGACGCGGGCCAAGGCGAAGTCGCTGATCGGCCTCGGGGCTCTATGGGTGGACTCACCGGCAGCGGCGGCTCAGCAGGCCGGTGTTGTGTTGACCATGGTTGGCTTCCCCGAGGACGTTCGGGAGGTGTACTTCGGCAAGGAAGGCGTCCTGGCGGGAGCGAAACCGGGGACGGTGCTTGTGGACATGACGACGACGCGGCCGTCGCTGGCTCGGGAGATTTACGCGGCCGCCGCGGCCAGGGGCGCGCACGCCCTGGATGCGCCGGTGTCGGGTGGTGATGTGGGGGCGCGCGAAGCCAAGTTGTCGATCATGGTGGGGGGTGATCGGGAGGTGTTCGAGGCCCTCAGGCCGGTGCTGGGGATCATGGGGCCGAATGTCGTTTTTCAGGGGCCGCCCGGAGCGGGCCAGAATGCAAAAATGTGCAACCAGATTGTCATTGCGGGGACTATGATCGGAGTCTGCGAAAGTTTGCTGTATGGTTATCGGGCCGGGCTTGACCTGGAGACGATGCTCAGCTCGATCCGTGGTGGGGCGGCGGCCTGCTGGACGTTGGACAGGCTGGCTCCCCGAATCCTCAAGCGAGACTTCGAGCCGGGCTTCTTCGTCGAGCATTTCGTGAAGGACATGCGGATTGCCCTGGAGGAGGCTCAGCAGATGGGGGTTTCCCTTCCCGGGCTGGCCTTGGTCCATCAGCTGTATACCGCCGTCATCGCCCAGGGTTACGGTAAGAAGGGTACCCATGCCCTCATGCGGGCGTTGGAGGGCCTCTCGAACGTAAGTCTGTGACCGGCAGCAGGCCTGTGGGAAGGTCAGCGTCCGATCGTCTGACCGCCTCGACAGTGGGCGGCGTCGGTGATACATTGTCTCTTCTGTGTATGCTGACGAGAATCCCCCTTTCATCGGGAACGAGAACCGAAGATGCCAGACGATCGCAACGACAAGGCCGCGTTTAGCGGCGGGCCGAACTACTCCCCCAACGATTCGCTCGATCAGGAGCTGAACGACGCCCTGGGGAGCATGAGCCTGGAAAGCCTGCTGGAACTGGACATGCCGCAGGCCGGTGGGGCGGTGGGAGAAGGGGTCCGCCGGGGCAAGGTGATTGCGATCAACGGGAGCGATATCTTCGTTGACCTTGGCGGCAAGAGCCAGGGGGTAATCACGGCCGATCAGTTCGCCGGGAAGGACCTGCCGGCCGTCGGTGATTGGATTGAAGTCACGATCGAGGGGTACGACGGCTCCGAGGGCCTGCTGGTCTTGTCGCGGCAGGGGGCGGTCAAGGCGGCGGTTTGGCAGCAGATCAAGGAAGGGGATCTGGTCGAGGGCCGGGTTACCGATCACAACAAGGGTGGCCTGTCGTTGGATATCAACGGCATCAAGGCATTCATGCCCATCAGTCAGATATCGCTGGAGAGAATCGAGAGCGAAGAGCTTGGCAAGTTTGACAACCAGCGGCTCCGTTGCGAGGTGATCGAGGTTCGGCGCGACGAGCACAGCCTAGTGGTGTCGCATCGCTCGGTGCTCAAATCGGAGGAGGAACTCGCCCGGAAGCAGGCCTTCGAGACGCTGGTCGAGGGGCAGACGGTTTTCGGCACGGTTCGCACGATCATGCCTTACGGTGCATTCGTGGACATCGGAGGCGTGGATGGGTTGCTGCACATCGGCGACATGAGCCACGCTCGGGTCAAGGATCCTCACGACATTGTGACCGAGGGGCAGCAGCTTGAGTTGAAGGTGCTCAAGATTGATCGGGACACGCGTAAGATCGGTTTGGGGCTCAAGCAGGTCATGCCCGATCCGTGGGCGAGTATTGACGTCAAGTATCCCGTCGACACGGTTCTTACCGGCCGGGTCATGAAGCTCATGGACTTCGGGGCGTTCGTCGAGTTGGAGCCGGGGGTAGACGGTCTCGTGCCGATCAGCGAGATGAGCTTCGAGCGGCGTATTGGCCATCCCCGGGAAGTGATCAGCGAGGGTGAGGTAGTCAAGGTTCGAGTTCTCAAGGTGGATTCCCAGGCTGGCCGCATCAGCTTGTCGATCAAGCGGGTTGGTGATGATCCGTGGACGGGGGCCTCGCTGCGATGGCCCAAGGACGGCATCGTCGATGGCACGGTGAAGCGAACCAGCGACTTCGGCGCGTTCATCGAGTTGACGCCGGGTGTCGAGGGGCTGTGTCACATCAGCGAGTTGAGCGACACCCGGGTCCGACTAGTGACCGATGTGCTGAAAGTAGGGCAGCAGGTGCGTGTCAAGGTGCTGGAGGTCGAGGAAGACCGTCGCCGCATCTCTCTGTCCCTCAAGCAAGCCGTCGATGCTCCTGAGTACACTCCTGAATCGGTGGCTGCCCCCGATGTTACTCGCGAGCTCAAGAAGCGAAAGAGGCCGCTGAAGGGCGGCCTTGAGTGGTAGCGCGGTCGCACTGACGTTCTCTCCCTGCTGCCTATTTGCCGATGGGCCGTCCTCGCCCATTCGGCTGGCCGGGCTCATGCATCCAGGACGGTAGGGTTGTGTTCCTATCACGTCGGGGCGGCCTGAGCCAATCTTCTGCGGGTGTATCGTCCGATAAACGTGGCATAACGAAAAGAAGGTGGCCCACCCGGAGGTGAGCCACCTGTTGCGATGGTCTATCTGAGGTTGTCGCCCCGCTTTCCCGACGGGGCTTTTGTGGTGCCGGATCAGCTCCGGCGGCGGCCCAGCAGCATCACCGGGAGGGCCAGGGCGAGCAGGCCAACGGTGGCCGGCTCGGGGATTTCTCGCTGCGAGAACGTCTGGTTGATGAACGAGATCGTGGTCATCCCGCTCCGACCGCCGACCAAGGTGACGGTCTTCTCGACGTGCACCTTAGCGAGCACCAGCTGGTTCATGAGGTACTCGTGGTCGTTGAGTGAGGTCGGTGGATTGAGGGAGTCAGCGTAAGCGGATGCAACCACACCGCCTGGGATCTTGCTCACAACTTCTTCCACCTTGGCGATTCCATCACCGGTGGTCGCAACGCCGTTGAAGCCCAGGGTGATGTCCTCGATGCCGAGGAGGGGGTCCATGACGGTCACATCGTAACCAATGACCATGGTGACGCTCGAGCCGGGGGTGCGGTTCGACAGGGCGGCCATCAAGCCGGCGATGCGAATGCCGTACTCATTCCCGAGGGTGACACCATAGACATCGATCGTGCTCGGATTGGCGTAGAAGGTGCCGACGCCGTTGACGTTGACCGTGAAGTTGTCAAACAGCTTGTCGCCCTGAGTAATGCTGTTCGCGGGATTCTGGACGAGATCGCTCAGTGGCGTTGCCCAAGCCTGGTTTGCAGCCCCCACAACGGTGAGCAGCCCCGCGAGAACCAGGAGACGCGGGGCACCCTTCAAAAGAGCGCGGGCCATCCGGCGGGGACGAACCAGGGCGACGAGGCCAAGACCCAGCAAACCCAGGGTCGCGGGCTCGGGCACCTGGGAGAAGGTCTGCTCGATCCACACGATCTGAGCACCCTCGGTCTTGCCGCCGATGACCATCGCATCCTTGATGATGTGGATGGTCTTGCCGTCCCACGGCTGCGGCAGGTTGACGTCGGCCTGCATCGGCCCACCCGGGAGCTGGACACTGGTCTGACCGACGACCGTCGGTCCATCCAACGCGCTCTCGACCACCTGGGCGAGGCCATCGGACGGAGCGGCCGCCTCAAACTTCAGTGCAATGTCCTTGAGGAAGAAATCGGCCCACTTCGGATCCGCATCGATGACGACATCGAAGCCGATCAGCAGATCGACGGCCGATTCGATGCCCGCGGTCATAATCGGGGCCCCGGTCACGCTCGCGAACTTCAGGCCGAAGTCCGGCGTGGCAATCGGGGTGACGTCGATCGTCGGGTCGACCGTGAAGCTGCCGTCCCCGATGGACAGAACTGAAAAATTCTTGAAGATCTTGTCACCCGATACGACCGACAGATTGGGGTCGGCCACCAGGTCAGACAGCAACGTCGCTCCAGCGGTGCTCACTAGCATCGCGCTCACAAGCGCTGCTACGAGCCCTGTGAAGGACATTCGTGAAAACTGATTAGCTTTCATTCTCCTCACTCCTCTCCTAGAGAACCTCAAAAAAACCCATCGCACCTACGATCTTAACCGCTCGGCTTCCCGAAGTCCAGAACAAAAAAGACTTCTTTGGCAGAGCAGACCATCATGTGTTCGGTTGGAGCCGGTCGAAGGGCGACAGACCTGCTTTCGATTCCCTTCTCCACTCCCGGGAGATGCACTCTAGTTTAGGGCACTCTCCCACTTACCAATAGTCTAAACGGGTGGCCTGCTGTTGTCAACGGTAATCTTGGCCGGTCCCCCAAAAAAGAGATGGTCCCCGGGACCTAAAAAGCTGAAGGCCTATGTCGCTGTTAAATCATGTCAATTAATAGGTTACGTTTAATCCAGTCCGTCAGACTCTCTTCTTGGTGAAGGCCCGCCGGCCAGATTCCTCAAGAATTTCTCACACTCGGTGGGCGGCAGCGACGGGCCTGGGGGCGTCCCGGCAATTGCCTGTTGGTGCGGGCTGTAGGCAGATAGAATAGCCACGTGTTCCGGGGGCCGGGGGGGGGCGACCGCATGGACGACGAACCGCCTGCGGGGGACGCCGGTGCCGTATTGCTGGCGGGCTGGAGCTGGGATGGAGATGGCAAGTGACCGAGAAGCGTGTCTACATCGAAACGATGGGCTGTCAGATGAACGTCCTGGACAGCGGGCTCGTGTTGGGACAGCTCTGCGCCCTCGGATACCGGCCGACGGATGATTATCGCACCGCCGATCTGGTGGTACTAAATACCTGCAGTGTGCGGCAGCACGCCGAGGACAAAGTCTACAGTCGCCTGGGTGAGCTTGGCCAGGTCAAACGCCAACGACCGAGCATGATTCTCGGTGTGATCGGCTGTATGGCCGAAAGAGATCATGCGGGCATTCGAGAGCGGGCCCGGCATGTTGATTTTCTCTGTGGTCCCGGGAGTCTCAACGAGGTGCCGGAGCTTCTGGAGGAGGTGGTCGAAGCTCGCGATCAAGGTCGCCGGGAAGTGATTGTCGCCCTCGAGCATGACCACTCCCGCCGGCTGCCGGCCGGCCGGCGAACGCTGGCCCACGACAGCATCGAGGAATTGGACCTGTCCCGTTTTCCTCCTGACGGGGGCAGCGCCCTGCAGTCGTACCTGCGGGTGCAGCGCGGGTGCGACAAGTTCTGCAGCTTCTGCGTCGTTCCTTTTACCCGTGGTCCGGAACGCAGCCGTCCACCCGGCCACATCGTCGAGGAGGCGCGCAGGCTGGTCGGCATGGGAGCCAAGGAGATCACCCTTCTGGGCCAGACGGTCAACAGCTACTCCTACGAGGAACACGGCCGGCAGGTGGCTTTCGCGGAGCTGCTCCAGCGCGTTCATGAGGTACCGGGCATCGAGCGGCTGAGATTCGTGACCAGCTACCCGGGCGATTTCACCGATGACATCCTGTATGCCATGCGCGACCTGCCGCGGGTGTGCGAATACCTGCATCTTCCCGCCCAGAGCGGCTCCAACGGCGTTCTGCAACGGATGAAGCGGCAATACACGGCCGAAGGATATGTGGAGTTGATCGAACGAGCCCGGTCCATCGTGCCCCGCCTGGCCCTGGCGGGCGATTTCATCGTCGGATTCAGCGGTGAGACCGACGAAGAGCACGCCGAAACGCTCGCCCTCATCGAGAAGATTCGCTACAAGGGCCTGTTCATCTTCAAGTACTCCGAGCGTCCGGGCACCGTGGCCGAACGCCGGTTGCCCGACAATGTTCCGGAGGAGGTCAAGCAGCGGCGTCACGGAGACGTTACTCGCCTGCAGCACGCCATCTCGCTGGCCCATCACCGGGCAATGATCGGTGGTGAGGTCGAGGTCTTGGTCGAGGGATACAGCAAGGCTGCAATCAAGGCCCAGCAGGCCGAGCAGTGTCGCGGCGAGGAGGTGTCTTGGCGGCGGTCCGACCAACTCGTGGGACGCACCCGGGGCGACGATATCGTGGTGTTCGCCGGCGACGCGAGCTTGATCGGTGGCCTGACGACGGTACGCATTACCGCGGCCACCGCACTGACTCTCCATGGCGAGGCCGTTGTTCCGATCGTGCCTCAGTCCTGACCTTTGAATCGCGTCCGGTGGGAGCACCTCCGCGGCGGCCGCTGTCGCCACGGGGCGGGTGTCGATTGGGGATTGCCGAGCCTGGACTCCGGTCGTGCCGCGTCATTGCCTCATTCGACGGGCTCCCGGTTTTCTCTGTCCACTATCCCTGCCGTTTGCAGGTATGATGGATGGGGATATCTGCGGCTCGCTTCACCGGGGCAGGCGATGGACCATCTGACAACAGACTCCGAGCTGACCAGACGGCTGCTGGGGCACGTTAGGGAAGGCCATCCTGCCGCAATGGATGAGTTGTTCGCCCGATATCGGGCGTTTCTCCGTCAGGTGATTGAATTGCGTCTGGATCCGAAGCTGCGTCAGCGGCTGGACGCCTCGGACGTGGTGCAGGAAGCCCAGATCGAGGCCGCCCGACGGATGCCGGCCTACCTTGAAGACCCACCGATTCCGTTTCGTTTGTGGCTTCGGCAGATCGCCTTCGACCGGCTCATCATGATGCGTCGCCGACATGTGGAAGCCGGCCGGCGGGCGCTGGGCCGTGAACTGCCCTTGCCGGACGAGTCCTCGGCCCAACTGGGTCAGCGCCTGTTGGCTCGCGGTTCCGCACCCAGCCAGCAACTGGCCAGGCGTGAACTTGGGGGCAAAGTGCGCAGAGCCGTCGCTCGTCTGGGCGATGATGATCGGGAAATCCTGCTGATGCGCAACTTCGAAGGGCTTTCGAACCAGGAAGTGGCCCGCGTGTTCTCCATCGAGCCGGGCACGGCGAGCAAGCGGTATGGTCGTGCTTTGCTGAGGCTTCGTGAGTTGTTGCTCGACGAGGGATTCACGGAGACGCCGGAATGAGACGGTCAAGTATTCCTCCCGAGCCGTCTGTCGAGTTCCTGCTCGGACAAGCCGCCGACGAGTTCACCACTCGCCTGGGGACGGGTGATCGGCCTGATATCGAAGAATACGTCCGCCGCTATCCGCAGATCGCGGATGCCATCCGGCAGGTGTTTCCCGCGTTGCAGAGCCTATCGCCACGTCTGCCGGCCGGCGGTCCGCATGATACTCCGATCTCGGCTACGATCGGCGGGACAGGGACACTCGGCGACTACCGGCTCATCCGCGAGCTTGGCCGTGGAGGCATGGGGGTGGTCTACGAGGCTGAGCAGGCCTCGCTCGGACGGCGTGTTGCCCTCAAGGTCCTTTCCTTTGCGGCCGTGCTGGATGCGCGGCAGCTTCAGCGATTCAGGAACGAGGCCCAGGCCGCCGCTCAGCTGCAACACACCCACATCGTCCCGGTCTATTCCGTCGGGTGCGAGCGCGGTGTCCACTACTACGCCATGCAGTACATTGATGGGCTGCCGCTCTCGGCCGTTATCCGCGAACTCCGTTCACACGCGGGTCTTCCGGCCAGTGACGATGGTGGCCCGACGAACGCGATGCCGTCGATGTCCTCCAACCACGCTCGGGGCGATACGGCTATGAGCTCGCCGCCGCTCTCGGGTTCATCCGCTGTGTCGGTCCGACCCGCTCGCGGAGCAGTCGCCAGCTCGCTCGTCAGCCTTGCGTCGCAATCATCGATGGAAGGGCGAGCCTTCTTCCAGGCAGTCGCGAGGCTTGCCATCCAAGCGGCCGAGGCCCTTCAGCATGCCCACGAACGAGGCGTGATCCACCGCGACATCAAGCCGTCGAACCTGTTGCTGGACAGCAGCGGGCACCTATGGGTCGCGGACTTCGGCTTGGCCATCGTACAGAACGACACCGGGCTGACCCTGACTGGCGATCTCGTTGGAACGCTTCGATACATGAGTCCCGAACAGGCCCTGGGGCAACGGGCTTCAGTGGATCACCGCGCCGACATCTACTCACTCGGCATGACCCTCTACGAGTTGCTTGCTCTGGAACCCGCCTTTGACGGTTCGGATCGGCAAGCCCTGCTTCGCCGAATCGCGACGGAAGAGCCTCGGCCGTTGCGGCGCACGAGACATGCCGTTCCGAAGGAGCTCGAGACGATCGTCGCCAAGGCGACAGCTAAGAACCGGGAAGATCGCTACGAGACTGCCCAGGAGCTGGCCGACGATTTGCGTCGGTTCCTCGACGATCGCCCGATCAAGGCCAAACCTCCCGGTATTCTCGATCTCGCATCCAAATGGTCGCGTCGGCATTGGGCCGGTGTGGCCGCCGCCGTCGCCCTTCTTCTCACCGTCGTGGTTGGTCTGTCGGTCGGGACGGTTCTGATCGCCCGAGAGCGAGCCGAGGCTGTCCGGCAGCGCGACGCCGCTGAAGAACAACGCCGGCTTGCCGAGTCGAATCTGCGGACTGCTCGGGAAGTCGTGGATCGCATGTTGACCCGTGTCGCCGCGGTCGAACTCGCGGATCTGCCCAACACCGAGGGCCTTCGCCGGGCTTTGCTTGAGGACTCACTCAAGTTCCAGACCGGGCTTCTGGCGGCCAAGAGCCCCTCGCCCACCGTGCGGTGCGATGCGGGCATGGCCTACCTTCGAATGGCCCACATCAATGCCCAACTCGGCCAGGATGCTGCCGCCGAGCAGGCTTACCGTGAATCGATCTCGATTCTCGAGCAGCTTCGCAAGGATGTTCCCGGTGAGATCGAATATGCCGTCAATCTCGCCGAAGCCGACATGGGCCTGGCGACCATGCTCTGGGAGAAGAGGCGGTATGCCGAGGCCGAGGCCCTGGCTCGTCAAGCCCAAAGCATGATGGTTGCCGCCGTTGGCGATGCGTCTCAGCCGCGACCGTACCGCCGGAACCTGGCCAGGAGTCTCGATCTGCTGGGTCTTGTCCTTCGCGACACGCGCCGGATGACGGAGGCGGAGGCATCCCTTCGCGAGTCCATCCGCATCAGGGCCGCGCTCGCCGAGGAGAGCCCTGAATCCACGGAACGACCGCAGTGCCGTCTCGACCTCTCGCGCACGAAGAGAAACCTCGCGGATCTGCTGATGAAGACCGGCCGGCCCGATGAGGCGGAGAAGGTCATCCAGGACTCGTTTTCGATTCAGGAGGATTTGGTGAACTGGTTCCCCGACAACCCCGCCTATGCCATGGAGCTGTCCCATACCCGCCGATGGTGGGATGAGCTTGTCCGGCTCGCCGGCGGGCATTCGTGGGCCGGCGCCTCCGCGGAAGCCCCGCGGGATGTGTCCAGAACCGGTGCCGAATACCGCGAGACGCTGGCTCGTACGCACCGCGCCCTCAGCGACGCCATGAGAAAGACAGGGCAGACCGACGAGTCCCTCGCCTCGTATCGTCGGGCGGTCGAACTGGTGGAGAAGCTGGCGGCGGAGTATCCCTCGGAATCCAAGTACCTGGAGGATCTGGTCGGACTTCACCAGGCTGAGGCCCTCGGTATGAAGATGGTATGGCGGCTCCCGGAGGCCGATGCCTTGTACGGCAAGGCGATCAGAACGCAGGAGCGACTGGTTCAGGCGTTTCCGGAAAACGCCCAATACCGCAAGCGTCTGCAGGCAAGCCGCGACGAACTGGAGGCCCTTCGCGAACGGATGCCGGTTGCGGAGTTGATGCGGCTCAGCAAGAGCTCCCCTGAAGAGGTTGCCGAAGCGGTCGAGCGGGTGCGGAACATGGATGTGAGCACGGTTCCCGCGGACGCCCTCCTGCTGAAAATCGTCGCCGAGCATCTTGCCCTGGGTGGCCTGTACGAACGTGCCGAGCCTCTGGCTCGAAGAGCCGTCGAACTGGAACCTCGGAATGCGGCCGGCCCGAAGACACTGGCATGGTCGTTGCTCGGGCAGGGGCATCGCCTGGAGGCTGCCGACGCTTTTCGCGATTCTCTTTCCGTCGCTGAGGTCCGCACCAACGAGCAACTGGCTCGGGCTTGTGTGGATCCCTGCATCGCCGGGTACTGTCTCGACATGATCAGTCGGGAGCAGTTGGTCAGCCGCTGGCGAGGCGTCGTGATGCTCGGCTCGCGTCTGGATTCCCTGCCGTGGTTCTACGTCGGTTTGCGCATGGAGCTGGAGGGCTGCCTTGCCGAAGCGAAAGCGGCCTACCGCACGTGCGACGAGCTTCGGCATACCGCCGGGATGCATCACACCGCCAATTGGGGTGCGTATCGACTCAGGTTGCTGGAAGCTGCCGAGAGGAACGCCCAGACCCGTCCTTCGTGAGCAATGCGCTCAGCGGCAGAATCCTGTTTCCTTCCCTCAAATCCATGTCTTCTCCACCGGTCCTTCGCAGGTATGTCCTTAGGGAGGCCGCACGCCGTGCGGAGGCGGCACAGATGCCTCCCGACACCCACGGGAATGGTCCTTCACGAGGAGCCAACCATGCGAAGACTACTGGTTTTCTTTGGGCTTCTGACCACGGGCATGATCCTATCGCTGGCCAAGATGCCGTATCTGCGTCTGACTTTCCAGTTGGCTTCGGGCGAACTCGACGGTCGCCCGGTCGAGGTTACGGAGTTCGCCTCCGTCTCCTTCAACGAGCCGACGATTGAGGTGCAATGCGGCGATCTGGCCTTCGAAGTACCTGCTCGGGCTCAAGTGGACTACAAGCCCGCCGGTGAGCTGGTCGGCGTCTCCGTCGAAGTAGACGGTCTGATGTTCGGAGCCGCCCCTCCGCGGGAGGAGCGGCCGGGAGATGGGCTGAGCTCGCCGAAGTGGGAGGCGTGGGGAGGGGGTGAGATTGACCGCCGCGTTGCCGTCTGCAGGAGTAGCGGGCGGGAGCTGTCGTTCTGGATGAGTGCGGCTGAGGTCGACGAGCTCGAAGCCCGGTTGGCGGAGCGGCGATTCATCTGCCTGCGGGCTGATCGAGTCGAAGTCTTGAGAGGGGAGACGCTCTCCGGCCTGTTCCTGTCCTGGCCGGGTGACGGCCGCACGTGTCTGGTGTTCGAGTATGTCACGCCCGATGGCAAGACTGGGGGCTCCGCTTGGTTCGTTCTCCAGCCCCTATCCGAGCGGAGCCTCGCCTTGGCACGTGCCATCATCGGGTCCTTTCACCTGGAGGCTCACCAATCGGTAGCCGTTGCGCATCCTTGAGTTTCGAGATCGTGCCTTCATCGATCGCTGCCTCGTGAGAGGGCTTCTCCTGGTGAGAAGCGCATTCCTCGCCATGAGCGAGGCCCTCGCGATCCTGGTAACGCGGTGGCAATGGGCCCGTGCCCGGCGGACTCTTGCCTTGTCGGGTGGGCTGTGATATCACCTTCCCCGCGACGATCGGCCGGTCGCGCTGCGGACCGACCGATCCCGAACGGAAGGTGCAACCCGCATGATTGTGACCATCGACGGACCGGCCGGGTCCGGCAAATCAACTGTGGCCCGGAAGCTGGCTGCCCTGATGGGGATTCCCTATCTGGACACCGGGGCCATGTACCGAGCGTTGACGCTCAAGGCGCTGGAGTCGGGCACCTCGCTGGATGATCCGGACGCGCTGGTCCGGCTTGCCCGGGAGACGGCCATCGCGCTTGACTGCGGTCCCACCTACGTTCGGGTCAGGATGGACGGCCGGGACGTCAGCGAAGCAATCCGGTCGATGCAGGTCAATGCCCACACCAATCCCGTGGCCGCCAATCCGGGCGTACGGGCGGTCCTGGTCGAGAAACAGCGGGAGATCGGCCGCCAGCTGGGTTCGCTGGTCACCGAGGGCCGCGACCAGGGCAGCGTGGTCTTCCCGGACGCCGATGTGAAGTTCCTGCTCGAGGCCAGCGATGCCAAACGAGCGGAGCGCCGCTATCTCGAACTCAAGGCGGACGGCGAGGAGGTGGATCTTGACGCCATCTTGGCCAACATCCGCAGCCGGGACAAGAACGATGAACGTCAGTGGCTGCCGCTGAAGGAGCGTGGGCAGGCGATCGTGATCGACACGACGGCCATGAGTATCGCGGCGGTGGTCGAGCGCATGCGCGAGGAGGTCGAGCGCTGCCGGGCGCGGCAGGCGGTGCGGCGGTGATGATCGGAGAGATGCGCCTGAGCTACCGGATCTGCCGGCTCGCCTGCCAGGTCTTCACCACCATGTACTTCAAGGCCCGCTGTTTCGGGCTGCATCGCGTTCCGGCGTCGGGCGGTACCCTGCTGGTCTGCAATCACCAGAGCTTCATGGATCCGGTCCTGGTGACCATGGCCCTCTATCGAGAGGGAAACTACATGGCCCGGGATACCCTGTTTGCCGATCCTCGGTTCAAGCGGCTGATCGAGTTTCTCAACGCCTTTCCGGTCAAGCGCAACGCCGCCGACATCGGGGCGATCAAGGAATCGCTGCGCCGGCTCAAGCAAGGCCGCGTATTGGTGTTGTTCCCGGAAGGAACGCGTTCAGACGACGGGCGGATCGGGGAGCTGTTCCCGGGCGTGGGTGCGATCGCCAAGAAGGCTCGCGTGCCGATCGTGCCGACGCTGATCGACGGCATGACCCAGATCTGGCCGCGGGACAAAGCCCTGCCCCGGCCGGGGAACGTCGTGATCGAGTACGGCTGGCCGATCATGCCCGAAGCCTATGCCGAGCTTTCCCCGGAAGGGCTCATGGCGTTGATTCGTGAGCGACTGGTGGCGATGCAACACTGCTGGCATAGTCGCGTCCCGGCACGGCGCTTAGAATGGTATGAGCCGTGGCGTTGCGGTGGCAACACCGCGGAAGTGAGAAGTGAGAATAGAGGGCCGAGCAAGGGGATCGCCGGATCGAATTCCCCGAGACTCACCGATGGCACACCCGGGTCCGAACAGCGCCCCTGACCGCGCGGAAGATCGGTGGGTGCCTCGGGGTTTGGTCGGGGCGGCAAGGGAGTTTCATGGAAGTCAAACTGGCCCGCAAACGGGGCTTCTGTTTTGGTGTTGAGGATGCCATCGAGCTGGCCGAGCGGATCCTATCCGAGAAGGGGACGGGCGGAGTCGTGGCCCTCGGCCCGGTGATTCACAACGCCCAGGTGGTGGAGCGACTGGAGCGCGCCGGCCTGAATCAGTCGGCCGATCTGGAGTCGCTGGCCCCGGGGTCATCGGTTCTGATCCGCTCGCACGGGGCGGCGCCGGAGACCTACCAGCAGGTTCGCGATCGTGGGCTGGAGATCGTTGACGCGACCTGCGTGCTGGTGAAGCGGGCTCAGACGGTGGTCAGGCAACTGCACGAGGAAGGCTACCAGGTGGTCATGATCGGGGACGCCAATCACCCCGAGGTTCGGGGCGTGATCGGGTACGCCCCGAATGTGATCGTGGTGGACAGCGAGGAGCATCTGGATGAGGTCCTGCCTCCGCGCGGGAGGCTGGGCATCCTCTGTCAGACGACGCACGCCCCCGAACATGTGGCCGAGATGATCGGGGCCATCGCTCGCCGGCCGTTCCGCGAGCTGAAGGTGGTCAACACCCTCTGCCTGGAGGTCGTGCGTCGCCAGGAGGCGGCTGTCGAGTTGGCCCACGAGGTTGACGTGATGTTCGTTCTGGGCGGCCTGCATTCGGCCAATACGCAGGAACTGGCCCGCCTCTGCCGCGAAGAGGGGACGCGCACGTTTCACCTCGAGACCTGGGATCAGTTCAAGCCGGAGATGGTTGATGGCTGCCGAGTGGCGGGCGTTACCGCCGGGGCCTCGACGCCGGATTTCATCATTGACGCCTTCGTGCACAAGCTGGAAGCGTTCCCGGCCGCGGGGTAGCCAACGGCTGCGCCGACGATCGCTCCGGTGACCATCATTCCTGCGAATCCGAATTCCATGATGTTCATGTGAGCCGTGTCTTCCTCGGGTCGGTCAGGTTTGTCGGTATGGCCCCTCCAAGACCAGCCATAGACACTTGACGCGCGGCCTTTGGCCGCCCGCTGACCGCTGGTTGCCGACCGCTGAAAACTTCCTAGAACTTCTGGAGAGTTACCCGCATCGCTTTCACCGCTGCCTGCGTGTCCTCGCGGGTGATTTCGAGATGGAAGACCGCGCGGATCCGGTCGCCGCGGGGGAGGGCGAGGATGCCGGCCTGCTTCATCTTGTCGGACAGTTCCTGGGCGGGCATAGAGGTTACTCGGAAGAAGACCATGTTGGTCTGCACGGTGGCCGGATCGATTTCGATGCCCGGCAGATCGGCGATGCCCTCGGCGAAGAGGCGAGCGTTGGCATGGTCGTCGGCCAAACGGCCGCGGTTGTTTTCAAGAGCGTACAGCGCGGCGGCCGCGATGATGCCCGCTTGACGCATGCCGCCGCCGAACTGCTTGCGGAATCGGCGGGCACGCTGGATGAAGGCCTCGGTGCCGGCCAGTACCGAGCCCACGGGCGCGCCCAGTCCCTTGGAAAAGCACACGCTGACCGAATCGACGAGCCCCGCGTACTCTCGCTCCGGGACGCCCGTGGCGACGGATGCGTTCCACAGGCGAGCCCCGTCGAGATGGATCTTGAGCCCCGCTTCGCGGGCCACCCTGACCACTTCGGCCATCTGTCCGATCGGCCAGATGCTGCCGCCGCCGAGGTTGTGGGTGTTCTCGATGCAGACCAGCTTGGTCACCGGAAAGTGAACGTTGGTGGGGTGGAGAACGCTTCGCAAGTCGTCGGCGGTGTAGATGCCTCGTTTGCCCTGGATCAGCCGGCACATGACGCCGGACAGGGCGGCCGGGGCGCCGGCCTCGAAGTAGTACACATGGGCGTTGGCCTCGAGAATGATCTCGTCTCCCGGCTCGGTGTGGGTCCGCACCGCCACCTGGTTGGTCATGCTGCCCGAGGGCATGTACACCGCTGCTTCCTTGTCCAGCAAGGCGGCCGTCTTCTGCTCGAGGGCGGTCACGGTGGGGTCCTCGCCGAAGACGTCGTCGCCCACCACCGCGTTGGCCATCGCCCGGCGCATCGCCTCGGTCGGCTTGGTTACGGTATCGCTTCGCAGGTCGATCACGCGCGTTCTCCTTGTTCGCAGGGCAGAATGACAATCCCGCGAGGGCATATGTTAGCACGGCCGTCCGTCGGCGGGTATGATTCGCCGGCTGGGTGGCGTTCGGCACATGGGGGGGGAAGACAATGGGGAAACTCGACATGAAGACAGCCGACCGTGACGACGCAATGGTGCGGGATCTGGTGTGTCGCGAGGTCGATCACGCTCCCGTCCTTGACATTCACACCCACATCTACGCTCCTCGGTTCGGATCGCTGCTGCTGTGGGGTGTGGATGAGCTGCTGACGTACCACTACCTCGTGGCCGAGGTGTTTCGGGTCGCCCCGATGCCCTACGATCGGTTCTGGGCCATGCCGAAATCCGGGCAAGCGGACTACGTCTGGAAGCACCTGTTCATCGAGCGATCGCCGGTTTCCGAGGCCTGTCGCGGCGTATTGACCGTGCTGCATGAACTGGGGTTGAATCCGGCGCGACGCGACCTGGATTTGTTCCGCAAGTACTTCGCCTCGATGGACGCCGAGGCTTACGTGGAGACGGTTTTCAGGGCTGCCCACGTCAGGAGCGTGGTCATGACCAACGACCCGTTCGACGACCTCGAGCGGCCGATGTGGGATAGGGGGGGGGCGGCCGACCCTCGCTTCCAGACCGCGCTGCGGATCGATCCTCTGCTCACCGGCTGGCCATCGGCGTCGAAGCGTCTGGCCGATTGGGGTTACCCGGTTCGCGGCGACCTGGGGTCCGGCGACCTCGACGGCGTGCGGCGTTTTCTCAACGACTGGATCGCCCGGATGAAGCCGCGATACATGGCCGTCTCGCTCAGTCCGAGCTTTCGCTTCCCGGAGGACGGTCCCTGCGGACGCCTGATCGAGGAGTGTATTCTTCCGGTTGCCCGCCAGGCGGGGATTCCGTTCGCCCTGATGATCGGCGTTCGCCGGCAGGTGAACCCTGGTCTTCGGCTTGCCGGCGACGGGGTGGGTGCGGCCGACGTGCAGGCGGTCAGCGAGTTGTGCATGCGGCATCCCGACAACCGCTTCCTGGTCACCATGCTCTCGCGCCAGAACCAGCATGAACTCTGCGTGACCGCTCGGAAGCTGCCCAATCTCCACGTATTCGGTTGTTGGTGGTTCCTGAACAATCCGAGCATGATCGAGGAGATGACTCGCCAGCGGTTCGAGCTCCTGGGGCTCTCGCATACTCCACAGCACTCTGATGCCCGGGTGCTGGACCAGCTCATCTACAAGTGGTCGCACTCCCGCGCGGTCATCGCCGAGGTGCTGGCCGACAAGTACGTGGATCTCGCCCGCGCGGGCTGGCAGGTGACGGAGGCAGAAGTGCGGCGCGACGTGGCCGGCTTGTTTGGAGGCACGTTCGAGCAGTTCTGTGCGACAGCCAAGCCGTAGCTCGTTTCGGTCTGTCACCTGGGTACTCTATCGGGTGGGTATTGTGGGCAGGCTTGGAGCCTGTCGCCTGAGCGGTAAGATGCCGGTCCGACATCTGACGGGCTGGGCTTCTATCCCACGACGACAACGTATTCCAGCCTGGGGCCGTGTACGCCCATGACCAGGGCCAGCTCGATATCGGCTGTTTTGCTGGGCGCTGAGACGAGCACCATGTTGGCCGGGGCGCGGGCCGGCCATCGGGCGGCGAAATCGAGCAGATCGGGCACGATCTGCTCGACGCGAACGATGCCGATGTGGGTGGGCACCGCCAGGCTGGCGAGCCGCCGGTGCTGGCCGCCGCTCGGGAGGCAGATGGACGCGGTCTCGGCCACCGCCAGGGTCACGCCGGTGATGCCTGCGTCGGCTTCGAAGGCCGCATCCCGTTCGTCAGGGTTCGCCAGGGCGATTCCCTTCTCCTGCAGGCGGGCGATGATGGCCTCGCGGCCGGGGGTATCCTCGGCCGGGAGGAGAGCGCTCTTGGCCCCGGCTTCCGCCAGGATCTCGACGATCTTGTCCGGAAGGGCGGTCTCGCTGGCCACGCGGTGGGCGCGGATCTTGGCCTCGTCCAGGCGCTGCATGAAGATGTCGATCACATCGTTGCCCGGCTTGATGACCCGGGCAGTCTCCGTGTCCTCAGGTAACTTGACCGGCTCGCCGTGGACGAAGGAGGCGGCCTTGCGGACCGTCGCCAGAAACGCTTCCTGTGTGCATTCGGGCATCAGGACTTGCCCTCCTCGTTGACGTTCTGCTGAATGGTCGCCCATCGCCTGTGGAATGGCTTGGCGGCCATCAGCGGGAAGTCGCGGTGGTCGGTCCATCCCGCGCCGGGGCCGAATAGCCTGGAGACCCATCCGTCCTTGGCGGTAACGCTCAGAAACAGCCGTCCGAACCAGGAGCCCCAGGAGTAGATGAACCTGGACTGCATGGCGATTCGCCAGCCTTTGAATCCCCACTTCCAGACGAAGGGCATGCGATTCCGCCGGCTGATCAGGTCGCGGTGCTGCAGAAGCAGGGTCGGCAGGTCGATTCGTACCGGACACGCTTCCAGGCACGCGCCGCACAGGCTTGAGGCCAGCGGCAACTGCTCGTACTCGATCACCCCGTCGAGCAGGGGGGTGATCACCTTGCCAATGGGGCCCGGGTAGACGCTCTGGTAGGCGTGTCCGCCGAGCTTGCGATACACCGGGCACGCGTTGAGACAGGCCCCGCAGCGGATGCAGCGCAAGGCATCCCGGAACTCGCTACCCAGGATTTCGGAGCGGCCGCGGTCCATGATGACCAGGTGATACTCCTCCGGGCCGTCGAAGTCGCCCGGCCGCCTGGGGCCGGTCATCAGGCTGGTGTAGCAGGTGATCCGCTGGCCGGTGGCGCTCTTGGCCAGCAGCTTGAGGAACACGGGGAGGTCTCTCATGCGCGGGATGACCTTCTCCATGCCCATGAGGGAGACGACGACCCGCGGACGCGACGAGCAGAACCGCCCGTTGCCCTCGTTGGTCACGATGCAGATCGTCCCTGTCTCCGCTACCCCGAAATTCGCCCCGGTAATGCCCATGTCGGCATGTCTGAACTTCTCGCGAAGGACCTTGCGAGCGGCGGCGGTCAGGGTGGGCGGGTCGCCGGTGTACTCGATACCGAGCTTCTCGTGGAAGAGCTGGCCGATGTCCTCCCGGGTCTTGTGCAGGACCGGGGTCACAATGTGGGAAGGTTTCTCGGCGGCCAGCTGCAGGATGTACTCGCCCAGATCGGTTTCGGCGACATCAAAACCGGCCGCCTCGAGGGCGTCATTGAGCTCGATCTCCTCGGAAGCCATGGATTTGGCCTTGACGATGGTCTTGATCCCGGCCTTGCGGGCAATGTCGCAGATGATCGCGCGGGCCTGTTCGGCGGTCTGAGCGAAGTGGACCACGCCCCCGTTCATGCGGACGTTGTCGGCCAGCTGAGCAAGGTATCGGTCGAGGTTCTGCAGGGTGTGGTTCTTGATGGCCTTGGCGAGTTCACGCACTACGAGCGGATCACCCAGTTCGGGCATGATCGCCCGACGCCCGGTGTCCTGCCGGAGGGTCGCGGCGTTCATGGCCGCGCCCAATCGCGCGTTGGCCAGGGCCAGCCCGGCGCTCTTCTTGAAATCGGTTCTCACGGCGTGCTTGGTCACTTGAGGCTCGCCCACCGGATGACCTCCCTAGCGGCTCTTGCCGTTCCTCATCGCCTCGTCCAGCATCTGGGCGATGTGCTTGGCTTCGATGTGAAAACCCTCGCGGCGGCAGGCTCCGATGATGTTCATCGTGCAGCCGCCGTCGTTACAGATCAGCAGGTCGGCTCCGGTGGCCTTGATGCAGGCGACCTTGTCGCGAACCATGGCCCCGGAGATGTCGCCGAACTTGACGGAGAATGTCCCCCCAAAGCCGCAGCACTGCTCCATCTTCTCCAGCAGGCGAAAGTCCAGCCCGCGAAACTCCTTGATCAGGCCGATCACATCCTGCGGGGACATGTCGATGCCGCGATGGTGGCAGCTGTAGTGATAGGTCGCCGAGCCGGAGTAGGACAGGTTCCACGGCTTCCAGTCCACTTTCAGCTTCTTCTGCAGGAACTCGACCAGCTCGAAGGTCTTGCCGGCCATGGCGACCGCCTTGGCGTGCATGGTCGGATCGTCCCGGAATGCGTGCGGGTAGTATTCGCGGACGATCGAGCAGCAGGATCCCGATGGCGTCACGATCACTTCGGCATTCTCGAAGATCCGGATCATCCGGGCCGCAACGGCCTTGAAGTCGTCCATGAAGCCGCTGTTCAGGGCCGGCTGGCCGCAGCAAGTCTGTTCTTCGGGGAAGTCGATCCGATGGCCGAGGCGGTTGAGAATGCGGACCACGCACTCGGGGATATCGGGGTAGAACAGATCGCCGAGACAGGTCGCAAAAAGAGACACGCGCATGAGTGGCTACCTTCCTTGCATGCGACAGACGCTCAGCCTGCCCTCAGGGCTGCGGCACAAAAGAGCGATGGTTATCCGACGACCTGGGCGCGGGACCAGAAAAACGCCAGCATGCTGATCGTCAGGCAGATGGTCAGTGCCGCGACGAAGAAGCCGATCGTCGAGTACCGCGGTCTCTCGTTCCGTGCTTCTCCCCAGCTGGTCATGCCCAGCCAGAAACCGGCCACGGCGAAAACCAGCGTCCCCATCCCGGCGAGATAGACCATCGCGGGGTAGAGCTTGTTGCCGTAGACCACGTCAGGCCAAGTGAGATTGCGGCCCAGCAGGATGATCAGGGCGAGCGCGCCCAGCACCGAGATGATGGACAGGACCATGCTGAACTTGGCTTGTCGAGTGTAGTCTCTTGAGAACTTGGCCACGGCTGCGATCTCCCCAGAAAGGCGCGACCGATCAGGCGAAACTCGCCTCGGTTGGGACGCCGTATTTCTCCGTTCGTTCCTTGGCGACGCGGGCCTCGTAGCCGCTGGCCCGGTGGGCGGCCAGGGCGTCGGCTTCGATGCCCATCTGTTCACGCACGTAGCCGATCAGCGGCCGTGTGTCGGTGAAGAAGCCCGCGCGGAGGGTCTCCTCCGCCTCGACCAGGTCGTCCTTGGCCTGGGCGCTGCGCAGCTTCTTGCGGTCCACGAGGAGAGCCTTGGCAAACAACTCGTGCGCGGTTGTGACCGTCTGGATCATGGCCTCGATCTTGGGCTTGAGGTTGTGCGATTGATCGACCATGTAGGCAATCTTCAGCGTCTGGCCCCGCTCCTCCTCGGCGGCAATGATCTCGTGGAAGATGCGGAAGACCTGGTAGGGGTCGATGCTGCCCATGGTCAGGTCGTCGTCGGCGTACCGCCGGTCGTTGAAATGGAAGCCGCCGAGCATGTTCTCGTCGATCAGCCAGGCGACGATCTGCTCGATGTTCTGGGCGAGGTAATGATGTCCGGTGTCCACCAGGACCCGGGCCTGCGGACCGGCGGCTCTGGCCAGAAGGCAGGCCATGCCCCAGTCGGCGATATCGGTGTGGTAGAAAGCCGGCTCGAATGGCTTGTACTCGACCAGCATGATCATGTTCGACGGCATGGCCTTGTGGACTTCCTTCAGGGCGTCGGCGAAACGCTTCTTGCGGGCCCGGATGTCGTCCTGGCCGGGGTAGTTGGTGCCATCGGCGAACCATAGCGAGAGGTACTCGCTGCCGAGGTCCTTGCCCAACTTGACCGAATCGAGGCAGTGCTTGACCGCTTTGCGGCGGACTTCCGGGTCCCGGTTGCCGAAGCTGCCATACTTGTAGCACTGGGACTGGAACACGTTGGGGTTCATTGCCCCGATGCGAACGCCGGCCTTCCTGGCGTGCTCGGTCACCTTGGCATCCGCGCCGTGGGGGAAATCCCAGAGGACGTGAACGGCCACGCTTGGGCATATTCCGGTCAGCTTGTGGACCTGACCGGCGTCGTCGAGTTTCTCCTGGATGGACCGGGCGGCGGCCGCCTGGTGGAACTTCCCGAAGCGTGTGCCGGTATCGGCGTAGCCCCAGGAAGGGGTTTCGATTTCGAGCGATTTGAGACGGCTCAGGATGGCCTTGGGGTCTCGACCCAACTGCTCGAGCCGGTCCAGCATTCGCTGGGCACAGTCTGACACTTTCGATACCGCCATCGTTTGCGCTCCAAGAGGATGAAAGTCACTAATCGGCCGCTATCATTAGGCTTAGGAACTTGTCTGTCAAGGAGAAACCGGGGCGGCTCAAGCCCGGATGGTCATGCCGAAGGCCTCAGCCGGGCATGGTCTCCTGGATTGGACGGAGTCGCCTGCGGAGATCAGCCGGCAGTCGCTTGTCCAAACGCATACCTTGAACCTGACAGTACGGTAAACGATGCCCGGCGGCGGGGCAACAGCACGTCGAACGGTGAGGCGCTCGGGCCGCGTTGCGACGACCCCAATCGTAGCCTACAATGCTCGCTCCAAGCCGCACCGTAAGGGTTGAATTCATGCAGATGAGATGGGGTCGGATGGATGAGCGAATGAAGATCAGCCGGCTGCTCCTCGGGGCAGTCCTCGGCCTTGGTTGTCCGGGCACGCTCTTGCGTGCCGAGGTGGGATCGACGGGGCAGACCGAGGGGGGGTTCCTGATTGCCGGCCAGTCGGTCGCATCGCAGAGCGCATCTTCGCCGGGGACTACGCCCGCGTCCCAGCCCGCGGAAGCGGATTCCGAAGAGTCGGATTCCGGTCCCGCGGCTCCGGCTTTGGCTCCCCGGATCCTCCCCGCGCCCGCAACCGACGCCGACATCGTCAAGCGCCTGGAACTCGTGCAGCAGGAGATGGACCGCTTCCATATCGCCACTCAGCCGGCCAGCATGCCGGCATCCAGCCCGGCCGAAGAAGCCGCCCGGAAGGCCGATCCGAAATACGCTCTCGCCCAGGCCCTGCGGCAGTACTACACCGAGCTGAAGGACTGGCAGAAGACCCGGGCTCGTATTGCCTGGCTGAAGGGCGCGGAGAATCTCGCCAAGCTCTCGGCGGATCTGGATTTGTGGGAGAAGCAGCGGCAGAACTACGTCGCGTTGAATGCCGGTGACATCGGCTATGTCTGGGACTCGCGGGTGGGGGAGATCGAGAAGCGTTACGCCGAGGAAGCCGCCAAGCTGCAGGATCTCGCGACTCTGCAGGCCTCGCGCGAACAGCAGTTGATTTCGCTGGTCAAGCAGAAACCGGAAAACGAGGAAGCCATCAAGGAAACCCTGGATGCCTTGCGGCTGTGTACCGCCGACCTGCCCGCCCAGTTCACCCAGCTCAAGACGGAAGCTGAGCGTGAGCCGCTGTTAATGCGGAAGCGGGCCCTGGAATGGGAGCACAATCTCCGGCTGTTGCGGGCCGCAGTATTCCCCGATCAGGGCACGGCCGCGGAAGTCGCACGGCAGCAGGGTGGTGATCGCATCGCCGCCTTGACCAAGTACGTCAGCGCTCTTCGCCAGTACCAGACCCGGCTTTCCGATGTGCGCGCGAAATCGAATGTCGCCTTTGCCAGCGAGCAGTTGGCTCGCCCCGATCTCTCGCCTCACATGAAGATCAACTGGGGAGTCCGGCTGGCGATAGCCCAGACGGTGGCCGACTTCCAGAAGATCGAGGCGACGGTACGCGAGTTGATCCCGGTGGCCGAGGTCGACCGCCTGGAACAGCGGGTTCAGCGTGGCCAAGCCTATCTGGATCTGACGATGGAGTCGCTGGATCGGCGTAGCGGCGAGAGCATCCTGGATCTGTATCGGCGGGTCAACCTCTACCTGGCCCGGTTCCAGGATAGTCTGAAGACCATGCGGAGCGACCAGGACCGGCTCTATGATCAGATGCGGACGGCCCAGGATCGCCGCGATCAGCTCATGGAGCGGGTCCGAAGGGGGCGGGAAGCCCTGGAGGAGCAGATCAAGTCACTGAAGCCCGAAGAGGTGGTCAGGGTACGTGAGGCCCAGGCCAATCTGACCGACGACCTGAACGCCGTGCTTAAGACCAAGATCGATCCCCTCATGGCCGAGATGGAGAACCTGCGCGACCGTCTCAAGAAGACCATTCCGATGCTCGACGTGTGCGTGACCCGTATCCAGCGCGACCGGGCAAAGATGTATCGCACCTATCTCGTGGTTCGAGGACGGAGCTTGCTCTGGCCGGATTCGGCCAACTTGGCGGAGGAATGGAGGTCGATCCTAAGCCGCGAGGGCAAAACCATCGAGGAGGCGGTGACCAAGCAGCGCGACGTGGTCAGAGAATGGCGCGCGGTGACGTGGGCCGGCTGGTGCGGAGCCGCTGCCCTGATGGTCCTGACCGGCTGCCTGGCGTGGCGTTGCCGCCGCCGTCTGCTCGCCTGGTCCCAGCATAAGGAGGAATCCCTTCTGGCTCGCATGGCGGTCCCGGCGTCCGAGGGCCATCCTCCCGCGGCGTCGTTTCTGGCCGTCAAGCGATTCGAGGTTCAGGCCGCTCGGGCCCTCGCTCGAACAGCGGCAGCCTGGCCGTTGGCCGTCCTGCTGCTGTTCCTGACGGAAATCAACCTGGGGCGGAATGCGCTCCTGCCGGTTGCCTCCATCCTCACGATCGCCTTGCTGGCGATCATTGCCTTCGCCACGGTGACCGCCCTGTTTGACGCTCACCGGCCGCAGACGCGCCTTGTTCAGTGCGACGACCGAGTGGCCGCCTATCATCGCCGATGGCTGCGGGTCATTCTGGTGACCGCCCTCGTGGTGCTGCCTGTTCCAATTGTGCTCCGGGTTTCATCCCTGTTCCCCTTGATTGCCAGCTTGTGGTGGGACGGGTCGGTCCTGTTGCTCCTGACGATGCTATTCATCTACCTCGTTCGCCGGGATTTCTTCTTCCCGCCGAGGACTGCCTCGCCCGATGGCTCCGTATCCTGGCTTCTGCCGCTATACCGTGGTCTGTTTCCGCTGGTGCCTGCCACGGTAGCCCTGGTGATCGCCGGAATGCTGGCCGGCTATGCCGCTCTGGTGGACTACGTTCTGCTCGGCCTGGGCTTGACGGCGCTGATCCTGCTGGCGACCCGGGTGATCCGTCGGTTCCTGGCCGGCTGGCTGGCCGAGGTTGCGTCACCAGAGGCGGAGGGAGCGCGGGCCTCAACCTGGCAGCGCATTCGGACCATCCACCCGCTGCTGCCGCCGATCATGCAGGTCATTCGGCTGGGCGTCCTTTTGCTGGCTCTGGTGGCGGTGCTGGCCGTCTGGGGCATCACCCCTCTGGACGTCAATACCCTCCTGAACTACCCGCTTCTGCAGACCGCCAAGGGCGCGATCACGTTGTGGCGGCTGGTGGCGGCGGTCTGCGTTGTGGTGGTCGGCTTGTTCATTTCAAGGACGGCTCGGGCATTCCTGGAGAGAGAGGTTTTCCCTCAGACCCGGAACGTGGATCGCGGTACGCAGGCGGCCATCATGTTGCTCCTGCACTACTCGATCATCGCCCTGTCCTGCTACGTGGCCCTCAACGTGGCCATGATCGATCTGGGTGGCCTGACGATCCTGTTCGGTACGCTGGGCCTGGGCTTGGGCTTGGGATTACAGCCGCTGTTCGTCAACTTCATCAGCGGCCTCATGATCCTCTTCGAGCGGCAGATCAAGGTCGGCGATTTGATCGAGGTCAACGGTCAGCCGGGCGAGGTCATCTCCATCAGCATGCGATCAACCCGGATCAGGAGCTTTGACAACATTGACTTCGTCATTCCCAACGGCGATTTCATCACCGGCCAGGTGATCAACTGGACGTTGAGCGATCCGCGGATGAGGGCCAAGATCGACGTGGGCGTGGCCTATGGTACGGACGTCGAGTTGGCTCGCAAGCTCCTGCTCGATCTCGCCAACCGCAATCCGTTCGTGCTGGCGGCGCCGGCACCGGAGGTGTGGTTCAAAAACTTCGGTGAGAGCAGTCTCGACTTCGTGCTGGTCTGCTGGTTCGCCAATCCCAAGTCCCGGGGCGAGTTCATGTCCCAGATTCGTTTTGAGATCGATCGTGTTTTCCGCGAGCACCGCATCGAGATCCCCTTCCCGCAGCGGTCCATCAGTTTCGGTGGTGGCAGGCCCATTCCGGTGGAGGTGGTCGAGCCTCCGCCGGTGCAGTGCGAAGGCCGCGAACCGACAACCTCGTCTCACGATCCGAGCGGCAAGTGACCCGTTACCGGCTCGCCGAAATGTGCAGGCCGTGTCTTGTGAGATCGGTATCTCGGAGATCGGGCTCCGGTTGCGGTGGGCGGGGGCCTGGCGGCTTTGGCCTGGGACCCTCTACTTCGCCATGTCGGCCAGGATCTTCTTCAGTCCGGCGAGGGACATCTCGGTGCATTCCATGGGCGATCTGCCGTCGGGGTAGGACTCCTGCTCGATGACAAACCACTCGGTCGCGCCGACTTCACGGCAGGCAGTGATGCAGGCTTTCCAGTCGATCGAATCCTGCCCGATGATGGCCTTCTTGCCGGCCTGCTTCCTGTCGGCGTGGGGGGCGAAATGGGTGGAGCCCGAACGGCCCGGGTACTTCCTGAACAGGGCCACCGGGTCCACCCCGGCCGCCGCCGTGTGGCCGACGTCCTGCTGAAGCACGACATCCTTGCTGGTTCGCTCGGCGAACAGGTCCCAGTAGGTCTTGTCGCCCTCTTTCTTAAACTCGCTGGTGTGGTTATGGAAGCCGCAGAACAAACCGTGCGGCTTGAGCACCTCGGCCGCCTTGTTGAACACCTCGGCCAAGGCCTTGCTCTTCTCCGGATGGGTGATGTCGCCGTCGCCGGGCACAATGATGAACCTGGAACCGAGGATCTTGCCGACCTCGATGGTGCTTTTCAGTTCGTCGCCCTTCAGGGCCGACGTGGCCGCGTGGATGCCCTCGGACTTGAGATTCAGGTCGTCCAACCGTTTGCGCAGCTCCTTGGCCTTCTTGTTGTACTTGAAGTAGCTGTTGCCGTAGAACTCGACTCCGGCGAAACCCATCTTCGCCACGCGCTGCAGGACGGCGTCGATGTCCTTGTCGCAATCTCCGCGCATCGAGTAGAGCTGGACGCCAATCGGGATCTCCTTTGGCTTGGCGGCCCCAAAGGCCTGTGATGGCAGCGCCCAGGCCGCTGCCCCTGCCGCCGTGGTACCCAGGATGTGCCTGCGCGTCCACTGGCCTGCGATGTGCTGTGATCCGGAGGTATCCTTCATGGTCATACTCCTTGCGAGCCCAAAAACCACCTTGAGGCCGTGCGAATGCGTCTCGACGGCCAGAGCATTATCGCATTGGCCGAGCTGCCTGTCTACGGGCTGAGCCGGATGGAGAATCGGCCCTTGATCGGCGGGCTCTCGTCGGGCTGAAGCCTTCTTCCCGGCCCCCTCCATCGCTCGAGCCGGGCGAACGCGACCTCCGTCGTCACCTTGGCTCGCAGCGCACGGTCGCCTCGAACCGCGAGATCGTCTGCCCGGCTTGCCATGAATGCTCGCCCTCGAAAACGTTGAGGCAAAGCCGATCGGTGGTCCGCGATTGTTCCGGATAGGAGGCAGCCGCATAACGAACGTCCGCCGGCTTGTCCATGGTGATGCGCAGCACAGAGTCAATGTCGATGTGCCGGATACCATCGCCGCACAGCAACTCCCCTGAACACGCCGCAACCGTGCGGGACTGATCTCCGAGGGTCACCCTGCGTTCGCCCCGCTGGTCGATCCACCGCCTGTCGTTGAGAATCCCGATCTGGCCGGTGGCGATCTCGGCCGTCGTGCAGTCCGTGGCCGCGACGAGCTTCTCACTCATCGTCCACGTGCCTTCGGACGCAGACCTGAATTGCAGGTGAGCCTGGATCGGTGCCTTCCCCGGCTTGCCGTGATCCACAACGAGTTCGACTGCAAAAGCGTCCTTGCTGTTGGTCACACGGACATCGCTCAACGAAACGGGCAACGCCGAGTCCGCACCCTTGAGCCGGATGGAGCCCACTCCGCTCCGATCGTGCGGTGAGATCAGGCGATCGGTCTGGAGCGGAACGCATTGGGCCATGACTCTGGTGCCCCAACTGACCGCGTGTACCGCCGAGCGTGTCCTGTTCAGGATCATCCCGGCCGAATCGAACCGCCGTACGCCCCACCGCTGCGGCTCCGCCGGTGCGACCGGTTCCGCGAAATGGAGCGACAGCCATGCCCGAGCGAAGTGGTTGAGCTTGTCGGTCTGACCAGAAAGGAAGAAGTTCTCCTCCGGCAGATAGACCGCCCCGCTCGGAGATCGGGCCTGCATTCGCTCCAACACATCGAGGCCGCGGTCGGCCATCGCCCAGGCTTCGGGATCGCGAACGAACACTCCCACGAGCACGTTGCCATAAAGCCAATCCACTTGGCGATAGATCGACCAGTCCTGGCCCGACGGGTAAACAAAGCCGCCATCCGGCAGGCTGAACCACTTGAGGTTCTCGTAGATGCCGGCCACGTTGTACCGTAGGGCCTCCGGCGGGCGACGGCCAGTCATGGCGTAGTCCATTGAACACCCGAGCGTCAGACTGAACGCGGTCATGTAGTCGGGGTGAACGATACGGTGGTTCTCAAGCGTGAAATCGTCGTAGATGTTGGCTCCGGTGAACTGCGCGGCCACCGACTTGCCGTCCACGACAGCGTCCGCATGCTCGTCCCCCGGCCGCAGGAACGATGAGAACGCCCACTTCTGGAATGCCGACTCCCATCGTTCTCGCCGAGGATCGTCCGGCATCAGCAGGACAGCCGCCGAGAGCACCGTGCTGTTCCATGCGTTCTCTTCCGCCTTGGTGTCGGCCCGGATTTGGTGAGGAGGCGTGGCATCCGGGAAGCGCTCGGCCTCATGAGCCACCACCCGCCGGACGGCTGCCGCGAGATCGGTCGGAAGATCATCCCCCACCCACCAGGCGGCCAGGGCGAGCATGTCGGTCCAGTGGGCCGATTGCCAGTGATCGCCCCACTTGCGGCCATCGCCGGTCGGACGCGAGCCGGTCACGTGGGTTTCGGTGAGATACCGGATCATGGACACGATCCGCGTGGCCAGCAGTTCCGGCCGGGACATGCCGACGGTCTTCTCATCGTACGGGCCGAAACGGTAGAGGAACGCCAGACCGGCCACCATGCCTGTGTTCGGCCGGATGAACGCCTCGGCACTCTTGCTCTCGGTGAGGAGCATGAGGCGAGCATCCTCCTTCCAGGGCTTGACCTCCAGCAGGAGATGATGGGCCAGGCGCTCGGTCGCCCGGTAGATGCGCTCACCGCGGCTGCGCATGGCTGGGTCGGTGATGGCAGGCAGGTGCCAGGGGAGAGCGTTCCGCGCAGGGCGTGTCTGCCCCCAAGCGGTTGAGGCTGCGGTCACCAGGACAATACCGAGCAACAAACGCCTGAGCATGTTGCGTCCTTTCGTCGCGCGGGACCTGCGGGCAAGCCGCCACCCTGAAACCTGGGCAGGCCGAAGCAACGGGTGAAAGCGGCTTCCCACACTGTACCCGCAGCCCTTTTGCCGAGCCACGGGCAGGCTATCCCACCGACCACCGAAAACCATGAACCGCGGCGTGCCTCAGCCGACCGTCTTGAGACGCTCGGAGACCTTCGCCAGCCACTCGGCGTTGGGCAGCGCGTACGGGCGGAACTTCTCGAGCACCCCCTGCTCCTCGCTGAAGTACAGGGCCCGGTTGGGGCCCAGCTTGTTGGCCAGCGGTGAGTCAATGAGGTTGCTGGAGTCCGCAGCGCTCATCTGGAACAGGACGCGATGGTCGAACTCGCGCATGCTGTTGCGGTCCAGGGTCCGCTCGACGGCCGCCAGCGTGTCGCACCAGGCAAGCACGTGCATCCCGAGCGCCGGGCCCTCGCGGAGCAGGTCGGCGAATTGCTTGTCCGGCTGTGGCTTCTTCTCCTCGCCGCTCATCGAGAAGCTGAAGCTGTCTTCTTGGCGGCGGAGAACGCGGTAGCGCTGCAGGCCGTAGACGAAGACATAGACGGCCGGGGGGTTGGGGTCGTCGCCGCCCTGGCGATGCTGGTACTCGGCGGCCAGCTCGGCCATGGCTTCCGGAACGGCCCGGTACTCGATCAGTCGGACGGTGTGGGGAAGCAATTCGGGAATCCGCGGCAGCACACCAGCCAGCGGTGAATCGGCCGGACTACCATCGAGCAGCCAGAAACCCGCTCGGTCCTTGGGGTGGATCGCGGCCAGAGACAAGAGCCCGGCGACCATCATGGCCATGGCGGCTTCCTCCTGCTGGCCGACGATGATCAGGTTGGCCCCGCTCTGACGCCGCAGGGCGACAGTGGTAGGCTCCTTGATGGCCACCGGATCGCCCAGCCAAACGCGCGGCGGGCCGGCGACCTGCGGCTGATGTGGCACCGGCGTCTGGCCCGTATTCTCACCGGCGGGACAACGGTGCCATAAGACCTTGGCCAGTGCATCGTTCCTGGCGATGTCCGCGGGCACGTTGCCCTCGAACACGACGGCCGGCTCGGTGCGAACGCCTCGCTTGGTCGCTTGTTCGCGAACCCGGGCCAGCTGCTGGTCGCGTCGTTCGTCGGGCAGCCACGCGACCTGGAACGGGCTGTTGCCCTCAACCAGGCCGCCGGCGTCGTTGTAGACTGCCTCGCCCGGCCGGGAGAGCAAGCGTGCGGCCGTGTTGCCGTCACCGAGGATGATCTGCGAATCCGTTTCGGTGGTCTGCAGAGCGATACGGACCGCCATTTGGCCGATGGTGCTGCGAGCCAAGCCGGAAGTGCCGCCGATGGTCTGCGAGCCGAGCAGCACGTGAATGCCGAAGGCACGACCCTGGCGCACCAGCCGGTCCAGCAGCAGGCTGGCGTCCTGGGCGAGTTTGTCGTCCTCGGAGAAGAACTCCTGGAACTCGTCGATGATCAGGAGCACGCGGGGCATGGGTTGCCTCGACGCCTCGCGATAGGCCGCGATGTCCTGCACGCCAAGGTTGCGGTACAGCGTGCCCCGCCGGGTCAGCTCGGCATCGACACGCTGAAGGACACTGAGACCGAACTCGCGGTCGCTCTCGACCGCAATCGCGCGGGCATGAGGTAGCTCGCTGGTTGCGTAGGCCTTGAACTCGACGCCCTTCTTGAAGTCGACCAGGTAGAACTCGACCTCGTCGGGGCTGTACCACAACGCCAGGTTGGTGATCAGCACGTGCAGCAAGGTGGATTTGCCCGAGCCGGTCTTCCCAGCGATCAGGGTGTGCTGAGCCACGCCCCGGCCAAGCCGCAGGCTCTGCAGACGGGTCGCACCCATGCGGCCGATGGGCACGCACAGATCGCCGGCGCTGTGTCGGCTCCAGAGCTCGCCTGGAGCGGGAGTGATGGCTTCGAACGGCACCTCCACCCGCTTGAATTCCTTGGCATACCGCCCGACCACGTGAAGAACACGCGTGAGGAAGTCCTCGGAGGGCGGGGTGTCCAACCGGAGCGGGAACCGGCGAAACACCTTGTCGTCCCAGACGAACCGGCCATCCTCGAAAACGAGATTGACGCTGTGGCTCTTGAGCTCGTCCAGGTGCGTGCCGGCGGGCAGCGACTGCCGGGTGTCGCGAGCGACCAGCGTGTAGACGCCGCAACGGGCCCCGGTCGCAGCGATGCTGTTGAGCCGCTGAACGGCCACATCGCTGAAGTTGGTCGGGAAATCCGCGACGACGAGGAAGCGGTACGGCTCGGCCAGTTCACCCGCCTGCCGGTTGTAGTCATCGATCGTCTCGAACTCGTTGCGCAGATACTTCTGAATCACCGTTTCCATATGCTCGGTGAGATCGGCCAGCCGGGCCTCGATGTGGTCGGCGTTGGTCCAGATGCGGCTGGCGACCAAGGCCTCGTCGTGATCGGCCAGGTGCATGAAGCCGGCGAAGTTCTGGCCCAGGCCGACCGGATCGATGATCGTGAAACGCACGCGGCCGGGCGGCAGCGAGGTCAGCAGGCGGAGCATGACGTTCTGGAGGGTCTGAACCGCCTGGTCGTGGCCCTTCTGGCCGGAGTGGATCAGGAGCGACGCCTGGTTGGGAAAGGCGAGCATCGCGGGTACCGAGAAACTCTCCGGCAGGGCGAGTTGCCGTGGCAGGTCCTCGGTGATCTGCTTCAGGTCGACGCCCAGCTCCCCGAAGCGAATCACGGAGGCGAAGTGACGAGGGGGGAGCCAGTCGTTCCACGTCGTGTCGCTCCAAGGCGGGAACTTGCGGCCCCCGGCAGTGCTCTGCTCGTCCATCGGAGCCTGGATGCGGGCCAGGCCCTCCTCCCACGAACGGGTCAGTTCGGCGCGGTCCGCGGCGTATCCGGCTTCGACCCCTGCGATTCGGGCTTCGCGGCTCTTGCGGGCCGCCTCCACCTCGTTCTCATATCCCTGTCGAAGCTCCTCCTGACTGTTGCGCCACCACTCCGCCACCTCGGCCTGGCTCTGCTGGCGCCGCTCCTCAATGCGAGGTTGCAGGCGACCGCGTTCATCCTCCACAACCTTCAAGGCGGCCTCGTAGTTGTGGGCGGCATGGTTGATCAACGGGGCAAAACGAGCCTTGGCCTCGTGGACCTCCCGGTCACGCTTCTGAGTCGCGTCGCTCTTTCGCTTCTCGCGGTCGGCCACGCCCAGCCGATACTCGGATTCAACGCTCAGGGCGGCGGCATCCACAACCTCTCGAGCCTCAGCCAATACCGTGCGAACCTCGGCCAACGCCTTCGAGCGGAGAACGATCGTCGCCACCACCGAGATGACCAGCGCGGCTCCGGCGGCCATGCCCATGTAATGCCACTGGGCAGACTTCTCGCCGCTGATCAGCTGAGCCAGCCCAGCGGCTGCCACACACAAAATCAGGCCGATGAGGAAGGGCACCACGCCGACCATGAAACGCGGCAGACGAAGCGAGCCCAGCTCCTCCATCTTCTCGACCGCGGCCTGATGGAGATCCTCGAACGAGGCGGCCGTACGGCCGGCCTCCGGCGACCCGCCACCCTCCGGATTGTCCGGCTTCGGGCCGCTGGCTTGATTCTCCTCGTCCTCTCCCCCTGGCCCGGTCACGACCACGCTCTCGGGCCATTCCTGGCTGTACATGTGGGCCCAGGCGGCTCCCTGCTGCTCCAACGCCGCGATTCGGCGGCGGCGCGTCGCCAGGTCCGACTCCGCCTCCTTGGCCTCGGCTTTCAGCTGGTTCTGCGTTGCCTCGAGAACCGTCTCAGCCAGCCAGGCGGCCTGGGTGTACTTCTGCTTGACCTCCTTGAGGGTTGTGCTGTGCTCGAGCTCGATCTGCTGCAGCGAGGTCTTCTCCGAGGTCGCCAGGGTCTTCAGGTCCGCGGCATGCTGGGAGGTGATTCGAGCCAGCCAGTCCTCGTGCTTCCGCTCCAGATCTCTGTGGAACTCCTCGCGGCGGCGCTCAATCTCCGCCCGGGCCGCCGTTGACTCGGTCTCGCACGCTTGGAGGGCCTGGCGTCGGCCCTCCTCGATCGTGGTCTCCCGGGCGGCACATTCGGAGGAAAGGGCTACCAGGTCGCGCAAGGCGGCGCGCTGCAGATCCTGGAGAGTACCGACCGCGTCCTCCGACGCTGGACTCCGACCATTCCCGATTGTCTTGGTGGGCTCCGGCATCAAATCCTCACCTGCAATCCCGGCGAATACGCTCGATCAGCGTAGATATCTGGGACATGGCTCCGACAACGCTGCGCATCTCCATCTGCAGCGGGACCATGTAGCGTTCCTCGAAGTCCTTGGCCGCGGCATCATCCCAGGAACTCCGCGTTTCCGCCCAATGGCGCATGAGTTCTTTCATGGCTTTGGCGAGCTGGCCGCCGCCTTCGTACAGACCCATACCACGAATCCTCCCATGCCGGTGGACGCCCCGCGGTCAGCAACGTGCCGATCGCGCGTCGCTCCCATCGACAGAATCCCGACGCGATGGTCAAGTCTCCGGAACTTGGCCGCCGCTTCTCGGTTCAGGTTCGCCGCCTTCCGGCGCTCCCTCCGCCGCAGGCCCGGGCGGAACGATCGGTTCGGGCCCGGGAGCGGGTTCCGGACGGGCCATTCCGCCCGAGACCTCATCAGGAGGAACGACCACCGAACCGGTCAGATCGATCTCCGTGCCGCCAGCGGCCGGCGCCACCGCCAGGTAGGCATCGAGCGTCGCGGCGAGCCAGTCAAGCCGATTGAGGGCCCGCGGGATTTCGGTGCCGATCATGGTGGAGAACCGCTGCACCTGCCCCTTGTAGAGCAGGATCTCCTTCTGAAGCTCGCGGCAGTAACGCTGCACGAAGCCCAGCTTGAGGTTGGCCTCCTCCAACCGGGCCAGGGCGACCTTCAGGGCCTTCTCCTCCTCGATGGCCGACCCCTGGCCGCCATCCACGTTCCGGGTGAGTTTCTTGATCAGCACGGCCTGCTTGGCCTTGGCCACGGACTCGGTCCGATGGCGAATCTGGCCTTGCCAATACGCCGGCTGCTCCGTCTCCAGCCAATTGAGCACCTTGCCGAGCTCGGACTCGACGTCGCCAAGGACCGACTTGGCCGTCTCCGAGAACTTGCAGAGCATGACTCGGAAATCCTTGAGGGCGTCGATCGACTGAACCCGGGCGGAACTCATAGGCTATCGCTGCTTGAGGTACTCCTCGATCAGGGAGGCCTTCTTGCCAAGGAAGGACACATGTTGCTGGGAGGCTTCGAGAAAGCCGGCCAAGACCTTCATGGTCTGGTCAAAAGCGTCGAAGAACTTCCGATGCTCCTGGTCCCGCCAGCTCCCCTCCAGGCCGTGAAGGCGGGCGTTGAGACCCCCCATGAGGGTCTGCAACTCGTTGTTGAACCGGTTCAGGTCCAGGGCAAACCGCCTCAACTCCGCGGGATCGACATGGGCCTTGGCCATGAACCACTCCCTGCCGGCCGTGTTCTCGGACATTCCGCCGACCCCCTCCAGTATATCTTCTTGCGGCCGGCAGACAACATTCACGCCGGCCCGCCACCCAGCCGATTTCACCGCCAGAGACCCGCATGACGACGCAGCCACCCATTCCCACGCTTCCGGTCGTCAAACCGGCCATTCGGCCGCTGCGCGACGGCATCATCGTCGGGGCTATGCTCCTTCTCACCGTGGCGATGAGCATTCTCGGACTCTACGCCCGGGCCGTGGACACTTACACCGCGGGCATGCGGAACGGCCTGATGCGGCAGGCCGAAGTCGTGGCCTCAACCATCGACGGCGACCTGCACGGCACCTTCTCCGATCCCCGACAGGAGGCCACAGCTGAGTACGAGCGTGCGGTCGCGTCCCTGCGGAAAGCACTCCGGAGCATCGAGGAGCTTCGATTCGTCTACACCCTCAGGGTCACCGACGGACAATGGCGGTTCGTCCTGGATGGTTCACCGCCAGGTGACGCCGATCATGACGGTGTGGAAGACCATTCACTGATCGGCGACCCCTATGAGAGCCCGGATACGGAAATGATGACCGCGATGCACGGAGGAAGAGCCACCTGCAACAAGGAGCCAACCGTCGACCGGTGGGGAACGGCGATCAGCAGCTACGCGCCCATCCGCGACTCCGCCGGCCGGGTGGTCGGCATCCTCGGCATGGACTACGGCGTGGAGCGGTACACCCGCGAGCTGACCTCCATGTCGCGGACCATGATGTGCGGGCTCCTGCCGTCGTTGCTGGTGAGTATCGCGGCCGGCGTGGGAACCTTCGTATTGCGGGCCAAAGCCGCCCGCTCGGAGGCCCGCCGCCGCACGGCCGAGGACAGCCTTCTGCTGACTCAGACTTCGATAGACCGGGCGTCAGAGGCAGTTTATTGGATCAGCCCGGAGGGCCGGATGGTCTATGCCAACGAGGCAGCCTGTCGATCGCTGGGCTACTCGCGCGCGGAGCTCCTGTCTTTCTGCATCTGGGACATCAACCCGGTCTACGTGGGCGGAGAGTGGCTCAAGCTCTGGCAGAAGCTCAGGAGACAAGGCTCCCTCCTGTACGAAGGACACCATCAGCGCAAGGACGGTCGGGTCATCCCGGTCGAGATCTCCGCCGATCACGTCGAATTCAACGGCCAGGAGTTCGACTTCGCCACCGTGCGCGACATCACCGAGAGGAAGAGAGTCGAGGCGGAGATGAAGGCCAGGACCTCGGCCCTCAAGGCGGCCAACTATGAGCTGGAGGCCCAGAAGGAGCAACTTCGGGCTCAACAGGAACAGTTGGAGATCTACAACTCCGAACTCCAGCAGGCCATGAAAGCGGTCGAGAACGCCAACTCCGCCAAGAGTGCCTTCCTGGCCAACATGAGCCACGAGATCCGTACCCCGCTGACCGCCATTCTCGGCTACACCGAGCTGCTCGCGGAGCCGCTCGCGAACGAAGGCGAGCGGATCGACTATCTGTCAACGATCCGGCGTAACGGCGAACACCTGCTGAGCCTGATCAATGACATCCTGGACCTCTCGAAAATCGAGGCGGGCAAGATGACCATCGAATGCGTGCTCTGCTCGCTGCCCGGGGCCATTCAGGAGGTGGTCAACCTCATGCGCATGCGGGCCGAGGAAAAAGGCCTGAGCCTGAGGGTCAACTGCGATACGCCGATTCCGGAGTGCATTCGGTCGGATCCCGTTCGGCTCCGTCAGATCCTGGTCAATTTGGTGGGCAACGCGATCAAGTTCACCGACCAGGGCAGCGTTCGGATCGGAGTCGGCCTGGAGGGCGTCGACAGCCCGGACGTCCGGGTGCGCATCCGCGTCACCGACACCGGAATCGGCATGACTCCCGCGCAGCTGGGCCGCCTGTTCCGCCCCTTCACCCAGGCGGACGTCTCGACCACCCGGCGGTTCGGCGGCACGGGTCTGGGGCTGACCATTTCCAAGCGACTCGCTGAGGCGCTCGGCGGCAGCCTCGAGGCCGAGAGCGCGGAGGGACAGGGAAGCACTTTTATCCTGGACATCAATCCCGGCTCGCTGGCCGGGGCTCATATGCTCCAGTCCATCGAAGGCATCGTACCGCCCGTGAAGGCGGCCATGCCCGCCCCCAGCCAGACCGCCCCGGTGCGGGCGAAGGTCCTCCTGGCTGAGGACGGCTGCGACAACCAGAAGCTGATCTCGGTCGTTCTCCACAAAGCAGGAATGTCCGTGGACGTCGCCGAGAACGGACGCATCGCCTGCCAGATGGCCCTGCAGGCCATGGCCGCCGGCGCGTCCTATGACGCCATCCTCATGGATATGCAGATGCCCGAGATGGACGGCTGCGAGGCGACCCGTGAACTCCGTCAGAGAGGCTATACCCGGCCGATCATCGCCCTGACCGCCAACGTGATGAAACAGGACCGCAAACGGTGCATGGACGCCGGCTGCAACGACTTTGCCACCAAACCGATCGACCGCGAGGCTCTGATCGAAGCGGTCCGACGACACATCCCTTCCCCGGCCGGTAAAACGGGACAGGTCCGTTTATTGGGAACTTCCGTTGCGGCTTCGGCGCGGCAGGGCACTCAGCACTCCTTCCCTGTCCGGGACGGGACAGGTGATATAAGTACGGAGGATGATTCCTGCGATCCGCCTCCTAGCTCTTTGAAATCCTGATAGCCCTCCCCACCCGACTCGCCGAGGCCCCGCCTCCGACCGGCTTGGCACCCACCGCTCTGGCTGACCGCCGATCGCTGATTGCTGACTGCCGACCGCTCAATTGGCTTCGTTTGGCGCTGGCTCTTGGCGTCACGTGGGGGTACTGGGGAATCGAAACGCGTACGTAGATCGGTACTTCACTCGCCGCGTCCCCGTTTCGAGTCCTGTTTTCTAACCAATAAGAGGACCCGTTTTCCCGTCCCGTTCCACGTCAAAGCGGCGGCGGCCGGCATCAGAATGCGGCCACCGCCAATTACTGGTTCTCACTCAATGCTCTCGAGCGATCAGGCTCTCTTGCGCCGGGCCAGCAGCCCGCAGAGGCCCAGACCCAAAATCGCCAGCGATGCCGGTTCGGGAACCACCTCGCCGATGATCTGGAAACCGTTGATCGGCGCGCGGTGGATATCGCCGGCGGTCCCCGCCATCTGGATGGTGATACCGTCGGCGGACAAAACGCCCGACAGCAGGAAGTTGCCCTCGCCGTTGTTCGGGCTGGCCGGCCACATCAGATTGCCCTCCCCGTCGGACACGGGGATCTGGAAGAGGCCGTTGGGGTTCTCGTTTCCGCTATCGCCACCGCCGGCGTTGAAGTTCACGCCTTCGCTGTCTTCGCCGGAGGCCTGGAAGAGCTGCGTGCTGGTGGCGTTGTCGACGATGGTATACTGAGCGACGCGCCAGTTGCCCCCGTTGTCGCCGTCGAAGAACAGGGCCACCTGGAAGGACTTGAAGTAACCGGCCAGGCCGGTGATCGTCACTCGGCCGGCGTCGGCCGCATCCAGATAACCGAGCATCATCTGCGGGTTGGCCCCGCCGGATAGGTTCGTCCCCCCGGTGGTGCTGGGCAGCGTCCATGTGCCCAGGTCCGTCGAGTAGCTCAGCCGCAGACTGGTGGCGGCATTGGCGCTATCCACCAGGGCCAGATCCGTGGCCGAGGAGCCCATGGCGTTGTTCCAATTGCCTGTGTAGCTGCCCGCAACGTCTGGGTTGCCGGCCAAGTCGGTGGCGGCCAGGGCGTGGCCCGGATTGCCCCCGGTGAAGTTGACGCTGACCACCGACGACCCTGCGTTGGCCGCAACAGGCATCAGCCCAATGAGCAGCACGGTGAGAACCGCAAATGCAGAACGTTTCATACTCTCTCCTCCATCTCAGAATATGTGCGTGCCACGAGCGGCCAATTCCGCCGGGCGATGAGACCACATCCTGCCAATCGCCGCGTTCTTGGTGCGAAATGTTCACCCCTGCCACGAACACCGCGGGTGAACGCGGTTCGCTCCCGCCCCTGCCCCATCAATCGCGACATCCCAAGGCATTGGCACGTCGGCGGCGTCACTCAAGCTCGCTGACTCCATTCTACCCGCCCGTTCTGAGAGTGCAACAGGTTGGGGGCGATTTTGCCGAGTGCTTCGTCTCCAGGCTGCGGGGCTCGCGGTTGCGGCCGGCAGCGGCGATTCTCAGGTAAGAACGTCCGTAAGTACTGCAATCTCCGGGAGTAGCCGTGGACGCGCTGGGCCGACTGATCTCGTGTAACTGAAAAAGGGTCAGAAGCCATTGATTTGGTTTGGAGGCGGTGGTAGAGCGGTTCCATGGCCAGGCGACCACGAACGGCATTGGGCGGGATCGCGTATCATGTCATGAACCGGGTGTCCGGCGAGCAGGAACTGTTCCAGGACAACGGGGACTACGAGGCGTTCG
>JAKLEZ010000011.1 GCA_022711465.1 Planctomycetota bacterium | reverse complement strand
GTTCTTCCCCTCACCTTCGGGATTGGCACCAAGGCGATAAATCCCTCGCGGCAACCGCCGCGAGTCCGAGGGCGACAAGGTGGTCAGAATATCCGGAAAAATGTGGTCAGAATTTCCGGAACGCGCAACTGGTACTCATCGTCTCTGGACGGGACTCCATCGCCTCCCGGCACCTGACATGGCGAAGGCGCAATTCCGATCCGGGGCCCCCGGAGAGCGACCAGCTGAGCGATGCCGGTCCGGCAAGGTCCTTCGAGCCGACGGGCAGCCGGCCAGCAGGCAGCCCATCGATCCACAGGCGTGTCGTCTTGTCACCCACGCGCACCTGGGCCGCGTGCCAGCCGTCGGGCCACAGCGTTTTGCCCGCTTCGGCCGGCAAGTCGTGGTTGAGGGGCAGGCTGGTGACGGCGGTGGTCGTTGCTCCGGTGCGATGGCCGAGGCGGAGCGATGCCCTCCCCTTGACCGGCATGAACTCGAACCGTAGTTCGGAAGGACTGGCCGAGGTGAAGCCCACCAGGAGCGATTCTTCACTGGTTTCATGGAGTCGGCCCACGAGTTCGCCGCTGCTCAGGGACCAGCCGCGACCGGCGCTCCTCGGACGGTCAGCATCGAACAGGAGGGTGAAACCTGCTTTGCGCTCACCGAGGGTCAACTGATTGCATCGTTCCTCGACCAGCCGTCCCGTCCATCGAATCGCATTGTGCGTCACGGTCACGAAATCCAGGCGGTCACGGACTAGGGGTTCATGGCCGAAGGTGAGCACGAACACTCGTCCTCGGCCGATCTGTCGCGTCCAGGCCACGGGTTCGAAGGCTTGCCGGCCGGTCAATGCCCTCGCGGTGCGGATCAGGATCCGAGCGTCGGGCGTGAGAGCGGGTACGGTGCGGAGCGGTTCCGCCACATCCCAGCAGGTGCCGAGGTTGAGCGTTGTCGGGTGTCTGGGGTCGAGCACAGCCAGCGGAGCCGGTCCGGCCTGACTGGGCGGGCTGGTCGCCGCTCCGATTAGCGCGTGCCAGTCGGGGTCGTTTTCGAACGCGGCGGATGAGTCGCCCAGGGCGACCAGGCCGGCCCCGCGGTGGACTGCGCGGGTCAAGACCCGCGGTCCGCTTGGCCACGTGGCGGGTCCTGGCCGGAGGTCTACGAGTACGGCATTGTAGCCGTCGATCTTATCGGGCTTGAGGTTCTGGGGGTGTGCGGCGATGTCGATGACCATGTCGCCACGGTCCATCAGCTGGTCGGCCAGCCGGAATGCCGGGGTGTTCAGGAGTCGCGTCCGGGCGGGCGTCTTCAGGCTGCGCCATTCCTGCCAAGGCCAGGGCTCCGGGCGTGCCCCGTCGGGACCGCTGTGGGTCACCATGAGTACGCGGAAATGGGGTGGCGGCGGGGGCGCGCAGCCCGGGGCTACCAGGAGCACGGTCAAGGCGACAAGAGACACTGGCAAGTCGTGAAGATGCATGGGGCCTCGACGTCTGACGGGGGCAACCTCCAGCCTTGTGGGTTCTGCGAAACTCAATACAATAACAGGATTCAGCAGCCGACGCGAGGTGGCAGCCGCGCCCCGGCGGCGATACCGGCCTCAGAGGCCATCTTGATCGGATCAGAACGTCAATTGTGGAGGAATGCATGGCTAGCTACAGTACCGCGGACATCCGGAATATCGCCCTTGTGGGACATCAATCAGCCGGGAAAACGTCACTCGGTGACGCCATCCTCCATGTGACCGGAGTTACCAACCGCCTCGGCGACGTGAACGCCAAATCCAGCCACCTGGACTACATGGACGAGGAGAAGACCCGCGGCTGCTCCATTGATTCCTCCCTTCTGCATGTGGCCGTCAAGGGCAAGCAGATCAACGTTGTGGACACCCCGGGCGCACCCGATTTTGCCGGACCGGCGATTGGCGCTCTGGCGGGCGTTGAGGCGGCGGTTTGCGTGGTCTCGGCCACGGCGGGTGTGGAAGTGAATACCCGTCGGATGATGGAGCGAGCCAAGAGTTACGGTCTCGGGCGGGTCATCGTCATCAACAAGATTGACGCCAACCTGGACCTCGCTGATTTGATCAGTGGTATGCAGGAGATGTTTGGCCAGGAATGCCAGCCATTCAACCTGCCGAGCAACAAGGGCTCGGCTCTGGTGGACTGCTTCATCCATACCGAGGGCAAGACCGACACGGGCGAGGTGGGGGGGGCTCACACGGCGTTGATCGAGCGGATCGTCGAGGCTGACGAGGCGCTGATGGAGGAGTACCTCGAGAAGGGCGAGATCGACATGAGCAAGCTGACCGGCGTGGTGGGCAAGGCCATCGCCTCCGGATCGCTCGTGCCCATCCTGTTCACCAACGCCAAGGGCGAGGTCGGCGTGCGCGAGCTGCTCGATTTTGTGGCCGACTACTGCCCATCGCCCTTGACCGGCAAGCAGCGTGTTCTGGTGAGTGGCGACAAGCAGACTCCGGTCCAACCCGAGCCTGGCGGCGAGTTTGTCGGCCATGTGTTCAAGGTCTTCGCCGACCCGAAGAGCAACATCAAGTACTCGGTCTGCCGCATTCACGCCGGGACCATCCGCTCGGACTCGTCCGTACACGTTGGCAGCGAGCGGAAGGCTCAGCGCCCCGGCCAGCTCTACAAGCTGCAGGGCATCGATCACCCGGAGATTCCCGAGGGCATTCCCGGCGACATCATCGCCATCGCCAAGATCGACGCCAAGCTCGGCGACGTGCTCCACGTCGGCGAGGGCGGCACGATCGAGATGCCCCGCTTTCCGCACCCGATGTACTCCCTGGCCATCGAGCCCAAGAGCCGCGGTGACGCCGACAAGGTCAGCGGTGCCCTGGCCCGGTTTACCGATGAGGACCCTTGTTTCATTGCCGAGCGCGATCCGGGCACGGGGGAACTAGTCATTCGCGGAAACGGGGACCTGCACCTGCGTTCGATCCTCTCGCGGATGGTTCAGTACTTCAAGCTCGAAGTGGACACCAAGGTGCCCAAGATTCCCTACCGCGAGACCATTCTCGGTTCGGTCAAGGATATCGACTATACCCACAAGAAGCAGACTGGCGGGGCCGGCCAGTTCGGCAAAGTGGTTATCGCCTTGGAGCCGAACGAGCGTGGCAAGGGCTACGAGTTCATCGATGACATTTTCGGCGGGGCCATCGATCTGTCCTTCCGGCCGAGCGTCGACAAGGGCGTGCAGGCCCAGATGAAGGAAGGCGTGCTCGCCGGTTACCCGGTGGTCGACGTCAAGGTGCGGCTCACCGACGGCAAGACTCACCCGGTGGACAGCAAGGACATTGCCTTCCAGATTGCCGGGCGTGAGTCTTTCAAGAAGGCGTTCATGCTCTGCAAGCCGGTGCTGTTGGAACCGATCGTGCACCTGGAAGTGACCGTGCCCAATGACAAGGTGGGCGACATCCAGGGCGACCTGGCATCGCGTCGCGGGCGGCCGGAGGGCCAGGAGATGCTGCCCGGCGGTCTGAGCGTGATTTCCGGCCGCGTACCGCTTTCGGAGATGTCCGACTACCACTCCCGGCTGTCGAGCATTACCGGCGGGCAGGGCAGCTATGCGTTGGAGCTCTCCCACTACGAGGTTGTACCGGGCAACGTTCAGCAGCAGATTATTGAAGCGGCCAAGAAGGCCCGTGAGGAGCAGAAGGCGGCGCACTGAGTCCATTGGCAAGGATGGCCGCCGCATTTCGTGTTTTGTATGCCGGTCTGGGGCTCAAGGGTCCTGGGTCCACGTGTGTGCGGACGGCCCGGGCTCCAACGACTGCCCCATGCGAGTGGAGCCTGAGCATGCTGTCCTTTGTTCGAGCCCTGGTCACGGTTCTTGCTCTTGTTTGCCCATTGCCGGCCGTCGCTGTGGAAGAGAAGGCTGCCGCCGCGCGGCCCGATTCTGAGCTGAAAGCCCTGCGCGCGAAAGCCGCCCCGGCGGTGGGCAAGGCGCTTCGGTTTCTGGTCAAGGCCCAAGGTGAGGACGGCGGATGGAAGGGCTTCACCGGGACCTCCGATCCGGCCATTACCGCCCTGGTGGCCGAGGCCCTGGCGCGCCATTCCGAGTTCGGGCCCAAGCACGAGATCGTCAAGCGCGGCGTCCGGTTCGTGCTCAAATATCGCCAGCCTGACGGGGGCATCTACGATCCCCAGCAGGCCTATGCCAACTACCACACGAGTATTGCCCTGATGTGCCTATCGAGCATGGGGGACGATTCGCTCGATCCGGTCATCAAGGCCGCCCAGAGCTACCTCAAGGGGTTGCAATGGAAGGAGGACAAGCAGGACTCGGCGGGCAAGAGCGTGGACGTGAGTCACCCGTTTTACGGCGGGGCGGGTTACGGCCGGGAGCGGCGGCCCGATCTCTCCAATACGCAAATGATGGTCGAGGCTCTTCATGCGAGTGGGCTGCCGGCGAGTGATCCGGCCTACGGGCGGGCTCTCAGATTCATCACCCGCTGCCAGATGTGCAGCTCCAACGACCAAGCCTTCGCCCGCGGGGCCAGCGATGGCGGCTTCATCTACACGACGGCCAACGGCGGTGAAAGCAAGGCGGGTACGGACATGGTCAACGGCCAGCCGATGCTTCGCTCTTATGGTTCGATGACCTACGCGGGTTTCAAGAGCATGCTCTACGCCAAGGTCAACCGGGACGATCCGCGGGTGGCGGCCGCCTGGAAGTGGATCCGCGGCCACTACACGCTCGACGCCAACCCGAACATGTCTGGGGACAAGTCCATCCAGGGCCTGTTCTACTACTACCACATGTTCGCCAAGGCCTTGGCCGCCTGGGGCGAGCCCACGGTGGTTGACACGGTCGGCAAGAAGCACGATTGGCGTGCCGACCTTGTCGAGCAGCTCGTTCGCCGCCAGGGCGAGGACGGAAGCTGGATCAACACCGCCGACCGATGGCAGGAGGACAACGCGTGTCTCGTGACCGCCTATTGCCTCCTGGCCCTGGATGCGGCCTTGCGGTGATCGCTCCGCGCGGGCGGCTGCCGGCCTCCCAGGGGGCGACGACTTCGGATGCAGAATGAAATAGGGACGCAGGGGAGGACTCCGACTGCGTCCCTATTCGCTCCGGCTCGGTGGTGGCTACGCCGAATCGCTCACCAGCCGAAACCGCTGACCCGCGGTCCCATCAACGTTTTGAAGCAGAATCCGATCGATGGCCGCGGAAACCAGTCCGGCCATGCGTCGGCGGGATGCCGCTTCGCAGGTCACCTCCCCGAAGCGAGCCCACATGGCTCCTGCGATGACGGCCGCCGACAAGTGGGCCATCACCGGGGCGGGGAGTTCGCCCAGGATGCCGGTGACGACGACTCGACGGAGGCCGAGTATGTTGAGTGCGCCGGCGATAGCCATGGCCAGGGCGTCGAGGGAGTCTTTCAGCCAGGACGGCACGCCGTGTTCGGCGATATGCCGGATGAGAGTGGCCCAGGTATGCGGCCCCGGTCGTTTCGCGGCGACGAAGCTGGCCAGCAAGCCCCGCCGTGAGACCAGGGTTTCAACGCAGCCGAGCGCTCCGCATCCGCAGGGGCGTTTGTTGCCCCAGACGGGGTCATGTCCCAATTCGCCGCTGAGCGGCAGCGGGCTCTCGAACAGCCGCCCGCCGATGACGGCTGCCCCGCCGACACCGTCTCCGATATCGACGAGGAGGAAATCGCCGCCTGCGGGGTTTGCGGCCAGGTGGCCGAGGGCCAAGGCCCGTATTTCCTGGACGATCAGCGCCGGCGCGTCGCAGACGGCGCTGAGCAGATCCGGCAAGTGGGCCTTTTCAACCCAGCGCATGTTGGGGCAGAGAAGCACCTTCCCGCGGCTCTCATCCACCACCCCGGGCACGCTGATCAGAACGGCTTCCATCGGCTGCCCCGCCCATTCTCTGGTCGCGTGGGCCAGTCGCCTGACCCACTCGTCCTGGGCACGGCTGGTGGGGACCGCGATTTCCCAGGCGAGATCCTCGCATCCGACCGGGAGCCGTGCCAGCCGGGTGTGCCTCACGCCGAGCTCGACCGCCAGGAATCGCAGCCGGGTGCGGTCCAGACGCACCAGTTGTCCGGGCCGTCCGATTCGGGGTGAATCGTGGGCCGCACGGCTTGTTCTGGGGCGGAGCCCGCGTCCCTGTCCCTCCGAGTCGGGGGCGATCTCAAGGATCTGTGCGGCCAGGAGCTCGTCGACGATGGTTCCGACGGACGGCTGGCTCAATCCCACCGCCCGGGCGAGGTCGGCCCGCGTGGCCACGCCGTGGCCGAGCAGGGCACTGAGCAGCCTTCTCTGATTCAAGCGCCGAAGATCGCTGGTGGTGGCCACACCGTATTCCTTACTTAAGCAAGGTTCCTTATTAATTTACCGCCCCTGGGAGCCGAAGTCAAGGATTCCTTGGGGATATTGGCCGGAGGTGAGGCGGGGGTGGGGGGCCGCCGGCTTCGTTCAAGCCTTTACTTAGGTATCTTTTTTTAGTATTCTGGCCATTCGTGGATCGCAGACTCGGCATCAGGTCGGCCCGGGTTCAAGGTCCGCGGTTCTGGATTCGCTGCGGAGGGCGCGGCTGTCGCCGAGGTGTGGGGCCGGTTGGCGGGGCGGCCACCGTCTGGAGGTCCTGGAGGTCCCGGCTGGCGGGCAAGCCTGATCGGCGTGGACTTGGAGGTCCGTTTTCGGATACGCTTTGGCCCGATGAGGGCCCAAGGGCCCTTCACGTGAGTGCGTTGGTCAGCTCGGAGCGAGGTAGGTTCAATGCAACCCATCGATTGGCTCGTCATCGGTCTGTATTTCTCGGTTTTGCTGGGCGTGGCCTGGTGGGTCATCCTCCGCAACAAGGACACGGCGGCGGATTATTTCCTGGCCGGCCGCAACCTCGGCTGGTGGGTGATTGGGGCCTCGATCTTCGCCTCGAACATTGGCTCGGAGCACATTGTCGGCCTGGCCGGGTCGGGAGCGAAGAACGGCGTGACCATGGCCCACTACGAGCTCCACGCTTGGTGTCTGCTGGTTCTGGCCTGGGTGTTTGTGCCGTTCTATGCCCGCTCGCAGGTGTTCACCATGCCGGAGTTTCTGGAGCGGCGATTCTGTACCCGTTCGCGTTACGTGCTGTCGGTCGTGTCGCTGCTGACCTTCATCGTCTCCAAGATCGCGGTGGGCATCTTCGCCGGCGGCGTAGTCTTTGCCACGCTGTTGCCCGAGATTCGGATCAACGTCGGCGGGCTGGTGATCGACAGCTTCTGGATCGGCTCGATCGCGGTGATCGTTCTCACCGGTCTGTACACCATGCTGGGCGGCATGAGGGCCGTGGCCTACAACGACGCGGTCCAGGTGATTGTGCTGATTACCGGCTCGGCTATTCTGACCATTTACGGGCTGGTCAAGCTGGGTGGCTGGGGCAATCTCCGCGAGTTGTGCGGTTCGGACATGTTCAATCTGTGGAAGCCGATGGTGCCGCCGGGGGTGGAAAGCACCTGGGCCCCGGTGCTGGAGAAGAACGCGGCCGGCGAAGTGGTCAAGCAGGCCTGGTACTTCAACACCAACTTCCCCTGGCTGGGCATGGCGATTTGTGCCCCGGTCATCGGTTTGTGGTACTGGTGCACGGATCAGTACATCGTTCAGCGAGCTCTGGGCGCCCCGAACGAGACCATCGCCCGCCGGGGCAGCATCTTCGCGGCGTTTCTCAAGCTTTTCCCGGTGTACCTGTTCATCATCCCCGGTCTGATCTGCTATGCCCTGGTCAAGGCCAACACTGTGCCTGAGCTGACCAAGCACTTCGATGCCCAGGGCGCGTTCCCGCTGATGGTGAAGTATCTGTTGCCGCCGGGCTTACGCGGACTGGTGGTCGCGGGGCTGCTCTCTGCGCTGATGGGCTCGCTGGCCGGCGTGTTCAACGCCTGCTCCACACTGTTCACTGTGGACCTCTATGCGAAGTGGAAACCGGCGGCCTCGCAGCACCAGTTGGTCCGCACCGGGCGTATCGCCACGGCGGTCATGGTGCTCATCGCCCTGATGTGGATTCCCGTGGTCCAGGGTGCCCACAGCCTGTATGAGTACCTGCAGGCGGTGCAGGGTTACCTCGCCCCGCCGATCTTTGTCGTGTTCTTCTTCGGCGTGTTCTGGAAGCGGCTGAACGCCCAGGGTTGCCTTGCGGCCATGGTGGTAGGCTTTGCCCTTGGCGTCTTTCGCATGGCCGTCGACACGCCGGTGACGATGAAGCTGAGCGGTTTTGAGGATGGCTATACGCCGGGTTCTTTCCTCTGGATCATCAACAACATCAACTTCCAGTACTTCAGCATCATCATCACGGCCGTCTCGGCCGCGGTAATGGTTGCCGTGAGCTACGTGACCAGGGCCCCGAACGAAAGCCAGATCAGGAGTCTCACCTTCGGCACGGCTACCGCTGAGGACCGAGCTCGCACCCGGGCAAGCTGGAACCGGAACGATGTCCTGACCTCCGGCCTCATCCTGGCGGCCATCCTGGGGGCGTATCTGTACTTCCGGGGATAGGGGCATCGAGGGCGGTCTGGGCATGGCGGATCGCGGCGCCGAGGAAGAGCCCAGCGACAGGTGGGAACGGACCGGGGCGTGCTGGAGAGGGTGTGAATTGGACGGTCAGGACGAGCCGACGACCTGATTGACGTTGTCGTAGATTTCCATCTGGGAATCCAGGCGGGTGACGCGAATAGTGGCGAGCAGGCGTGGCTGAACGCCGACCAGGGCGAGTCGGCGTCCTTCCAGCTTGAGGCCTCGGCTCAGCTGCACAAGCAGTCCGAGGGCGACGCTTGGGGCGAAGCGCACCCGGCTGACATCCAGCACGACGGGCACTTGCGGCCTCTTGCCCGCGGCGGTCATGACGTCGACGGAGAGCTTGGTCATGGTCGCTTCGTCGAGCGAATGGCTCAGGACAGCGATCAAGAGCACGTGCTCGTGGGGACAGACCTCGGTTGCTGAATCGAACATGGCACCCTCACCCTGTCGGTCATTATAGCAGGACCGGCTGTCCGTTGCCTCCCGGCCGGCGCAGGTGGCGTCCTCGTGACGACCATGGAGGCAGGTGGCCTTGTGCCCCGTCTCGCCGTGTTCTCCGCCGCTGGGCCGGTGGGCGGGTCACTGGTTCACCTTGCGATAGTAGAGGATGGCCGAGCCCGGGCGATCCTCGATCCTGACGTTCCATGCCACCAGATCGCTGCCGTTGACGACGGATCTTTCCGGCTTGTCCTCGCAGATCACTTCATATCGGCCGGATTCGTCGACGTCGTTGAGCTGAAGCAGGGCGGAGGGCGTGTGACAGGCTGCCCGGCGGTAGACGATTGCGACTCCCGCCTGCTGGTCGGCGCGGTGGAACTGGTAACCGAACCAGACGTCCTGGTTCTTGAGGTGCGGGAACAAGGGGTAGAAATCGCCGAGGGTGTAGGGTCGGAGCTTCCGGTAGATGGCCACGGTACGAGTGACGGCCGGGGCGGTATCGGGGTCGGCGGCGTCGAGCCGGCCCCGGGTGTTGCCGTGAGCCAGGATGTTGCCGGCGGTCATGGCACTGCGGAACTCGTAGGTCGGTTCGTAGGCGAAGTTCCCGCAGCCGTGCATGGGGATCCAGCGGTACAGACCGGCGTTCTGGAGCTGGTCGGTCACCGGATCGGGCTTCCCGCTGCACTGCGAGTCGCTGTGCCACAGCGGGATGCTCCGGATGCAGGTCTCCAGGTCGATTCGCCGTCCGCCGCTGGCGCAGTTGTCGATGACGAGGCCGGGTCGCCGGGCTCGCAGGTCGTCCCACATGGCGTAGAGACCCTCGACGTGGCGGATCTCGGTCATGCCTTGCCGATCGGGGGCGTCGTTCCGCCGCCAGAAACCGAGTGGATCGATATTGAAGTCCCAGCGGATCCAGGACAGGCCGGCCTCCTTGACGTGCCGATCGACCCGGTCGGTGATCCAGCGGCGGGCCTGCGGATCGTGCAGGCGGAAAAGCTGGCTCCATTCTCCCTGCGGCTTGATGACCCATTCGCCGTGCTCGCGGTCGATCTTCGTGCCTGGGTGGACGCGTTCCGGCTCGAACCACAGCAGATACTGCATGCCCGCTTTCGCCACCGCATCGCCGATGGGCTTCAGGCCTTGCGGGTATTTGGCGGGGTCCACCTCCCAGGTACCGGTGCCCTCGGGAAAACCGCCGGGATACCACTGCTGCGGATCCATGTCCGACCAGAGGACTTCGATGCCGCGCTCGGCCAGCGGCTGCAGGACCTCGATGTGCGGTCCTTCGTAGGTGCCGTCGGGTGCGGTCCAGTTCACGCTTGCGCAAATCGGCGGCCAGACTGGCTTCCCGTCGCGCCGGGGCAGGTAGTGGTCGATCAGGATGGACCGGAGCAGGTTGTTGCCGCGGAGCGTTTGTGTGCCTTTCCAGAAGACCAGCAGGATGCGGGGCGTCCGGATGGTCTCGCCGGGCTGGAGTGACAGGTGGGTGAGTTGCTGGCCGGCCCGGGCGTGGAGGCCGTCGGCGGATCGTTCGAACCGGGCCTCCCATTGTCCTGACCAGCCGACGGCGATGGCCGTGCCGCCCTCGGTTCCCGCAAGGTTGAAGAACGGCAGGAAGGCATCGGAGGACCGGCCTCCCTGCGGGGCGAGTGTGAAGGGAGTCGTGTCCCCGGCCGCGAAGGCCTTCTCGCGGGGGGCGAAGCTGTCGGCCGAGTTGCTGTCGCCGAGGGTGTAATGCAGCGTGCAGGGCGCGGGGGCGGGCATCATGACGGCGTCGAGGGGTCGTATTGCCTCGAGGATCGGGCTCGGGGCGCTGCCGCCATTCCGCAGATGGAGCATCCACTCGACGGCGGCGTGGTCTGCCCAGGCGATGGCCACGCAGCGTACCTCCAGATGCGTCTCCGGATCGCTCCAGGTGAGCGTGTGTTCCGTCCGTCCGTCGGCCAGGGCGCGGTCTTCACGCCTCAGGGCGCAGTGTCTGCGGATGGCGTTGAAGGGCTTGCCGCCGCAGGTCAGCGTGAACGGAGGCTCGGCGTCTGCTGCGAGCAGGTGAGCATCCACCCAGGAACGGGTGGCGGCTTTCTCCCGCTCCGAAGCGACCATGCCGTGGGTGGCGGCCGCGAAGAGCAGACCCAGTGGAAGGGCCGGCAGGTAACGTGATCTCGGGTTCATGGAACCTCCTCAGGTTCTGGGGACATTGGCCGGCGGACATACCCGCCCTGGGGTGAGGGGGGCGGCCTGGGGCTTCGTCCCCACTCGGTCGGGACAAAAACGCCGAAGCAGAACTCACAAGGAGGTAGGCGCTCCGGGGGTCCGGATTGAAGATACCGGAGGCCCATGCCTTGATCCTCCGGGACAGCGACCTCGAAGCCGGATCCTGCCGGTGCTGGACTGCTTCGGCTCCTTGAGCATGAACCGGGATGGCCGAGTGGTCAAGCCCAACGCCGCGACGATCGGCACGCGGTCGTGATTTCACCTTCCGACGGCGCCACTCCCGGGGACAAGCCCAAGTGCGTGCTGGCTCTGCCGAAACCGCGGAGACCCGTGCGGGGACGGCGATCGTTGGCCCTGCCGGCCAAACGGGAGCCGCCTCTCCGGCGATGGATGAGGGTCACCCAACCAGATCGCTCAGGATCTTGAAGTCGGCCCGCTGTTGAGCCAGGGTGCGGACGGTGTGGAGTACTCGAGGGCTGGGGTGGTACAGGGGGAGCCACCGGAACGTGCCGCACTCGATGGTTCGGCCGGCCACGTCGGACAAACGGGCGCCGGGCGCCGGCCCAAGGGCTCGGTTGGCCAGTCGGGTCACGGCTCGCATGGCCACCGTACCGATCGTGACCACGATTGGCGGGCGGAGCAACTCGAGGGTTCGTTGCAGGAACGGCAGGCAATTGCGGATCTCGGCGGCGGTCGGGGGGTTGTTGCCCTGATCATCGGCTGGGCAGCAGAGCACCGCGTTGGTGATGAACACCTCTTCGCGGGACAGCCGCACGGATGCCAGCAGGGTCTCGAAGTTGCGGCCGGAGGCATCGCCGCTGAACGGCTGCCGGCTGCGATCGGCCCCCAGCCGCCCAGGCGCTTCGCCGATGAAAAGGACCTTGGGCGTGAGGGTCCCGTTGAGCGGCCCCAGCACCGCTTGCCGGGAGGTCATTCGCTGGCAGGCCCGGCATCGGGCGGCGTCGTTGCAGAGCTGCTGGAAGAGCCGACGTCGGGAACGCGGCACGATGTGCCCCTCACTGGACGGTCTTGAGCCGCTCGCTGTAGAGCCGGTACTGGTCGGCCACGCGGGCCTCCTGGGTGTCGCCCTGGTGAATGAGGATCCGGTAGTTGAACTCCACCTTCTCGCCTTTCCTGAAGGTCTGGGCACCGTTCTTGCCCTTGTCGCCGGTGAAGTCCTTGAGGGCGAAGGGGTTGACCGCGTACAGCCCATACTCGCGGATGTGCCAGCGTGGCGGATGCCTCATATTCGTCGGGGCGTCGAACACGGCGATACCAACCGTCCGGTTGTTGACCGGTCCGACGTAGTCGCACCACTCGGCCGGCTGGCCCCAGCATCCTTTGGCTCCGACTTTGCCTGCGGAGTTGGTCATGTGGCCCTTACCGGGCTTCTTGCCTTCCAAGGCCTGCTCGTCCATAGAGGTTGCAACCCGCAAAGAGAGTATACCGGCTTCCTTGGTATCCTCGAAGGTCACGTCGCCGTCGTCGAAGTGGAACAGGTTGCGCACGTCGATCACCCGGGTGTGGTCATCGCCCCTGAAGAAGGTGTAGGTCCGGGTCTCGCTGAACTCCCGGATGCCGCCGGCCGCCGTCCAATCGATCTCGGCCACGATCTGGCCGAAGACCGGCCCGCTCACCGCCGCGGTCACCTTGCGGACGATCTGGCGATCCTGCTGATCCAGCGTCTTGGCCTGGGCCCAGTAGTTCGTGATCCTGCCGGTCTTTTCGGAGCGGATCTCGCCCCACGCCGCCCAGATCGAGCGATGATGAATGTGGTCCTTGCGCTCGCCGGGCTGGTCCTTCATCGGATACGCCCGGGTGACCGGGTCGCCGGTGGGCCCGATCACCGGCCACAGGTAGGGCTTGGCTTCTTCCGGGGCCAGGTTGAACGTGGTGAACGGCTTGCCGTCAAGGGTGATTTCGTACCCATCCTCGCTGGTCTGCTTGACCTGGACGACGGCCAGGTCAGGACGATCCTTGATCGCACCCAGGAGCCGGGCCTGCCAACTGGCGGTCTTGCCGGCCTTGATCGCCGAGGCATACCACCACAGCCGCCCCTCCTGATCGACTTGCCCGGGGCATTCCCGGCCGGCCGCATCCTTGAGCATGTAGATCGCCCCGGCCTGGCTCGCTCCGGCCGGCCGGCAGTGGACGAAGCCGGCGGGCAGACCCTTGTCCCCGCCGCTCAACCGGACCTCGAGCCCGCTGTCGGCGCCAGATGCCCCGGCTGCCGCGATCAGGTACAGAGCTACCCACAAGGGCATCTCCCGCATCCGCTGGACATGTGTCGTCAAACGCACGATTCTCTCCTGTGTGCAATGAGGCCTCACGCCTGCGTCACTCCGTTTCCGCTCTGCGCCGTCGACCTGGCCCCCACGGGCATCACTTCCTGGCGGCCGCCAACGCCTCTCTCAGCGTTCGAATCGCGGTCCGGGCCACGGTGGTCGGATCGGGCTTGTAGTCGAACGGCTCCACCGAGACCCAGCGATCAAAGCCGGACTCGACCAGGGTCTTCATGACCGCCTTGAAGTCGAGACCGGCCGGCTCGCCCTCGCCGATGGGCATTCCCACGCCCTTGCCTGCCGCCTCGTTGGCGTGAAAATGCTTGGCCCGTCTGCCGAACCGCCGGATGGTGCCGATCACCCCCTCGGGCATCGAGGACATGGCCTTGCAGTCCAGCATGATGTCGATGTTGGGGTGTCCGATCTCGTCGGCCATTCGCGCCGCCTGTTCGATCGTGTTGATGAAGTTGGTCTCGGCCGGAGCCAGGGCTTCGAGGCACAAGGTCACTCCTCGGGCCGCCAGCGTGTCGCCGGCCGAAGCCCAGACGTCCTTGGCCCGTTTCCAGCCCTCCTCGAAGGTCACCGGCGGCTCAATGCTCCGCTGCTTGGGCGAACCGAAGACCATCACCTTCCCGCCGACGTCTCCGCAGAAGTCGACCAGGGCCTTCAGGTAGTCCGCGGACCGCTGGCGAACGGACGCATCGGGCGTCGTCAGGTGCAGCCCCTTGGGCGAGACGAACAGCCAGTGCAGGCCGACGATTTCGACCCCGGCGTCGGCGGCCGCCTTCACGATCTGCTTTCGCCGGCTGGGGGCAATCTCGGCCACATGGTCGGCCATGGTGAACGGGGCCAACTCGACGCCGTCGAAACCGATCTCGGCCGCGGTGGCGAAGACGTCTTCGATCGCCGCATTACGCCACGGTTCGCTGCAAGTCGCCAGTCTCATGAGACGCTCCTCCCGGCAAGAGCCGGCCTGACCGCCGCGCATCATACCGCTGGATCGAGCCGGTCGGTAGCTGACCGATCGATCCGCCCGGCTCCCGGCCGCGGGGTCCCATCCTGACCGGGCCCACTTGAACGCGGAGCCGGTGCGGTCATAATAGGAGCCTGGCGCGATCATTCTGGGAGAAAGCGGGCACGAGGGCGTCTGGTTCCTTGGCAGGAAGCTACCTTCACTTTTGTCTGGCTGACTGGGTCTTGGGCGGCTGGTGGCAGTACATGGTCCGCAACTGGGCCTTGTTCTCCTTTGCCGCCACGGTGGTCATTCTAATCGTCATCGCCTGGCTGGTGCTGCGCAAGTACGTCAAGATCATGCTCAACATCATCCGCGACACACCGCCGCCCCTGGCCATGGGCCCGCGCGATTTCGAGCGGATTGACGGCAAGCCGGTGACCTTCCGGGCCTTCGACAACCTGAATCTGTGCGGCATGTTTCTTCAGGGCCAGCACGGCGGGCGGCCCAAGGGCATGATCATCTTCGCCCATGAGTTCTCCAGCGACATGTACAGCTGCGCCCGGTACTGTCGACCGCTGTTGAAGTCGGGATACGACATCTTTGCATTTGACTTCAGCGGCCATGGCGAGTCGAGCTGCGAGCCCGGATACCAGCCGCGCCAATGGCCCACCGATCGAGAAGTGGACGACATGCTCGGGGCGATCGCCTTCGTCGAGGACTGGCTGGAGGAGCAGCAGCGCCCGGTGGCCATCGGTCTGTTCGGCATCTCTCGCGGTGCCGGGGCGGCCATCCTGGCGGCGCAGCACAATCCGGCCATCAGGGCCGTCATCACCGACGGGGCGTTCAGCTCGGACACCACGCTGGAACACTTCATGAAGCGGTGGGCGTACATCTTCGCCAAGGTGCGGTTCGTCTATGAGAACCACCCTCCGCAGTTCTGGCGGTTCCTTCGCTGGCTGCTTTTCCGGGAATGCAGGCGGAAGCTGCACTGCAACTTCCCGTCGGTCCTGAAGGCCCTCCGGCGAATGCGACCGGGACTGCCGATCCTGTTCATTCACGGCGAGAGGGACAGCTACATCCCGGTTGAGCAGTCGCAGCTCCTCTACGATTCCGCTCCGCCACCGAAGTGGCTCTGGGTGGTGCCCAAGGCCAAGCACAACCAGTCGGTGGTGATCTGCCCCGAGTACTACGCGGTCCGAACGACGACCTTCTTCGATGAGCATCTGGCCCCCGTGTCGTCGCCGCCTGCGATCACGACCTTCAGCCCAGATCCGGCTCAAGCCCAGCCGGCGCGGGATGCCGCCTCGCCCTCCTGCCCGATACCCTCGCCGATCAGCGCCAACCGATGACCCGCCGACTATGGACGCATCCTCCCCGATCGTATACTGTTCCGAATGGGAACGGGCGGTGCGAACACGGGATCAAGGCGAGGGCGTCCGGGTACCGTGGTTGGGTCTGCGGAAGCCTCGCGGTAACCCGTGTGACGCCAGCAGGTGAGACATGGCCTCGGTGTGCTTCTACTTCCAGGTCCACCAGCCCTATCGCTTGCGGCGATACAGTGTTTTCGACACCGGGACGAACTACTTCGACGAGGCCCGGAACGCCGAGGTGTGCCACAAAGTGGCCCGGAAGGCGTATCTGCCGGCCAACCGGCTGCTCCTCGAACTGATCAACAAGCACGCCGGCAAGGTCCGGCTGGCCTTCTCGCTGACCGGTACGGCCATCGGGCAGCTGGAGAAGCACTCCCCGGAGGTCATCGACTCGTTCCGCGAACTTGCCCGCACCGGCTGCGTCGAGTTCCTGGCCGAGACCTACTACCATTCGTTGAGCTTCCTCTACTCGCGCCGGGAGTTTGCGGAACAGGTCCGGATGCAGCAGGAGGCCATCGAGGGCCTGTTCAACTGCAAGGCCACGGTCTTTCGCAACACCGAGCTGATCTACAACAACGACGTGGCTCACTATGTGGAGAGCATGGGTTTCCGCGGGATCATCACCGAAGGCGTGGACCGGATTCTGGGCTATCGCTCGCCGAGTTACCTCTACAAGCCGCCGAACGCGCCTCGGATCGTCGTGCTGCTGAAGAACTACCGGTTGAGCGACGACATTGCCTTCCGGTTCTCCAACCGCGGGTGGAACGAGTACCCGTTGACCGCTGAGAAGTTCGCCCGCTGGGTGGACCAGGTCAACGGCAACGGATACACGGTCAATCTGTTCATGGATTACGAGACCCTGGGAGAACATCAGTGGGCCCAGTCGGGGATCTTCGAGTTCCTCGCCGAACTGCCGGACCTGATCCTGGCCAACCCGGACAACGACTTCATGACCCCCTCGGATCTGCTTCAGGCTTACCCGGTGTCGGGCGAGTACGATGTTCCCCACATGATCAGTTGGGCGGACAGCGAGCGGGACCTGTCCGCATGGCTGGGCAACGCGATGCAGTCGAACGCCTTGCACGAGCTGTACCGGATGGAGGGCGAGGTCCGGAATTGCGGCGACCCTAAGATTCTCCAAGACTGGCGTAAGCTTCAGACCTCAGACCATTTCTACTATATGTGCACGAAATACCTCGCGGACGGCGCCGTGCACGAGCACTTCAACCCTTACGAGTCGCCGTATGATTCCTATATTAACTTCATGAACGTGTTGGACAACTTACGCAGCCGAGCCACAGGTCGATCGGGGCGGGGAAGGTGACGTGTTTTCGTCAGGCGCTGTAAGTGCTGATTTTCGCGGCTTTTTCTATTGTGAGACGGGCTTTCGGGCGATAAATGTCCAAAGGTGTATTCTCGGACGACCATGCCCAGTCGTGCGGAAAATAGCGAAAAGGGCGCTTGACAAGAGGATGGTAAGTCGTAAGATTGGCGCGGGTTAAGGATCTGTGGAGAACCTGGCCGCGCCACCTCGAAGGATGGGGATGGAAGCGGCTGGAGGTTTGAAGTCATCGCGCCGACCGGCGGTTCAAGGCGCAGAACCGTGGGCGTTTCTGGCGCGAAGCCTATGATGATGTGGGAATTGCGGCAATCGTGAGCATGTTGCCGGGTTGGACATGTCGGCCGGAGCCGGCGTGTTCTGTGTTTCTTTTTTAGGAATAGTCTTCTTCGCAGGGACGCGATGCAGCGGCCTCGGTCGATTCGCGAGGCTCAGCCGGGGGCGGCCCCCGGGCGATCACGTCTGACCGAGGTATCGGGAGTCGAAGACGCCAGTTTGTGTTGCTCTTTTATGGAGGCCACAGAATGAGTAGGACTAGCAGACAGAGACGTTTCATCCGCGCTGCGGCATTGCCTGCGGCTGTTGCGTGGGTGGGGATGCTGGGCGTGGGTGGCGTGCTGATGCAGTCGGGCTGCCCGTTCTTCCCGATTCCTACGCCTCTCTCGGTCAGTGCGACCGCGGTCCCGGCGACCGGCGTGGCCGGCTCGTACACCGTGACCCTGGCGGCCACCGCGACCGGCGGCACCTCGCCTTACACCTATGCCTGGACGGTGGCACCGGATGTGACCATCACGAATCCCACGGCGGCCACGGCGAGTGCGGCCATTACCACCGCCGGGACCTACACGTTCACCATTACGGTGACCGACTCGGCGGGCGGGACCGCCACGACGACGGTGACCGCGACCGCGTCGATACCACCACTCGTGGCCGGCGCCGGCGTTGACCAGACCGTCACCCGGACCACGGTGGTCACCCTGACCGCCACCGGCACCGGCGGAACCGGTGCCCTGACCTACGCCTGGACCAAGGTCAGCGGCGTGAACGGCGATCCGGACACCCCGGCCGCCGCCAGCACGACCGTGCCGACCACCGCCCTGGGCCAAACCACCTATCGCATTACGGTGACCGATTCGGCCACTCCGGCCGTCACCGCGACCGATGACGTGGTCGTGACCGTCACGCCGGCATCACTGGCCGTGGCCGCCTCCGCGGTACCCGACTCGTTGGCCTACCCGGCGACTGCGACGCTGACCGCTACCCCGACCGAAGGTACTCCGCCGTACACCTTCTCCTGGTTGCAGACAAGCGGTTCGCCCGCCACGCTGGGGAACGCCGCCGCTCAGAACACCGTGGTCACCTTCCCGGCCCTCAGTAGTGTGGGGGCTTACACCTTCACCGTGACCGTGCAGGACAGTGGTTCACCGGTTCAGACGGTGACCAGCACCACGGTGACCGCGAACGTGACCAGCACCAGCCTGGCCTTCACGGCCTCGCCGCTGGATAACCTGGTTGGCTCGACCGGCGACGACACCTTCACCGCAAGCGACGGCCAGCTGGTTGGCAGCGACAAGGCCGATGGCGGCGACGGCACCGATACTCTGATGATCAGCCTCACGGCTGCTCTGGCCGGGCCGGCTCCGACGCTCTCCAATATCGAGACGATCAGCATCACTGACACCGCCGGCGGCTCGGTCCTCAATGCGGCCAACACCACCGGCTTGACCACACTGAACTTCCTGGCTCCGGCCGGCGCCGAGACGGTCAACAACCTGGGCTCGATTCCGGCGGTCAATGTGACCAGCACCGCACAGAACGTCACTTTGGGCTTCCAGGCCACCACGGTTCAGGGTACGGCTGACGCTCTGACCCTCGCCCTGAGCGTGGTCACCGGCGGCACGTACACCATCCCGGGTGTCGAGACCATCAGTGTGACCTCGAGTGGTTCCGCCAACACCATGGCGGCACTCACCGCTGCGGCGCTGGAGACGCTTAATATCACTGGTGATACGGATCTGACCATCACCGCTGCCCTTGGCAACACCGTGGAGGGAGTGGCCGCCGGGACTGCGACCGGGGCTATCACCCTCACCACCGGTGCGCCGACCGCAATCTCGGTGACCACCGGCTCCGGCGATGATACGGTCACGGTGGGCAACACTGCGGCCACCCTGACGCTCGGGGCTGGCGATGACACCGCGATCTTCGCCGACGGCCAGTTCTCGATTGCCGCCGATGCCACCCTTGACACCGTCGCCGGTGGCGAAGGCACAGATACGCTGTCGCTGTCGAGCGGCGATGCCGATGCCGCCGCCGCGGCGCTCACCAATGTGACCGGCATCGAGGCCCTGACGATCAGCAATGCGATGGTGGGTAACATCGCGGCAACCTTCTTCGGCACCATTACGACCGTCAATGTGCCCGAGGGCATCGACGGAGCCAACACGCTGACCGTTGCCACCGGCACCACGGTCAACGTGAACGAGAACTCGACCAGTACGGGTGCTGCGGTCATCCAAGTATCAGGAACGGCGACCACCGACGCCGTGACCTTCGCTTTCGCCGGGGCTAACGCCATGGCGAGCACCACCGACTTCGCCAAGATTGAGAACGTCACCATCGACACGAACACCGCCGCGGGCACCTTCACCGGTGCCGTGACGGTGAACACTGCGGGCAACACCCGCAACGTGACGGTCGTCGGTGATAACAACCTCACCTTTGCTGCCGCCGTGACCACCAACGCCATCAATGCCTCGGCGCTCACCGGCAACCTGACCATGAGCGCCGCCACAGTTGCGCCGCTCGGTGCGACGATCACCGGTGGTGAAGGCGATGACACGCTCATCGGGTCTGCAGCCGCCAGCGTCGACATGATCAGCGGCGGCGACGGCGATGACACCCTCACCGGTCTCGCCGGCGACGACGATTTGACCCTCGGCGCGGGCAGTGACACCGTGGTCTTCGCTGCCACTGCGGCCACTAACGGAGCTGACGTGGTCAATGATTTCGCCGCTGAAGACGTGCTGAATCTGACGGCGTTCGTGGGCGACGATGCACCGGCTGGTACGGTTGCCTCAACCGCGACCGGCAACCAGGTGGTCGCGGACGGTGAGATCTGGATTGTCACGGATGCCACCGACGCCATCGATACTGCTGCGGAACTCGCCGCGCTGTTTGGCGGCGGCGGCAAGCCATTTGCAGCTGGCATCGCCGATATGAATCTCGTCGTGATCGTTCGCGGCACCGCATCGACAACAGTCTGGTACGTCGACGATGCTGACAGCAATACGACTGTTGCTGCCGGCGAGTGCGTCCTGGTTGCGACCCTGTCGAGCTATACCGGCGACATCGACGACGATCAGATCGCCGATTAAATGTTGCAGCGCTGTCGGTTGTATGCATCTGACAGCTAAGATCTGAATCAGCGACTACAGCAGAGCCCGGTGGGAGTTATCCTGCCGGGCTCTCTCTTTGGTTTGACGGGGATGAGGTGGCCGGCTCGACACAGGGCATGGCCGGTACCCGGCATGACTCAGGTCCCAAGGACCATGCCTCCCGGGGATTCTCAGCGCTCAGGGCGCCGGCCGTGACCGGCAGGGTGGCAACGGGGCCATTCCATGATCACCGCCTCCTCGGTGCTTTGTGCTGGCATGCGAGGTTCGCTTCTCGGGGCAGAAGTTGAAGCCACCGGCTCGGTCGCATAACATGCCTCGCTGCAGGACATGGGTTGTCTCTCTGAGTCTAGTGGGGATCAGCACGCTCATGGCTATTCACCCGACCGCCGTCATTGATCCGAAAGCGGAGATTGACCGCACCGCGGACATCGGCCCGTACGTCTCCATCGAGGGGCCGGTCAAGATCGGGCCGCACTGCCAGGTTAAGGCTCACGCCTTCCTTTCCGGTTGGACGGAGCTTGGCGAAGGGACCGAGGTTCATCCGTTCGCCGTGGTCGGGCACCTGCCGCAGGACTTTCACTATGAAGGGCAGCGCAGCTACTGCCGAGTGGGTCGGCGGGTGGTGATACGCGAGGGGGTGACCGTGCATCGCGGCACGCAGCCGGAGTCGGCCACGATCATCGGCGACGAGTGCTTCTTGATGGCCTACTCCCATGTCGGCCACAACTGCGTGCTGGGCAGGGGCACCAAGGTGTACAACCTGACTCTTCTGGCGGGACATGTTGAGGCGGACGAGCGGGTGATCTTTTCCGCGTCGTCCATGGTTCATCAGTTCACCCGGGTGGGCAAACTGGCTTTTGTCGCCGGGGGAGCGCGGATCACCTGTGATGTGCCGCCGTTCATGACCGCGTTTGGCATGAGCACCATTGTCCAGTATAACGTGATCGGGATGAAGAGGGCCGGCTACGACAAGGCGGCGATTGAGGAGATTCACGACGCCTTCCGCATTCTGTACCGGGCGGGCCTGCCCCGGCGCAAGGCCGTTGACCGGCTGGCGGGAATGGTCAAGACCGACGCCGGGCGAGCCCTTGTGGAGTTCATCCGCGTGGACAGCGCCCGGGGCTACTGTGCCGCCGGCTCGGGGCACCGCCGCCGCGGGGAAGCGCCGCCGGTCGTGGCTTGAGCGTCAATCCACGCGGTATGTCGAGGGGTCAAACGCCGGTTTGGGGAAAGCCATGTCCAGGTTCTTGAGGGTTTTGACCAGCACCTCGGCCACGACCAGGTTGCGGTACCATTTGCGGTTCGCGGGTACGATGTACCACGGGGCCCACTCGGTACTGGTTTTCTCCAGCACGTCCTCGTAGGCCTTCATGTAGTCGGACCAGAGCTTGCGCTCCTCGAGGTCCGCGGCGTTGAATTTCCAGTGTTTCTTTGAGTCGTCGAGCCGCGACTGGATCCGGGCCTTCTGCTCCTCAAGGTCGATGTGCAGGTAGAACTTGCGGATCACCGTGCCCTCGTCGGCCAGCATCTGCTCGAAGGCGTTGATGTGCTCGAAGCGCCGCGACCAGACCTCTTTGGGCACAAGCTTGTGCACCCGGGCGATGAGCACGTCCTCGTAGTGGCTGCGGTTGAAGATGGTCATCTCGCCCTTGGCCGGCACTTTCAGGTGGACGCGCCAGAGGTAGTCGCGGTCGAGCTCGAAAGGCGTCGGGCCCTTGAAACTCGCGACCTTGACGCCTTGTGGGTTGACGCCGTGGAAGACGTCGCGGATGGTGCCGTCCTTGCCGCCGGTGTCCATGGCCTGCAGGACGATGAGCACCTTGTGCTTGTGCTCGGCGTAAAGCAACTCCTGAAGGTGGGCCAGTTCGGTACCCAGGTCGGCCAGCCGTTGCCGGCCCTCGGCCTTGCCTCCGTCACAGCCGTGGGCCTGGCCCGCGTCCCACTCCTTCAATTTGATGTGCTCTCCTGGTTTGACGCGGTAGCGGTTCATCCTGCTCCTCCCCGGTCACGAGTCCGTCGCTTGGTTCACCGCTGACCTGATCCGGTACCGGGTGTGGCCCCAGCCCCGGCGGCCTCGGGGCTGATCTCGGACCGATCCCGGAGATCGTCACCGGGCGGACGCGAGTCACTGGGTCGCGGTGCCGCGGACGGCCGGCTCGCCCTTGGTTGTCGGGGTCATGGCGAAGATCTGGACGCGGCGGTTCTGTTGGCGGGAGGCGGCGCTGGAGTTGGCCGCCACCGGGCGATGCTCGCCCCAGCCGCAAGCCGCCATGTAGTTCGCGTCTCCCTGGGCGCGGAGATAGCGGACAACGCTCAGGGATCGCTCGCAACTCAGCTCGTAGTTGTCGGTCCAGCTGCTCTTGCGGATCGGCTCGCTGTCCGTGTGGCCGAAGACATAGATTTCTGCCCCGGGATACTGGCTCTTGATCGTGGCCGCGACCGCGTTGAGCGTGGTCTTGCCGCCCGGCTTGAGGATCGCTTTGCCGGAGTCGAACAGGACCGTGCCCTCAATCGAGATCATGGCTCCGCCCGGCACGGGGGTCCAACCCTCCGCCACCTTGGTCCCCTTGCTCAGTTCCTGGTTGAGCCGATCGATCTCGGCCTGCATCTGATTGAGCCTGTTGCGGTCCGCCGCCCAGCCGTTGCGGGCTTCGGCCAGGTCTTTCTGCAGTTGGGCGATGCGCTCGGCAGCGGCAGCCGCATGCTGGTCAACGACCGGCTCGGCCTTCGCCTTCGGGTCATTGCACCCTGTGCCCGCGATCAGCAGGCCGAGGGCACCGGCCAACACCAGGCACTCCATCGTGCGGAACATGATGATCCTCCTTTGGCTGATCACGCCTGCTCATTCGGTGCGTCGTCGGAAATGGAGCGGCGGATCTTCTCGTCGATACGTTTCTCGCGTTCGGCCAACTCGGCAGCCATTCGTTGCTGGTCTTGGGTGTGACGTTGGACCTGCTGGGCCTGTTTCAGTTCCTTGAGGTCGCGCCAGACGGTGTACAGCTTGCCGACGCCCCACCAGCCGATGATCGCGCACACTGCGGTGATCAGGATGAGCCACAGTACGCCGACGTCTTTGTACTCGTGGAAGAACCACACATTGGCCGTCAGACCCAGGTTCTTGAAGACCACCAGGGCAATCAGCAGGACGGTGATGGCCGTCGCGCCGAACTTGACGTAGACCTTGACACGTTGGAGGGCAAGGTTCATGGCGAACATAATAGCACGGCCGGCTTCACTCGAACAGCCAGCGGATTCGCAGGTACTTGAGGATGGTGTCCTGGAAGATCAAGGCGATGAAGAAGCCCAAGGCCAGCCACGGGCCGTACGGCAGGGCCCGGGCCTGACGGCGGATGGCGATGACCACCAGGGCCAGCAACGCCAGCGGGGCGGCCAGGAAGAAGCCGAGGAAGACCACCGGCCATCCGGCGACGGCGCCCGCGGCGGCCATGATATGGACGTCGCCCATCCCCAGGGCTTCCTTGCCGAAAGCCAGGGTGAAGAAGATCCGCGAGAGCCAGCCGATCGCCCCGCCGATCACCCATCCCGCCAGGCCGGTCGCCAGGCCCCACAGCGGTTGCCACTGCCCGATCGGTTGCCAGTGGAGCAACTGGGAAGCTCGGGATTGGGAATCATGACCACCGGAGAACCAGGTTGCCGCAAGGGCAAGCAGTCCCAGGAGGATGGCCGGCCCGAGCAGGCGCAGCTCATCGATGGCCATGGCCCGGGCGCTCGGGGCCTCGCCCCAGATGGCGTCCACGATCTCGGAGTCGGCCTCTGGCTGCGGGTGGCTGGCCGCCAAGCTCAGGCCGACAAAGCACGCCAGGACCCCGAGGACCAGATGCAGGGCGCTCGCTTGAAGCATGGGCTGAAGCAGACGCCCGATCCAGGGCCAGTCGCCCACCTGGGCCAGCCTGATCTTGAACGCCGTGGAGGGCTCCATGAGCATCAAGATGACGTAGGCTACCAGGAGGCCGGTCAACGGAATCAGCCCGAGCCACGGATAGTTGCCGGGCGCGGGGAGAGGCTGCGCCGTACCCTGGGCGGGACACGGCGGCACATCCTGCACCGGCAACTGCGCCGTGTCCTGGCCTTGAGGCTGGCTTCCCTCCAATTCCCTCTTCGCAAGAGGGGGCGCGGCGAGGTCCGGGGGCATGTCCCGGGGGGGAGGCGGGGGCTCCGCGTTGGCGGGGTCCACGGCTTCCTCCGCGACATCCGGGTGTCTTCCGCGAAGGTAGATGAACCAGCCGATCGCCAGTCCGACCGCGACGGCGAGGGCCATGGCCGCCTGGCTGGTTTCCGGTCGTATCCATCCTCCTTGGCCGCCCAGATCGTAGTCCGCAGAGCCGGGATACGGCCGGCTGGTTCGAGGTGTCCAGAAGGCGTGGCCGAGAATGCCGACGAGCGAGACCAGCCAGGTCAGGTTGATATCCACGATGTAGCTCTCAAGGTCCATCACTGACAGAGCGATGAGTCCTGCGGCGAGGGCCAGGTGAGTGACGAGCAACGGCCAGTCGGTGCTGACTTCACCCACTCCTTCGCGCAAGCTGGCGACGAAGAAGGCGTCGTAGATGATCAGGAATGCCAGGGCGGTGGCCAACTCGACCAGCGGATACTGCAGTGAGATCAGGCGATGGCAGTGCCGGCAGCGGCTGCGAAGGAGAATGTAGCTGAGGACCGGGATGTTGTCCCGCCAGCGAATCGGATGCTCACAGCTGGGGCAGAATGACCGGGACGGATGCCGTGTGGAGATGCCTCGCGGCCAGCGGTAGATGACCACATTCAGGAAGCTGCCGATGCATCCACCGACGCAGAGGACGAACACCGAGCAGTACAGGGTGAAATCCATCGCCAGACACCAGGATCGCCGTCCGAACCTCCAGGGTCACGGAGCCTGCCGGTGTGCACAGCCATGCGAAAGCCGGCGGTTCCCCACAGAACCTGAACCCGTGGATGGTGGTCGTCTTCGGCCCTGAGGGCCGCGACGCGGAAATCAGTCGTACGACAGTACGCAGTGCAAGGGCCACTTGGTCAGTTTCTTGCGCCCCGCCAGGTCCACCAGCTCGATCAGCACTGCGACACCGACGATATCGCCGCCGAGTTGTTCGACCAGGTCACAGCAGGCTCTCATGGTTCCGCCGGTGGCCAGCAGATCGTCCATCAGCAGAACCCGCTGACCGGGCTCAACGGCATCGGCGTGAATCTCGAGCTTGTCCTGGCCGTACTCCAGGTCGTAACTCATGCTCCGCTTGGCCGCAGGCAGCTTGCCCGGCTTGCGGATGGGGACGAATCCGGCCGACAGGTTGCGGGCTACCGCCGTCCCGAAGATGAACCCCCGCGACTCCGCCCCGACCACGATATCGACATGCTTGTCCCGGAACGGCTGGGTCATGAACTCGACGGCCAGGGACAAGGCTCCCGGATTACGGAGGAGGGGCGTGATGTCGCGGAACAGAATGCCCGGCTTGGGGAAGTCGGCGATATCGCGGATGAATCGGCACAGCTCAAGGCTGCCCGGCGTGGTGGTATGCGCGGCCATTGGTCCTCTCCCGCAGGGTTCGTTGCGCCACCCGGCGCCACGCATGAGCGGGCGATCTTAGATCATGCCCGCGGCGTCCGCAAGGCGGTGCACCGGACACCGGGCGGTGCGGTCCCTGAATGCTCCTGAGGGCGCAGGTTCGCCCCGGCGCGGGGATCGGCCGGCCGGGGCTTGATGAGAACCTTGCTCTTCTTAGAGGGGATCTGGGTGAAAGCGGCCGGAGTGGCGGGGAGCGCACACCGCCCCGGCGGATAAACTCAAACCTCGACCAGGACGGCGTTGCCGTCGGAGACGTCACTGCCGCTGAGCCGGCTGACGCGGCTGTCATTGAAGGACGACGATAGGGCGGGCCGGACAACGTCAACTGACCGGAACGTTTTGTAAACCTCGCCGCACTGCCTGCAGTACAGCACCTTTCCGCGCCGGCTGGCTGTGATCACCCGAGGATGCTCACAATGTGGACACTGAATATACAGAGGCACAAGAATCCTACCTTCCTCTTTCGCAACCCGCTCACGACACCGATCTTCCACTCGGTCGCCCCCGCTGCGGCCAGCGGGTCGCTCAGGCGGGCTCGCTCTCGGAGCCTACATCCCTTCTGACACAGACCGGCGAGCAAGGTTGCAGTCCTCCGCCCGATTCCGCCGAGAGCTCTCGACCGACTATAAAACATTTATCCGCAAGTATTTGTGTTGAAAAAGACCCTCGCCGCCCCGGGCTGCGAACGCCGGAATCCCGCCAAGCTGAGGCACGACAATGGGTTGCGAAAGGCGCCGCCTTGCGTCAAGATGGGCTGTCCGATAATGACACACTTCGCTTGTCAGGAGCCAGAAAGGAACCGCGACGAGCCCTTCGGGAGGCGGGTGCACGAGTCGGTGCGGCGGGATGGAGCTGACGGCTTGGCGTCTTCGATTTCGTTGGTTGGCCTACCAGAATCTCGAAATCCAGGTCAGCCCCTCCGCGATGTGCCGGTGGACCAATTCCCAGAACACGGCGCCGAGGGCGATCATTCCGACGGTGATGATGTGCCCGGCCAGGATGAGAGCCCCGTCGTCCTCCAGTAGTCCGATGCCATAGATCAGGATGGGCACGATGAACGCCCAGTTGGACGCCGGGATCGGTATCGGGAAGGCCAGACCGATGCCCTGCAGGATCAGTCCGGCGCCTACCAGCGTCCAGAAAGGTCCGCGCGCGAACCAGACCAGTCGGGGCCGGATGAGTCGTTCCAGACCGTTGGTCCAGCGGGTGACCTTGCGGCCGATCCAGTCGATAGTAGACATAGCGACCACCCGTCGGCGGAGCCGTTGCGGCAGCCAGGGCCGGTCCTTGCCGGCCACCATCTGGATGCCCAGGAACGCAATGGCCAGGCCGAAGGGGAGGGATAGGCCGGTGAACGGGATGGCTACCAGGGCCAGGAACGCGGTCAGGAAGCCGAAGCCGGCGTGGGCGGTCCGATCGATGATGTCGCCGAGGGTCATGTTCGAGCGGGTCTTGAGCTGGCCAGCAGACGGAGGCGGGTTCGCGTCGAGCTGGGGCGCCGGCGGCGAATCCGCCAGTGGATGGGCCTGTTGACACAGGGAGGTGAGAATTGAGGACAAGCGAAGTTGGCCGGCCATGACGAGCGAGTGTAGTCGTGGGACGGCTTCGTGGGAAGGTGGGGGGGGTCAGGGGCCGTGCGGGTGCGGTACGGCAGGCGGGGGCGGGGGCGAGATTCTCATCCCCCGAAAACCGCGACGGGGGCGGCGATGCGTGCTCGTACTCGGTCGGCAATGGTATTCAACTCCCCATCGGGCAGGGGGCTGACGTACTGCTCGGCGGTCTGGCGGGCGACGGTGTAGATCTGAATGAGCGAGAAGCGACCGCCCTGGTCGAGGATGGTCTTCAGCCGGTCGGCGAAGGCATCGATTTCGGTTGCGGGCGGGGCTTGGCCGTGGATCCTCATCCACAGCGACTGGATCACCACTGGGCGAACGCGGGCGGCGTCGCAGATATTGTCCAGAATGGTCTGCAGCGGCATGTTGGCCCGGTTGATCAATCGGAAGCGTTCGTCGGTTCCGGCGTCGAGCTTAGCCCAGATTTCGCCGTTGTTGGCGTCGAGGATCGCCAGGGCCTTCCTGACGCGCGGCCTATTGAGGTAAGCCGCGTCCGTAATGACCCGCAACTTGACGTCATCGAGGTTGTGGCGTCCGCGAAGGCCGGCGGCGAGCTCCACCGCTTCGAGAAACACTGGTGAAGCGGTCGGCTCGCCGTCGCCGGAGAAAGCGATGTCCCGAATCGACCGGTGCGAGTGGGGAGTGGTTGCCAGGGGGCCGCCTGCGAAAAGCTCGCCATCGACGGCCAATTGGATCATCTGATCGAGTTCCTGGCTCAGCCGGTCGAGATCCACCTTGCGAACGGCCGGCGGAACGGATCGGTCCACCTGGCAGTAGACGCAGTCGAAGTTACAGGCCTTGTCCGGGTTGAGGTTGATCCCGATGGACAGCCCGCCGCTTCGGCGACTGATCACCGGGTAGACGTAGAGGTTGCCACTCCAGTGGCGGGAGTGATCGGCGAACAGATGGTTCAGCGACGTCGGGGGCTGATCCGGTCTCACTTCTGGCTTCTCACTTCCGATCCCCGGCTACCCATCGCGCGGATCGTCCGCGCCATCTGGGGCTCTGATCGGGTCTCGTCGTCCGTTCAGCGTGAGATCGGCTGATAGGGTTTCTCGTAGCTCTTGTCGTCCACGCCGCGGATCACGACGTTGTTGTACTGGAGCAGCGTGCCCTTCTGTTTTTCCAGGTTGCTGAGGGCGATGTTGTAGTTCGCCAGAACCTGGAGCAGGCTGTCACGGGTACTGGCCAAGGTCTCATGGGCGTCGAGTTCGACCTGCAAGGAGGGGGGGTCGAGCTTCTCCTGCCGGGCTCGGGTGGCTCTGAGCTGGTCGAGGGACGCCTCGGCCGCCCGCAAGCTTGGCCCGATCTGCTCGTAGCCGGTGTTCAGGTCGCGGACTGCCTGTCGAACCTCGCGGATGGCGTTCTCGATCTGGGCCCGGTGGCTGGTGATGGCCTGAGCCTGCTGGAGCCGTGCCCGGCGCAAGGCGGCCTCCGGGCCACGGTCGCCGATCGGATACTCGAACTCCAGGCCGACCACGTACTCGTTGAAGCGGTTGTCCCACATCTGGCTGAACGCCCCATGGGCATCCGAGCCCATGCCGTCAATCAGGTAGCGGAAGATGACATCCAGCTTGGGCAAAGCCTGGTTCTTGGCGACGCCAATGGCCAGCTGGGCTTGCTCGATGGCATGCTTGGCCTGGTGCAGTTCCGACCGGTAGGTCAGGGCCGCGGCCACCTCACCGAGCTCGTCAACCACGATCGGCTCGAGTGACATGGTATCGACAGGGATCACTTCGTAGTCTTCGGCGAGGTTCATCTCCGGATCGTTCATCAAGGCGAGCAATGCGGTCTCGGCGTTCTTGACGTCGTTGCAGCGGCGAATGAAGTCGGCCCGTCGCTGCTCGATGCGGCTGGTGGTGAGGTTGAGTTGAACGCCGTAGACGTCGTAGCCTGCCGCCTTGCGTTGTTCGAGCCGCTGCAAGATCAGCTCCAGGTTGGTCAGGAGCCGGGCGGATATGGCCACTCGCCGGCGGGCCTGGGCCAGTGTCCAGTAAGCCTGCTCGGTGTTGTGAATCGCGTCGATGATGTCCTTCCGGAGCTTCTCGATGCTGATCGCCCGGTCCAGCTTGCGGATTTCGATCTGGGACCGGTTCACGTCCAGTCCGAAGCCCTTGAGGAACGGCTGGCGGAACTCGACCGCGAAGTCGTCGGCGTAAGACGGGTTGAGTGTCTGGTAGGTCAGGTTGGTCCAGGTTCGCGACAGGGCGTAGCTGACCTGAATCTGCGTGCCGGTAGATAGCAGCTTCTTGACGCCGGTCTCGAAATCGCGCTGGTCGCTCTGGCTACTCACGAGAGCGGAACTGGTCGGCCGGTCGAGGCGGCTGTAGTTGGTCTTACCGAAGTAGACCGCGTCGAACTGAGCTTCGGCCTCGACGATCTTGGTCGTCTCAATGGCCGGGTCGTAGGCCCGAACCTGAATGGCGTAGTTGCTCTGCAGGGTCCGGCGGATGACGTCCGCCAGGCGGAGCTCGACCTGCTTGGGCCGACGGATCACCCCGGACTTGGTCAGGATGTTGTCGTGGAACCGGGCATAGAGGGTGTTGATTTCCCGTTCCTCGCGCTGGCGGTCCTCAGCACTGAGCACACGTTGGGCGAGCAGACCGAGCTCTTTGTCCTTCTCCTGCTTGAGGACGATCTCGATGGCGGTCGGATCAGGGATCTGGAAGCTGATTTCGGCCCCGGCCTTGGCAGGTCGGGTGTCGGCGGGCTTGACCGGCCGGGAGGGTAGGTCTTGCGGCTGCGCCGCCGCGCCGGTGTCCTGAGCCAGTCGGGCGGAGGTGGTGCCGTCGCCCCGGTGAAGGTTCGCGTAGCGGCGGCCCGCTCCGACCTGGGAGACGCCGCTGCCCAATTGGGGAGTGGAATCACAGGCCAGCGCCGCAACGAGAACCGCGGCGGCAAGCCATCCGGTGTGCCGAGAATGCTGCCATGCCATGCCCGGCATTCTAGTTGGGTGGTGGCCGGTGTCAAACCATCGGAAGGCTGGCCTCGGACGCAAATCCGGGTAACATAGGCTGGACTTTGAGGGACCCTTGTGAGCTGAGGCTACCCCGTGCCTGAACGCCAAGGTCAGGAAGGCTACTATCGCTTTTGCCCGGGCGAAGAGCGTTTCAAGCTCTCCGACGCGGTCTGTCGTGGTCGTCGCCGGGGCCACTATCCCAAGTGCAAGGGCTGTCAGTTCAACGAGGATGAACGGGTCGGCAGTCCGCGGGCGTCGATAGCTGTGGCCGGTGCGGTCGCACTTTCGTCGCCACTTCCTTCAGCCGCCTCTCCGACTGCTCGTCCGGCATCCCCGAAACGCGACCAGATCGAGACGCTGTTCAAAGCCAATGACATCCGCGGGGTCTATCCCGACCCGCTCAGTGCCGAGTCGGCCTGGCGGATCGGCATGGCCATCGCCCAGTTCCTCCGTTCCGAGCTTCGCGGCTACGATCGCGGGCGGCCGGACAAATCCACGGTGATCGTCGGCCGGGACATGCGAAGGAGCTCCCCGGACCTGGCCGAGGCCCTCATCGGTGGCCTGCAGGCGGGTGGAGCGGCGGTGATCGATATCGGCATGGTTGACACTCCGCAACTCTACTTTGCCGTCAACCGGCTGGTCTGCTGCGGCGGGGTCCAGGTCACGGCGAGCCATAACCCCGGCAACTACAATGGTTTCAAGGTATGCGGGCAGAAGGCACGGCCGGTCAGCGCCGACACCGGCCTGAGCAAGATCGGCAAGATCGCCAAGAACACGCTGCGCTACTCCGGTACCGCCCAGGCCAGCCGAGAGACGCGCGACCTCACCGCTGACTACAAGGCTTTCGTGCGGGCGTTTCTGAAGGAGGAGGGTCACCTGGTGAATGGTGACCGGCCGTTCCAGGTCGTGGTTGATGCCTCCAATGGCATGGCCGGCCGCTGGTTTCCGGTTCTGTTCGGCGATATCGACTGGCTGGAGGTCGTTCCGCTGAACTTCGAGCACAACGGCGAGTTCGTGCACGAGCCTGACCCGATCGATGAAGCCAACCTGGCCCAGCTTCGGGATCGCATGGTTCGCTCCAAGGCCGACCTGGGCATCTGTTTCGACGGAGACGCTGACCGCTGTATCCTGGTGGACGGCCAGGGGATCCCGGTGCGCGGCGACCTGGTGACCGCCCTGCTGGCCCCGTATTTCCTTCGCGAGTTTCCCAACTCGACGGTGGTCTACGATGTGCGCTCCTCGCGGGTGGTGCCCGAGGAGATCCGCAAAGGCGGCGGGCAGCCACGGCGCGAACGCTGCGGCCACGCTTTCGTGAAGAAGACTCTGGCCGACACCCGAGGCGCGTTCGCCGGCGAACTGAGCGGGCACTACTACTTTCGGGAGAACTTCTTCTGCGATTCGGCCATGATCGCGTTCGCCGAGGTTCTGAATCTGCTGAACCTGACCGGGCAACCGCTTGGCGAACTGATCGCTCCGCTTCGTCGTTACGCCAGCTCCGGGCAGATCACCTTTCGCTGTCAAGATCCAAAAGCCACCTTTAAGCACCTGGGGCGCGAATATGCCGATGCCGAGATCGACTACCTCGACGGCATCACCGTGCAGTATGAGGACTGGTGGTTCAACGTGCGCCAGACCATTACCATGGACGAACCTGTGGTCCGCGTGAGCGTGGAGGCGTTCGGCCAGAAAGCCCTGGACGCACGGGTGGAAGAGGTCTGCCGGAAGATGGAGGAAGCAGGCAACGCGAGATTGAGCTAATGTCCACCTTCGCCGACATCACCTGTCACCGTCGCCTCACTTGCGGCATCGATCTGGTTATGCAGCCGCTGCCCGGGCGCCCGGTCGCGGCCATGGAGATCCGCCTGCCTGCGGGCTTCGCTTTCGAGCGGACCGAGTATCTTGGCGTCGCCCATGTGCTGAATGAGGCCGTCACCAAGGGCACGGCCAAGCGCGACGCCCGCGGGGTCAACGACGCCTTTGATGCCATCGGGGCAAGCCACGATTCGTATGCCGGACGGGAGACGGTGGGCTTCGCCAGTCTCTGCCTGCCGGAGTTCGTCGAGCAGGTGATCACCCTGTACGCGGAGATCCTGCGAACGCCGACCTTTCCGGAGGAAGCCTGCGCGGTGGCGGTGGATCTCGCCCGCCAGTCCCTGGCCGCTCTCAGGGATGACCCGGACGAACTGGTCCGCAAGTTGATCTGCCGGCAGGCCTACGGCGAACCGCTGGGACGTCATGCGTTGGGCGACGAGGAGAGTCTGGGGCGAATCGGTCGTGAGCAGATCGTCGAGCACTGGCGCCGGCTGTTCTCCTCCCGGCGGATGCAGGTCGCGGTGGCCGGTGCGGTGGATACCGAGCGCGTGGCCGACCTGTTCGAGCGCGAGTTCACAGGGTTCGGCCCGGTCGAGGGAGAGGGCGAGGCGGCGTCGCCCTCACTGCGGTTCAATCCCGGCCGATCGCACCACCACAAGGAACTCGAGCAGGAGCACGTGGCCATCTGCTTTCCGGGCTCGGCGGTCACCGATGCCGATTTTCCGGTGGAGCTGGTGCTGATCGGTGTACTGTCCGGAGGCATGAGCGGGCGGCTGTTCACCGAGGTTCGGGAGAAGCAGGGCCTGGTGTACTGGGTCGGTGCGTGGTCTGATCACCCCCGGACCGGCGGCATGCTCCACGTCGGGGCCTCCACGACTCCCGATCGTGTGGACCAGACTTACGCCACGTTGCTTCGCGAGATCAACCGGCTCAGTGAGGACCTGACCGAGGAGGAGGTCCAGCGAGCCATCACCGGCCTGGTGGCCCAGGTGCGCACCCGCGGGGACGTGACCCGCTCGCGAGCCAGCCGCCTGGCCGACGACCTCTTCTTCCATGGTTGCCCCATCCCCATCACCGAGAAGCTCGCCCGCATCCAGGCGGTGACCGTGTCGGATATTCGCGGTTTTCTCGCTCGCCACCCGCGTGATCGCCTGAGCGTGGTCACACTGGGGCCGAGGGAACTGGCTCGGTAGAAACAGGTCACATCAAGGCGAGCCCGACGCAGCATAGCTATGACGTGAGGAAGCCAGCATCAAACGAGGAAGGCGGTCTCCGGCTCCCTTTTGGGGCGGCCGAGAGGCTGCCTTCCTCATTGCTGGGCCATGAGGCCGCGGCCTGTGGGCGCCGGGCCTTATGGCGCGGATCTTGTCGTCAACCCGTGCCGATCGGTCAGGGCACGCAGTTGGGGCGTGACTCCTGAGTCCATGGAATCGCGGGTCCGGTCACACAGTACACGAACGCCGCGAAGTCCAGGGTATCGACGTCGGTATCCTTGTCGCGGTCCAGGCATCTGCATTCGTGGCTCGTGGCAGCGCCACCCGCGCCGGTGAAACAGAGCTGGAACGTGGCGAAGTCAATCTGGTCCACGTCGCCGTCGCCGTCGCCGTCGGCGAACGGTTTGTTGCAGGCCACGCCGATGGTCCCATAGAACTGGACCTCGCCAAACTGCATCGAGTTGGCTACCGCGGCGTCTTTCACACTGGTGAACACCATGCGGTAAGCCGTGTAGTCCGCCGTGTTCTCGAACTCGACGATCGACCCGGCGGACTGGCGCGCGGCCGGCAGCGACATGGTGCCCGAAGCGATCGGCGTCCAGCTCTCGAGGTCCCCGTGGCCGTTGTCGGCGGAGACGATCGTGTCGTTGGTGCCGTAGAGTGCCCAGCCGGCGGGGTCCCGCTCCGGGGCGTCATTGGCGGTGATGAACTTGAACGAAGTCACGACGGTGGATCCGACGGACGGCTGGACGATGAACCCGGAGTTGTTCTCGCCGAAATTGAGGTACTTGGCCGGGGTCGTCCGATCGATGGCGTTTGCGGGGCTTTCGGCCGCCGGGTAGGAGCTGGACGGTACGACATCGGCGTCGATGGCCAGGACCGGGCTGCCGGCGACAAGCACGTTGGTGCCGGCTCCGTCCGGCTCAGTATGCAGAGCCACCTCGGCGATCTGCATGGAGTTGGTTGCCGGGGCGTCCTTGATCGTTGGGAAGAGCAGTTTGTACGACGTATAGCTGGTTGCATTGTCAAAGGTGACCGGTGCTCCGGCGGTGAACCGGGCGTCGGGAAGAGCCAGCGGGCCCTCCGCGATCAGGGTCCAGTTCTCGGCGGTACCGAGGCTGTTGTTTATGCTGACGATCGCGTCATTCGTTCCATACAGCGCGAACGAGGCGGGGTCGCGCTGGGCCCAGTCATTGGCCGTGGTGAGCACCAAGCTCCGAACCACCGACGGCCCGCCAGTGGGTGTGACGATGAGGCCCGAGTTGCCCATGGCGAAGTTCAGGTACTTCGTGCCGGTGTTGTTGTCAAAGGCCTTCGGGGGATCCTCGTTGGCAGGGTAGTTGCTGCCGCTGGTGTCAGGATCGAGATCAAACGCGATGATGAAGTCGCCCGGGCTCAGCAGCTGGTCCGGCATCTGGCTGACGATGGTGCCGAAGAGCTGGACTTCCGCCATCTGCATCGAGATCGCGGTCGAAGCGTCGCGCAGATTCGTGAACAGCATGCGATAGGATGTGTATGCCGTCGTGTTGGTGAAGGGGATGACCGGGCCTTCGGTCAAGCGCTCGACCGGCAGGTCTACTGTTCCGGAAGCGATGGCCGTCCAGCTCTCCAGGTCACCGGCGCTGTTGTCGGCACTGACGATCGGCTCAACCGTTCCGTAGAGCGTCCATGCGGCGGGGTCGTTCTCCGGGGCGGTGTCGGCGGTGGTGATCTTGAACGAGGTCGCGATGCTTAGCCCGACGGAGGGCGTGGCAATGAAGCCGGAATTGACGCCGCCGGTGTTCGTATACTGGGTGAGTGTGCTGCCGTCGATGGCTTGCGGCGGCGCGACGGCGGCCGCGTAGAACGATTCGGACCTCGAATCGGGATCGATGGCCAGGACGATACCGCCGCTGGCCAGCACATTGGAGCCGGTTCCGTCGGTCGACTCGTACATCGTCACTTCCGAGATCTGCATCGAGTTCGCCGTGACCGCGTCCCCGGTGGCATTCATGTCCCTGACGGTCGGGAAGAGCACCTTGTACGAGGTGTAGGCGGTCGCGTTGGTGAAGCTGACCACCGGTCCCCACGTGAAGTTGGTCAACGGCAGCGCGAGCTCGCCCGCCGCAACCAGCGTCCAGTTCTCGGCGGTGCCCAGACTGTTGTCTTCGCTGGTGATGGGATCGTTCGTGCCGTAGATCTCGTAGGAGGTCGGGTTGCGCTCCGCATAGTCAAGGACGTCGTTGGCCGTGCAGATCGCCATGCTCTGCACGGCGGAGGCACCGCGCGCCGGCGTGACGATGAACCCCGACTTGTCCCTGCCGAAGTTGAGGTACTTCGAGCTCGGCATGCCGTCGAGGATGTTGGCGGGGTTCTCGGAGGGAACCGGGTACGAGCTGGCCGAGTTGTCATCGACGGCCAGGACGACGCCGCCTTCGCTGAGGATGTTGGGGCTGGTGCCGTCAGTCGTCTCGTACAGAGCCACCTCGGCGACCTGCATCGAGTTGGCGGCCGCGGCGTTCTTGACCGTGGGGAAGAGCACCTTGTATGCGGTATAGGCGGTCGTATTGGTGAATCCCGCGATCGGCGCGGCCGTCAGTCGTTCCACAGGGAGGGCAAGTGAGCCCGAGGCGATCAGCGTCCAGGTTTCACCCTTGCCGTCGCTGTTGTTGGCACTGACGATTGGCTCATTCGTGCCGTAGATCTCGTACGTCGCCGGATCGCGTTCCTCGGCGTCGTTGGCCGTGGTGAGCATCATACTCTGCACGGTCGAGGAGCCGTGTGTCGGTATGACGATGAAGCCCGAGTACTCCTCGCCGAAGTTCAGGTACTTCGTGTCGGCAGCACCGTCGAGGATCATCGCCGGGCGTTCGTCATTGCCCCCGGTCGGGTAACTGCTCTCGGAGACGAGGTCGGTGTCGATGGCGATGATGAAGTCACCCAGGGTGAGAAGGGCGTCCTCGGCGCGGAGGCCGGGCACGCAGATCAGCACGGCGGCCAGGCCGGCAAGTCGTGGCCTGCAGGGTCAGAGCGCCGGATGGCGCACGGCTGGAGAGTCCCAGCGGGCGGCGAGTCAGTCGTCTCCAACCGGCGGTTGGCTGGGTCTGACTGCCGCGGTGTTCCGGAGATGGGCGCTTTGATAGGGTGAACATTTCCTTCGTCCTCCGAGCAACAGTGAATATGCAAGGCTTCGCAGATGGGCCTGCCCGGCTACGCTACCGGGTTGTGCCGCCATTATAAGGTAATTGCACCGCCGCGCCAATCCCGGTTCGCGACTTCTGTTCGTTCTTCGCGTTCAGGTTGCCGTTTACCTGCGTCACGGGCATCCTTATAAGTCCTTTGCCTTTCATGATATCCAGGGCTCGGGTCGCGGAACGTACCCGCGGGGCGCTGCCCCGATGGATCCATGCCGCCCGTCCTGCTGCCTGACGCTGGGCGGGCTTTCTCCGCGTGCCGATTCTTTCGATTCAGGTCGCGGGCTGCACGATCGGTTCGGGTTAACCGTCGTCGGATCACGGGAGTCTCACCGACGCAACGACGCTGTGAGTACGCTCCGGCGGGGCGTTATCTTCATGTTACCTTAAGGTTGACATGGGTACGATAATCCCTTCGTGCCCGAGCACTGCGGTAGCACGACCTTCGTCGTTCCGTGGCCGATCGCGCGACCGAGGGCTCGACCGTCCGGTGATCAGGCGGTGTCACCGGGGCAAGGGCAACGAGGCACAGAGGACGGACGTCATGTCTTTCATACCCAAGAGCATCGTCATCGCGGCTCTCGCAGCGATTCTCGTGATCGCGGCCTCCTTCGCCGGACCGGGCATGGGTTGGGGTTCGGGGGGTGGGGACCACGGAGGCGACGATGATGCGAAGACGTCAACCTCGCCGTCAGATTCCAGGGCCGGCGTGGTGATCAACGAGATCTTCTACAACGCCCCGGAGGATCAGGACGATGTGCAATGGGTCGAACTCCACAACACCGGAAGCCAGACCGTCGATCTGAGCTCGTGGACGCTGGACAAGGGCAAGGTCTATGTCTTTCCTGACGGCGCCACGATCCAGGCGAACGGATATCTTGTGGTCGCACTGAATCCCGCTACGTTCCAGGAAAGCTACGGCGTGCCCGCGCTGGGCCCCTTGAAGCGGCCACTGAAGCGGGGTAGTGAGAAGCTCGAACTCGCCGACGCGAAAGAGAAGCGGATTGACAAGGTCCGGTACAAGGATCGTGATCCGTGGCCGGTGAGCGCGGATGCCTACTCCTCGTCGCTGGAGCGAATCTGCCCGACCGCATCGGGTGAGGATGCGGAGAACTGGGCGGCCTCACCTCTGCCGGCGAAGGCTCCGAAACCGAGCGGCACGCCCGGGAAGCAGAACGCGAGCTTCTCGGCGATGCTTCCTCCGGTGATCCGCATCGTCGGCGACCGGCCGGACGATCTCCAGCCGGACCAGCCTCTGCGTGTCGAAGCGGAGGTCAGAGGCGACCGAGTGCGCGAAGTCAACCTCCTGTATCGGGCTGTGACCGAAGGAGTGGAAGGGCAGGAATCGGTGGTTCCGATGGTCAAGGACACGGCCGGCGGGTGCTACCAGGGTGCGATTCCTGGCCAGAGACCGGGCATCTTGCTCAGGTACCGGGTCAAGGCCGCGGCCGAAGGCGGGGCGCTACGCGTGTACCCGGCGGAGGGCGACCTGCGTCCGACCCTGTCCGTCTACGTTCATGGGAAGTGGGAATCTGCCAGGATTCCTTTCGGCTTCATCCTTCACGTGGGCGATGGGCAATCCAGAGTCGCGGCCGCCCCCGCATCACCTGAACGCCGTCCCGGCGGTCCGGGTGGATTCGGAGGGCCGGGTGGATTCGGAGGGCCGGGCGGCCCGGGTGGCTTCTTCGGTGGACCGCCGGGTTTTGGCCGCAGGGATGCCGAGGAGCCGCGGCCGCCGCGAGGAACATCCGCCTTCGTCCATGTGGATCACCAGGCCGGCAAGACAACACTTTTCGACCACATCAACGTCGTCAAGCGCGAAGGCGGATTCGGTCCACGAGGAGGAGATGGCCGCGGGTACAAGGTCTTCTTTCACAAAGACCGCACGCTCAATGGCATGAGTGCCGTCAATATCGTCTATGAGGGCAGCGAACGGTTCCTTCTGGCCGAGGCTCTGGCCTACGACGTGTACCGGCGGGCGGGCAACGCGGCCTGTCTGACCGAGTTCGTGCGCCTGTGGGTCGATGGTCGGATGGTCGGCTATCACCTGATGGTCGAGCGGCCCAACCGCTCTTTCCTGCGGCGGAACAAGGTCGACGACGCGGGCAACCTCTACAAGTTGACCTGGCTGGGTCGAGGTGTGGTCGAGCAGCACGAGAAGAAGACGAACACCCGAAGCGGCCACGACGATCTCGTCGCTCTCATCGAGCAGCTCGAGAGAACAAAGGGCGACGAGCAATGGCAGTTGATACAGAGGCATTTCAACGTCGATCAGGTCGCAACCTACTTCGCCGTTAACATGGTCCTTTCGCACTGGGACGGGTTCTTCAACAACCATTTCGTCTACCACGACGCCGAAGGAACCAAGAAGTGGGAGATGTATCCCTGGGACCAGGACAAGACCTGGGGCTACTACGATGGAATCCCGCCGGACCAGGTATTCTTCGACATGCCGCTGACCTTCGGCATGGAGGGTGCCCGACCCCCGGGAAGCCGTGAGCAGTCCGGCCCCGCCGGCGGTTTCGGCCCGTTTGGCGGAGGGCCATTTGGCGGCGGTCCGCCGGGCTTCGGTCCGTTCGGTGGCGAACCTCCGCAACGAGGTATGCCATGGTGGAGACCGGGCGGTTACTTCTCCAGGCCGTTGCTGGCCAACCCACGGTTCCGCAGACTGTTCCTGGCGCGTACCCGCGATATCCTGGACACGATCTACACTCCGGAGACGTACTTTCCGCTCATTGACGCGATAGCCGATCAGCTGAAGCAGGATGTCAAGTTGCGGGCGACGGCCACGGGCGACGCGCCCGAGGCCGCCGAACAGCGGCTGACCCAGAACGTCCAGACGCTCCGTACGCACGTGGTCAAGCGCCGGCAGTTCCTGCTGGAACAAGACGAGTTGCGTCTGCCGGGCGAGGAGGCCGCATCCGTACCGGCGGCAGAGGCAAGCGGCCCCTCGGCTCGTTGACGAACATCGCCTGTTGGGCCTGTCCCGGCCGCCGGACAACGCGCGGCGCGTATCCCCTCGGGCCGGGGGCCGTTGGATCGGCGGCCGACGTCATTGCTCAGCGGGCCGATGAGCCGGTTGCCGGTGGCGTACGGTCCTCCGCAGCCTGGAAGAGCCTCTGCGACAGCAGGCACAGGTCGCGCTTCCAGACCGGCCACTCGTGATCGCCGGCGTCGATGTGCCAGATGTGTGGGATCCTCATTTCGTCCAGGGCGGCGTGGAATCTGGCGCTGGTTTCCATGAGGCGGTCGCGGTCGCCGCAGGAGACCCACAGCAAGCGCAGCTTGTTGGCCGCCGTGGTCGGATCCGTGATCAGTTCTTTCGCCGGCCTGGTGTTCGGAGCGGAAGAGAAACCGCCGACCCATGCGAAGGTGTCCAGGTTCTTGAGTCCGAAGTTCAGCGACTGGCCGCCGCCCATGGACAGGCCGGCGATGGCTCGGTGCTCTTGATCCGCCTGGACGGAGTAGTGCGACTCGATGTAGGGGATCAGGTCCTTGAGAAGGTCTTCCTCGAAGGCCGCGTAGGCCTGGAACGGGTTGCCCTGGAACGGATTCGCCGGCGGCGGATCGGCGCTGGCCCGGCCGTTGGGCATGACCACGATCATCGGGGCGGCCTTGTTCTCGGCGTAGAGGTTGTCGAGGATGACGTCGGCCGAGCCTGTTCTCGTCCATCCGGTCTCGGTATCGCCGATGCCGTGGAGGAGGTACAGCACCGGGTACTTGGCGTCTCTCGAATAGCCGGGCGGCGTGTAGATCACGGCTTTCCGCTTGACTCCAACGGTTTTCGAATCGTACTCGATGGTCTCGAGCTTGCCGCGTTGGATGCCTTCACGGCGGGCGTCGAAGCCGGGTGCGACCTGCAGAGCCGTGGTGAAGAGGTGAGGAAGCAGGCCGTTCAGGTACTGCCGCCAGTTGATCCAGGTGTGGCCGCCGCCGGAGGTGGCCATGTCGAGCCTGAAGCCGTGGCGAGTAAGGGCGTCGGCCAGGGCCTTGGAACCGTTCAGGGCGAAGTCCTTCTCGCCGACGCGGATCCAAAGGAGCTTCAACGACCGGTTGACCTGCTCAGCCTTCTTCAGGAAATCGGCGTTCTGGTTCTCCCAGGTCTCGGCGTCGCGCCAGATACCGGCGCTGAAGATCGCGACGTAGGCGAACTGATCGGGGTGGACGATCAGGACCCGCAGCGTCTGGCCGCCGCCCATGGACAGGCCGGCCAGGGCCCGGTGCTCGCGGTCGGCCACGACTCGGAACTGCTTCTCCACGCAGGGGACGATTTCTTTCATCAGTTCGCTGGTGAAGCGGTCCTGCAGGGCAGTCATCACTTCAGGTGACGGTGGCGTACCTGGGGTGAAACCGGGGGTGTTCGTCGGTGGGGGCAGACTGCCGTTGGGCATGACGATGATCAGTCGCTTGGCCTTGCCTGCGGCGATCAGGTTGTCGGCGATGAATCCGGCCCGGCCGATCGTACTCCAGCCGGAGTCTTCGTCGCCGGCACCGTGGAGCAGGTAGAGGACGGGGTACTTCTCCTGGCTGTCGTCGTAGCCGGGCGGTGTGTAGACGTGCATTCTCCGCTGGGTATCGAGCGTCTTGGAGTGGTACCAGACCTGGCGGATCTGGCCATGGGGGACGGGCTTGTTGTCCTGGAACGCGGTCTCGTCGCCGGCCAGATAGAACATGCTGTCCAGCCCGATGATGCCTTGCTTGACCAGAGGGTTGCGGGGGTCGATGGTCTTCACGCCGTCCACGGTGAAGGCGTAGCTGTACAGATCAGGTACGAGCGGCCCGACGGTGACGGACCACAGGCCCTGGTCATTCTTGGTGAGCTTCTCGCCGGGTCCGCCGCCGGCCCAGTCCCCCCCGACGCTGACTTCCGACGCCTTGGGGGCGAGGATTCTGAACGTCACCTTGTGGTCGGCCAGGATTTCAGGAGAAGGGATGTAGGAGCCGCGGCCCTGAACACCGGCGGCCCGCCCCGGCCTTGAGGCTTGGCCGAGGGCTTGCTGGAGCGGGATGGAGGTCAGGCCGACAAGGGTCCATGCGGCGGCGATGCGGAACGACGGACAGCGGGTCATGGTTCAGTCCTCCTCAAAGGCGTTTTCCGGACGATGAGGCCACGACCGCGGCCGGCGGTCCTGACGGTTCGCTTGTGGCCCCGACGGGTGCCGACCATCGGATGCGTTCCCTCGGCAATCCGTTGCAGGTACTCGACCAGGAGATCCGTTTCGCCGGGGGTGAAGAGACGGATGAGCCGCCGGCGGAAGTCCTGGCTCTTGTTCCACAGAAGGACGTACCGGTGCCGCCCCTTCGGGGTCAGGGCGACGTTGCGGGCTCGGCCATCGGTCGGATGCGGCCGCCGCGCGACGAGACCCTGGTTTTCAAGCAGGACGAGCATGGCTCGGATGGTGTTGGCGTCGGAAGAGGCTCGGCGGACGAGCTCCTGTTGGGTGACGCCGTCCTGCTCGGCGAGAAGGGCGAGCAGCACGAACTGGTTGGCGGTCACTTTATGCGGGCTCAACGCGGTGTCCGCCCGCCGGTGCATGGCCCAGTATGCGGTCCGTAAGGCCATCGCGATGTCGTGGCTGGTGGGCATGCCGCCGGTTCCGGGCGAATATGACGTATACGTATGAGACGCGATCTGAAGCGTATTCGACCGGCGAACCGGTGTCAACCTCGCGGAAGTGAGAGGTGAGACCGCCTCGGAACGACGACCGGAGAATGGAGAAGGTCATTTGCGGCCCAGGAGAGGGAAACCCCGGCGCTTCAAGTTGTCAAACAGGACCGCACCGAGGATGACCAGCCCGAGGACGACATTCTGGGTGTAGCTTTCCACGCCGGTGAGGTTCATTCCGTTCTGAATGACCGCGATGACCAGGGCTCCGACCAAGGTGCCGAAAACTCGGCCTTCGCCGCCGGAGAGGCTGGTTCCGCCGACCACCACGGCGGTGATGACGTAGAGCTCATAGAGCCGTCCGTAGGTAGGTGATCCGCACCTGAGCTGGGAAGCCGTGACCACGCCGCCCAGGCCGGCCATCGCTCCGCAGACGGCGTAGACGATGAGCAGGACACGCTTCACGGGCACACCGGAGAACCTGGCCGCGTCACGGTTGCCGCCGATGGCGTAGATGCACCGGCCCAGCGTCGTGCGGCTCATCAGCAAATGAGCCAGAACGTACAGGACAAGGGCGAGGAAGACGGCGTTGGGGATTCCGAGGACGCTGGCCCCGCGCCCCAGCCAGACGAAGGACGCCGGAATCTGATAAACGGCCTGGCCCTGCGGGAGCAGGTACGCGAGACCGCTGGCGACGAGCATCATGCCCAGCGTGGCAATGAACGGAGGAACGGCGAAGACGGTGACCATGAGCCCGGAGAACAGGCCCATCAGCCCGCACACCAGAATGCCCCCGGCCGAGCCGAGAACCATGCCCGCGACCGAGGCTTGCTCGGCGCCGGCCAGGTTTCGGATCAGCAGGGCAGTGACGACTGCGGAGAGGGCGATCAGGCTGCCGACGGAGAGATCAATGCCGCCGGTAATGATGACCAGGGTCATGCCGATGGCCAGGATGGCGATCACTGCGATCTGGTCGGCTACGTTGAGAAGGTTGTCCGCCTTGAGGAAGTTGGGCCATCGGTAGCTTTGGGGCATGATGACCTTGGCGTTCGCGAGGCTGGGAAAGGCGGTCTTCAGGTCACCGAAGACCGCCCAGTTCGCAGTGACGTGGTTGCCGGCGATGATGTCGAGCCTCACGCCCTGGCTGGAGATCCGCTCGAGTTCGCGCCGAGCGTCCACCGGCTGGCCGCGAACCGTGGCTTCCACGGAGAAGCCCGCGTGACCAAGGCTCGCCTCGAGCGCATGGGTGAAGAGGACGTCTTCGGGAATGTCGCGGCCAACGATCAGCACCGAGGCCGGCTTCTGAAAACGTCGGAGGATCTGCCGGGTGAGGGCCCGGGCGCCTGCCTCGCCGACCGGATGCTGCTCGTCGAACGTGACCCAACTGTAGTAGCCGCACAACAACAGCAGTACCAGGACCATCCCGTAATCGGAGAAGGCTTTCGAGAACGCTGTTCGCATCTCGTTGCGGTTGTCCGTCGTGGCCATAGCTGCCCTGTCGGGTATCTGAAGCAGCATTGTGGGACAGGTTTCCAGTCTGTCACGTCTGACCGGCAAGATGCCGGTCGCACACGATGCCGGTCCCACACGACACCGGTTCCACACGATGCCGGTCGCACTTCTACCGGATGGCCGGATCCGCCTCGGCATCTCTCTGGCGGTAGAGGGCTGTCGGGATCAGGATTTCAGGTGGAACGGTCTCGCCGGCGAAGTGTTTCACGATGGCCTGAGCAACCTCCCGTCCGATCCGGTCGGGGAACTGGATCGGGTCGGCGTAGATCTTGCCTTCCCGGATCGCCTTCTTGCCTTCGGGCTGACCGTCGAAGCCGATGATCTTGATCTGATCGGCCTTGCCGGCGTTCTCGAGTGCCGCCCGCACCCCCAGTGCCGAGGGGTCGTTGACCGCGAAGATGCCGCCCAGATCCGGGTGGGCCTGCACCAGATCTTGGGCGACCCTGAAGCTCCGTTCCCGGGCTCCGTAGCCAGGCAGCCTGGCCACGATCTGAATGCCGCCGCCGGCCTTCTCGTTCTCCTGGGCGATTCGCTCCTCGAAGCCCCTGACCCGCATCATGGCGGACTCGACTTCGGGATGATGCACGATGGCCACCTTGCCCTTGCCGCCGATGGCCTCGATCATGGCCACGGCCGCCTCAATTCCGCCGCCGTGATTGTCGGTGGCCACGTGGGTGACCACCTTGGCCGCCGGGTCGAGGCAGGCGATGTCGGCGGTGAAGACCGGGATGCCCGCCTGGTTGGCCTCCTGGATGACCGGCCCAATGGACTTGGAATCGCATGGGGTCAGGACGATGGCGGCCACCTTACGTACGATGAAGTCCTTTACCTGGTTGCCTTGCCGGGCCGCGTCGAGTTCACCGCTCACCACGATGGCCTCGTAGCCGTGGCCGGCGACCTCGCCGCTGAAGCTGTCGGCGAGCTCCTTGAAGAACGGGTTGGTCAGAGTGAGCACCGACAGGCCGATGGTGCCCCTGGATGCCGTGACGGGCTTGCTGGCGGCCGTTTCGGGTTGTGTCGAACCCTGATCGCCGCTCTGCTTGCAGGCCGTCAGAACGCACGGAAGCAGGGCCATTCCCAGAACGAGGCTTCTTCGCACGATCATGTCGTTCCTCCGTGAGCACGGGCCTCCGGCCGGCGAACGCGGCCACTTCCGCCGGTGTGGCTGATGGTAAACGCGCGCATGCTTCTTTGCCAGTGGGCGGACCTCGATTTGACTGAAGGTGACGTGGATGCCTTCCGTGAAGAAGACCAGGCGGTCTCGGGCCCCGGAGACGCGTTGCCCCACGAGCGTGTTCCGGTTGTCGAGGCATGCATCGACGATGTCGTACTTGAGGATGAGGTCGACGGGGATCGGCCGATCCAGGCCCTCCGGGGATTGAAACGGGATCGCCTCCTTGCCCAGGCTGACCTTGCGTTCGTGGGGCTCGATTCTCAGCTCGCAGGCCGGCTTCCCACCGGCGCCGGTGCTGAGGCGAACGCCGAAGCCGCCGGTCTGTCCGGGCCTGCCGCCGGCGGAGGCCCGGAAGCGGACGTGAGCATTCGCTGGCAGACCGAGGGGTGTCGCCGTCGGGCGGCCGGACGGCTCGAGGCTCACCGAGTCTCGGTCGGTGGCGACCTCGCCACTTTCAACCTCCCAAGAGTATTTCAGGGGTCTGTCGCTCGCAGGCGTCAGTTCGGGCACGAATCGTGTGCCCAGCGTCCCGTCGGAGTTCTGGATGAGTTCCCTGAAGATGAGGTCGCCTCCCCATCCGCCGTCCGCGAGCCAGGAGACGTAGATTCTCTTTCCACCCGTGAACCGTGCCGTGACCAGCATGTGAAAGCGGTTGGTGCCTGGATCATGGAAGACCTCCGGATCGCGGAGCAGAAGGTTCATCGTCTTCCCGCTCAACCGCGGCTCGCCGTCGGCGCCCTGGCCTGCGTTCAGCCAGCCGCCGCGGAAGAGAGCGGCTTGCCCATCGCCGCCGCGGGCCAGCGATGCCGCCCGGTCCTCGCCCGCGAGGGGCACCCCGAGTTCAATATCGCGGCACGTTTGTTCCTCGATTCAGCTGCCGCCCGGTGGAGGTGCTCAGGTAGCCGATGCCGATGACAGAGTGCTCCCTCGAACGAGGAGTGGACGCCACAAGATGGAGTGTCTCCCCACGTTGGCCGATCGCAGTCCGGGCGGCCGGCGTACCGAACGCGACGGCCTCTCACTGCCCCTGCACATTCTTGGCAGTCACCAGATCGGTCGGCACCGGTGTCTCCGGTGGCAGGGTAGCCCCCTTGGCGACGGCCACAGCGGCTTCGACGCCCAGCTTGCCCATCGTGTCGGGATGCTGCTCGATGGTGGCGTGGAGCGTGCCCGCTCGGATCGCCTCACGGGCGGCGGCGAGGTTGTCGTAGCCGGCCACGAAGACTTTGCCGGTCTTGCCGGCCGAGGCGATGGCCTGGATCGCGCCCAGGGCCATCATGTCGTTGGCGCAAAACACGCCCTTGAGTCCTGGGTTCGTATTGAGGATGCTCTCCATCTTCTTGAGGGCCGGCTCGGTCGCCCACTCCGCGGTATCCATGGCCGCGATCGTGACCTTGCCATCGGTCGCCTTGACCGCCTGCTCGAAGCCGCGTTTGCGGTTCTCGGCATTGTCTACCCCGCGGATGCCCTCGAGCATGGCCAGCTTACCCTCGCCGCCGATCTTGGCGATCAGGGCTTCGGTGCTCTTGCGGGCACCTTCGGCATTGTCCGGACCGATGAAAGTCTCAATCTTCAGGCCCGCGTCCCTGGCGGCAGCCGCGTCGATCCGGTTGTCGAGATTGATGATCTTGATACCGTGAGCCTGGGCGTTCAGCAGCGGGGCGATGATCGCCTTGGAGTCGGCTGGTGCGACCAGGATCACCTTCGAGCCCTTGCCGATCGCGGTCTCGACATGAGCGGCCTGCCCGGCGGTGTCGGTTTCCCTGTCCACCGCCATGACGTCGAGCTGGACGCCTTGTTCCTTGGCAGCCAGCTCTGCGCCGGCGGCCATCTTCTCGAAGAACGGGTTGGTGCGGGCCTTCATCAGCAGTGTCACCCGCAGGGCCGATCCCGACGGCTTGGTGGTGCTCGATGGCTGTCCTTCCTGCTTGCAGCCGGTTAGGAACAGGGACGTCACTGCCCAGAACGACGTCACGATGATGGTCTTGCGCATCATGTCAAGTCACTCCTACAACCGCCACCGACGGCGGCTACCCATGTGATGAAGCGGTCCCACCCTCGCCGCTCGCTCCCCACTTTCCGAACACGGCGCCGCACAGCGGTCGGGCTCACATCGCCACTGCAGTCGTTCCCTGGCTGCGCCGGCTGTCAATGTACGCCGCCACGACCAGAACGCAACCGACGATGATCTTCTGCGTCGACTCGTGCACGTTCGCGGTGTTCAGCCCGTTGGCCAGGACGGCCATGATCAGCGCCCCGATGAGCGTTCCGACCACCGATCCCTCTCCGCCGGCGAGCCGCGTACCGCCGAGCACGACGGCGGCGATAGCGTACAGCTCGAAGCCCTCCCCGGCCGTGTAGCTGCCGGTCGCCACCCGGGACCAGTAGATCATGCCTGCCAGCCCGGCGCAGAGTCCACTGAAGGCAAAGCACATGATCCGCACCCGGCCGGTCCGCACGCCTGAGTACTCGCAGGCCAGCAGGTTGCCGCCTACGGCGTACACCCTCCGGCCAGCAACGGTGGTCGCCAGGAACAGGCCCCCGGCCGCTACGGCCACAATCGCCACCAGGATCGGAATCACCGAAGCCATGGTCGGTGTGCAGGCCAGGAGCTCGGTCTCTCCCCCGCTGACCCAGTAGGCCAGGCCGCGAATGACCAGTAGCGTGGCCAGGGTCACGATGAAGGAGGGGATTCGCAGCCTCACGGAGAGCCAGCCGTTGCCCGCCCCGCAGGCCAGTCCCACCGCCAGTGAAGCAGCCAGTCCGACTGACACCATGCCCCAGGTCGGTGGCCCGGAAGGCCTGCACGATTGAACCACAGCCACGAAGACGACGTTGCACAGGGCCACGGCCGAGCCGACGGAGAGGTCGATCCCGCCGGTCAGAATGACGAAGGTCATACCCACGCCGAGGGTCAGGTTGATAGCTGCCTGCTTGAGGATATTGATCTGGTTGGTGTCGTTGAAGACCCAGGCGTCGTCCCGCTCGATCACCAGGAACTGGGGTATGCCCAGCCGCCACTTCGTGGGGTCGAGCGGCTGGCCCTGCGTGTCCAGGGCGGACAGCAGGATCATGGCCGCGTAAACGCCCAACAGGGCAAGAAGCAGGTGGCGGTAATGGCGGAGACCGCTGGTCATCATCTGTCGCGCTCCTCCTTGGCGGATAGCATAACTCCCGAGGTGCATACCGCAATGTCGGGGTTTGCCTGGCGGCTTGCGACCGCGTAGCATGCCGGCGGCGAGGAGCCTGTCCCCATAGGCCCGAGACCCAGGTGTCCCGCATCGGTCCTTGCTGGCGAGACGCCCGTGCCACACCTGTTGGGATGCGTTCTATGTGCTGTTCACATGTCCTATCGAGAGGTGACGTCATGCCAGGCAGGTTGTACCTTACCCGAGTCGCCGTTGTGGTCCTGGGTTTCGCTTCCGGTGCCGCTCTGGCCGAGCCGCCCAAGCTGGAGGTCTGGCCGGTGGACCCGCTGGTGAAGGTGTTTCGCGACGGGCGTCCGCTTCAGGCCGGCGAAGCCACGACGGAGGTCGCCCGGGGCGAGCACGCCAGCCTCCAGGTCGTGGCCCGCTGCGAGAAGGCCCTCCAAGGCCTGCGGGCGACGCTCGATCCGCTCACCCCGGAGGGTGGCAAGGGCGGCTCATTGGCAATCGGCTCGATTCGTTTCGTCGGCTACGTGCCCGTGGACCGGCCAATGCAGACGCCCTCCAAAGACCAGCTTCGCAAGGTACCGGCCGACTACCCGGATCCGCTTCTCGAGCGGGCGGAAATCGACGTCGAGGCTGGCCAGGCCCAGCCCATCTGGTTGACGATCCCGGTCAAGACGGATGCGGAGCCGGGGCTCTATCGGGGCACGCTCAAGATCACGGCATCCGCGGACGGGCAGAGCGTATCCGCGAGCGTGCCGGTGGCGGTGATAGTGCACAAGGTGACTGTCGGCCGTTCGCGGTTGTGGGTGACGAACTGGTTCCAGATGACCTCGGCGCACATGAAGAACAAGCCCGAGACCGATACGCCGGCCTATTGGGACCTGCTTCGCCGCTATGCCCGCAACATGGCCGCTCATCGTCAGAACGCGGCCCTGATCGCGCCGTTGTCATCGGCGGCCTACAAGGTTGGCGAGGGTGGGAAGCTCGAGGCCGACTTCACGCCATTCGATCGCTGGGTGGAGATCTTCATTCAGGAGGGCGTGATCGGCCGGATCGAGGGCGGGCACATCGGCGGTCGGGTCGGCGGATGGGACTCACAGTTCGTCGTCCAGATCCGTCAGGTGAAGGACGGCAAGGTGACGTCCGCCTCGGTCGATCCCAAGAGTCCGGGGGCCGAGACGTTCTACGCATGGTACTTCCCGACTCTGCTCAAGCACTTGGAGGAGAAGGGCTGGCTCGACCGGTATGTTCAGCATCTGGCCGACGAGCCCATTCCCGGCAACATCGAGAGCTACCGCGCCATGGCCGCCCTCGTTCGCAAGCATGCCCCCAAGCTCAAGACCATCGAGGCCTGCCACACCAAGGACCTCGTGGGAGCGATCGACATCTGGGTTCCCCAGCTCAACTTCTATCACCAGGACTACAAGCACTACGTCCAGCGGCAAAAGGCCGGCGACGAGGTCTGGTTCTACACCTGCGTCTTCCCGCAAGGTGAATACGCCAACCGGTTCATCGAGCAGCCGCTGATCAAGACCCGACTACTGCACTGGATCAACTACCGCTATGGTGCGACGGGATACCTGCACTGGGGCTACAATTGGTGGACGGATCAGGATCCGTTCAAGATGACGACTCGCCCTCACGGCGGACCGGAGTACTTGCCGGCGGGCGATGCCTGGATCGTCTATCCGGGAGCCGACGGCCCGCTGGACTCCCTTCGCTTCGAGGCCATGCGCGACGGCATCGCCGACTACGAATTGCTCAGCATGCTGGGCGAGCGCGACGCCAGGGCGGCGGAGAAGCTGGTCGGCACGCACATCCTGGCCTTCGATCGCTACGACTGTGACGCAGCCACCTTCCGGGCCACGAGGCACGCGTTGCTCGAGCAGCTCGACAAGGCTCGCTGACAAGGCGCTACTTGAATACGAGCCTCACCTCCGCGTAGACCATGCGCGGGGCCTCCCCGTGATTCGAGAACGCTGTGCTTCCCTCCGGGTGGTCGGGGTCGAGCAGGTTGCGCACGCCCACGGCCACCGAGCCACGGTCTTTCCAGAACTCGTACTCCCCGCGCAAGTCGAGCCGGAAGTAGGAGTCGAAGCTCTGGCGGAACTGGGGGAACAGCGGGCTTACCGCGGAGACCGAATCGACGTAGTAGAGGTGGGCGGAGAGGTGCACTCGATCGAGCGGGCTGTATCGCGTGCCGACCATGAACTTGTGGCGGGGCGGGCTGATCTCGTCGATGTAGGCCCCGCGGTATGAACCGTTCGTGTCGAACCGCTCGAAGGTGTAGTTGCCCAGCAGGGTCAGCTGCGGATTGACGGCGTACCGGGCATCCAGCTCGGCGCCATAGGTCCAGCCTCGTACGCCGTTCTCGAAGTACTCCTGCAGCAGGCCGGGCGGGCCGGGGCGCAGATGCCCGATGTACATGTTGTCGGTCTGATTGCAGAACAGGTTGGCGTTGGTTTGGAGCCGCTTGAAGAAATCGCCTCGATAGCCCAGTTCATAGGCGATGACCTGTTCGGCGTCGACGTCCTGGTCGGACGTCATGTGAGCCAGCCCGCCGAGCATCGGTATTTCCATGAACCGGATGCCCAGCGGTGGCATCTGGAACGCCCGGGACACCGCCCCGTAGACGAAGGACGTGTCCGAGAGCTCGCGGGACAGGGCCACGCGCCCGCTGGGCTCGAACCCACCGTAGAATTCGTAGTCGATTCTGGCCCCCAGATCGAGCCGCCACCGGGGGGCAAACTGCCATTCGTCGTTGACGTACAGGCCGATGATTGCTGTGGAGGCGAAATCCTCGCTCATCAGATAGGGGTCCGAGTTGGAGGCATCGAGCAGGTCCGTTCGGGTGTCGAGGCCCCAGGTGAGCGTATGGTCGTCCCCGTTCTTGATCGTGTCAGTGAATTGGAGGGCGATCTGCTGATAGCGGTAGTCCACCGAGCGAGTGCCGTGGCACGCGTAGTAGTCGTTGACGTAGGCGTTCAGGGCGAATTGGTTGTCCGGGGCAACCTGGTGTTCCCACTTGCCGAGAATGAAGGAGGCCTGAGCCGTGGGATTCTTGGAGCCGAAGAGCTTGGCCAGCGGGGCCGCCGAGACACCGCCGTCCGTGAGCCCGTGTCCCGCGGAAAGAGTGATCTTGTCAGCTGGGCCGGCGTCGTAGATCGCGTGCACCCCGGAACGGCCGATCTTGAGGTCGTCCTCCAGTCCGGCCAGGAGCGAACCGCCGCGACGGAAACCATCGCTGCCCTCATATTCGCCGGAAACGCGCAGCCGAAGCTTGTGGTCGGAGAAACCGTACCCGAGGTGCTCCTTCTGAGCACCGCGTGAACCGCCACCTCCGGTCACCGTCAGCCCTTGCTGGTCGGCAGGATCCTTGGTGATGATGTTGATCACCCCGTAGACCGCGTTGGCTCCCCAGGTCACTCCGCCTGGGCCGCGGATAACCTCGATTCGAGCGATGTCCTCAAGCTGGAACGGCCAGTTACCCCACAGCGTTCCCCCGAAGAGCGTGTCAAACACCTGGCGACCGTCCACCAGTACCAGGGTCTTTCGGGCGAGAGCGCCTTGCCCTCCGCGGGGCGATACGGCCGAGACGTTGTAGGTGATGTCGGCCACGTCGACACCGGCGGCCAGGCGCAGCGCGTCCGGGACATTCCGGGCCCCCGAGGCTCGGATATCTTCGGCGGTGATGATCGTCGCGGCATACGGGAGCGTGCTGATCTTCTGTTCGTGCCTCGATGCGGTCACGACGATGGGCACTTCCAGGCTGAGCAGATCGATGTCGTCAGTGGTGAACTCATGCGCGGGGGCGCTGGCCGGCTGACTGGCCGCCGGTGTAGCGGGACCGTACGTCAAGGTCTCACTCGCGCTCGTTTGGTCGACAGATCCGCAGATCAGGGCAAGCAAGAAGGCTGTACGTGTCATCAGCATCGGAAACGCTCCATGGCTCACCGTCAACGTCTCGACCCCGATCCGGCCCCGCGGTCGTCGTGGCGGTGTGCTGACTGGACAGCTCAGATGGCGGTCACTCGTTGCCATAGCGAATCGTCGTCTCGTTCAGGACCGGGCCGGGGATCGTGAGGCCGATCATGCTGGCCGTCCGCTCGTTGAGGGCTTTCTGGATCTGGTCGGGATATTGCAGACCGATCTTGGACGGCGCCTCACCAGCGAGGACGCGCATCGCGACACGCGCTGTCTGCTGCCCAACTGACTCATAACTTGTGTAGGAGCCGCCGAGTGCGCCGCTCTTGACGAAGTTCTCGGAGAACGCCCAGACCGCCTTCTTCTGCCTCAAGCCCCACAACAAGGCGGGTCTGACGGTATCCTTGGTGTAAACCTGGGCGTCCGCGATCATCATCAGCGCATCGCAGTTCCTGCGAGTGAGCTCCTCGATGCCCTTGGCGAACTCGTCTCTGGAGGTCTCGATGAGTGCGATGCTGAGACCGGTCTCGGTGCCGGCCCGATGGATAGCCTCCGCCGTTCGCTTGGACCGGAGACTGTACAGGACCCCTACGCTCCGGACTCGGGGTTGAACCTTGGCGATCCACTGGAGCTGAGTTTTGGGCAGCACGTCCGTGGTTACACCCGCGACCCGGGAGTAGTGGGTGTTGGTCTTCTCGGTCATGGGGAAGTCAGAGGCGTTGGTGATCATGCTGTAGACCACGGGAACCGCCTTGATGTTCTCCAGGGCCGCCGAGGTAGCCTGCTCTCCAATCGTAATGATCACGCTCGGCTTGACTCCTTCCACCCGTTTGAGCACCTCGAGGAGCTCGGAACCGGCCGCCGGGGGAGCCTCGGGTTGAGACGCGGTTCCGGTGGTCGCGGATGGGCCCTGACGAGGCAATTCGTACAGTTTCACTTCATGCCCCTTGTCCCGCAGGGCCTTCTCCGCAACGGTGGCCGCTGACTTGTAGGCGTCGTGCGGGGCCAGCAGGATCGCGACGGAAGCCGCCTCGACCTTGGCCTGGGCGAGGGCGACCGTCCCGAGGGTCATCGCGAGTGAAAGGAATCCCCAGGTGAGGCGAGACTGTCTCGGGGACAGGATGTGTACTTGTGGGCCGCTCGTCGCCATCAGGGCATTCCGTACTTATGTCCCCGACTCAGAGGCGCGGATCCGGCCGCGGATCACGAAACCCCTTGATCCCTGGACCACCGTAGACCACGGATGGCCGCAAGCAGGCTTATTATCGGCATCCTGGCCCCTCACTGAACGTAAAGTGTGGTCCGTCTTATCGTTTGTGGTCACGGGGATGATCCTGCGTCAGCCAGCCGCGAGTGTCGTGTGATGGAAATCCGCCAGGCAGCACGTACACATGTCGGGTGTCTCAAAGGCCGATGTAATGACAGGCTGGGGTCTGGGGACAAGAACGACCGGCGTGCTGGGTTGGATGAGGAGTAGTCCACACTTGGGTCTCAAGGGACGGGCGTTAATCTTCTGTGTTCTGCTTCTGGCCGGCACTGTCGGCACGCTCAGCACGTCGCTCAGCTACCTGCATCACCGCACGGCCGTCCGGAATGTCCACCAACAAGCGGTCATCCAGGCGAAGTCCATTGGACGAACCGCCGAGCCGGACATCCTGCTGAACGATGCGAAGGGTCTTCAGCGGCTTCTGCAGGCGACTGGGGAGGCCGGCCAGTTCAGGCTTGGCCAGATTACGGATCCCGAGGGCAGACTCCTGGCTCGGTCCGGGCAATCTCCGCCCGGCGGCGAGCCCGAGCTTCCCCCGGTCGGCGTTCGCCCGAGACAGCCGGATGCGTTCCTGGTGACCTCCGAGAATGAGGAGGTCATCGTGTGGGTGCCCGTATGCCGGCGGGCCAACGATCTGGACCTCGGCCCGCTTCCCGCGGAGGAGATCGAGGACCCCAAGACCGGCGTCGGTGTCCCGATCGGCTATGTGTGCCTGAGTTACTCGATGGCTCCGCTCCGTGCCGAGATGTGGCAGCATCTCATGCTCAGCGCGGTGATATCGGGTGGGGTCATCCTGATCGGCCTGCTGGTGACGTTCGGCGCGGTTCGCCACGTGTTGACGCCGGTCGAAGACCTGGCCCGTACGGCGGTGGCTATTGCCGACGGCGATCTGTCCAAGCGGGCCAGCGAGGATGCGATCGGAGAGATCGGGACGCTCGCCGAATCCTTCAATCACATGGCCGAGACCATCCGTCAGTACACCGAGAGCCTGGAGGAACAGGTTCACGAGCGGACCATTGAATTGAGTGATGCCCTCCGGCGGGCCGAGGCGGCGACGCTGGCCAAGAGCGAATTCCTGGCCAACATGAGTCACGAGATACGCACTCCGCTCACGGCCATCATGGGGTACACCGACATTCTGATTGAGGAGAGCTACAGCCGGGCGGCCCAGGAGCCGCTGGGGATCGTCAAGCGCAATGGACAGCACCTGCTGCAGATCATCAACGACATCCTCGACCTGTCCAAGATTGAATGCGGCAAGATGGAGATCGAGCGTGTTGCGATGCCGTTGGTCGGCCTGATTGCCGAGATCAAGTCGCTGATGCAGATACGCGTGGAGGCGAAGGGTCTGAGCTTGCGCATCGAGTATGCAGGCGAGATTCCGGAGACCATTGAGAGCGATCCGACCCGCGTTCGCCAGATCCTGATCAACCTGGTCGGCAACGCGATCAAGTTCACCGAGGCGGGCGGTGTCCGGCTTCACGTTCGGTTTGTCGAAGCTGCCGGGCCGGACATTGTTGAGCAGGTGTCGGCCACGCTGGACAGCGAGGGTGAACCCGGGGCCCAGGTCCGAATCAGGCGGGGGGATCCTTGCCTCGAGATCCAGGTCATTGACACGGGGATCGGCATGGACAGCGAGCAGATCGGCCGTCTGTTCCAGCCGTTCTCTCAGGGGGACACCTCCATGACCCGCCGGTTTGGCGGCACCGGCCTCGGCCTGGCCATCAGCCGTCGTCTCGCCCAGCGGCTGGGGGGCACGGTCACGGTTCGAAGCGAGCTGGGCAGGGGAAGCACGTTCACGCTGCTTCTTGCCACCGGCCCGCTGGAAGGGGTGCGCCGGATCGCGAAGCCCGACGACGTGGTGGTCACCGAGTCGGTCGTTGAGCGCACGACCGAGCCACCCGCCGAGCCCAAGGACCTGGAGGCTCGAATCCTCCTGGCCGAGGACGGGCCGGATAACCAGCGTCTCATCTCCTTCGTGCTGAAGAAAGCCGGTGCCACCGTTGTCGTGGCTGAGAACGGGAAGGTAGCGGTGGACATGGTGCGAGCCGCCCAGCGGGAAGGTCGGCCGTTCGATCTGGTGCTGATGGACATGCAGATGCCGGTTCTGGACGGCTATGGTGCGACCGGACAACTCCGCAGGATGGGTTGCTCGGCGCCGATCGTTGCCCTCACCGCCCATGCCATGGCCGGAGACAAGGACAAGTGCCTATCCGCCGGTTGCACGGACTACGCGACCAAGCCCATAGATCGCAGGGTGCTGCTCGATGTCATCCGCCGGTGTCTTCGGAGCGCAGCGTCCACGGTCCAGGTCACCCCATCGGTCTGATCGGCGTGGATTTGATCGGGGGCTGGCCCGCGCGGCTGGTTGCGGGCGAGGTCCGTGGTTTTCGTGCATCCTTCTCCGCGGCGGGGCTTCGATGATTCGCGTCTGGCGGGAGAGCAGGACGGGGATGTGATCCAGTCACGTCGGTGCGTGCCGGCTGAGCGGATAGTGGCTTAGAGAAGCTGTGCCAGGGCGTCGGCGAGGCGACCGTACTGCCCCGCGTCGTTGTAGACCTGGGCGGCGACGCGCAGCATGGCCTGGCGTGGTGCCGGCCAGTAGAACACGGGCACCTCGATCGAGAAGCGATCGGCCAAGATCCGGCCCAGGCGGGGCAGCAGCACTGGTGCGGCCGGGTCCGCGGGCTCGGTGGCGGCGGGCACGTCCGGCAGCCTGATGGCGGCAATCGAACCGATCATCTCTTCCGAGCACGTCGGTTGGACGCCGAGTCGACTGCAGAGCATTCGCTGCGCGGCCAGGACCGTCTGCCGGTTGCGGCGCATCAGTTCGTCGAGGCCGCCGGGCACCAGTGTTGACATGAACCGGATGGCCCGGCCCACGCAGAGCCAGGCGGTGGGATCGTCCGTACCTTGCCAGTCGAAGGCGTCCTGGAAGCTCGTGTGGCCGAGCCGGGGCTGGTTGTAGCCGTGGCTGATGATCGGCGGCTGGATGCCCTCCTGGCGGTCCGGCCGGACATAAAGGAATCCAGAACCTTTTGGTGCACATAGCCACTTATGGCAGTTACCGGTGTAATAGGCCGCCCCGAGCTGATCGAGATTCAGCGGCAGCATCCCGGGGGCGTGAGCCCCGTCCACGAGGACATCGACGCCCCGTTGGGCCAGCCGCCGGACCAGCTCCTGGATCGGGAAGACAGCCGCCGTCGGGCTGGTGACGTGGTCGAGCACCGCCAGCCGCGTTCGGTCGGTCACGCAACTGAGAACGGCGTCGAGTACCTCCTGAGGCGACTGGATCGGGACGGGCACGTTGGCGACGACGGCTGCGGCACCTTCGCGCCGGGCGACATATTGAACCACGTTGGAGCAAGCGTTGTAGCCGTGATCGGTGGCCAGCAGCTGGTCGCCCGGCCGGAAGCGGAGTGATCGCACGACGGCGTTGACGGCCGCGGTGGCGTTGTGGACGAAGACCAGGTTTTCGGGCCGTCCGCCCACGAGGCTGGCCAGGCTTTGCCGGGACTCGTCCAGGAGCGGGAACATGTCGCGTACCAGGAAGGGTACCGGTCGCCCCTCCATGCGTTTGCGTAACCGGGTCTGCAACTCCAGGACCGGCCTGGGGCAGGCCCCGAAAGCGCCGTGGTTGAGCATGACGACAGACGGATCGAGTAACCAGGTAGGCTTGGCCATGGATGTCGGGGTGCGGTGGAAGACGGGTCGTGCGGGGTTGGCGGTGTCCTCGTTCTGGCAGGAATCCGCGTTTTCGCCCCGCGAGTACCCGGGCGACCCGTGTCACGGCTCGGTATTCACCATTCACATCGCGGGTACTCGGTGCGACGGAAGACCATCAAGAGCGCGGCCCAAGGCCTTGCGGGACACCTGCGGCTGGCAGGTCGTTCGCAGGGTTCTCGGGCATTGCGCGGGAGCTATTCTACCGTGGCTGGTGGAAGTGGCAATCTGGCCTCATGTGGATGCAGGGCTTGAGTCTCCCTGGGGGTGTCTCTGCGGTCGGGGGGGGCCCGGTTCTTTACTTGCCGGCCGGGTTGGGCCACAATTCGGCAGGGTGCTGGACGGGTGGGTGGCCACCTTCGGCGACTCGCTAAGGAACTGGTGATGAAGGTTCTGGTGGTAGGAAGCGGCGGGCGTGAGCACGCCCTGGTCTGGAAGCTCGCCCAATCCAAGCGGGCGAAGCGTCTGTTCTGTGCACCGGGGAATGCGGGCACGCTGGCCCTGGCCGAGAACGTGGACCTCAGGGCCAACGATGTTCTGGCGATCGTCAGCTTTGCCAGGAAGGAGAAGATCAACCTAGTGGTGGTTGGGCCGGAGGATCCGCTCTGTCTGGGGCTGGTCGATGCCCTGAGCGGGGTGGGCATTCGGGCGTTCGGTCCGATGAAGGCGGCGGCCAAAATCGAGGCGGACAAGGCTTTCTGCAAGCAGATCATGCAGCAGTCTTCGGTGCCGACGGCCGATGCCCGGGTCTTCACCCAGTTTCGCGATGCGCGGACGTACGTCGCCACGCGGGATGCGGGCATTGTGGTCAAGGCTTCCGGTCTGGCCCAGGGCAAGGGCGTCATTGTCTGCGATGACCCGGCGGATGCGATTCTGGCCCTCGAGCGGATCATGGTCCGGCGTGAGTTCGGGGCGGCAGGTGACATCGTCGTGGTCGAGGAGAAGCTCGTCGGCACGGAGGTCAGCGTTCTGGCCTTTGTCGACGAGCACACGATCTACCTGATGGAAAACACCCAGGACCACAAGGCGGTCGGAGAGGGGGATACCGGCCCGAACACGGGAGGGATGGGCGCCTACAGCCCGACGCCGCTGCCGGACGACAAGACCCTGCGACAGATCGAAGCGGAGATCCTTGTTCCGGTGATCGACGCGCTCAAGCGGGAAGGTGTTACCTACCGGGGGCTGCTCTATGCTGGCCTGATGTTGACTCCCGGCGGACCGAAGGTGCTCGAGTTCAACTGCCGATTCGGCGATCCGGAGACCCAGCCGCTGATGATGCGGCTCAAGACCGACCTGATCAGTGTGTTTGAGGCGGTGATCGACAACAAGCTGGATACGGTATCGTTGGAGTGGGATCCCCGCCCGGCGGTATGCGTGGTGATGTCCTCTGCCGGTTATCCCGGGGCATACGAGTCCGGCAAGGAGGTCTTGGGGGTGGAGGAGGCCGGCCGGCTGCCCGATACCGTGGTCTTCCACGCCGGCACGCGTAGGAGCGGGGAAAAGATCGTCACCTCGGGGGGCCGTGTTCTCGGTGTGACCGCACTGGGGGATACGCTTCAAGAGGCCCGCGACCGCTGTCATCGAGCCATTGACATGATTCGATTTGACGGCGCCTACCATCGTCGTGACATTGGCCACAAGGCGTTGGCCAAGTAGCCGCCTGGGGGTGTGAATGAGCGGCCCGGCTGCGGGAGACGTTGTCTGCGCCGACTGTCTGGTGTGTCCAGAGGCCAAGGCCATTTGCTTCTCGTGGCGAGTGGGCTGGAGCCGCCTGTCCGACCTGGCTTGGCAGCGGTTGCCGTGGCGGAACGAAGCCATTGCCGGGCTGGGTGAACCGCCTTGATGACCTCGCCAGGGCGGTTTTGGGTTGCGGATGGGCGAACTGTCCGGCGCCAAACGAAGCCAAAGTTGGGGTGGGGCGTCGCAGGCGGCGGCGTGTCTTTTCGATTGTCAAAGAGCTGGGAGGGTGGGGCCGGTCGTTTTCCCTATGGAGATCGTGTTGGGTGTTCCGGTGGGTGATGGTTGGTCGGGACGGGGGGCGGCGCCGGGTGGTGGAGCCGTTGTCGGCGGGTGACCCCGCGGAATATCGCAGAATCGCCTGCCCGCGAAGCGGGTCCGCAGCCCGCGAGGCCGAGCCAAAAAAAGGCTTGGCGCGGCAGGGCATTTGGTGTATCGTCAGTCCTATAGATGTGGTTAGGGGGCGATACGAGCCCGCATTTCGCTCGTCTCAATTCCGGGTTGGTCTACCCAGGAGGGGAAGACGCATCGGCCAGAAACGGGAGGGAGGAAAGAAGCTTGGGCAGAGAACCGGCAATTGGTTCCTTGGGCCTTGCGGCCTGCGCGCCGCTCGCAACGGCCACACTGGCCGGCACCGCAGCTCTGATCGGGACAGTCGCTGACCAGAACCGCAATCCAGCGATCACGGGCGGCGTTCTCGGGCTTTTCGGCGGGGACGCATTCGCCTTCACCGACCGCCGGAACGGATGCAATGGCGGGCGGTATGATTCGGTGACCGGCCCCGCGAAGACCGACGGTGGTACCATTGCCGGCCCGCCTTCCTACGTGGTCGCCAGCGAATACATCTCATGTATCTCCACCCGCAACAATACCTGTAACGTTGTCAGCAATTGTCGCGTTGTCAACTTCAAGCTGAACGTGAAGATCGGCGGTAATGTCCGCCAAGGAGTAACGCTATGAGAAGACCCATTCGATCCCTTTCGTGCGCGATCGCACTCGCGCTGTGCTCGTTGCTCGCGGCCTCCTCGCAGGCGGCCCAGGTGTATTGGGTCAGCCTCCATCCATCTGACGACTCGCCCTCGGCCAATGCGGCTTCCGCGGGGTTCACCCAGGCGCCTGATGTTGGCTACACTGATCTGCTCACGGCCAACGGACACACTGTCACGCGTTATGTGAGCACGGCCACTCCAGATGCAGCTTTGCTCAATGCTGCCGATCTGGTCATCGTCTCCCGGTCCGTGCCAAGCTCGCACTACCAGAGCGCCGGGGCGACGGCGTGGAACAGCATCACCGCGCCAGTGATCCTTCTGAACGGCTATCTTCTCAGGAGCAGCCGACTGGGATACACGACCGGCACCACGATTCCGGATATTGCGGGCACGGTGAGCCTGGCGGTCAACAATCCTTCACATCCGGTCTTCGCCGGCATCGCGCTCGATGCGAGCGACACCATGGTGAACCCCTACGCCAACATCGTCACTTTCATGGGTACGGCCGAGCGCGGCATCTCGGTCAACACCAATCCGCTCGCCGGCGGAGGTACTGTACTGGCGACCATTGGAACGGCCGGTGACCCTGCCTTTGGCGGCATGACCATCGGTGAATGGAATGCCGGTTCGGTCTTGGGCAACGGCACCGCCGACATTCTGGGCGGTCACAGGCTGGCTCTCCTCACCGGCAGCCGCGAGCATTCCGGGCTGACCTCGGAAGGCGCGGGCATCTACGATCTGACGGCGGACGGCGCTCAAATCTTCCTGAATGCGGTCAACTACATGGCCGTCCCAGAGCCCTCGAGCATCGCCTTGCTTGCGTTCGGCGGTTTGTCGCTCGCCCTCCGCCCCCGGCGAAAGGCGTAATCGATCTGTTCGCAGCCCTCACCGCTGCCCACCAGTCGGAGATGCGGATCCCGGACGAGGCTGGCGAGACGCCGGGGCCACACCTGCTGAGACAGGCTCTTACAGCAGGGGTTTGACGATGAGGCAGACCAGCCAGTAGGCCAAGGCGCCGACAGCCGCTGAGCAAGGAAGGGTGAGGATCCAGGCCATCACGATTCGCTGTCCCCAGATCCAGCGCACCGAGCGGATGTTCCGGGCGCTGCCGACTCCGAGGATGGCACCGGTGATGGCGTGGGTGGTCGAAACCGGGATACCCCACAGGGCGGTTCCGATGAGGGTGCTGGCTCCGGAGGTCTCCGCGCAGAATCCTCCGATGGGCTGCAGGCGGGTGATCTTGTCGCCCATGGTCTTGATGATTCTCCAGCCGCCGAAAAGCGTGCCCAGGGCGATGGTGATATTGCACGAGAAGACGATCCACCAGGCGATTTCGTGGTGAATCCCGAAGAGTTGGTACTTGCCCGTGGCCCACGCTTCCTGACCGACGGTGACCAAGAGTGCGACGATGATGCCCATGGTTTTCTGAGCATCATTCGCTCCGTGCCCGAGGCTGTAGAGTCCTGCGGAGACGAGCTGCAGACGACGGAAGAGTCGATCGACTGTTCGCGGCTTGGCATATCTGACCAGGTGGGCGGTGACGATCATGTTGAACATGCCGAGGATGAAGCCGATCACCGGAGACAGGATGAGGAACAACAGCACCGGCCACCAGCCGCTGAGGATGAGGGAACCAAAGCCGGCCTTGGCGATGGCGGCGCCTGCATACCCGCTGATCAGGGCGTGGGATGAGCTGGTTGGCAGGGCCAACCACCAGGTCAGGAGGTTCCAGAATATTGCGCCAATCAAGCCTGCGCAGACGACGTATTGATCGATCGTGTTGACGTCGACCAGGCCTTTTCCCACGGTGTGAGCGACGGGCGTACCGAACACGAACACGGCGAAGAAGTTGAAGAAGGCGGCCCAGGCGACGGCCTGGAGAGGAGACAGCACTCGGGTGGAGACGATGGTGGCGACGGAGTTGGCCGCATCATGGAAGCCGTTCAGGAAATTGAAGAAGAGGGCGAGACCGATCAGGACAATGATGAATGTCAACATGGGTGTCAGCCGGTTACGGGTCCCCAATGACGAACACTTCGGATCGACCGACGCCTCAGCCGGGTCGATTGCTGGGGGCTCGACATGCCGGCGGTCACATGGTCCAAGCCGAACTCACGGAACCCCAACGCCTTGTTCCGAGAACGAGAGCCGATGCTATCCCGGTGTTGCCATCCCAATTCCCACATCTACTCCCGCGAGCCACGGAGCGTTGGGTGGATTCTACCCTCGCCCGATGGGGACGGCAATCGGGGGGTGGAGAATGCGGGTGCTGGGTCTGTTCAGCCAGCTAGGCCTTGGCGGTCTTTTTTTTTGACTTTTGCCGCTCCTCGTCGGAGATGAGCTTGTACTCGATGCCATCCGCGAGGGCGATCCAGGAAGCGGCGATGACGTTTTCGCTCACTCCGACGGTGCCGAAGATTTCGTGGCTCTGGTCGTCCATGAACTCGATGGTGACCCGGACCCTGGCCGCGGTCGCCGCTCGGGGGTTGATGACCCGGACCTTGTAGTCGATCAGCCGGACGTGTTCGACGTTTGGGAAATGTGGCTTGAGTGCCCGGATCAGAGCATGAGCCATGGCGTCGACGGGGCCGTTGCCGTCGGCCACATGGTGCTCGTCGTGTTTTCCGACGGCCAGCCGGACGATGGCCTCGGTTCTGGGTGTTGGGCCCTGGCCGGGATGCTGGGCAACGCTTCGCCAGTAGTTCAGCTCCCAGAATGGGTGATAGAGTCCCAACTCGTGCCGGCAGAGCAGTTCGAAGCTGGCCTCGGCTGATTCGTAGACGTATCCTTGGTCTTCGCATTCCTGCAATCGCTTGAGCAGTTTGCGCTGCAGAGGCTTGTCCTGGGCGACGTTGAGCTTGCGGCCGATCTTCTCGGCCACGCCGCTCGAGCCGCTGAGTTCGCTGATGAGCACGCGGCGCGAGTTGCCGACCCGCTCCGGATCGGTGTGCTCATAGCTTTGGGTTACTCTGCGGATGGCATGGACGTGCATGCCGCCCTTGTGGGCGAAGGCGGCGTGGCCGACGTAAGGTTGCCGGTCCTCGGGGATCAGGTTGGCGATCTCGTAGACGTAGCGGCTGACCTCGGTGAGGCGTTGGAGTCCCCCTGGGGCGAGCACGTCCTTGTTCAGCTTGATGGCGAGGTTGGCGGCGACGGTGGTGAGGTCGACGTTGCCGCATCGTTCGCCAATTCCATTGATCGTGCCCTGGGCCTGGGTTGCGCCGTGCTGGATGGCTGCGAGGGTGTTGGCCACCGCCAGGCCGCCGTCGTTGTGGGTGTGGATTCCGATCTGAATGGAGAGATACGGTTTGATGGCATCGATGGCCCCACCGATTCGTTCCGGGAGCGAACCGCCGTTGGTGTCACACAGGCAGATGCAGGAGGTTCCGGCCTCCTGGGCGGCCAGGAGGGTCTGGAGGGCATACTCCGGGTTGGCCGCGTAGCCGTCGAAGAAGTGTTCAGCGTCGTAGATGACCTTCCGCCCCACCTTGGCGCAGTAGCGGATGGAGTCGGCGATCATAGCCAGGTTCTCCTTGTCGCTGACCTGGAGGACTTCGCGCACGTGCAGATCCCAGGTCTTGCCCACGATGGTGACCACCGGGGTCTCGGCCGACAGGAGGGCCCTCATACCCTCATCCTGCTGAGGTTTGGAGTCTTTTCGCCGAGTCATGCCGAAGGCGACGATCTTGGCGTGTTTAAGCCTGGCGGCCCGCATTTCCTTGAAGAAGGCCTCGTCCTTGGCGTTGCTCAGCGGGTAGCCGCCCTCGATGTAGTCGATGCCGATTTCGTCGAGCTTGGCTGCAATGAGGAGTTTATCCTGGAGGCTGAGATTGACGCTCTGGGCCTGGGTGCCGTCGCGGAGGGTGGTGTCGTAGAGCTCGATGCGTGGGCGGTTTGTGGGGGACATGGGTCTTGCTCTCGAAAAACCCCGGGCAAGCCTGCCCGGGGTGTGCCGTCATCCCGGTCTTTTAGCATTTCGGGGCTTGGCTGACAAGCGGTTGTGGCCATGGTCGGGGCGGGCTACAATCCGCCCTATCCGTGCCCTGGTCGGCGGCCGGGCCATGATCCCTCTGGCGAGCTCATCATGTCAGCACACAAGAGTAAGAGAGGCGTTTTTCCGGGTACGTTTGATCCCCTGACCAACGGGCACCTGGACGTCATCAAGCGAGGTCTGAACATTGTCGACGACCTGATCGTCGCAGTCGGGCACAATCCGGAGAAGCAGGCTCTGTTCACGCCAGATGAGCGTATCGAGATGCTCCGCGAGTTGACCAAGGATCTTGAGCGGGTGCGAATCCAGTCTTATCAAGGTCTGACCGCCGAGTTTGTGCGGAGCGTGAAGTCGGACGTGATCATTCGCGGAATTCGCGACAACGTGGATTTGCACTACGAACTTCAACAGGCCAACATCAATCTGGCCATTGGGGGTATCGAGACCATTTTCCTATTGGCCCGCGACCAGTTTGCGATGACCAGCAGCACCTACATCAAGCAGATCGTGGAGCTGGGCATGGTTGACATAGAACGTCTGAGCCGGCTGGTGCCCCATCCGGTGGCTGAACGGCTGATTGCCAAGTTCGGCAAGTGAGCGAGTCCGGCCGGGGGATCGGTGGGGGTCACGGATGTGATGGCGGAAGGGGAGCACACACGGACACACCTCACGAGAGATGATCCTGGTGAGAGGGGGGTAAGGTCTGTGGGGCCGGGGAGAGGTCAGCTCCCGCCGGCGCTTGCGTTGACCAGGGCCAGGGCCAGGGTGGCGGACGCGCCGATGATGTCGACGGTGCCGCCGTAGTCGTAGGCGACGACCTTCTCTGTCAGGGGCATGCCGACGAGGAAGGCGACCAGTCCGGCCATAAGGAGGCGCGTTCTGCTCATCTTGGATTCCTTTCGCTGAGCGCTCGAGGCGGCGTTAGTCCTTGCGGCGCCATGCCATAGTATACCGGAGGCCGGGCTGGAGGCAAGGAGTTGGGGGCGGGTGCGAGCGGGTGCCAGCGGTCGTCGCCCGGGGGTGCGGTGGCCGAGTTGTTGCCCGGGCAGGGGTGGGGCGGTGGCTGCGCTGGGGTGGGGCTGCTCTCGACGGGCCGACGGGCCGAGGTCTTGCCAGGGGCGAGCTGGAAAGGTAACATGCACAAGCTCGAGGGATCGGGCGATTAGCTCAGTTGGTTAGAGCGCACGGATCACACCCGTGAGGTCACAGGTTCGAGTCCTGTATCGCCCAGTGATCTAAAACACGACGAGCGCGTGACTTAGCCTACCTGTCTGCGTTGGGCAGTGCGGTTCAGAACTCTGAGAGATTTGGTAGTACTGCCTAATCCGGAGGCCGCACGAGGCCCCATTTCCCGGTTGCCCGCGCCTCACCGCATCTATATGCTGCCTGGAGGGCCGTGTGTTTTCCTGTCGGCCGTGCGAGAGGAGACCTCATGATGGGGGCGCGAATCCGAATCAGGGCGTGGGGATTGGCGGCCGCATGCATCGCCGGCCTTGTTTCGCCCTTGGGGTCTGCCGGCATCGAAACCGGTTCGGAGCGATCGCTGCTGAATGTGGTCATCATTCTGGCGGACGATCTGGGCTGGCGCGATCTGGGCTGTTGCGGCAGCCGCTTCTACGAGACGCCTGCGATCGACAGGCTCGCGTTGCAGGGCATGCGCTTTACACAGGCCTATGCTGCTGCCAACGTCTGCTCGCCGACGCGGGCAGCGCTGATGACCGGCTGTTATCCGGCGCGGCTGCACACCACCAATTTTTTTGGGGGCAACCGCCGCGGCAGACTGCTCCCGCCCGAGTACCGCCAATCGTTGCCCGCCGAGACGCTCACGATTGCGGAGGCCCTGCGTGGGCGCGGCTACCGGACGGCGATCGCCGGCAAGTGGCACCTGGGCGGCCGGGGTTCGCTGCCGCAAGACCACGGTTTTGAGGTGGTGATCGGGTCGGAGTGCGCCCCCGGTCGCGGCCCGGTGGACGACCCCCACTTCGCCACGATGCTGTCGACGAAGGCGTCAGAGTTCATTGAGCAGTCCAAGGATCGCCCGTTCTTCCTGTACCTGGCGCTGCACTCGGTACACGTGCAGCTCAAGACCCGTCCCGAACTCAAGCAGAAGTACCAGGCCAAGGCCGCGGCGCTGCCGCCGTCGCCGGGTCCGCGCGAGGTGTCGGTCGGCGATCACCGAGCCCGGGCCGTGCAGGACCACACGGTGTACGCCGGCATGATCCAGGAGATGGACGAGGCGGTGGGTCGGGTGCTCAGCAGGATTGACGAGCTGAAGCTGGCCGACAGGACGGTGGTGGTGTTCACTTCAGACAATGGCGGGTTGAGTACGGCGGAAGGGTCGCCGACGTCGAATCTGCCTTTGCGTGGGGGCAAGGGTTGGAACTGTGAGGGCGGGATCCGTGTACCGCTGATCGTTCGGTTGCCGGGGCGAGTGGCGGCGGGATCTACCTGCGATGTGCCGGCCATCACCAACGATCTGTATCCGACGCTGATGGCGCTGGCGAATCTGCCCATGGTGAGCGGGTACGAGGTGGATGGTGTCGACCTGGGGCCATTGCTTGAGCGAAGAGGCAGCCTGGCCGAGCGGCCGTTGTTCTGGCACTACCCGCACTACAGCAACCAAGGCGGCAGGCCCGGCGGGGCGGTACGGGCAGGCGACTACAAGCTGCTGGAGTCTTTCGAGGACGGCCGGGTGGTGCTGTACGACCTCTCAAAGGACGCCGGCGAAGAGCACGACCTCGCGGCCACCCAGCCCGAGCGCGCGAATGAGATGAAGAAGCTGCTGGCAGACTGGCGCAAGTCGGTGGGCGCGCAGATGCCGACACCCAACCCGGAACCGGTGGAGCCTTTTGGTCCAAGGGGCTCACCGCGGGTTTCTGCTTCCCGGGCCAGCGGATGATCGCCGGTCGCACGTGAGGACAGGTTGAGGCGGTGGGGCGGCGAAAGTGGGGAAGGAGTTGGCGAAGGCCACAAGGAGAGGGTGTGGTCTGGAGCGCAGGCAGGTCATGGTTTGGTGTGTTGGACGGGCAGCTGATCACAATCTCCGTCGGCGCGATCAACGAATGATCCTCTCCTTGGCGCCGGCGTGGGTCTGGGCAGCTACCGATGATTCGCGCGGGGCGTCACATGCAGGCAATTCTGATGGTCATCATGGGATCGCTCAACGGGGTTAACGAGCCGTTGCTGCATTCGGGTACTCGCCACCAGCCCCTGTGCATAGCCATCCCCGCTGTGCTCCTGTGGCTGTCCTGTGCGTTCGTGGTTCCTGCCGCACTGTCGGCTGAGCCCAACGTCGATATCGCGTCAGGATGGTGGCCCGAGATCGAGAGCACCTGGGTTCCGATCGGCTGGAAGGATCACCCTCTGCGCTTCAACGTGCTCTACAGCGGGACGCTTGTTGCCCAGCCGGTGCGATACCCATCGCGCGGCCAAGGCGTGCAGCTGACATTCCTGATCTCGCACGATGGTGAGCCTCCTGCGAGCGCCGCCACCCAGCCGTACCAGCTTCGCTCGCAGGATGGCGGTGTTGGCGACCAGGGTTGGACCGACAGCGCCGCTCCTCAGCTCTGGACGCGCTGGCAGCGGGGCGCGGTAGTGCTTCGCCAGGAGGTCTTCGCCCACCTGCCCGGCGGGGGTGCGGTCAAGACCGGTGCCGAACCGCTTTTCGCCTGGGTTCGTCTGTCCGTCGAGAAGGCCGATCCCGGTGATGCGTTCCTGTTCGTTCGCGTCAATGGGCCGCACTTGCAGCTGGAGATGGATCGGCGCAAGAACCTTGTTGTTCGGCCGTCGAGATCCGCCTACCCGCGTCCCCTTCGACTCGAATCTGCAGCCGGCAGGACCCGCTTCTTCCTGCTCGACGATGCGGCCCAAGTTCGCCTGGGCGTCATCTCGCACCACGGCACGGCTGTCGCGTTCATTGACCAGCGTCCCACCCGCCCGGACGCTTATCTCAAGCTGGCCATTCCCTCCGGGGTCGGCGGGTTTGCGGATTTACTGGTTCCACTGGTGCCCGCAGCCCGTGAGGTTGCGGAAGCCGAGTTGACCCTCGGCCGTGATTCCGCCTTGGGGGAGGCGGATCGTTTCTGGGGTACCATTCCCGACAGCGCGGCGCGTGTGGACACGCCTGAGCCGCTGGTCAACAGCGTGATCCGCCATGCCCCGAGGTTTGCCGAAGTCATCGCTGAGCTTCACCCGGAGACCGGCCAGTACTCCCTGCTCTCGGGGTCATGGCATTATGAGAGACTCTGGGCAACGCCGACGTCGATGAGCATCACCATGATTCTGGACGGCCTGGGGTATCACCCGGTCGCCGAGAAGTACCTGGAGATCTTCCGGCGAGAGCAAGGTACGATCACGCCGCCGGGGAAGGCATACCACCGACACGAGGGTTACCTGGCGACGCCGCGGAGGTTCACCTCGATCGACTGGTTGACCGATCACGGCGCGATCCTCTATGCGGCCGCCCACCACGCGTTAGTTACAGATGATCCGAGGTTCATCGAGCGTTGGACGGACCCGATTGTGAAGGGGTGCGAGTTCATTCGCGACTTTCGGGCGAGTACGGGTCATGGAGGCGTGCACGGCATCCTGCCGGCGGCAGTGCCCACCGACACCGATGTCGCGGAGCAGGCGGTCTGGAACGACGGATGGAACTACAAGGGTCTGAGTGCGGCCGTACGCCTGCTGAAGCGTGTCGATCATCCGCGGGCCGGGGAATTCGCCCGCGAGGCAGCCGATTATCGCGAGAGTTTTCTGCGTGCATTCCGAAGCGCAGCTGCGCGGATGCCCGAGTGGACCGACGCGGACGGTCGCGCGGAGCGTTTCGTCCCCACAGCCCTGCCCGGGGGCGGTGACCTCAAGTTTCCCTTTTACCTCGACACTGGGCCGCTGTTTCTCGTGTACGGCGGTTTGATGGATGCCGACGACGAGTTGATGCGTTCCGCCCTGGGCTACTTTCGTGCCGGACCGAACACTCGTACGTATGACCTTGGCGGAGCGTGGCACCAGCCCGTGTCCTTGCGCCATGAGCTCTCCAGCTGCGAACCGTGCTACAGCTGGAACGTGTTTCACGCCTGGCAGGCTGGCGATCGCGAGAAGTTCCTTGAAGGCATGTACAGCTTGTTTGCGGGGAGCATATCGCGCCGGACCTTCATTGGCTGCGAGCACCGCGGCGGCATCAGCGGCACGCTGTTTTCGGTGCCCTTGCCGATCGAGGCGGCGAGGCTGTCCGTGATCGACGACCAGATCGAGCCGGACCATCTGCATTTGCTCCGTCTCGCGCCCCTTGCCTGGCTAAGCGCCGATCAGCGCACGGTCTTTGAGCGGATCCCGACGGAGTTTGGTCCTGTGACGCTTCGTTTCCAGCTCGAGGACGGGGGGAGGCGCCTGGACCTGGACTTTCAGCCTCGATTTCGGCACAAGCCGCAGGCCGTCTTGCTGCACATTCCGCCGAGCAACCGCCTGGGTGCAGTCTCAGTCAACGGTATGGTGTCGGACGTCGCACCGGGTGACGTGATTACCGTCAGGCAGGATCGTTGAGTTCCGCAGGTCACCATTCGGATGGCGGCCAGCTGCGGCGACATTCTACACAGTCGCGCCCGGTTGCATCGGTATTGCACGGAGCCTCTCCACATGCTGCGTGTTCTGCTCGAGGTCGTATTTGGACTCGCGGCAGCCGGGCGCGGCGAGCCGCTGGACCAGCGGTTGCGGACCGGCGGTTCAGGGCCTGTGCCTCACTTCGCGCAGTTTGGATCGGCCGGTTGGCCGTCGCCGCTGTAGCATCTCTGGAAGATGCCGAAGTCGGACTGGTCCACGTCACCGTCGGAATCCAGATCGACCTGTTGGCAGTCCGGGGAAGACGGCGGCATAGTCGGGCCGCTCATGCATCTCGTGAACGCGTCCAGGTCGGCTCCATCGACATCTCCGTCGCGATCGACATCCGGCCCGAGGGCGAAGGTGGCGGCCCCCCCACCCTCTGGTCGAATCCGTCGACCGACAGGACGCCGGACACGATCGGCAGGGATGGGTTGCGTGGCTACTGCTGGGTCCAGTAGTCCACGACCGCGACCTTGTCCAGCACAGGGCCCAGCGACGCGGCGAATTCCTTGTGGGCGGGGTGGACAAGGTAGGCGTCGCGATCGGCGGTGCCGGTGAAGGTCAGGAAGTAGACGTGGGTGTAGCCCTGGTTCAGTTTTTCCGGGCTGACATTGGTGCCCCACTCGAAAGCCCGGATGAGGTTGATTTTGCCCGGCAGTGCCCGGAATGCCTTGACCGAGGCCTGGACCTGGTCGGGCTTGGCGTCATCCTTGTACTTAAACAGCACCACGTGGCGCAGCACCTTGGGGGTGCCGGCGGCCGTGACCTCGGAGGTCTGGAAGGCGCCCTTCTCATGTGAGCAGCCCACAGCGGTCGCGAACAGCGCGGTGCCAACGGCCAGTGCCAGCGTTCTCATCTGCCTGCTCCTCTCGACAGCGGGTAAGGCCCGCGGCAATGCGGGCGACACAAGGAGTGATTGTCTGCCGGAGACGACCGAAGGTCAAACGAGCCGCTGATAGCCTCACTGGGGCAACCTGGCTGCTTTGCTACCTGGTGGCGCCGGGGATGGATAGGTTTGGTAGCACGCTGTCGGCCAGTTCCTTCTCGAAGACGATTTTCCTGCCGGCTCGATCGATGAGGATGACACGTCCCGGCCGTCCGGCGCCGAGGTTGAGGTCAACGCGGCAGTCGTGGTTATTCAGTGGCATCTCGAGGATTGCGATGCCGGACTCCTCCTTGAACACCACTGGCGGCGGGAGGTCGATCGAGCGATCGGTGGGAATGAGCAGATGCAGGAACAGCACCTCGTTGCTGTTGCCAGCGGGGGTCACGTCGAGGCGGCCCCAGGTGGCACCGACGCCGAAGTTGGATCCCAGGCCGGTCGGCATTCCGAGGGTGTACGAGGCATTGGGTGCCCTGAGGATCGATGCCGGCCAGAGGCGGTGCTCGTAGCCCTGGGGACCGCCGCCGTAGTAGCTTGTGCCGGCTGACGAGCCGCTGACGATGGTGTGGGCTTCCATGGGGCCGCCGACGACTCGCCGCCTGGCGTCGGCCGGCAGGAGTGTTTTGACGAACAGCCGGCCCTCTCCGTGGGTGATTTCAAGCCACGGTTCGAGATCGCCGGGTTCCCAGATACCGCCTCTTGCGTCGAGCCCGTGCAATTGGTGTACCTGTTCGAGTTCCTTGAGCCCGCCGGTGTCGGGCTGGGCGGATGAATCCGAGGTCGGTGCGTCGCCCAGCAGGCGTGGGCGGGCGGGCAGTTGGAGATGCCAGGTCTTGAGGGCTCCGGCTCGCACGGTCTGCAGCCGATCCAGCACCAGCAGGGCGCCGTCTGGCAGGAACAGCAGTCGGCGTTCGAGGCCCTGGACGGTTTCGGCCGGGTAGGCGGGGGTCAGATCGGCCGCTGTGTAGCTGTAGAACGAGTTGGTTTCGAAGGCCAGCAGCGTACCGGTATGGCGTGTCGTTTTGGTGATATCCTCGACGGCCATGTCGAAGTCACGGGTGACGTAGCGCTGGTTGCCCATAGCTGGCCGGTTGCGGTCGTACTTGTCGAGCGTCGGGAATCGCTCGGCGACGGTGATGCAGTTGTGGGCGATCGTGGCGGCGTAGTACAAGTCCCAGTCGGCTCGCTCGCCGCCGATGAGGGTCTTGCCGCCCTTGGTCGGCACGGCATTGAAGGTGACGTCATCTCCGCTGTCGATGGTTAGCCGGTGTTTGCGGTAGATCTGGAACTGGCCGGCGTCGGCGTGTTGGCGAGCCTGCCAGAAGGGTTGTCCGGCGTCGAAGAGAACGACGGTGTCGCCGGGCATCCATCCTGAGCGCATCGCGACCCAGCCACCGCCGAAGTTGCGGCCCAGTGGGCAAGCTCGGCGGGCAGCCTCGGGTTGATCGGCTGGTCCGTAGAGGATCTGCGTCCAGCGGTACCGTTCGGCCTCGGGTGGGAATTTGACGCCCAACGGTGGGAAGGCGCGATTGGCGTACCAGGTGGCGATGGGGTCCTGGAGTGCGCGGGCGATGACCCAGGGGACGGCCGGCACGAAACCGTGGTAGACCTCGCCTGGTCGGCGCGGGATGACGGTGCCGTGGTCGTGGATGAAGCCGTGGTTGAGGGCCGGGCTCCCGGTGTCGGCGTAGAAGTAGGGTTCCATGGCTCGTCCGGCGTTGTTCGCCAACTCGGGCCAGATGGATCGTCCCGCGCCGGTCCGCCAGATCTCTGCGGCCAGGACAATCTGGGCTTCCTCGAAGACGCCCAGTCCGCCCGAGGTCGGCATGGCCCCGCGCTGCTTGCAGAAGCTGACCAGATCGCCCTCCAGGTAGCTTCGGGCGATGCTCGTCACGGTCTTGATCTTTGCCACGAGCGAAGCGTCCCTTTCGGTGACCTGCTCGTCAGTGAGCACGATGGCTGCGGCCAGACTGGCCAGCCGCCGCTCAAACAGGATGGGATTCAGGGGGCTGTCGCCGGGGCGAATCGGCTCGATGAAGGGTGTCATGCGGGCGACGATATGTCCGCGGTGCTCGGGCTTGATCGCGTCCCAGCAGTAGTCCAGGGCGATGACCGCGTCCAACTCCAGCCGCCGCCGCTCCGGGTCGAGGAGCTGCCGTACGACGTAGTCGGTGTAGACGTCGCTGCGGTCGCGGTTGCCGGTGACCAGGTGCAATACTGCTGGTACCCACAGATCGTCGCTTCGGGCCCGGCCCATCATGATGTCGCTGCCGATCATCGTGAGCCGCTCGAGGACGTCGCGCTGCGAGCCGAACACCAGGCCTGGGGAGCGGGCAACCGGATCGTCGGCATACTGGCTGATGCCGCAATGCACCCGCAGCCGGGCGAGATCGTCTCGCCCGATGAGAAGCCTGGGGTGGGAACGAGGGATGAGCCAGTCCTCCGCCGCCGAGGCATCGAGCGGGTTCACGGACAAGAGACAGAATGTCAGGATGAGGCCTCGCATCGTGCAGCACTCATGGTTGGAACAGTTTGACGCCCGCGTGAACGGCCGCCTCCTGGAGGCTCTCGTCCAGCGTGGCCAACTTCAATCCCTTGCGCATGGCGAGCTCCAGGTAGGACGCATCGTAGGCGGAGAGTTGGTGTGTTCGGGCCAGGGCCAGGATTTCCCCGACCGTGCGCCGGGATGTCTCCTCCTCGATCGCGATGGACAGCTCGCGGATCAGATCCAGGACCCGAGTCACATCCGCTGCTGTGAGCCGCCCCTCGCGTTCGTGTACCGCGAGACTGTTGGCCATCTCGAGCGGCCACACGCACGGAACGATCGCTTCCATGTGCTCCAGGGCGGCGAGGGCGGCATTGGCCAAGACCGAGCCTTCGTCGAGGAACCACGCCATCGTGACCGAGCAGTCGACCACCAAGCGCATCACGGCCGCCCCTCTTGGATCGCGGCTCGGATTTCCGCGACGCCGACATGGCGTCCCTTGCGGAACGACCGAATGGCCGCAATCGCCTCACTGATGTTCTTGTGGAGAGGCGACGAGGACACAGGTACGAGCATCGCGATGGGGACACCATGCCTGGTGATGGTAACCTGCTCGCCGCTGGAGACCCGCACCAGGAGTCGGGGCAGGTGGGTTTTGGCTTGGTATGAACCGACGGTAATCACGTCATTCGCTCCGTTCGCGGCCGATTTTAGACTAGTCTGAGACCAGTCTAAACCTGAGTCTTGCTGCTGTGCAAGCTGGCCCCGGCTCGGTGGATGGCCGCTGACAGGTCGGCCACTTGTCGGGCTGCGGCAACGTCGTGGACGCGGACGCACTCCACACCGGCCAGGACGCAGGCGGCTACGGTTGCCAAGGTGCCGTGCAGGCGGTCCGTGGGGGATGGGAGACGGAGCACTTCGCCGATGAATCGTTTCCTTGAGGGGCCGACGAGGGTAGGGGCTCCGAGATCCACGAATCGGTGTAAGTTTCGAATAATCATGAGGTTGTGACTGGTTGTCTTCCCGAAGCCGATGCCTGGGTCCAGGATGATCCGGTCTGCAGGTATCCCAGCTGCCAGCGCCGTTGCCATGCGTTGCTGGAGGAAGGACCGGATTTCCTCGACCACATCCACGTAGATGGGGTCGGCCTGCATGTTGGCAGGTGTTCCTTTCATATGCATCAGGATGACGCCCGCACCGCGGGCGGCGATGAGCGGCCCCATCTCGGGGTCGTGGAGCGCGGAGATGTCGTTGACGATCGTTGCCCCGGCGTCCAGGGCGGCGCGGGCTACGGACGCCAGTCGAGTATCGATGGAGATGGCCGGAGCATCGGTCCCGGTGAGTCGTCGAGTGAGTTCCTCGATCACGGGGCCCGTCCTCCGGATCTGCTCATCGGGCGAGACGAAGGTGCTGCCAGGTCGGGTGGATTCGCCGCCGACGTCGATCGCGTCGGCGCCCTCGTCGGCCATCCTGCAGCCGGCATCGACTGCGGCTGCAGGCGTCATGAAACGCCCCGCGTCGCTGAAGGAGTCGGGGGTGACATTGAGGATTCCGAAGATGAACGGGCCGCTTCCCGGGACCAGGGGTTTGCCTCCGAGCAGGATAGGGTGGGCGTGATCGCGCATGGCGGCATTATACGAGGATCGGCAAGAAGGCGTGAGTTGGTGGTCGTGAGCGGTGAAATGGGGGGCATGTGGGCGACCGGTGAGGGGGGGGAAGGGGTCGCCTAGCTTGGTGTCACTCACCGGATCGGCTAGAATGACCGATTCTTGGGTATTCGGGTGCTCTCTGCATTCGTGTCGGGAGTGAGACGACGCGGACAGGGGTGCCATGTCGACATTGCCAGGTGCAGAGGCTTGCGTGAGAACTGCCGACCAGATCCGACGTGAGTTCATCGAGTTCTTCAAGGGCAAGGGGCATACGTTCGCTCCGTCCTCGCCTGTTGTGCCGTTGGAGGACCCCACGCTGATGTTTGCCAACGCGGGGATGAACCAGTTCAAGGACGTGTTTCTGGGCACCGGCAGCCGGCCGTACAAGCGGGCGGCGAATACGCAGAAGTGCATTCGGGTGTCGGGCAAACACAACGACCTGGAAGAGGTCGGACGGGACACCTATCACCACACGTTCTTCGAGATGCTGGGCAACTGGTCATTTGGTGATTACTTCAAGCGTGAGGCGATCGGTTGGGCCTGGGAGCTGTTGACTGGGGTGTGGGGTCTTCCCAAGGATCGGCTATACGCGACGGTTTTTGGGGGTGACAAGGAAGAGGGGCTGGAGGCTGACGAGGAGGCTGCCCGGCTCTGGGCCGAGGTGACGGACATAGAGCCGAGCCACATCGGGCGGTTTGCCAAGAAGGACAACTTCTGGGAGATGGGCGCGACCGGCCCGTGCGGTCCGTGCAGTGAGATTCACATTGACCTGACCCCGGACCGGTCCGGCGGTTCGCTGGTCAACGCGGGCGACTCCAGCGTGATCGAGATCTGGAACCTGGTTTTCATTCAGTACAATCGCGACGAGTCAGGCAGGCTGAGTCCGCTGCCGGCGAAGCACGTCGATACGGGCATGGGTTTCGAGCGGGTCGTCCGTGTCCTTCAGGGCAAGGACAGCAACTACGACAGCGACGTATTTGGCCCGCTGCTGGCCGGGATTGCCAAGGTCACGGGCCGCGAATACACCGGGCAGGTTGGGGCGGATTGCCATGTGGACAACGCGTTTCGAGTGATCGCCGACCACGTCCGCATGTTGACCTTCGCGATCACCGACGGGGCCAAGCCGAGCAACGAGGGTCGCGGGTACGTGCTACGGCGGATTCTGCGCCGGGCGGCCCGGTTCGGGCGGCAGCAACTCGGCCAGCATGAGCCGTTCATCCACAAGCTGGTGCCGACCATCGTCGCGACCATGGGCGAGGCGTTCCCGGAGCTGAAGCAGCATCCCGAGCAGGTGGCGGCCATCATTCGGGACGAGGAGGAGCGCTTCGGACGGACGCTGGACCGTGGCATTGCCTTGTTTGATCAGGCCGCGGCCCGGGGCAAGACCATCGTTGCCGAGGATGCGTTCAAGCTGTACGACACCTTCGGGTTCCCGCTCGATCTGACCGTGCAGATGGCCGGCGAGCGGGGCATGAGCGTCGACGAGGCGGGGTTCGGGCGGCTGATGGCCGAGGCCAAGAAGAAGGCTTGTGCCGGTGCCAAGCAGCATGTGAACGTGGCTATCGAGGGCGAGCTGCCTGCGACGGATGACCGTTTCAAATATGCTGGCCGCTCGGTGCGGGCCAGGATCGCCGGCTGGGTGCGAGACAACAAGTTCGTGACCACCGGATGGTTGCGGCCCGAGGACGGCGAAGTGGCCCTGGTGGTCGATCGGACTTGTTTCTACGCGGAGCAGGGCGGCCAGTCGGGCGACAGCGGCACGATCGCGACGCCGACGGGCAAGTTCACTGTCACGACCACGCAGAAGCTCGGCGACGGGATTGTGCACTTCGGCACGGTGACGGAAGGTTCGGTCTCCGCCGGCCAGGGCGCGTCGCTCGAAGTGGACGCGAGCCGTGACCTGACCCGCAAGAACCACACCGCGACGCACCTGCTGCACTGGGCGTTGCGGACCGTGCTCGGCGATCACGTCAAGCAGCACGGCTCGGTGGTCGATCCGGAGCGGCTGCGGTTCGACTTCGATCATCACGCTCCCGTTTCGCACGATGAGATTGCCGAGGTCGAGCGGCTGGTGAATGGCAAAGTGTGCGCGGATTTGGAAGTCGCGACGCAGGAGTTGCCCATCGCCGAGGCGAAAAGGGTGCCCGGCGTGCGGGCGTTCTTCGGTGAGAAGTACGGCGACGTCGTGCGGGTCGTATCCGTCGGGACCGAGGGTTTCTCCGCGGAGTTCTGCGGCGGAACGCACCTGAGCCGGACGGGCGAGATCGGGTTCTTCAAGGTGGTTGGGGAAGAGGCGGTGGCCAAGGGGGTGCGGCGCATCACTGCGGTGACCGGTCCCAAGGCGGTCGAGGCGGTGCAGGATTTGGAGAGCAGCACCCGCAAGGCCGCGGCTCTGCTCAATACCGCTCCGGACCAGCTGGCCGCTCGCATCGCCGGCCTGCAGGAGGAGATCAAGAAGCTCCGCAAGCAGCTGACCAAGGGGGCGGCGGCCGATCTGAAGACCGTGCGGCAGGAGATGCTGGACAAAGCCGAACGGATCGGCGGGGTGGCGGTGATTGTCGGCCAGCTGCCCGAGGCCCCGGTCGAGCAGGTCCGCGAGGCGGCCGACTTCCTGCGAACCAAGGCCGAGTCGGCGGCCGTTTGCCTGGCGACCTCGGTCGAGGGCAAGCCGATGCTGTTGGTGGCCATGACCGAGGACGTGGTCAAGAAGGGCCTCAAAGCCGGTGACCTGATCCGTGAGATCGCTCCGGCGGTCGATGGCCGTGGCGGCGGCAAGCCCGACCTTGCCCAGGCCGGTGGCAAGAACGCCGAGGGCATCGCGAATGCGCTCGCGGCGGCGACGAACTGGATCAAGCAGAAGCTGGGGTGAGGTAACGTCTTGTGCGGTGGCACGAGTCTGGTGGCGAGCAGAGCGACCCCGCGCTAGAACCCGCCAAGCATGAGGCTTACCTCAAGTCCGAGGTAACCCGAGGCGCCAGCCATGAGCCCGGCCGCCCACGCCCAGAGGGCCAATGAACGGTTTTCGCGTGAATGGCAGATACTCACGACAACGATCGCCGATAGGGCCGTCACGATCGCCAACCATCTACTTGTTGGCCCCAAGACCAAGCCAGCATGAGCGTAGGGTGCGGCCCTGGCAGGCATCGGTCGGGATACGATGCGGCCCATGCCCCACATGTCGGACAGCTGCCAACCGGCCGGGGCAAGAACGGCTCGGTAGCCGACCGTTAATGTCAGATTCAATGCGGCGACGATCGCCGTGATTCGCACCCAGAGAACAATGCGTTTCGACGTCGCCGGTTGCTGGGGTGCGTAGGGCAGGACAGTAGGTGGCGATTGATCCTGGGAATCCATGAAGCTCATTCCGTGACGATCATCTCCCCGCACTCCGGACAAATGCCGGACATGTTGCCGGTCAAGTTGTAGCCGCACTTCAGACACCAGGATCTGTCGTAGGGGACCGTCTTCCATCGGAGGCTGATGTAGATGCGCCGACAGAGCCAGAACGATGCGATGATGTGTACGGCCATGGCGAGGCATACCAAGATCGGCAGTGAGGTGTTGATGCTCCAGGACAGCCATCGTGACTCGGTGTGTTCGTCCAGAATCCGCATTGTGGAGATGATCAGCTCCAGCCCGAAGTACGCGATCATGCCGGCGCCGACGATGCAGGGAGGAGCGAGCACCGCCGTGAGGATGGTGCTCTTCCAGGCAGGGTTGTCTTTTTTGCGAACGTCGCGGGGCACGGGAATCACTCGACTGCGGATTCGATCTCGGAGCACTCCGTATGAGGTGCGGCGAATCAGACCCGTCCGAACAGGGATTACTGGACCACAAAGACGTACCCGCCCTGGTGTTCGAGAACGCACGCCCCATCCTTGACCGTCGGCAGCTCGGTTGGGGCGGCGAGGACCTTGAGTCGCTTGCCGGCGCAGGCTGCGGGGGTGATGAGGTCGGCTTTCACGCCCTTGGGGATCGACACCTCCAGCCGCCACTGTTGCGGATCCCAGGAGACTCGGACGGGGCCCTTGGGGGTGGCGGTGTAGCCGGCGACGTAGGGCAAGCCGCCGGCGTCGGGGGCGATGCGGATGCGGCCGCCGCCGGGTTCAGTGACTCGGACGCCGAGCAAGCTGTCGTGCAGCCAGAGGAGTGGGACCGAACCCCAGCCGTGCGAGCCGGTCTCGTCGGCCGGTTGAGCGGTGTTCTTGTCGCCGGGCTTGAGGCCGAGGTCCTCGCGGCTGACCCAGTACTCGGGCAGCGGGCCGCCGTAGGGGCCCTGGAGACGGAGCGGGACCGGGTTGCGCGGGTTGGCGGGCAGATAAGGCGAGTACCGCTCGATCAGGTGGGCGACGGCCCGTGTGGTGAACCCCGCCTCGGAGAGGGCTCGGAGCGAGCGGTAGCCGTAGGTCGGGTTGTTCCAGCGGGTGACGCCGGCCAGGGGTGAGCCGTTGGGTGCGGGATAGGCGTAGTCCAGGTCCGCACGGGCTTCTTCGCGGGTCAGCAGGCCGGTGATGATTGCCATCGTCTGGCCGGCCTGGCTGTAGCCGCGTTCGACCTTGGCGTCGGCGGGATCGAGCCGGTCGCCGACATGGGCGGGCACGTTGCCGGCGGCGGGCACGATGTGATACTTGCGGAATGCGTCGGCCATCTTGTCGGCGGTCGCCCGCCAGGAGCGGGCCTGATTTTGATCACCGGCCGCTTCGGCCATCGTGGCCGACCAGCGCAGGCGCTCGATGATCCATGGTGTGACCATGCCGCTGGACTGATCAGGATTGGCCGGGTGAACGCCGATGCGGATATCGGCCAGCACGTGGTTGGTGAGCCACAGGCCGTTGCTGTCCACCTTTGACAGGACCAGCTTCCAGTACTTGCACAACTGCGGCCAGTACTCCTTGACGATCTTCGGATCGCCGGTCCACAGGTAGGCGTCGTAGAGCATGGCCACCCACTGCACGCTCCAATCGAAGCCTGCGCCGCCGACCGGGTAGTTGCTCGGGGCGAAGGGGTGCAGGTTACCGTCCTCGAACTGTCCTTGAGCGAGCGTGCGGATCATGAAGCGGAGCAGGTTGACGTCGCCGAACCACCGGGCGGCGAGTTGAGCTCTCGGGCGAGCGTCTTCGATCCACTGCCCATCCTCGCGGCCGGGTGTGTCCACATAGGTGTCGATCATGGTCACTTCGGCGTGGATGAGGCAGAGTTTGACGATCTGGTCGATCCGCTGGTCGCCACAGGCGAAGGTGCCGATCGGGGTGATCGGATACTGCGAGCGAGTGATGCCGGTGTCGGCGAGGACCACTCGGCCGTCGGCGGGGAAGTGGATGTGCAAGGCGAACCAGCGAGCGGTGCGTTCGTCGGGCATTTCGATGTTCTGGCGACCGGTGCGGGTCATATAGCGATCGGCGTAGCCTTTGCCGACGACGCCCTCGGGATTGAGCCAGCCGTCCTCGCGGACGTGCATATCGCCGGTATAGAGTGCCCGGGAGACCTCGCAGTAGCCGAAGTCGATGGTCGCTCCTGCCGGAGCGTCTGCCAGGCTCAGGAACGGATAGCCGTGTACCGGTCGACCGAAGTCGAAGGTGACGTAGCGTGATTCACCGGCCCGGCCTTCGATGACGACGGGCTGGGAGGCCAGGAGGCGTCCGACGTCGCACGTTGCGGTGGTGTCGGGTTCACAAGTTGCGGTGCGAATCCCGGCCGCGATGGACAGGGGTTCGGCGGAGACGGGCTGTTGCGGCTTCAATCGGCCGGCGGCGAGGACAGACAGCGGCCGTACTGGGAACTCGCGTTGGCCGGGCGTCTCGACGTCGGTCGGCGTTGCGGGCCAGGGGCCATCGTTGACCGCAACGGCGTGCGACCATCCGCTGTCGTCGAAGCCGGGCTTGTGGATCTCGTCGGGCAGGGTCTTGCGGCCGTCGATGATCTGCGGGTAGCGAATCCGCGGATCACCGATGACGCCGACGATCTGTTGGTCGTGCTCGGCGAACTCAGGGGCACGCAGGCATCGCCAGGAGGGGTCGGTTTTGACCCAGGAGGAGCGGGCGTAGAGGCCGGCGTGCTTGTTGGCCGTCCGCTGGAAAGTAGTGATATTGCCCCAGTTGTGGTGGAGGACGACGATCACGTTCCTGCCGGGCTGCAGAAGGGGGGCGGCATTGATGACTTCCGTGGTGATCAGCGGCTCGTGATAGCGAGCGACTTTGCGGCGGACGATCTGGCCGTTGATCCACACCCGGGCGTTGCTGTCGGCGGCCAGGTGGAGCAGGGCGTCGGCGGGGACGGTTGGCAGATCGATCTCCCTGCGAAAGTACGTCAGACGGTTCTTGGGAACGGCTTCGTTGCCGGGCGACCAGATCCATTGGGCGCCGGTTGGCGGGTGCGGGGCTGCCAGACACTTCTCCGGTTGGTACAATCCGAGGCATGCCGACACCAGCGTGCTGCACAGAATCGTCTGCCGCGCGCCGTGCCCGGTTCGCATTTTCCTGGTCATAGGTATGGGTCCTCTCAAAACGGGCGAACGAGCCGCCGACGAGAGGCGGATTATATCGTCGGAGCATAGGGGTGTAACGTGTCGGCAGGTTGCGGTCGCTGTCGGGTGTTCTGCGGTTGACAGGATTCTGGCCACACCATACAGACGAGCGCTTCCGAATCTGTTTCCCTTCAGTTGCGGCAATTCGGATTGAATGGGATGCCTTCGCCGGTCAGGCACTCACGGAACATCCACAGATCGCTGGCGTCGATGTGATCGTCGTGGTCGAGGTCGACGCCCTGGCACACCGAGCCGGGCAGGGTGATATCGTTCCCGGCCAGGCATTTTTGCAGAATACCGAAGTCACTCTGATCCACGTCGCCATCGAGGTCGAAGTCGCCGTACTGGAATTCGCAGACGTCGGCCACGCCGTTGTGGTTGGCATCCGGCTCACATTCGTCGGGGAGCATGTTGCCGTTGCAGTCCTTGCTCTGGCCGCAGCCGGCCGCGTCGCACACGCTGCCGGTCGTTCCGCAGCTCACGTCGCAGGTATCGGGGATGCCGTTGCCGTTGCAGTCCGGCTCGAACTCGATCGCTCCCATGTCGACGACAGGTGCCCGGCTGACGCCGGTGTCGACGGTCAGTGGGGCGTCGACGAACCGCAACCGGCCGTACAGATCGAGCGGAAGGGGCTCGAAGTAGTTGTGATCCCAATCGAGGTCGAACGAGTCCGTCGGCACCACGGTGTTCAAGCCCGCATCGATGCACGGGGACTCCGTTCGGAGGCTCGGATCGCCGGGATCGCTGAGGTCCTGGCTGCTCGGGTTGCGTACGAAGCGCGGATCCAGGTCGATGTTGCCGATGCCATCGTAGCGGACGGCGTCGCCCGGAGCGTCATCCTGGATGCAGGAGTAGGTTGCGGTTGTCTGGCCGAGGTAGTCGGTGATCTGGGCGAAAGCGGTAGTCGTCTGCGAATCGTGATTGCCCCAGAGGACGCAGTTGGCCAAGGTTGGCTGGCTGTGGCTGTTGTACAGGCCGCCGCCGAGCAGGATCGCCACGTTGCCGCTCATCGTGCAGTTGGTCAGGCTCGCGTGGCTGTGGGTGGCGTTGAACACGGCCCCGCCGGTAGCGGCGCTGTTCACGGCGAACATGCCGCCGATCACCGCCGGCCGGCTGTACAGCTCGTTGCCCAGCCCGCCGCCCCCGCGTCCGGCCACGTTGCCGATGAAGGCGCAGTTGATCAGCTTCGGGTCGGCGTAGGCCGCGCAGGCCACTCCGGCTCCATCGCGGAGGGCCGTATTGGATTGGAAGGTACAGCCGACGATGGTCGGGTTTGCCAGAGCGATGTTCAGCCCACCCCCCGAGTCGTGCGGCGCCGGCCCGTCGGCGTTTCCTCCGGTGACGACGAAGCCGTCGAGCAAGGCGGTTGACCCGGCGTTCGTGGCGGCGAGGACGTGGTAGCTGTTCTCGGCGAGTCGGCCGGTCGCATCGTCGCCTGCCAGGTCGCCGGTCAGCACGGTCATGCAAGTGGATGGCCGGCGCTGGTTGAGGCGGATCTCATGGCCCGAGAAGCCGCCGTAGAGGGCAATGCCATCGGTCAGCTCGAAGGATGCGGTCCGGTCGCCGGTTCCCTGGTCGGGCCGGTAGGTGCCGGCCGCGACCCAGACCTGCACGGGGCCGCGTTCCTCCCGACGGGCGGAATCCAGGGCCTTCTGCAGATCGGTGTAGGCATCCGTCCAGCTCGTGCCGTTATTGGCTCCGCCGGCGGTGGCGTTGACATGGATCGTGACGGGCGAGCAGGCGTCGCCGACGCCGTCCTGGTTGTCATCCCCCTGGTCCGGGTTGGGCGTAGACGGGCAGTTATCGTCGCAGTTCTCCGTCTGCACGCCGGTGCAGGGATGATCTCCGGGCAAGCCACTGTGGTCGCCGTCGTCGAGAATGCCGTCACCATCCTTGTCTTGCGTGCAGGCATCGATGACCCCATCGCCGTTGGTGTCGGCCTCGCAGTGGTCGGGGGTGCCGTTCTCGTTGCAGTCTTTGCTGCTGCCATCGGCCAACTGGCAGCTGTCGGGAATGCTGTTGCTGTCGCATTCGGTGGGCAGGAGGCGGGCGGCGGCCGCCGGCTCGATCAGCGATGCGGAGTTGCCGAACTCTGCCTGCATGCCTGCCGCCGCCGGATCGCGGTCGATGGGCATGCCGGTCACGGCGTTGAACTGGAGCAGTCGCCCGTTGCCAGTGCTGGCCACGAGGTAATGGCCGCTGGGCCCGCGGGTGATTTTGCCCGGCCGTGAGAGCCCGGCGCTGCCTGGGGGCACGAACTCGGCGCGCAGTGTGCCCCGGCCGTCGAACTTGAGGATGGCGTCGCTGTCCCGGCTGCTGACCAGAACGGCCCCGTCGTAGCCGACCGCGAGTCCGGCGGGGTGGACCAAGCCGTGGCCGGTGGCCGCAATGCGGACGAAGGCCCCGGTGTCCAGCTCGTAGGTTAGGACTTGATCTGAACCGGCGCTGGCCACCAGCAGGCTACGCTCTGAAGAGAGGGCCAGGGCCAGGGGCGTATGCAGTCCCTCGTCGCCTGCGGCCACCAGGGTGCGCAGGACGGTACCGGTCTCGACGTCGAGTTCGATGACCGAATGATCGGCCGCATTGGCCACCAGCAGGGTGGTTGTGGTCTTGAACAGCATGGCCGTTGGTCGCCGCAGGGTGTCGCCCCGGTACTCGCGGATGAACGTGCCGGTGATTCCGGAGAAGCAGAGGATGTTGTCTGAACCTGCTCCGCTGACGTAGACCCTGCGGCGCTGGTCGGTGACGACGTCGCTGGGCTCGAGGAGGGCGTATTCGGCGGGCGGAGTGAGTTCGGCGACTCTCCGGCCGGCGGCATCGAGCAGCGTGGCCCCGGTGCTTCCCGTGTGAGCGATCGCCGCGCGGTTCGACGAAAGCAGCTCACAGGAGTCGGGGATGCCGTTGTGGTTGCAGTCGCTGACGGTTTTGGACTCGATCTCGCAGCCGTCCGGGAGTCCGTTACCGCTGCAATCCGCGAAGGAGGGTGATTCGCAGGCTCCCATATCCACGCGGCAGTGTTGAACGCGGGCGTGTCCGTCGAGGTCGGTTGTCACTTCGATCGGAAGGTGTCCGTTGTCGCCGGTATCGATACAGGGAGAGAAGGGCATGGACCGGAAGTCATCGTCTGGTGTTCCGGCTGAGCCGTCGGGTCCGAGGGCATTGACGAAAAGCGGGTTGTAGCCGTGATTTCCCTCGCCGCCCAGATCTTCGGTCCACCGGCGGATGCAGCAGTGATTGATTTCAGGGGTTCCTCCCCAAATCTGCGCGGTGACATCGGCGGTGGTGAGGTCGTCGTCGTCCCACAGAATCGTGTTGGCGAGGATGGTTTCGGCCCCGGCGAGAATGCCGATGCCGCGGCCCAGGCTTGCCTGATTGCCGTAGAACGTGCAGTTGGTTATCTCGATGCGGCCTCCGCTCACGCAGAGTCCGCCGCCGGTGGGTACGAGCTCGCAGGGGCTGTTGATGTTGCCGCTGAAGATGCAGTTGAATAGTCGGGGGTTTCCGCCGCGAGCGTACATGCCACCGCCCAGGGGGGCGGAATTGTTGGCTTGGAAGAGGCAGTTGATGAGTGTTGGACTGCCGTTCAGGCTGGTGAGCCCGCCGCCGCGCTGGCCGCTGTTGGCCGTCAGCCGGCAGTTTCTCAGAACCGGGCTGCCGTCGCGGATGGCCACACCTCCGCCGCCGTCGTAGGACCAGGAGATATTCAGGCAGTTGCCGGCGGTGATGATGAAGCCGTCGAGTACGGCTGTCGCGTCCGTGTTGCTGCCGTCCACGACGTGGGCGCTGTTTTCCCAGAGGTCCCCGGTATCATCGTCGCCGGCCAGATCGCCGTTCAGCGTGGTCGGGTGGGTGGCGGGATCGCGTTCTTCCAGGGTACTCTCGGTGCCCGCAAATCCGCCATAGACGCCGACGCCGCTGGCCAGATGGAAGCTGGCGAATCGATCGCCGGTGCCGCGGTCGGGGCGATAGACGCCGCGTGCGACCCAGACCTGTGACCCGGCACCTGCCGCGGCTCGGGCCGCGTCGAGGGCGTCCTGCAGATCGAGAAAGGCGTCGGACCAGCTCGCTCCGGTATTGGCTCCGCCGGCTGAGGCGTTCACGAAGATGATCCTGCAGTCTGAGCCGGAGCCGCTCGATGTTTGCCCTTGCGGGTGAGCGGGCGGCGTTGTTGCAGCTTTGGGTTCAGGTCGGCGGGCGGCGGCCTCGTGGCTTATTCGCCAGTTGGCGATGGTGGTTGCGTTCTGATTGATGGCCCGGGCGTTACAGGTCGGCTTGGCCTGATCGAGTGCCGTTCCCGTGGGCCGGCCGTCATAGAGCACTTCCGGGTTGGAGAAGTGGAGGATCTGGACGCCCGGGGTGTAGGCCATGACGGTGCGGAATCCGCCGGACAGGGCCTCGCGATACCCGTACGCGTCGCCGAGCCCGCAGGTCCCGGCGTTCTCGCGGTCGTGTCGACAGCCCATGAGATGGCCCAGTTCATGGGCCACGGTGCTGGTGCTGGCGCACATCCGGTGGACAATGCAGAAGGCGGACGCCTCGAAGGCCGGTGATGCCTCGGTCATCTGGTAGGCCAGGCCACACAGGCCTGGCACCAGGTTGGTGATCATGCAGACCAGGTCCGCCCTCAGCTCATCGCGAAGGACGTGCACGTCGTCCAGGATGCCGTCGCCATTGGTTGCAAGTCGCTGGAGGTCGGTATTGCCGTTGCCGGATTCGACGTAGTTGACCTCGGCGGTGCCGACGAGGCGTACGCGGGGGTGGATCAGGCTATTCTGGTAGGCGAGGTTGGTGTTGGCCACTGCCAGGTCGATCACCGCCTGCAGTGCGGCGGTGCCCCCCTGGCTTGTCCGGGCGGCCGGGGTGTAGACTACCAGGAGATCGAAGACCGATCCGTCGTCGGCGGGGGCCGAGGTTTCGGTCCGGCGGGAAGGCGATGGGGTGGGTGGGCCGCCCCCGGCCGCCGGCGGCTCGAGGGCATCCCATGCCGAGTCGCAGGGCTCGTCCTCGCCGAGTCGGGCAATGACCTGCTGCCCATTGCCGGCCTGTATAACCTTGAAAGATCCTTTTCCTGGTATGAGGATCAGTGCCGCGACGGCGTCCTGACAGACGGCCAGGCTGAACTGGCCGTGGGGCACGCCGGGCAACGTGCCGGATGCGCTGAAGCGGTCGTCGCCGAACCGGCTCAGGTGCTCGATGTGGCCCTCGACCGACACATCGTCGAACAGATTGAATCTCAGGGTTTTCTGCCTGCCCGCGGCCACGTCGCCCAGCTGGCCGCGGTCGGTCATTACCGTCCTGCTTCGGCCCGCCATGCTGTTCTCGGTGTTCGAGGAGGAGGACTCGGCGTTGATGGTCGCCGGGCTGAACAGAACAGTGGTTTGGGCTGCCGCCGCGGTGACGGGGGCGGACAGGACGAGGGCTTGGATGAGCAGAAGCTGGGCGGTCGGCCGGAGCGCGGTCGGGCAGAGATGATAGCGCGGGCGGCTCAAGACACAGTCCTCGACGGCTTCCGGGGCCGATGGTCGTTATTGTGCTCCGCGTGTCCCTTCAGTGTGATTATACACGATTCACCGGCCGATGGAACCTGGACGCACTTGCAGGTTCGGATTTCCCTTTTTGGTCGGTTGCGTTGATGTGCTGCTGTCGCCATGAGCTGCGGAAGTCAGAATAGGGCCGATGTACTCGGTGGCCACGACGATGTCGTCGAACCGGACGTAGCTGGTTGACGGCGGGTTGGCGACCTTGTTCTGGCGTGCTGCGTTCTCGGTGATGTAGTACAGGAGCCAGAAGAAGTTGATCCTCAGGTCGGGGCTGTTCCGCCAGCGGAAGCCCTCGAAGGGTTCGCCGCCCGAGGTGACCAGTCTGAAGCCCTCGCCGGTCCAGGGGCCGCGCAGGGTCCCTTTCTTCAGGTGGGTATCCAGTTTCCCGTTGATCCAGAGGGCGAGCTGGCCGTCGGACATCTCGGGGGAGGAGTTGAGCTGAAGCATCACTTCGATGCACTGCCAACGATCGCGAGGGATGATGGCGGGGCGAGTGCCGTCGAGGGCGTTGCCCCAGTACTTGCGGTCGGCGCTGATCTTCATCTCGTGCCAATAGGTGTAGAATGTCCAGGCTCCCGGGGCGGGATACTGCCCGCGATGGCCGTGCGGTTCGATGCCCACGGTGATGCGGTCGTCGCCGCGGGGGCGCTCGCCGGCTCCGCCCTGAGGCCATGCCGTGGACGGGTTATAGCCGCCGAGGTGAACGAAGTGGTGAATGTAACCGGTATCCGCCGGGAACTTCACGAGGAATCGGGCGAAGGCCTTGTCTGCCGGGCGTGCCAGCCGGGCGTACAGATGCCCGCCGGTGTTCTGGCCGAGCGTGGCGGACATCTGCAGGGATTGATGCCCGCGACTACCTGGTGGTACGTCCTTGCTGAGGATGAGGACCTTGCCATCCTTGTTGCTGACGTCGCTCCATCGCTGTTTGAGGTTGTCGAGCGGGCCGCGCTCGAAATCCTCGGCCAGGAGAACAGCCGGGTCGCGAGCGATGCCGACATCGCCGGGGTACTTCGCCGACAGGCCGAGACCCTCCGGCAATCGAGGCTGCTCTGCGCCGATGGATGGTGATTGGCCCGGGAATCCCATCAGCCCGCACCCCAGGATGGCGGCCGTCGCGAACGGCGGCAGGTGGTGTGTTCGCACTGGATTCTCCTCTGGCATGGGCCCTGGCACGGTCTTCGCGATCCGGGCTCCGGGTTGGAGGGATGGCCCCGACCCACGGCGGCATGTTGAGTTGCTCTGCTCGCGGGATCAGGCGTCCAGTTCCTTGAGCACTTTGTTCAAGTGGGCCAGCGACCGGACGGATTCATCCTCGGTGCCGCACTCAACGGACAGCACACCTTTGAAGCCGGCTTTCTTGAGCCGGCCGATGAGCCTTTTCCAATCGATGACGCCGTCGCCGCAAGCGCAGCCCACGGCCGTTCCGGTCACCTTGCCGCGTTCCTTTTCCGCCTGCTTGACGGAGATGTCCTTGGCGTGCACGTGGACCACCTTGTCGATGACCGCCTCGAGCATGTCGTAGGGATCGGAGCCTGCCAGGAACGTGTTGCCGCAGTCGTAGTTGCACTTGATCCACGGGGAATCGACGAGGCTGAGCACCCGTTTCATGTGGTCGATCTTGCCGGTGTACGGCCCATGTTGCTCGACGCCGAGGTAGACGCCGTTCTCTTCGCAGGTCTCGGAGATTGCCTTCAGGTTGACCCGCATGATGTTGTACGCCGTGGTCTCGTCGATCCACTTGGGGGGATGCATGTCCTCGCAGATCTGGACGATGTCCACGCCCAGGGCCTTGGCGTAGCGGATTCCCCGGCGGGCGTAGAGTACGCCGTACTCCGGATTCAGGAGATCGGAGTGCGAGGAGACGGCGCTGATCTTCACGCCGGCGGAGCTGCACATGTCCTTGATGAGTTGCGGATCCGTGTCCATGCTGGTCACGTGGCAGTAGCCGGCGTTCGAGAGCAGGCAGCGCCCGTCGAGGAAGCAGGGCTCCACCCACTGGTAGCCGATCTCGCCGGCTTTCTTGATCCCGTAGGCCAGGCTCTTGTCGCCGTGGCGCACGTATTCGAGGTTGATGCCGACGCCCATCCTGCCGTCACCGCCGGTCGCCTTGGATGGCCGAGCCTCGGCGGCCAGAGTGGGACCCCTGCCGCCCGCGATGCCCGCAGCGGCGCCTGCCATGCTGGCGGCGGCCATCGAACTCATCAGGAATTCCCGGCGCGGTATTCCCGTCTGGGTGCCGATCTGTCGTTCTTCTTGAATTGTGGTTGGCATGGTCTTCCTCCACCGCCGGCGGCCAGCGGCGCGCTGGTATGCCTGAGCCGCCGCGAACGCGCCTGGCCGGCGATCGATCCCGGAGTGTCGGGCGCTCGTTCCGGTCCTCAGGAACCCTCAACGACCCACCGCAGGCCGTCGAAAAAACGGGCAACCTCCGACGCACCACAGGTTCCTCAGTCCTCTAGCCGGTGCAGCAGGAGGACGGTGATGTCGTCGGGGTGCTTGCCGTTGTAGAAGAACTCGCTCAGCTCGTGACTGATATCCTGGATTGTGGCTCCGGGCGGCTGACCGAATCCGTCACAGACCATCTCGATGAACCGGGCCTCGCTGAATCGGTCGCCCTGCTGGTTGACGGCCGTGGCTACGCCGCGGGTGTAGACTGCGAGGGTCTCGCCGGGGGCAAGCACGTCGATCTTGGAGGTATACTCGTAGTGCTTCACCGCGCCGACCGATGGCCCGTCGGCGGTGGGCAGTTTTCGCGGCTCGCCTCGGGGATCGACCACGAATGCCCCGATCTTGCCTGCCCGGCTGTACTGGATCTTGCCCGATTTGGGGTCGAGCAGGAAACACATTGAATCGACCACGGCCGGCTCGTTCTCGTTGAACACCAGCCAGTTGAGCTCGCGTTCGAAGGCGTGGGGGGGGTCGTTGTGCAGCATAGCCACCCGGAAGGTGGACTGTAGGCGGGCCATGGAGAGGGCCAGCGAAGCCCCTGTCGCCCGCACATGGCCTAGCAGAAAGCAGGTGATCTCCGTGTCCGGGCGTTTCATCACATCGTAGACGTCTCCGGGCCGCTCCTGGCCGGAGCGGCTGTAGGCGGCCATCTGGAACTTCGTCCCGCTGATCGAGGACTTGGGGTCCAGTTGGGCCTGGATGGTCTGAGCCACGCTGACTTCGGCCGCGGAGACCTCGGCCTGACGTGCCTGGCGGCCCTGAAGGATGGTGTCCAGTTTGGCGGCGATGGCCGAGCCGAGGGCGGTGAGCATGTCGAGGTCGGGAATTTGGAAGCGGAGCGTCTTGGGGCGGCGGTCGACGTAGACCATCCCGAAGGTGCCGTTTCGTGTGGAGAGCGGCACGGCCAGGGCCGAGCCGATGTCCTTCTCGTCCCGGATCTTGCGCACGCAGATGTGCTGGTTCCGCTCGCAGCAGCGGTAGAGCAGCAGTTCGATGATCGGATTTGTGTCGCAGCTCTGACCGGACGGATATCGGCCGCTGACCACCTCCAGCTCGCCGTGTGGTTGGCGGCGGATGCCGATCCAGGCGGATCGGGCCTCGAAGACCTTGAGCAGGAGACGGATCGACCGGTCAATCAGGTCATGAATATCCCGGCAGTGAGAGACTTCGACACCGAGGTTCGAGGCGTGGTCCAGATCGGCCTTGACCATGGTGATGCCGTCGAAGGGGCGCTTGACGATCGAGCCCGGCGGCAGGGGGAACTGCTTGATCTTGGCAAGTTCCTCTGCCCCGGCGGCAACGTCCTCGACCACATGCTGGTCCAGGCCGGCGCTGAGATAGATCTTCAGCAGGTAGTCGTGAAGGACGATCTCGTCGCCGTCGGTGAGCCGGGTGGCCTCGATCAGGCCGTGGCTGTTGAGCAGGAAAGCGTTGTTCGGATCCAGGTTTTCGAGGAACCAGATGCCGTCGACGGTGGCACGGATGGCCGCGTTCTTGCTGCTCACGCGCTGGTCAGGCAGATGGATGGCGCAGGAGGGATCACTCCCGACCAGGATCTCCTCGTCCTCGAACGTAAGGTCGGCCAGGACCGAATCGCGCTCTTTGACTAGCACGCGCATAGGCTACTGTCCGTCCGGCGTGTAATTACCCGCATTTCTTTGACTTCCGCCGGCGGGCTCCGTAGAGTCGCTCGCCGAAGGGGCTCGGCTTGTCCCGAGCTGCCCGGGAGGAGGTCAACCTTGGCCCCACGTCGAGCTCACCGGCCGTCATCGGTCATCGGACGCCGCCTGGAGGCGTTGCGTACCAAGATACAGCAGAAGTCGCTGGATGGCTACCTCATCAACAGCCGGGTGGATCAGTACTACGCGACGGGTTTTGACGGGGAGGACGGGGCGGTGCTGATTCTGCCCCGGTCGGTGTACCTGCTCACGGATGGGCGATTCATCCAGGCCGCCGCGAAGGAGGCCCCGTGGGCAAGGGCGGTCATCCGCAAGAAGTCGCTGGTGGAGACTGCCGCCCAGCTCATCCGGCGCCGTCGCCTCGTTCGGTTGGGCTTCAATCCCGGGACCATGAGCCTGCAGCAGTACCGTGATCTGGGGAAAGCCATCCGCGGCACTCGGCTGGTGCCGATGACGGCCATGGTCGACGATCTTCGGTTGCTCAAGGACTTGAGCGAAGTCGCTGCGATCGAGAAGGCGGCCGAGATTGCTGAATCGGCCTTCCTGACGGTTACCCGGCGGCTGAGGATTGGGATGACCGAACGGCAGGTGGCCGCCGATCTCCAATGGGAGATGCTCCGGCGTGGGGCGAGTGATGTGGCCTTCCCGCTCATCGTGGCCGAGGGCCCGAACGCTTCGCTGCCCCATGCGGTACCCGGTGACCGCCGAATCCGATCTGGCAGCCTCCTGCTTATCGATTGGGGGGCGACCTGGAGCCATTACCGGAGCGACTTGACCCGGGTGGTGTTCATCCATAAGATTCTGCCTCGCTTTCGGCGCATGTATGAGCATGTGCTGGCAGCCCAGGCGGAGGGCATACGGGCTATCCGGCCGGGCGTCCGCATGTGCGACGTGGATCGCCGGGCCCGCGGCCGGCTTAAGGCTGTCGGTCTGGACAAGAAGTTCACTCACGGCCTGGGGCACGGTTTGGGGCTGGACGTGCATGAAGCCCCCAGGCTTGCCGCCAAGACCAAGGATGCCCTCAAGGCGGGCATGGTGGTGACCGTCGAGCCGGGGGTGTACTTCCCGGGGTTGGGGGGAGTTCGGATCGAGGACGACGTCCTCGTGACCGAAGACGGCTGTCGGGTGCTGACTCGGCTGGCCAAGGACCTGGATTCCATGGTGGTATGAGACGTGATCGACACGAAGACAATTAAAGAGTTGCTGGAGCTGATGGTTGAGCACGGCCTGAGTGAGATGAAGCTGAAGGACGGCGAGGACCAGATTGTTCTGCGGAAAGGTCCGAGCGGAGCTCAGGTGGTGATGGCCGCACCCATGGCGATACCGCACCATCCCATGGCCGGGGCTTCGGTGCTGCCCGGGTCGAGTGTGGTTTCGGCTGCGGTGGGGGAGCCCAAGGAGGATGATGGTCTCGCGCCCATCAAGAGCCCGATGGTGGGGACCTTCTATGCGACCCCTGATCCGGAGTCTTCGCCTTTTGTCACCCTTGGGTCGGAGATCGATGTGAACACGACCGTTTGCATCATTGAGGCCATGAAGGTGTTCAACGAGATCAAGGCGGAGGTGGCGGGCGTTATCGAGCGCATTCTTGTACAGAACGAACAAGCGGTGGAGTTTGGCCAGCCTCTTATGCTGGTCCGGCCCCGGAAGTGAGCTGAGGGTTCTTTTGGGGCCTGCTGGCCTCCGCGTGACCAGGGGTGTCGAACAGGACTATGTTCTCCCGTGTACTGATAGCCAACCGAGGCGAGATCGCGCTCCGTATCATTCGGGCGTGTAAGGAGTTGGGGATCCAGACGGTCTGTGTCTTCTCTGAAGAGGACCGCGAGGCCTCGTACCTCCGCTTCGCCGACCGGACGATCTGTATCGGTTCGGGAGCGGCGATCGACAGCTACCTGAAGATTGACCGGATCATTGCGGCCGCCGAGGTTGCCAACGTGGATGCGATCCACCCTGGGTATGGCTTCCTGGCCGAGAACGCCCAGTTTGCCGACGCTTGTCGTGATTCCAAGATCGAGTTCATCGGACCGGAATCGAGTGCGATGCGGCTTTTGGGGGACAAGATCGAAGCCAAGAAGCTGGCCAAGAAGTCCAAAGTTCCCACGATTCCCTGGACGGAAGGATGCGTGGAAGACGACGAGGAGGCGGTTGGCTGGGCGGCCCAGACGGGTTATCCGGTCATGATCAAGGCGGCAGGCGGCGGTGGTGGGCGGGGCATTCGGCTGGTGCACAACGAGGCTGCCCTGCGTCACAGTCTCCCGGCGGCCCGGTCCGAAGCCCAGGCGGCGTTCAAGAACGCCGCCCTGTATCTGGAGAAGGCCGTCGAGTCTGCGCGGCACGTTGAGGTCCAGATCATGGGGGATCGGCACGGGAGTGTTGTTCATTTCTACGAGCGTGACTGCAGCCTTCAGCGGCGTCACCAGAAGCTGGTCGAGGAGTCACCCAGCCCGGGGCTGAGCGATCGGGCCCGGGAGGAGTTGTGCAAGGCGGCCGTGAGGCTGGCCCAGGCCGCCAAGTACCATGGTGCCGGCACGATTGAGTTTCTGGTCGATCCCAAGGGCAAGTTCTACTTTCTCGAGATGAACACCCGGATTCAGGTTGAGCATCCGGTGACGGAGGCGGTTACCGGCCAGGATCTGCTCAAGATGCAGATTGCGGTGGCGGCGGGCGCGCCGATGCCGGTCCGGCAGAAGGACGTCAAGCCGTGTGGAGCAGCCATCGAGTGCCGGATCAACGCTGAAGATCCGGCCAATGGTTTCCGGCCCTGCCCGGGGAAGATCGAGCAGTTTTTCCTGCCTGGTGGCCTGGGTGTTCGGGTGGATACCTGCGCTCACGCCGGCATGACGATCAGCCCGCGGTACGACTCCATGATTGCCAAGCTGATCGTCCACCGGCCGAGCCGGAGTGAGGCGATCGCCTGCATGCAGCGCTGCCTGGACGAGTTCACCATCGAGCCGATCAGAACAACCGTCCCCCTGCTCCGCGAGATCTTCCGCCACGAGCGGTTCGTCAAGGGAGACGTGGATACTGGATTCATCGAGAGGACTTGGTAAGATCCGCCTGTCTGTGCGGTGATTCGAAGGTTCGTCAAAAGGAATATGCCATGGGACATCTATTGACCGGGAACGCTGTGGTAGGTCAGGCCGGCGGGCCGACCGCGGTGATCAACCAATCGCTGGTCGGCGTCATCCAGGAAGTCCAGAAATACCACCACATTCCCCGGCTTTTGGGGGCCCGCCACGGCGTGCGAGGGATCATCAGCGAGCAGTTCTACGATTTGAACCGGCAGCCAACCAACATGCTGGAACTGGTGGCCCAGACGCCGGCCGCCGCCCTTGGTGCCACGCGTGACAAGCCCGACGTCGAGTACTGCGAGAAGATCTTCAACGTTTTCCGCAAACACGATGTCCGATATTTCTTCTACATTGGCGGCAACGATTCGGCCCAGACCGCCCAGATCGTCAACCGCTTGGCCACCGACGCGAAGTACGAGCTGCGCGTTATCCACATTCCCAAGACGATCGACAACGATCTTCTGGTGACCGACCATTGCCCGGGTTATGGCAGTGCGGCGAAGTTCGTGGCCTCGGCCTTCATTGGTGACGATCTGGACAACCGAGCCCTCAAGGGTGTCAAGATCAACATCCTGATGGGCCGCCACGCCGGTTTCCTGACCGCGGCCAGCATTCTCGCCCGGCAGCGTCCGGACGATGGCCCGCACCTCGTCTATCTGCCCGAGCGGCCGTTCGATCTCGACAAGTTTGTCAACGATGTCGAGAGCGTGTTCGACCGGTTCGGCCGATGTGTGGTCGCCATCTCCGAGGGCATCAGCGACGTCCACGGCGCTCCCTGGGCGGAGAAGGTTCAGGTCATGCGTAAGGAAGCCATGGAGCGCGACGATTTTGGGAACGTGCAGCTTTCTGCCGGCGCCGGCTCGCTGGCCGACTACCTGTCCGCCATGGTCCGCCAGAAATGCAAGAGTATCCGCCGCGTCCGGGCGGACACCTTCGGCTACCTGCAGCGCAGCTTCCCCGGTTCCTACAGCGAAGTGGACGCCTGGGAGGCCCGGCTGGTTGGCCAGATGGCCGTGAGCTACTCGATGGACGCCGACCATGACGGCAGCGTCGCCCTGGTTCGGCTGCCGAGCACGACTTACGCGGTGGGCACCAAGCTCGTCCCGCTCCGTGAGGTTGCTCCGGAGAACGCCCCGTTCACCAAGGACGTGCCGGATGAGTACATCAACGAGGCCTGCAACAACGTGCTCAACAGCTTCCGCGAGTACGTCAGCCCGCTGGTCGGCGATCTGCCCAAGGTCGGCTGGTTCGAGCAGATCACCCAGATGCCGGTCTGATGCCCGAGCCCGCAGGGGCGGAGTGACTGATGCAGACCCTGAGAAGCCCCGGGCCGCCTTGGCTCGGGGCTTTCTCTGTTGAAGGGGACGGCAATGGACGCGTTCATGCGGTTGACGATCGAAGAAGTCCACGAGTCGCTGGGCGAGCTTGGCGGAGATCGGGCATGAGAAGAGCATTCGTGGTGATGGGCGGGGTCCTGTTCCTGGTGCGGGCGCTGAACGTGCAGGCGGCACCGAGCGATGCGGACCGTCGGTGCGCAGCCCTCTGCGAGGAGTACACGGCCAAGTTCAAGCCGCTGTTCATCGCCCAGCAGAGGGCGTGGTGGGACGCCAACATCACCGGGACGGAAGCCGCCTACGCCCGCAAGCAGGCCGCGGACCAGGCCCTGATCGATCTGCATGCCGACGGCGCGTTCTTCGCACGCATCCAGTCGGCCAGGGAAGCGGGCCATATCGCCGACCCGCTTCTGGGCCGGCAGCTCGATGTCATGTACCGCTCGTTTCTGGAGAATCAGGCCGATCCCGCCGTCCAGAAGCGGATCGTCGCCCTGCAGAACGAAGTCGATCGGCTGTTCAACAACCACCGCCCGCGACTTGGCGACCGACCCGTTCACGAGAACGACCTCCGCGGGATTCTGGCCAAGACCGCGGATTCGGCCGAGGCCGAAGCCGCCTGGAAGGCGTACATGGACGTGGGAGCGGCGATTGGGCCCCGGCTGGCCGAAATGGCCCGGCTGCGCAATGATCTGGCCCGCAAGCTCGGCTACCGCAACTACCATGCCCTCAGCCTGTTCCTGCAGGAGCTCGATGAGACCGAGTTCTCCAAGCTCTTCGATGAGCTTGACGTCCTCACCCGCGGGCCCTACGCCAGGCTGAAGGCGGAGATCGACGGCGGACGGGCCGGGCGATTCCACATCGCGGCCACCGAGTTGCGGCCGTGGCATTACGGCGACTTTTTCTTTCAGGAGCTGCCGGCCGAGCAGCAGGCGGGGCTGGAGGAGGCCTACACCGGCGCCGATCCCGTCGCCCTGAGCCGCAGGTACTACGCCGGTCTTGGCCTGGCGATGGACGACATTCTGGCCCGCAGCGATCTATACGAGAAGCCGGGGAAATGCCCCCACGGCTATGGCACGGACATGGACCGTTCCGGCGACGTGCGCGTGATCGCCAATCTGAAGCCGAACCTCTACTGGTCAACGACGATGATGCACGAAGCGGGGCACGCGATCTACTACAAGTACATTTGCGCGGATCTGCCCTTCCTGTTGCGCGACGTGTCCCACCCTATGACCACCGAGGGCATTGCCCAGATGTTTGGAGCCGCCACCCGTACCGGGCCGTTTCTGACCGGTGTGCTGGGTTTGCCGGCCGACCGGGCGAACAGACTGAGCCGGTCGATACAGTGTGCGATCCACGCCGACCGACTGGTCTTCAGCCGCTGGTCGCAGGTGATGGTCCGCTTCGAGCAGGGCTTGTACGCCGATCCGGAGCAGGACTTGGCCAAGCTCTGGAGTGACCTGCGGCGACAATACCAGTTGCTTGCGGCCGAGGGCCTGGCCGGGCGGCCTGACTACGCTGCCAAGTTCCACCTTTTCACCAACCCGGTGTACTACCACAACTACTTGATGGGCGAGTTGTTCGCGGCCCAGATCCGCCACCATCTGCTTGCGAATGTTGCGCCGGGCAGGGATGCGGCGGCAATGCCGTGTGGGCATCCGGAAGCAGGCGAGTACCTGCGCCGGCAGGTGTTCGAGCCGGGCAACCGGTATTCCTGGCGGGAGCTGATCACACGTGCGACCGGCGAGCCGCTGACTGCCAGGTATTTCGCCGAGGAGTCCATTCTGGAAGCCCGTTAGGGAGTCGGGGTTTGGAGCTGCGGACGGTCACCGGCGGCCGGTTGCCACCCGGAGCGGCCGGTGCGATAATGGGCATGTGCTCGCAGCGGGGGGCCGACCGACTGCACCGGGAATGCGCCGAATCTCCCGGTCTCGGCCGAAAGCTGGCGGGCCGGGTGCAGCCGTGCCGAGGGATCCTCCGGTCTCCGGTCCTGCTCCTGAATCTTCTCATGTCGGGAGGGTTGAGCGTCGAAGGAGGCCGCCATGAGACGAAGAGGCTTCACTCTGATCGAGATTCTGGTCGTGGTTTCCATCATTGCCTTGTTGATTGCTGTCCTTCTGCCTTCGTTGAGCCAGGCCAGAGAAAGTGGGAAGCGAACCGTCTGCCTGCACAACCTTAGAATGCTCGGCGTGGGCTGGGGCGTGTACGCGCAAAGCCACCACGAGTACATGGTGAACGGCTTCGCGAACAACGATCCGGCCAGACTGGGTTGGGTCAGGCTTCTCGACTCACTGCCGACGGCCAGGCCGGTCCAGGAACAGATTGACGCCCTCCGCTTCGGGGCCCTTTTCAAGTACGCGCCCGTGGTTGACGTCTATCGATGCCCCGCCACGAAGAAGAACGAGATCCGCACCTACAGCTGTGTTCAGTCCATGCGTGGCTACATCGAGTGGTTCGGTGCGGAATGGGTGATGATCCGCACCACCCAGATCAAGCGGCCCAGTGCCCGGATCGTGTACCTGGATGACTATCCCGAGGACTGGGATGCCTGCTGGATGGTGTCCCACCTTGAGCCCAAATGGTGGAATCCGATCCCGATGCGTCATGGCAAGGGCACGGCCTTGAGCTTCGCGGACGGCCACTCCGAATGGTGGCGGTGGACTGATCAGCGGTCCATCGCGTTCGGGTCCTTGAGCTGGGCCGCCGCCGAAGCGAGTGCGAAGAGTGCCCAGCCGGACAACAAGGATCTGCGGAAGCTGACGCTGGCCGTCTGGGGACGGCTTGGCTACTGAGCCCCCGCGCGGGCGGCATGATGTCGGCTGAAGCGGGCAACGGTCGACATGACAAGTGGACATTGACCGGGCGTGTCCTGGTCTTGTGTCGCGATTCACGAAGAGGAGAAGCTCCATGGAAGATGACCGGGCTGCGAACAAGGGAGTCGATGTTCAGGTGAGGGCGGCGTTTCGCCAGGATCGGCGGCGGTTTCTCCAGCAGGTTTCCGCGGGGGCGATGGCCATCGTCGGCTCCCAGGCGATGCATGGGGCCGCCTGCAAGGCCGAGCAGGCACCGGCGTCGCCCTCCGTCGGTCCGGGCGGACTGCCCACGATCAGGATCGGCAAGCACCGGCTGACCCGCCTGATCGTCGGCAGCAATCCTGTCGAGGGGTATTCCCATTCCAGCTCCAAGCTCGACCTTCACATGGGCGAGTATTTCACGCTCGAGAAGACGGTCGAGTTCATCAGCTCTTGCGAGCAGCTCGGGATCAACACCTGGCAAAGCGGCCATGGGCCAAGTCAGAAGGTGCTTGATGCCCTGAAGATCCTCCGTGAACGCGGATCGAAGATCCAATGGTGTTGTCTGGCCACGGAGACCCGGCCGGGCGACAGTCAGAAATCGGTGAAGGAACTTCTGTCCTACAAGCCCATCGCCATCATTCACCACGGGGGCGCGACCGACAGTCTCTTCCGTGAGGGCAAGGCCGAACAGGTTCACGATTACGTCAAGAAGGTCCACGATGCCGGCGTCACGGCCGGCGTCTCCGCCCACAATCCTGCGAACATCGCCTACATGGAGGAGCACGGCTGGGAGAACGAGTTCTTCATGACTTGTCTGTACCAGGTTTCTCGGCCGGGCGAAGAGATTCGCAGGAAGTTGGGCACCGGCATACTCGACGAGCCGTTTCTCGAATCGGATCGCGACGAGATGACCGCGGTGATCCGGAAGGTCAAGCGGCCGTGCCTGGCTTTCAAGATCCTGGCGGCGGGTCGACTCTGCCGCCAGCCCGCGGATGTCGAGTCTGCCTTCAAGTACGCATTTGCCAACATCAAGAAGACCGATGGCGTGATCGTGGGCATGTACCCGCGTTTTGCCGATGAGGCCCGGTTCGACGTGGAGATGACCCTTCGGCACGGTGGCTTGGCGTAGCGGCGGCCGGTGAAAGGAGTGGATCTCCGGGCTGGTTCAGGCAGCAGGGGGGCGGCGGTGGTTGGCCGAGTGGGCCGTATCATGGCCCGGCGGGCCGGGAATCCGCGGGCGCCGAGGATGGCTCTGGTCGAGAGGGGGCTGGCTGGGTCTTGCGCCGGACCTCGCGTTCCTGCCGCTTGTGCTCGGCGACGGCCACCGCCAGTGGGGCAGCCCGGGCTCGCTCTTCGGGTGTAGTGCGAGTCAGCACGAGCTGGTTCCAGTCCTGACCGGTGGCCGGAAGGAGACCCTTGAACGACTCTCCGATACCGGCGTCCCGGTGTGTTTCCGCGGCCGGCTCGCCCTGCAGACGGCGGAAATCGGCGATCAGGTCGCCCACGAACTTGTCTCGCTGATGGAGGGGGAGGTCCTTGAACCGGTCGGCAGCCTCGAGCATTCGCACGCGAACCACCTCGAAGGTGGCTTCCACCAGGGCCTGCTTCTGCTCATCGGACATTCGCCGGATGCACCGGCCGAGCCGCGACCGGCTTTCTTCACTGCTGAGATGCTGGAACGTTGCTCGCAGGTATGCTTCGCGTTCGGCGAGGGGCAGGCGGATGAGCCCCCGGGGATGGCCGAGAAAGCCGGCCACCTCCTCGGGCGAGGCCTGAGCCGGACTGGGTGGCCCGGCGGTGGTGAGCTGGGTATAGCCCCACCAGCCGCCCGCCAGAATGACCAGTGCGCCAGTGAGGGCCAGCAGCGCGTTTCGTGTGGGCCTGCCCATGCGGACTCCATGCCGACTCGTTTCGCCGGAAGTCTGTTCCGCGAGCATTCTATCGGCTGCGCCGGGAGCCGCCAACGAGCGATGCCGCCGGTTCGGTCATGCTTTCGGAGCTTGCCTCGCGGAGGAATCCGCGCATGATGAGATAGAATTGAAGCGTGTCACAGGCAGGGAGAATCCGATGCCGAGATCGCTCCTGGTGAGGTCCTCGCTTGTTTTCGTGGTGTGTTTCGCCGGAACAACCCAGGCCGCCTGGGAACAGAGCGAACAAGGGGAAACGGCGGTGTTCAAGATGCAGAACGCGCCGTATCCCCACGAGAGCCGCAAGGAGGGGTTCAAGGGCAGGAGCGCGACCTACCCTCGCGATCCGCATTATGTGGACAACAGCGTCGCGCTCTTCATCCCCAACGGCTACAAGCCCCAGGAGCGAACCGACCTGGTTGTCTACCTCCACGGCCACGGCAATCACATTGCCAAAGCCCTCGAGCAGTACAAGCTCCGCGAGCAGGTGGTGGCCAGCGGCAAGAACGTCATTTTCGTATTCCCGGAAGGTCCCAAGAATGCCAGCGACTCCGGCTGCGGGAAGCTTGAGGAGCGGGATGGCCTGAAGAAGCTGCTGACCGAAGTGATGGAGACGCTGGTGGCCGAGGGCAAGGTCAAGCGGAAGGAGATCGGCCGGGTGCTGCTCAGCGGCCACAGTGGGGCCTATCTGGGGCTTTCGTTCTGCGTGAAGCACGGCGGGATGGGAGAGTGCGTGACCGAGGTGGGGCTTCTCGATGCCAGCTACGATCTGCTCGATCCGTTCGTCGCCTGGGCGGTCGGCCATCCCAAGGCCCGCCTGTTCAGCCTCTTCACCGACCATCTGGCGGCCGACAACGTCTACATGATGACCGAGTTCCGCAAGCGCAGGATTGCCTATGAGCTGCTCGACGATCAGGAGGTCAAGCCGGAGGACCAGGCTAAGAACCGCATTCTCTTCGTGCACACGCTCAAGCTGACCCATGATGAGACTGTGCAGTGGTTGGAGAGATGGCTTCGAGCAAGCTCTCTGGAGGTGAGGTAGGGAGCCGGAAGACCGCAAGCCCGAATGCGGAGCTCACCCAACATCAGCGCGGTGAATCCTCTGCCGAGAGAGTGTTCGCCAGGTTTCACAGGTGAACCGGCAGCGGCCGCTCAGGCGTGAGGGAGATGCGAACTCGGCTCCTGGTTTTCGCTTGGGCGTTTCGGCGACCCTCTACATTCGCTCCACCGTCCGTATCCCCAGCAGGTCGAGGCCGACGGCCAGGGTTCGGGCGGTGAGGTCGCAGAGGCGCAGGCGGCTGGCCCGCTGTTCGGGGGTGGGTGCGCCGAGGACGGGGCAGGACTCGTAGAACTTCATGAACAAGCCGGCGACCTCGTAGAGGTACTCGGTCAGCAGGTTGATCCTCAGGCCCGCGGCGGCGCTCTCGATCGTCTCGGCGAAGCGGAGGATGGCGCGAGCCAGGACGCGCTCGGCCGGTTCGGTGAGCGTGATCCGCCCGCCGGTCAGGTCGCCGCTCGACTCCGCCCCTTTGCGGTAGATCGAGCGGATGCGGGCATAGGCGTACATCAGGTAGGGGGCGGTATTGCCTTCGAGGGCGAGCATCTTGTCCCAAATGAAGACGTAGTCGCTCTGACGGTTCTGGGAGAGGTCGGCGTATTTCACCGCCCCGATGCCGACCGCCTGGGCGATGTCGTTGATCTCCGCCTCGGTGAAGCCGCGTTTCTTGTTCGGATCGGCTTCATTCGCGCGGATCAGGTTGGCCGCTCGATTGACGGCCTCGTCGAGCAGGTCGGACAGGCGGATGTTCTCGCCGCTTCGGGTCTTGAGCGGCTTGCGGTCCTCGCCGAGGATCGACCCGAAGCTCGCGTGTTCGAGCTGCACCTCGGGCTTTCCGGATCGCCTGGTCCATCCGGCGGCGCGAACCGTGGAGAACAGCATCTCGAAGTGCTGAGCCTGACGAGCGTCGGTGACGTAGATGATGCGGTCGGCGCCGAGATCACGGATGCGGAACCGCACGGCCGCCAGGTCGGTGGTCGCGTACAGGTATGCGCCGTCCGATTTGCGGATGATGAACGGGAACGGCTTGCCCTCGGGGCTCTTGAACATCGGCTCGCCCGACGGCAACCAGTGGAAGATGCACAGGGCACCGTCCGACTCGATGACGGTGATATGCGGTTCGTGGACTCCCGGCCTGGGCTGCGGCGATGTGTCGGGTGCGCCGAACTCGCGGTTGAGATCGGCGACGACGCCGGGCAGCCGGTCGTTATAGAAACTCTCGCCGCGTTCGTCCGCTGTGGTGAGCTTGACGCCGAGTCGGCCGTAGACCGGCATGTAGTGATTGCGGGACTCGTCCACGAAGTACTGCCACGCGCGGAGTGTTGCGGGGTGGCCGCCGTGGAGAGCCACGACTTCGGCTCGGGCCTTGTCCTGAAAGGCGGGGTCCTCGGACGCCTTGGCGTTGGCCTCGCGGTAGAACTGCTCGAGGTCGGCCAGGTGCACGGTGCTCGAGCCGTCCAGGGCGGCGGGCATCTTCTCTTTGAGGTAGGCGATGAGCATGCCGAACTGCTTGCCCCAGTCGCCGACATGGTTCTGGCGGATGACCTGGTGACCCTCGAACTCCAACATGCGGGCGAAGGTATCACCGATGATCGTGCTCCGCAGGTGGCCGACGTGCATTTGCTTGGCGACGTTCGGACTGGAGTAATCCACGACCACCGTCTGGGGATCGGCCGGTTCGATCCCAAGGCGGTCACACGCCTCGGCCGGCGGGACGGCGTTGAGATTGATCGCGAGCCATTCGTTTCGCAGGCGGATATTGATGAATCCCGGGCCGGCGATCTCAAACGGCTCGCAGAGGGCGGCGGCGAGGGGGGTGATCAGGTCGACCAGTCGCTGAGCGACGTCTCGCGGCTTCTGCTTGAGCTGCTTGGCCAGACTCATGGCCACGTTGCTCTGATAGTCGCCGAAGCGATCGTCGGCGGCCGGGCGAATCAGCGGGTCTACGCTACGCCCCTGCTGGCCGAGCAACTGGACGAGCGCGGTCTGGAAGAGTCTCTGTATCTGTCCAAGTATCGACTTCATCGTGGCGTTCCTGTCCAGGAGGCCGGTCAAAGCGGAGATTGTACCCGCAACGGAGACCGGACGGCAAAACCGGAGCCCGTTGTCAGGGTGGAGACCGCTTGAGATCGCCCAGGTCGGGTGGCCCGGGGCGATCCGGCTGGACCGTTCCGATCGTCGGCACAAGTCGCGACCAGGATCAGAGGGTATCAGTTGCCGCAGGCCAGATCCACCTGCAGTTCCATGCCACGAAGACATCGCTGCAGAATGCCGAAGTCATCGAGGTCGGCATCGCCGTCGTCGTCGAGGTCCGCCGGTTCGCATCCCGGGGCGGCATCGATGTTCGCCGAGGTGAGGCAGGCGGTGAAGAAGGCGAGGTCTTTGGCGTTGAGGTAGCCATCGAGATCGAAGTCCGCCGGTGCGCCGACGATGACCTCGATCGCCGCGTCAGCGGACATGGGTGTGACCGGCCAGCAGGTCGAGTTCCCCGCTGTGTTCGGTTGCCGTGTGGGCGGTCCATTGGTCGATGATGACCCACGGCTCCTTGACGTTGTCTGGCGGGGGTCGCGGCTCAGAAGCGGCCATGCTCGGTCCGCTCGATGATCTCGCTCTGGAGCTCGGGGGAGAGGTCGCAGAAGTAGTCGCTGTAGCCGGCCACGCGCACGATGAGGTCGCGATGGGATTCGGGTGCGGCCTGGGCTCTGCGGAGCGTGTCGGCGGTCACGACGTTGAACTGGACGTGGTGGCCGTCCATCTTGAAGTAGGACCGCACGAGGTGGCCGAGCTTCTGGAGGGCGTCATCGTCGGCCAGCAGGGAGGGCGAGAACTTCATGTTGAGCAAGGCCCCGCCGGCCTTGATATGGTCCATCTTGGCCGCGGACTTGAGTACGGCGGTGGGCCCGTTGCGATCGGCGCCCTGGACGGGCGAAATGCCCTCGGACAGAGGCAGTCCGGCTTTTCGGCCGTCGGGCATTGCCCCGGTCACCGAGCCGAAATACACGTGGCAGGTGGTCGGGAGCATCTCGACGCGGTAGTGGCCGCCCTTGCTGTTGGGCCGGCCATCGAGATCCTCGACCAGCATGTCGAATACCGTGACCGCCAGATGGTCGGCCTCGTCGTCGTCGTTGCCGTATCGATGGGTCTTGTTGACCAGTCGCTGGCGGAGGATCTCGTGTTTCTCGAAGTTGCCGTCGAGGGCTGCGAGCAGTTCGGCGGGGGTGATGGACTGGTCCTGGAACACGAGCTGGCGGATGGCGGACAGGCAGTCGGTGAGGCTGCCGATGCCGACGAACTGGATGTAGGTGTTGTTGTATCGGGCTCCGCCGGCGTTGTAGTCCAGCCCTTTGCGGATGCAGTCGTCGGTGATCACCGACAGGAACGGTGCCGGCATGAGTGTGGCGTACATCTGCTCGATGACCTGGTTGCCGCGGATCTTGAGGTCGATGAAATGCCGCACTTGTCGCCGGAACGCAGCAAGAAGTTCTTCGAAACTCCTGTAGGTGGTCAGGGTGCCGGTCTTGAGTCCGAGCTGCCGGCCGGTGCGTGGATCGACGCCATCGTGCAGGGTCAGCTCGAGGATTTTCACCAGGTTGAAGTAGCCGGTGAGGATGTAGGCCTCCTTGCCGAACGCTCCGGTTTCGACGCATCCGCTACATCCTCCGGCCCGGGCGTCTGCGAGCGTCTTGCCTTGACGGAGCTGCTCCTCGACCACGGCGTCGGCGTTGAAGATCGAGGGGAATCCGTACCCATTCCGGAGCACGCGCAGCGTGTGCTTGAGGACCTCGTCGGGGGTCTTGCGCGAGAGCTGGAGATTCGAACTCGGCTGGAGCAGGTGCATTTCCTCGATGATATCGAGCAGGAGGTGGGTCAGCTCGTTCGAGCCGTCGGACCCGTCGGGAAGCAGGCCGGCGAGGTTGATGTTGGCGAAATCGGTGTAGGTGCCGCTCTCCTCGGCGGTGACGCCGACTTTGGGTGGCGCGGGGTGGTTGTTGAACTTGACGAAGAAGGCCTCGAGCAGCTCGCGGGTGGAATCGCAGGTGAGCTCGCCCATCTCCAGCCCGCGGCGAAAGAACGGCAGCAGATGCTGGTCCAGGTGGCCGGGGCTGAACGAGTCCCAGCCGTTGAGCTCGGTGATGACCGCGAGATGGCAGAACCAGTAGTACTGCAGGGCCTCGTGGAAATCGCGCGGGGCGTGGGCGGGCACGTGGGTGCAGACGTCGGCGATCTTCTCCAGTTCCGCACGCCGGCGGGGGTTCGACTCCGTTGCGGCCCGCTGACGGGCGAGTTCCGCGTGCCGCCGGGCGAGGAGGATCATGGCGTCGCAGGCGATGTCCATGGCCAGGAGTTGTTCGCGCCTGGCGTACGCCAGGGGATCGGTGAGCGGATCCAGGTCGGCCAGGGCGTCGGCGATGTCCTTCTTGAAGTCGAGCATGCCTTTGCGGTAGATCTTGTCGTCGAGCACGGTGTGACCCGGCGCCCGCTGCTCCATGAACTCGGTGAACAGGCCAGCCTGGTAAGCATCAAGCCACTCGGGTGTCATGACCTTGAAGATCCGGTCGCGGATGCTGCGGTCCCGCCAGTAGGGGATGATCTTATCGGCGTAGGCGTTGATGCACTCCTCGGAGACTGCGTAGCTCGTCTTGGGCCGGGAGTTGAGGATGCGCAGGTCCTCCAGGCTGTGACAGGTGAGTTCCGGATAGGTTGGCACCGACTTGGGTGTCGGACCGCGCTCGCCGACGATCAGCTCTTCGTCGCCCAGGTAGATCGTCTGGTGCTCGCAGAGGTAGTGGAAAGACCGTGCGCGCATGGCTGGTATCGAGAATTTACCCTCGTTGGCCAAGTAGAAGTCGGTCAGGAGGCAGGCCCGTTCGTGCGAGAGGTGGGGCTTGGCATCGAGGCTCGCTTTTCGGAGTCTGGCGGTACGTTCGGTCATGATTCTATCTTCCGATCATCACTTCGAGGCCGGCGGTTTGAAGCACGCGGGCGGCCTGCTCCAGCTGTTCCGGATCCGGGGCGCGGGTTCCGGTCATCCGATAGGGCCGGCCGAGTCTGCGGCTCTTGTGCACGCCCAACTCGTGGTAGGGTAGCAGGCACAATCGGCGGACGCCCGGGACGTCGGCCGCGAATCGGGCGATGCTCGCCAGTTCGGTCGGGTCATCGTTGACCGCGGGTATGAGCGGCACGCGAATCCAGATCGTGCGGTGCCGGCGGCTGAGGGCAAGCAGGTTCTCGAGGATGGTCGCGTTCGACACCCCCGTGTACCGGACATGGCGGGCATCGTCCATCAGCTTGAGGTCATACAGGACCAGGTCGGCCAGTTCCGCGGCGGCGAGCAGCTGTTCTTGCGGGGCGTAGCCGCTGGTATCGATGGCGGTGTGGATGCCTTCGTCGCGGCAGGCATGGAGCACGTTTCGGGCGAAGTCGTGCTGCATGATCGGTTCGCCGCCGGACAGGCTGACACCTCCGCCCGATTCCTCGTAGAAAATGCGGTCTTTGCGGATCTCGGTGAGCACCTGCGGGGTAGTCATGGTCCGGCCGGCCATCTGACGGGCGTCCGTTGGGCAAGCCTCGACGCAGGCCCCGCACCTGGTGCACGGCCCGGCCAGATGGGCCGGACAGACCTCGCGGCAGCGCCCGCAGCGGATGCAGCGGTTCTCGATGACGATGATTTCCTGCTCGTGCGACCGGCTCTCCGGGTTATGGCACCACCAGCAGTCCAGCGGACACCCTTTGAGGAAGACCGTAGTGCGGATGCCGGGTCCGTCCTGGAGCGAGTACCGCTGAATGTTGAGCACGACTCCGCTTTCCACGGCGAGTACTCCAGCCGCTGGCACGCTAACCGATGTGGAGCCCCATGCGTCCCATTTTAGAATGGTTGGCGATCCGGGGCAACCCGGTTTTCGGCTTCCGCAGGGCCTCGGTCTGCTGCATGGACCCGGCCTGCTCGGGACGGTATGATGCAATGGTTCCAGGTCGACCGGTTTGCAGGTCACGTTCAACGGAGGAGCAAGTCATGCTTAGAACTATGCAGATCCTCATGTTGTCCCTGGTGAGCGGTTCCATCGCCGCAGCGGAGGACAGGATCGAGCTGACTTACAGGGCCGAGCCCAGCTTCCAGCTGACTGTCAGTGTCGAGGGAACGGCCGAAGGACACGTGTTAGGTCTTCCCAACACGGGGAAGCTGGTCCTGGTCAGCAGGGAGAAACGCAAGCTGCTGGCCCAGATGAGCGAGGTGCCGGCGGGGGAAACCGCAAGCCTGAAGATGACCGGTGAGTCATCGAGCGAGAGTACGATCAACGGCAACACGCGCGATCCCATGACCGAGACCGTGGGGCCGGTCGTCTTCACATTCGATCGGCGGGGCCAGGTGGTTCGCACCGAGGTTGATCCGTTCGAGGCATCGCCGCAGAACCTGATGCGGTTCCGCTGGTGGCGCTACATTGTGCAGCAGCTCGATCTTCCGCCGGTTCTGCCGGAAGAGCCCGTCGCCCCCGGAGCGACCTGGACGGCCGCCGCGAACCTCACCGGTCCCGACGGCAAACCCCTCAAGGCCAGGCAGGAGTTTCGGTTCCTGGGAACCAGCGACGAGTCGGAGGTCCGGACCGCCTGGCTGCGTGGCGAGATCGTGGTTCCTCTGGAACTCAGCTTCAAGTCGGACGAGGGTGTGTACAAGGTTGAGGGCAAGGTTCGCATCGACAAGCTGTATGCGTTTGACATCGACAAGGGCTTGCCGCTCGGCAGCACCGACCGGGCGGTCATCGATATGTCGATCACTGCCAAGCGAGCGGAAGGCGAAGAGTTCCGCTCGCAACTGTACATGCGCGCCGACGGCAAGACGACCATGAAACCGAAGACTGAGGAGTCTGGGACGGCCGACGACAAGAAGCCCGAGTCCGAACAAACGAAGGGCAGGTAGCTCCTTGCCGGCTCCGCGACCCCCGGGTGGTGAGAGGAGCATCCCCGCACAAGGCGGGCCGTCCTCGGGCAACGAGGCGCCGTTCGGAGAGACGCGGGCCCTGAGCGGTTCGCAGGGGCGGACGTGCATGGTCGGCCGGACGCCGATCTCATCGCGGTGTGGGCTCGTTGTGCGGTGAAGGGGATCGAGGCCTGGCCGTGACGCAGGGAAGCGGCAGGGTCGCATCATGACCCCACTGATTGAGGAGTCGCCGAAGACGCGAAGCGGCGGCTCGGCAAGGCATCCTCTCAGTCCGTTGCCTCTTTGTACCGGCGCTTGTACTCGTCCCGCTCTCTCTTGAGCTCGTCCTTTTCGCGCTCCAGCTTCTCGACCTTGGCCTCGAGATAGCGGTTGCGCTCGTACGCTTCCCCGAGTCGCTGACGCGCCTCGTCATGGCTTTGCGTCGGCGGAACGCGGCTCGAATCCACCCGGTGCGGATGATTGCCGATGCTGATGGACTCGGGGGCCTTGACGCTCACACAGCCCCCGAGCAGGAGGCCTGTCGCCAGGAGAGCCGCGAAACCAACAGTAAACGGTTTGACTTTCAACATGATTGATCCTCCGCCAGATTGTACCCGGGACCTGGGCTTCACGTAAGCAGACGGACTCGGTCGCCTGAGGTCAGCGTGGCGAAGCGGTATGAGCTGGCGGCCATCACCCGGGGATTATTGACTCGGTAGTCCGATGGGCGGGTTATGGTCCTTGCGGCGACGGGAGGCGGTCCGTGCCCGGCGGCTCATGGATTGTCGGAACCGATAGCTGACGGATGGCCGCGGTTCTCCTTGCAGCGAGGTCGGAGTGGCGATACATATGCCGACTGGCTTTGAGGAGAAACACATGGCTGACAAGCATGTCATCTACGGTATTCACGTGACCGACCGGGCCCACAACGCGAGCGGGGTTCAGAAGATTCTCAGCGAGTACGGATGCAATATCAGGACACGGATCGGGCTGCACGAGGCATCGAACAATGTGTGCTCGCCGAATGGTCTGATCCTGCTGGAGATGGTCGGCGACGAAGCGCTCTGCGGCCAGATGGCCGCCAAGGTCGCGGCCCTTCCGGGCATCGAAGTGCAGAAGATGGTTTTTGCTCATCCGTGACCTGGCGAAGCCGGCGGCGTCCAACGGGGTGGTCGTCCTGACGGGCGTCATCGGACTGCGGGGAGCCGCCAGGATACTGAGACTCAGTCTCATATTCCATCTCGGTCTCCCGTTTCTTGGCTGCCTGGAGGGCGATGGCTTGGTGTCTTTGGCCGTTGTCCGGCGGCTTGCGGACCCCCGGGAAAACGGGCACAATGTGGGCTCGCGACAGACTGTCGGGTAGGTGAGCGTGCGCCCTGCCAAGCCGGCGTGCCGTGAGTGTCGCTCGCTTTGCCTGGTTGGCCGGGCGAGCCCACAGCCAACCATAGAAGCGACGGTAGTAATCGCCGGGCAGAATCCGTGACGACCAAAGTACCGCCTTCAAGCGGTCGCCGAGACCGCCGGGCGGGATTTCGCTAAAAGGAGACGATGGATGGCCAAACGAATCATGACACTGGACGGCAACGAAGCTGCCGCCTCCGTAGCTTACCGGGCGAGCGAGGTGATCGCGATTTACCCGATCACCCCGTCTTCGCCGATGGGCGAGTTCTCCGATGAGTGGGCGTCGAAGCAAATGCGCAACATCTGGGGCACCATTCCTCAGGTGACGGAGATGCAGTCCGAAGGTGGAGCGGCGGGTGCGGTCCACGGCGCGCTGCAAGCGGGGGCGCTGGCCACCACTTTCACCGCGTCCCAGGGCCTGTTGCTGATGATCCCGAACATGTACAAGATCGCCGGCGAGCTGACCGCGTTCTGCATGCACGTGACCGCTCGGACCCTGGCCACCCATGCCCTGTCGATTTTTGGCGATCACTCCGATGTGATGGCCTGCCGGCAGATCGGTTTCGCCATGCTCTGCTCGGGTTCGGTGCAGGAGGCCCACGACCTGGCCTGTGTCGCTCACGCCGCCACGCTCAAGAGCCGCATCCCGTTCCTGCACTTCTTCGACGGTTTCCGGACGTCGCACGAAGTGTCCAAGATCGAGATGATCTCCGACGAAGACCTCCTGTTCATGATGGACCAGGCCGCGATCAAGGCTCACCGGGAGCGGGCCCTGACGCCCGACAATCCGAAGATTCGCGGCACAGCCCAGAACCCCGACACCTTCTTTCAGACCCGCGAAGCGTGCAACAAGTTCTTTGACGCCTGCCCGGACATCGTCCAGCAGGTCATGGATCAGTTCGGCGGGCGCATCGGACGCAAGTACAACCTCTTCGACTACGTGGGCGCTCCCGACGCCGAGCGGGTCATGGTCATGATGGGCTCCGGTGCCGAGACCGCTCACGAGACCGCAGATTACCTCGTCGGCAAGGGCGAGAAGATCGGCCTGGTCAAAGTCCGGCTGTTCCGCCCGTTCTCGATCCCGCACCTGGTCAAGGTCCTGCCCAAGTCGGTCAAGAAGATCGCCGTACTGGACCGCACCAAGGAGCCGGGCGGGGTCGGCGAGCCGCTCTACCAGGACGTCGTGGCCGCCCTGCGCGAGGCCAAGGACTCCGGCAAGCTGGCCATGGCCGAGCCGACCATCATTGGCGGTCGCTACGGCCTGTCGAGCAAGGAGTTCACGCCGGCCATGGTCAAGGCGGTCTACGATGAGCTGGCCAAGGCCTCGCCCAAGCGGCATTTCACCGTGGGGATCAACGATGACGTTACCCGCCTGTCTCTGGACGTCGATGAGCACTTCGATATCGAAGGCAAGAGCGTGGTCCGGGCGGTCTTCTTCGGCCTGGGGGCGGATGGCACGGTCGGGGCGAACAAGAACTCGATCAAGATCATCGGCGAGGAGACCGACAACTTCGCTCAGGGCTACTTCGTCTACGACTCCAAGAAGTCCGGGGCGATGACCATCTCGCACCTGCGGTTCGGGCCGGGCTACATCCGCCCGCCCTATCTCATCAGCAAGGCCAGCTTCGTTGCCTGCCACCAGTTCGTGTTCCTCGAGAAATACGACGTCCTGTGCTACGCGGCGCCGGGCGCGACCTTCCTGCTCAACGCTCCCTACCCGGCGGAAACCGTCTGGGATCATCTGCCCCTCGAGGTTCAGGAGGAGATCATCGCCAAGAAGCTGAAGTTCTATGTCATCGACGGCTACGAAGTGGCCAAGGCGACGGGCATGGGCAGCCGGGTCAACACCATCATGCAGACCTGCTTCTTCGCGATCTCGGGCGTTCTCCAGAAAGACGAGGCCATCACCAAGATCAAGGAGACGATCAAGAAGACTTACGGCAAGAAGGGCGACGAGGTGGTCAAGCGGAATTACGCCGCGGTCGACGACACCGTTGCCCACCTGCACGAGGTCAAGGTGCCGGCCAAGGTCACGGCCACGTTCCGCCGTCCCCCCGTCGTGAGCGAGAAGGCGCCGAGCTTCGTTCGCGAGGTGATCGCTCCGATGATGGCGTTCAAGGGCGATCTGCTCCCGGTCAGCGCCTTTCCGCCGGACGGCACCTACGACACGGCGACCACGCAGTGGGAGAAACGCAGTATCGCCCTCGAGATACCCATCTGGGATCCGGCGGTCTGCATCCAGTGCAACAAGTGCGCGATTATCTGCCCGCACGCCGCCATCCGTTCGAAAGTCTATGCCCCGTCGGAGCTGGCCAAGGCTCCCGAGGCGTTCCGCTCGGCCGACTACAAGGCCAAGGACTTCGCGGGCATGAAGTTCACCATCCAGGTCGCCCCCGAGGATTGCACCGGCTGCAAGCTCTGTGTCCAAGCTTGCCCGGCCAAGGACAAGAGCAATCCCAAGCACAAGGCGATCAACATGGAAGCCCAGTTGCCGCTCCGCGAGCGTGAGCGGGCCAACTACGACTGTTTCCTCGCCATTCCCGATCCTGACCGCAGTGCGATCGACAAGATCAACGTCAAGAGTTCGCAGTTCTTCCGCCCGCTGTTCGAGTACAGCGGGGCGTGCGCCGGCTGCGGCGAGACGCCCTACGTCAAGCTGCTCAGCCAGCTCTTCGGTGATCGCCTGATGATTGGCAACGCCACCGGCTGCAGCTCGATCTACGGCGGGAACCTGCCCACGACGCCGTACTGCAAGGACGCGAATGGGCGCGGCCCGGCCTGGGCCAACTCCCTGTTCGAGGACAACGCCGAGTTCGGATTTGGAATGCGTGCGGCCATCGACAAGCACCACGAGCAGGCCCGTGAACTGGTGGCCAAGCTGGCTGCCAGGATCGGCGACAACCTGGCCAGCGAGCTGCTCAACGCCGACCAGGCCACCGAGGCCGGGATCAAGGCTCAGCGCGATCGGGTCGCTGCCCTCAAGGCCAAGCTGGCCACCATCCAGGAGGACGATGCCGCACGTCTGGCCATCCTGGCTGATTACCTCGTGCGCAAGTCCGTCTGGATGCTCGGTGGTGATGGCTGGGCGTATGACATCGGGTACGGCGGCCTTGATCATGTGCTCTCGCTGCCGCGGGACGTCAACATCCTGGTACTGGACACCGAGGTGTACTCGAACACCGGCGGGCAGGCGTCCAAGTCCACCCCGATCGGCGCCGCCGCCAAGTTCGCCTCGGCCGGCAAGTCGGTCGGCAAAAAGGATCTGGGCCTGATGGCCATGAGTTACGGGCACGTCTACGTGGCCAGCGTGGCGATTGGCGCCAAGGATACGCATACGGTGCAGGCCTTCGTCGAGGCCGAGTCCTACCCCGGTCCGTCGATCATCATTGCCTACAGCCACTGTATTGCCCACGGCTACGATCTGGCCTTCGGCCTCGAGCAGCAGAAGCTGGCGGTTAACAGCGGTGTCTGGCCGCTTTACCGCTACGACCCGCGACGGGTTCTCAACGGCGAACCACCGCTCATCCTCGACTCGGTGCCGGGTGAGACCAAGGTCAGCGAGTACATGCGGAACGAGACTCGTTTCCGGATGGTCGAGAAGATGAATCCGGAACGATTCCAGAAGCTCTCGGTCATGGCCGCCGAGGCCTCCGCCAGACGACTGGCCGTCTATGATCACATGGCCAAGCTGACCGTTCCCAAGTCCAACGGCGGCAAGAGCGAGTAGCGTGTAGCGACGGGGTATCGGGAAGCGGAGTCAGCCGGCTCCGTTTCTCGACGCTGGTGAATAACCCAAAACCGAAGAGTCGATGATTGGCTGCTGACAACCGATAACCGACAACCCTCAATGGAGGTCCCGTTCATGGATCTTTCCACGCATTACCTCGGATTCAAGCTTCCCAGCCCGTTCATGTGTGGTGCATCGCCGCTGGCGGACAAACTTGACAATGTCAGGAAGATGGAAGACGCCGGTGCGGCCGCGATCGTCATGCGCTCCCTGTTTGAGGAGCAGTTGATTGCCGAGGGGCTGGCGACGGCCAGTGCGATGGACGGCCCGGCCGAGTCCTTCGCCGAGGCTCTCTCGTATTTGCCCCAGCCGGACGAGTTCGTCCTCGGGCCGGACGAGTACCTGGAGCAGATTCGCAAGATCAAACAGGCGGTGAAGGTACCGGTGATCGCCTCATTGAACGGTACGACGCTGGGTGGCTGGCTGGATTACGCCAAGCAGATGCAGCAAGCCGGGGCCGATGCTCTGGAGCTCAACGTTTACTACCTCGCAACGGACATGACCGAGCCCGGCGAGGCGGTGGTGAAGCGTACCGTGGACATGGTTCGGTCGGTCAAGAAGGCGGTCACCGTTCCGGTGGCCGTGAAGCTGTCGCCGTATTACTCCTCCTTTGCCAACGTGGCCAAGCAGCTCGACGCGGCCGGCGTGGATGGCATGGTCCTGTTCAACCGGTTCTACCAGCCGGATATTGACGTTGAGACGCTGGAAGTGCTTTCGGATCTGAACTTGTCCTCGTCGGGCGCGTTGCTGCTTCGCCTGCGGTGGCTGGCAATCCTGTCGGGGCGGATTCAGGCCGATCTGGCAGTGACCGGCGGTGTGCACACCTGCCTTGACGCGGTCAAGGCGGTGATGTGCGGGGCGCACGCAGTACAGATGGTATCGGCCCTGTTGCAGCGCGGTCCGCAGCAGCTGAAGGCCATTCGGCAGGAGGTCGCCAAGTGGCTGGAGGAACACGAGTACGATTCGCTGGCCCAGATGCAAGGCAGCATGAGTTTGCTGAAGGTGCCAAATCCGAAGGCCTACGAACGCGCCAACTACATGCATATTCTGCAGAGCTGGCAACCTGCGTAGGCTTGAGTAGAGACCCTGGACACTGAGAGGATGCTGATCTCATGGCTCGTAGTGCAAAGTCCAATTCCAGCAAGCCGGAGATGAATCAGGCTGCCGGCCCGGCGGAGACCGGCCGGGCGGTGCGTGATCTGGAGCCGCTGTTTGCCCCGCAGTCCATCGCGGTGATCGGCGCGTCTCGCCGCCTCGGAACCGCCGGGAGCGAGATTCTCAAGAACCTGGTGATTGGTTCCTTTGGCGGGGTGATCTATCCGGTGAATCCCAAGTCGAAGAGCCTCATGGGCATCCGGTGTGTGCCCGCGGCCTCGGCCATTGACGACAAGGTTGATCTGGCGGTGGTCATCGTGCCCTCCAACTCGGTCGAAGCCGTGTTGAGCGAGTGTGCCGACCACGGAACCAAGCACTTCATCGTGATATCCGCGGGCTTCAAGGAGCTGGGCGGCGAGGGCGTGGAGCGGGAGAATCGACTGAAGGCTCTGGCCAAGGAGCGAGGGCTGTCGATTCTGGGCCCCAACTGCCTGGGCTTGATCAATACTGCGCCGGGAGTGAGCATGAACGCGGCGTTCGGCGGTGCCCTGCCCAAGGCGGGGTGTATGGGTTTGATCAGCCAGAGCGGTGCCTTGGCCGCCGCCCTCCTGGACTACGCCAAGGGGCGAGGGATCGGTTTTTCCCGGTTCGTCAGCTTCGGCAACAAGGCTGACATCAACGAGATCGACCTGCTCCAGTCGCTGGCTGGCGACCCCGCGACGAAGGTCATCCTGATGTATGTCGAGGATCTGTCCAGCGGCCAGGCCTTCGTCGACGTGGCCCATTCGATCACCCACGGGCGGAACCCGAAGCCGATCCTGGCGATCAAGACTGGTCGCACCCAGGAAGGCGCCGCCGCCGCGGCGTCGCACACCGGCTCGCTGGCCGGCTCGGACGAGGTCTACGACGCGGTGTTCTCCCAGGCCGGCGTGATCCGCGTGGAGAGCGTCGAGGATCTGTTCGACTATGCCGAGGTTTTCGCCGAGCCGACCTTGCCCCGGGGCCGGAGAACGGCGATCATCACCAACGCAGGCGGTCCGGGAATCATGGCCACGGATGCGTGCATTCGGTACGGCCTCAAGCTCTCCAAGTTCCAGGAATACACCGTCAAGTCGCTTAAGTTCCAGATGCCTCCCACCGGTAGTTTAAAGAACCCAGTGGATGTCATTGGAGACGCTCGCCACGACCGCTATCGGGCGGCCCTGGATGCGGTCACGGCCGATGAGGAGGTCGACCAGGTCATGGTCCTGGTCACTCCCCAGGCGATGACCAATGCCAAGGAGATCGCCGAGGTCGTGGTCGAGATGGAGAGCTACTGCGAGAAGCCGATTGTGGCGTGCATGATGGGTGAAAGCGACGTCGAGCCGGGCGTGCGGGTGCTCAAGGAGCACGGCGTTCCGACGTATCAGTTCCCCGAGAACGCCATGCGATCGATGGCCGCCAAGGCCCGTTTTGCCGAGTGGATCCGTTCCCCGATCCTCGACTACCGCCGGTTCGAGGTCAACCGAGCCGCGGTGGATGAACTGTTCCGGCAGGAGGCGACCGCTGGACGGAACCAGCTGGTTGAGGTGCGGGCCCTGGAGGCTTTCACCCACTATGGCTTCCCGATCGTGCCCTACAAGCTGGCCAAGTCGGCGGACGAGGCCGCGGCCGCCGCGACCGAGATGGGTTTCCCCGTGGTGATGAAGATCTCCGGCCCGAAGATTCTGCACAAGACCGACGTCGGCGGCGTGAAGCTCAACCTGACCGACGAATCTTCGGTTCGCGCGGCCTACGAAGCCATGATTCAGTCCGTTCGAGGCAAGCTGGGCAGCGAGGTCGAGATCTGGGGCGTTCTCGTTCAGAAGATGCTGCAGCCCGGCAAGGAAATCATTTTGGGAATGACCCGTGACCCGCGATTCGGGCCCCTGCTCATGTTCGGACTCGGCGGCATCTACACCGAGGCCCTGCGGGACGTGGCTTTCCGCCTCGCTCCGATTCGGGAGAATGTGTCCTCGGAGATGATCAAGGATATTCGCTCCTACCGCCTGCTCGAAGGCGTGCGCGGCGAGCCCCCTTCGGATCTGACGGCCATTGCCGACTGTCTGATGCGGCTCTCGCAAATGGTCACGGACAGCCCCAGGATCAAGGAACTTGACATCAACCCACTCATCGTCTACCCCCGTGGCAAGGGATGCATGGTAGCCGATGCCCGGATCATTCTGTCGGAGAGCTAAGCGATGAGCCAACCTTGGCGTGAACGATATGCAGACAAGACGGTGGAGGCCGCATTCGCCCTGCGCAAGGTCAAGCCCGGAGACCGGGTCTTCATCGGCTCGGCCTGCGGGGAGCCCCAGCACCTGGTCCACTCCTTGTGCGACGCCGGCAGCCATCTGGCCGACACGGAGCTCATCCAGGTTTTGACTTTCGGTGTGGCCCCCTACACCGATCCGCAATATGCCGCCAACTTCCGAGCGAACGCGTTTTTCATCGGGGCCAGCCTGCGCGATTCAGTCAACCAGGCCCGGGCCGACTACACGCCGATCTTCCTGTCGCAGGTGTCCGATCTGTTCAAGTCGCGACGGGTTCCCATCGACGTGGCCTTGGTCACGGTCAGTCCTCCTGACGAGCACGGATTCTGCAGCCTTGGCGTGTCCGTGGATATTACCAAGGCCGCGGTCGAGTCGGCCGAGGTGGTGATCGCCCAGGTCAACAGAAACATGCCGCGGGTGTTGGGTAACAGCTTCATCCACGTGCGGCAGATTGACTACCTCGTGGAACACGACGAGCCCCTGCTGGAGTGGCCCGGCCTTGCCGGAGACGACGAGGTCACTCGCAAGATCGCTGCTAATATCGCCCGCTTGATCTCTGACGGGGCCACCCTCCAGCTCGGCATCGGCCGAATCCCCGACGCCGTGCTGGCGCTGCTGACCGACCGGAACGATCTGGGTATTCACACCGAGATGTTCTCCGACGGGGTGATGAAACTGGCCAAGGCCGGCAACATCACGGGGAAGTACAAGACCCTTCACGCCGGGAAGATCGTCGGGAGCTTCGCTGCGGGATCGAAGACCCTCTTCGACTTCGTGGACAACAACCCGATGATCGAGATGCACCCCTCCGACTACACCAATGACCCGTTCATCATTGCCCAGCACGACAATCTGACGGCCATCAACTCGGCCCTGGAAATCGATCTCACCGGTCAGGTCTGCGCTGATTCGCTGGGCAACAGTTTCTACAGCGGCATCGGTGGCCACGCGGATTTCGTGCGCGGGGCGGCCATGGCCCGGAACGGCCAGCCAATCATCGCCATGCCCAGCACCGCCGTCACCGCCGACGGCGTCCGCTCCCGTATTGTGGCGGCGCTTCAGGAAGGAGCCGGTGTGGTCACCACCCGCGGCGACATTCACTACATTGCGACGGAATACGGCGTCGCCTACCTGCATGGCCGCAACCTCCGCGAGCGGGCGATGTCCCTGATCGGCATTGCCCACCCCGACTTCCGCGGCGAGTTGTTGTTTGCGGCCAAGAGACGGAGAATCGTCTACGCGAATCAGATCTTGCCGCCGATGTCCAGACCCTATCCCGCCGAGATGGAAGCGACCACGACGCTGAACGACGGTACGGACATCATGGTTCGGCCGATTCGCCCGGACGACGAACGCCTGATCAAGGAGATGTTCTACTCGTTCAGCGAGAAGACGGTATACCTTCGGTACCACAACACTCTTAAGTCTATGCCCCACAATAAGTTACAGGTTTTCTGCAACGTCGATTACGATACCGAGATGGCTTTGATTGGCGTGACCGGCGTGGCGGGCAGCGAGGAAGTGATCGGGGTTGGACGGTACATGACCGATGCCGCCAAGCGATCCGCAGAGATGGCTTTCGTGGTTCGCGACGACTATCAGCGTAAGGGGCTGGGGTCGTTCTTGTTCAAGCGACTGGTGGAACTCGCCCAGGCCCAGGGCATCCGCAAGTTCCATGCGGAGGTTCTGGCCGAGAACAGCGGCATGCTGAAAATCTTCCATCGTTCCGGCCTGAAAGTCGAAACGACTACAGAAGAAGGGGTGGTTGGTGTCGATATGCAAATACCGGAGCCGCCGGCGATGCATCAACCCCAGTAGGGCGGTGGCGTGGCCTCGGGGGTTCATGCATGTCTCGGACGAACGGCGAGGCATTTGATTTCCGCCTGGAGGACGGGTAGTCTATGCGGGCACGGGCCCGGGGATCCTGTCCCGGCAGCTTCTAAGACCCTGAAACCGCCTCACATTGCGGTCAGTGGGGTCGTGTGACAGATCACATTCTGGTTGTCGCTTGAGGAGATAGGACTCATGAAAAGAGCGCACATGGTGGGTAGGGCGATGAGGAAACTGGCCGTCGTAGGTGTGATGGTCATTGGCGGCAGTTTCGTGTTCGGGGGCTGCACGCTCACGACCGTCCGGGATCAGATCGTGTCCGGCGGACTGGCAGCCATCAACGCCACGGCGAAGGAGGCTGTGGGTGCCCTGATTCCGACCTTCGCGGAGTTTTTCCCGAGGATTCCGAACACCTCACCGCTGTTTGACAGTTGGGGCCTTTGATCCAATGATCAGACGCCGTCTCCTGGCGAGGCGTTTGTCTGACTGCTTTCAGGATTGACGAAAGGACGGGCTGTTCCTCGTTGAAGCGAGGGGCAGCCCGTTTGCGCTTTTGGTCCTGTTCAGGCGGTGGGCTTGGTGCCGTCGCCTGCTTCATGCCCAAGATCGTCGGCCCGTTCCGCGGCCTGTAACCGCCGGGGCCAGGCCTCACCGCCGCTGGGCTTCGGCCTTGCGGTGGGCGATGACGATCTCCTCCTGTACCTCGCGTGGTGTCCGGCGATAGCAGGCGAACTCCATGGTGAATGTTCCCTTGCCCTGGGTGGCCGACCGGAGATCGGTCGCATAGCCGAACATGTTGGCCAGCGGAACCTCGGCGATGATGACGGTGACATTCTGCTTCAGCTCACTGCCCAGGATCATCCCGCGGCGGCTGGACAGATCGCCGACCACGCTGCCCTGGTACTCGGGCGGCGCCTCGACCTCGACCTTCACGATCGGCTCGAGCAGGGCGGGCTGCGACCGCTTGAACGCTTCGACGAACGCGTCCCGGGCGCAGATCTGGAACGCCAGGTCGGATGAGTCGACGGAGTGGTAGGTGCCGTCCTCGAGCAAGACCTTGACCTTGACGATCTCGAAGCCAGCCAGCGGGCCCTTGCCCCGAGCGCTCTGGAAACCCTTGTCGCAGGACGGAATGTACTCGGTCGGGATTCGCCCGCCCTTGACCGTGCTCTCGAACTCATAGTCGTCTTCGGCGTCATCCGGGAGCGGGATGAGCTTGCCGACGACATGGGCATACTGACCGGACCCGCCGGTCTGCTTGCGATGCTTGTAGTTGAAAGGCGTCTCGCGGGTTGGGGCCTCGCGGTAGCTGACCTGGGGAGCGCCCACCTCGATCTTGATTTTCTGCTCTCGCCGCAGCCGTTCAATGTAGATATCCAGGTGCAGCTCGCCCATGCCGGAGATGATGGTTTCGCCGGTCTTCTCGTCGGTATGGGTGTGGAACGTCGGGTCCTCGCGGCAGAACCGGTGTAGGGCCTTGCTCAGCTTGTCACGATCGGTGCTCTGGGCGGGCTTGATGGACAGGGAGATGACCGGCTCGGCCACATGGATGCTCTCCAGCGAGTAGTTGTGGGCCGTGTCGCAGATGGTGTCGCCCGAACTGCATTCTACGCCGATCAGGGCGACGATGTCACCGGCCTCGGCGACGTCAATGTCCTCGCGCTCGTTGGCGTGCATCCGCAAGATGCGCCCGACGCGCTGTTTCTTGCCCGCCCGGCTGTTGTAGTACGTTCCCCCGCGGACGATTCGGCCCTGGTACACGCGGGTGAAGGTCAGCTGCCCGAATGACTCCTCGACGATTTTGAACGCCATGGCGACGGCCGAGCCGTCGGGATCGGCGCTCAACGTCATCTCCGCCCCCTGGTTCCGGTTGTCGCGGGCGTAGATCACCCGATCCAGCGGGCTGGGCAGATAGCGGGTGACGGCATCCAGGAGGGGCTGCACTCCCCGGTTCTTGAAGGCCGAGCCCATCAGCACCGGCGTGATCTCCCGGGCAATGGTCTGCTCGCGGACGATCCGGTGGATCAGCTCCTCGTCGATGGGTTTCTCCTCGAGCATGAGCTCCATGAGTTCGTCGCTGTAGAGTGAGAGCGTGTCGAGCATTCCGTGGCGGGCCCGGTTCGCCGCCTCGCGGAGCTCGGCGGGGATCTCCTCCATGCGAATGTGCTCGCCGTTTTGTCCATCGAAGTAGAGGGCTTTCATCGCGATCAGGTCGACCACCCCTTGGTGGTGTCCTTCCAGTCCGATGGGGCTCTGCAGGGGCACGCCGGTGTGTCCCAGCTTGGTCTCGATCTCGTTGACCACGCGCATGGGATCGGCCCCCACCCGGTCGCACTTGTTAATGAACGCGATGCGGGGCACGCTGTAGCGCTTCATCTGCCGATCGACGGTGAGCGACTGCGACTGCACGCCGCCGACGGCGCACAGCACCAGGACGGCGCCGTCCAGGACGCGCAGCGAACGCTCGACCTCGATGGTGAAATCGACGTGACCCGGCGTGTCGATGATGTTGATGGTCTTGTCCCGCCAGCGGACCGTGGTCGCGGCCGACGTGATGGTGATGCCGCGCTCTCTCTCGAGCTCCATGTGGTCCATGGTGGCGCCGCGCTCGTCGTCCTTGACGTCGCCCATGCGGTGGATGCGACCCGTGTAGTACAGCATTCGCTCGGTCAAGGTGGTCTTGCCCGAGTCGATATGGGCCGAGATTCCGATGTTCCTCAGATGACGCAGGTTCAACATGACAGCTCACTTCACCTTTTCACTTCGCGTGTCCGACCGACGCTCCATGCGGGTCACACTTGACCACGAGACGCCGTACAAGACGGCTTTGCAGAACACTCAATTCAGCCAATTCGTTTCGTGGAAACCCACCTCGGCGGTCCTGGGAATCGGCCGCCGATGCTGGTGGCGGGCGATTAGCGGAACAGCCGGAGGGGTGGAAACACCTTCAAATCCAGCCGCATGGCAGCGTTTCTCCATGACGAGCTCGTGGCCCCGGGTGCTGAGGGGCGGGCCGATAAACGGCCGGCCGCCACCCGGTCCCCGGCCTCGGCACCGTTCGGGGTCAACCGAGCACAGATCTTCAATATTACCACAAAGGTCTTTGCCTTTCAAGTGCCACCGGTTTATCATGCCCGCAACCGCGAAGAACCGGCCGCAGCCGGCGGGAGTCGGGTGATGCACGATCGTCCCAGCGTTGTGGTCCTCTACAACCCGGCCAAACCCGATGCCAAGGCGACCACGGCATCCCTGGTCGAGACGCTTGGCCCCAAGGCGACCGTGCTGGCCACCGGTCCGATCACCGATGTTCTGGCCTGCGTGAAGGGGAATCCGGTCCGGATCCTCGTCCTCGGCGGTGATGGCAGCCTGCTCTCCGTTGCCCGCTCGACCGCTCATCTGGGAATTCCGCTCGTCGGTGTCAATTTCGGCAAACTCGGCTTCCTGGCCGAGTTCAGCCTCGACGACGTCGCGCAGTACCTGGACGCCGTCCTGACCGACCCCGCGATCGTCAGTTCGCGCATGATGATGGAGGTGACGATCACTCGCCCGGATGGCTGCTCCGTCCGATCCCTGGCCGTGAATGACTGCGTCGTCAACACCGGGCCGCCGTTCCGGATGATCGAACTGTCGATCACGATTGACGGCCACTTCCTGACCGATGTCAGCGGCGACGGTCTCATCCTCGCCACCCCCTGCGGATCCACCGCGCACAACATGTCCGTGGGCGGACCGATCGTGCATTCGGGCGTTCAGGCCCTGATCATGACTCCGATTGCCCCGCATTCCCTGACCCATCGTCCGTTGGTCATGTCCGGCGAATCGAGCATTGAGGTGCTCGCCCGGCAGGCCAACGCCGGTACGACCGTGGTCATCGACGGGCAAGCCATGTTCCCGCTGGGGATCGGCGACCGTCTCGTCGTTCATCGGGCGGACGTGGCGTTTCAGTTGGTTTGCCACCCCACCCAGCACCGCTGGCACACGCTGACTCGGAAACTCAAGTGGGGACAGTAGCCGGCGTTTTTGTGCCGGATTTCCGAGAGAATTTGCCCATCATGGTTCTCAACTGGGCCATTTCCTCCGGTTTTCACCCCTTTCCGGCGGGATTCTGCCGGAATTCGTTGATTTTGCCGCGTTTTTTACTGGACGTTGCCCAAGTGAGTGTTTATATTTCCGGTGCGCACGAGCCCGTGTAGGGCTCGCCTTATGTTACAAGGAGGTAGCCATGGCTAAGGCAATGTCAAAATCCGCCGTCGCGGCGGCACTCGCGGAACGAGTGTGTGTTCCCAAGAAGCAGGCCACCTTGTTCCTGCAAGAGCTGGCCGCTCTGGCCTACGATGAGGCCAAGAACAGCTTCACGCTGCCGGGGCTCGGCAAGCTGGTGCTCGTCCAGCGGAAGGCCCGCATGGGCCGCAACCCCGCTACCGGCGAGACCATCAAGATTGCGGCCAAGAAGGTCGTGAAGTTCCGCGTGGCCAAGGCCGCCAAGGATGCGATCCTGGGCGGTGGCGCACCCAAGAAGGCCGCCAAGAAGTCGGCCAAGAGGAAACGCTGATCTGCCTGCCGGCCGCGTTGATGGAGTGGCATGGCCGATTGAGCGGCGTGCCCTTCGGCGACCGGGTCGGCTGTCGGAGAAGCCAATGAAAGCGGGGCGTCTCGTGATCAACGAGACGCCCCGTTTGTGCTTGCAGTCCCCGGAGTACGGCGTGTCCGGGCGGCGATGGCCCGGGGACGGACGACGGAAGACCACTATGCTACCTACCGCGCGAACTCGGTTGCGCGCATTTCCCGGATCACCGTAACCTTGACTTCGCCTGGGTAGGTCATTTCCGCCTCGATCTGCTTGGCGATGTCGATCGCGGTCTTGGTCGCCAGGCCGTCGGTCACCCGGTTGGCATCGACGATGACCCGGATCTCGCGCCCGGCTTGAACGGCGTACGCCTGCTTGACGCCGGGGTAGCGGCCGGCGATTTGCTCAAGCTGTTCCAGCCGCTTGATGTAGCGTTCCAGCGATTCGCGGCGGCTTCCTGGCCGCGAAGCGCTGACCGCGTCGGCGGCGGCAACGAGCGGAGTGTAGACGCTGGTTGCTTCAATGTCGCCGTGGTGCCCCGCGATGGCGTTGATGACCTCTGGCCGTTCGTTGAACCGTCGGCAGATGTCTGCCCCGATCTGGGGGTGGCCGCCCTCGACCTCATGGTCCACCGCCTTACCGATGTCGTGGAGCAATCCGCATCGCCGGGCAAGGGTGCCGTCCAGGCCGAGTTCGTCGGCCATGATCTGGCAGAGGAAAGCGACCTCCATGCAGTGCTGCAGGACGTTCTGCCCGTAGCTGGTGCGATAGCTCAGCCGGCCGAGCAGGTCGATCTGCTTGCGGTTCAGGCCGCCGACATTGGCCTCGACCGCGGCTTTCTTGCCCCGCTCGGTAATCTCGCGAGCGACCTGTTCGCTGGTTTCCTGCACGATCTCCTCGATTCGGGTGGGGTGAATCCGGCCGTCCTGGATCAAGTGCTCCAGCGACAAGCGGGCGATTTCCCGCCGCACCGGATCGAAAGCGCTGACCACGACCACACCGGGTGTATCGTCGACGATCACGTCCACGCCCGTGGCCTTCTCGAACGCCCGGATATTGCGCCCTTCGCGACCGATGACGCGTCCCTTCATGTCGTCCGAGGGGATGTCCACGGTGCTGACCGTGGCAGCGCTGGTGTGTTCGGTGGCGTATCGCTGAATGGCGGTCACGACAATCTCGCGGGACTTGGCCTGGGCTTCCTCCTTGGCCAGATTGACCGTTTTCTGGACCATCTCGGCGGCATCATGTTCGACCTCGTCCTTCAAGCGGTTGAACAGTAGCTGCTTGGCTTCTTCGATGGACATACCGCTGATTCGCTGCAGCTGCTCGCGCTGCTGCTTGAGAACCCGGCTGACCTCCTCCTCTCTCTGAGTCAGGCTCGTTTCGCGATCCTTGACCCGCTGCTCGCCCTGCTCCAGGGCCCGTTCCTTGGTACTCAGTGTATCCAGCTTCTTGTCGAGATTGTCCGCGCGCTTCTCGAGCTTGCGTTCGAGTTCCTTGATTTCGTCCCGGTCCTTGGCGCTTTGTTTTTCGAACTCCTCCTGTTTCTGGATGAAATGTTTCTCAGCGTTAACCTGGGCTTTCTCAACGATGACTTCGGCTTGCTTCTGCGCCTCGTTGACGATGCGCTCCGCTTCCTCGAGGGCGGCCACGCGGCGGCGTTTGCTCAACACGGTCAACAGGCCCCAGCCGATGGCCACGCCCGCCACGAAGTCGAGGATCCAGAGGGCGATCATCGCGGAGCTGTCCATCGCGATGGGCACTCCCATGATTACCACCTTCTTCCTTATATGATCATCACCCGCCCCGCGAGTCAGCATCCGGCGAACTCATGCCGGCGCCCCGGACTCGGTTGAACCGCAAGGCAGCGATGCTATCCAGTGGGGGATCGGGAAAACGCAAGGAGGGGACCCCGTGGACTTCGCGCACGACAGAAGGCCGCGCACGCCGCCACGATTTCAGGTGGACCACCTGTCAGAGGCAGATCGTAACTCCCGCCGATACAACGGGATGAGCAGGCTCACGTCAAAGTCTTCCGTTCGGGGTACCGCAAGAACCACACTCGGGTGCTAGGCATGAGAACGGTCACGCGTTACCCCTGTTGCTTCATCCTCACTCCGGTCACGACATTCGCGAAGAAGCCGCACCCTTGGCACTCCCCGGCGACCTTCGCCTTGACGCTGGCCTGTACCCTCGAACCGCCGCGACTGGCGGACACACGACGATGGCGTCTTCGTACACCTCCGGACATCCTCCGTGTCATCCACGGCCATCGCCCGGCGAATACCTGAGCCTTCAGGCATCCGAGAAGACGCACTCAGCTTAACAAACGCTCCTCACGTCCGGTCGGCAGAGCCTTCTCTATCACCGACCTCGATCCCCGTAGGTTGCAGCCACCGCCCGCGGCCTCCCTCGGTCTCGCGAAAAGCGGGCCACAACCTCTTGGAGAATAGGTGATTGCGCAACCCGTGCGCACTATTCACGCGGTGTTCATTATAAGTCAGGAATCCGGGACGTCAAGAGAGAAGTGATCCAGCAGAAGCACAATTCGTCCACCGTTGGCGTATGCCTCCCTGTCGGGCATTGCTCGTCTTGGTGGGACGGCCCGATTTCTGTCGGAGGGGCGTATCCTCTCTCGGGATGACGGCGCCCGACGGGTCGTCTTCCGCGTCGCGACGCACCGTCGGCCGGCGATCGTCCCCCGGACCGCCTCAGTCACTGATCGTCACGGCGAACGGTGGTGGGCAGCCGGCCCCGCTGGCAGCCGGCGAGGAGTCGCTCGGCCTTGGACTGGGCGGAGGCCATCTTCGGCCAGCGGATCTCGGCGTAACCGGTGACCGATTCGACGCACCGGAGGGCCTCGAGGTTGGCGGCGTACTCCGTTTCAGTCGTCCAGGTGAAACCATCGACCAGCTGTTCATACCACGCCAGGAACGCTTGCTCGCGGTGCCGCCAGTAGGGGATGATGCTCCGCAGGAAGCGCATGTTGCGTAGGACGTACAGTGTCCAGTGTGGTACCACGATGTCGATCTGCTTGCCGAAGAACCGCGGGTGGAATGTGCGTCGATACCGCATCTTGTCGCCGTTGGCGGGGTTGACGTTGTAGCGCTGCCGGTCCCGGCGGCGTTTCTCATAGCTGGTCAGGAGGTGGGCGACGAAGAACTCGTCCTTGATCAGCATCAGCTTGGCCAGGTTCCAGATCACCGCCCGGGTGGCTGCGAAACCGTGCCGCTCGTCATCCGCCAGGAAGGTTCGGCGGACACGGTCTACGTAGCGCCTCGCGTAGCTCAGGCCGCCCCAATGGATGAGGTCGTAGATGCGAATGGCGATGTCGCGCATCGTCTCTCGATCGAGTTCCCGGCAGGCCCGCAGGGTGGTGTAGGTCATGTGCTTGTAGGCCCGAGCGAGCTTGGTGTCGGGAAGCCGCCGGCTCCCCGTCGGTCCTGGCCGCTCGGAGCGAGGAAGTCTCCGGCCGCCGCGAGTGACCTTGCGGTCCGCCCGGAGGGCCTTCCGGCTGCCGAGCAGACGCATGTTGAGGTAGGCGGCCTTGGCGCGCACCGTTCTGGCCAGCGAACGGGACCGCGTGCTTCGCGACTCGCCGAGCCCGCTCGACTCACCGTCGGCCGCAGCCAACACGTCTCCTCGGCTGTCGGCGAAGAGATCGGCGAACAGGTCTGGTCGGCAGACGAGTTTTCGCCCTACGTCGAAGGCCCGCAGGTTCTTCTTGAAATCGGCCCGGATGGTTCCACGGATTCCCTCCTTCAGGGCATTCAGCGAGACGGGAATGAGCCCGCGCTGCCAGGCGATGCCCAGCATGGTGATGTTCATGTACAGCTTGGTGCCGAAGATGCGTTCACACAGCAGCGACACGCGGGCGGCGAAGTAGCCGTCCGGTCGGGTGGCCTTCCGCAGGCACTGCTCGAGGTACTCGACGTTGATCTCGTCCCGGCCCATGAGTGTTCGAATCGTCGGGCTGGCATCGGTGTTGACGACTACGGCCGTCCGCTCCGGGCTGGCCACGCGGAACTTCTGCCCGGCATCGATCGCCCGCACCGCCTCCAGCGGGTCCATGCCGATGAGCAGGTCGGCCTTCCCGTACCCGACGACCATGGACGCTACCGGTTCGTTCGCCGGCGTGCCCGGTTCACGACACCCTGGTGCCGGGGCGGCATCGCTGCTGACCGCTGACTGCTGACTGTTGGCTGCTGCTCGGGTATACACAATCTGCGAGTAAACCGCCCCATTCCGGATCGCCAGGCCCTTCTTGTCGCTGAACTGGACGTGGTAGCCTTCCTGCTGACCGGCCAGGACCAGAATGCTGCCCGCCGTGCCGATCCCCATGCCGCCGACGCCGGCCAGCCAGACGCGCCATGTGTCACCCTTGAACTGGAGCGGGACCTCGGGGATGTCCTCGAGGGCGATCTTGTGTCCCCGGGGCGTGGGCCGGCGCCGGCGGGTGATGATGACTTCCTCGAACGAGGGGCAAGCCTCGACTTTGGCGCACGCCCCGTCGTTGACGCACCAGGACAGGTCGGTCTGCACCTTGGGGCCGTAGTCGGTGGACACCACCGTCAGACCCGGGCAACCGGTGTTGTTGGTGCACTCCAGGCAGTAGTCGCAGACCTCCGGGGTGACGTTCATGTGCACCTGGCGGTGGACGAAGCCGAATTTCCGCTGCTCGTTGCGCTGGGCACTGAGCCGCCGACGGTTGAAGGTGATGCCGCACTCCTTGTCGGCGATGATGATCTTGACCCCGTCGGCCAAGATTGTCTGCTCGAGGGTGCGGTTGTACTCCTTGTGGTTGTCCGGATCCGTCCGGATGACCGGGCACTGCCCGCCGGTGATGGCCCGGACCATCTGCTCGATCTGCTGGGCGGGAATCGGGCGATTGAGCAGGTCGTTCGGTACCGAGGGCAGCGGCTGGTGGCCGGTCATGGCCGTCGTCCCGTTGGCCAGGATGATGTAGGTGATGTCCTGGCGGGCGGCTATCGAGTTGCTGATCGCGGTGAGGCCGGAGTGGAAGAAGGTCGAGTCGCCCATGAACACGACCTGCTTGTTATTGATGAACGGATCGATGCCGCTGCCCGTGCCGCCGCCCAGACCCATGCCGGAGTAGTTGTGCATGAGCTGGGAATTGGGCTCGAACATGAGCATGGTGTAGCAGCCCGTGTCGCCGTGAAAGACCAGGTCGACGGCCCGGCGGCCGTGCCGGCGACGCATGTAACCCTCGTCTGCGAATCGCTTCTTGATTTTCAGCAGAAGCCCGGACGAATCGCGGTGCGGACAGCCCGGGCAGAATGTGGGGGTGCGTGCCGAGATGCTCGCATCCAGCTTGGCGGTTTCGGCAATGATTCGCAGCTCGGAGTCGATAACCTTGGCGGCCTTGCGGGCCAGCGGCGACTGGATGGACCGCAGGAAACGCCCGAGGCGATCGGTCACGATCGAGACATTCAGGCCCTGAACCGACGGAAATCCGCTCGCATCCTCCGGGAATTGTTTGCCCCACAGTTGTGCGATGCGGCGGCCGCTGCCTTGTGCGTAACGGATCGCGAGTTCTGCAATCTGCTCCTCGATGAATGAGCGGCGTTCCTCGATGATGACCAGATGCTTGAACCGGGCCAGGAGCGGCTCGATCTGTCGCGGGCTGAGCGGGTAGCTCACCGCCAGCTTGAGCACCGGCACGCTTTGCAGAAGCCCCAGATCAATCAGTGACTGGCGAACGTATTGCCATGCCATGCCGCTGGTGACGATGGCAACCTCGTTCTGGCGGGGTGCATCGTCGAGGCGGTTGAGGCCGAGGCGTTCGACTTCGCGGAGCAGTCTGTCGAGACGCTCGGGGAGGTCCAGCTCGCGGCGTCCGGTCCGCGGGGGCAGGAGCACGCGGCTTTCGAGATCCAGCGTGTCGGTCTGCAGATCGAACCGGTGATTGGCGTTGGTCAGCGGGTAGTGGTTGGGGTAGCAGATCACCGATCCGCCGCCGTCGGCCAGAGGCGTGGTCAGCACATAGCCGGTGTAGAGTCCCGAGGCCCGGGAGAGGGAGAAACCCGCACCGATGTAGTCCTTGATCTCCTGCGGGGTGCTCGGCTCGATGACGGGTACCTGGTGGTGGCGGAAGAGGAAGCGTGAATCGGCGGGGACCTGGGTGCTCTCGTTCCAGGGGTCGTCGCCGGAGACGATCACCGCCCCGCCGTCGGCGTGCGGGCCGGCCAGATTGCCCAGGGCCAGCGCGTCGCTGGCCACGTGGAGTCCCACGCTCTTGAATGCGGCCAGGGACCTGAGCGGTCCCATTTGCGAGCCGTTGACTGCGGCCACCGAGAGGGCTTCGTTGTTGGCGATCCGGCCCTCGATGCCCCGTTCCTTGAGCAGGTCGGCCAGATCGGCAAGCACGTCGAAGAACGTGGCCACCGGCGAACCGGGGTAGCCGGTCAGCAGGTGCACCCCGCCCTCGGTCTCAAGGGCGCCTTTGACCAGCAGCTCGTTGCCGTTGAAGACATCGACGCCGGACTCGCGCAGGAACTTGGATTGTGCCGTCTTGCTCATCGCTGGTCACTGCAGGTCGCCGGTCCGGTCCGCCCTCCCGGACTGGTTTACGAGTATAGCGGCTCTGTCCTGGGGAGACAAAGCCTCACTGAACGGCAGCGCTCCGCGAGGACCCGCGGAAGGGCGACCGCGGGCGGTGTGACCCGGGTTGGCTCGATCCCGGGTATGCGGTCCCGGGTATCGTCAGGCAGACGGACAGCAGCTGGACGACCTAGCCGTGAAACCAGTATCCTGGTGGTGCACCACCTGTCGATGGCGCGGCCGAGGGCACTCGGGCCTCTCCGCGCTGCGGGCCATCGGCGACCGGTCACATGAAAGGAGCACGCGATGGACGGCAGATGGACGCGGCGCACGATTCTCGGTACCGCATCGGCGGGAGTTCTGGCCGCCACGACACTCGCCGAAGCTGGGAGCGAGACTGGCGGGGCGACGCCCGTGGTCGGCTCTCGGGGCGGCTTCACCAAGACACGCGTCTTGCGGGTGTTCATCGGGGTGAATCCGGCCTGGCCGAAGCCTGACCTGGATTTGCAGGCAGAGGCCAAACGGCTCCAGGCCGGAATCGATCAGGTTCCGGGCCTCGAGGACGTCGAGTTCGTGAGCAACGCTCTGGTCAGGGACGCCGACACGCTGGCCGGCCTCCTCAAGGCCCACAAGGACGTGGATGGCATTCTGGCCGTCCAGATCTGCCTGGGTACCTGGCGTCTCCTCACGATGATGGCCGATTCCGGAATCCCCACCGTGGTCTTCGCCACGCCCTTCAGCGGGCATGAATGGTGCATGGTCCCGGACATGCAGCGGGCCGGCAAGAAACTCGATGTCATCCCGACCAGCAACCTCAACGATGTGCTGCAAGCGATCCGGCCCTTGCGGGCCATCCACCGGCTGAAGGAGACCCGGATTCTCCACGTCGGCGGCGGCATGCAGATTCCGGAGAAGTACGCGGCGGAGGCCAAGCAGAAACTGGGCGTTGAGATCGTGCCCTGTGATCACAAGCGACTGAACGAGGCGTTCGAGGCCATGCCCGCTGCGGCGGTCGAGAAGGAGGCTGACCGCTGGGTCAAGCAGGCCGAGCGCGTGGTCGAGCCTTCGAGAGAGGAGATCGTCAAGGCTTCGCGGCTATGCCTGGCCATGCTGAAGGTGCTGGCCGACGAGAAAGCCCAGGCCATGACCATCAACTGCCTGGGCCTCTTCGGGGTCAACGGGTTGCCGGCCTATCCTTGTTTCGGTTTCGTGCGGCTCAACGACCTCGGGCTGGTGGGTGTTTGCGAGGCGGATCTGCCATCCACGCTGACCCAGGTCATCTACCAGCACATGGTAGGCAAGCCGGGCTTTGTGACCGATCCGGTCATCGATACCTCCAACGACACGCTCATCCACGCGCATTGTGTGGCTGCGACCAGGATGGACGGCCCGCAGGGCGAGTCGGCTCCATACGTGATTCGCAGCCATCTCGAGGACCACAAGGGCGCGGTGCTGCAGACCAAGATGCGTGTCGGGCAGGAGATCACCATGGCCAAGTTGGTGGGCGGTGACCTGCGGGCCATGGCCGCTCGTCAGCACACGCTGGCGGCCTCACCCGCCGAGTGTTATGGAGTCGGCACCATGCTGGTGTCAACCGGCAAGATCGTGGACATCCCCGATGTGGACCGGGGCTGCCGCACCAAGATCACGGTCAAGGTCCGCGATGCCCGCAAGATCTTCGAGGGCTGGTCCCATGGCCTACACCGGGTGATCTTCTACGGCAACCACCTGGCGGACACGCGACGGCTGGCGCGCTTCATCGGCGTTGACGTGTTCGAGGAGGGGTAGGAGACAAGCAGGGCCCAACGAGGTCCGCTGACGGTAAGAGGAGGAGGGCGCGGCGGAGAGGATTGGCATAGCCTACCTTTCCGCCGCTCGTTTTCTGCCCCGCTCGGGCCGTCTGCGGCGCGATCTGGCCATGCTCGCACATGATCGTCGTATGGTCATCGGCGCGGAAACGCCGGTTCGAAGGTACAATGAAGGGGATCACTCCCTGCTGGTCGCCCATGCGGCCTCGGTCTTGGGCGAGCTGCTATGGGGGCGGGCAGAAACCACACTTTCTCTGCTTGTTGGATACAGAGTGATGGAGCGCAGGCGCCCTGATTACGTAGTCAGCCCCGGCTCTCCCAGGCCGCGTTGAGCACCGCCAGTTCCGCCCTCAGACGGTCCGACTCCGCCCTCAACGTACGCGCCCGCTCCGCGTCGCGGTAGATGGCCGGGTCGGCGAACTGCTGCTCGAGCTCACTCAGGGCCGTCTCTTTTTCGATGATCTCCTCTTCGATGCGCTCGGTGGACCAGGAGGCGTACGGCGAATCGTCCTCGACGACCTCGCCGGACGGCAGTCGCTTGGTACGAGTCCTGGTCGTTCGCCGGGCCTGCTTGCGGGCCTCGTCCAGTTCCGCCCGCCGGCGGGCTTCCTGCTCCGCCTGCCGATTGGCGTAGGTGCTCCAGTTACCGGTCATGGTCTCGTACTTGGCCCGCTCGGGCAGGACCAGCAGCTTGTTGACCACGCGATCGAGGAAGTACCGGTCGTGGCTCACCAGCAGCACCGCCCCCTGATACGCGATCAGGGCGTCCTCCAACACTTCCTTGGCCGGAATATCCAGATGGTTGGTCGGCTCGTCGAGGATCAGCACCTGGGGATTGCTGTACATAAGCCGGGCGAGCATGACCCGGCTCTGCTCGCCGCCGGAGAGCGTGCCCACCCGCTTGAACACGTCGTCGCCCTGGAACAGGAACCGGGCCAGGAACGAGCGGATCTGGGTCTGCTGGCTCTGCGAGGCCTTGGGTTCGATCTCCTCCATCACGGTGAGTTCCGGCCGAAGGTCCTCGTGCTCCTGGTCGTAGTAACCCACCTGCAGGTTCTCGAAGAGGCGTACCGTTCCCGCGTCTGGTTCGGTCTTGCGCATGGCCATGCGCAGCAAGGTGGTCTTGCCGACGCCATTGGGTCCCACGATGCCGATCTTCTCGCCGCGGTAGATCTCGAGGTTGAAGTCATTGAACAGGATCACGTCGCCGTAGGCCTTGCGTACGCCCTCACAGCGCAGCACCATGTCGCCGGACCGCTGTGTGGGGGTGAACTGAATGGCCAGCCTGCGATGGGACGCCACCGGCCGGGCGAGGACCTTGCCTTCCCGTTCCATGCGCTCCAGGTGCGACAGCCGCCCCCGGGCCTGCTTGGATCGCGACTTGTCCGCCTTGACTCGCTGGGCATACTCCCACTGGTGTTCCATCCACTCCTTCTGCTTCTCGTACTCGCGCTCCGCGGTGAGCTGCCGGATGCGCTTGGCCTCGGCGTAGTCCGAGTAGGCGCAGGGGTAGACCGTCACCTTCCGGTTGTCCAGGTCGGCGATCTTGTCCACCACCCGGTCGAGCAGGTAGCGGTCGTGCGAGACGACGACCGCCGCGCCGTGATAGCCGGCCAGGAATTTCTCCAGGAACTGGGTGGCCTCGATATCCAGGTGGTTCGTCGGCTCGTCGAGCAGCAGGAGGTCCGCCTCCTGAAGCAGAAGCTCGGCCAGCGCCGCCCGGCACTTCTGACCACCGGACAGGGTGGCAATGGGCAGGTCGTAATCGGCCGGCGAGAAGCCGAGCCCACCGAGCACTTCGCGGACCGTCACTTCGTAGTCGTAGCCCCCCGAAGCCTCCAGGCGGTGCTGGAGCTCGTCGTACTCGGCCATCAGATCCTCGGCCCGATCGGTGTCGTGATGATCGGCGATCAGCTGGGCGACCTCGGCGACGCGCTCCTCGAGCTGCCGGACGTTGTCGAAGGTGCGGGTCACCTCGGCCAGAAGCGTGTTCGACGTGTCGAGCGTCGGCTCCTGCGGCAGGTACGCAATCTGGAGGCCACGAGCCCGGGTCACCGTGCCGATCTGCGGCTGCAGCTCGCCGGTGATCAGCTTGAACAGGGTGGTCTTGCCGGATCCATTTGGTCCAACCAGGCCGACCTTGTCCCCCCGGTGGACCACCCAGTCCAACTCGTCGAGCACGGTCTGCCCGGCAAAGCCGACATGCACATTCTGGAGGGTCACGATTCCCATATCGCTGGCTCGCCCCCCTCAGCGAGGAGCCGGTCTAGGAGAATGTGGGACAAGCTCGCAGCCTGACATTGACCGGCAAGATGCCGGTCCCACACACTACGGAACAGGTCCTTGGCCCGATCAGCTCCGAATCTCGCGTTTGACTTTGTCGAAATGAACCTTCCGGCCGGTGGTCGAGGCCGCGTCGCCCATGACCACCGCGATGCCGTGCTTGTATCCGAATTCGACATTGGCATTTGGCTGACCGCCGTTGCGGATGCAGTCGAACCAGTTCTTCACGTGGGCGGCGCCGGGGTATGGCGGTTCCTCTTGGAGCAGCTTCTCCGGTTTGATCGCGTCATTGACCCCCTCGCTCGATAAGGTCGGATTCCCCAGCCAGTGCCCGAACCGCGTGCGAATCATGCCCTTCTCGAACATGAAGACGGTGCTCTCGTTGCCCAACGAGCTGCCGAAGTGGCTGGTGAACTGGGTGTGGAAACCCTCGGCGTAGTCCAGCAGTACGGCCGCCTGGTCCGGGGCGTTGCAGCGCTTGTCGTTGCTCAAGGCGTAACTTCCGCCGTACGCCGTCGCCGAAACCGGGAAGTCGCAGCCGGTCACGAAGTGGACCATGTTGATGAAGTGGCTCATCCACCCGCCGATCGTGCCGCTGGTGATGTCATGGTAACCCATCCAGCAGGCGTGCAGGTGGGCGTCAAACGGCCGATCCTTGCGGTTGCATAGCCAGGCCTTCCAGTCGGTGTCCGCCTCGGTCTTGGGGCCGCTGTAGCTTACCCAGTAAGGCCGGGCGTCGGTCTCGGTCGATTCCACCCGGAACAGCTTGCCCAGCCTGCCTTCCGCAATGCACTGCTTGATTGCCTTGGCGGCCGGACAACTCACTCCGTGCGTGCCGTTCTGCACGACCACCGTCCCGGCCTTGACGATGTCGTACCATCTGTTGAGCAGGCCGAGGTCTTCGGCGATGCCGATAATCGGCTTCTCCACATAGACATGCTTGCCCGCCCGGACGGCGTCAATACACTGGCCGGCATGCTGGTGGTCCGGCGTGGCGATGATGACCGCGTCCACGTCGGCGTCCTCCAGTACCATGTGGTAATCGGCGTACGCCTTGGGCTTGGTCCCGAACAGTTTCTCCGCCTCGCCGGTGTAGTTCGCCAGATGCGACTTCCAGATGTCACAGACCGCGACCAGGCCGATATTGGGATCGCATGGCTTGGCCATGTTCTGGAGGATGTATCGCCCCCGCCCGCCGCATCCGATCAGGGCCAGATGGATGCGATCGTTCGCTCCGATGGTCCGCCCGCAACTGGCGGCGGTCATCCGCGACGCGGCCACCCCCGCGGCCGCTCCGGCCAGCCCATGACGGAGGATCGTTCGTCTGCTCGGATTGGTCGTCGACATGTCCGGTCTCCTCACAGCGGGACAGCTCACGCCAGCCCTACCCACCCCGGTAAATCCAGATTCCCCAATTTAACGCCAAGGACATTGCGACGCCAGCGACCGCATCCGCACCCATCGGTCGGTCCAACGCAGGGCAAGCCGTTCTTGGCGCGAGGCGGCCAGGTTGGCCTGCCAGGCGTAACTCGGGCAGTGGCGCCACCTGCGTTTGCTGGGCCTGACTGGGAGCGGATTCCCCGGCGGCGAGGCAATTCGAGTCCAGATTGGATTGTCTCGCGGGGTGGTCTGGTATGGGGCAGGATGGGAGGTCCAGTGCCGCGATGGTCACTTGCGACCACGGCGACCGAGCTGTAGGCCCAGCTTTCGGCTATCCTATGGTATGCTGGTCAGAGGCCAGCGGCCCTGCTCGGGCTGGTGTGCAACCCAACACAGGAGACACGTCCATGTCGCCGAAGGAAGAGACCAGGCGGGAGTTCATCAAGAGTGCTGGAGCGGTAGTTGCGGGCACCGCCCTGGTTCATCAGGGGGGCTTCGTCGCGGCCGCAGCCACCGAGACCATGCCCGCCGACACCGCGAAGATCCTCAACTACAACGCAAAGATGGGATACCGGCGGTTGGGTAAGACCGGGATCATGATCTCCGAGATCAGCTTGGGCGGCCACGGCGGCAAATCGGTCGAGGACCGCCGGCCGGTCCTCCAGAGGGCGGTCGAACTGGGCATGAACTACGTCGACAACAACATCGTCGAGGAATGCGCCCTCTACGGACAAGCGATGGGCTCTGATCTCCGTAAGCACTTCCACATCGGCTTCGCCTCCTGGCCGGAGAAACTCACCAGCGAGTACGAGGACCATCTCAGTCTCGATGGCATGCTCCGGGAGATCGACGCTCGTCTCAGGGCGTACAAGACGGACTGGCTTGATCTGTGGAGACCGGTCGGAGCGACCTGGGGTGAAGGCCAGACCCGGCAGGCCACCATGTGGGAGGTCAACGAGAAGACGCTCGATCTGGTCGCGGCGGTCTTTGAGAGGGCTCACAAACAGGGCAAGGTCCGCTTTCTGGGGATCTCGGCCCACAAGCCGAGCGTGTTCCGGCGGGTACTCACCAAGTACCCGCAGTTCTCGGTGATCTTGTTCCCGTACATGTTCCTGACGAAGGCCTACGATGGAGACAGCCTGCTGGCCCTCGCTCGAGAGAAGGATGTCGGCGTGATTGGAATCAAACCGTTCGCGGCGGGAGCGACCTTCGGGGGCAAGCCGACGCAGTTCAACGGCAAGGTCGATTCGCGGGCTCCCGCGTTGCTCAAGGCGATGCTGCAGGAGAGGCGGTTGTCCGCTGTGATCCCCGGGGTCGAGATGGCCTCGCAACTGGACGAGAATGTGAAGGCGTCCTACGAACGTCACAAGCCGCTGGACGCGAAGGACCAGCAGGCCTTGCGCGAATGTGCCGACAATCTCCTCGCCAACCTCTCTGCTCGTTACCAGTGGCTGCACGACTGGACAGTGGTGTGAGAACCGGGATCGACGCTCCCCGTGGTGATAGAGGACCGGCGGTCGCCCGCCAGGGCCGCGATCTGAGCCCGTGCCGCCTGGGCGCGGTCAGCGAATCGAGGATGGATCATGGAGATGACAAGCGTCGTTCTATCGATGCTCACCTGTGCGGTCCTGACAGGCTCTCCAGGTCCGGCCGAGGGTGAGGCGGTTCCGCCGGGCCTCGACCAGTTGGCCGTTTGGCCTGGGCCCGGCCGGGCGGGGGCCAAGGACTGGCTCATCGATGGCTCGGGCTACAAGGCGGGTGTCTTTCGCGGCCCGCGGCCCCATGAGCTCGTGCTGACCAACGGGCTCATCGCCCGCACCTTCCGGATGGCACCGAATGCGGCCACGGTGGGGCTCGACAATCTGGTGACCGGCGAGGCCGTCCTGCGCGGTGTCAAGCCGGAGGCGACCATCGAGCTCGACGGCAGGCGTTACGAGGTCGGCGGACTGAAGGGTCAGCCCAATTGCGCGTTCCTGCGGCCGGAGTGGGTAGACCAGTTGCGGGCGGATTCGGCGGCGTTTCGCCTCATCGGCTTCGAGGTTGGCGAGCCGAACGAGCGATTCGCCTGGAAGCGGGTTCGACACCACGCGCCGAACGCCAAGTGGCCGCCGGACGGCACGTCGCTGAGGCTGGATTTCGCCTGGCCGCTCGGCGGGATGGGGGAAGGAATGCCCTCCGCCGCGGGGCGATCCTTGCTCTGGGACGAAGGATTCAGCAGGCTCGATCCCGCCTGGAAGATCATCGCATCCCGGCGCGCCGGGCGGATCAGCTTCCAGAACGAAGGCAAGGCGGGCGAGATTTACGCGCTCGCCGGGACTCACTGCTACGCTGAGCGGGGCCTCCCTGCAGAGGTATCGTTGGTCGAAGCGGTCATCAGTCCCGGCACCGACCAGGACACGAGTTGGGGACCGGGTCTCGGTCTGGTGTTCCCGGGACGCGTGGTCGAGGTGAACCTGCGGCCCGGCGACCGGGGTGTCCACGGCCAGTTCGAGCTCCGCGACAACGGCGGCGAACAGCTGGCCAAGGTGAAAGCGTTCACCGCCGGAGACGGTGGCCTCGACACGGCACGCAAGTACCGCCTGCGGGTGCGGCTCGACACCGACGTCATGGTGTGGGAAGTGGCCGACGCCGGCCAGGACAAGCCCGAGTTTCACCGTCTGTTCGAGGTGTCAGGGGCGGGCGCCGCGCCGCGGGCCGCCCGGGTGGGCAAAACCGACCGAAGCGGCGGGGCCGGCGACGAGGTCCACCCGGACGCGGAATGGTCACGATGCCGCATCGAACGAGTACGGGTGTTCGGACCGTTCGATGCCGCCAAGGCCCAGGCAGAAACCGGCATTGGTCCGAGGAATGTCACCGTTTCCGTCCACTACGAGCTGTACGACGGCCTGCCGTGCTACAGCAAGTGGCTCACCGTCCGCAACGGCACGGACAAGCCTGTCCGGCTGGATCGATTCTCCAGCGAGATCCTCGCCGTCGTCGAGCGTGTGGCCGAGGTGGACGAACTCACCGACGGGCGGGTGACACCGAACATGCACGTCGAAACCGACATGGCCTTCGGCGGGATGATGGCCGGGGGGGCGAATCGCCGCTCGTGCCGCTGGCTGCCCGACCCGGCTTTTCATACCCAGGTGAACTACGAGAAGAAAACGCCGTGCTTGCTGGACGTCGGGCCGGATCTCGGGCCCGCCCAGGACATCGCCCCCGGCCGGACCTTCGAGTCGCTCCGAACATGGATCCTGCCGTTCGACAGCTACGATCGCGAGCGGTGCGGTCTGTCGGTGCGCCGCATGTACCGCGTCATCGCCCCCTGGATCACCGAGAATCCGCTCATGATGCACGTTCGCTCGGCCGACGAGGCCACCGTCGCCAGGGCCATCGAACAGTGCGCCGAGACCGGGTTCGAGATGATCATCCTCAGCTTTGGCAGCGGCTTCGATCTGGAAAACGAGGATTCCGCCGTGTTGGCGAGGGCCAGGCGGTACGCCGAGCGTGCCCGGAACAAGGGTCTTGAGATCGGCAGCTACTCGCTGTTGGCCTCTCGACAGGTTGGTGGCGGCAACGATGTGGCGATGCCTCCCGGTCAGCGCCCGACCTTCGGCAACTCCCCCTGCCTCGAGAGCAGGTGGGGCCAGCGCTACTTCGCCAGACTCTATGGGTTCCACCGTGACAGCGGCTTCACGCTGCTGGAGCACGACGGTTCGTACCCCGGCGATGTCTGTCAGAGCGACCAGCATCCCGGCCATCGCGGACTCGCCGACTCGCGCTGGAACCAGTGGCGGACGATTTCGAGCTTCTACCAATGGTGCCGTGGGCAGGGCCTGTATCTCAATGTCCCGGACCACTATTTCCTGGTCGGATCGAACAAGACCGGCATGGGTTACCGGGAGACCAACTGGTCACTGCCTCGGGAACAGCAGGTGATTCACACGCGCCAGAATATCTACGACGGTACTTGGGAGAAGACGCCGAGCATGGGCTGGATGTTCGTCCCGCTGACCGAATACCAGGGCGGTGGAGCCGCGGCCACGATCGAGCCGCTTGACGAGCACCTCGACCACTATGAGCGAATGCTCTACAGCAACCTGGCTCTCGGCGTCCAGGCCTGCTATCGAGGGCCTCGACTGTACGACACGGAGCGGACCAAGGCGATGGTCAAGTGCTGGGTGGACTGGTACAAGGCCCACCGCGACATTCTGGAAAGCGATCTTGTTCATGGCCGGCGGGCCGACGCCCGTGATCTGGACTGGATGCTGCACGTGAATCCTGGGCTGAAGGAGAAGGGGCTGCTGGTGGTGTTCAATCCGCTCGACCGGCCGGTGACCCGAACGCTGCGCGTGAACCTCTACTATACCGGCCTGACCGGGACGGCGCGCGTGGCCGAGCGAACCGGGGAGGCCAGATCATTCAGCCTGGACCGCGAATACGCCATCGATCTGCCCGTCAACGTGCCCGCCCAAGGCATGAGCTGGTATGTGGTGGAGTGAGTCCCGCGGTTGCCGCGGTCAGATGTCATTGGTCGGGCCGCGGGCCCGGTGGATCGCCGCACGGATGTGTTCGTGTATTTCCAACGGATGATTGACGTACCACCAGGAGGCTTCGACGCCGCTGGTGCCGGCGGTGGCGAACGAGATGCTGCCCAGCCTGACCAGACGCTCGTACCAGCTCATCGTCAGGTAGGTGTTCTGGATCTTGGTCAGCTGGCACTCGAACAGGTCAATGTTCAGGATGCCCATCAGCCGGAGAATCCGCCGGTTGGTCAGCACATAGTGCCGCGATACCCATTGCAGCAAGGCGAAACCCAGTCGGGCGGCGGCCACCGCCACCGCGCCTTGCAGCACCACCGGCCGGTCGAGCAGCGGAAACCGGTGCCCCCAGTTCCCGACGAAAACCAGCAGCACCGCCATGGCCAGGATCCAGCGGGCGGAGACAAACAGGACAAACCAGAGAGAAGGCTTCATTGCCAGAATGACAATCTCATCCCCGTTGAGCAGATTGGCGGGCAACAGGTCGCTGAGTGCGGGGATCGGCCGGGCGTCTGCGCCGGCCCCGGGCGTCTGGCCGCAGGACACGTGCATGAGCCGCTGGGCGGACTGGCGGATCGAGCGCCTGGCGGAAAGGTCAATGCGAACTCGCATATAGCTCCGGCCGCAGAATACCGATGTCCGGCAGATTCCGATAGTGATCGTCGTAGTCCAGACCGTAGCCGACCACGAACTTGTCTTCGATGTCGAAGCCGACGAACTCGACATTCAGATCGGACGGTGCCTTGCTCGGCTTGCGGAGCAGCACACAGACTCGAATCGACTTCGCTCCGGCGTCCGCAAGCCGCTCGCGGACCAGCCGGAGCGTGCCCCCGGTGTCCAGAATGTCGTCCACCAGCAGCACATGGCGCCCGGCAACCTGAACATTGAGATCCTGGCTGATCCTGGCTCCGCCGGCCTGGGTGGTCGCCCCCCGATAGCTGGATACAGTGATGAGGCCGATTTTCATGCGAAACGGCAACTGCCGAATCAGGTCGGAAACGAAGATGAACGCCCCCGACAGAATCGTCACAATGGTGATGCCGTCGTCCTCATCGTCTTCGTAGGTCCAGGCGATTTCCTGACCTAACTCCTTGACCCGTTTGGCGATCCGGTCCCGGGGAATGAGGATACGTTCCAGATCTGCTTCCATGGTCGGGATTATACGCGCCCGGGCGGCCGGGGACAGTCGGCTTGACTCAGGTGCTGGGGTTTCTACAATGGACTCTTTACGCGGTGGTTAGACCCTGCGCGCAGGGCCAATCGTCCGGCAGGCTATGTACGGTCCAGGGATAGACGAGTGGAAGGGCACGCATGCGTAAGTGGATGTTAATTATGACGTTAAGCATCGTCGGGTCTGCCGGGGCGCTTGCTTGGGCGGTCTCGTCATCCACGCAACCGGCCGTCACCTCGCCCGCCTGGGAACTGAGCATCAAGTTCCAGGATCCCCAGCGGGTGGCAGTGACCGTGCCCGGACAGAAGTCGCCGGTCGTCTACTGGTACATGCTCTATACGGTTGAGAACTCAACCGAACGCGAGGTGGATTTCTACCCCGACTTCACCCTGGTCACTGACACCATGCGAATTGTGAAGAACGAGGTTCAGGTCAGCCCGGAGGCCTTCCAGGCGATCCAGCGGCGCTCGGGAAACCCGGCCCTGCTGCCTCCCGAGAAGGTGCTGGGCAAGCTACTCCGCGGGCAGGACCGGGCCCGATCGAGCGTCGCGATCTGGAAGGACTTCGAGCCCCAGGCCAAGGGCTTCACCGTCTTCGTCGCCGGACTGTCCGGAGAGGTGTCGTTTGTGAAGAACCCGGCCTATGACTCCAAGAAGCCGGAGGACGCAGGCAATAGGCGGGCGTTCATTCTGCGGAAGACCCTTGAGCTGCCGTACAAGTTCCCCGGCGCCGAGTCGATGCGGACCTACGTGGTGCCGGAGCGGCAGACTGAGCGGCAGAAATGGATCATGCGATAGCCGAGCGAATACGATAGAGAGATTGCGATAGAAGATAAGGACGGAGTGACTTTATGGCTCACAAGAAAGGTCAAGGCTCATCACGCAACGGGCGGGACAGCAATGCCCAGCGCCTTGGCGTCAAGCTCTTCGGCGGAGAATTCGCCAAGGCCGGCGCGATCATCGTCCGGCAGTGCGGAACGCCGTTCAAGCCCGGACGATTCGTCGGCCGCGGCCGAGATGACACTTTGTTTGCCCTGGTTGAAGGAACCGTGGTGTTCAACGGCAGCAAGGTCGACATCCAACCGAACTAGCGCCCGGGATCGGTCCCGGCCCCCACCAGAGCCCGGAGCGCAAGCGACGGGAATGCCGCTCGAGCGGCGGCATCGTACCCGGTGCTCGCGCTTGGGGCTCTGGTTGTCTTGTGGCATTTCGGTGTAGTGCCTGCGAGCAGTGACCATGTTCATCGACCGTGCCGAGATCTTTGTCCGAGGCGGCAAGGGCGGGAACGGCTGCGTCAGCTTCCGGCGCGAGAAGTACATTCCGAAAGGCGGACCCGATGGCGGTGACGGCGGCCACGGGGGCCACGTCTACATCGTCGCCGACCCGACCATCACCACCCTCCTCGACTTCACCGGCCGCCATCATTGGACAGCCCAGAACGGCCAGGCCGGCATGGGCAAGAACCGCAGCGGCAAGAGCGGCGCCGACCGTGTCGTTCGGGTTCCTCCCGGCACGCTCATCTATGATCGCGACAGCGGGCGCCTGCTCAAGGATCTCGATCAACCCGAGATGAGGGTACTCATCGCCCGTGGCGGGCGCGGGGGCAAGGGCAACCAGAACTTCGCGACGGCCCGCTATCAAGCCCCGCGATTCGCCTTTCCCGGCGGCGAGCCGGACGAGCGGTGGCTGCGACTCGAGCTCAAACTCATCGCCGACGTTGGGCTCGTCGGGCTGCCCAACGCGGGCAAGAGCACCCTGCTCTCCAGGGTCAGTCGGGCCCGACCCAAGATCGCCGACTACCCCTTCACCACCATCGAGCCTCAACTCGGGATCGTCGAACTCTCCAACTACCGCCGATTCGTCATGGCGGATATTCCCGGACTCATCGAAGGGGCCCACGAGGGTGTCGGGTTGGGTGACGATTTCCTCCGCCACATCGAGCGAACGCGGGTCATCGTTCACCTGGTCGACGTCCACCCGATCGTCGAGCATCCGACGCCGGTCGAGGCCTACCACGTCATTCGCAACGAGCTGCAGAAGTACTCGCAGGACTTGGCCAGGAAGCCGGAGCTGATCGTGGCCAACAAGATCGACCTGGCCGACAACCTCTCGGCGGTGCAGGAACTGCAGGACGCCCTGGGCCGCGACGTCATCGCCATCAGCGGAGTGACTGGCGCGGGCATCGAGCAGCTCGGCGACGCACTGTGGCGGATGATCCAGGAGATTCGTCAGACCGAGCAGGCCAGCAAGTCCATCGTGCCGCACGACGATCCATTCGAGGCGGTCGCCGCGGCCCCGACCATTCGCCGCGGCGATGTCTCCAGCGACGACCCGGACCGCGAAAGAGGCGAGGATGAGGATGACGGCTGCAGCGGTGACGACCCATGCGGACCCGCCGAGCGGTTCGAGGGCGGTGCTCGGTGGGCGGGACAGGAAGACGACCCGGATAGCGAAGAAGGCAAACCATGATCCGCGTTTCCGAATCAGGCGAGAACGAGCCCCGGTCAAGCAAGGGTGCGGCGGCCGAGGCCGGCTTGCTGCTCATCGACATCGGCAACAGCCATGTGGGCATGGCCACATGGGTCAGCGGTAAGCGCGGCACGGCCGTGCATCTGCCCAACGACCCGATTGAACCGGTCGTCGGGCGTCTCGTCGGCTTGTGGAACGGTCTGCCCACATCCGGTCCCCGAGTCGCGGTGGTCAGCTCGGTCTGCCCACCGATGATGAAGCGCCTCGAGCCGATGTGCGAGGCCCGGGGTATCGGTTCGATCCTTCTGATTGGCCGGGACATCGACCCCCCGATTCGCGCCGACGTCCGCGAGCCGGACAAGGTCGGAACCGACCGGCTGTGTAATGCCGCGGCCGCCTTCGCCAAGCTCCGACAGGCCTGCGTGGTTGCCGATTTCGGTACCGCGGTGACCATCGACCTGGTCGCCGACAACAACTACTTCATGGGCGGAACGATCATGCCCGGCATCGCCCTGGCGGCCAGGGCCCTCCACGAGCACACCGCCCAGCTGCCGCTCGTCGAGGTGGGCACGCCGACCGGTACCATCGGCAAGGATACCGTCGAGGCCATCCGCAACGGCATCTTCGCCATGATGGTCGGGGCTTTGCGCGAAACCACCGAACGACTCGCCACCGAAATCGGCAAATGGCCCCCGCTCATCGTCACCGGCGGCAACGCTCGCGACATCGCCGGCGGCTGCGACTTCGTCGATCACGTCCTGCCGGACCTCTGCCTCGACGGCTTGGTCATCGCGTACCTGAATGCCGCGGCCAGATGTGACCAAGGCCATGAACAGGCGTGAACCAGCCCTCGCCGCTTGCCTTACCCCGCCTACCTTCGGAGGTATCGCGGTCATTCAGATCCTGACCCGCGACAGCCAATGGCTGCGCCCGTTGTTCAGGACGTCCCGTCCCATCGAGTTCGATGCCCCGGCATCGGATGAGCTGCGACTGTGCCGCCTGGTGGACGGCGACCAGATCATCGACGATGCGGTGGTGGCCGTCCGCCGCAATCCCGCCGGCCAGCTGGTCATTGATCTCAGCCTGCATGGCGGCCCGCGAATCGTGCAGCGAGCGTTGTTGCTGCTCAAGGCGGCCGGTGCCTGCATCGTCCCCGCGGTCGAGCTGCTTGGTTCAACCTGGGCGGCGAACGACCTGCTGTGTCGCGAAGCCCTGGAGGCCATCGTGCAGGCGAAGACGCGGACCCTCGCTCTCTGGCTGGCGGCGACGAGGGAAGCCCTGCCGAACGAGCTTGACCGGCTCATGGCCGACACCCGAGCGGATCGACTGGATTCCGTCCGGAGACAGCTCGGGGAGTGGCTAGTTGCCTCGCCTACCGTCCGGCGGGCTCTGACCGGTGTCCGGGTCGTCCTCGTTGGGCCACCCAACTCTGGCAAGTCGACACTAGCCAACCAACTCGCCGGACGGCATAGCGCCATCGTCAGCGATCTGCCGGGTACGACCCGCGATTGGCTCGAGCACCCCGCCTCCATCGAAGGTGTGCCATTCACATTCGTGGATACGGCCGGCGTGAGGGACACCGCCGATCCGATCGAGGCCGAGGCCATCCGGCGAACCCGCCGGCAGGCGGCTACAGCCGACATCGTCCTGCAGGTGATCGACCAGTCCTCGCCACCATGGCCGGAAGACCTTCAGCCTGCGAACGATGCGAACCAGGTCACGCAGGAATTCACATCCACGCAGCCGACGTTTGTTGTCTGGAACAAGAACGATCTGCCCGCTGATCCCGGCCAGGCGGAGCGTATTGGAGGCTGGCCGACGAGGGGGCTATCGGTTTCGGCGCGAACGGGGGACGGATTCGACCGGCTACGGACGGCACTCCTGGGTGCCGTTGGTCTTGCCGACTGGCGACAAGCCGTCGGCGTGCCCTTCACGGTTCGGCAAGCTCAAGCCGTCGAGGCGGCCTTATCGGCCTTGAGCGCGGAACGTCCCGACAGGGCTGAGGCGTGTCGTTGGCTGAAAATCGTCAGATGGGGTCAAGATCCCCAGGAAAGATGCCCCCGTGGCGGAATATAATCCGACATCGGGTGACGATATCGCCGCCCCAAGTGTTGAATAACAAACGGATTACGCGTATGTTGAGCTCGATTCGTTGAGCACCTCTGCGACGAACTACGCGTGAGAGTACTTGGGGACACCCATCGAGCGGAGCGGATCTGCATGGCAGATGCGTTAAAAGGTGAGAGCCAGATAGGCCGCTTGGCGGTTGAGCAGAAACTCATTACGCCCGACGAGCTGAATACCTGCATCGCGGAGCAGCAGAGTCTCGCCTCTCAGGGCAAGACGCTGAGTCTGTCCGAGGTGCTCATTCACTCGGGTTATATCACCCGCTCCCAACTTCAGCGGCTGGGCGGCGATTCAACCGATTCGATTGCCACCAAGACGCTGCGCATTCCCGGCTATGATCGGTTGCAGAAGATAGGCGAAGGGGCCATGGCCAAGGTCTACAAGGCCCACCAGATCAGCCTGGACCGGACCGTGGCGGTGAAGATCCTGCCCAAGAAAGCCAGCGAAAACCAGGAGTTCGTCAAGCGCTTTCAGGAAGAGGGCAAAGCCGCCGCCCAGCTCAACCACAACAACATCGTGCAGGCCATCGACGTCGGTGAAGCTTCTGGCTACCACTACTTCGTCATGGAGTACATTCAGGGGAAGACGGTCTACGACGACTTGGCGGCCAACAGAACCTATTCCGAGCAGGAAGCCCTGAAGATCGTCATTCAGATCGCCCGGGCGCTTGAGCACGCCGCGGCCCGAGGCTTTATTCACCGCGATGTCAAGCCCAAGAACATCATGCTCACCGAGGACGGCGTAGCCAAGCTGGCAGACCTCGGGTTGGCCAGACGAACCTCCGACATCAAGGCAGCCATGGCCGAGGCCGGCCGAGCCTACGGTACCCCCTACTACATCAGCCCGGAACAGATCCGCGGCGAAGTTCACATCGACGTCCGGGCGGACATGTATTCCCTCGGAGCCACCTTCTACCACATGGTCACCGGCAAGGTGCCCTTCGATGGCCCGACGCCCGCTGCGGTCATGCACAAGCACCTGGTCGAACCGCTCATACCGCCGGACCATGTGCGGCCCACCCTCTCCACCGGTGTCGGCGAGGTGATCGAGCGGATGATGGCCAAGAAACCCGAACTCCGCTACCCCAACATGGGCGATCTGATCAAGGATCTTGAGGCCATCCAGCGTGGCGAACCTCCACTCCTGGCTCGACGACAGCTTGATGACAACATCCTCCAGGGTCTGGCGGAGAGCAGTACCCCGGTCCACAAGGAGGAAGCCCCCAAGGAAGAAACACCCTCCACCCCGGTGGTCCCCCTGGTCTGGGTCTTCATCCTGGCCGCCCTTCTGGGGCTGTCCATGATCGTGAATATCATCCAGATCCTGACCTGAGCCAGCCACCGCCGTTCCCACCACGGCCAATCAGCTTCGCATCGGAAGGTCCGTCCGGTCTGACTGGCGACATCTCGTCACCCCAGTGAGGCCTGTTCGGACGGTTACCCACCGACAAAATAGTGGATAGGTGGTGGAAAAAACCTGAAAAAGATAGCTCAAGTCCCTTTATTCGATCAACGAATGAGGAAATGGGAAAAAAGCGTCGGCGAGGACGATTTTTTGATTTGATCTTATCGGCTGTTGGGTTTATATAGGTACATAGCGGAAGCTCGTCGGCCCATAGCCGGCAGCGGCAGCTGTGAACTCAAGGATGAGCTTCACCAATCCGGCACGGAGGCGTTTCACTTCCTCGCCGGGTGACAATCGCGACATCCCAGGTCCGAAGGCATGGCTACACGGAGGATCCCATGACCGCGACGACAAAAGACTCGGTCGAGGCACTGTGGAAGAGGTATCTTAAAACCCGCTCTGAGAAGTACCGCAACGCCCTGGTGGAGCAGTACGCCCCGCTGGTCCATATTCAGGCGGCCCGCTTGTCCCGCAAGCTACCCGCCCAGATCAGCTACGACGAGATCTGCAGCGCCGGGTACGACGGGTTGATCGAGGCGGTCGAGGGATACAATCCCAAGCGCAAGGCCAAGTTCGAGACCTTCTGCCAGCAGCGGATCATCGGGGCGGTCATGGATTGGCTGCGCAGCCTGGATCCCCAGTCAAGAACCGTGCGCACTTTCGAGAAGCGGCGGATGGGTGTGCGCGAGCTGCTCGACGCCGAATTGGGTCGTCCGCCGATGCACGACGAAGTCGCCAAGCGGATGGGCATGTCCCAGGACCGCTATGATCAACTGGCCCGCATTTCCCAACTCGGTCGCGAGGTGCATTTCTCGGCCATGGATCCTCGCGATTCCAGCGGACGCAGCCGGGCCAGCGAACGATCGTGGGATGTCGGCGACACTGACCAGACCGATCCGTCCGCCAAGCTCGCCCGAACCATGCTGACCGAGTTTGTCACCCGCGGATTGAGCACCGAGGAGCGACTCGTTCTGGTGCTGTATTACTACGAAGACCTCACCATGGCCGAGATCGGCGTGGTGCTCGATCTCTCCGAATCACGCGTCAGCCAGATCCACAAGGATGTCATCGCCCGCCTCCGCAACCGGTTCAAGGACCGGCTGGACGAGGAACTGGTCGCCTGACTTCGAGTCAGATTCTGCCGCGACAACTTGTCGCGGAAAAGCCCTACGGCAAGGTGACTTCCGTCGGTGGATCGCCGACCACCATGACCTTCACCGGTCCCGATAGCTTGGCCGTGATGGTGGGCAGATAGCGAACGCCCTGGATCCGGGCCTCGCCAATTCGGCCGATGACCTGGCCGGCGTGCAGACCGGCACGGGCTGCCGGGCCGCCCGGTTCAACCTGGGTGATCACCGCGCCGCGAACGTCGGCCGACAGTTTGTACGATCTGCAGACCTCCCAATCCGGGTAGGCCAATCTCATCCCTCGCCAGTTGAATGCGGCCGGCGAAGCCACTTTTCGCCGGGCGGGCACGACCTGGGTGGTCAAACGTCGCGAACCCCGGCGGAAGATCAGCTGCATCGGCACTCCCACCCGTGCTCCGCCGATCAACGCGATGGCCTCATCGGCATCCCGGACCGCATGCCCGTCCACCGTCAGGATGATGTCGCCGATCTTCAGATCAGCTGCGGCCGCCGGGGCTTCCCGCTCAATCGAATCGACCAGTGCTCCCGTCGGGCCATCACTGCCTCGCGGCTCCTCGTCGCGGATGGACCGGAGCCCGACCCCGAGGAACCCGTACTCGACCTCCTCTCCGCGGGCCAGAGCGGCGATGATCTCCTTGGTTCGGGCACTCATGGGAATCGCATAACCCATTCCCTCGTTTCCGCCGGAGCGGGAAGAAATGGCCGTGTTGATGCCGATGACCTCGCCTTTCAGGTTTAGGAGCGGGCCGCCGCTATTGCCCGGGTTGATGCGGGCGTCCGTCTGGATGAGGTTGCCGTAGTAACGCTGGCTCATCAGGGGATCGAACTGCTGGTTCAGGCCCCGGCCCAGGGCGCTGATCACGCCGAACGACATGGCCGGCCGGCCGCGGCTCTCCAGGGCGGACCCGAAAGGGTTGCCCATCACGATCGCGAACTGGCCCTGCCTGACGGTCTCCAGGCTGCCCAGAACGGCCGGCTTGAGACCCTTGGCCCCGATCGTCACCACCGCCAAATCACTTCGCGGGTCGGCATAGACCTCCTGCACGCGGTAGCTCTCGCCGCTGGCCAGGATGCAGGTGATATCGTCTGGCTGGGCCCCGGCCACGACGTGCTCGTTGGTCAGGATCTGGCCGTCCGGACTGATGATCACCCCGCTGCCAACAGACGGGTATCGCCGCTCCCCTGGTCGTCCCCGCTGGCTGGAACCTTGACGTACTCCACCGTTCGGGGGCGGTTCAGGGGCTTCCTGTGTTTCGCTGCTGTCGATCGGTCGATTGGCCCGAATCGCCACCACCGATGGCCGGACGGTCTCCGCCACCGCGACCAGTGTCCGCTCTAGGGTCTCGACCTGAACCGGGTCGGCCGCGGCAGGTTGAACCTGGGCTTGGATGGCCGGCAGTACCAGCCCAAGCACGGCGAGGACTGTCGTGGCCGTCTGCACTGAAAGAGGCATCATCCCGGGAAGGCCAACAGGGGTAAGTCGCTCGCAGTGGTGCCGAATCTGCGAGGAATCGCCCAACCGCCTGCCCGTCCGTCTCCCGCGTATCAGCCGCTCATCACCCATGGCTCGTTACGGGTCCGTCCTAGCGTTTCACGAAGCCACCCGTGCCGCTGGGCGGATTGACCCACAACGGGCCGGCCTCGGCGGCCTTGGTCCGGATGTACTCGACGGCCGCATCCAGGTCGTCGGTCAACATGAACAAATCGACGTCCGATTGGCTGACCGTGGCGTACTCCTCGATCAGCGTCTTCCGCATCCAGTCGACCAGGGGGCTCCAGAATCCGGTTCCGATCAACACGACCGGCGAAGGCTTGGTCTTGTGGGTCTGCAACAAGGTGAGGATCTCAAACAGCTCATCCATCGTCCCGAATCCGCCCGGGAAGCACGCCAGGGCGACGGCGTATTTCACGAACATGACCTTGCGGGCGAAGAAGTAGTCGAACGACAGGCCGTGGGTGACATACGGGTTGGGTTGCTGCTCGGTGGGGATCTGGATGTTGAGCCCCACACTGATCCCGCCGGCCTCGAAGGCTCCCCGGTTCGCGGCCTCCATGATCCCCGGCCCGCCGCCGGTGATCACCGCAAACCCGGCTCGAACCAGCTTGCGGCCGAGGACGACCGCATGCTCGTAGGTGTCGCTCACCGGCGTGAGCCGAGCCGAGCCGTAGACCGTGACCGCCGGTCCGATCTGGCTCATGAGCTCGAAGCCCTCGACGAACTCGGCCATGATCCGGAAGATCCGCCAGGTCTCCTCCGGGGCCGGCACCGGGTGCAAGCCGGCCGGTTCCTTGTGCTGATTGCCTATCGGCTGCGTCATGACGTACTCCTCGCGCTACGAGCCCAAGTGCGTAGTGTACACGAACGGGGAGAGACATAAAACCGAGAGGCGAAACGTCAAAACGCCAGAGCATCGAGACAACGGACTCGCGCCCGCGGCGAGGATCCGAACAGAACCTGCTCGCTCCGCTGCGAGGTCATCCCCTATCGCCTGCCTTGCCATTCCAGCCTCAATCGGATAGTAAGGACGCTCAAGCCGTGTGGACCGCTCGCTCCCGACGTCACGGGTCACATTCCTTGTTCTCTGTACTGGAGGTCACCAGTGTCGACCGCATGGTCAATGATCCATCGACGTACACGTTCTTGCTTTCACCATCTTCTTGCAGACCGACTTGTTCTTGCGGCCGGACTGATCGGCTGCGTTTGGTCGCCGTCAGGCTGTGCGCCCTCGAGCTCGACGGACACCGGGGGGAACGAGCCGGTCCCAGCGGCGCGCACGCTGACGCTCGGATCCGCCGTCAGCGGGGAGGCAGTTCGGCCGCTGCTCGGCGTGAACATCGGGCCCATACCAGCCGGGGATGACCCGGACAACGCGGACCTGACCACGGCCTATCATCAAATCGTTGCCGCCGGACACGCGCCACGTTGATATCACGCCGGCGGTGTGGTAATCGTGGAGCGTCTCGCGGCTCGCAGGAGACTGGAATGGTCGTGTGACCGGAATGAGGCCATCATCTGCATCGAGGATCCTGACCATGAATCACATTCGACATTTGATCATCACCCTGGTACTGACCACCCCGGTCTTGCATGCCGCCGAGACTCCGCCGGCAGCGCCGCCGGACGCGCCCAGACCGTATCCCGAGCGGATGAAGTGGTGGGGGGAGGCGCGCTTCGGTATGTTCATCCACTGGGGACCGGTCAGCCTCAAGGGTACCGAGATCAGCTGGTCGCGGGCCAACTCCAATCCCAAGTGCCCCAACCGAGGACCGATTCCCGTCGAGGTGTACGACAATCTGTTCAAGCAGTTCAACCCGACGAAGTTCGACGCCGCCCAGTGGGTGAGTCTCGCCAAGGCGGCTGGCATGAAGTACATGGTGCTCACCGCCAAGCACTGCGACGGCTTCCTGCTCTGGGACTCGAAAGCCTCAGACTACAACATCATGAACACACCATTCAAGCGCGACGTCTGCGCCGAACTGGCCAGGGCGGCCCGCGAGCAAGGCATGCGCCTGGGCTGGTACTTCTCGCCGATGGATTGGCGCGATCCGGATTTCCGCACCGAACGGAACAAGGCGTTTCTCGAACGAATGAAGACCGAGCTGCGCGAACTGCTCAGCCACTACGGCACCATCGATCTGCTCTGGTTCGATTGGGATTCCCGCGAGCCGCTCTACGACCAGGCCGAGACATACAAGCTGGTGAAGTCCCTGCAGCCCAAGATCGTCATCAACAACCGGCTCGATCTCGGTCCGGAACCGATCGGGCACAGCGACTGGCACTACATTGGCCCGGAAGCGGACTACTACACGCCCGAGCAGATCATTGGCGGCTTCGACGTCCGCCGCCCGTGGGAATCGTGCATGACCCTCTCGTCGAGAGACCAGTGGTCCTGGGGCGGGCCGGAAGATGGGGTCAAGTCGTACGAGGCCTGCATGGATATGCTCATTCGCGGCGCCGGCGGCGATGGCAATATCCTGCTGAACGTTGGACCGATGCCGACCGGCGAGATCGCGCCCGACCAGGCCAACCGCATCAAGGAGATGGGTGCGTGGCTGGCCAGGTACGGCCAGAGCATTTACGGTACGCGCGGCGGGCCGTTCAAGCCGGGCGACTACGGCGTCTCGACGCGCAAGGGGAACACCATCTACCTCCACATCCGCGATTGGACCACGGACGTGGTGAAGCTGCCCGCCATCCCGGCCAAGGTGGTCAAGAGTCAGGCACTAACCGGCGGAGAAGCCGTGGTTCGCCAGACGGACGCCGGGCTGGAGGTCTCAGTGCCTCAAGGCGACCGTCAGGTGCTGGACACGATCGTGGCTCTGGAACTGGATAGTTCATCGCTGGCCATCCCGGCGATCGAAGTACCCGCGCCGAAGTCGTTGACCACGAACGCCAAGGCCACGGCTTCGAACGTGTACCAGAACCAAACTGAGTACGGCGCGGACAGGGCCGTGGACGGCCGTCACGATACCCGCTGGGCGACGGACGGAGGCGTTAAGTCCGCATGGCTGGAAATTGATCTCGGCAGACCGGTGACTATCGGCCGTGCCGTGATCAAGCAAGCGTTCCCGGAACTCAAGCGCGTTCGCAGGTTCACCGTCGACTACCTCCAGGAGGGGCAGTGGAAGCCATGCTATCAGGGCGAGAACCTCGGCGCCCAGCTCGCGGTCAGCTTCGATCCGGTGACCGCGCAACGCGTGCGTCTGAACATCACCGAAGCGACCGACGGGCCGACGATCTGGGAGTTTCACCTGTTCGGAGCTGCACGACAGCGATAAAGGTAGTCGGTCAACGTGCTATGGGGTGCATTTGAGTCGATGACAAACGAGAAGACGCATACGCGGTTTGCCCTGGTACCAATGACCGCTTGTCACGGTGACGCGGTCGTCGAGATCTTCAATCACTATGTCAGCCACAGCTTCGCCGCTTACCCGGAGCAGCCGGTGCCCGGCCCATTCTTCGATCAGCTCTTGCAGGCCACGCAGGGCTATCCGGCGTTCGTGGTCGTGGACGAGACAAGGCGGGTCACGGGCTTTGCCTGCCTGCGGCCGCTTCACCCGGCCAGCTCGCTCTGCCGTGCCGCGGAGGTCACCTGCTTCATCGCCCCAGACTCGACGCGGCAAGGCGTGGGCACCGCCATGCTCCGGCGGCTCATCGAGCAGGCCACGCCGATGGGTATTGACTCCCTTGTGGCCAGCATCTCGGTTGCGGTGCTCCATTACTTGCCCGATCTGTAAAGGGATGGTCGGCATGGCGGTCTGCTGCCTCTCCGACCGACCTGCTATAATGACGCAGCGTTCGGAAGCGGCCCCTGTGCGGACACCCCACTGACGAACCGGAGGGTGATGGGACCGGTGGACAGCAGGACGGCCGGCGATCGGTCGAGAGCGAGACACACCCGTCAAAGGAGAATCACGATGAGAAGCCGATGGTTCAGCGCAATGGCCTTCGCTTGCCTGTTGAGCTGGTGCACAGTGGTCGTGGCACAGAGCGGCCAGGCGACCCCTGCGGCTGCGGTGAAACCGGCCGCGGAGGCGTCCCAACCTCCGAACGCGAACGAGGAGTCTGCCCCGACGGCGATCCGATGGTGGGGGCAGGCGTGCGTCTCGATCGAGACCTTCTGGGGATTCACCATCGTGATCGATCCCTTCCCGGCCACCGAGCAGATGGGCTTCCCGAAGCCGGACCTGACTGCCGATCTGGTTCTCGCGACACACGAGCACTTCGATCACACCGGCTTCGACGTGGTCAAAGGCAAGCCGGTCATCGTTCACGGGCTCAGGCCGGACAAGAACTGGGCCGAGATCGACCATTACCTCGACCGCCGGCCGAACCAGGCGGAGGTCAAGTGGCGTGCGAAGACCGAGGCCGGCACTCCCACCAGCCATGCCGTCCACGTCAAGAGCATTCATACGTTCCATGACGCGGAGTCGGGGGCAAAGCGCGGCAAGAACGCGATGTTCATCATTGAAACCGACGGCGTGCGGATCCTGCACTGCGGAGACCTCGGCCACACATTGGCCCCCGAGCAGCTCGCGGCCATTGGCCCCGTCGACGTCCTTCTGATCCCGGTGGGCGGGACGTACACGGTCGATCCGACTCAGGCAATCGAGGTAGTCAAGCAGATCAAGCCCCGCCGTTTTGTCTGGCCGATTCACTTCAAGACCAGCGTCGGCAAGATCCCGCTGGCCACGCTCGACACTTTCCTGAGCCAGGCCAAGCAGGCTGGCATGCCCTTCCGCGAGGTCAGGGGCAATACGATTGCCGTCGCTCGGCAAGCGACGAAGCCGGATGCCAAGCCCGGACCGGTAGCGGTCATCGCCTGCGACTTCAAGCCGGCCAAACCGGGCGCCGACATGCAGGCCGCCCTCGAGTCGATGCGAGCCGATCGGCAGGCACTCATCGACGCCCTGGGCAAAGTCACCAAGGCTCAACTTGACCACAAGCCCTCGGACGGCACGCACACGATCCGCTGGAACTTCGAGCACGCCGCGGGCGCGGAACTGAACTTCTTCAGTCAGGTCTACCACGCGATGGACCCGGAGATCCCGCTGATCAAGTGGGGACCGGCCCAGATGCCCCCCGACTTCAAGCCCCGCCATCCCGACTGGGACAGCTCCGAGATGGTCCGTTACGTTCAGCGAACCGCGGCGTTCACCGAGCGGTTCAGCTATCTCCTGGCCAACACGCCCGCCGATCTCAAGATCGAGGGCACGCGGTTCTCGGTGCAGTCGCTGTCCAAGATGATGGTCGGGCACTACCGGAACCACACCACCAAGGCCGTGCTCAAGTTCAAGCTGCCGGACTGGCCCAAGGAGTGACCGCCTATTTCAGGAGGTAGTGTGGGACCGGCTGACAGCCTATCGTTTGACCGGCAAGATGCCGGTCCCACACCTGCATACTGCCACACTCCCACACTTTCATACTCCCACAATCGCACACCCGCGTACTCCCGCACTCGCACACTCCCACACTCAACAAGGCAAGGTCGGTGCGGGGCGTCAAGTACGCCGATCGCTCGGGGTCGTGCAACTCGAGCCGCCGGGTATAATGCGAACCGGTCCGGCCGGCGCTGGTTGAAGCTGCGCGACTGCCGGCCGCATCTCGGATTCGCGACGAGAAAGGGGCATGACGATGAACGACCAGAAGATAACCCGGCGGCATGTTCTGAACAGTGCGATGGCTGTGGCTGGTGCCCCGTACATGCTCACCTCGACGGCCCTAGGGGACGCTGAGACCGCCCCAGCCAGCGAGCGGGTCACCATTGGGCATATCGGCGTCGGCGGCCAGGGAACCTACCTGCTCAACGGATTCTTGAGCTGCAGGAATGCCCGGAGCGTAGCCATCGCCGACGCTTACAGCGATCGCCGCGAGGCGGCTGCCCAGCGGATCAAGGGCAAGGGCTACGCTGATTTCCGTGAACTACTGGCCCGAAAGGACATCGACGCGGTGGTTGTGGCGACACCCGATCACTGGCACGTGCCGATCGCCATCGCTGCCGCTCGTGCGGGCAAGGACGCTTACGTCGAGAAGCCGCTCGGCGTGACCATCGAGCAGGACCTCGCCTGCCGCAAGGTGTTCGCCGAGAAGAAGCGGGTCTTCCAGTACGGCACCCAGCAGCGCAGCTCGGTCCACTGCCGCTTCGGCTGCGAGCTGGTCCGCAGCGGACGAATCGGCAAGGTGCACACCATCGAGGTCATCGCGCCCGACGGCGGTGAGGGCGGCTCGACCGAGGAAATCCCCGTGCCGCCGACCCTTGACTATTCGATGTGGATCGGCCCGGCTCCGATGGCGCCGTACACCAAGGACCGCTGCGTGACACCCGGAACGTACTACATCTACGACTACTCGATCGGCTATCTCGCCGGCTGGGGGGCGCACCCGCTGGACATCATGATCTGGGGCTCGGACGCCGACATCGCCGGCCCAATAACCGTCGAAGGCACCGGCAAGGTACCGGCGAAAGGGCTCTACAATACGGTGGTCAACTGGGCCGTGACCTACCAGATGGCCAACGGCGTCAAGATGTTCTTCAAGCCCGGTGGCGATTCGACCAGGTTCATCGGGCCGGACGGCTGGGTGCGCATCTGGCGTGGCGGGATCGACGCCGAGCCCAAGTCACTGCTGCAGTCCAAGATCGGCCCCGACGAGGTTCATCTGATCCAGAGTCCGCGGCAGGACCAGAGCTTCATCGACGCCGTGAAATCGCGCCGCAAGACGGTCAGCCCGATCGGCGACGCCGTACGTTCCGACATTATCAGCCACCTGGCCGATATCACCATCCGGCTGAAGCGCGGGATCACCTGGGATCCCAGAGAGGAAACGATCGTGGGCGACGCCGAGGCATCCAAGATGCTCACGCGGGCGATGCGATCGCCGTGGACACTGTGAGCGACCTGTCAGGGAGGATCGTGAAATGATGAGGATCTTGACGACGGTCGTGCTGTGCTTCACTGCTTCGATGGCGGCGGCCGCGGACAGTGGGCTTCGCGTGCCCGCATCCACCGCCTACGTCGATCCGAAGCCGGAAGCGGTGCATGTCTCCGAGAAGGGCGTCACCGGCTGGAAGGACCCCTCGCAGAAGGTGCTGTGGTTCGGACAGTTCAAGAAGCCGGGGTCGCTCGAGTGTTCCGTCGAGCTGCGGTTGCCGTCCGGCACGACCTCGCGCCTGCGGCTCGCCGTGGCCGGACGATCCCGCGAAGCGTCGGCCGAGGGCAACGGACGGGACCCGGTCATCGTGCGTTTCGGTTTGTTCGAGGTGCCGGCCGCGGGATACCAGCGGTTTGTGCTCGAATCGCTGAACGAGAAAGGCCGGCCCGCGGGCGACCTGGACGCCCTGCTGCTGGACGGATCTGCGATCCAAGACGCCCACTTCAATCTCAAGCCGCGCCGCAACGCCGCCTCGGTCCATCTGTTTTACCCCGTGCCCAAGGACGAGAAGGTCGAAGCCTTCTACTGCGAGATGACTGGCCTCGAGGATCCGCTCTGGACCTACTACATGGCCTGCGGCTGGCATCGGGGCTACTTCGGCATGCAGGTCAACAGCCCGACCGAACGGCGGATCATCTTCAGCGTCTGGGACAGCGGTGATGAGGCCGTGGATCGCAACAAGGTCGCGGCCGACAACCGCGTCACCCTGGTCGGTAAGGGCGAGGGCGTCTACTCGGGCGATTTCGGCAACGAAGGCACCGGCGGTCACAGCCACCTCAAGTTCATGTGGAGGACCGGCGAGAGGCAGCGATTCATCGTGACGGCCAGGCCGACCAACGCGACCCACACCGTCTACTCGGGCTACTACTTCCACCCGGAGAAGAAGGAGTGGATCCTGATCTCGAGTTGGAGAGCCCCCAAGGAGGGCGGCTATCTTCGCGGGCTCTACAGTTTCAGCGAGAACTTCGGGGGAGCCAACGGACACGTCGTGCGCAAGGCCCTCTACGGCAACCAGTGGATCCGAACGGCTGCCGGCCGGTGGGTCGAGCTGACCACCGCCTCCTTCAGTCACGATGCAACCGGCAAGGCAGACCGCCTCGATCGTTTCATGGGCATCGAGAAAGGGCAGTTCTTCCTCTCGCACGGCGGACTCGTGGACGGATTCACCAAGTACGGCGAGAAGTTCGATCGGCCCAGGACTGGCCGGCCGCCTTCGGATATCCGATGGCCTGAACCGACTTCGCCGTCGACCCGTTGATGGATACCTGTTCATCCTTTCGAGGAGACTGACATGAAGAAGACGCCTGTTTTGCTCGCGGTACTGTTCGCCGCCATCGGCTTGCTGGCACCGCTGGTGTGGTCGGCCGACAACGAGCCCGGGGAAGGCTTCATCTCCCTGTTCAACGGCAAGGACTTTTCCGGATGGGAGGTTCCCGAGGGCGACGGCAACCACTGGAAAGTCATCGACGGGGTCATTGACTACGACGCCGGGAGCGAGGCCAAGGGCGACAAGAGTCTCTGGACCACGCAGGAGTATACCGACTTCGTTCTCCGCGTGGACTGGCGCATCAAGGAGACGCCCTACACCAACCCCAACGTGCCGTACATCCTCCCGGACGGCACCCACGCTCGCGACATCCACGGCAAGGAAATGCGCATGGCCCTGCCGGATTCCGATTCCGGCGTCATGGTCCGGGGCAGCGCGAAGAACCAGTGTAATATCTGGTGCTGGCCGATCGGTTCCGGCGAGATGTATGGTTATCGCACCGATCCGAATGTGTCGCCGGAGGTGCGCGCCGCGGTCACTCCCAGGACCCAGGCGGACAAGCCGGTCGGTGAGTGGAATCGATACGAGATCACCGTGCGCGGCGACGTGGTCAAGGTCGTGCTGAACGGCAAGACCGTGCTTCCCGGCGCGAAGTTGCCGAGCCTCGCCGTCAAGGGGGCCATTGGCCTGCAGCACCACGGTGATAGGAGGGATGGCAAGTGGGTTAGCCCGCCGGCCCTGGTGCAGTTCAAGAACATCTTCATCAAGCCGCTCGATCCGAAGGCGGCTCGCGAAGGGGGCGAAGGATGAACTCACCAAGGCCAGTTCGGAATCGGGCCGGCGGTGTCTCTCGCCGGCAGTTCGTGGCCGGGGCCACCGCGACCGGTGCTGCGTGGACGCTCGTCGCCCGGCATGTCCTCGGTGGCGCGGGCCGGACAGCGCCCAGCGAGGTTATCACTCTCGCCGCGATCGGTGTGGGCGATCAGGGCATGCGCGACATGGGGAGCTTTCTCGACAAATCGCAGGTGCGAGTCGTGGCGGTCTGCGATGTCGAGGTCAAGAACCTGACCGCCGCCCGCAACGCGGTCAACGCCCACTACGGCGACCGGGCGTGCAAGACCTACAAGGACTATCGTGAATTGCTCTCCCAGCACAAGGATCTCGACGCGACTCTGATCGTTACTCCGGACCACAGCCATGCCGTGATCACCGCCGCCGCCCTGAAAGCCGGCAAGCATGTCTACTGCCAGAAACCGTTCACCCACACCATCTACGAAGCCCGTACGCTCAGCGGGCTGACCCGCGAAACCAGGCGGGCGACCCAGTTGGGCACCGGGCCCCAGGCCGGCGAGGAGCCACGCCTCCTGCGCGAGTGGATTGACGCCGGGGCCATCGGCGGCGTCCGTGAGGTTCACCTGTGGTCCAACCGTCCGTTCTGGCCTCAGGGCATGGAGCGGCCGACGGATACGCCCCCCGTCCCCCCGACGCTCGATTGGGATCTGTGGCTGGGGCCCGCCCCGCATCGGCCATACCATCCCACCTATCTTCCGCTGGTCTTTAGGGGCTGGCGGGATTTTGGGACCGGCGCCTTGGGCGACATGGGCTGCTACGCCTTCGATATCATCTTCAGGGTGCTGGGCCTGAGGGGTCCCCTGGCCGTCGAGGCGAGCGGCTCAGGTTTCGCCGCCAAGATGTGGGCCAAACCGGAGATGAACAACGAAAGCTGGCCGCAGGCCTCCCTTATTCGCTGGGAGTTCGCTGCCCGCGGGTCGATGCCGCCGGTCAGCGTCTTCTGGTACGACGGCGGGCTGCGCCCCGTCAAACCCCGGCACATGGAGCGCGAGCGGCCGCTCGAGGACGAAGGCATGATCCTGGTGGGCGACGAGGGTGCGTTGGTCTGCGGATTCTGCGGCCAGAAGCCGCGCCTCGTCCCTGCCGCCCGGGCAGACGCGTTCAAGCCGCCGCCGAAAACGCTGCCCCGATCGATCGGCCATCACGAGGAGTGGCTCCGGGCCTGCAGGGGCGGCGAGCCGGCCGGCGCCAACTTCGAGTTCGCGGCCACGGTGACCGAGGCACTGCTTCTCGGGAACGTCGCCCTGCGCTTCCCCGGCCGAACACTGGAGTGGGACTGGCCCGCGCTGAAGGTGACCAGTCTGCCCGAGGCCAACAAGTACGTGCATCGCGACTACCGCCAGGGATGGTCGATGTAAGGCCGTTTCGCGGCCCGATGGGCTACGCGGAATGCTACGGAAGCGAGCAGGAATGCGCCCTGCCGCTCATGGCCCCGCCCCGAACAACGATGAACAACGCGAGCCGGCCGGAGAGGTATCCCCAGAACGCCCCGAGCCAGCAGTCACTCAGCCAGTGCACGGCTTCGAGGTATCGTGAGGCCGCACAACCGAATGCCAGCGGCCACAACAGCCAGGCCAGTCGGGGATAGTAGCAGCTCAGGACGCAGGCGATCGCGAACGAACTCGCGGAGTGGCCGGACGGAAACGACTCGGTGTCAAAGCCGTGGCCGGACGGACGCGAGCCGAGCCAGGTATCGCTGACCGTGAATCGCTGCAGCGCCTGCAGGCCGGGGGTCGCCGAGCCTTCAGCGTGTTGTCGGGTCGCTGCATACGGCCGGTGCCGAGGCAGGAAGTACTTGCCCGAATCGTATCCGGCCGCGGCCAGGGCCTCGGCCAGCAGCAGGGCGCACACGACAGGCTTCCATCGCCGGTCGTAGCTGGCCGCGATGGCGATGGCCAGAATCACCGCCCCGGCCTGCCCGAACTCACGCACGCTGCCCAGCACCTCCTTCAGCCAGTCCTGTGGCTCGCCGGGAATGAGCGTATACCGGATCCGCATCAGCGGCAGATCCTGATTCAGCAGGATCAGGTATCCCGCAACCGCGACGAGGAAGAAAACGGAGACTCGGTCCCATCGTGGCAGTCGCCCCCGAGGCGATGACCGAACGACCTCGGTGGGTGGCGGGGCAAGGACCTCGCGTTCCTGCATTTCGTTCGCGTTGCTCACTTGTCGCTTCTCGCTTCGTTCGCCCGTCCCTTGGCTCCATTGGCTTCGTGGGCGGCCAGGAACCGCCGGGCCATCTGGAAGTACTGGATCACGGTCGCCGCCGCCAGGATGGACGCCGTCCACCACAACACGACCGGGATCCAGGATAGCGATTTCGGCAGATCGGGCGAGAGCAGAATCGAGATGACCATGCTGAGTTGAGCGAAGGTGCACAGCTTGCCGACACGGCGGGGTTCGATGTAGATCCGCGAGGTCGAGAAGTAGACGATACAGAAACCGATGACCACGATCAGGTCCTTGCCGATCACCGTCACTGCCACCACGTCCGGAAGGAGCATGCCGCTGACGTGCGTGCCCCGGTGAGCCAGCAGGCCGACCGAGCAGAGAATCAGCATCTTGTCGGCCAGCGGATCGAGGAAGCGCCCGACGGCCGATTCCTGATGCAGCCGGCGAGCCAGGTATCCGTCCAGGGCGTCGCTGACCGCCATGACCGCGAAGATCCCCAGGGCAAGCCATCGTGCCCGGTCGCCCCAGGCCGGATCCTGCAGGTGCAGCAGCATGACCACGAATGGCCCGACGAGGAGAATGCGAGCCAGCGTGATCCGGTTTGGCCAGGAGATCTTATACACGTTTTTTGCCTCTATAACGTGCCACTGGGCCATGCGGCCGGCTCTCTGTCCGTGGGGCCATTGTAGGGCACCGTCGAGACCGGCACAAACTGTGAGCGGGGGCCGCGACCGTCGCCGCTCCGCATCCCCTCGAGGCGGCATCCGGACGGATTGCTCGATCGGCGATCCGCCGGGGAACAGTCCCGCCGAGGTCGGTGTCGCCCGGGTGCTGACGCCTCTCCGGGCGGCGCCTCCGGAGCCGGTAGACGACTTCACATGCCGGACCGGCCGGGATACAATCCTGTTGTCATGGAGGTCGGTTTCTGATGCCTCGGTTCTTCGCACAGTACAACGTCGATGCCTGCGCCTGGGAAGTACTCGACACGGCGACGAACTCGGCCGTGGAGTCGTTCTCCTGTGGCCGGGATGACGAACTGCGCCATTACGCCGAGCACCGCGCCCTGGCCCACGCCGCCCGCATGAACCAACAAGCGGAAGAGCCCGCGGCAGGAGGCTCATCCGAGGGCCAGTCCCGATAGCCCGCGCGATGCCCGTCGCGGCCTGGTCACTCGGCGCCGGTCGAGGCCGTTCGGAGGCCGCCGGCCGCGATGATCACCGAGCCGGCGGGAAAGGCGGTCCCCGATGTCTTCAACGGTTCTGTTCAGGACGACGACCTGGCTGCTCCTGTCGGGCCTGTGCTTGGCAAACGGTGCCCGGACAGCCGATGGGGCGGCAGCGCGCCGCGACCTGACCTTGTGGTACGACGTTCCGGCCAACCCCAACTCGGGCATGACCGAGGCCCTGCCCATCGGGAATGGCCGCATGGGTGGAATGGTCTTTGGGGGAACCGCTCTCGAGAAGATCGTGTTCAACGAGGACAGCCTGTGGACCGGCGACGAGAACCCCTCCGGCAGCTACGACCCGGTGGACGGTTCCTACGACAAGACCATGGGAGCGTACCAGAAGTTCGGTGAAGTGCTCATCCAACTGCCTGGACACGAGCAGGCCAGCGGCTATCAACGCGCTCTGGATATCTCCACCGCCATCGCGAGCGTGCGATATCGGGTCGGCGAGGTCAACTACTCCCGGGAGTACTTCTGCAGCAGGCCGGACCAGGCACTGGTCGTTCAGCTGGCCGCCGACCGGGCCGGCGCCTGCGCCGGCTCGATCGAACTCCATGACGCCCACAAGGCCCGCACTGTGGCGCGCGATGGCCGGCTGGTCATCTCGGGGACACTCTGCAACGGCATGAAGTACGAGGCCCAGTTGGCGGCCGCTCACAAGGGAGGATCGCTCCAGGCAGTTGATGCTCGAATCGAGTTCGCGGGGTGCGACAGCGTAACACTGTACCTGACCGCGGGCACCGACTACGCGATGGACTACGCCCGCGGCTATCGCGGCGATCCCCCTCACGAACGTGTGAACGGCCAGATGACCAAGGCTCTGGCCAAGGACGATGCCGCACTCAAGCACGACCATGTGCGGGACTACCAGGCCCTCTTCAACCGCGTCGCGCTGGATCTGGGCCTGTCGCCCGACGAACGCAAGGCACTGCCTGCTGACCAGCGCAAGAGCCGCGTGGCCAAAGGCGCCGACCCGGAGATGGAAGCCCTGTTCTTTCAGTACGGCCGGTATCTGCTGATCAGTTGCTCGCGCCCGGGAGACCTGCCCGCCAACCTGCAAGGGCTCTGGAACGAGAGCAATGCCCCTCCCTGGGCCTGCGACTACCACACCAACATCAACATCCAGATGAACTATTGGCCGGCGGAGATCACTAACCTCGCAGAATGTCATCGCCCCCTTTTTGACTTGATCAGAAGTCAGCTCGAGCCTTGGCGAAAAGCCACCAGGGCCGAGAGGGAATATGCCGTGGCGAGCGGCACGGTGCGCGGCTGGGCGCTGCGAACTTCACACAATATCTGCGGCGGCATGGGGTGGCGATGGGACAAGACCGCCAACGCGTGGTACTGCCAGCATCTGTGGGAGCACTACGCCTTCGGCCGCGACAAGGCCTTTCTCCGTGACGTGGCCTATCCCATCCTCAAGGAGACTTGCCAGTTCTGGGAGGATCATCTCAAGGCCCTGCCCGACGGCCGGCTCGTGGTGCCCAACGGCTGGTCCCCCGAACACGGGCCCAATGAGGATGGGATCACCTATAACCAGGTCATCGTCTGGGACCTGTTCACCAACTTCGTCGAGGCCAGCGAAACGCTGGGGCTCGATGCCGACTTCCGCGCGAAGGTGGCGGCCAAGCGCGACAAGCTCGTTGGCCCGAAGATCGGCAAATGGGCTCAACTCCAGGAGTGGATGGTCGACCGCGACGATCCCAACGATCATCACCGACACACGTCCCACTTGTTCGCGGTCTACCCCGGGCGCCAAGTCAGTACGGTCGGCACCCCCGACCTGGCCAAAGCGGCCGCCGTCTCATTGACCGCTCGCGGCCAGACCGGCGACAGCAACCGGGAATGGGCCTTCGCTTGGCGATGCGCCCTGTGGGCCCGCCTGCACGAGGCCGAGAAAGCGCACGACATGCTCCTGGCCCTGCTCTCCACACCCTCGACGTGCCGCAACCTGTTCGGCAACCATCCCCCCATGCAGATCGACGGCAACCTGGGTATCACCGCGGCCGTGGCCGAGATGCTGCTGCAGTCACACGAGGGCGTGATCAGTCTGCTGCCGGCCTTGCCTAAGGCCTGGGCGACTGGCAGCGTGACCGGCCTGCGCGCCCGTGGCGGCTTCGAGATCGACATGCGCTGGAGAGACGGCCAGTTGGCCGACGTCACCGTGCGAAGTGGCAGCGGCACTCACGGCACACTGCTCTACTGTGGCAAGACCGTCTCCATCCGGCTGCAGCCAGGCGAAACCACACGCGTGGGGCTGGATCATTTTCGGCGTCAGTAAACATCCACCAGGGCCCCGCCGCCCGTCATCCTACCAGCAATGGGGCTGCAAAATGCGCGCCTCCGCTATCAGGGTCGTACCTGCGAAACGGCCAGCCTGTGTGGCGGATGGGCCCTCTGGAAAGGCCGTGGGACGGTTTTCCGTCAGGCGGGCCTCTAGCTTGCGGCCGGTGTTCCCGCCGCGCCGCCTAACCAACACTGCCCTCTCCGGCGGATCAGCGAGGTCCGCCCCGCCGATCCTGCCGGCGACAGCGTGAATGACCGCGGCTCGAGGTACCCATCCCCACACCGACCGAGACCGGCAGGATCCTGTGACCCCTCGCCCGCTGGCATCCACCGTTCTTCCGCATGGCCTGGTCGCCCCCAGCCGGCCTATCATAGGGTTAGGCAGGGTTTGCCTCCGCCGCTCAGGAAGGCATACTCTGTCTGAAGAGGCGGCCAGCTACTCACCTTCTGCGATTCCCCGAGCGACGCTCCGCCTTCAGCCTCACCGTCTGGACCGAGAGCAAACAGGCGTGGGCCGTGCCCCGCGCTAAGATCTCTACACTTCTATGAAGGAGCATGTCATGGTGGGTAGGAAAGCGGCAAGGACTATCGTTCTGGCCATCGCGGGTGTGCTCTGGCTTGTAGCCCCGGTGCTCGCCGCGCCGTACGAAGAGTACTGGTTCTTCACCCATGGTTATACGTCCGATCTCATACACCAGGCGGCCGGGCCCGATCGGTTGCCTATGACCGCAGACGATGTCACCGTCCTGCTGAATCCTCACGGATATCTCTCAATCGAGATCATCGACAACGATCCGGCAAGCCCGGGCTACACCTACGCCTACCACATCCGGCATGATCCTTGCTGTCTTCCAACCGACAAACTCGATGCCGGCTTCATGAGCCTGACGACCAAAAGCGAGCCGCAATTCGGCATCCTCGCCGAGGGCGAAACATGGACGGACAATCGGCGTGACGACGGCGGCGGCGTGACCGGAAGCGGGGTCCCAACAGACAACAACTGGGATTGGGAACAGAACGATAGTGCGGCGACCGGCCCCGGATGGGAATCGGCGAGCAATTACTTCTGGTACAACAACGCCGGGGCCAACCAGAGAGGCCTGGGCGGCTCGAAGTACTACTTCGAGTACAAGAGCCCCGACTTGGCTCCCGGGCAGGTGTTCGAGGAGCCGGAAGGATATCGTCATTACAATACCCTGAAGCTCACAACCACGGGAACGACGCGGAAGAACATCGCCAGAGACTACAAGGCCATGGAGATCCGCGGATACCTGATCCCGATTTCGGAGATCCATTCCCTGCCTCACGGGTCGCTGCACCCGCTGTTCGGCTGGCAAACGGTGGATATGGCCGACTGGGTACGCCAGAACATTGGCGGAATGGTGGACGCAAGCGGGAACCCGATCGGTTCATTCCATGCCTGGAGCAACATGGGCGGCGCTTACGAGAATGCTCCTCCCTACAAGTACGTGATGGTCTACCAGTCGGACGAGCCGATTGAGGTGTCCGATCCCGTCAACGCCGCATTGCTCGAAATCCAGGACGGGGTGAGCCGGTCCCAGCGGACCTATGTCATGTTCAAGGCTAACACGGACAGTAACCCGCCCCTGGATATCGCCACCCCCGCCCAGGCAGGTCCGGTCCTGGTCAACAGTTGGGGGGTCGAGGATATGCGCCGAGCTGATTACTCCCTCCAAGGCAATCTCAAGACGGGTGCCGACGTGGGCTGGAGTCTGACCGATGACGAGTACGCATCGGACAAGCGCGTGGTTGCCCTGCCCGCAGGTGCGGCCGCAGTCTCGGCCTGGGTCGAGCTGCCGACCCTGAAACTGCCGGCCAGGAATCTCGGCGTCGTGATGGGCAAGGCCGTGCTCAGGCTCGATACTGGGCTGGTGGCCGGCAACGCCCTTCAGATCGCCCTGGTGAACGGCGATGAGGCCGTGGCGGTCGGGTCTTTCAAGGTCGGTCGCCCGGCCACTGTGGGAGTGGGTGGTACGGTGGTCGGCGGCCCAGTCACCGGGTCGGTCGGAACGGCCGAACCGCCGTCACCGGACGCCGACGGCGATCAGGACGTGGACGGCGACGATGTGCTGGCCTTCATCGGATGCTACACCGGTCCGACCATCCACACCATCGCCGGCCAGTGCGGGGACATGGATTTCGACCAGGATAGCGACATCGATCAGGTCGATTTCGGCGTGCTCCAGCGGTGCTTCAGCGGCACGGGTGTCATGTTCGACACCGACTGCTGGCCGGTGGCGGGCACGAAGTTCAATCCGGGCTCGGCCTACATCGAACTCGCCCTCTGGTACAATGCCACGGCTGGCACGGCCAGGCTCACGGTCAACGGGAACGAGGTCACGACCTATACGGCCGGCACTCCGACCAGCCCCTATGTGAGCGGCTTGTATCTCTGGACGAGTAGCGCCGAGATCCTCAGGGTGGACACCATGGCCCTCTATACCGGCGGTTTCACCTGCAGTCCAACGGTCGGCGACCTGGACGGCGACGGTGACGCCGACGCCGACGACCTGGCGGCCACTCACGCGTGCTACTCGGGTTCGGGCATGCCGTACCGAACGGGCATCCTCCCGTCCTGTGCCTGCCTGGACAAGGACGGCGACTTCGACGTGGACGAGGCCGACGACGTCACGCCCTGAGCGGCGCGTGCATTCGTCAGGCACTGGACAGCCGGCGGCGGCCGGCGATCATGGAGGAGGTGCCAAGGGCATGGGCTCGGCCTCGGGGCGGGCCTTTGCGGCGGCTCGACGGTCCCGCTCTACCCGGAACATAATCACTGCTCCCCAGGCAAAGAGGACGGCGGCGATGGCCAGGGGGAGGCGAACATCCTGCGTCCAGCGATACAGGGCCACCGCCGGGAACTGGCCGACCAGACCACGAATGCCCACCATGGTCGCGTGAATGGCCAGATAGGTGGGAGCCTGCGACGCATCGCGAGCGAGAAGAATGGGGCCGAGTGTCCAGGTCAGGTTCACGCCGCTGAGCATGACCGCATAGACGATGGTGACAAACGTCAGGCTGTTGACGTCATAAGCCCACATCAGACCGATCGGATAGAAGACCAGCAGGGCGAACGACCACGCCGCGATCGTCAGCGGGCCGAAGCGGTCCATCAGATAGGCGGTGGGAAGCATGGTCATCATGAGCATCAGCTGCAAGGCGGTCTGTGTTGAGCGGGCCACCTCCGCATAGGTGAGATGGAGTTTGTCGACACAGATGAAAGGGAGCAGGGCCCAGCAGATCATCCATCCCAGACCATAGAGTGAGAACGCAGTCTCGTGCCGCCGGAAGATGCTGTCCTCGCGGAATACTCTCAGCATGTTGTGGTAGACGCGACTCAGGCTGGTCAGAAGCGGCTCGGAGTGCTGAACCTGCCGGCGTTCGATGAACAACTGCTTCTGGGTGATCCGGTAAAGCAGGCCCATGCCCACGCCCACGGCCAGAGTGCCCGCCGGCAGGTACACCCGGAACGCCTCCGGCCAGTAGTTGAGGCACAAGCCGATCAGGTAGGTGCCCACCATGACCGTGCATTGGCTGACCATCTGGATGACGCTGAAGATGCGGTTGCGGGCCATCGGCGGGTAGCTGTGACGCAGGATATCACCGCTCAGCGGCTGCATGCCGCCGAAGCCCGTGGCTGCGACCACGATGAAGAACAGGGCGCTCCAGGCGGTGTAACACAGCGCAATCCCGCCCAGTGGCGCGATCGCCAGTGCCCACAGGAGGGCCAGGTAGAGCCCGGGACGAGCTCGGCAGTACAGCTCGTTCCAGATCACCGACAACAGCAGCGTGACCGAGATAGCCGCGGTCGAGATGGCCGTCTGCCATTCGTCGGCGGCGAAGTGCTGCCGGAGAAGGACGGGCAGCATCTGGTAGACAGCAGCCTGAAGGGCGATGAACGGCGTTGCCCAGAGATGGAGCCTGAGGATGTTCCGGCTTTCCGGAAACGCGACCAACCGATGGAGTATCAAAGCCGGCTCCCGCTCATCGTCGACCGCCTTGCGGTGTCAACCGCGCGATGCAGCGAGACCATCATCCGGCCTCAACGATCGCTTGTCCAGCCCGTCGATTCGGCCCCGCGCGGTGCCGTGATGGTTGTTCTCTTCGGTCATGCACTGCACGGATTCCATCAGCTTGGCGACCAGCCTCCGGTAGTCGTCGGCCCGGACGATGGTGCGGACGCCGTGCTTGAAGGTGGAGTGATCGCCCAGCTTGCCGATGTACCAACTGGCTCGTTGCCGGAAGGTGATGCACGCCAACCGCTCGCCCTTGAGGTGAACCAGGTGATCGAAGTGTCGGTTCATGAAGGCGATCCGGTCAACCATCGTCGGCGGCTCGGGAACCACACCCGTGACCAGGAAGGCGTGGGTGTCGCGGAACAGCCAGGGATCGCGCAAGGCGCCCCGGCCGATCATCACCCCCGCGCAGCCCGTTTGCCGGATCATGTCCGCTGCGTCGCGAGGGCATCCGATCCCGCCGTTGCCGATCACCGGGATCGGTCCCGCTGCCGTCACCACGTGGCCAATCTCCTCGAGTCTGGCCGGGCCGGCGAACTGCTGCTCCACCGTCCGCCCGTGGACAATGATGCCGGCGATGCCGGCCTCCTTCAGCGCGGCGGCCAGCGACGGAGCCACGATTTCACCGTCGTTCCAACCCAGACGGATCTTGGCCGTCACCGGCACGCGCGATGCCCGGACGACTCCTTCCGCCAACCGGACCGCCGCCGGAATGTCACGCAGCAGCGCTGCGCCGCCCGCCCGGCAGGTGATCTTCTCCGCCGGGCAGCCCATGTTGATGTCAATGATCGCCGCCCCATGGTCCTGGCACCAGCGGGCCGCATCGGCCATCGGCCGGACCTCGCTCCCGTAGAGCTGAACGCACAACGGCTGGTCCCCGGATTCGGTCCGAACCAGTTCCATCGACTTGGCCGTCCGACGCAGCAGCCCGCGAGGGTTCACCAGGTCCGTGTACGCCAGCCCCAGCCCGCCCAGTGGTCGAATCGTCAAGCGAAAGGCTAGGTCACAGTACCTGGCGATCGGAGCGAGCAGCAGGCGGGTGGCGAGTTCGACGCTTCCAAGCCTCAGCATGGGTCGCATTGTACAGGAACACCCCGCAGAGTCCCGCGTCGGGCGTGTCCTTCTGACGGATGGACTCGCGCGCAGGCGCGAGACCCTTCTTCGACGATGGAGGAAGCCGCCCCGGCGGTCGAGGCTACCAGGAGCGAAGATCCACGGCCCGGCCTCTTCGCTCGTCGATGAGATCGCAGTGTCCGGCCTTCGCCCCAGAACCTGACCGACGGCGGGATCGCCAGGGTCTGTTCCATGCAGCGCTCAATCAGCGGGGATTCGCCGGGGCGGGCGCGATTTTCATGGGGGAGGCGATCTGCCTCATACTGCAGCAGTTGCGCCCCTTCGCCTTGGCCGCGCGTAGTTCGGCCTGGGCGACCTGGAGCAGCGTCTTGGCTCCGCACCCGCCCAACGGAACGGGGGTCAGGGCCGCTCCCACACTGATCGTCACCCGATGGTTTCGGCCGCCGTGTTTGACCGTACACACCTCGACCGCTCGCCTCAGTCTCACGCAGAGCTGGGCAGCCAGAAGACGGTCCGCGCGGGGCAGGATCGCCGCGAACTCTTCACCGCCATAGCGGGCCAGGAGGTCTGCGGATCGCAGGGTCTTCAGAAGGGTCTGGGTGACGGCCTGCAGCACGACGTCTCCGGTTGTGTGACCGAACGTATCGTTGAACTGCTTGAACGAGTCGATATCCATCATGACCAGGGCCAGCGAGTCGCCCTTGATCCGGCTTTCCTCCAGAACCTCGGCCAACCGTTGGTCGAACGACCGGCGGTTGGCGATCCCGGTCAGTTCGTCGGTGGCCGCCTTTGGCTGGACGTCGGGTTGCCCCTTCTCGGCTGCCTCGCTCTGCAGTTGGGCGCTGAGGCGAAGCTCGTTGAGCATGGCCCCGGCCTTGGCCTGGATCTCCTGGTCGCGGGGCCTTGTTCCCGGCTTCACCGAGAGAATGGTCACCAGGTCGTTGAACTCCGCTTTGACCGACTGCAGAACCTGATCTACCTCTTCTTCGGGAATCAGGCCGGAGTTGATAATGGACTGCCGGCGGGTGGCCAGGATGTAGTCCGGAGATACCTTGCAGACGATGTCACCGGTGTCTGTGGCAGCGCGGATGAGGCTCACCCATCTGCCCATCTCCGAATCCCGTTCATACGTGTCGGGGTGGGACTGGGCCCGGACGATGTCCGCCATGTACTGGGGCAGTCCCCATTCGATCAGCAGATCGGCGCCCAGGTCATAGTGCGAGCAGCCCAGGCAGGCGGTCTCGTGCCGCTCGGCCCGGGCGAGGGTGCCCCCGGCCACCTGGAGGACGGCCGGGTAGAGGTCGGGCATTCCCACCGCGAACGCCAACTTGCCGATGTGCGACAACAGGCCGATCGAGAAAGCCTCCTCGGGCGAGGCGATCCGAAGCCGAGCTGCCAGGTGGCGAGCGGCCGCGGCTCGAGCCACGGAATGGGCCCAGAACCGGTCAAACTCGAAAGCCTTGCACGCCTTGGGGTCTCGGGTCGATACCAGCGAGAAACCCAGGGCCATGACCCGGACCGACCGAAGGCCCAACATGAGCACCGCGTCGCGGACACTGGCGATCTCCTTGCTGGCGCCGAACATGGCGGAGTTCGCGTACTTCAGCAGTCGAAGGCACAACGCGGGGTCGGTGGCCAACGTGTCGGCCAGGACGCCGATGGATGCGTCCTCGGTCTGGCAGAGGCGCAAGACCTCAAGCGCTGTGCCGGGCGCACTGGGCAACTGGGCTGAACGCTTGAGCTTGTCGATGACTTCCTTGCTCATATCCTGCTCGGCCTCGATCCGGCGCTCACGCTTGCCCCAGCATCATCGCCGCCACTTCGCAGTCACGAACCAGGAAGGCTCCCAGGTACCGAACCGCATCCTCATACGTGCACACCCCGGCGAGGGCCAGGGTCTCGGTGATGTCCGCCGCAAGCCGGAGCTCCTGAATTCGGACCAGCATCTCGGTCTGCTGACGGGTCAGGAAACCCAGCTCCACCGCGATCTCGCCGAACAACTGGTCCTTGTGGCTGCGCTGTCGATCCAAGACCAGGTCGATCTGGTCCGGTCGTAGCAGGCCGTGACTCACCGCGATCATGCCGATCGGTTGCCGAACGAAGCTTCTGCTCTTGCATAGAAGGGTGGCCGCGGAGGCGGGAATGAGATCCCGCTCGGTGAGGAACTTGACGAACGGGTGGGCCATGTCAGAATCTCCACTTCAAGCGGTCTTGGGGAGGCTCGCCCGGCCTTTCTGGAATACCCGGTCTCATGCAGGCGCAGGCACGGTGACTCCGGTCCCTGCTCTGCCATCGGTCCGGCAGGGGGGGTTCGTGAGCTGAACGTGCGGTTTCGCGGTCGTCCGGCGGTACCGTCCGGGCAGATCGGAAAGCATCGCCCCTCACTGTAGGTTCTTGACCGGCCGGCGGTCAGGAATCAGGGAGGAGGCCGCCGCCGCCCCGCACCGGCGGTCGCCGCGTCCGGTAATGACTCCCCGGGTTCGGACCGCTACAATGCGCCCGACCGCGTCCGAGGAGGTTTGTCGGACAGGGTCTTGTGGTCCGTACCCGATGGCCGGCCGCACCGGCAGGAAGGGATCGCCATGTTCGCAAAAAGCGCGTTTTCCACGCATCGTCACCAACGCGTGATGACGGTGCTCTGGGCGGCCTCGGCACTGGCCTTTCCCGTCTCCCTTCCGGGCGCCGTGACCGAGTGGGAATCCTCGCTCCGCCGGAACGTCGCTTGGCAGGTCGCCCTGGACAACCTGGGCTTCTCACCCGGCCTGATCGACGGACAAATCGGTTTCAAGACTCAAATAGCCACTAAAGAATTCCAGAGGGTTCGAGGGCTCCCCGTCACCGGCGAGCTGGACGATGCCACCGCCAAGGCCCTCGCCGTCGACCCCGACGGGGTGCTCGGCAAGTACACCGTCGAAGCTGCGGACCTGGCCGAGATCGGCCCTTGCCCGCAGAGCTGGGTGGCCAAGAGCAAGCTGGTCCGCCTGGGTCACGAGAGCCTCGACGATGTCCTCGCCGAGAAGTTCCACTGCAAGAAGGCCCTGCTCAACACGCTCAACCCGGGCAAGTCGCTCAACCACCTCAAGGCCGGTGCCCAGGTCGTGGTTCCGATCCTGGATGGCCGCCAGGAGTGGCCCGCCGCCGCTTGCCTCGAAGTCAATCTCGCCGAGAAGATCATCCGTGTCATCGGACCGGACAGGAGGCTAATCGCCCTGTTCCATTGCTCGATCGCCGCGAACAAGGCCAAGCTGCCCGACCAGGACGCGGAAGTGATCAAGGTTGCGGCAAACCCCGTCTACAGCTTCGATCCCAAGATGTGGCCGGAGGTCAAGGAACGCATCACCGAGAAGCTGGAGATCCCGCCGGGACCGCGCAACCCGGTCGGTCGCTTCTGGATCGGTCTGAGTCTGCCCGGTTACGGCATGCACGGCACACCGAATCCCGAGCTGATCGGCAAGACCGGCTCGCACGGCTGTTTCCGCCTGGCCAACTGGGACGCGATCCGACTCGGCAAGATGGTCCGCCTCGGTCTGCCGGTAAGGTTCGTCAACAGTTCCGGCCCCATGGCCTTCAAGTGACCGCCCCAAAGTGCAAGGGCCGCGGCTGCTCCGGCAACCGCGGCCCTGCAGGCACTTCACAGGAGGAGGGGGAAGGAGGCTTATTTGACTTCAATCTGTCTGGGCTTGGCTTCCTCGCGGGTCGGGATCCGCAACGTCAGGATCCCGTCCTTGAGGGTGGCGTCGATCTTCTCGGCGTCCGCGGTGGCCGGCAGCTTGAAGCTCCGGCTGTATTCTCCGGACCGCCGTTCGCATACATGGTAGTTGCCTTTCTTCTCGTCCGAAGCGTTGGCGAATCTGGCTCCGAAGGTCAGCAGGCCGTTCTCGACCGCCACGTTCACATGCTCACGGGCTACGCCCGGCAGCTCGGCCTCGAATACCAGGTTGTCACCGTCCTGGCGGACATCCACCCGGAAGGCCTCCGGCGTGCTTTCGCCGAGGAACGTGTCCATCACCCGCTCGAGTTCGCGGGGCCATCGGGCCAGGCCGTCGAAAGCCGCAGGCAGGGCATCATCCCATCGCGTTCGTCCGCAGAAAACCGGCATCATGGTTACACCTCCGTATAGTACGAATCACTTGATCTTGTGTTCTCACGGCGGCCCGTTGCCGCCTCGTTCCATTCCTCCAGCCATATCATGCCGCGTGCCAAGGATCCGGAATCGACGTAACCGATTGCCGCAGCTCAAGTTAGGAGATGAGCTGTCGCCGCGCCGCCGCCGCCCGGCTCTGCCATCCTGACAGCCGATCCAAGCCGCCGATGCGCGCAACCCTCGTTTTCAGCGTTACTTACAGGCTGCCCTGCCTCTTCTCGACACCCGCCTGGGCTCCCTCCGCGCCGCCCGGATGCCGAGAGGCTGGCCCGCTCGCCTCTGGGCTTCTGGCGTCTCTGTTTTCGGCTTTGTACTCCGACGGCTCGACGCTTATCGTCAGGCAGAAACGTGCCTTGCCGGTCGGTGCCGGCGGCCTGCTTCGAGGGCGTGCTCGTGCCTGTTCGCCTTCATCTGCTCATTGGCTGCACCGCTTGCGGCAAAAGCGCCGTCGGTTTGGAGCTGGCCCGCCGCCTCGGTGCGGAGATTCTCTCCGTTGACTCGATGAAGATCTACCGGCGGATGGATGTCGGTACCGCCAAGCCGACGATCGAGGAACGCGCCCGGATTCGGCATCACCTCATCGATATCATCGAACCGAGCGAGTCCTACAGTTTGGGCCGGTTCATCGAGGACGCCGACCGCGTCATCCGCGAGACCGCCGCTCGCGGCCAGCCGCTGGTGGCCGAGGGCGGCACCATGATGTTCGTCCGCGGATTGGTTTCCGGCGTGTTCGAGGGGCCGCCAGCCGATCCCGATTATCGCCAGAGCCTGCGTGATCGTGCCGCGAGGGAAGGTTCCGCCGCTCTGCACGCCGAACTGGCTGGGGTGGACCCGGTCGCCGCCGCTCGCATTCATCCCCACGACCTGCGCCGGATCGAGCGGGCCATGGAGGTCTTCCGGGCCCGCGGCCGTCCGATCAGCGAACTGCAGACCCAATGGTCCGGCTCCGCCGGTCGGTATGATTGCCGGGTGGTCGCCATCCGCATGCCCAAGGAAGACCTCAACCGGCACATCAACGCCCGGGTCAGGCAGATGATTGCCGGCGGGCTGGTCGAGGAGGTCCGAAGTCTTCTGTTCGGGCCGGCCAGCATCGGCGAGCAAGCCGCCCAAGCCGTCGGTTACGCCGAGATCATCCGCCATTTGCGCGGCGAGCTTTCCCTGGACGACGCCGTCGAGCAGATCAAGATCAATACCCGCCGCCTGGCCAAGGGCCAGCGCACCTGGATGCGGCGCATGCCCGGCATCCGCTGGGTGGACATCACCGAAGGCGAGCCCGTCGAGCATATCGCCGACCGCGTCAGTCAGGCCTGGGAAAGCGGCGAACAGCGGAGAATGGGTCACAAGTGATGAGTGATGCGAATGGCTTCCAGCGGTTTCTCAGCAACAGACGGGAAGGAATCGAATTGAACCGCCGAGGCGCCAAGACGCGGAGAGGGCAGCCGTGGGCTCCGAGGGTGTATCATGGGCGCGGTGAGGGGACGACTCAATGGCTCTTGCCCCTTTGTTCTTTCCCCGAGTCTCAATCCTCCATCGGCCGCGACACAGCAGGATTTCCGTCGAGGCGCGAAGACCTCGTCAGTCGGTCTTCAAACCGTTATCGGATCTCCTTTCCGTATTGGAGTCGCGGGACGACCTCAAACGTCTCGACATCGGGGTCGATGGTGACCGTGGTTCCGTCCGCGAAGGTCGTCCTCTGCCTTCGGTACTTTCTGTCAAGGAACTCGTGGTCCGTCATTTCCAGCAGGGCGACCCGGCCGTTCAACGCGCACATCACCCGGGCCATCTCGAGTTCCGGCTCCTTTGGGTCGTCCACCGACATGTAGGGCACGCCCCCGTTGAGCAGCCCGAGGAGATAGCCGCTGTGCTCTTTGGGGATCCCGAAGAGGGGATCTCCTCGCTTGCCCATGAACCATGGCGTGATCAGCGCATCGTGGTAGACCAGATTGAACAGAGGGATGGGGATTCCATGTGCGGGCCCGTCTCCGAAGATCGGGTCCACCCAGTGAGGGGCGTGGTGAACGAGGCTGATGTGCTTGACAGCCCACGAGGTGGGCTCTTCCGAACTCACGACTCCGACCTGAGTCCGGATGTAGTCGAAGCAATCTCCCCAGCACTCGAGGGTTTGCGTCCTCGTGGAGGGGTGTTCGGCGCTGTAGCACTCGGGCGGCGGGATGATCGCGAAGACATCGAGATAGGCCCCGCCGACATTCAAGCCCATCTGCTTCATCTTCTCGTAGTTTTTCTTTACGTGTCCCGGTGAGAGCCGAGGACAAATCCAGGTCTGTTTTCCGCCCGCCCAATGGGCCATGTAGAGGTTTTTACCGCTTTCTTCCTGCCGGGCATGCCTCTCCTGGAACGATTTCGCGTCTACGTAATAATCGTGATACTGGTCGTGCAACGCGAAGATATACCCGTGCCCCCTGCAGGCATTGGCCAGTTGCCTCAACCCTTCCCAGTCTCCGCATTCCTCGCTCGGAGGCAGACAGTCGGGGTGGAGATTATCATAGCCCCGAAACCCCCACCCATCCAAGTGAATATAGAGCTTTTTAACTCCTTTTGCCGAAACGCCGTTCAATTGCTCCACGTGAGTGGAGAACTTCGTGTAGGAGTGGTTCTTCCCTGGATCCTCCTGGTCGTACGCCTTGGATCCCGGCTCATGATGGCGCAGTGCTCCGATGTGGGCCACCGGGCTCCCGATGAGCCTCTCAATCGCCGGATTCCGAGCGATCTTCTCCTTGAGGGAGATGAAGTCGCCCTTCATGATCGCATGTTGCCTGTACCTCTTGGCCATCTGAACGTAATTGCCCTTCAGGAAGGCAAGCCTGGCTCTTCTCGGGTAGCGGAATTGCCCGAGGCTGTGATGCCATTCCAGCGCCATCCTCGTTGGGCCGCACGCGGGATGGGCGAACTTGCAGGCGGCATCATCCGGGGTTTCGACGATCAAGATCGCCGATCGTTCCCCTTTGGAGTGCCCCCACCACGGCATGTACAGGCAACGGTCATAGCAGAAGCTGCCCCAGAGAGTGACTTGCCTATCCCAGTTTCTCGGCAGTAGCATCCCCTGCATGGCCGGTATCACCGTGCAATCCACGTCCTCCCCGACGAACGCCTTGGGCCAGCAACACCTCTTGAGCACCGTCGTTCGTTCGATCGGCACGATGTCGAAGAGGATGTCCTCGGTGTTCGCCTCCATGCAGACGAACAGCTGTACGGTCAGGTCGAGCGTTTGCGCGGCATCCTTGAATTCGCTCAGCTTGATGACCAGTCCGGTCATGAAGCCCGTCTTGTAGGGCAGTATGACGGTATCCCCTGCCTGGGTCAGTTTGAGGTTGAGCTCAGCCGAACCCGGAGACTGGACCACAATGTCGTCGGGTCCGGAGGGCTCCAGTCTCCACGTGATGTCATCGCTCGTGATGTTCACGGCCATGTCGGCCGTGTTGAGCGCCAGCGTGTTCTTGAACCCGGCGATCGTCCATACGTCATTCGTCTTGGTTACGCTGACTCTTGGCTGGCCCCAGTCCATGTCGTCAGTCTGCGGCGGATGTTTGTTGGCCGTCTCTGGATGTGCCTGGGAGGACAACTCGCCGCAAAAGAGCAGCGGCAACACGACGACGGTCACGGCAGGACGAGAAGGGCTCATGTGATTCTCCCTGTCAGTTGGCGTGCGAGGCTGCATGTGACGGTTACATCGACTTGGCGTCCGGGCTCGGCGCCACCGTCCCGCGGACTGGGGCGTGCGACGATCCCTCGCCGGATGTCGCCGACCGCGTCTTCTTGCGAAGGGCCATCTGATACATGGCTCGTCCCTCCCGAAGGTACTTGATCTCGAAGTTGGTCTGCACCCGCCCCTCGACCACGCCCGCCTCGGGTACGTCAAACGCCACCTCCTCCAGTCGAGGCTCGCCGCGGGCGACCGCGCGAATCTGCTCGAAGTACTCGGCGTGGTCGGTCTGGATCGCCACCCGCCCGCCAGGAACGAGGATTTCGACGACGGCCGCCAGAAACGGCGGCTGAATCAGCCGCCGCTTGTGGTGTCGTTTCTTGGGCCAGGGATCGGGATGGTAGATGTGGACGATGGTCACACACTCGGGCGGGATCTGGTGAATCACCAGGTGACGGGCATCCGTCCGCATCAGCCGGACGTTGGTGACGCCGTGACGGACCATTCGATCGGCCACGTAACGACAGACCTTGTTGGCCCACTCGATTCCGAAGAACCGCCGATCGGGATACGCCTGTGCCCGGCGCAGCAGAAAGCCGCCTTTGCCCGTGCCAATCTCCATCTCCACGGGATGGTCATCGCCAAACAGGGTCGGGAACGAGATCTTCTCCCCCATGCCCGGCGCGGCCACGATGATGTCTTCGATTCCCAGCATGCCTCCTCGCCTTCGCGTCGACGGTGGGTATCTTGACGAGATCGCCGCTTCCGAGCAACCATGTGGGGCAAGCGTCTTGGAGTCGAGTTGATTGTCGGGGAGTTTGCCCTGATACTCCTGCGGGGAACAGGGGTACTGATGAACACGATACGCCGCAAGCTGGCCGAGAACCTCAAACGTCTGCATGATCGGATACGCGGTGCCTGCGAGCGCAAAGGCCGGCGGTTTGAGGACGTGCGCCTGATCGCCGTGACCAAGATGGTCGAGATCGACATCATTCGCACGGCCATCGAGATGGGGCTCGCCGATCTTGGCGAGAACCGGGTCCAGGAACTCATTAAGCGAGCCAGCATGGTCCGCGAGCATCTGGCCAGACGGCGCCGGATGGAAGGGCCTGGGACACCGGCCGAGCCGCAATGGCACATGATCGGCCACCTGCAGCGGAACAAGGTTCGGGCGCTGCTGCCCTGGACCGACTGCATTCACTCGCTGGACAGTCTTCGCTTGGCCGAGGAGATCAGCGCCGAGGCGGTCAAGATCGGCAAGGTCATACCCCTGCTCATTGAGATCAATGTCTCCGGCGAGAAGAGCAAGGGTGGGATGGCGGTTGGGGCCGTTTCGCACTGTGTTGAACTGCTCCGGGCCCTGCCCGGGATCCGCATCACCGGCCTGATGACCATGGCTCCGCTGGTGGACGATTCTGAAGAGACCCGACCGCACTTTGCCCGGCTGCGCGAGCTGCTGGATGACCTGCGCTGCGAGAGGCTTGTTGCGTCCGACTGTCGCGAGTTGTCCATGGGTATGAGCAACGACTTCGAGATTGCCGTCGAGGAAGGGGCCACGATGGTCCGCGTTGGCCGGGTCCTGTTCGAGGGCGTCACGCCTTGACGGCCATCGCGCTTTCCTCTCTGCCCGGTCTCCGTTAATCTACGGTCCTGAGCTGATCGATGACGACTGATTGCCGGCGGCCGACGTCTGGCGGCCGACATCCAGCTGGAGTGTTGCATGGGAACTCGCGTCTGCAAACTGGCCCTTGAAGACGGAACCGTTTTCACGGGCGGTGCCTTCGGGGGCTCAGGCACGCACGTGGGCGAGGTCTGTTTCAACACCTCGATGGCCGGCTACCAGGAGATCCTCACCGACCCCTCCTACACCGGCCAGATCGTCACCATGACCTACCCACTGATCGGCAACTACGGCGTGAGCGAGGAGGACAGCGAGTCGCGCGGGCCGGCGGTCGAGGGCTTCGTGATCAAGGAACTGGCCCGGCGGAGCAGCAACTTCCGGGCGACCCTGTCACTCGACGAATACCTCCAGCGGCATGGCGTGGTCGGCCTCCAGGGCGTGGATACCCGGGCGATCACCCGCAAGCTGCGGATCCAGGGTGCGCTCAGGGGTGCGATCTCGACCGAGATCCTGGACGATGCCGTCCTCGTCGAGCGGGCGAGGGCATGGATCGGTTTGGTCGGCGAAGACATGGTCAAGCGGGTCATGCCCGAGAAGCCGTTTCCCTGGACCGGGGGCTACGAGAGTCCGTTCGCCATGGCCCACCGCAAGCCCGCCGGGCGATTCCGGGTCGTGGCCATGGATTGCGGCATGAAGCTCAACATCCTGCGCAACCTGGTTGAGACCGGCTGCGAGGTGACCGTGGTGCCTCCCACCTCCAGCGCCCAGGATATCCTGGCTTATCGCCCGACGGGTGTCTTCGTCAGCAACGGCCCCGGCGATCCCGAGCCGCTTGCGTACGCCATCGGCGCCCTCAAGGGGCTCATCGGCCAGGTGCCGATCTTCGGCATCTGCCTGGGACACCAGTTGCTGGCCCTGGCCCTCGGGGCTCGCACCTACAAGCTGAAGTTCGGCCACCGCGGCGGCAACCAGCCGGTCATCAACCTGGCTACCCGCCGGGTGGAGATCACCTCTCAGAACCACGGGTTCGCGGTGGATACGGCCACCCTGCTCAAGGTCGGCGGCGTGCCCACGCACGAGAACCTCAACGATCGGACGCTGGAGGGCTTCAGCCACGAGGATCTGCCGATCTTCTCGGTGCAGTATCACCCCGAGGCAAGCCCCGGCCCGCACGATGCGATCTACCTGTTCGACTGCTTCGCCGACATGATGAACACCGGCCGGGCCCCGACCGCCGAGCACATGGCCGCCGCCCAGGCCCGCCTGGAGGGCAAGCCCGCATGATCGTGCTCATTGACAACTACGATTCGTTCACCTACAACCTCGTCCAGCGGATCGGCGAGATCGACCGCACCCGGGCGATGAAGGTCTATCGCAACGACCAGGTGACCCTCGACCAGATCGAGTCTGACAAGCCCGACCATCTCATCATCTCGCCGGGCCCGTGCACCCCCAAGGAGGCCGGCATCAGCGTCGAGGCGATCAAGCGCTTCGCCGGCAAGATGCCAATCCTCGGTGTCTGCCTGGGCCACCAGTCCATCGGGTGTGCCTTCGGCGCCGAGATCGTCCGCGCCGACCGTCTCATGCACGGCAAGACCAGCCAGATCCGCCACGACGGCAAGACGATCTTCGGGGGGATGAGCAATCCGTTCACCGCGACCCGCTACCACTCGCTGGTCATCAAGCCGGAGAGCTGCCCCAAGGTCCTCGAAGTCACCGCCCGCACCACCGACAACCCCGACCGCGAGATCATGGCCGTCCGCCACAAGACGATGCCCATCGAGGGCGTGCAGTTCCACCCGGAGAGCTTTCTGACCGAGGAAGGCTTCATCCTCCTGGCGAATTTCCTGAAGATGTGAGATCGGCCCCTCCCGGTCGCGGGGTCCTCGCGGTGATGGTCTGCCGTCATGGATAGATCAAGGTGTCCGTGTTCCCGAAGGGCGCCTCGGTGCCCGCCGGGGGCGTGCCTTGCACCCGGATCCGCTCGTCGCCGCCGAGACCGCCGGTGGCGTTCGACCAGCGGGTGTAGATATTGTCGTTCATGTAGCCGGCGACGGGCGTTGTCTGCGACTCGATGTGTCCGTCGGCGTAGAGGACGGTCTGGTTCTTGCCGCCGTGGTTCGGCGAGTTCCAGGGCATCCAGTCCCCTGGTGCGGCCGCGGTTCCGGCCTTCACAGGGCCAGGCTGTCGTGCCCCGGCTTCCAGAGCGGCACCGAACGGTCCCTTGTCCGCCGCCAAGGCCATTCGCGGGTCGCGGGTCGTTGCGGGCCGGCCGTGCGTGCCATACGGGACCTGCAGCCCGTAGCTGATTTCGCTGTACCTGGCGAAGTCCCAGAGGCCCTGAGGATTCTCGTCGGTGCCGGGGTGGTCGGAAGTCAGCGGGCATACGAAGGATGGGGGCGAGCTCATGCCTTGTCGGACCAGGGTCCACAGACTGCGGGTCACGGACATTTCCGTGTCGGTGATTTGGGTTTCGCCCGCCTTTGGATCTTGCGGGTGGCCTCGATGTGTGCCGATCTTGCCGGGGGCATAAGTGACGGTGCACTTGCCGTTTTCGGTGGCCGGGGCGTGGGCGGCGATCGGCCATGCGCCCGCGTTTTCGCCGGCGTAGCTGTGCATGCCCCTACCCAGTTCTTTCAGGTTAGCCGCGCACACCGCGAGCGGCGCGAGCCTGCCGCTACGCTGGAGCGTGATCGGCGGGATCAGGGCAAGAACGATCACCGTGAAGACGAAGAACGCCACGATCTCCACTCTCGTGAGCCCCTTTCGAATCGAACTGCTTCGGCCGGGAGTTCGAGACATGCCGTTTCCTCGGGTTCGTTTCCTGCTGGTTGCCCGTCGTATTCTAGCGAAAGGTGAGGCTTGTGTCAGTGGAGGTCATGCCCGGCTCGCTTGCGTCTGATGCGCAAGGTATGATGCCGCCATCCTGTGGGAGCGGCGCGCATGTCGGTTCGGTTCGTGGTGGGCAGAGCAGGCTCGGGCAAGACTTGGCGGTGTCTGGAGGCCGTACGGGAGCGGCTGCGCGCGGATGCGGCAGAAGGGAACCGGTTGCTGCTGCTGGTGCCGGAGCAGGCCAGCTTCCAGATGGAGCGGGGCCTGATCGAGACGCCCGACCTGCCTGGCTTCACCCGCTGCGAGGTTCTGAGCTTTCAACGTTTGGCCTACCGCATCTTCGCCGAGACCGGGGCCGACCCGCGATGCGGCGATCGGACCATCGGCCGGCTGGGGCGCCAGATGGCCATTCGCCGGTTGATTCATCGCGAGCGAGCCCGGCTGCGGCTTCTCGATCGGGTAGCGGACAAGTCCGGCCTGGTCCGCCAAGTGGCCGCCGCGATCGACGAGTTGATGCGCGAACAGGTCGAGCCTTCGGCGCTGACTCAACTGGCGGAAGGCTTCGAGCGAGAGAACCCGTTGGGTGCGGCCAAGCTGGGCGATCTGGCCCGGCTCTACCAGGCCTACCTTGCTTACCTTCAGGGTGACCGGATGGACCCGGCCCAGTACCTGAATCTCGCCGCCGAGCGGCTTCCCCAGTGCACCTGGCTCGACGGGGCCGAGGTGTGGGTAGACGGTTTCGCGGGCTTCACCGGCCAGGAGGTGACCGTTCTCGTCGAGCTCGCCAGGCGGGTGGCGGCCATGGAGATTGCCCTGCTGGTGAACCCGGCCGCGTCGGCGGTGCAGTCGGACAGCCTGCCGGGCATGACCGCCTCGCTGTTCGCCCGGACGGAGCGGACGATGGTCCGGCTGCGGAAACGGTTCCGCGAGGCGGGTGTGGCCGTCGATGAGCCTGTGCGGCTGTCCGACGAACGGCCCCCGCGCTTCCGGGTTCCGGAACTGGCTCGGCTGGAGGAGTGCCTGTGTCTGGAGGGTTCGCGGGCGGAAGCGGGGTGGTCCTCGACCGGCGCGATCCGGGTGCTGGAGCTGCCCGATCGCCGGTCCGAAGTTGAGGCGGCGGTCGCCGAGATCCAGCGGCTGACGCGTGCGGCCGTTCCGCCGATGCGTTACCGCGACGTGGCCGTCATCGTGCGAGACATGGGGCCGTACCACGATCTGCTCTCGGCGGCCCTGCGGGCTCAGGGCATTCCCTGCTTCATCGATCGCCGTCGCCCGACGACTTACCATCCGCTGATCGAACTGGTCCGCGCCCTGCTGGCCGTGGCCACCGACCATTGTCGGCTCGATTCCATTCGTCTGACGCTCAAGACCGGCTTGCTGCCCATATCGCCGGACGATGCCGATCTGCTCGAGAACTATCTACTGGCCCAGGGGATCAACGGCCGAGCGTCCTGGAGCGAAACCTGGACGGGCACGCGGATGTTCAAGCACAAGGACGAGCAGGGCCGGCTTGGTGATCTGGAGCGGGCGACGATCGAGCGAATCAATGGTCTGCGACGCTGCTGGCTGGCGTTGGTCGGGCCGTGGCTGGATGTGGCCGCAACCGGAAAAGAGCTCGATGGCCGTGTGTGGGCGGCTGTCCTGTTCGAGCGGTTGGACGCGATGAAGGCGGCCGAGGCGCTGCACGGCTGGGCGGACCGGGCGCAAGCGGCCGGGGATGCCGACGAAGCCCAGATGCACCGCCAGGTGTGGGCCGATTTCGTCGAGTTGCTCGATGAGTATGTCAAGGCGCTGGGCAGCGAGCGGATGCGGATCGGCGAGGTTCGCGAAGCGATCGAGGCCGGTCTGGCCGAGTTCGATATCGGTCTGGCCCCGCCGACGCTCGACCAGGTTCTGGTCGGGGCGATCGAGCGAAGCCGCCACCCGTCGATGCGGGCCACGATTCTGCTGGGCTTCGATCGGGTTCACTTCCCGCGGCGCCGGTCGGAGGATCCGCTGCTCGGCGATGCGGAGCGTGAGTCGCTGGAGAAGGCCGGGGTGGAGGTCGGGTTTTCGCGGCGCCGGCAGATGCGCGATGAGCGCATGCTGGCCTACATTGCCCTGACCCGAGCCAGTGAATACCTCTGGATCAGCTATCCCCGAGCCGATGCCGATGGCTCGCCGGTGCAGCCGTCGCCGTTCCTCGAGTCGATTCTGAAAGCGGTGCCGGGCTTGGAGGTCGAGAAGATCGGCGATCCGCGGATGGACCGTTCGGTCCAGGCCCTGACTCAGGTCAGAGAACTGGGCGGGCGCCTGGCGGTCGAGTTCCGCTACCGCGTCCCGCGGGTCCAGGAGGCGGACGAGGCTCGCCGCCGGGAGTGGAACGCGCTCTACGAGGCGGCCAGGAACCGGCCGGAGTGGTCGGTCACCCTTCGGCAGCAGTTGGCCGGCCTGGGATACCGCAACGACGCCAGGCTCCGCGCCGGCATGGTTCAGCGGGCGGTGCGAACGCCGTTTGTGGGCAGCGTCAGCGAACTGGAGCTTTACGCCGCGTGTCCGTTCGCCCACTACGCCCGGTACTTCCTGCGGCTCGATTCGCGGGCGGAGGCGGAGCTCGCCCAGGTGGACGTCGGCGTCTACTGCCACGCGATCATGGAGGAGTTCATCGGGCTTCTGGCGAAGAGCGGTACCGATCTGGCGGATCTCGAGGACGCGGACATCGAGGAAGGGATCACGGCCGCAGCGAACAAGGTCGAGCCGGTTCTGGCCGATCAGATGATGCTCGAAGCCGCCCGGCACGCGTTCCTGGCCGGGCGACATCGCGGGTACATGGCTCGAGTGACTCGCTGGCAGCGAGACTTTGCCAAGGTGGGCCGGTTCCGTCCGTGGAGGGTTGAGTTGTCCTTTGGCTACCAGGGGGCGAAGGACGCCCTGATCCTCCGGACGCCCAAGGGCCGAGAGATCCAGCTTCGTGGACGGATTGACCGGGTGGACCTCGCCGACCTGGGCGACGTGCTCCTTGGGCTGGTGGTCGACTACAAGACAACCGACGCGCGGTACAAGAAGCTCGATCTGACCGACGTGTACCACGGCCTGGCCCTGCAGCTGGTCGGCTACCTGCTCGTCCTGCGTCAGCGGGGCCATTCGCTGGCCGGCCGACCGATTCAACCGGCCGCCGCCTTCTACCTTCCGCTCCTGGAAGGCTACCAGAGCGTCAAGCATCCCAGCGAGGAGAAGGCGGTTCGCTACCTGTGGCGCGGAATCGCGGACGTGAACGGGCTGGACAGCCTTGACGGCACGGCCAGAGCGAATCGAGAATCCGGGTTTCTCGCCGCCCAGTTGACCGGCGAGGGCCGGCCCTACGCGAGCTCGGATCTGGTCGAGCCGGACGGAATGGAGAAGGTGCTCAGCCACGTCGGAAGACGCATGGGCGAACTGGCCGACGATCTCCTCGACGGCCGGATCGAGGTCCATCCTTACTGGCTGCGTCGGCAGCGGCCCTGCCGGTTCTGCGACTTCGCTCCATTCTGCCGGTTCGAGGTTTCGACACAGCCGATGCGCGTTCTCCAGTCCTTCAGGAAGCCGGCCGCCCTGGACGCGATGAAGGGGGGTGGCTCACATGGCTCGTGAACCGCGCAGACCGTCGGAAGCGCTCTGGCGTAGAACGGGCGTCCGGCCGGTGGACGCGGGTCATGGCCTGCTGGCCCATCTGACCGACTCTCAGCGACGAGCCGTGTTGACTGTCGATCGCAGTGTACTCGTCTCGGCCGCGGCGGGATCGGGCAAGACCACGGTACTGGCGGAGCGATGTGCCGCCCTGGTTTGCGACTTGCCTGCCGGGCAACGGTGTGAAATGGACGAACTCCTGGTCGTGACCTTCACCCAGGCCGCTGCCGAGGAGATGCGGACCCGCATCGGCAAGGCCATTCAGAAGCGGGTTGACCGCCTTGGCGACGGCCCGGACAAGTCGCGGCTCAACGAGCAGCTCTATCAGCTCGATAGCGCGAGCATCTCCACCATTCACTCATTCTGCCAGACGCTGATCCGGCGCTGGTTCCCACAGGCCGGCGTCGATCCGCAGGTCACGGTCCTGGCCGGCGACGAGTCCGAACTGCTCCGCCGGGAGGTTCTCCAGGCCCAGTTCGCCGACCTCTACAGCGAGGAGAGTGCGCGCGGAGACGCTTTTCGCGGGTTCGTGGACGAATACGGCGGCGGGCGCGATGAGCCAATCGCTCCGATCGTGCTCGGCCTGCACCGCTTTCTCAACAGTCTGGCGGAACCTGACGGCTGGCTGGCCCGGGCGTTGAAGAACGTGGATGTGAGCGACCCCGAGGGTCTGGTTGCCCGCCTCGATCACCTTCAGCAGGAGCGATTGGGCCGTGAGCTGCAGCTCCAGGCGGAGTACTGCGACGATCTGGCGGCGACTATTCGCCAATGCTGGTCGGTGGCGGCGATGCACGCTGAGGCCATCGATGAGCATGCGGTCCGGCTTCGCGAGTGGCTCCAGCTGGCAAGCGGCAGTCCGGAATGCTGGCAGCAGGCAGCGGATCTGATCCACGGTTTCGAGTTTGAGGTTTCGAGGAGGCGGCCGCGGAGTCTGTCTCAGAGCGATACCCAGGCGTTCGAGGCCGCCAAGAAGCTCCGCGACCAGCTCAAGAGACTGCACGAGCGGCTGGATGACGATTTCTGCCGGTTCACGGCCGACGAGTACCGCGGGGGGATGCTGAAGATCGCTCCGCATGTCCGGACCCTGGCGGATCTGGCGACGGAATTCGGCAAGCGCTACCAGGCGGCCAAGCGCGAGCAGGCGGTCATCGATTTCGAGGACCTGCAGCGCGGCGCGTTCCGGCTGTTGAGCGAAGGTGGACGGCCCGATCGCCCGAGCGAGATCGCCCGCCAGCTGCAGGGCCAGTACCGGTACGTGCTGGTCGATGAGTTTCAGGACGTGGACCCGCTGCAGATTGCCATTCTCGAGCTGGTCAGCCGGGAGAAGGCCGACCCGCCCGAGGGCAACCTCTTCGCGGTGGGTGACATCAAGCAGAGCATCTACCGCTTCCGCCTGGCCGAGCCGCAAGTGTTCACCACCCGCGAGGATGGGATCGAGGCGGGCACGAAGCCAGGCGAGGTCATCCGGCTGCAGGAGAACTTCCGCAGTCGTGCGGCGGTCATCGACGCCGTCAACGCCGTCTTCCGCCCGCTCATGAGCCGCCAGTTCGGCGGCAGCGACTACGACAACAGGGCCGAGCTGCACGCCGGGACGAGTCATCCGGTTTGTGTTGACCGTGATTTGGCCGGTGACGCGGCGGGCTTCGACCGGTCGGCGATCGAGATGCACATCCTTGAGCCGGTCGCCGGGCCCGCGCAGCAGGCGACACCTTCCGTAACCGAGGGCGAGTCCGCGGAGGGCGAGGATCAGCGGGGGCCCGAGTTCCAGGATGCGGCCGACGAACTGGAGGGTATCGAACGCGAGGCCTTCCTGATCGCTCGGCGAATAGGGGAGTGGATGGGCGGCCATCCTGAGGGCAAGCGCTTTCACGTCGCCGATCATCCGGCCGCGCCGGGAAGCCCTCCGGCCATGCGGCCGCTCCAGTATCGCGATGTGGTCATCCTGCTTCGCTCACTGCAATACAAGGCCGGACCGATCGCCGAGGTTCTCCGTCGCATGGGGATCCCGGTTCGCATCGAAGGCCAGGAGTCAGCGTGGGAGACGACCGAGTTCAACGATGTCGTCAGTCTGTTGCGCGTCCTCGACAATCGCCGCCAGGATATCCCCCTGGCCTCGGTGCTGCGATCGCGGCTGCTCAAGGACCAGTTTGACGAAACCGAGCTGCTCGAGATTCGGCTGTTGAATCATGGCGTGCCCTTCCATGAGGTCGTGATGGAGTATGCGGATCGCGGTCCGGACGAGTCGCTACGGGACCGCGTGGCCCAGGCAATGGCCATGCTCGACCGCTATCGGGAACGGGTTCGATGTAACCCGGTCGCGGAGGTGTTGTGGGAGTTGTACGAGGAGACGGGCTACCTGGCCTACGCTTCCGGTCTTCCGGGGGGGCTTCAGCGCCGCGACCATCTGATCCGTCTTCATGAACTGGCCCGCGAGTTCGGCCGCTTTGCCCGCCAGGGTTTGCGGCGTTTCCTGCGGTACATCGAGGATCTGCTGGCGGCCGAGCGCGCCCCAGAGCAGGTGTCCGGCGGGTCGGCCGCGGACGACGTGGTTCGCATCATGACGATCCACGGCAGCAAGGGGCTTGAGTTTCCGGTCGTGGTCCTCGCCGATCTGCAGAAGCGGTTCAATCTCCAGGATGCAACCGCGACGATCCTCATTGACCGTCAATACGGCATCGCTCCTCGGGCGGCGGACGCCGAGCGACGGATCCGGTATCCGACGTTGATTCACCAGATCGCCGCGGACCACATACGCCAAGAGAGTCTGTCCGAGGAGCTGCGCGTGCTGTATGTCGCCCTGACCCGGGCGCGCGAGCATCTCCTGCTCGTCGGCCGGATGTTGCCGGCGCGCGTGGCGACCTTGCGCCATCGGCGAGCAGCGTCCGGCGGATCGAGCTGCGGGGTTTCGCGGTACCAGCTGGAGAAGGCGGCGGCGATGCAGGACTGGCTGCTGCCGGCCATCTGTTCGGCGCCGGCCGGCACCGTCGAGTGGGCGGGCGAGAGCGGCGCCACCGGTCCGCCACCGCTGTTCAAGATCTACGTCCACGACCGGGCCACGACGGATGCCTGGCACATCCCGCCAGCCGTCGAAGTCAGTCGGGCCGAGCCCCTGGCACGTCTCGCGGACCTCCAGCCGTTGCCGGCCGACGAGCCGCGTGCCGACGACGAGTCGATTGAACCGATCGTCGCAGCCCTGACCAGCCAATACCCGTGCCCGGAGTTGACCACGCTCCTCGCTCGGATGCGGGTGACGGAGGTGAAGCGCCGACTTGACCCGACGCTCGATCCCGACGAGGTGCCTCGACCCGGCTCGACCAGCCCTGGGCTGTTTCCTCGCCCCCTGTTTCTGGAACAGGAGTCGATCCCCGACGCGGCCGACATCGGAACGGTCACTCATCGATTCCTGCAGCTGGTCGATCTGGGACGGTCATGCGACGCATGGGATCTTGCTGTCCAGCTCGAGCGTCTCATCGAGCAGGGACGGATGACCGCCGAGGACGCGGGCCGGGTGCTCTTGGACGGCGTGGCCTGGTTCCTGGACAGTGATCTGGGCCGCCTCGTCCGACGACGAGCCGCCGATGTCCGACGGGAGGTACCCGTGACCTGCCGCGTGTCACCGGACAAAGTGGATCCGCTCGTGCACAGTGGCGACGCCCGGGACGTGGTGCTGATACGCGGGATGGTGGATCTTCTTCTGGTGGATTCGGACGGACTGGAAATCCTCGACTACAAGACCGACGCCGTCGAGGGCCGCGCTGTCCCATCGCGAGCCGCGCTCTATCGAGTTCAGATGGATGCCTACTCCGAGGCGTTGAGGACGATCTACCGCCGACCGGTGAGACGAAGGTCGTTGGTCTTCCTGCGGGCGAAGGTGATCGTCGAGCTGGACGGATGACCGGCGGAGCGCGAACCACGAAGTGAGAAACGACCACGGATTATTTGCCCATGTCGTTCCAGGTATACGAGGTCTCTGATTCGACTCTGGACGGCGCGGATCCCTGCCCCCGCCCGTTGCGGTCGCGTCGGGAACTGCTCCAGGAGTGGCTGGCCGCTCAGCCGCTGTTGCCTCCCGCTCTGGGGTTCATCCTGGGTATCGTGCTGGACAGCCGGTGGGCGGTGCCTTTCCCGATTCTGATCGCGGCATTCGTGCTGGCGGGTATGGCCTTGATTCGCTTTCGTCATCGCGACGGCGTGCGATGCTGGGCAGTTCTGCTGGCCGGGCTCGCGGTCGGTGCGGCGCGGCACGACATCGGCTTTCGCCACTGGAGGGCCGATCACGTCGCGTGCTTCTGCAGCGGTGAACCGGCACCGGTTCGACTGATCGGCACAGTCGTATCGCCGCCGCTGGTCAAATCACCCGACTCCGGGCGGGTCCGGTGGATGGAGCTGAAGCCGTGCACGCACATGAATATCATGGCGGAGCGCATCGCGAGCGAGAAAGGCGAGATTCCGGCCAGCGGGCTGGTGGCCGTCCTGGTCCGCGAACCGGTCGAGCATGTCGTTGCGGGTGATCGCGTCGAGCTGTGCGGACAGCTGCGCCGCATCGTCCCGCCATCGAACCCGGGCGAATACGACTTTGCCCTGGCCGGTCGTCGTCGAGGGATCCTCGCTCAGCTGGCCTGCAAGAGGGCCGCCCACGTGGCCGTGCTGTCCAAGGAAGCGAATCGTCATTGGGCCATCGCCGAGATGCGGCGCCGGGTTCAGGCGGCCATGTTGGAGGGCACGTTTCGTGGTGACGAACCGGGCGCGGAACTGCTGGCCGCCATGGTTCTCGGACAGCGGAGTGCCGTATCGCCGGAGATCAACGAGGCATTCACGGTCACGGGCACGGTGCACATCCTGAGCGTCAGCGGTTCGCATGTCGCCATGCTGCTCGGACTGGTCTGGCTCGTGGGGATGGCTGTTGGGGCCTCGCGACGGTCTTGCGCGGTGTGGGCCATGGTTCTGATCACCGCCTACGGGGTGGTGGCCGAACCGCAGCCGCCGATCTGGCGGGCGATGCTCATGGGCAACCTGTTGTGCGGTGCCATCCTGCTTCGCCGTCCGGCACGGACGCTCAACTGGATGGCCCTGGCCGCGCTGGTCCTGCTCGCCCTCCAGCCGACCCAGTTGTTCGACATCGGCTTCCAGCTCTCGTTCATGACCGTGATCGGCATCATGTACCTCTATCATCCGGTCATACGACTTGGGCGAAGCTGCGTCGACTGGGTGTTGCGGCGGGATGATCCGCTGCTCCTGCCCGAAATCCAGGACCGAATCAGTCCGCCGGGCAGGCTCCGGCGCGTGCGGCGGTGGGCGGTCAGGACAATGGGTTCGTGCCTGGCGGTGTCCTTTGTGGCTTGGCTGGCGGGCCTGTTGCCGGCTGCTCATCATTTCCACCGCGTGGCGACATGGGGCTGGTTGAGCAACCTGCCCGTGCTGCCCCTGGTCGGCGTGGTCGAGATCCTCGGCTTGGTGAAGGCGGTTCTGGGTCTGGTGCTGTCGCCGGTGTCCGATGTGCTTGGATACCCGCTGGCCCTGCTGACCGGCTGGCTCATCGCCCTGGTCAAGTGGTTGGCCTCCTGGCCCGGAGCCGGGCTGGCCACGCCGGCCGTACCGGTGTGGCTGGTTTGTGGCGGGACGGGTGTTCTGGCCTTGTGGGCCCTGCGGCCGTGGCTTCGCATCGGCCGGCGATGGGTGGCGGCCTGCGGACTGGTGTTCGCGGTCGTGCTGGTCTGGCAACTTGCCCCGCGTCGCCCGGGCAACGAGTGTCGCGTTCACGTTCTGGCGGTGGGCAATGGGCTGGCCAGTCTCCTTCAGCTACCCGACGGTCGGGTCCTGGTCTGCGATGTGGGGGCCCGGCCGCCGTACGACGTCGAGAGGTACAAGCTGGCACCGCTGCTCGCCCGGGAGAACATCTGGCGAATCGACGCGGCCCTGATCAGCCATCCGAACCTGGACCATTTCTGCGGTGTGCCGGATCTCGTTGCCCGGCGGCGGGTCGATCGGGTGGTTCTGTCGCCCGGTTTCGCGCTTCCGGGCACGAAGAACGGCGCGGGGCTGCGGCTGATCGAGGAACTCCGTCGCCGCGGCGTGTCCATCGAGACCGTCACCCGCGGGGATCGGCTTGCCGGGGCGGGCGGTGCCGTCATGGAGGTCCTCTGGCCGCCCAAGAACGACCGGGTGGACCTGCAGAAAGCCAACGATACCTCCCTGGTCTGGCGGTTGACCTGTGGCGGCAAGCGGGTTCTGTTCTGCGGCGACATCGAGGAACTGCCCCAGCGTCATCTCATCGCGTCGGAGGGCCTGAAGGCCGACGTGCTCATCCTGCCGCATCATGGCAGTGTCAATGAGACGACCGCCGCCTTTATCGAGGCGGTGGACCCAACGTACTGCATCCGCTCGACCGGCCAGCGCGACGGGGAGACCCGCAACGGTCTGCTGCAACTCGTCGCCGGCCGGAAGTACTTCAACACCGCCGAGGATGGCGCGATCGAGATACGGATGACGGCCGCTGAACTGAAGGTCTCGTCATTCAGGAGGCGGGCATTGCCCGGCTCGTCCACGGTGGATCGAAGAGCGGAATAGGAGACGGCACCGTGATTGCATGGGAGGCGAGCGATCAGGTCATCGCACCGCACTCTGGGCATACCCCGCTCAAGTTACCGGTCAAGTCGTAGCCGCACTTGCAGCAGCAGCCGGGAGGGTATTGGCGGCGGAAGTCGAGGCAGAGGAGGACCGCCGTCGAGCCGAACGCACCCAGGAAGACGGCCAAGGAGAGTGTGTCGTCGACATGTTGCCATGACCAGGGCGTAGCTGCGATCCGCGCGATGCCGATGAGCGCGGACAGAATCAGGCCACAGCCGACCAGCCAGCGCCGTGTGCGCGTCGGGCACCACCTGAACACAACACGGGGTGGTGATCGCGGTTCCATGCCTACCCGTTGATCCTTGTCACAGCCGCCGCCAGTGGTGGCCGGAGTCGCCGAACAGCGTATCCGCCTCGGCGGGGCCCCAGGTGCCGGCCTCGTAGTTTGGGAATTTGGGTGTCGGGCTTGCGGTCCACGACTCCAGCACGGGCGAGATCAGCCGCCATGAGTAGTCCACCTCGTCGGCGCTGATGAACAGTGTCGCGTCGCCGAGCATGGCATCGAGCAGCAACCGCTCGTAGGCCTCGGGCGAGTCGCCGCCGAAACTGGTCCCGTAGCGGAAGTCCATCTTGACCGGTTGGATCCGCATCCGCATGCCCGGCACCTTGGCCTCGAACGACAGCGAGATGCCTTCGTCCGGTTGCACGCGGAGTACGAGCTGGTTTGGGGCCTGGGGCAGCTGCTCGGCCTCGGCGAACATGGCCATCGGCGGCGATCGGAACTGGATGGCCACCTCGGTCAGACGCTTGGGCAGCCGTTTTCCGGTTCGCAGGTAGAACGGCACACCCGACCAACGCCAAGTGTCGATGTGCAGGCGCAGGGCGACGAACGTCTCGGTGCTCGACGCCGGCTCGACCGCCTCTTCCTGGCAGTATCCCTTCAAAGGGTTGCCCGCGAAGCTGCCCGGGCCGTACTGGCCGCGGACGCTGGCCCCGGTCGAACCTGGCCCGACCAGCGGCTGGAGAGCACGGAGGACCTTGACCTTCTCGTCGCGGATCGCCCGGGCGTCCATGCCCACCGGCGGCTCCATGGCCACGAGCGACAGGAGCTGCATCATGTGGTTCTGGACCATGTCGCGGGTGGCGCCGGCCGTGTCGTAGTACTGGCCCCGCCGGCCTTCCATGCCCACTCGCTCGGCCACGGTGATCTGCACGTGATCGACATAGCGCCGATTCCAGATCGGTTCGAAGATCGCGTTGGCGAACCGCATGACCAGGATGTTCTGCACCGTTTCCTTGCCGAGGTAGTGGTCGATGCGAAAGATCTGGGACTCGTCGAACGCGGCCTGCAGTCGGCAGTTCAGATCGGCGGCGCTGGCCAGGTCGCGCCCGAACGGCTTCTCGACCACCAGCCGGGTCCACGCCTTGTCGTGGGGGGCGGCCACCAGTCCGGCGGCGTGGAGCTGTTCGGCTGCGGTGGCGAAGTACTCTGGTGCGGTCGCTAGGTAGAACAGGCAGTTCGCGGGGATCCGCCGCTCGGCGGCCAGGGTTTTGAGGCGCCGGCCGAGGGCGACGTAGTCGGCGGGATGGTCGAAGCTGAGCTTCTGATAGAAGAGGTTCTGGGCGAAGCCGCGCCAGACCTCGGGCAGGACCGGCTTGTGCCGCGAGTGCTCGCCGACGGCCGCCAGCGTGGCCTCGCGGAACTGGTCGTCGGTCCAGTCCCGCCGGGAGACGCCGATGACCGTGAAACCGGCCGGCAGGAATCCCTCCCGGGCAAGATTGTAGAGGGCGGGGATCAGCTTGCGCTGGGTGAGATCGCCGGTTGCCCCGAACAGTGCGACGCAGCAAGGCTCGGGTGTGGTGGCATCCGGCAGGTCGCGACGCAGCGGGTTGGCGGGTGTCGGATTCAAAGCCATCGTCTCCAGGCGCAATCTCAGGTCGAGATCGGTTCGCTCGGAAAACCATGATTGACAGCGGCTTACGTAGCCGCCCCGGTTCGCCTCGCGATTATACCATCGCCAGCAACCGGGCAGTAGCTTCTCGCCCAGACGGGTCGACAGCCTGGCTGCGGGATCCGCGGGGCCGTTTATGCGGCGGTTGGGTCTCCTTGCCGGCAGACGTCCGTGCAGCAGGCGGTCAGGCTCGTCCTTCTGCGCCACGCCGAGTGGTGTTTTGGAGGTGTCCGCCGCGTTGCCCGGGCTGAAGAGGCAGTTGCTCGCCTGACCCACAACTTGGTCTGGACCGAGCCGTGGTCACGACTGCCGCGGGCGGAAGCTCCGGAGCGAGCTTTCCTTCGATGCTCTGGCGACCGTTGAATCCCGACGACCAGACTCTAAGATACGTCCGTCTGGCTATCCGTGTGAGCTCATCCTTACGCAAGGAGTGCGGCCGATGCCGGAAACGTCGTCGCCGTTGGGTCAGGGTTCAACATCCGGTCAGGGCTCGCCGTCCCTCGAGGCCGCGGTCAGTGCACGGGGGGTTGGGGCCCTCGCCGCCCGCCTGGACAAACTGTACGAGTACGAGCGCCGGCCGGTCAGCGCCGACAAGCTGCACGACGGGCGGTACTTTGCGGCCATGTTCGCCGGCGAGCATGTGGCAGGTACCGAGTTTGTCATCGGGGCCCTCTTCGTTCATTGGGGGGCGGGAGCGAGCGATCTGGTCTTCGGCCTGCTCCTCGGCAACTTCCTGGCGGTCCTATCGTGGGCGTTTGTCTGCGCCCCGATCGCCACACGGGTACGGCTCACCTTGTACTGGTACGTCCGGCGGATCATCGGTCCGGGTCTGACCGTGGTCTACAACCTGGTGAACGCTCTGCTGTACTGCTGCCTGGCGGCAGCGATGATCGGCGTGTCGGCCTCCGCCGTGGTCATGGGCCTGAACCACATGCTCGGCCTGAGGCTGGTCCACCCCGGCCTGACGGACGTGTATCCCAACAGCGTCGGGTGGGTGGTCATCGTACTGGCCATCGGGGCCCTGGTGGTCGTACTAGCTATAGCGGGTTTCAAGAGGCTCAGCCAGTTTTCCGCGGTCTGCTCGCCGTGGATGTTCCCGATCTTCCTGGCCGGGGCCTTGGCGACGCTGCCGAAGCTGGGCGATGTTCGCGGCTTCTCCGAGCTCTGGGCGATTGCCAACGAGAGGATCTGGACGGGGGTGGCGGTGCACGGCGGCGTCAAGCTGGGTTTCTGGCATGTCGCCTTCTTCGCGTGGTTTGCGAATCTGGCGATGCACATCGGGCTGTCGGACATGGCCGTATTCCGGTACGCCCGGCACTGGAGTTACGGCTTCTACTCGGCGTTCGGGATGTACCTTGGGCACTTCTGTGCCTGGATCTGTGCTGGGATCATGGGCGCCGTGCTGGGCAGTCAGCTCAACCCCGGTGAGATGGCCAACCGGGCGGCGGGAGCCGCGGGACTGATCTGCGTGCTGCTGGCCGGCTGGACGACGGCGAATCCGACGATCTACCGGGCGGGGCTGGCCCTGCAGATCATTACGCCGAACTGGCCGCGGTGGGCGGTGACCGTAGCCGCGGGGGGGATCACCACGATCGTGGCTCTCTTCCCGGCGATCTTCATGAAGCTGCTCGATTTCGTGGCCATCTACGGGCTGATGCTCATGCCGATCGGAGCGATCATCGTGGTCGAGCACTGGCTTTTTCCGAAACTCAGGCTGAGCCAGTACTGGGCGGAGAAGCGCCGGCTGAGCGTCAATCCCGCGGCCCTGATCGCTTGGCTGGTGGTTCTGGTGATCTGCTTCCCGATCGAGCAGTTCACCGGTGGCGCCTTGAGATCGCCGATGGAACTTATGGGCGTGCATCTGTTCTTCCGCTGGTTGCCGGGGTGGTTCATCGCGGCGGGGCTGTATGTGCTTCTGGCAGCGGTCATGGGGTCAAAGGCCGTTCCGGGTGAGCCGGTCGAGAAGCCGATCGACGCAGCGCGTGGCGGGCCGGCTGCTCGACCGGACGCGGCGGCGAAGTCGGCCGGCGGGCTGCCCGGGTTCGCGTGGGTGGCGGGCGGATGCGCGGTGCTGAGTCTGGCGGCCATCATTGCCTTGGCTCTGCGCGTGTTCCTCGGCGGGGGGGCCGATGAGCGCATCTACAACGACAACATGGAAAGCTACAAACGCGGTCTGATGCTGGTGACGGTGATCTACTTCGCGGCCGCGGTCGTTTGGCAGCTCCAGCGGGAGAAGCTGCGAGAAGGCTGAACCAGGGATTGGCAGGCGGACGGAGGAGGGGGCTATCGAGCCACGGCCGGCGACCTCAGCTGCTCCACGAGGAGGCACGTGTCGTTGAGCGGATGGGCGGAACGGACCTCGGCGGCCACTTCACGGCAGCGAGCGGCCACGTCGCGCGACTCGGTCAGTTTCCTGATGGCGGCGGCCGCGGTGTGAGCGGTGTACAGGGCTCGCTTGATCGGCAGGGCGACGCCCAGCCGGGTCAACCGGTCGGCGTTGTCCGGCTGATCGTAGGCGATGGGCATGATCAGGTGCGGTACGCCTGCGAGCAGCGCCTGACTGAGTGTGCCCATGCCCCCGTGGTGAACCACCAGGGCCACCCGCGGGAATACCCGGCCGTAGGGTGCATATTCCACGTGCAGGATCCCGTCGGGCAATCCAGCGGGGACCTGTTCCTTGTGTCGGGTGACCAGCAACCCGCGCCGGCCAAGCTGTCTGCAGGCATCGACCGAGGCCTGGAAGAAGCGATCCTGGTCGCGGAACGGCGAGCCCATGGTGAACGCCACCGGCGGGGGGCCGGCGTCGAGGAACTCGGCCAGGCCGGCCGGCAGCGGCTGGTCCTCGGCGGCGTCGTACAAGGGGAAACCGGTCAAGCGCGTCTGCCGCGGCCAGTCCGGTTGCGGCCGGCCGAGCCAGGGCGGGAACAGCCCGATGATGCGCTGCGGCGAGAAGAGCCATTGACCGAGATGATGCCTGACGGCGGGCAGGCCCAGCTCGACGCGGAAGGCATTGATCGGCGGCCCGAGCAGCGGGTCGATGCAGAAACGATCGACGAAGGCAAACACCATCTTCTTCCAGCGGCGTGGCAGGTAGCTGAGGATCGGCCAGTCAGGGTGCCTCGGCGTCTCGTGGATGCTGCGGAAGGCTTGCGGCTGCAGGCAGATCGTGGCCAGGGGGATGCCCAGGTGGTCCTGGGCGATACGGGCCCCGAAGGCCCCGGCGTTCGCCACCACGACCGTCTCACCTGGCACGTGGTGCCTGGCCACCATCTCGTACATCGGGCGGATCAGCCACGGAAGGACTTTCTCGCGGAAGAGACTACCCGATTTCTTCGGATCGCGGCCATCCGGGTTCTCGACGATCTCGTGGTACAGCTCGATGGGGCCGAGGGCCTCGAAATCGAGCCCCGCCCCGCGGCTCATGGATTCGAAATAGGCATTGCTGATCAGCGTCACCCGATGGCCGCGGGCCTTCAAGCCACGCCCCAGCCACAGGAACGGATGGATGTCCCCGACACTCCCCAACGGTATCAGAATCACATGCATGGGTGACGTTCCGGCCTCAGTCCCGCTGGAGTGCCCGCAGCACCGTCATCCAGTCGGCATAAAAATAGGGCACGCCCAACTGTCCATGCAAGTCCCGCAGGACAGCCAGACGTTCCTCGGTGAGCGGACCCTGCCATTCCCGGGCCGCCGGGTCACAGTAGAAGACGCGGCAGCCGAGGGGGCGACAGGTCCGCGCCTGGCAGCGGCCATCGCGAGCGTGGGGGCAGGCGTCCTGCTCGATCACCGGGAGATCGTACCCGCCGGCCAGGTACATCACGACCTCCAATGCCGTCACGTACAGGCGGTGACCGTAGGTCCCGAATTGGCAACAGTGGCCGTGATTCCAGCAGGTTGGATGATACCCGGCGATCTGGCGGTCGGTTTCGTCGAAGAACCTCCGGAGCGCGGTGACGACTTCGGGACGTCTGGCGGTCTCACGAAGGGCCGGGAGGGGGAACGTGTCTGACAGCGAATCGGTCATCGGAGCATCGTTTCTCACGGTCGGGCGTATCGGGCGATAACGGCCTCGGCGCTCTTGAGGCCGTCGATGGCGGCGCTGACGATGCCGCCCGCATAGCCCGCGCCCTCACCGACGGGGTACAGGTTCGAGGTCGAGACTGACTGGCGAGTCGCCGGATCGCGTGTGATCCGCACCGGGCTGCTCGCTCGGCTCTCCGGGGCGGTGACCAGGGCATGCGGACCAGCGAAGCCGGGTAGCCGCCGGTCCAGTTGCTCGATCGCCCGGGCAACCGGTTCGATGATTGACGCCGGCAGGATTCGGCGCAGATCGACCCATCGACCGCCCAGCGGGTAGCTGGTTTCGAGGCAACCGTCGGAGGTTTTTCGCTGCAGGAGGTCGGCCGCACGCTGAGCGGGAAGGTGGTAGTCACCGCCGGCGGCCTCGAACGCGGCCCGCTCCATGACCCGCAGAAAGTCAAATGCCGCCAGTGGATCATCCGCCGCCGCGGAGCAGACGATACGTGGGTCGAGGGTCACCACCAGCCCGCTGTTGGCCCGCGGTCCGTTGCGTCGCGAACGGCTCGCGCCGTTGGTGGACAGGTGCCCGGGCAACTCATGGGTCGGCAGGATCATGCCCCCGGGGCACATGCAGAAGCTGAACACGTCCCCGCCCCCGTCGGCGGCTCCTTTGGCCACGAGCTGGTAGTCGGCCGGCGGCAGACGCTCGTGGCCGCACATCGGACCGTACTGCCAGCGGTCTACGAGTGATTGGGGGTGCTCGATTCGAACGCCGACCTGGAATGGCTTGGATTCAAACCGCACGCCTCGTCGTCCAAGCATCCGCAGCGTGTCGCGGGCCGAGTGGCCGATGCCCAGAATGACTGGGCCACAGGCGATCGTCTCGCCGTTGACGACGATGCCGGTCAATCGGCTGTCGTCGATGACCACGTCGTCGAGTCGCTTTCCGAAGCGAACCTCGCCGCCGAGGGCCTCGATATGCAGACGGACCCGCCGGCAGATGCCGGGCAGCTTGTCGGAGCCGATATGCGGCTTGCCGTCGATGAGGACATCCGGTTTGGCCCCATGGTGGTAGAAAGTCTCGAGTACGAGTTGGACACGCGGATCCTTGACCCGGGTGTACAACTTGCCGTCGGAGTATGCTCCCGCGCCGCCCTCACCGTACAAGAGATTCGACTCCGGATGGAAGTGCCGGGCCCGGTAGAAATCAACCATGATGTCGCGATGCCGGGTGGAGACGTCTTGGCCGCGATCGACGACCAGCGGCCGGTAGCCGAGCCTGGCCAGCGTGAGGGCGGCAAACATGCCGGCCGGCCCGAATCCTACGACGACCGGGCGGCTGGGCAACGGCTCAGTGCCCGGTTCCGGCTCCGATAAGGCTTCCGGCTCCAGCCAGGACACGTCGGGGCGGTGGAGGCGATGGAGGACGTGTTTCTCCCGCTTGGTCGGACCGACCAAGGCCAGCTCGACGTTGTAGGTGAAGGCGATTCGATCCTTGTGCCGCGCGTCGAGGGAGCGCCGGACGACCGCCCATGCCTGAATGTCGCTCGTGGCGATGCGTAGCCTGACCGCCGCCCGCTGAAGCAGTAGCTCCTCCGGCTCGTCCAGCCCCAGCGTCAGTCCTCGCACGGCGATTGGCACGGGCACAGACTCTAGCAGGGAACCCGTCGATCCGCCACCGGACCTCTTCATCCCGGACTCGATGCCGGTGAGCGAGGGCGGCGGCGGCGATGCCAGCTCCCGATCATCTCCGCCGGCGTGCCGGACGCCTTGCGAGGTGGTGGGTTCGGCGGCTGCTCGAGCCGGATCGCCCGGCGTTCAGAGAGGGCCAATAATAACGATCATCGAGGTCGTTGTGTGCATCTACCGAGCGGCACATGGAGGGGGACGGCGGACGGGTACGCGGGGTGAGACGAGGGTGAGGAAGCGAGCCATGATCACGCCCAATTGATTGCCGGGGCAGGCCTTATGGTTTCGGTCGGGGCTCGCGAGGACTCCTCGCCGAGTGGGTCAGAGGGTGCGGCAGCACGCCGCGATCCGGGCGAGGCCGCCGGCGAATCAGCCATCACGTTGGGGGTGATAAGCGTTGGTAATCCTTTGATTCACAAGTCCTTGGGTCCTCTTGTGGTAGACAGAAAGGGCCGATTATGGTATTATGCAAATGCCAATGGCTGGCAACACCTCTAGGAGAAGGAGGGGGTGTTGGCGGGGATACTGAGCTTCCGGTCTCGACTTTTGGCGCGCGGCCTGTCTGCGGCTCGGAGCGTGTCTGCCGCCGCAGGTGCAACGAGCCGGTCGGGTTGAGGATTCTTCTCACTGTTCTTTTCTGGAAAGGAGCTGGAGATCCAATGAACCGTCACACGAGCTATCTGTCAGTGCTTCTGGCCGCGGCGTGTCTCGTCGCGCTGCCGGCCGCGGCGTACGCGAATGTGTACCCGTCAGGCGTGACCGTCGACGCATCGGCGTTGAACGGCACATGCGGCACCGCAACGGTGACCTACATCCTCAACGAAAATGCCAACGGCGACGGCACTCGGCCGGGCGTCACCATCGAGGTACTGGACAGCTCCTCGACGGCGATCAGGACCGTGACCATTGCCCGCCAGGCCAAGGGCAAACATGCCTGGCAGTGGGACGGCCGCAAGGATGACGGCACCCGAGCACCCAGCGGCATGGACAAGACCTACTCGTTCCGCGTCACCGCGGCGGATCAGGGGCATACTTCCTGGTCGGAGATTGGTGGCCACGACACCGCGCACTCCTTCTACTACCCCACGGGCGTCGATGTCAACCGAAACCCGGCCAGCCCCCACTACGGTAAGATCTACGTCGCCGAGAACAACGTCGGCGACGAGTCCGGCTTGACCGCTTTCGGTCGTAATACCAAGAACGGTGTCTACTGCCTTTCTGCGGACGGTGCGGAGGTTGCCTTCTCGAATGCCGTCGACCCTGCGGGCACCATGACCGACTGGACACATGACACGACGAACTACTCGTCTCCCTTCAGGTTGAATATCGGATGGGATGATGGTCACGTCTATGTGGCCAGCTTCTTCGACGACTTTGCGTTCGAGTTTACCCCCGATCTGTCTTCTGTCGTCCAATTGCTGGCCGGCGACTACAGCAACCAGACACACTACGGCGAGACCGACGACGCCGCTCACGACATCGGCCAGTGGATCAGCAGTCTTCTCTCCATCGGTTCGAAGGAAGCCGGCAACCGCGAGCTGTGCTGCCTCAACTCCAACTACTGGGCCTCTGCTCCGAACAACAGAGGCGTGATCAAGTACGTACTAGGGAACCAAGACAGGGCGACGCCGGCGGACGTGGGCACTCGATTCATCTACACGACGCCGTACTACGGATATGACTTCGCCCGCGACAAGGACGGCAACTTCTACATCACCAACTATCGTGCCAAGGCCGGCGAAGCCGCGGCCGTCGAGAAGTACGATCCAACTGGCGCGAAGATCGAGACCTTCACAACCCCCAATGACCAACCCTATGTTCGCGGCGTCGGCGTCTGTGAGTCGAAGGGCTGGGTTGCGGTTTCCAAGCGGTATCAAGGCAGCGTGCCGATCTATAACTCGACGACCGGCGCTCAGTTGTACATCGTCGCCGCCGAGGGTAACGTCCAGGTCGCTGACGTGGCATTCGATGACGCCGGCAACCTGTATACGATCTGCAATTCGTCGGAGTGGCTGAGGGTCTGGTCACCGCCGGATGGCCCGAATCATAAGGACCTGACCAGCGCCAGTTTCGTGCTGGACAAGCCTGGTGCGGGCGGGCCGACGATCACCAGCCAACCCCAGGATATCTCGTTCTGCCCGAGCGGCTCCGCGTCGTTGACCGTGGGAGCTACCGGGAGCGGCCTGACCTACCTGTGGCAGAAAGATGGCGTTGATTTGAGCGACGGCCCCAACGGCGACGGCGTAACTATCGCCGGCGCGACGACGGCCACGTTATCGCTCAGCAACGTTGCCGCGTCGTACAACGGAGCAGTGGTGAGCGCTAAGGTCTGTGATGCCAACGGGGTGGTGGTCAGCCGACTGGCCACGCTGCGCATTGGCGTCTTCTTTGCCCAGGCGCCGGCGTCGACCACGGTCTGCCAGAATACGGATGCCACCTTCTCGGTTCTTGCCACCGGCAAGGGCACGCTGTCCTATGTCTGGCAGAAGGACACGGCCGGTGATGGCGTCTTCGGGGACATCGTTCCGCCGGCGACCGGGACGTCGGTGACGCTGCCCAACGTTCAGACGGCGGACAGCGGCACCAAGGTCCGGTGCGTCGTGACCGACGAGTGCGGAAGCGTGACCAGTTCGGAGGCAGTCCTGACTGTCAAGGGCAACCCAACCGGGCTTTCCGTGTACTTCCCGGTCGAGGTGGACGTGGGGAAGAACGCCCACTTCTACTGCAGTGCGGCAGGAACCGGCGTGCTCCACTACCAGTGGTACAAGACCGTCAGAGGCGTCAAGACGGAGATCGGGACGGATCAGGCCACCGTGGACTACACCGTCGAGCAGTGCGACAACTGGTATGAGAATGGGGTCCTGCAACTGGCGGTCATCTCCTGCAAGGTCACCGATGACTGCGGGTCCGCCGAGACCGATAGTAACGGTACGATCCTCTGCACGCTGAAGGTCGCGACCGGTGCTCCGGTGCCCCAGGACAGCCAGGCACTTTGCACCGACGGCCTGGACAACTCCTGCAACGGGCTGATCGACTGCGATGATCCGCTGTGCGTGAGCGGTGGTTTCTGCTGCGGCCACACCCCGTTCGCCGACGCCGATGACGACGGCGACGTCGACCAGGCGGACTTCGGTGTCTGGCAGTTGTGCTACACCGGACCGGGCGACCCGGGGCAGCAGTTCAACAAGGACCTGTGCTTCTGCTTCGACCGCAACATGGACAACGCGGTCGACATGAACGACTTCAACGCGTTCGAGGCCTGCTACAGCGGACCGAGCGTTCCGGCCAGTCCGACCTGCGGACAACAGTAACGGCGCTCGGCTCGTTGCCGTCGGCCGACGGCCGCGAGCAACGCCCTGAAACCAGACCGCCCTGCCTCGTCATCCGCGACGACGGCAGGGCGGTTTCTTTGTCGGAAGGTCTGGAGCCGGCAGGCCGCTACTCGGCCGGAAGCGACGCGGCGCCCTTCTTCCGTTCGACCAGGTTGGAGAGGCCTCCGATCGCGCCAAGGTTCATGCTGTCGACCGCGGAACTTGGTACCACGATGATCGAGCCCTTGTCCTTGAGTCCCTCGTACAGCATGTTCATGGCTCGCAGGTGAACGGCCACGGGGTTGTCCTGGTAGGGTCGGGCGGCGTCGATGAACTTGCTGGCGATCTCGGTTTCCGCGGTGCTGAGGATGATGCGGGCCTGACGCTCCCGTTCAGCCTGGGCCTGCTTGCTCATCGCATCCTCGAGAGCTTGCGGGATGATCACGTCACGGATTTCGACTGACTGGACAGTGATGCCCCAGGGGTTGCTCTTGGCGTCCATCACTTCCTGGAGGGCTCTGCCCAGGGCTTCGCGCTCGGTGAGCATCTCCGCCAGGGTGTGGCGCCCGATAGTATCCCGCAGGGCCGTCTGGGCGGACAGGACGATCGCCCGGTAGTAGCTCTCCACCTCGAGCACTGCTTTCTGTGCGTCCCAGACGTGCCAGAAACAGATCGCGTCCACGTTCACCGGCACGGTGTCACGCGTCAGGGTGCTTTCGGCCTGGAAATCCGTCGCCCGAACGCGCATGTCCACCAACCTGGCGACGCGGTCCACGATCGGGACCAGCCAGAAAACGCCAGGCCCGCCCAGGCGATGGAATCGGCCAAGCCTGAGAATGACCGCACGGTCCCATTGCAGAGCGATCCGCACGGCCAACAGCGCAATCAGCACCAGCAGGATCGCCGGACCGGTCAGCAGCCAAGGGTGATCCATGACGACGATCGGCGTCCTGGACCCGGGCAGGGTAATCCAGGGCAACGCCCCGACGATGCCGACCAGCACGGCGATCACCACATTGATGAGATAGGTGGATGCCCGCTGCTTCTCACGGTTTTTGTGTTCCGCCTCCAGGGCCAGTTCCGGATGAGTGGTTCGTGCCATCGTTGTCTCCTTTGCCTCTGTAAACGAGCCTCTCTGCCTCAATCTCCACGTTCGAACGCCTGCCGGCAGCTGCATTCCTCAGCCTTCGAGAGCTGCTTGACCATCTCTCCAATCTCCTCCGGGCTGAAGCCGTAGCTGCTCGCGTGCGACAGAAACTGCGCACAAAGGGCCTCCAAACCCGCTGGCCGGTCCGTTGTTCCCGCCACAACGATCGCCGTCGGCTGATCGGCCGGCAGACGCGTACCGGGAACCATGGCCAGCGAGCGACCCGGCTCCGGCAGCTTCCGCATCACGATCCCTTGCGTCGGGCTGGCCGCCCCCGGTCGGATGGCGAACTCGACGGTCAGGCCCCGCATTCTCGGAGCCTCGTCACCGGCTCCCTGTCGGCCGGAAGAGAAACCCAGTCGGATCAGCATGGTCTCCCTCCTTGCTCAAGGAGGTGCCGGATCATCCGGTTGACCTCCTGGGCGGTGAAGCCGTAGCCCCCTGCATGGGCCAGGAACTCCACGCAGAGCGACTCGAGCTTGGCCTGCCGGTCGGCTTCGCTGAGCCCGCCAGCCGGCTGCTGAGCTACGAAGGTACCCGTACCCTGCTCTGTGGTCAGCACACCCTCGCGTTCAAGTTCCGTGTAGGCCTTGATGATCGTGTTGGGGTTGACCGACAGCTCTACCGCCAGGGCTCGGACCGTGGGGAGTTGTTCGCCGGCCTGGAGTCGCCCGGAGGAGACCCCGAAGCGAATCTGATCCTGGATCTGCCGGTAGATGGGTACGCCGCTATGTCCGCTGAGTGCAAATTGAATCATAGGTCTATCTCACTATATTACTAGTGTACTACATAAGTAGGTCATTGTCAAGTGATTCCTTGGCTACTGGGCTGAATGGGATCCGTTATAGCCCTAAACCATTGGTGTGAATGTGGATGCAGATTCTGGTCGTTCGCCCGCACACGCCGTTTGCGTGGCTCGGTGGCTTCTGGGGCCGGTACAAATGCACCGGGGTCGGCTCTTCCGCCGATCCCGGTTCACACTGAGTAGGAGGGGAGAGAAGTCCGGTTCGATATCGTCGAGAACCCGGGACCCGGTGGGTGCGATTCCGGTTTGAAATCGCGCGCGGATGGCCCGGATTCGGCGGAGTCGCGGGATCGCGGCGCTCGTCGTGGCCGTCAGGTTTGCCCCCGGCCCGGGCCGGCGCCGGTCGTTCCTTGCCTCCGCAACCTCTTGTTGTCTTAATTATACTTCCCATAACCGGCTCAGGCAAGGGCCGGTCCGGGAATCATTGCCCGCCGGGCAGTCGAGCGGTAGGATCGGTCCGCCCCGGCAAGGCTCAGGTCTTGTTGGGGCTTCTTGTTGGGGTGGTGAGGTCAGCCAAGGGGTTCATCGATGGTCAAGATCCTGATGATTGCCGCCGGGGGCGGAGTGGGTTCGGTGATGCGCTACCTGCTGGCCGGCTGGTGCCAAGCCTGGAGCGGCGGCACGTTCCCGATAGGGACGCTGGTCGTCAACGTACTGGGATGCCTCGCGATCGGCGTGCTCAACACCGCACTCACCAGCCCCCTTCCCATTCGGGAGGAGTACCGCGTTGCTCTCACGGTTGGTATCCTCGGTGGCTTCACCACGTTCTCGACTTTCGGTCTGGAGACGGTCTCTCTTGTCAACGAGCGTCAGTGGCTCTGGGCGGGGGCCAACATCTTGGGCAGTCTGGTCCTGAGTCTGGCGGCGGTCTGGATCGGCATGCGGCTCTCGGAGAAGTGGCTGGGTGTATGAGGGCCGTGACGCCGGTGAAGGGGGCAGGGAGGTAACGACCATGAAGCTGGAAGGCGAAGCCAAGCTGCTGCGGATCTTCATCGGCGAAAGCGACCGATGGCACAGCAGACCGCTCTACGAAGCGATCGTACTCAAGGCCCGCGAGTTGCACCTGGCCGGGGCGACCGTGCTCCGTGGGCCGATGGGATTCGGTGCGAACAGCCGGCTGCACACCACGAAGGTTCTGCGGCTGTCCGAAGATCTGCCCATGCTGGTTGAGATCGTCGATACCGAGGAGAAGATCAATGCCCTGCTGCCGCACATTGACGAGATGGTCACCGAAGGGATGGTGACGATCGAGGGTGTGCACGTCATCAAGTATCGGGCGGGGGGGTAGCTGCAGGCGTGGGGTGTGCGCCCATTGGCGGCCGGGGTGTGTCCGGGCAGTTCTGGCAATCGGCTGACTGTCTTTCCGCAGCTGCTTGTTCGCTGCGATCGCTACGGCTGGGGGGGCCAGAAGACATAGTCGTCGGAGCTGTTATCGACACTGTTGGCCCAGTTCTTGGAGTGCACGCCGCCGTCATCGGCAGCGTTTTCCGATTTTGAGTAGATGGTTGGGCCGTCCGCTCCGAGTTGATAGCCGAAATCTGAGCCGGTGAACGGATCGGTGCGAGCCTGGGTCCTGGAAGCTTCGGGCAACTCATCCAGTGAGGCCGGCCAGCGGCCGTGGCGGGCGTTGAACAGGGCGGCTTCGTAGCAGAGCTGGGTGGCTCGCCGGGAAGCTTCACTCCTGGCCTGCAGCTGGTAAACCCGTGCCAGGCTCGGAAGGAAGGTCTTGGTGATGATGTTGGTGTCGACATACTTGTCCGCGGTGGCTTCGATGTCGCCGCTTCGCACCGTGGGGTAACCGGTCCGCCATTGCTCGGTCATCTCGCGGAAGCATGCGTCGAAAGCATCGACTGCTGCTCGAGCGTCGTCGGCCGTCAGGGGAGGGATCTCCTCTGCCCGGCCGGTCTTTCCCGCCAGGTCCAGGAGTTTGTCGGCGCGCTCGATGTTCAGTTTCGGCTGGCCGTTTGCATCGCCAGGCGAGAATGTGTATTGGATTGCATCCATGGCACCCGCGTGTTCCAGGCGAAGCGTGTGCGACATGTCGACCGTGGCGGCATCCTTCGCCTGGAGTAGACGCAGCGCCGCCGCGATCTGGTCGGGCGTGCTGAAGACGCCCTGCCTCAGTGCCCACCGAGCTTCGCTTTCGGCCAAGTTTCGCTCTGCGACGCTGACCAGTCCCTCGATCAGGGTCGGACCGCTCTGAAGATGGTTGGCGTTGCCCAGAACCGTTTCCCACGAATCCCGAACTCTGTCCGGTGATACCTGGCCGTTCTCCATGCGCCAGCCCTGGGCCAGCACTGCCTTGGACAGCGCGCGGAAACTGGCCAGTGAGGGCAGGGTGAAGTTGAACAGGAGTCGCTTATCGGGGTCACCCGAGTTTGGATCGAATGTGACCGACGAGAACTGCAGCCTGGGGTCGAGCGTGGCCGCCCGGAACTGGGCGAGGAGATTCTGGGAGGCCTGGTAGGACTGCTCCCAGTCGGGATGGTCGGCTGGGTTCCACGGCGTGGGCGGTCCGGTACTACCACCGTCGTTAAGCCGGTCCTTGAACTGCCATTCGGGGCCCGATCGATCGGTGTCCGTGAATGAGGCGTACGATTCGTAGGCGTTGCTGCCGGGCGGGGGGGAGACGGCGTCAAGCCACCACTGGCAGTAGTCGAACCCGTTCTGGAAATCGGGCTTCTGGGCAAACGACTCATCGGGGCTCAGGGTGTCGGTACCACCGGACTGTGCTTGAGCCGGATCTCCCAGTTCGCTAACCGGGTCGGCTTGCGTGAACGGATCCCACGCCGGCTCCTGGCCCGCGCCGTCGACGACAGTGCCGTCGGCCGGAGAGGATGGTGCGGTCTCCGACTCGCCGGGCTGGTCGTTCGGTTGGTCACTGGTCGCGCCTTGGGTTCCCTGGCCGGAGGACGCACCCGGGCCACCGGCGGCGAGACCGCTGGCCCTGCCCGGAGCCGCGGCCAGTGCGCCTTCACCGGTGTCCATCAGTCCCCTGCCCGGCAGGGCGCAGTAGATTATCATGAACTTGCCGCTCTTCAGTTGTATAACCGCCGGATCCACCGCGTATCTGAGGCACACCCCCGGTTCGGTCTGCCAGTGCAGCCCGTCGGTGGAGATCAGAACACGGAGATCCTCTCCCGAAGAGACATACCACCCGTACTTGCCGTTGCGAAGGGTGACCATGTTGCCGGCTAAGCCGTGCTCCCGCATCCGCTCGGCCTGCCCGAACCGCCGGCCGTCAGCGGACGTGTAGCGCAGCACGGCCGGGGATGCCTTCGCCGATCGGCTGCCGTGTTCCTCGCGTTTCTGCACGTGGAGCAGGGTCTGGGCTCCCACGCGAATGGCGGCAGGGTGGGCATCGGCTCCCGGCTCGCAGCCGACCTTCATGCGACGGTCAAGGGCGTATTCCTGGCCGTTGCGGGTCAAAGCGCTTCCGATGAAGTTGACCTTGCCGGGCGAGCCGTCCTTCGCGTTCGGCTCCGTGACATGGAAGTACAGTCTTACCAAGCCGTTAGGCAGCAACACGAAGTCGCCGTGGCTGATCCTGAGTTTCTTGATCTCCTGGGCTCGGACGATCGCCGGGCGTGGGGCTGACCAGGTTAGGCCGTCGTCGGTCGATCGCGACACGACCAGAATCGGCTCACCGGGTTTGGACGGTCGGCTGAGGTCGTCGAAGACCGCCAGCAGATCGCCGTTCGGCGTCCTGACGAGGTCGGGGGCGGTCGCGTTCCGGGCAAATACCCTGCCGTTGTCGGAGAAATGCAGACCGTCCTCGGAAACGGCTGTTCGAAGCACTCCCCGGATCTCAGCTGGCTGGGTCTCGGGTGCCGCCTGGGAGGCTTGCCCGCGAAGGGAGGTGCTAGAGGCGGACACGAGGATGATGCCGATCAGACAGCAGAGCCGAGCCATGATGTACCTCCCACACGATATTGAAGGCCAAACGGGCAATCATATAGACGGTCCTGCAGTCTGGATGTGAAGGTGCGGAATGACGCGGTCAGTGCGGCAGGTCGCCGGGGTCGATGGGGCCCAGATCGGATGCGGCGCAGTTCTCGCGGACCTGCTCGGGGGTCTTGCCGCCGGGAATGACCGTGTGGCAGACCGGATGCGTCAGGCAGAATCGCAGGCTGACCTGGGCCATGCTCTGGCCAGGGAAGCGGTCGAACAGCGGACGAACGCCGTCCAGCCGGGCGAGGTAGTCGTCGAGTTTCTGCGGCGATAGGTTGAAGCGACGGTGATCGTCGGCACCGAAGACCGACTGCCGGGTGAACTTGCCGCTGAGCAGGCCGAACAGGATGGGGATGCGAACGATGATGCCGGTGCCGTACTCGGCGGCCTTGGGGAACAGCACCTTCTCGGCCTCTCGCTCGAGCAGGTTGTATCGCACCTGGAGCACGTCCAGCAGATCGTGGTGATGGTCCAGGAAGCGAGCCTGCAGGATTTCCTGAAAGGACTGCACACTCCATCCCGCCCAACGGATCTTGCCCTGTCGTTTAAGCGTCTGGAGAGCGTCCCAGGGGTCGTCGCGTTCGAGGTGTGCGGTGTCGGGGCTGTGGAGTTGCAGGATGTCGAGTGTCTCCACTCTCAGTCGCTTCAGGCTTTTCTCCACCGCCTCGATGAGATACTGGCGATCGTAAACCTGGCGGAGCGGTCCATAGCCCTTGTCGTCGGCAGGGGTGGCGTGATAGAAGTCATTGCCTGCTTTGGTGGCGATGATCACCTTGCTCTCGCCGCGCTCGCGGAGCACTCCGCCGATCAGCTCCTCGGAGTGGCCGTGCCCGTAGACGTCGGCCGTATCCAGCAGCGTCACTCCGCGATCAAGGGCTTCGTGGATGGCGCGGCGCGAGACCTCGTCGTCGGTCTTGCCCCAGTCTCGCCCGCCGATCGCCCAGGTGCCGAATCCGACGGTCGAGACCATTGGGCCGCGTTTTCCGAGTGGCCGGTACTGCATGATTCGCATCTCCTGTCCGAAGACATGCCGCCTGGTGGCAGACATGCATGGGGGCCCGCTGCGGCCGCCTCTTCGCGGATATGCGACCACAAGACGTGCTCCTCGTCAACGCTGGCGGCAGGCTTCATGGGCCGATAGAGTGGACGTCTGTGAGCAAGGCAGGTCATCCAGGGGGCTCTCCGGACGGCCAGGGCTGGTTGTTCGACCCGTCCGACCCGCCTGTGCCGTCCCGGCGGTCTGCAGCGAACGGGCTGGTCATACGCGAGGTCCGGTGCCGCAGCCTGCTCAACACCTGTGATATCGGTGACTACTCCTTCAACTGCTACGTCGGCTGCAGCCACAATTGCGGTTACTGCTATGCCCGCTTCATGCAGCGTTTTCACCCCCACGAGGAGCCCTGGGGCACGTTCGTGGACGTCAAGGTCAACGCCGTGCAGGCCCTGAGCCGCCAGTTGCGGCGGCTCGAGCCCGGCTCGGTCTTTACCTGCAGTGCGTGTGACGGGTGGCAGCCGCTCGAACGCGAGTATCGACTGACCCGGGAGTGCTGCCGGCTCCTGCTCGACGCCGGCTTTCAACTCACCGTCCTGACCAAGAGCAACCTGGTGCTGCGTGATCTGGATGTGTTCAAGGGGCGCGAGGTCTGTGTCGGCGTGACGATTACCACGCCGGACGAGTCATGGGCCCGGATCTGGGAGCCCGGCGCGTCCGCGGTGGCCGCCAGATGTGAAGTGCTCAAGCAGGCTCGAGCGGCGGGGCTGGAAACAGCGGTCATGTTCGGACCGCTGCTTCCGGGAATCAGCGACACGGACGAGGCCCTGGCTCGGCTGTTCCGTCTGGCCCGTGAAGCCCGAGTCGGGCGCATCTGGACGGACGGGCTCAACCTGCGTTCGGGGGTGTGGCCTTCCGTGCAGCAGGTGCTCAGGCAGCACCGCCCGGAGCTGCTGGAGCAGTACCGGCAGATTCTCTTTGAACCCGCCTTCCGTCGTGAGTATCGCCGTCACCTGAAGCAACGGATCGCCAAGGCGCGACGGAACATGTGGCGGTGATACGGCTCGATGGTCATCGTGGCTGGCGAGAGCGCCCTTCGGACGATGGCCCGAAGTCAATGTTCCCAGACGGCGGGGTGGTTTCAGGCCAGGACTCGCGGGCGAAGGGGTGTTCTGGAATGTGCCACTGCAGACAGTCCGTTCGGATGCGAGTCGCCGGCTATGCTTCGCTTCTCTTGATCAGCACCGCGGTCAGATCGTCGGCCTGGGGCGTACCTTGGGCGAAGCGGCGCACGTCGTCGTGAATCGCCTGGATGATCGCCTGACACGATTCGTGGTGGTGGTCGGCCAGCAGTTGGTTGAGCCGCGCGGGGCCGTAGAGCTCGCCGTCCGGCCTGGCCCACTCGACGAACCCGTCGGTCAGCAGGCAGAAGATGTCGCCGGGCTGGAACTCGATGGGTGGGCCTTGCCGATAGTCGCTGTCCTGCAGGATGGCCATGGGCAAGCCGGTGGCCCCGAAGGACTCGACCTCGCTGGTCGCGGCGTGGTAGAGGAGCAGCGGACCGTGTCCGGCGCTGATGTAGTTCACCTGGCGCAGTTCGGGGTCGAGGATTCCGAAACAGGCGGTGACGAACCGGCCGGCGGGCAGGTCCTCATAGAGCAGGCTGTTCAGCCGGGAGGCGATGGCGGCAGGATCCTCTGCTCGATCGGCCAGGGCCCGGATCATGGCCCGGCATTGGGTCACAACCAGGGCCGGCCCGATCCCGTGGCCGGACGCATCCGCAATCAGAAATAGCAGCCGGCCGCCGTCCAGGGGCAGAAAACCGTAGCAGTCGCCGCCGGTCTGGTCGGCAGGGCGATTCCAGCCGGCCACATCAAAGCCTTCGACGACCGGCTTCTGCTTGGGCAGCATTTCCATCTGGATCTGGCGGGCGATGCTCAGGTCGTGATCAAGGCGTTCCTTCTCCGCGGCCATATCCAGGAGGATCTGACGCTTGACGGCGATCCCGATGAGTGAACCGAGCCCGGCAGCCAGGTTCTCGTCCCGGTCGTCGAATTGCGCCTGCACCTTGTTCAGCAGTTGCAGGGCGCCGATGACCTCGCCTTCCGGCCCGACCAGCGGCAGGGTAAGCATGTTCCGGGTGCGAAAACCGGTCTTGCGGTCGATCTCCGGGTTGAACCGCGGGTCGGCGTAAGCGTCGTGGACCACGACCACGGACTTCGTGCGGACCACTTCGCCCGCGATGCCGAGCTTGGCGGGGAAGCGGATTTCGCCGGTACCGGTGGCCACCTTGCTGTGCAGCTCGTCGGTCTGAGGGTCGTAGAGGAAGATGGTCGCCCGCTCGCATCCCAGCGCGGACCGCCCCGCCTGCTCCGCCGCTTTCAGCAGCGGAACCAGCTCGAAGGTCTCGCTCATCTGGCGAACGACCTCGATCAGCACCGACAAGTGGCGGTCTATGTTACGACGGTCGGGCATCGCCACCCAAACTAGCGGATTGCCGGACAAACGCAAGGGGGAAGACCTGAAGTCTCCCCCCTGATTGCCCGAGTGCAGGGAGCCCTTGGCCGATCACATGTTGGGTCGGTTGACGCCGGGGACCGACGGGATGGAGGGGCTTGAGCAAACGCGGTTGGCTGACCACGTGCAAC